>NZ_LT839648.1:1922173-2127723 GCF_900176885.1 Oceanobacillus senegalensis | reverse complement strand
TTTGAAAGAAATTCCTAAAAAACTAGTTGTAATTGGTGCTGGATATGTTGGAACAGAACTAGGGACTGCTTATGCTAACTTTGGTACAGAGGTTACATTCCTAGAAGGTGCAAAAGATATTTTAGGCGGATTTGAAAAATCGATGACTCAATTAGTTAAAAAAGGTCTGAAGAAAAAAGGCGCTACAGTGATTACAGAAGCAATGGCTAAAGGCGTGGAAGAAACAAAAGATGGTGTAAAAGTTTCATATGAAGTAAAAGGGAAAGAAGAAATAATTGAGGCGGATTATGTCTTAGTAACTGTAGGCCGTCGTCCAAACACAAGTGAAATTGGTTTGGAACAAGTGGGTATCGAATTAGATGAAAAAGGTCTTATTAAAGTTGATAAACAATCCCGTACAACTGTGAAGAACATCTATGCTATTGGTGATATTGTACCAGGTGCTCCATTAGCGCATAAAGCTTCTTATGAAGGTAAGATTGCTGCAGAAGCAATTAGCGGTGAAAAATCTGAAGTTGATTATATTGGTATTCCTGCTGTTGCTTTCGTTGAGCCAGAATTGGCTATGGTTGGTCTTACTGAAGCACAAGCAAAAGAAGAAGGCTATGACGTGAAGGTTGGTAAGTTCCCATTCGCGGCAAATGGCCGTGCATTATCCTTAAATAATACAGACGGTTTCTTAAAACTTATTACTCGTAAAGAGGATGGATTAATTCTAGGAGGTCAAATCGCTGGACCAAACGCTAGTGATATGATTTCTGAAATTGGACTAGCTGTTGAAGCTGGTATGACTGCAGAAGACTTAGCACTTACTATTCATGCTCATCCAACATTAGGTGAAATTACAATGGAGGCAGCAGAAGTAGCGTTAGGTTCTCCAATTCATATAATGTAATTTAAATTAAGAAGATAACCCAAGAGTCATCTGGGTTATCTTCTTTATTATGGCTCTAAAATATATGTTGGGGTTTTAATAAAATTTAAGCATAAAAAAACACGCAAGCTCCTATATCCTTTAAACTTGAATTGACGAGAAACAAGTGGATAGGAGTTGCGTGTATATGTATTTTAACATGAAATTACCTGGATTAGAAGAAATGAAAATAACGAAAACAGAGGAGATAGAGGGATCCTTTCATATTCATGTTCAGTTGCCAAAAAAACCTCATAAATGCCCTTCTTGTGGGGAGATAACAGAGCGTATTCATGATTATCGAGTGCAAAAAATTCAGCATTTAAAATTGTTTGAACGTAGAACCTATATTTTTTATCGTAAGCGTCGTTATAGGTGTGAGTGTGGAAAGAGGTTTGTAGAAAACAATAATATTGTCTATCGTTATCAGCGACATACGGTGGAATGGAATCAGGCGTTAGGTTTTCGAGTGATAAAGGGGAAGAATTTCAAGGATACTGCTGCCCAATTTCATACGTCATCCAATACAGCTATGCGACGTTTTGATAACGTATCAGCTGGTAAATTACGTGAGGTTAAAGCTCTGCCACGGGTAATAGCGATCGATGAATATAAGGGCGATACAAATAAAGGTAAATATCAGACCATTATCGGTAATGGTGAGACAGGTGAGCCTTTGGATATTCTTCCTGATCGGTCCGTAAAAACGGTGAAAAAGTATCTACAGGAAAAGGGAGAAAAAGTAGAAATAGTCATTATGGATATGAGTCATAGCTTTAAATCAGCTGTTCAACAAGCATTGGGGAATCCTATTATTATAGCGGATCGATTTCATTTCTGTCGTTATATTTATTGGGCACTCGAACGTGTGCGAAGACGAGTTCAAAAAGAATTCCACCCTTATGATCGTAAAAAGTGCAAGCGAATGAAGCATGTATTTTATAAGCATTATGAAGCCCTTAGCGCAAAACAACATTGGTACTTAGAAAGATATTTAGGGTTATCAGAAGATTTGAGAACAGCTTATGGGTTAAAAGAATCTTATCGAACTTGGTTTGAAGAAGCAAAGAAAATAGGAAAAGATAATATGAAAGAGGTTAAAGAAGGGCTGTATCAGTTTTATACGCAAGTAAAAGATGCGGGTTTAGAGGAATTTGAAAAAGCGATACAGACGCTACAAAATTGGCAACCTGAAATATTGAACAGCTTTGCCTTTGGGTATAGTAATGGGTTTATTGAAGGATTGAATAATCAAACAAAGGTTATCAAGAGAAATGCCTTTGGATTCAAGAGATATGATCGATTGAGATTAAGGGTATTATTACACCATCAATTTAAATCCGTAGCCAATTCAATAGGTTAAAGGGGTAGGAGCTAATAGCCCCACCCCAACATTTGACTTAGAACCTTTTTATTTTCCTTGCACAAATCTCTACAAAACTCACATAAAGATACTTAATCTTCCTAACATAATAGTTCCATAGATTCCAATTATACTTTCACCTTTACACATAATATACACCCATAAAAAAGAGCCAGATTACTTTATAGTGAAAGCAAATCTGACTCCCAAATATAGTTATTCTTTTGGTTGTAAATCCTCAATCGAATCAATATCCATGTATGCAGGTACAGTCAAGCCAATTATCGTACCTTGTAAGTTTGGTCCTAAATCAACAATATCTTCTTTATATTCTTCATAGAAAGGACCGTGTGTTATAGGTAACCATGGCGCAAGCGATGCGTCAGCATCATTGTTAGCTATTGCTTGGAACACAATTGCTGGGTCAACAGGTGTTAATGTGACCTCAAACCCTTGTTGTTCTAATACTAGTTTCATCACTTCACCAGAAGCACGCTCTGAATCCCAAGGGGTTAACACTAGTTCGATTTCTTTTCCATCTACCTTTTCTACACCTTCTGTCCATTCATTTACTTTATCTTGATTCTCTTCTACCCAATTACTTGCTGCTTCATCTATTGGAATTTCTTGTGCCTCAAGCATGACGGATTCCATATCTTCTACTTCCCAGTTGAAGCGATCAAGAATTTCATAAGCATTAGGCATATCCTCTTTTAAACCTTTTCTTGTTATTGTATTTATGTTCTCTTTTTCACCAAATGTACCTTTTGGATCCTCTAAATATTTCAAGTCATGAGCAGCAAACATAAAGTGTGGGTTCCAGCCAACTACAATAATTGGTTCTTCATTTTCTATTGCCTCACCTAGTTCCGTTAACATACCTGCAGTTGAACCTTCTACAACTTCCCAGCCAGCTAAGTTTTCATATTCCTCTAGAGTGGTTTGTGCAAGCCCCATTGCTCCTGCTCCAGGCTCAATCCCTATAATCGTATAATCTACCGCTTCACTTACATTAGCAGTCTCTTCTCCTTCTCCTGCATTACCATTATCCTGTGTCTCTTCTTCACCATTTCCACAGGCAGTTAACAGTAAAGCAAAAGATAAGATAAGAGTTATACTAATTAACTTTAATTTTATCATTTCTTTCCTCCTTTTAACTGGGGCAGTATATCTCAACATGCCCTAAATGCTTCCATCTTAGTTTAATCGTAACTAATTTATTAATACATTTTTGAAAGCATAATTAAAATAATACAACAGAAATAGTTATCAGTAAAATTGGATAAAATCCCAAATTATCGCATTTAGCATAAAAAAGTTTCCTCTCGACTTCTTAGAATATAAATTCATGGAAATAATCATTTTTTCTGGAATTTTTGTCGAATATTGACAAAAACTCCGTATTATAATTTTCCCTTGCACCTAATATCTTGTTATAATCTAGGGGAATGGGTGTATGTAAGGGAGGTTATACCATGAATGAAGTAACAAAATCATTACTAGCTCATCGTTCTTTCCGTTCTTATCAGGACAAAGAGGTGGATGAGGGACAGCTAGAGCAGATTATTCAGTCGGTTCAAGCTTCACCTAATTGGATTAATGGACAGCAGTATTCCATTATTGCTGTCAAAGATAAAGACCGTAAAAAGAAATTGGCGGAATTGTGCGGAAACCAAAAACATATTGAAGAGGCTCCCGTTTTTCTAGTCTTCTGCGCAGATTTTTACCGAACATATCTAGCCTCGGAAATGGAAGGAACAACATTAAATATTGCAGAAGATATCGACACATTAATCGTTGGTGTGACCGATGTCGGTATTGCTCTTGGAACAGCTGTAGCGGCTGCTGAATCATTCGGCCTCGGAACGGTATCCATTGGCGGAATTCGCAGAAACGCTTTAGAAGTCATCGATATGCTTGACTTACCGGAATATGTAATTCCAGTGTCTGGCCTTTGTATTGGTCATCCAGGAGAGGACGCTGGCCAAAAACCACGCCTTCCAAAAGAAGCCGTTTACCATGAGGAGCGTTACAACCGTAATCAGCAACCAATTCTAGAGGAGTATAATGATACATATTCTCGTTATCTAAGGGAAAGACCGAAAAACAATCGTATTGGCACATGGACAGAGTTTGTCGCTTCCTTCTTCAGCAAGCGTTATTATCAAGGTATTGCTGAAATGTTAAGAAAGCAAAAGTTTCCCGGGGGATAGTTATGCTTGTACGTAAAGAAAAAAGTCACTTTACATCCAAATTGGATGTAAAGTGACTTTATATATATTAATTAGTTTCGGATTAAGTAATCAAATGCGCCTAATGCGGCAGTTGCACCAGAACCCATGGAAATAATGATCTGTTTATAAACACTGTCTGTACAGTCGCCAGCAGCAAACACGCCTGGTACGTTGGTAGCTCCTGACTTGTCTACAACAATTTGACCAAACTTATTACGTTCAACGCCACTGTTTTCTAAGAAACCTGTACTTGGTACAAGACCGATTTGAACGAATACGCCTTGTAAATCGATATGGTGTTCTTCCTCTGTTTCACGGTCAACATAAGTAATACCGTTTACTGTCTCATCACCAGTAATTTCTTTTGTAGCAGCATTTTTGACAACTGTAACATTTGGTAGACTGTTAAGACGATCTTGAAGCACAGAATCTGCTTTTAATTCTGGTAAAAATTCAAGAACAGTAACATGTTTTACGATTCCTGCAAGATCAATTGCTGCTTCAATACCGGAATTTCCGCCACCAATAACAGCTACATCTTTTCCTTCAAATAATGGGCCATCACAGTGTGGGCAGTAGGCAACTCCTTTTGTTTCAAATTCCTTTTCTCCAGGGACACCTATATTGCGCCACTTAGCTCCAGTTGAAACGATAGCTGTTTTACTTTTTAGAACAGCTCCATTTTCCAATTCAACTTCAATAAAGTTGTCTTTCTTTTCAACATGCTGAACACGTTGTAAGTTCATCACATCAACATCGTATTCTTTCACATGTTCTTCAAGGCTAGCTGCGAGTTTCGTTCCTTCTGTATGTTTTACACTGATGAAGTTCTCAATAGCAGCTGTGTCTAAGATTTGGCCACCGAATCGTTCCGCTACAACACCTGTACGAATTCCTTTACGCGCAGCATAGATTGCAGCACTAGCTCCAGCTGGGCCACCACCTATAACAAGTACATCAAATGGTTCCTTATCTTCAAACTCTGATGCATCTGGACCACTACCAAGTTTGGCAAGAATTTCCTCAAGTTCCATACGTCCATTACCAAATGATTCCCCATTTAAGAAGATAGTAGGTACTCCCATGATGTTTTTGCTATCGACTTCATCTTTGAAAGCTCCACCTTCAATCATGGTGTGAGTAATGTTAGGGTTCAACACACTCATAATGTTCAGTGCTTGTACCACTACAGGACATTTTTCACAGCTTAGGCTGACATATGTTTCAAAATGATATTCGCCATCAATGGCTTTGATTTGGTCAATGACTTTTTGTTCTACCTTAGGAGCACGTCCACTTACTTGGAGCAATGCCAACACTAAGGAAGTAAATTCGTGACCAAGTGGAACACCAGCAAATGTTATTCCAGTATCTTCGCCAATACGGTTTACGCTAAAACTTGGTGTTCTTTTTAATTCTGTGTGCTCTACTTTGATTTTGGTAGACATGGTTGCTAATTCATCAACTAGTTCAAGCATCTCTCTAGATGTTTTATCAGAACCTGAGCTAACTTTAAGTAGAATATCATCTTCCACAAGAGCTAGATATTGCTCTAATTGTGATTTAATATCCGCATCTAACATGAAATATCGCTCTCCCTTAGATTTTACCTACTAGATCAAGGCTTGGTTTAAGTGTTTCTTCTCCTTCTTTCCATTTAGCTGGGCAAACTTCACCCGGGTTATTACGAACATATTGAGCTGCTTTGATTTTGTCAATAAGTGTGCTTGCATCACGGCCAATTCCTTCCGCGTTAATTTCAACAGCTTGAACAACGCCATCTGGATCGATAATAAATGTTCCACGATCTGCGCGACCTTCTTCTTCAACTAAAACATCAAAGTTACGGGAAATTTGATGTGATGGGTCTCCAATCATTGTATATGTGATTTTACCAATTGCTTCTGAATGGTCATGCCATGCTTTATGAGTATAGTGAGTATCCGTTGAAACAGAGAATACTTCTACACCTAAATCTTGTAATTTTGGATATTCTTTTTGTAAATCCTCTAATTCTGTTGGGCAAACGAATGTAAAGTCTGCTGGGTAGAAGCAAACAACGCTCCAATGACCTTTCAAATCTTCCTCTGAAACTTCGATGAAATCTCCATTTCTGTATGCTTGTGCTTTAAATGGTTCTACTTGTTTTCCAATTAATGCCATGTTTAATTCCTCCTATATAGTTATTTATAATAATTTTAATCCAATACTTATTATTGTATACTATTTGTTATTTGTCAATCCTTAAATACCGACATAAAGTGAATAATGAAGTTTTTTAAGAAGTAAGGTGAAATTATATATTTTCTCAATTACTCATTATAAGTTGTCGATATACTTATAGTTTCCGATTATGTTCTTTTTAATATATAGACTTATTTTTTAAGTGGAAAAGGTTAACTGGGAAGAACTAGAATTTAACCTATATGTTTAGCTTAAAAAAGCTCGTCTATTTTTTCAACTTAAGCATACAATGTTTTCGAGGTGAAAAAATTGAGAGAAGCAACTGTAGATAAAATGCAAATATTTATTGTGATGTTCTTCGTTAGTTTAATCATGAGTATTCAATCTCCAATTTTCACTCCATATGCAGCGATGATAGGGGCATCGAGTGTAATGATTGGTATCATGCTTAGTACAGCTTCATTAGCAAATTTAACTGGGAATTTGATTGCTGGACCATTGGTAGACCGTTTTGGTAAGCGTATATTTATTACACTACCATTATTTATATCTGGGGTTATATTTATCGGACATGCTTTGGTAAATGATTGGATTAGTTTGTTGATTTTACGAGCTTTAAATGGGTTTTCATTAGCATTTTTAATTCCGGCAGCTCTAGCATTATTATCGGGATATGCGGCAAACAGCCAGCAACAAGGAAAAAACATGGCTGTAAACGGAATATTAGGTACTGTAGCTAGTATTATTGCGCCTGTAATTGGCGGTAATCTCGGTGCTTTAATCGGTTATACCAATACATATTTTGTCATTGGACTAGCATTGATACTAACAGCCATTTATACAACTGTTTTTTTGAAAGATAGGCAAATTGTCGTTATTAATAAAGCAAATTGGTTTCAACCTTCATCATCATTACGCCAGTCACATCTTTTTGCAAGTCCTAACTTACCTATTGTGTACTTAGCGGGTTTCGCTGTAATGTATATTCATGGAGTCATTATATATGAGGTTCCATATCTGACCGTCGAAAGAGGACTGTCTACCGTAAGTACTGGTATTATGTTTAGCTTTATGAGTATTGGAACTTTCTTGGCCTTGTCCTTGTTTTTTATTAATCGTTTTGACCCGATAAAGCGAATAATCTTTGGGCTTTTCGGTATGTGTATGAGCTTATTCGTCCTATTCAATACTTCCATGGATATTGTTATATTATTATTTTTTATTGGAGTCTTTTTTGGAATTATAATGCCTGCAATGGCAACAGCTCTAACAGATGCAGTTTCTAGAGAGGGGTACGGAAGAGCTTTTGGAGTTATGTCTGCTGTTTATTCCTTAGGAGTGATTATTAGTTCATTTGTAACAGGTGTAATACGTGATGTCATTTCACCATATTTTATTGCCTTTTTAATAGGGATGGCAGTACTCACCGTTATTGGTTATTCAAGACTAAGATCTAGTAAATCAATAAGATCAGAAGTACATTGAGTCTTGTGGAAAATAAGGAAGGGGAGTTTCAATGAGAATAAAGCTATCTTTTATCGGAATCCTGTTGATTATCATTTTAATAGCTTTTCTTGATTCGCCAGAGGATGTTTATCATGGGTTTACACCGGATTTTAGTGGAGATGTTAGCCAGGCAACGGAGGAAGTAAATGCAGATGGAATAAATGAAATTGTCCCAACCTATTCATCTTTAGAATATGTATTGGTAAGTACTAGAGTAGAGGATGGCTATATGATAGAAAAGTATAGGGAATATGAAATATACGAGGATGAAAACGGAGTAGTAGTTAAACGTGAGCCGACGTCAAATTATGAATTTATCAGATATAAAACGAATGGAAAGAACTAAAGGGAGACCGACAATTACGGTAACTCCTTTTTTTATTGCAGGTTAAGGGGCATTATCTACTTCGACTAATTCGTCAAAAATCGAGATGGGACAGGCTAGATAGCAATGTTTAAATCTAGTAGAAAAAGTGAATAGAGTGGTAAGTAGATAGTAGTAAAGGGAGGAGCCTAGTGTTATGCATCCATTTAGTCAACTAAGTATGAACTTATTAATCGAGGCATACGAGAAGGCTGTTAAACTTAATTTGGAGGAAGATTTTATAACACTATTAAAAGATGAAATTAATCGCAGACTTTATAGAGATAGACATCATTCTTCGGAATATGAGAATTCAAGTATCATAAATTAATATTTCATATAAAGTCACTTCTTCTAGAGGTGGCTTTTATATTTTCTTTTTTATCGCAGGTTAAGGGGCAATAACACCCCACCTCAAAATGGATGAAAAACTAATGATTTTAGGTTGGGGATGAAAGAAAACATTGATTGAGGATTCTCTTTATTTTAAATATATTTGTAAATCAACTTTAAAACCAAGTGGTTATAACGCACAACAAAATTCAACATGTTACTACACATTCGTTAGAATATGCTCCATTACAATTATCAATCATAAATCATCCTATTTTAATAATAATTACTTCAAAAGTTTAATACAACCTAAATACGGGAATTATAGAAATAATAAAAATAAAAAGGTGATTTTTTTGAAGTATTCTATATATATTAGTTTGCTTGGGTTGATTTTTGCAATAGGGTTGATACTTGGATACGTAGTGTGGGGTACTGTAGAAGAGAATGCAGAAGAAAGCACCCATCATGAATGGGGTGCTTTACTGATTTCCTTGTAATTTGGTTACGGTTCTCGATGATGGCATGCGCCATTTAAAACGATGGGATATTACCCGTAAAATAAGGATGATGCAAAACAATGCATATAGCTGATAAGGTTGAACAGCCCAGCCTAATCCAATAACCAAACCCGCTATCAATGCCCATAGGATGTATATATCTTGACGAAAGACTAATGGTTTACGTTGTGCTAGAATATCACGTACAATTCCTCCACCAGCACCGGTTGCTGCGGCAGAAAACATAATGGCAATAATGGGTAGGTCAATCGAATGTGCATACATTGCCCCCTGAACTGCAAATGCTGATAAACCAACCGCGTCGAAAAAACTCCATTCTTTTATGCTGTTAATCGTTTTTTCTGGTAACAGCATTAAAATGGTAAGTGTAATAAAAGCTATTATAAATAGGTTTGTTTGTTGCCATACATCTGAAATCGGAAGACCAATTAGTAAGTTTCGGGTGGCACCACCACCAAATGCGGTAATAAATCCTAAGACATATGTGCCGATAATATCGTATTTAACTTCCATCGCAATCATTGCACCACTCATGGCAAAAGCAATGGTTCCAATTACATTCAAAACATCCCATACCAATTCACAGCACCCCCAAAACATTTTAAGCTATTTAATATTGATTTATTTTGAATACTGGAGAAAGATAGTTTGCTAAACAAAATATTTTTTGAATCAAATCACATTTTGCTCTATTGTTAAAGCCTTCCGGTGCATAAAAAAAGACAGAAAAAGGTTAATAAATTACCTCTTCTCTGTCCTTTGTACCTGAGAGTTTTTACGGATCTACTCCTTGGGTGGCATGAAGCGCGCTTTCCAGAGATGTGTCCTACTATGGTTCTTTTACCTGAGAGATTCATCTCCTTTTAATCTAGAGATTTGCCCCTTCGGTGATGTAACTCTAAAGAGTTTACATTCTCTCCCATAGTAGTCTTCCAACCAGTTTATATATCATTATCATAAATATACAATAGGTGATGACAGCCTGACCTGTCAATAACGAATTATAAATAGTAATTGCAAAGTAGGAGTTCCCTATAGAATTTCATTGATACGTTAAAATAATTGAAACGAAATTAAGTGATTATCCGTATAATAATGGACGACATTTAAAATGGGGCAAGACTTCCATATGCAAGGACAGTAGTAAAAAAGATTTATAATAATTTATAAAGAAGATTTATTTTTAAAATGGAACCTTTTAAAACTAAATGCGTATGTAATCATAAAGATATGTAAGAGGGGGAAGATGATGTTTAAGAAGATATTAGCAAGTGTTGGAATTGGTAGTGCAAGTGTTGATACACAGTTAGAAAGTGATTATTTAGTTGCCGGTGAACCTGTACGTGGTAAGGTAGTTATAAAAGGAGGCAATACGGAACAGGAGATAGATAAAATTAATTTATTTGTCATGTCTGAGGCAGTTAGAGAAAAAGATGATCGTAAATATTATGAAAAAATTGTCCTTGGATCCTTTGTAGTTGGAAATTCATTTACGATTGCTGAAGGGGAACATAAAGAGATTGACTTTGAATTCCAACTACCTATACATACGCCTCCAACCATAGGAAAAACAAAAGTATGGATTCAAACAGGGTTGGATGTTCCCAATGCGATTGATCCAAAAGATAGAGATATGGTGAAAGTGAAGCCACATCATGGTATGAATACAGTAATACAAGCTTTAACAAACGATTTAGGTTTCCGTTTACGAAAAGTGGAGATGGAATACTCTAAAAGATATCGTTATGTACAAGAATTTGAATTCATTCCAATTGGTGGTCCTTTCCGTGGAGATTTAGATGAATTAGAGGCAATGTTTTTTATCAAGGAAAGCTATATAGATATACTTCTACAAATTGACCGACGTGCGAAAGGAATAGGTGGGTTATTTGCAGAAGCATTAGATATAGATGAAAGCTTTATCAAGGTAACGTTGTCAAATTCAGATATTAAACGTGGGTCCTTTTATGTAGCAGAAAAATTAAAAGAAACGATTAGTCGCTATTGCTAGATTATTTGTTATGGCTGTTTTTGAATTTCTTGCCGCTAGATGCGCAATAACTTGTACAGATTATCAGTGTGTTACCACCGCTTCGGAAAGCGAAATATATTTCCGGAGCGGTTTTTCGTACTAATTATGTTCGGATTTTGCATTCAAAAATACTTTTGTCTCAGGTAGTTTCAATTATTCGTCATTAACCTACCTAATGGACCATCTTCATTAATTATATCCTGTATATCATAAAGGGAAATTGGAAACATTGGGAATCCGAACACATATGGTGTTAGTTCATAAAGCTGAAAATAGATAACAATTGTTTTATCTGCAATGTAAAAATCCTGATTAGGTGTGATGCCAGTGAAATCATTTATAAGTGGAATATCTCGTTGTTTTATTTGTTTCTCAATCAGTGATGATAGTTTTTGGATATAATCACTATCAGTCTTGAATAAGTCCTTTAACTCACATGTATTTTCCTTTTCGAGGTCGAATGTTAACGATTTGATGATGGTAAGTCCATGAGCAGCTTGGTGGTAGTACGTGTAATTTGAAAAGGCAAAGCTTAACACCTGGCGTTGATTATTTTTGATGTCATAAGTCCCAATCATTTCCTCAACATTTGATGGTATTTGATCAATTTGCTGATCAATTAATTCTTGGTTTTTTTCAACGATTGCCTGATTTATTTCCCGCTTGAATATTTCATTCTGCATATAAATGATTTGGGGATATATAATTTTTTTATTTGGACCATCGGTAACCGTATAAGAATAGATGGTAACAGGTAATGCGATAGGCATTTTTATCATCCTTTTTAACATATCGTATTCTTTTTTTTTAGTGAGCGTGCCTAGTGATTAATATGTTACATTTCCTATTCGGTCCGTATAAGTATATTTATACGAAGCAATATAATAGGGAGCAACCTTTCAAGAAGTTTTTACAGTACTTTGTAATCAGTGGTATGGATGCTTAACAAAGGGTGTTGATTTATGCCAGCTTTTCGTGGAGATGCCCATAAAATTTATCTTCATCTAAGAAAGAAAAACTCAGATTTAAAAAACTCAAAGTATTTACATGAGATAGCAGAAATTAAAAGCTATTATGAAACATTGGAAAGTGACGTATTAAAATTAGTGTACTATCGAATGATTAAAGAAAAAAATGGATCGGGAATGATTCCTATATATGTTTCTTCTATTCCTTGGTTACTATTTTTATTCTCTAGTCATTTGGAAAAATTTCTTTTTAAATGGAACATGTATTGGATCCTATTTTCAGCTCTCTATTTATTGGTGCTAATAATTAGTGTATATCTACATTTTCGAGAAAAGGCATGGGCAGCTTTTCACATAGAAATTATTCAGGATATTTTGAGTGAGAGGAAAGATAGACAACCTGGATTAGAGTAAAAACTCCTGTTCTTTATTTTAATACAGCTGAATAAATGGAAAGGTGTCATCCATGTTAATGGTGGGAGGTGTATTATATGGGCAAAGACCGTCAAGAAAAAAAGTTAAAACAAAGTGGACGTGTAGAATCGGATCGTGACGTGGGCTTGCGATATAAGGGAACGTCCAAAATGTCTAGTCCAGAAGAAGCAAGAAGACTAAACGATGGACATAAATAGGTAGTAGATTACCTTCCTTTTCTAAATTGAAGAGGAAGGTTTTTTGTTTGTTAAAGAACTTTAGAAAAATGCAACTAACCTTGTTAATATTTCACATATTGCTCACATTTCAGCTGTTGTTAAGTATAGAATATTGATATAGTATGGACGATAGGGTTTATTTACTAATTAAAGGCAATTCTTATATACTTTTATTCCTTTTTGACTTTATTTTATTATCCAAACAACAGTCAGTTAAAAACAGCTTTATCAAAAGATTGGAGTGGAAACTAGATGAGAAAAATATTTGGCTTCACCATAGTTGTACTTGCCCTCATGTTTTTGGTAGCTTGTGGCAATGGGACTGATAATGGTTCAGAGCAAGAATCGGTTGAAGTAAAACCGTTAGAAGTTGAATTTCCATTACCTGAAAAAGCAGATGTAGGAGATACTGTCGAGTTAAAAGCAATCGTTACCTATGGTGATGAAAAGGTAGACGATGCCGATGAGGTGGTGTTCGAGTACTGGAAACAAGGTGATGAAGAAAATAGTGTTAAGGTTGAATCAGAAAATCAAGGGGATGGGCTATACACGGCTAGCATTACATTTGAAAGTAATGGTGTATATGAAATATATGCACATACAACTGCAAGGGATTTACATACTATGCCTAAAAAAGCGATTGCAGTTGGTGATGTTGAACAAACAGGCGAAGAAGATGGACATAAAGAAGAAAGTGGTGAACCAGTAGCTGATCACGAGCATGGTGAACATCATGATGGGGTAGCAATTCAATTTATTGAACCGGATAATACTAAAGTAGATGAACCTCTTGATTTAACAGTACACTTGGAAATAAATGGGGAGCCCCTCACTAATGCAAATGTCCGATATGAAATCGTTCATGACGAGCAGTCTGATAATGTGGCTTGGGTGGATACGGAAGAATCGGATTTAGGTGAATACTATAGCCAGCATTCCTTTAAGGAAGCCGGTACGTACACGATAACCATTCATGTTGAAAATGATGAGGGATTACATGAGCATAAAGAATATCCGATTGAGGTTATGAACTAATATCTTTATTAACCTTGAGGGGATAATCTTAGTCTAGTAAAAAATTCAAGGCCCTTTATTGCTAGGATTGACTGCCCCAAATTGGGAAAATTGTGAGCTTTTTTGAGTTTCGACGAACTTAAAAAGTATTTAACAAATTTTGACAAAAGTGTCTACACAACGATTAAAAATTGTATTATAATTATTATTAGCATAATAAAATAGCCGGACAAATAGGTTTCTTAAATGATTCTAGTTCGATTCATTTAGGATGAAAAGGGAAGTTGGTGAAAATCCAACACGGTCCCGCCACTGTAAGCGATGAGGGAAGTTAACATATCCACTGTGTATTTTTACATGGGAAGGGTTAACCAACCATAGATTCGTAAGTCAGGAGACCTGCCTATTTGGTTTTTAAGCTTCCTCGAGGAAAGGAATGTTTAAAGTACATCTTATTTATCCATTCGAGAGTTTTATACATACATTAACTCTCATTAAAATGTGATTCCTAATGTACCTTATACATTTACGCTTTTCCCCAAGGGAAGGGCGTTTTTTTATTGCTAAAATTACATAATTGGGGGAACAGAAATGAGTAGCCACATTCTTAAAAAGTGGGGACTGCTAGGTCTTGTTCTTTTCTTAGGTATCATGATAATAACTGGTTGTGGTGCACAAGAACAGGAACAGTCAACTCCTGAGGAAACAGAAGAAAGTGATAAAGATAATCAGGAATTAGAAAAAGGGAATGGAGAATTATTTCCAGTTACTTTTACGGATGCTGTTGGTCGAGAGGTAACGATTGAAGAAGAACCAGAAACGATTGTTTCCATTCAAGCTAGTACAACCGAAACTTTATTTGCATTAGGAGTAGGTGATAAAATTATTGGTCGCTCCGATTATGATAATTATCCGGAGGAAGCTCTTGAAATCCAGAGTGTTGGAGCCCAAGATATGAATGTTGAGCTTATACTCACGCTTTTACCGGATGTCGCTTTTGTAACAGATTATCATTATAATAATCACGCTAATATATTAAAACAATATGAAGAAGCGGGGATTGAAGTGGTTGTTACTGGAAGCGCAACATCCTTTAGTGATGCTTATGAAGGAATGAAGATGATTGCCACTGCAACCGGAAGACAAGCAGAAGCTGAAGAAATTATTACAGATATGAAAGAGCGCCATGAAGCTATTAAAGAAAAAGCAAAAGAAGAAATAACGGATAAGAAGCGTGTATGGGTAGAGGTTTCACCAGCTCTAGATATCTTTACAACAGGTAAAAACACATTTATGCATGAAATGCTAGAATCCATTCAGGCTATTAATGTTGCAGAAAAAGAAGAGGGATGGGTGAAATTTACAGAAGAGGAAATTGTTAACTTAGAACCAGACGTTATTATTACGACCTATGGATTTTATATGGACGACCCGGAAAATGAAGTGACCTCACGTGAAGGATGGGCAGAAGTTCCAGCTGTGAAAAATGGACAAGTGTTTGACGTTGATAATGATACCGTTACAAGACCAGGTCCCCGTTTAATTGAAGGGGTGGAGACACTTGCGAAACTCATTTATCCGGAAGTATTTAGCGAATAAAAGTACATGGTTATATCTAATTTGTGGAGGGCTCGTACTTGGTGCAGCTCTCCTTGGATTATTAGAGAGCAGTGTTGATATTCCCGTCCCGACTATTTTACATATTGTAATGGAAAATGCGTTTCATCTTGGATGGATGGAGGAAGTTCCCAAAAATCTAGAGTTAATCATATGGAATATTCGCCTACCAAGGGTTTTACTTGCTCTTTGTGTGGGTGCATCCCTAGCATTAGCAGGTGCTGCTTTTCAAGGGATTTTGCGTAATCCGTTAGCTGATCCATATACCATTGGTGTTTCATCTGGTGCAGCTTTGGGAGCGGTGTTCGTTATATTTTTTCAAGTATCCATTGTGGGATTAGGAAGCTTTACCCTTCCAATTGTTGCTATTGGGAGTGGTTTGATTACATTACTTGTTGTATTCGGTTTGGTTCGATTAAGCAATAGAGGTTTTGCTATTGAGACATTTATTTTAGCAGGGATTATTATAAGTGCGTTTATCGGCGCACTTACATCGTTAATTATCTCTTTAGGAGATAAGGACTCCATGACGCAAATTATTTATTGGTTATACGGAAGTGTAGGAATGAGAGGGTGGAGTCATGTCCAGTTAATTTCTCCTTTCTTGCTAATCGGAATGTTGATTCTCTTTACACACTACCGTGAATTAAATGCATTGGCATTAGGGGAAGAGGCAGCAGACCATATTGGAGTTAATGTTAAACGAGGAAAATTATTACTATTATTTGGTGCCTCATTATTAACTGGAGCAGCTGTTGCGGTTTCAGGAACAATTGGTTTTGTTGGACTTGTGATTCCTCATTTGGTTCGTTTAGTAACAGGCCCGAATCATCGACATGTTCTTCCACTGTCCATGCTTGTTGGAGGGGCTTTCCTCATTGTTGCGGATTTGTTTTCCAGAACGATTATTGCTCCGAGTGAACTTCCAATAGGTGTTGTTACAGGTATTATTGGTGCGCCAATATTTGCTCTATTACTGATAAGAGAAAGAATTACTCAAAGGGGGTAGGTTAATGATTAACATTGAAAATGTAGTAGGTGGATATAAAAACACCCCCATTATTGATAACCTTAATCTGAAAGTAGACAAGGGTGAGTTTTTTGTACTACTTGGACCAAATGGAAGTGGTAAGACAACATTATTTAAATTAATTACAGGACAGTTGCCAATTCAAAAAGGAGATATTTCCCTAGCAGGGACTCAGATTACGAAGCTATCAAAACTTGAAAAAGCAAGAAGAGTGTCCGTTCTCACACAGGAAATCCAAGTAGCTTTTGATTATACGGTTGAGGAAATTATTAGTCTTGGACGCTATCCACATCAAAAAGGAATTCTCAAACAATTGTCAAAAACAGATTGGAGAATTATAGAGGATGTTATGGATAGGATGATGGTAAGTCAGTATCGACATACCCAGTTCCGATTGATAAGTGGAGGGGAAAAACAGCGTGTTTTACTGGCAAAAGCTTTGGCGCAGGAACCGGAAATCCTACTGTTAGATGAACCTACCAATCATTTAGATATTAAGCATACATTTGAAATGCTTGATTTATTAAAGGAACAGCAAAGAAAAATGGGGTTAACCGTTTTTGCCATATTACATGATTTAAATGTAGCTTCCCTTTATGCAGATCGTATTGCCATATTGGAAAAAGGAAAATTAGTAGGTGTAGGGAATGTAGACTCATTACGGAATGAGGAACTATTAAGAAAAGTCTATGAAGTTGAAGTGAAAACACAATCACATCCTGATGTGTCAAAACCACAGATTCTTATGACACCACGACATATAACAAGTGATCATCATATGGATTTTGGTAACTCTTTTAAAGTAGAAAAAAATAGTACGTTTATTCATGTGAAATTTAATCAGGCATTGAAAACCATATCCAACGGGGTTATTGGAGAGGGAATTCAGTGGTTAAGGCATTTTTGTAATTTTCATGTCGAAAAGCATTATAATAGCTCCACGCCTAAAAAGGATTTGCGGGAGATGATGGATACTTACCATATTCCACATCATCAGGCAGTTGGAATGATGACCGCTGCGAGCCTGGAAGATATGGTCATGGAGACGAAGGAAGTTGAAGGTGTGAAAATGATGGTCATCGTAACAGCTGGTGTTGGCAATGCGGTTGATATTTCGTCTAAGTATAAGGCAAATCAAAATAGTCAAATTGGTACGATTAATACGATGGTGTTTATCGATGCTCGTTTTACAGATGGGGCACTTGTAAATGGATACATGTCTGCGACGGAGGCAAAAGTAAAAGCATTGCAGGATCTTGACATTAGAGATCCAGAATCTAATACAATTGCAACAGGTACTTCAACAGATGCCTTACTTTTGGCTCTTACACAGCAAGGAGATATAACATTATATGCTGGATCGGGAACAACAGTGGGAAAAGCAATTGGACAATTAGTATATGATGCAACAAAGAAAGCAGTAAAAAAATATTTAAAAAGGAACCAGTATAAATAACAATTATGGGGGGGAACGTTTTGACAGATAGACGGCTGGTGATTGCAGGTACTGGTAGTGGTGTCGGTAAAACAACTCTAACACTTGGAATCATGTCTGCACTAAAAAAACGTGGACTTAATGTACAGGGGTTTAAATGCGGTCCTGATTATATTGATCCAACTTACCATACGGCTGTAACGGGCCGAGTTTCTCGTAATTTAGACAGTTGGATGTTATCAGATGATAGTTTGCTAGATGTGTTTAAACATGGAAGTATGGGGGCGGATGTTTCCATCATTGAAGGTGTAATGGGCTATTTCGATGGAAAACGTCCTGAAACGGATGAAGGTTCTACAGCAGAAATTAGCATGTTAACAAAAAGTCCAGTACTACTTGTGGTGAATTGTTCTGCCATGGCCCGCAGTGCTGCTGCAATTGTTAAAGGGTTTCAATCACTATCGGATGGAGCGAATATTGTAGGTGTCATCGCCAATAAAGTAGGAAGTGAAGGTCATTTTCAATTAGTAAAGATAGCAATAGAGAAAGAATGTGGTATCCCAGTAATAGGCTATTTGAAGCGGGAGCAGGACGTGGAAATTCCAGAGAGACATCTTGGGCTCGTTCCTTCTATTGAAAGAGGAGAGCTTGATTCCCTTTTTGATAGATTAGGAGATTTCGTATTGGAAACGATTGATATGGACAAACTTCTTGAATTGTCAGTAGCAGAGCCCTTAGAGGGCATAAATGGACCATCTCTATTTGACAAAAGGAAAGAAACAACGGTGAAGATTGCGGTGGCAAAAGATGCGGCCTTTCATTTCTATTATCCAGAAAACATAGAATTATTAGAGACCAATGGTGTGGAAATAAGTTATTTTTCCCCGTTGGAAAATGAGGTTATACCGGATGATGTAGATGGAATTTATTTAGGTGGTGGATTTCCGGAAGAGTTTGCACAGAAACTTGCTGTAAACCACATAACAAAGGAATCTTTGAAAAGGGCTATTGAAAATGGATTACCAACTATTGCGGAATGTGGTGGATTCATGTATTTAACTGAATCCATTGAAACAACGGATAACTTAAAACATGAAATGATAGGAATAATACCTTTGGAAATAAAGATGGAATCTCAATTAGTAGCATTAGGCTATCGAGAGATTAGTGGAGAAGATGGTAATTTTTTTCTTAAAGGTCTTGTGGCAAGGGGGCATGTATTTCATTATTCCACCTTCCAAACAAATAAAGAAAATATTCCGTACGCATATGAGACAAAAGGGATAAGAGGTAAGCAAAAGGAAGGATACTTAATCCACAATGTAGTGGCTGGATATACACATATTCATTTTGCGTCATGTCCAACAATGGTAGGGAATTGGATTGAAAAATGTATAGAGGTTAAGAAAGCGGGGAATGATTTCTGAAAAAACTTTCCTCATCATACATAAAATTGTCGTAATTGCTCAAGAAACATTAGCGGTTACTACAAAGTTTTGTTCCACTAAGAAAATAAATAGGAGGTAAATGGTTTATGGGAAAGAATAATAGAAATGGATTAACATTGGTTTATACTGGAAATGGAAAGGGAAAAACTACTGCTGCGGTTGGGTTAGCAGTGCGTGCTGTTGGAAGAGGATTTAAGGTGAAAATGCTTCAGTTTATAAAATCACCTGAACGCTCTTATGGTGAAAAATCTTCATTAGAAAAGCTTGGTGTTGATATGATTCAATTAGGAACCGGTTTTACATGGTTGAAAACACCAGAAGAGCACCGAGAAGCATTAAAAAAAGCCTGGCCGATTGCTCGCGAAACAGTTATGAGTGGAGAATATGATATGGTGATTTTAGATGAATTAAACAATGCTTTAGCGATTGATCGTTTTCCTATTGATGATGTATTACCGTTACATGAAGTAGTGGATATGATTGAAAATAAACCAGAACATGTTCATCTTGTTATTACAGGAAGGGATGCGAAACAAGTAATAAAAGAAGCAGCTGATTTAGTTTCAGTTGTTGATGTTGAAAAACATTACTATGATGAAGGGATTCCCGCTGTTAAGGGGATTGAGCTGTAATTAGACGGTACCTCATACGACTTTTGTCGTGTGAGAACCGTCTTTTTTCCTGCTTATTTCAAAAACAGTGAATCCTTTTTCATTCACAATCGTAAATTAGTAGTTAAAGGAATTGCTTTTTATTGTTAATATGTAATTACGTATAGAAATATTGAATTGTCTCTTGTGGGTTAACGTGGTTAACATAGTACCGTACCGACGCTCCCATATAAGAACCCTATGGAGGGAATGTACATGAACATGGAGAAGGTATTGCAAAACAGTGAGTTAACGTATCAGCAGGCAGAACGGAGAGCGGCTGATTATTTTCATTCCCTTTCCTTACAATTTCATAAGAAAAAATATATCGATCAATTAATCAGTGACTTTCATTCATGGAAAAGAAATCATATTCAACGTTCAAAGCTATTTTCCTTTTTCACAAAAGAAAAAAATCAAGCAAAGTCGTTAGAGTATCTTACTTATATAGAGTGGTTAGATTATAAAGGGAAATTAGATCGTTACTTGGATCGAAGCATCACGTATATTTTTATGCGCGATTTAGGGAAAACAATCGATGCGAAAGATACACAAGAACTGATTCATCAATCGGTAAATCGATTAAAAAAACAGGTGCTAGAAGTTTCTTCCAAGGATAGAAAGCAGGAAACATTCAGTATGGCTAGTTTATATCGTTTAGCAGAGAAAAATGGTGTTGAAGCCACTATGATTTGGCTAGTGGATAAATTAAAAACTGCAATTTCTAGTATTCCTCAAGGGATGGATGCAGAGGAAGCTCATAGAAAATTGATAAAAATTATTGCTGGAGTTGTCATGAATGCAATGGAAGAGATGGAGGATAATTTGCCTTTATCGGAGCGGAGTCGGAAATTGGATGAAGCGATCAGGCTTGGCTATTGCTACGGTTTAACCTATCCTTTTGTAGATGATCTTCTTGACTCTAATATCCTATCTTCTACCGAGGAAAAAAGATATTCCGATTTAATTCGTACCACTCTTACTACCGGTTCTGTTCCAGAGCTAGGGGAGTGGGCGGGACCTAATCAGTCTTTTATTCAATTTGTTCACGCCGAACTTAGGGAAGCCTTTATTTATATAAAATCCTGTCAACAGCAGGAAAGATGGAAATCTTTTCTTGACCAATCTTTTGTATTTTTTAAGTCACAAGAAATGGACCGCGACAAAAGTTTAAATAACAGCACATACTCCGAAGAGGAGCTTTATATTCCAGTTATTATTAAATCAGCTTCATCTCGGTTAATCGTTCGCTCCTTAATCCATGCACCAGAGGATGAAGGATTTGACAACCGTACCTTTTACTTTGGGATATATAATCAGCTGGCGGATGATTTCACGGACATGTATGAAGATTTAGAGGGCGGTAGGGTAACACCTTATACGTACTATCTAAAATACCATGATAGCAGGACTGATTTAATCAATCCTTATGAATTATATTGGGTAGTTGTATACAACTTAATTCATCATGTTTATCATTCTGATAAAAAGGCTTCAGAAGTTATCTTATCTCGTGCTATAAACGGCCAAAAGCGATTGAAGGAGCGTATGGGGAAAGAAGCTTATAAAAGAGTAATGGCAATCTTTGCGAGTGAAAATCCACGTTTTCATCAATTAATACAACAATTGGTACACAAAGCAGTAGATGTTGATTTTTTTGATAAATTATTACGGGATCATATTATTCATACATTAAGGAAAGATGGAGCGGAACGAGACAAATTTGTTGATACAGTAAGGGCTGTAAGGAAGCAAATCAATGATGATTTACCGATTCCTTTTTCTGAAAAAACGACATTAAATAAAGATACGTTAAATAATGCAGCAAATTTTAGTTTAAAGAATGAAGGGAAGAGATTAAGACCTGTCATGGCTTGGTTTATGGCTAAGAATAAATATGGATTAGAAACATCCGCTATAATGCCTCTTCTTAAGTCACTCGAGTATATGCATACTGCGTCCCTTATTTATGATGATTTGCCATCCCAAGATGATGCATCATTAAGAAGGGGACGGCCTACTGTTCATCAGTTTTATAATATTGCTACGGCGGAACTCACTGCTCTTTTCTTGACGCAGAAAGCCGTGGAGGAACAGGCCTCATTAAACGCATTTGAATCAGAAAAGGTATTACAATTAGTGCACTACTCAGCCCGTGCAACAGCAGATATGTGTAAAGGACAGGTAATTGATTTGGAGTCTAAAGGGAAAATTCTGACTTTAGAGGAATTGAATACAATGTGCTATTATAAAACAGCTATTGGATTTGAAGCTTCCCTTATGATGCCCGCTATTCTTGCAGGTGCAGATGAAAAAGAAAGAAACGCACTTAAAAAGTTTGCAAAGCATGCAGGTATTACTTTTCAAATCAAAGATGACATATTAGATGTAGAAGGAAAACTTCATGTCCTTGGAAAAGTTCCTAATAAGGATAGAGAAAACAATAACACAACATTTGTCACTGTTTTGGGATTAGAAGGTGCAAAAAAGGCTATGTGGGAACATTATTGTAAAGGCATGGAAGTACTAGATGATATTCCAGGAGTCACTACATTTCTTCAACAATTTTTAAATTATATGATGAATCGGGATTATTAGAAAATGAATTTGGCAATCCCAAATTCTATTTTTGGATTCCTCATACCATATTTTATCACGTGATTAACTGGTTGTAAGAGAGGCTGAGACAAACTATCTTTCAACATAAAGGGATTGCCACATGGTGTGCGTTCTTAAACTTTGTTCCTTCAAATCTGTGGGGAATAAGAGAAAATGCTGCTGATTGAAGATTCACTTTATAGGAAGGTAGGTCAAAGATGGTTCAACGATGTAAATGGGCAATGAATAGAGAGCCACTATATGTGGCATATCATGATAAAGAGTGGGGTATTCCTGTATATGATGATAGGCTATTATTTGAAATGTTATGTCTAGAAGGAGCTCAAGCTGGACTGAGTTGGTGGACAATATTACAAAAACGAGAAAATTATAGAAAGGCTTTTGACCATTTTGAAGCGGAAAAAATCATACATTATACGGATGAAAAAATTCAATCTCTCTTGGAAAATAAAGGCATTGTTCGAAATAAGTTAAAAATAAATAGCGTTGTTTCTAATGCGCAAGCCTTTTTACGAATTCAAGAGCAACATGGATCGTTTTCAGACTATATTTGGAAGTTTGTAGATGGACAACCTATTGTGAATGCATGGAAGTCATTTGAAGATGTTCCCACTACTACAGAAACTAGCGATAAGATGAGTAAGCAACTGAAAAAAGATGGTTTTAAATTTGTTGGCAGTACGATTTGCTACTCCTTTATGGAGGCTGTGGGAATGGTTAATGATCATACATTAGATTGTTTTTGTCATCCCTCTCACTTAAAGAAAGAAGAGCAATAGTAAATAGAGAAAAATAAAGAAAATGGTAAGAGGGGATGACTACTTATCCCCTTCCCATTTAACTCTAAATCCTCTTTATAAATACTTTCATTCTAATAAAGCTAAGTTATTATCCACTCCATCCTTGTCCACTATTAAATTATCAATCAATCTAGCATGTTCAAAGTGGACAGCTACTGCAATAATTACTTGTTGATCAATAATAGATAGGGGCTTTAATTCTGGATAGCTTAGCAGTTCAACATAATCTATCTTTCCTGATGTATTGTTTTCCAGAATATCTAATACTCTATGAACAATCTTTTCGGGATTATTTTCTCCCTTATTGATTAACTGTTGCCCTTCTTTAAGGGCTTTATATAGCCAGGTTGCTTCATTACGTTCTTTTTCCGTTAAAAAAACATTTCGACTGCTTTTTGCCAACCCATCTTCTTCTCTTACTGTAGGTACCCCCATTAGCTTTATTGGGAAATTTAAGTCACGAATCAATGCATCAACTACAGATAATTGTTGGGCATCCTTTAGACCGAAATAGGCCCTATGAGGGGAGACGATATGAAATAATTTTGTTAATACCGTGATAACCCCATCGAAGTGTCCTGGTCTAGAACGTCCACATAAAACATCGGTACGATCCTTTATTTTCATTTGAATTTTCATTAAATTCGGGTACATTTCCTTTGCATCCGGAACAAATAAAATATCGACACCAGCTTTTTCTGCATCTGAGATGTCTTTTTTTACATCTCTCGGATATTTCTCATAATCTTCATTTGGCCCAAACTGTAAAGGGTTGACAAAAATACTAGTAACAACAATTTCGTTTTCCTTTCTTGCTTCTTTCATCAATTGAAGATGTCCACCATGGAAATAACCCATTGTAGGCACAAACCCAATTTGTCTTTGTTGGCTATTAATCTCTAAACTAATTTTTTGCATTTCATGTACTGTATGTATTATCTTCATTTTATATCCCCACTTTTCTAAAAATTATGATGATTAGCATGATAATAACATCTCACTTTATATAATTCAATGAAAAATATTATATCTAATTCAATGGGAAATTTTGGGGATAACATGGGTGTGGAAAAAATAGGTGCACTATTTTTTGATTCTGGCATATACTGATTCCGTGTGAAAAAATTGTATGGAAGGAAGAAAGATAATGAGAGATAATCCAATCATTTTACAAAACAATGACGTCGTAAAGGATGGGGGCTACAAAGTTATTGAAGTCAATATGTCAGATGCATCAGATAGTATATATGCTGTGTGCACGCCGGTTAAAATGCAATAACAGATTTTTAACAAGGCCATCTCCTGTATGGGTTACATACAAGAGATGGTCTTCCATTTGATTAATACTCTATTTCCTCAAAGTCTTTGGGATCATAGGTTGGTTGGGTTTGTTTTAAGTCAGGATTAGTGGAAATTTCATCATTCATTTCCTGATAGGACTTGGTTTTAGGATGCTTTTTCGTTTGCTTGTTTGTAAAACTTCCTTTTTTCAATGTTTATTCTCCTTTTCATTACTTAATTTTTTCACTTTCCTTTCGATTTTTATCTTAAAAAGGCAATTCTATTCCTCTTCGTCGTCCAATATGGCATCAAAAGCATTGGAAACCTTCTCAAATTCATCATCAGATTCAATAGCTGATAGGTCACCTTCTTCATCAATCTTAAGAAAAAAGATATCAATGTCTTCTTCTGTCTCTTCCTTAATATCATCTAAAAAGCTAACTGCTATATAGTCTGCGCCTTCTAAGGTAACCTTTGCTAGTACTTCAACCGCGTGTTCTCCTTCTGTTTCATCACTAATTTGAAATATTTCGCCAACCTTAATTTCGTCCACTTGAAATCGCTCCTCCTTTGTATAGGATTATATTCCATATGATTTCTAAAAAAGTGGAAATCATACTTCCTACCCTAATGGGAATTTGGAATCATATTCAAAGCTAGCTTCATCTTGCAGTTCATGATAATTTAAAAGATAAGATATATTTGTGTGTAGAAGAACCAGCCCCAAAGGAGCATGAGAGATGAAATGGAGTTTAAATGATATAAAAGAAAGATGTGGTGTCGTCTCTTTCAAGAGAGGGGACGCGTTTTGTCGAAGTGGTAAAGTAGAAATTATTAGTTCGACCTCATCCCTGGTAGAGGCTACTGTTAAAGGGCGTGAGGATTTTCATGTTCACATAGAAGAGGACAGTGTTGGGGGTCTACGCACAAGTTGTAGCTGTCCGTCCCTTTCTTCTTTTGATATGGATTGTCAACACATTGCAGCAGTACTTATAAAACTTTATCACGAGAAGAAGCAGGATACGAAAAAAAAGGATAGCTTAAATGAGGGTTCTAGTTTAACGAATGAACTTTCAGAAGGTTTGTTGCAAGCTTTTCAAGAAAAATCTGTACCAATTAGTAGTCATCAACGTTATTTTGAAAATAGAAACGTTCTTGAGGTAGCTTTTTTTTGTAAGGTTATAACTGTAACAGAGGATTTTCATCTATTCGGAATGGAAATATCTATTGAGTCCAATCGGTTAAAAGATATACGTAAATTTTTGGAGCATGTCAAAAAGGGAAAGCGGCAGGCCTTTGAAAATGGGATAGTATATGACCCCAAAAAACATTGTTTTGATAAAGAAACAGATGCTATTGTGCAAGGTTTAATTCGTATTATGGATGATGAAAAATTATATAGGAGAGCCCTTTCCAATGACCGTTACCGAAAGACACGTAGCGAGTTATTAGAGATTCCAGCTTCATCATGGAATTATTTATATCCTTTATTAGAAAGGGTTTCACAGGTTTCACTTGAATACGATGGGAAAAGTTACATTGGATTTCATGAATCTGAAGAAACATTACCACTAATATTCACATTTGAAGAATCTGAGAATAGCAGCTATCAGTTAAGTATTCAAGGGTTGCATCAAATAAAAATAATGAAAGAATACGATATGGTTTTATTTGATGGAAAAGTAGTTACTTTAAATAGAGAGAACATAGAACGTCTTGTTGAGCTTAAACGAATTATCAGCAAATCTGAATCCAATCAAGTACCAATACCAGAACATCAATGGGAATTATATATGGAAAGAATATTACCCTCTTTAAGAAAGATGGGGGAGGTACACTTATCTAGTACAATGACCGATAAAGTGGTGAAGACACCACTAAAGGCTAATCTATATTTGGATAGGGTAAAGAACCGTCTCCTAGTAGGACTAGAATTTCAATATGATCAGGTTATTATAAATCCATTAGATAAACGGAAAATACAGGTCGGATCCATGGTTATTAGGGATACAGAAAAGGAAGATGAGATTCTTGCCCTTATAAAGGAGAGTCAATTTAATACAACGGAAAGTGGTTATTTTCTTCACAACGAAGAGTTGGAATATACTTTCTTGTATCACATTCTTCCAAAACTTCAAAAGCTAGTACAGGTTTACGCTACATCAGCAGTAAGAACAAGGATTTTTCGTAAAAATACCATGCCAAAAATAAAGGTGAAGCATCGAAAGGAACGAACAAATTGGCTGGAATTTACCTTTGATATGGACGGAATCCCGCAAAGAGAGATTAAAGAAGTGTTAGAGGCTTTGGAAGAAAAACGGAAATATTATCGTTTAAAGGATGGGGCATTATTATCTTTGGAAAAAAAAGAATTTGAAGAAATTCAGCGATTTTTGCATGCTACGCCTATTCAAGCTAATGAGTTAGAAAAAGGCGTAGATATGCCCGTTGTCCAAGGCCTTCGCTTACTAGATTCAGTAGGGAACGAGGACACATTTTACCTAGAGGAATCTTTTCATCAATTTTTAGAAGAGATACGAAGTCCGAATCCAAATGAATTTAACGTACCCAATGAATTAGAAAACACGTTACATGATTATCAAAAACTTGGGGTTAGATGGATGAAGACAATTGCTAGTTTTGGATTTGGTGGCGTATTAGCTGATGATATGGGGCTTGGTAAAACCATTCAAAGTATCGCATATATTTTAATGGAATTGTCCGCCATCCGTAAGCAGAAATTGCCGGTCCTTATCGTTTGTCCTTCATCCGTTACCTATAATTGGATGAGTGAATTGATGAAATTCGCACCAGATATCAATGCTGTTGTGATTGATGGTAAACGAGAAGATAGGCAAAGACTGCAAAAAAAAGTAGAAGATTTAGACGTACTAATTACTAGCTATCCGTTATTGCGAAATGACATTACCTGGTATGAAAAACAACCATTTCATACTGTATTTTTTGATGAAGCACAGGTATTTAAAAATCCATTAACACAAACATTTCGTTCCGTCAAAGAGCTAAATGCCAACCATCGCTTTGCTTTAACGGGTACACCTATGGAAAATTCTTTAGAAGAGCTTTGGGCCATTTTTCATGTTGTATTTCCGGAGTTGTTCCTGGGGTTAAAGGAGTATAGCGAATTAACGAGAAAACAAATTTCAAGAAGGATTCGTCCCTTTATGTTAAGGAGAGTAAAAGAGGATGTGTTACACGAGCTCCCAGAAAAAGTAGAGGATACTGAAGTTGTTGAACTATTCCCAGAGCAAAAGAAGCTGTATGGAAGTTATTTGGCTAAATTGAAAGAGGATTCGTTGAAGCATCTTGATAAAGATACATTTCGAAAAAATAAAATTAGGATTCTAGCAGGCTTAACGAGACTGCGACAAATTTGTTGTCATCCAGTATTGTTTGTGGATGGTTATAAAGGAAATTCTGCTAAATTAAAAATGCTGATGGAAATTCTTCGCGATGCGAAAGACTCTGGAAGAAGGGTGCTCATTTTCTCTCAATTTACAAGTATGCTTCGGTTGGTTGGGAAAGAACTTGCTTATCAAGGAACAGCCTATTTTTACTTGGATGGGGAAACACCTTCAGAAGAAAGGCTTAAACAATGTAATTGCTTTAACAAAGGACAACGTAATGTTTTTCTAATCTCTTTAAAAGCAGGTGGTACAGGCCTAAATTTAACTGGAGCGGATACAGTTATTTTTTATGACAGCTGGTGGAATCCTGCTGTAGAGGAACAAGCAGCAGATCGAGCACACCGTATAGGCCAAAAGAAAAGTGTCAAGGTTATCAAACTTGTGGCAAAAGGAACGATTGAAGAAAAGATGATAGAATTACAAAAGAAAAAACGTCATTTAATTGAAGAAGTGGTGAATGCAAATGATAATGGCGATGAAATGCTAACAGAAGAAGATATAAGGGAATTATTGCATTTGTAGTATTACAAAGAATGCCTAGTTTGTCATAAAAAATGATTATTTGATTGTGTATTATTACACATCAGGCAGCATAAAATTTTAACGTGCCAAATATAAAAAAAGGTCTTTAGGTAGTAATCCATGGAGTTGCTTCACTAGAGAGCGAGAGAATGTGAGTTTTTCTAATAATACCATCATAAGTTTGCATATACCTACGAATGATATAGTATGGAATGTCGACAAAAATGGATTTAAATCATATAGGGAATGGGGGATGAAGATGTCATCAGAGAAAGACCTAATCAATAAATCTTTTTATAGGACATTAATAGAAGATGAAATGAAGCCATTGAAAGTATTAGGTGAACAGTTTATGGATGAACGGAAGAAGGAAGTTAACGACTCATCTAATATTCGTTTTGCTCAAGGGGAGATATATTTTCACCATAATGACTTTGAAGCAGCTATTTTTAAATGGGAACAAGTAACCAATGAGTTAAAACCATGGGCAGAGAAAAACATAGCGGATGCTCATCTTAAGTTAGATTTGCTTGCTATTGCAGAGGATTATTATACAGGAATAGAAACAGATTCTACGATACTAAGAATGGAAATACTTCTACAGTTATTTTCACTTTACATACAACGTGGTAATTTGGAGATGGCACTGGAATCTATTAAGGAGATTGTTCAATTAGAACCAAACTATCCTCAAGTAACGGAAATAGCGAGAACCTTTTATGAGGATCAACAGGACTGGGCAAATGCAATCCATTTAGCAGTAGGTGAGGCAATTCGAACAAAGGATATAACTTGGTTTGAAATACTGGAATCCTATGCCGATAATGGACTTACATCCACATTGGAACCTTCGTATTTTAACAAGGTTCTCGTTACTTTACATTCTATTAATCTAGAAACATTTGAGAGGCTAACTGTCACCTTATGGGAAAGCTACAAACAAACAGATTTATATTTTACATGGTTAGAAGAAATCAATTATTTGTTAATAGATCTCGAACAAAACAATACCTATATTTGGGAAGAACTTTCTGAACTATATAAGGAGACATTTTTGGAACTACTTGATGGTCAAAAACTTATATGGGAATTGACAGGTTTAATGCCAAAACATTTAACAAATTGGATTCGAATTTCTACTGTTAAGGATTCCTTAGTCTCTGCAGCCTCTGTCCTTGCATGGAATGATACATTCCCGTCAGGTATCTCGGATGATATTCTAAGTGAAGCTAAAAGGATTGTAGCTCACTCTAAAAAGCATGTCGATGGGATGGAAGAAGCAATTGGTTTGTTTAAGGATATTGCAAAATGGGCACAGGAAAAGGGCATTTCTTTAGGTGAACGGTTGGATTGGATGGTCCATGAACTGTTGGGTATAAATCATTATCATATCGTTGCGGTTGGTCCAGCTGGAACCGAAAAAATAGATGTTATTAATCGATTAATAGGAGAAGAATTAGTGAAGGATGACACATCAGCAGCCCTTCACTTTAAGGATGCTAATGAATCTACGGTACGGATGATTACAGATGATCATGTTAACAATATAGCAAAGGAAACAGTTAGAGAGGTTATGTATCAACCGCAGACCATTATTGATTATGAGACACCCATTTCATTTTTTAGGGAAAATAAAATATCTTGGATTGAAACACCGGGACTTGCTGATCAGAGAAAAATTAGAAAGGAAGTTTATCAGTATCTAAATTTTGCCGATAGTATTTTATTTGTACTAAATATGGATTCACCATTGGTTGAAAAAGATTTAGAAATGGCTGTTCAAATGAAAGACCAAGCACCAGATTCATCGATTCATTTTCTTTTGAAAAAATCCGGTAAGTCTGAAGATAGAGGGGGAATAGTAGAAAGGATTACTTCACAAATTAACGACTTGTTCCCTGAGGCAATGGTACTAACCTTTACTGATAAAAGGAATGAAGAAAGAGAGCTTCAAGCCATATTTTCCTTTGTACGGACCATGCGCGATAACTGTAAACTAGAGGAACAACGAACGCAAAGAATTTTGCATTTTATTGATAGGTCAATCAAACTTCTCATGGAAAAACGCTTGGAATTAGAAAGTTCATTAACAGATGATATTACTTGGAATGGTGAAATGGCAACCAAGCTCGAAGGGGCACTGAATCAAGTGGCTGACAGACAAGTAGAAAACATTCAAACTATAAAACAAACCTATAATAATATCAAAGAAGGTCTAAAAGAAGAGCTGATTATCAAGATTCCAGAGTTGATAAGGGACTGTGCTGATCTCTTGGATGAAAAGGAATTTCAGGAGAATATACATGAGAAATTAAATGATGAAATGAATCATAGGGTTATGAACTATATTGATAGGAATATCCTACCGAACTTTAGGAAATCTGTTCAAGGATGGGTTACTGAATGTGAGGCTATATTTAACGATAGTCAGGATTTTTTAAATGAATTGTGTGATGGATTTAATCAACTTTACAAGGAAGAAAAATTGAATCTTGATTGTGACTTTAAGGTATTAGGGGATTGGGCTCGAGATATGGATCGTATGACAAGTGGAAATATTGAAATGAAAAAGGTCAATATTTTAACTAGTACTACTTTTCCGGCATTGTTCTATAAGAGTGCAGGGAAACTCTTTAGTGCTTTTACTCAGCATAATGGAAAGATTCTAGATAAATACAAACAATTTATTGAAGGAAAAGATTACAGTAAAACTGCTGAATCCATTACAGAAGAGTTTATGCAACAATTTGAGTTGTTTGAGAAAACGCTAGAAAGGGATATTCACATGTTTTTTGTCCATCCATTAGCAGCATTAAAGGAAACAATTGAAGAAACAAACGTACAAAGAGATGAACTGAAAGAAACACTAAGTAACATGAGGGAGAACCCTGAAGTATATCAAGACCCACTTACTCTATTTGAAGTAAAATTAAAACAATTGAAGAAAATGTATAAAGCTGATGAACAAATTTATGAATTTCATTGATATATGTACAGGGCAAAATGGCTAGCAATTGGTATAATTGCTAGTCATTTTTTCGTTAAATCAGCTAATGTTCTTATGTAAATTACTTAGATATTTCTTTTTCAAAACTGGTTAATTCCAATAATAACCAAGGCCTTCCTGACAATCTCAAAGCAAAATATCTATAGATTTAAAAGGACATATTCCCCCTTATATATTATATGCAGGGATAATAGAAATAGAACTTATTAATCTACTTTTATTTCATTTGTAATATTGTCCATGAATTTGTAATTCCTGTTACTCTCTTTTAAACAAGCTGTAACCACAAATAGGGGACTACCATGTTACGATGAGTTTGTTAGTAATTAAGAGGAGGACTACATAATGAAAAGGTTAGTAGCTTTACTTGTAGGTTTCATAATTATTGGCATCACTGCAACAACTGTATCGGCAGCTGAACACGAAGTACAAAATGGAGATACTCTTTGGGATATAGCAATTAAATATGATACAACAGTAGAAGCATTAATGAATGATAATAAATTAGATTCCTCTTTGATTTTTCCAAAGCAGGTTTTGAAAATCACTGAAGATGAGAGAGAATTTCATATAGTGAAAAAAGGAGATACACTGAAGGAGATTAGTCAATCCTACGGCGAAGATGTTACAGTTACAAGCTTAATGGTTTGGAATGATCTTACTTCTGACTTAATTGTAACTGGGGAGAAACTGTTGGTAGAAGGAGAAGAAGTAAGTGGAAAGGAAGCAAAGCAAGTAGAGCAATTAATAGCGAGTTCTAATGTTGAAATAAAAGAAAAGAAACCATCATTAAAAGTAAAATCAAGCACAGAGGTAGTAGAATCGAAAAGCCACTCTAAACAACAGACATCAACAACAGAATCAAATGCACAAGAAAAAGTTAACGGAAAGACCCTCACGGTAGAAGCAACTGCATATACAGCCTATTGTGCTGGTTGTTCAGGCATCACAGCTACAGGTGTGAATTTAAAAGAAAATCCAAATGCAAAGGTAATTGCAGTTGACCCAAATGTTATACCGCTTGGTTCAAAAGTTTATGTAGAAGGCTATGGTGAGGCTATTGCAGCTGATACCGGTGGAGCCATTAATGGGAATAAAATTGATGTTCATGTTCCAACAAAGGATGAAGCATATAATTGGGGAAGAAGAACTGTAGAGGTTACCGTTATCGAATAAACGGAAATACAGTATGGAGTATCACACTCTACTTTATAAATGTAACTAAAAATTGGATTGTTTAGGATTTAGAAATTGGCCCTCAAATATCATGATTTAGTAAAAGCTAGAGTAAACGGACTCAGATGTGTTCCGGTTACTCTAGCTTTTTGGTTTTATTATAAAATTTATTGCAGGTTAAGGAGAGGTAATACCCCCACCTCAAAAATGGAGGAAACATTCCGTAGTCTCTCTAAGTGGCTTAACACAATTTTATTATCTTCCTTAGAAAATACCTTGCTATTCTTACGTCTATCTACATCTTTTTGTAAAAATTTTCTTCCCATTGAACAAAAGTTAAACGAATTTCATGCTATAGGATGGGAGGTAAAGGCTCCAAAGGTATCCATGTTTCTTTGGGCAATGATACCAAATCTTTTTTACATCTCTAAGATCTGAATGGCTACTTTTAGATAGTAATAATGCCATAATATAGATTAAATTTAAAACGATTTAATGCTTCAATGACAAGGGAATTTTCTGCCACATATCTAATTCAACATCAAGCCATATTAAAATTCTTAGAGAATGAATTGAATTCGCCCCCCTACATTTTTCCCCTTCACTGGATAAGAGCTTGATAGGCTTTTCCTCATAATAGAGTTTAGAACAGGCAAAATCATGTAAAATGATGGTCTCATATTTATTAGCAAATTGAACCGCTTTTGGAAAAAGGTCAATAGCAGCCAAGAAAGGGATAGGGTCTACTGGGAAATTCAAAATTATTCATTTTGTACTATGACGGACATCTTTAGGAATTACTTCTAAATCTAGTAGAAATCCATTTACCTCTTTTAATGGCATTATATAAGAAGTAGCTCCTGCTAAAGCAACTCCAATCTGGATAAGCGGTATAACCGGGATGGATGGGGAATAGTACGGTTCTTTTAATTTATTTATCGCCGGCAGTAATATCCCTACCTCAAAAATAGGGGGAATGAAAGTGAAAAGCAATGAATGAAGTTTCACTTAATATTTTTTTAGAAAAGTTGTTGACAATATTTAAATGACGTTATATTATATATTTTGTCGCTACAAAACAACGACAACTGAGTTAAAAAATAAAGCAAAAAAAATCTTAATAAAAGTTTTGACAGATTTGTTTTTGTGTGGTATATTTTATAACTGTTGACGACAAAATTATTAATTAAATTTCATTATTCCACAGTAGCTCAGTGGTAGAGCAATCGGCTGTTAACCGATCGGTCGTAGGTTCGAATCCTACCTGTGGAGCCAATTAGGAGAAGTACTCAAGTGGCTGAAGAGGCGCCCCTGCTAAGGGTGTAGGTCGTGTAAGCGGCGCGAGGGTTCAAATCCCTCCTTCTCCGCCATTTCATTGGCCCGTTGGTCAAGTGGTTAAGACACCGCCCTTTCACGGCGGTAACACGGGTTCGAATCCCGTACGGGTCACTACTACTTGGAGGATTAGCTCAGCTGGGAGAGCACCTGCCTTACAAGCAGGGGGTCACAGGTTCAAGTCCTGTATCCTCCACCATACAGAATGCCGGCCTAGCTCAATTGGTAGAGCAACTGACTTGTAATCAGTAGGTTGGGGGTTCAAGTCCTCTGGCCGGCATCACATATCGCGGGGTGGAGCAGTCTGGTAGCTCGTCGGGCTCATAACCCGAAGGTCGTAGGTTCAAATCCTGCCCCCGCAACCAAATAATACAACACACAGATAAAAATAATTGGTAAGTGGTCCGGTAGTTCAGTTGGTTAGAATGCCTGCCTGTCACGCAGGAGGTCGCGGGTTCGAGTCCCGTCCGGACCGCCATAGTTCTACGGAGGTATACCCAAGTCTGGCTGAAGGGGTCGGTCTTGAAAACCGAGAGGCGGGTCAAACCGCGCGGGGGTTCGAATCCCTCTACCTCCTCCATTTATCATAAACAGTTGTTCTTTTATAAAAATGTAGATAGTAGTTTTTTAGATAGGGGTATAGTTTAATGGTAAAACTACGGTCTCCAAAACCGTCGATGTGGGTTCGATTCCTACTACCCCTGCCATAATGATGATGGCGGTCGTGGCGAAGTGGTTAACGCATCGGATTGTGGCTCCGACACTCGTGGGTTCGATTCCCACCGGTCGCCCCATGAACGATGGGCTATAGCCAAGCGGTAAGGCATCGGGTTTTGATCCCGTGTATCCTAGGTTCGAATCCTAGTAGCCCAGCCAAATTAACGGGAAGTAGCTCAGCTTGGTAGAGCACATGGTTTGGGACCATGGGGTCGCAGGTTCAAATCCTGTCTTCCCGACCAGAAATGAAAACAATAAGGGGCCTTAGCTCAGCTGGGAGAGCGCCTGCTTTGCACGCAGGAGGTCAGCGGTTCGATCCCGCTAGGCTCCATCTAATATTATCCATGGCGGTGTAGCTCAGCTGGCGAGAGCGTACGGTTCATACCCGTGAGGTCGGGGGTTCGATCCCCTCCGCCGCTACCATATAACTTTATTTATACGGACCCTTAGCTCAGTTGGTTAGAGCTATCGGCTCATAACCGATCGGTCGCAGGTTCGAGTCCTGCAGGGTCCATTCTGATTTATGGTAAAATAATAGATTGATATAAATAATGATTTGTTGATTTACTTAATATATTATTATACTTATGCGGGTGTAGTTTAGTGGTAAAACCTCAGCCACGAGCGTTACTTCCACCGAATAAGCTACGAGTTGCCCCGAAGCACCAATCATCCCTGAATTAGCTAGAAGATGGAGGGGCATGTTGGTCGTAAGTTTTTTAAATATGAATAAATTATTACCACNGAAAGATTCTAGATAAATACAAACAATTTATTGAAGGAAAAGATTACAGTAAAACTGCTGAATCCATTACAGAAGAGTTTATGCAACAATTTGAGTTGTTTGAGAAAACGCTAGAAAGGGATATTCACATGTTTTTTGTCCATCCATTAGCAGCATTAAAGGAAACAATTGAAGAAACAAACGTACAAAGAGATGAACTGAAAGAAACACTAAGTAACATGAGGGAGAACCCTGAAGTATATCAAGACCCACTTACTCTATTTGAAGTAAAATTAAAACAATTGAAGAAAATGTATAAAGCTGATGAACAAATTTATGAATTTCATTGATATATGTACAGGGCAAAATGGCTAGCAATTGGTATAATTGCTAGTCATTTTTTCGTTAAATCAGCTAATGTTCTTATGTAAATTACTTAGATATTTCTTTTTCAAAACTGGTTAATTCCAATAATAACCAAGGCCTTCCTGACAATCTCAAAGCAAAATATCTATAGATTTAAAAGGACATATTCCCCCTTATATATTATATGCAGGGATAATAGAAATAGAACTTATTAATCTACTTTTATTTCATTTGTAATATTGTCCATGAATTTGTAATTCCTGTTACTCTCTTTTAAACAAGCTGTAACCACAAATAGGGGACTACCATGTTACGATGAGTTTGTTAGTAATTAAGAGGAGGACTACATAATGAAAAGGTTAGTAGCTTTACTTGTAGGTTTCATAATTATTGGCATCACTGCAACAACTGTATCGGCAGCTGAACACGAAGTACAAAATGGAGATACTCTTTGGGATATAGCAATTAAATATGATACAACAGTAGAAGCATTAATGAATGATAATAAATTAGATTCCTCTTTGATTTTTCCAAAGCAGGTTTTGAAAATCACTGAAGATGAGAGAGAATTTCATATAGTGAAAAAAGGAGATACACTGAAGGAGATTAGTCAATCCTACGGCGAAGATGTTACAGTTACAAGCTTAATGGTTTGGAATGATCTTACTTCTGACTTAATTGTAACTGGGGAGAAACTGTTGGTAGAAGGAGAAGAAGTAAGTGGAAAGGAAGCAAAGCAAGTAGAGCAATTAATAGCGAGTTCTAATGTTGAAATAAAAGAAAAGAAACCATCATTAAAAGTAAAATCAAGCACAGAGGTAGTAGAATCGAAAAGCCACTCTAAACAACAGACATCAACAACAGAATCAAATGCACAAGAAAAAGTTAACGGAAAGACCCTCACGGTAGAAGCAACTGCATATACAGCCTATTGTGCTGGTTGTTCAGGCATCACAGCTACAGGTGTGAATTTAAAAGAAAATCCAAATGCAAAGGTAATTGCAGTTGACCCAAATGTTATACCGCTTGGTTCAAAAGTTTATGTAGAAGGCTATGGTGAGGCTATTGCAGCTGATACCGGTGGAGCCATTAATGGGAATAAAATTGATGTTCATGTTCCAACAAAGGATGAAGCATATAATTGGGGAAGAAGAACTGTAGAGGTTACCGTTATCGAATAAACGGAAATACAGTATGGAGTATCACACTCTACTTTATAAATGTAACTAAAAATTGGATTGTTTAGGATTTAGAAATTGGCCCTCAAATATCATGATTTAGTAAAAGCTAGAGTAAACGGACTCAGATGTGTTCCGGTTACTCTAGCTTTTTGGTTTTATTATAAAATTTATTGCAGGTTAAGGAGAGGTAATACCCCCACCTCAAAAATGGAGGAAACATTCCGTAGTCTCTCTAAGTGGCTTAACACAATTTTATTATCTTCCTTAGAAAATACCTTGCTATTCTTACGTCTATCTACATCTTTTTGTAAAAATTTTCTTCCCATTGAACAAAAGTTAAACGAATTTCATGCTATAGGATGGGAGGTAAAGGCTCCAAAGGTATCCATGTTTCTTTGGGCAATGATACCAAATCTTTTTTACATCTCTAAGATCTGAATGGCTACTTTTAGATAGTAATAATGCCATAATATAGATTAAATTTAAAACGATTTAATGCTTCAATGACAAGGGAATTTTCTGCCACATATCTAATTCAACATCAAGCCATATTAAAATTCTTAGAGAATGAATTGAATTCGCCCCCCTACATTTTTCCCCTTCACTGGATAAGAGCTTGATAGGCTTTTCCTCATAATAGAGTTTAGAACAGGCAAAATCATGTAAAATGATGGTCTCATATTTATTAGCAAATTGAACCGCTTTTGGAAAAAGGTCAATAGCAGCCAAGAAAGGGATAGGGTCTACTGGGAAATTCAAAATTATTCATTTTGTACTATGACGGACATCTTTAGGAATTACTTCTAAATCTAGTAGAAATCCATTTACCTCTTTTAATGGCATTATATAAGAAGTAGCTCCTGCTAAAGCAACTCCAATCTGGATAAGCGGTATAACCGGGATGGATGGGGAATAGTACGGTTCTTTTAATTTATTTATCGCCGGCAGTAATATCCCTACCTCAAAAATAGGGGGAATGAAAGTGAAAAGCAATGAATGAAGTTTCACTTAATATTTTTTTAGAAAAGTTGTTGACAATATTTAAATGACGTTATATTATATATTTTGTCGCTACAAAACAACGACAACTGAGTTAAAAAATAAAGCAAAAAAAATCTTAATAAAAGTTTTGACAGATTTGTTTTTGTGTGGTATATTTTATAACTGTTGACGACAAAATTATTAATTAAATTTCATTATTCCACAGTAGCTCAGTGGTAGAGCAATCGGCTGTTAACCGATCGGTCGTAGGTTCGAATCCTACCTGTGGAGCCAATTAGGAGAAGTACTCAAGTGGCTGAAGAGGCGCCCCTGCTAAGGGTGTAGGTCGTGTAAGCGGCGCGAGGGTTCAAATCCCTCCTTCTCCGCCATTCTATTGGCCCGTTGGTCAAGTGGTTAAGACACCGCCCTTTCACGGCGGTAACACGGGTTCGAATCCCGTACGGGTCATCACAAATGTTAATAAAAAAGTTGGGTCCGGTAGTTCAGTTGGTTAGAATGCCTGCCTGTCACGCAGGAGGTCGCGGGTTCGAGTCCCGTCCGGACCGTCAGTTGTTGGGCCATAGCCAAGCGGTAAGGCATCGGGTTTTGATCCCGTGTACCCTAGGTTCGAATCCTAGTGGCCCAGCCTTTTTTATTCTCAAAAAACACATTAACTATTAACGTAGTAATAATATGAGCCATTAGCTCAGTCGGCAGAGCATCTGACTTTTAATCAGAGGGTCGAAGGTTCGAATCCTTCATGGCTCACTTTTTCCATTTATGCGGTCGTGGCGGAATGGCAGACGCGCTAGGTTGAGGGCCTAGTGGGAGTTAATCCCGTGGAGGTTCAAGTCCTCTCGACCGCACTTTGATTCATATAACAAACCAGAAGAAATATAGTGTTTTTTAAGCGCCCGTAGCTCAATTGGATAGAGCGTCTGACTACGGATCAGAAGGTTAGGGGTTCGACTCCTCTCGGGCGCGCCATTTATAAAAACGGGAAGTAGCTCAGCTTGGTAGAGCACATGGTTTGGGACCATGGGGTCGCAGGTTCAAATCCTGTCTTCCCGACCATTGATAGATTAATGGATTGATATGTTGTTCATGAAATTATCGATGACAGAATCGATTAATACTATGCGGGTGTAGTTTAGTGGTAAAACCTCAGCCTTCCAAGCTGATGTCGAGGGTTCGATTCCCTTCACCCGCTCCATTATAAATGTGGGCCTGTAGCTCAGCTGGTTAGAGCGCACGCCTGATAAGCGTGAGGTCGGTGGTTCGAGTCCACTCAGGCCCATCCACTCAATAAAGTGGGTTTTGTTAAAATAACCTTGACAGGTGTCGCTTAATGCGATATATTGTCAATTGTATCGTTGTGAAAACACGAACAATTTGCTCTTTGAAAACTGAACAAAACAACCAGTATGTTAAGATATTAAAAGGAACTCGTTTTTCTTTTAACTATAGCTAAGACATAGAATTAATTGGTGTTAATTCTATACAAACTTTTTTGGAGAGTTTGATCTTGGCTCAGGACGAACGCTGGCGGCGTGCCTAATACATGCAAGTCGAGCGCGGGAAGCTAACTGATCCCCTTCGGGGGTGACGTTAGTGGAACGAGCGGCGGACGGGTGAGTAACACGTGGGCAACCTGCCTGTAAGATTGGGATAACTTGCGGAAACGTGAGCTAATACCGGATAATACTTTTCATCGCATGATGGAGAGTTTGAAAGACGGCTTCGGCTGTCACTTACAGATGGGCCCGCGGCGCATTAGTTAGTTGGTGAGGTAAAGGCTCACCAAGGCGACGATGCGTAGCCGACCTGAGAGGGTGATCGGCCACACTGGGACTGAGACACGGCCCAGACTCCTACGGGAGGCAGCAGTAGGGAATCTTCCGCAATGGACGAAAGTCTGACGGAGCAACGCCGCGTGAGTGAAGAAGGTTTTCGGATCGTAAAACTCTGTTGTTAGGGAAGAACAAGTATGATAGTAACTGATCATACCTTGACGGTACCTAACCAGAAAGCCACGGCTAACTACGTGCCAGCAGCCGCGGTAATACGTAGGTGGCAAGCGTTGTCCGGATTTATTGGGCGTAAAGCGCTCGCAGGCGGTCTTTTAAGTCTGATGTGAAATCTTGCGGCTTAACCGTGAGCGGTCATTGGAAACTGGAGGACTTGAGTACAGAAGAGGAGAGTGGAATTCCACGTGTAGCGGTGAAATGCGTAGAGATGTGGAGGAACACCAGTGGCGAAGGCGACTCTCTGGTCTGTAACTGACGCTGAGGAGCGAAAGCGTGGGTAGCGAACAGGATTAGATACCCTGGTAGTCCACGCCGTAAACGATGAGTGCTAGGTGTTAGAGGGTTTCCGCCCTTTAGTGCTGAAGTTAACGCATTAAGCACTCCGCCTGGGGAGTACGGCCGCAAGGCTGAAACTCAAAAGAATTGACGGGGACCCGCACAAGCGGTGGAGCATGTGGTTTAATTCGAAGCAACGCGAAGAACCTTACCAGGTCTTGACATCCTCTGACACTCCTAGAGATAGGATTTTCCCTTCGGGGACAGAGTGACAGGTGGTGCATGGTTGTCGTCAGCTCGTGTCGTGAGATGTTGGGTTAAGTCCCGCAACGAGCGCAACCCTTGATCTTAGTTGCCAGCATTCAGTTGGGCACTCTAAGGTGACTGCCGGTGACAAACCGGAGGAAGGTGGGGATGACGTCAAATCATCATGCCCCTTATGACCTGGGCTACACACGTGCTACAATGGATGGTACAAAGGGAAGCGAAACCGTGAGGTCAAGCAAATCCCATAAAACCATTCTCAGTTCGGATTGTAGGCTGCAACTCGCCTACATGAAGCCGGAATCGCTAGTAATCGCGGATCAGCATGCCGCGGTGAATACGTTCCCGGGTCTTGTACACACCGCCCGTCACACCACGAGAGTTGGTAACACCCGAAGTCGGTGAGGTAACCTTTTGGAGCCAGCCGCCGAAGGTGGGACCAATGATTGGGGTGAAGTCGTAACAAGGTAGCCGTATCGGAAGGTGCGGCTGGATCACCTCCTTTCTAAGGATTATTACGGAACATCCTATTTAGGATGAAACATACTGAGTTGTTTGGTTCAGTTTTGAGAGAGTGAATCTCTTAATTTTTGTACCTTGAAAACTAAATAAGAGTAATCAACGACATCAAAAATAAAAGGATGCAGCGACTGATTATGGGAGCTGAATCTAGATTAAAACGTAAAGCAAGGCTATTAATTTAGTACGCTTATTCATTGTAAACTTAGTTAAGTGAATAAGGGCGCACGGTGGATGCCTTGGCACTAGGAGCTGATGAAGGACGGGACTAACACCGATATGCTTCGGGGAGCTGTAAGTAAGCTTTGATCCGGAGATTTCCGAATGGGGAAACCCACTGTTCGTAATGGAACAGGACTTGTGTCTGAATACATAGGGCACAAGAGGCATACCTGGGGAACTGAAACATCTCAGTACCCAGAGGAAGAGAAAGCAAATGCGATTTCCCAAGTAGCGGCGAGCGAAACGGAAACAGCCCAAACCAGAGAGCTTGCTCTCTGGGGTTGTAGGACACTCCACATGGAGTTACAAAGGAATTCTTTAGACGAATCCATCTGGAAAGATGAGCCAAAGAGGGTAACAGCCCTGTAGTCAAAAGAGAATTCTCTCCGGAGTGTATCCTGAGTACGGCGGAACACGTGGAATTCCGTCGGAATCCGGGAGGACCATCTCCCAAGGCTAAATACTCCCTAGTGACCGATAGTGAACCAGTACCGTGAGGGAAAGGTGAAAAGTACCCCGGAAGGGGAGTGAAAGAGTACCTGAAACCGTGTGCCTACAAGTAGTCGAAGCGCATTTACGCGTGACGGCGTACCTTTTGTAGAATGGACCGGCGAGTTACGATCGTATGCAAGGTTAAGTGGAAGACACGAAGCCGCAGCGAAAGCGAGTCTAAACAGGGCGAATGAGTATGCGGTCGTAGACCCGAAACCGTGTGATCTACCCATGTCCAGGGTGAAGGTCAGGTAACACTGACAGGAGGCCCGAACCCACGTATGTTGAAAAATGCGGGGATGAGGTGTGGGTAGGGGTGAAATGCCAATCGAACACGGAGATAGCTGGTTCTCTCCGAAATAGCTTTAGGGCTAGCCTCAAAGATAAGAGTACTGGAGGTAGAGCACTGATTGGACTAGGGGCCCTCATCGGGTTACCGAATTCAGTCAAACTCCGAATGCCAGCTACTTAGACTTGGGAGTCAGACTATGGGTGATAAGGTTCATAGTCGAAAGGGAAACAGCCCAGACCACCAGCTAAGGTCCCAAAGTATACGTTAAGTGGAAAAGGATGTGGAGTTGCTTAGACAACCAGGATGTTGGCTTAGAAGCAGCCATCATTTAAAGAGTGCGTAATAGCTCACTGGTCGAGTGACTCTGCGCCGAAAATGTACCGGGGCTAAACGTATCACCGAAGCTGTGGATTGTCTTTTAGACAATGGTAGGAGAGCGTTCTAAGTGCTGTGAAGTCAGACCGTGAGGACTGGTGGAGCGCTTAGAAGTGAGAATGCCGGTATGAGTAGCGAAAAAAGAGTGAGAATCTCTTTCACCGAATGCCTAAGGTTTCCTGAGGAAGGCTCGTCCTCTCAGGGTTAGTCGGGACCTAAGCCGAGGCCGAAAGGCGTAGGCGATGGACAACAGGCAGATATTCCTGTACCACCTCGTGATCGTTATGAGTGATGGGGGGACGCAGTAGGATAAGGAATGCGCACCGATGGACGTGTGCGCCCAAGCAGTGAGAAAGTCAGATAGGCAAATCCGTCTGGCCATTTCAAGCTGTGATGGGGAGGCAACTATAGCCGAAGTTCCGGATTTCACACTGCCGAGAAAAGCCTCTAGCCAGATCACAGGTGCCCGTACCGCAAACCGACACAGGTAGGCGAGGAGAGAATCCTAAGGTGAGCGGGAGAACTCTCGTTAAGGAACTCGGCAAAATGACCCCGTAACTTAGGGAGAAGGGGTGCTCTATAGAGATAGAGCCGCAGTGAATAGGCCCAAGCGACTGTTTAGCAAAAACACAGGTCTCTGCGAAGCCGAAAGGCGAAGTATAGGGGCTGACACCTGCCCGGTGCTGGAAGGTTAAGGGGAAGAGTTAGGACCTTTGGTCCGAAGCTTAGAACCGAAGCCCCAGTAAACGGCGGCCGTAACTATAACGGTCCTAAGGTAGCGAAATTCCTTGTCGGGTAAGTTCCGACCCGCACGAAAGGTGCAACGACTTGGGCACTGTCTCAACGAGAGACCCGGTGAAATTATACTATGCGTGAAGATGCGCATTACCCGCGACAGGACGGAAAGACCCCGTGGAGCTTTACTGTAGCCTGATATTGAATGTCTGTGCAGCTTGTACAGGATAGGTGGGAGCCTCAGAAGCGTGAGCGCCAGCTTACGTGGAGGCATCCGTGGGATACCACCCTGGCTGTATGGACCTTCTAACCCAGGACCGTGATCCGGTTCGGAGACAGTGTCAGGCGGGCAGTTTGACTGGGGCGGTCGCCTCCCAAAAGGTAACGGAGGCGCCCAAAGGTTCCCTCAGAATGGTTGGAAATCATTCGCAGAGTGTAAAGGCAGAAGGGAGCTTGACTGCGAGACCTACAAGTCGAGCAGGGACGAAAGTCGGGCTTAGTGATCCGGTGGTTCCGCATGGAAGGGCCATCGCTCAACGGATAAAAGCTACCCCGGGGATAACAGGCTTATCTCCCCCAAGAGTTCACATCGACGGGGAGGTTTGGCACCTCGATGTCGGCTCATCGCATCCTGGGGCTGTAGTCGGTCCCAAGGGTTGGGCTGTTCGCCCATTAAAGCGGTACGCGAGCTGGGTTCAGAACGTCGTGAGACAGTTCGGTCCCTATCCGTCGTGGGCGCCGGAAGTTTGAGAGGAGCTGTCCTTAGTACGAGAGGACCGGGATGGACATACCGCTGGTGTACCAGTTGTTCCGCCAGGAGCATAGCTGGGTAGCTACGTATGGTAAGGATAAGTGCTGAAAGCATCTAAGCATGAAGCCCCCCTCAAGATGAGACTTCCCATCACTTCTAAGTGAGTAAGATCCCTCAGGGACTATGAGGTAGATAGGTTCGAGGTGGAAGCGTGGTGACACGTGGAGCTGACGAATACTAATCGATCGAGGACTTAACTAACTTCTTAAAGGATGTCAGTGATTACCTCTTATTTAGTTTTTAGGGTATAAAAAACCCTTGCACTTTTTGTCAAAAATGCATATAATATAACTTGTTCTTATGAATAAGTATTATCTGGTAGCGATGGCGGAGAGGTCACACCTGTTCCCATGCCGAACACAGTAGTTAAGCTCTCCAGCGCCGATGGTAGTTGGGGTTAACCCCTGCGAGAGTAGGACGCCGCCAGGTTTCATCCGGAGGATTAGCTCAGTTGGGAGAGCACCTGCCTTACAAGCAGGGGGTCACAGGTTCAAGTCCTGTATCCTCCACCATATATAATCCGGTCTAACTCAATTGGTAGAGCAAGCCGTTTATTTCATCAAAACCTACTATGTGCAGGCTTGTGAGAAGTGCAACTTAACCGAATGAACTTACAACACGACGAGCATAAAAAAAGTAGTGCACCATCTAATAATATTATCTAAAACATAATACGCCGGCCTAGCTCAATTGGTAGAGCAACTGACTTGTAATCAGTAGGTTGGGGGTTCAAGTCCTCTGGCCGGCACCATTTCTATAAAATATATGAGCCATTAGCTCAGTCGGCAGAGCATCTGACTTTTAATCAGAGGGTCGAAGGTTCGAATCCTTCATGGCTCACCATTTATGCGGGTGTGGCGGAATTGGCAGACGCGCTAGACTTAGGATCTAGTATCTTCGGATGTGGGGGTTCGACTCCCTTCACCCGCACCATTATAATATACTATAAAAACATTGTCATGCGGAAGTAGTTCAGTGGTAGAACACCACCTTGCCAAGGTGGGGGTCGCGGGTTCGAATCCCGTCTTCCGCTCCAGACTATGTGCCGGGGTGGCGGAACTGGCAGACGCACAGGACTTAAAATCCTGCGGTAGGTAACTACCGTACCGGTTCGATTCCGGTCCTCGGCACCATAAGCGCCCGTAGCTCAATTGGATAGAGCGTCTGACTACGGATCAGAAGGTTAGGGGTTCGACTCCTCTCGGGCGCGCCATTATCGGGAAGTAGCTCAGCTTGGTAGAGCACATGGTTTGGGACCATGGGGTCGCAGGTTCAAATCCTGTCTTCCCGACCATTATAGATGAATGATGGGGCCTTAGCTCAGCTGGGAGAGCGCCTGCTTTGCACGCAGGAGGTCAGCGGTTCGATCCCGCTAGGCTCCACCAGGATATCGATTGACAGAAGTTAATTAGTATGTTAAATTAATAAAGTCGCTGTTACAAAGCGAACCAAATTTGCTCTTTGAAAACTGAACAAAACAACCAGTATGTTAAGATATTAAAAGGAACTCGTTTTTCTTTTAACTATAGCTAAGACATAGAATTAATTGGTGTTAATTCTATACAAACTTTTTTGGAGAGTTTGATCTTGGCTCAGGACGAACGCTGGCGGCGTGCCTAATACATGCAAGTCGAGCGCGGGAAGCTAACTGATCCCCTTCGGGGGTGACGTTAGTGGAACGAGCGGCGGACGGGTGAGTAACACGTGGGCAACCTGCCTGTAAGATTGGGATAACTTGCGGAAACGTGAGCTAATACCGGATAATACTTTTCATCGCATGATGGAGAGTTTGAAAGACGGCTTCGGCTGTCACTTACAGATGGGCCCGCGGCGCATTAGTTAGTTGGTGAGGTAAAGGCTCACCAAGGCGACGATGCGTAGCCGACCTGAGAGGGTGATCGGCCACACTGGGACTGAGACACGGCCCAGACTCCTACGGGAGGCAGCAGTAGGGAATCTTCCGCAATGGACGAAAGTCTGACGGAGCAACGCCGCGTGAGTGAAGAAGGTTTTCGGATCGTAAAACTCTGTTGTTAGGGAAGAACAAGTATGATAGTAACTGATCATACCTTGACGGTACCTAACCAGAAAGCCACGGCTAACTACGTGCCAGCAGCCGCGGTAATACGTAGGTGGCAAGCGTTGTCCGGATTTATTGGGCGTAAAGCGCTCGCAGGCGGTCTTTTAAGTCTGATGTGAAATCTTGCGGCTTAACCGTGAGCGGTCATTGGAAACTGGAGGACTTGAGTACAGAAGAGGAGAGTGGAATTCCACGTGTAGCGGTGAAATGCGTAGAGATGTGGAGGAACACCAGTGGCGAAGGCGACTCTCTGGTCTGTAACTGACGCTGAGGAGCGAAAGCGTGGGTAGCGAACAGGATTAGATACCCTGGTAGTCCACGCCGTAAACGATGAGTGCTAGGTGTTAGAGGGTTTCCGCCCTTTAGTGCTGAAGTTAACGCATTAAGCACTCCGCCTGGGGAGTACGGCCGCAAGGCTGAAACTCAAAAGAATTGACGGGGACCCGCACAAGCGGTGGAGCATGTGGTTTAATTCGAAGCAACGCGAAGAACCTTACCAGGTCTTGACATCCTCTGACACTCCTAGAGATAGGATTTTCCCTTCGGGGACAGAGTGACAGGTGGTGCATGGTTGTCGTCAGCTCGTGTCGTGAGATGTTGGGTTAAGTCCCGCAACGAGCGCAACCCTTGATCTTAGTTGCCAGCATTCAGTTGGGCACTCTAAGGTGACTGCCGGTGACAAACCGGAGGAAGGTGGGGATGACGTCAAATCATCATGCCCCTTATGACCTGGGCTACACACGTGCTACAATGGATGGTACAAAGGGAAGCGAAACCGTGAGGTCAAGCAAATCCCATAAAACCATTCTCAGTTCGGATTGTAGGCTGCAACTCGCCTACATGAAGCCGGAATCGCTAGTAATCGCGGATCAGCATGCCGCGGTGAATACGTTCCCGGGTCTTGTACACACCGCCCGTCACACCACGAGAGTTGGTAACACCCGAAGTCGGTGAGGTAACCTCTTGGAGCCAGCCGCCGAAGGTGGGACCAATGATTGGGGTGAAGTCGTAACAAGGTAGCCGTATCGGAAGGTGCGGCTGGATCACCTCCTTTCTAAGGAAGATAAAAGGCGTAAGCGACTGTTCAGCGGTGACAGCATAAGCAAGGGACCGTAAAGCACCTGGTCTTTGGTGCTTGGAGTGTCAATTGCTTATGACGCGAACCGCTAGGAGCTGAAGCTAGATTATTACGGAATATCTAAATATTTATTTGGATAAAGCATACTGAGTTGTTTGGTTCAGTTTTGAGAGAGTGAATCTCTCAATTTTTGTACCTTGAAAACTAAATAAGAGTAATCAACGACATCAAAAATAAAAGGATGCAGCGACTGATTATGGTAGCTGAATCTAGATTAAAACGTAAAGCAAGGCTATTAATTTAGCACGCTTATTCATTGTAAACTTAGTTAAGTGAATAAGGGCGCACGGTGGATGCCTTGGCACTAGGAGCTGAAGAAGGACGGGACTAACACCGATATGCTTCGGGGAGCTGTAAGTAAGCTTTGATCCGGAGATTTCCGAATGGGGAAACCCACTGTTCGTAATGGAACAGGACTTGTGTCTGAATACATAGGGCACAAGAGGCATACCTGGGGAACTGAAACATCTCAGTACCCAGAGGAAGAGAAAGCAAATGCGATTTCCCAAGTAGCGGCGAGCGAAACGGAAACAGCCCAAACCAGAGAGCTTGCTCTCTGGGGTTGTAGGACACTCCACATGGAGTTACAAAGGAATTCTTTAGACGAATCCATCTGGAAAGATGAGCCAAAGAGGGTAACAGCCCTGTAGTCAAAAGAGAATTCTCTCCGGAGTGTATCCTGAGTACGGCGGAACACGTGGAATTCCGTCGGAATCCGGGAGGACCATCTCCCAAGGCTAAATACTCCCTAGTGACCGATAGTGAACCAGTACCGTGAGGGAAAGGTGAAAAGTACCCCGGAAGGGGAGTGAAAGAGTACCTGAAACCGTGTGCCTACAAGTAGTCGAAGCGCATTTACGCGTGACGGCGTACCTTTTGTAGAATGGACCGGCGAGTTACGATCGTATGCAAGGTTAAGTGGAAGACACGAAGCCGCAGCGAAAGCGAGTCTAAACAGGGCGAATGAGTATGCGGTCGTAGACCCGAAACCGTGTGATCTACCCATGTCCAGGGTGAAGGTCAGGTAACACTGACAGGAGGCCCGAACCCACGTATGTTGAAAAATGCGGGGATGAGGTGTGGGTAGGGGTGAAATGCCAATCGAACACGGAGATAGCTGGTTCTCTCCGAAATAGCTTTAGGGCTAGCCTCAAAGATTTGAGTACTGGAGGTAGAGCACTGATTGGACTAGGGGCCCTCATCGGGTTACCGAATTCAGTCAAACTCCGAATGCCAGCTACTTAGACTTGGGAGTCAGACTATGGGTGATAAGGTTCATAGTCGAAAGGGAAACAGCCCAGACCACCAGCTAAGGTCCCAAAGTATACGTTAAGTGGAAAAGGATGTGGAGTTGCTTAGACAACCAGGATGTTGGCTTAGAAGCAGCCATCATTTAAAGAGTGCGTAATAGCTCACTGGTCGAGTGACTCTGCGCCGAAAATGTACCGGGGCTAAACGTATCACCGAAGCTGTGGATTGTCTTTTAGACAATGGTAGGAGAGCGTTCTAAGTGCTGTGAAGTCAGACCGTGAGGACTGGTGGAGCGCTTAGAAGTGAGAATGCCGGTATGAGTAGCGAAAAAAGAGTGAGAATCTCTTTCACCGAATGCCTAAGGTTTCCTGAGGAAGGCTCGTCCTCTCAGGGTTAGTCGGGACCTAAGCCGAGGCCGAAAGGCGTAGGCGATGGACAACAGGCAGATATTCCTGTACCACCTCGTGATCGTTATGAGTGATGGGGGGACGCAGTAGGATAAGGAATGCGCACCGATGGACGTGTGCGCCCAAGCAGTGAGAAAGTCAGATAGGCAAATCCGTCTGGCCATTTCAAGCTGTGATGGGGAGGCAACTATAGCCGAAGTTCCGGATTTCACACTGCCGAGAAAAGCCTCTAGCCAGATCACAGGTGCCCGTACCGCAAACCGACACAGGTAGGCGAGGAGAGAATCCTAAGGTGAGCGGGAGAACTCTCGTTAAGGAACTCGGCAAAATGACCCCGTAACTTAGGGAGAAGGGGTGCTCTATAGAGATAGAGCCGCAGTGAATAGGCCCAAGCGACTGTTTAGCAAAAACACAGGTCTCTGCGAAGCCGAAAGGCGAAGTATAGGGGCTGACACCTGCCCGGTGCTGGAAGGTTAAGGGGAAGAGTTAGGACCTTTGGTCCGAAGCTTAGAACCGAAGCCCCAGTAAACGGCGGCCGTAACTATAACGGTCCTAAGGTAGCGAAATTCCTTGTCGGGTAAGTTCCGACCCGCACGAAAGGTGCAACGACTTGGGCACTGTCTCAACGAGAGACCCGGTGAAATTATACTATGCGTGAAGATGCGCATTACCCGCGACAGGACGGAAAGACCCCGTGGAGCTTTACTGTAGCCTGATATTGAATGTCTGTGCAGCTTGTACAGGATAGGTGGGAGCCTCAGAAGCGTGAGCGCCAGCTTACGTGGAGGCATCCGTGGGATACCACCCTGGCTGTATGGACCTTCTAACCCAGGACCGTGATCCGGTTCGGAGACAGTGTCAGGCGGGCAGTTTGACTGGGGCGGTCGCCTCCCAAAAGGTAACGGAGGCGCCCAAAGGTTCCCTCAGAATGGTTGGAAATCATTCGCAGAGTGTAAAGGCAGAAGGGAGCTTGACTGCGAGACCTACAAGTCGAGCAGGGACGAAAGTCGGGCTTAGTGATCCGGTGGTTCCGCATGGAAGGGCCATCGCTCAACGGATAAAAGCTACCCCGGGGATAACAGGCTTATCTCCCCCAAGAGTTCACATCGACGGGGAGGTTTGGCACCTCGATGTCGGCTCATCGCATCCTGGGGCTGTAGTCGGTCCCAAGGGTTGGGCTGTTCGCCCATTAAAGCGGTACGCGAGCTGGGTTCAGAACGTCGTGAGACAGTTCGGTCCCTATCCGTCGTGGGCGCCGGAAGTTTGAGAGGAGCTGTCCTTAGTACGAGAGGACCGGGATGGACATACCGCTGGTGTACCAGTTGTTCCGCCAGGAGCATAGCTGGGTAGCTACGTATGGTAAGGATAAGTGCTGAAAGCATCTAAGCATGAAGCCCCCCTCAAGATGAGACTTCCCATCACTTCTAAGTGAGTAAGATCCCTCAGGGACTATGAGGTAGATAGGTTCGAGGTGGAAGCGTGGTGACACGTGGAGCTGACGAATACTAATCGATCGAGGACTTAACTAACTTCTTAAAGGATGTCAGTGATTACCTCTTATTTAGTTTTTAGGGTATAAAAAACCCTTGCACTTTTTGTCAAAAATGCATATAATATAACTTGTTCTTATGAATAAGTATTATCTGGTAGCGATGGCGGAGAGGTCACACCTGTTCCCATGCCGAACACAGTAGTTAAGCTCTCCAGCGCCGATGGTAGTTGGGGTTAACCCCTGCGAGAGTAGGACGCCGCCAGGTTTCATCCGGAGGATTAGCTCAGTTGGGAGAGCACCTGCCTTACAAGCAGGGGGTCACAGGTTCAAGTCCTGTATCCTCCACCATATATAATCCGGTCTAACTCAATTGGTAGAGCAAGCCGTTTATTTCATCAAAACCTACTATGTGCAGGCTTGTGAGAAGTGCAACTTAACCGAATGAACTTACAACACGACGAGCATAAAAAAAGTAGTGCACCATCTAATAATATTATCTAAAACATAATACGCCGGCCTAGCTCAATTGGTAGAGCAACTGACTTGTAATCAGTAGGTTGGGGGTTCAAGTCCTCTGGCCGGCACCATTTCTATAAAATATATGAGCCATTAGCTCAGTCGGCAGAGCATCTGACTTTTAATCAGAGGGTCGAAGGTTCGAATCCTTCATGGCTCACCATTTATGCGGGTGTGGCGGAATTGGCAGACGCGCTAGACTTAGGATCTAGTATCTTCGGATGTGGGGGTTCGACTCCCTTCACCCGCACCATTATAATATACTATAAAAACATTGTCATGCGGAAGTAGTTCAGTGGTAGAACACCACCTTGCCAAGGTGGGGGTCGCGGGTTCGAATCCCGTCTTCCGCTCCAGACTATGTGCCGGGGTGGCGGAACTGGCAGACGCACAGGACTTAAAATCCTGCGGTAGGTAACTACCGTACCGGTTCGATTCCGGTCCTCGGCACCATAAGCGCCCGTAGCTCAATTGGATAGAGCGTCTGACTACGGATCAGAAGGTTAGGGGTTCGACTCCTCTCGGGCGCGCCATTATCGGGAAGTAGCTCAGCTTGGTAGAGCACATGGTTTGGGACCATGGGGTCGCAGGTTCAAATCCTGTCTTCCCGACCATTATAGATGAATGATGGGGCCTTAGCTCAGCTGGGAGAGCGCCTGCTTTGCACGCAGGAGGTCAGCGGTTCGATCCCGCTAGGCTCCACCAGGATATCGATTGACAGAAGTTAATTAGTATGTTAAATTAATAAAGTCGCTGTTACAAAGCGAACCAAATTTGCTCTTTGAAAACTGAACAAAACAACCAGTATGTTAAGATATTAAAAGGAACTCGTTTTTCTTTTAACTATAGCTAAGACATAGAATTAATTGGTGTTAATTCTATACAAACTTTTTTGGAGAGTTTGATCTTGGCTCAGGACGAACGCTGGCGGCGTGCCTAATACATGCAAGTCGAGCGCGGGAAGCTAACTGATCCCCTTCGGGGGTGACGTTAGTGGAACGAGCGGCGGACGGGTGAGTAACACGTGGGCAACCTGCCTGTAAGATTGGGATAACTTGCGGAAACGTGAGCTAATACCGGATAATACTTTTCATCGCATGATGGAGAGTTTGAAAGACGGCTTCGGCTGTCACTTACAGATGGGCCCGCGGCGCATTAGTTAGTTGGTGAGGTAAAGGCTCACCAAGGCGACGATGCGTAGCCGACCTGAGAGGGTGATCGGCCACACTGGGACTGAGACACGGCCCAGACTCCTACGGGAGGCAGCAGTAGGGAATCTTCCGCAATGGACGAAAGTCTGACGGAGCAACGCCGCGTGAGTGAAGAAGGTTTTCGGATCGTAAAACTCTGTTGTTAGGGAAGAACAAGTATGATAGTAACTGATCATACCTTGACGGTACCTAACCAGAAAGCCACGGCTAACTACGTGCCAGCAGCCGCGGTAATACGTAGGTGGCAAGCGTTGTCCGGATTTATTGGGCGTAAAGCGCTCGCAGGCGGTCTTTTAAGTCTGATGTGAAATCTTGCGGCTTAACCGTGAGCGGTCATTGGAAACTGGAGGACTTGAGTACAGAAGAGGAGAGTGGAATTCCACGTGTAGCGGTGAAATGCGTAGAGATGTGGAGGAACACCAGTGGCGAAGGCGACTCTCTGGTCTGTAACTGACGCTGAGGAGCGAAAGCGTGGGTAGCGAACAGGATTAGATACCCTGGTAGTCCACGCCGTAAACGATGAGTGCTAGGTGTTAGAGGGTTTCCGCCCTTTAGTGCTGAAGTTAACGCATTAAGCACTCCGCCTGGGGAGTACGGCCGCAAGGCTGAAACTCAAAAGAATTGACGGGGACCCGCACAAGCGGTGGAGCATGTGGTTTAATTCGAAGCAACGCGAAGAACCTTACCAGGTCTTGACATCCTCTGACACTCCTAGAGATAGGATTTTCCCTTCGGGGACAGAGTGACAGGTGGTGCATGGTTGTCGTCAGCTCGTGTCGTGAGATGTTGGGTTAAGTCCCGCAACGAGCGCAACCCTTGATCTTAGTTGCCAGCATTCAGTTGGGCACTCTAAGGTGACTGCCGGTGACAAACCGGAGGAAGGTGGGGATGACGTCAAATCATCATGCCCCTTATGACCTGGGCTACACACGTGCTACAATGGATGGTACAAAGGGAAGCGAAACCGTGAGGTCAAGCAAATCCCATAAAACCATTCTCAGTTCGGATTGTAGGCTGCAACTCGCCTACATGAAGCCGGAATCGCTAGTAATCGCGGATCAGCATGCCGCGGTGAATACGTTCCCGGGTCTTGTACACACCGCCCGTCACACCACGAGAGTTGGTAACACCCGAAGTCGGTGAGGTAACCTTTTGGAGCCAGCCGCCGAAGGTGGGACCAATGATTGGGGTGAAGTCGTAACAAGGTAGCCGTATCGGAAGGTGCGGCTGGATCACCTCCTTTCTAAGGAAGATAAAAGGCGTAAGCGACTGTTCAGCGGTGACCGCATAAGCAAGGGACCGTAAAGCACCTGGTCTTTGGTGCTTGGAGTGTCAATTGCTTATGACGCGAACCGCTAGGAGCTGAAGCTAGATTATTACGGAATATCTAAATATTTATTTGGATAAAACATACTGAGTTGTTTGGTTCAGTTTTGAGAGAGTAAATCTCTTTCAATTTTTGTACCTTGAAAACTAAATAAGAGTAATCAAGACATCAAATTAAAGCGATACAACGCTTATTCATTGTTAATTAGTTAAGTGGATAAGGGCGCACGGTGGATGCCTTGGCACTAGGAGCTGATGAAGGACGGGACTAACACCGATATGCTTCGGGGAGCTGTAAGTAAGCTTTGATCCGGAGATTTCCGAATGGGGAAACCCACTGTTCGTAATGGAACAGGACTTGTGTCTGAATACATAGGGCACAAGAGGCATACCTGGGGAACTGAAACATCTCAGTACCCAGAGGAAGAGAAAGCAAATGCGATTTCCCAAGTAGCGGCGAGCGAAACGGAAACAGCCCAAACCAGAGAGCTTGCTCTCTGGGGTTGTAGGACACTCCACATGGAGTTACAAAGGAATTCTTTAGACGAATCCATCTGGAAAGATGAGCCAAAGAGGGTAACAGCCCTGTAGTCAAAAGAGAATTCTCTCCGGAGTGTATCCTGAGTACGGCGGAACACGTGGAATTCCGTCGGAATCCGGGAGGACCATCTCCCAAGGCTAAATACTCCCTAGTGACCGATAGTGAACCAGTACCGTGAGGGAAAGGTGAAAAGTACCCCGGAAGGGGAGTGAAAGAGTACCTGAAACCGTGTGCCTACAAGTAGTCGAAGCGCATTTACGCGTGACGGCGTACCTTTTGTAGAATGGACCGGCGAGTTACGATCGTATGCAAGGTTAAGTGGAAGACACGAAGCCGCAGCGAAAGCGAGTCTAAACAGGGCGAATGAGTATGCGGTCGTAGACCCGAAACCGTGTGATCTACCCATGTCCAGGGTGAAGGTCAGGTAACACTGACAGGAGGCCCGAACCCACGTATGTTGAAAAATGCGGGGATGAGGTGTGGGTAGGGGTGAAATGCCAATCGAACACGGAGATAGCTGGTTCTCTCCGAAATAGCTTTAGGGCTAGCCTCAAAGATTTGAGTACTGGAGGTAGAGCACTGATTGGACTAGGGGCCCTCATCGGGTTACCGAATTCAGTCAAACTCCGAATGCCAGCTACTTAGACTTGGGAGTCAGACTATGGGTGATAAGGTTCATAGTCGAAAGGGAAACAGCCCAGACCACCAGCTAAGGTCCCAAAGTATACGTTAAGTGGAAAAGGATGTGGAGTTGCTTAGACAACCAGGATGTTGGCTTAGAAGCAGCCATCATTTAAAGAGTGCGTAATAGCTCACTGGTCGAGTGACTCTGCGCCGAAAATGTACCGGGGCTAAACGTATCACCGAAGCTGTGGATTGTCTTTTAGACAATGGTAGGAGAGCGTTCTAAGTGCTGTGAAGTCAGACCGTGAGGACTGGTGGAGCGCTTAGAAGTGAGAATGCCGGTATGAGTAGCGAAAAAAGAGTGAGAATCTCTTTCACCGAATGCCTAAGGTTTCCTGAGGAAGGCTCGTCCTCTCAGGGTTAGTCGGGACCTAAGCCGAGGCCGAAAGGCGTAGGCGATGGACAACAGGCAGATATTCCTGTACCACCTCGTGATCGTTATGAGTGATGGGGGGACGCAGTAGGATAAGGAATGCGCACCGATGGACGTGTGCGCCCAAGCAGTGAGAAAGTCAGATAGGCAAATCCGTCTGGCCATTTCAAGCTGTGATGGGGAGGCAACTATAGCCGAAGTTCCGGATTTCACACTGCCGAGAAAAGCCTCTAGCCAGATCACAGGTGCCCGTACCGCAAACCGACACAGGTAGGCGAGGAGAGAATCCTAAGGTGAGCGGGAGAACTCTCGTTAAGGAACTCGGCAAAATGACCCCGTAACTTAGGGAGAAGGGGTGCTCTATAGAGATAGAGCCGCAGTGAATAGGCCCAAGCGACTGTTTAGCAAAAACACAGGTCTCTGCGAAGCCGAAAGGCGAAGTATAGGGGCTGACACCTGCCCGGTGCTGGAAGGTTAAGGGGAAGAGTTAGGACCTTTGGTCCGAAGCTTAGAACCGAAGCCCCAGTAAACGGCGGCCGTAACTATAACGGTCCTAAGGTAGCGAAATTCCTTGTCGGGTAAGTTCCGACCCGCACGAAAGGTGCAACGACTTGGGCACTGTCTCAACGAGAGACCCGGTGAAATTATACTATGCGTGAAGATGCGCATTACCCGCGACAGGACGGAAAGACCCCGTGGAGCTTTACTGTAGCCTGATATTGAATGTCTGTGCAGCTTGTACAGGATAGGTGGGAGCCTCAGAAGCGTGAGCGCCAGCTTACGTGGAGGCATCCGTGGGATACCACCCTGGCTGTATGGACCTTCTAACCCAGGACCGTGATCCGGTTCGGAGACAGTGTCAGGCGGGCAGTTTGACTGGGGCGGTCGCCTCCCAAAAGGTAACGGAGGCGCCCAAAGGTTCCCTCAGAATGGTTGGAAATCATTCGCAGAGTGTAAAGGCAGAAGGGAGCTTGACTGCGAGACCTACAAGTCGAGCAGGGACGAAAGTCGGGCTTAGTGATCCGGTGGTTCCGCATGGAAGGGCCATCGCTCAACGGATAAAAGCTACCCCGGGGATAACAGGCTTATCTCCCCCAAGAGTTCACATCGACGGGGAGGTTTGGCACCTCGATGTCGGCTCATCGCATCCTGGGGCTGTAGTCGGTCCCAAGGGTTGGGCTGTTCGCCCATTAAAGCGGTACGCGAGCTGGGTTCAGAACGTCGTGAGACAGTTCGGTCCCTATCCGTCGTGGGCGCCGGAAGTTTGAGAGGAGCTGTCCTTAGTACGAGAGGACCGGGATGGACATACCGCTGGTGTACCAGTTGTTCCGCCAGGAGCATAGCTGGGTAGCTACGTATGGTAAGGATAAGTGCTGAAAGCATCTAAGCATGAAGCCCCCCTCAAGATGAGACTTCCCATCACTTCTAAGTGAGTAAGATCCCTCAGGGACTATGAGGTAGATAGGTTCGAGGTGAAAGCGTGGTGACACGTGGAGCTGACGAATACTAATCGATCGAGGACTTAACTAACTTCTTAATGGATGTCAGTGATTAACTCTTATTTAGTTTTCAAGGTACAAACCTTAAATTAAATACATAGGTCTAGTGATAATGGCGGAGAGGCCACACCTGTTCCCATGCCGAACACAGTAGTTAAGCTCTCCAGCGCCGATGGTAGTTGGGGTTAACCCCTGCGAGAGTAGGACGTTGCTAGGCAATTTTGAAAGACATGATACAAAATATTGTATTATGTCTTTTTTTGTATATTACTTATTGCCTTTTTTGTCATATATTTGTCATAACTTAGAGCTTACTTCTTATTTTTTAAGCAACTTTCATGAAATTTTAGCGATTGACATGTATGTTAATATAGAGGAAATATTTAATGGAGGAACTCGTTCATGGCAGTAGCNTTAGTTAAGTGAATAAGGGCGCACGGTGGATGCCTTGGCACTAGGAGCTGATGAAGGACGGGACTAACACCGATATGCTTCGGGGAGCTGTAAGTAAGCTTTGATCCGGAGATTTCCGAATGGGGAAACCCACTGTTCGTAATGGAACAGGACTTGTGTCTGAATACATAGGGCACAAGAGGCATACCTGGGGAACTGAAACATCTCAGTACCCAGAGGAAGAGAAAGCAAATGCGATTTCCCAAGTAGCGGCGAGCGAAACGGAAACAGCCCAAACCAGAGAGCTTGCTCTCTGGGGTTGTAGGACACTCCACATGGAGTTACAAAGGAATTCTTTAGACGAATCCATCTGGAAAGATGAGCCAAAGAGGGTAACAGCCCTGTAGTCAAAAGAGAATTCTCTCCGGAGTGTATCCTGAGTACGGCGGAACACGTGGAATTCCGTCGGAATCCGGGAGGACCATCTCCCAAGGCTAAATACTCCCTAGTGACCGATAGTGAACCAGTACCGTGAGGGAAAGGTGAAAAGTACCCCGGAAGGGGAGTGAAAGAGTACCTGAAACCGTGTGCCTACAAGTAGTCGAAGCGCATTTACGCGTGACGGCGTACCTTTTGTAGAATGGACCGGCGAGTTACGATCGTATGCAAGGTTAAGTGGAAGACACGAAGCCGCAGCGAAAGCGAGTCTAAACAGGGCGAATGAGTATGCGGTCGTAGACCCGAAACCGTGTGATCTACCCATGTCCAGGGTGAAGGTCAGGTAACACTGACAGGAGGCCCGAACCCACGTATGTTGAAAAATGCGGGGATGAGGTGTGGGTAGGGGTGAAATGCCAATCGAACACGGAGATAGCTGGTTCTCTCCGAAATAGCTTTAGGGCTAGCCTCAAGGAAAGAGTACTGGAGGTAGAGCACTGATTGGACTAGGGGCCCTCATCGGGTTACCGAATTCAGTCAAACTCCGAATGCCAGCTACTTAGACTTGGGAGTCAGACTATGGGTGATAAGGTTCATAGTCGAAAGGGAAACAGCCCAGACCACCAGCTAAGGTCCCAAAGTATACGTTAAGTGGAAAAGGATGTGGAGTTGCTTAGACAACCAGGATGTTGGCTTAGAAGCAGCCATCATTTAAAGAGTGCGTAATAGCTCACTGGTCGAGTGACTCTGCGCCGAAAATGTACCGGGGCTAAACGTATCACCGAAGCTGTGGATTGTCTTTTAGACAATGGTAGGAGAGCGTTCTAAGTGCTGTGAAGTCAGACCGTGAGGACTGGTGGAGCGCTTAGAAGTGAGAATGCCGGTATGAGTAGCGAAAAAAGAGTGAGAATCTCTTTCACCGAATGCCTAAGGTTTCCTGAGGAAGGCTCGTCCTCTCAGGGTTAGTCGGGACCTAAGCCGAGGCCGAAAGGCGTAGGCGATGGACAACAGGCAGATATTCCTGTACCACCTCGTGATCGTTATGAGTGATGGGGGGACGCAGTAGGATAAGGAATGCGCACCGATGGACGTGTGCGCCCAAGCAGTGAGAAAGTCAGATAGGCAAATCCGTCTGGCCATTTCAAGCTGTGATGGGGAGGCAACTATAGCCGAAGTTCCGGATTTCACACTGCCGAGAAAAGCCTCTAGCCAGATCACAGGTGCCCGTACCGCAAACCGACACAGGTAGGCGAGGAGAGAATCCTAAGGTGAGCGGGAGAACTCTCGTTAAGGAACTCGGCAAAATGACCCCGTAACTTAGGGAGAAGGGGTGCTCTATAGAGATAGAGCCGCAGTGAATAGGCCCAAGCGACTGTTTAGCAAAAACACAGGTCTCTGCGAAGCCGAAAGGCGAAGTATAGGGGCTGACACCTGCCCGGTGCTGGAAGGTTAAGGGGAAGAGTTAGGACCTTTGGTCCGAAGCTTAGAACCGAAGCCCCAGTAAACGGCGGCCGTAACTATAACGGTCCTAAGGTAGCGAAATTCCTTGTCGGGTAAGTTCCGACCCGCACGAAAGGTGCAACGACTTGGGCACTGTCTCAACGAGAGACCCGGTGAAATTATACTATGCGTGAAGATGCGCATTACCCGCGACAGGACGGAAAGACCCCGTGGAGCTTTACTGTAGCCTGATATTGAATGTCTGTGCAGCTTGTACAGGATAGGTGGGAGCCTCAGAAGCGTGAGCGCCAGCTTACGTGGAGGCATCCGTGGGATACCACCCTGGCTGTATGGACCTTCTAACCCAGGACCGTGATCCGGTTCGGAGACAGTGTCAGGCGGGCAGTTTGACTGGGGCGGTCGCCTCCCAAAAGGTAACGGAGGCGCCCAAAGGTTCCCTCAGAATGGTTGGAAATCATTCGCAGAGTGTAAAGGCAGAAGGGAGCTTGACTGCGAGACCTACAAGTCGAGCAGGGACGAAAGTCGGGCTTAGTGATCCGGTGGTTCCGCATGGAAGGGCCATCGCTCAACGGATAAAAGCTACCCCGGGGATAACAGGCTTATCTCCCCCAAGAGTTCACATCGACGGGGAGGTTTGGCACCTCGATGTCGGCTCATCGCATCCTGGGGCTGTAGTCGGTCCCAAGGGTTGGGCTGTTCGCCCATTAAAGCGGTACGCGAGCTGGGTTCAGAACGTCGTGAGACAGTTCGGTCCCTATCCGTCGTGGGCGCCGGAAGTTTGAGAGGAGCTGTCCTTAGTACGAGAGGACCGGGATGGACATACCGCTGGTGTACCAGTTGTTCCGCCAGGAGCATAGCTGGGTAGCTACGTATGGTAAGGATAAGTGCTGAAAGCATCTAAGCATGAAGCCCCCCTCAAGATGAGACTTCCCATCACTTCTAAGTGAGTAAGATCCCTCAGGGACTATGAGGTAGATAGGTTCGAGGTGAAAGCGTGGTGACACGTGGAGCTGACGAATACTAATCGATCGAGGACTTAACTAACTTCTTAATGGATGTCAGTGATTAACTCTTATTTAGTTTTCAAGGTACAAACCTTAAATTAAATACATAGGTCTAGTGATAATGGCGGAGAGGCCACACCTGTTCCCATGCCGAACACAGTAGTTAAGCTCTCCAGCGCCGATGGTAGTTGGGGTTAACCCCTGCGAGAGTAGGACGTTGCTAGGCAATTTTGAAAGACATGATACAAAATATTGTATTATGTCTTTTTTTGTATATTACTTATTGCCTTTTTTGTCATATATTTGTCATAACTTAGAGCTTACTTCTTATTTTTTAAGCAACTTTCATGAAATTTTAGCGATTGACATGTATGTTAATATAGAGGAAATATTTAATGGAGGAACTCGTTCATGGCAGTAGCCAGTAATCTATTATCTATTCTTGTTCTTGTTAGCTCTTTTCTTATAGGTATAATTGTATTTTATATGATGAGTAGCCTAACTAAGGATGAGAAGTGGATCCATATAAAAGAAATAGTATCGCAACTGATTGATATCGTTATCTTTATTTGGATTGGAAAAATATTGCTAAATTTATTCACGTTCGTCAATGATCCCGTAGCAGTATTGGCATATCCCAGTAGTAAAGATGCCTTTTATATTGCTATAGTACTTTTTACCATTCTACTTTATTATAAGAATAGAGAAAGGAAATCGATATAACCGTATTTTTGCATTCCTTTATTCAACTATTTTTAATTGCTTCGTTTATCTATGAATTCTTTCAGTTACTATGGAACAATAAGGAATATGGCCTGGGATATATGGTTGTTTCTGGCTTTTTATTAATTGTATTATTTCTTATTCAGGGTTGGGCTTCCTTTAAGTACCTCATCTTATTTCAATTAATCTGCTGGTCACTAGGGTTAATTATCCTATCATTTATTCAACCATATGTGACGGTTTTTGGTTATAGGATGGAGCTTTGGTTTATCATCCCTTATACTATTTCGTTATGTATCATCATTTTAAACAATTATAGGAAGAGGAATGTTAAGTAATGGGTTATAGCTAGTGTAGACCATTTTACTTGAATTCACTTAAAAAAATGATTAGCTAGTTGGGACAGAATTGGAGGAATAGATATGAAAAAGACCGTTCTTATATTAATTATTGCAGCTATGCTTGGATGGGCAATTTATGATTTTGTGCTTTCTAAAGAAAATGGACTGGGATCAGGAGAAGTAGGAAATACAGAAGGAGATATTGCCCCAGACTTTGAACTAACTACATTAGATGGAGAAAACGTTCGTTTATCTGATTATCGCGGAAAACGGGTTATGATTAATTTCTGGGCTACTTGGTGCCCACCTTGTCGTGCAGAAATGCCAGATATGCAGAAACTATATGAAAAGGAAGATGTAGTCATTTTAGCAGTTAATTTAAGATCAACAGAAAAAAATGATGAGGTTGTTATTGATTTCGTGAAAGAGTACGGATTAAGTTTTCCCATTCCAATGGATGTAGAAAATGAAGTGGCAAGTATGTTTGAGGTTAATGCATACCCTACATCGTACTTGATTGATTCAGAAGGAAGAATACAGCATAAAGCAATTGGTGCAATGAATTATGACAAAATGGTACAGGAATTTGAGAACATGAACTAATCCTTAATTAGGAAAGTTAATGTGTAATCGAACCATTGTCATTGATAATAGAAACTTATTTTAAACTCTTTTCCGGAACTTGCTATTTTGATGATTTATCAATTTTTGATCTTTAGAAATTTCATCAAATACTCTGCTTTACATTACATTTCTTTTTTATTATTTTAGAACCAGTTGTATTATGCATTGTTGTCTGTTTTCATACCTATATATTTACGAACTTGTTCAAAACGGGTAAAAGAAATGAAGGAAACAAAACTGAATTTCTAGTATCATGATGTTTAAAAGGTTAGAATAAGAAGAGGATATATAATAGTTTACTTAACAATTGAACAGTCGAGGTGTGAACATGAAATTACAAGTAAATGAGGAAGCAGCAAAATGGTTCATTGAAGAAATGGGCCTGGAAAAAGGTGACATGGTTCAGTTTTTCTTAAAAATATATGGTGGTATACCAACTGTCCACCCAAATTATTTCTTAGGAATTTCCTATGGAGAGAACGGAAAAATTGCTATTCAACAAGAAGTTCAAGGAATTACATTTTACTTTAATGAAAAAGATGCTTGGTTCCTGGATGAATATAATATGAAAGTACAATTAGGAAAAGGAGAACCAGAATACTTCTTTGAGGAAAGTTAGTTTCACTGATACTTCTTCGATGAATAGAGTTATTTTAAATTATAAACTTAAATTAATAAGAAGAACTTAAATGAATTTAGGTATAGTTACCTAAATTCATTTTTTTTGCTCTAAAAAACTATAAAACGTTTCTTTTGTTTAAAGAACATACAATATATAACGAAAGAAAGGTTGACAATTATTCTTTATATGAATAAAATATTCATAAATAAACTTATTGAATTACTTGGTATTGATAAGGGGGAGCTATGAAAAAATACTCGATATACCTGCTGTTCGGTTTTATGATTATTTCTTGGGGGATAGGAATATATTACTTCGTTACATTTTATACTCCCATTACAGTTATTCCAGCTTTCCATAACTTTTACTGGACTTCCACTTTTACAGCAATGTTAGGTTTGACGACTATTTTCACATTTATTTCAGCTATAGCAATCGCAATACTTAAATTTAAAAAAATATACAAATGGTACATCATTCATGGTGTAGGAATTTTTATCTGGGGATTTACTATTTTTTCGCAACTTAAAATTGCTGCTTTTAATCTAGGAATCTGCCATTAATCAAGTAGGAATATTCGGTCTTTCTCTTTAAAAAGATAAAGGCTAATTTTTTTTGTATCATTTTATCAAATATCAAATGGTTTGATATCATAATAAGTGGTTTTAAATGTATTGAGGTGTTGTATGAAAAAACTAAAGAATAAAACGATTGTGATTACAGGGGCATCTTCAGGAATTGGAGAAAAGGTTGCTAGAAAGGTCGCTGAAAAGGGAGCAACCCCAATTTTATTAGCTCGGTCTTCCGATAAATTGGAGAAAATTAGTAAAGAAATAAAGGAAGATTTCTCTGTAACCTGCTTGTATTTTCAGCTTGATGTTAGTGATACCAAGCAAGTAAAAAGGGAGTTTGATAAAATTTTACATGAAGTATCATCCATTGATATATTAATTAACAATGCCGGTTTCGGTATTTTTGATGCATTTCATGAGGCCTCCTTAGACGAAATTGACAGAATGTTTAAGGTGAATGTTCTTGGCTTAATGGCATGTACAAAACAAGTACTGCCATCAATGTTGGAAAAAAATACAGGGCATATCGTTAATATTGCATCTCAAGCTGGGAAATTGGCAACACCTAAATCAAGTGGATATTCGGCAAGTAAGCATGCCGTACTTGGTTTCACGAATAGTTTAAGATTGGAATTGTCTAAAACAGATATTTATATCTCTGCCGTCAATCCTGGTCCAATTGAGACAAAGTTTTTTGAAACAGCAGATCGGTCTGGAAGCTATGTTGAAAATGTGAAAAAGTATATGCTACAGTCTGACAAGGTTGCAGATAAAATTGTTCAGTTATTGATTAATCCAAAGCGTGAGCTAAATATCCCTAAATGGATGAATTTTGGCAATAAACTTTACAACCTATTTCCTGGTATCGCAGATAAACTAATTGCACCCTTTTTGGATAGAAAGTAAGGGCTTGGCGTGAATACATAATAAAGAAGCCAAAACGAATGTTGGCTTCTTTTTGAAGAGGAAAAAAGTATTAAATCTTACTCCTCCGTACGTCGTTAAACTATCGCTTGCGTCTTCGTTATAAACGTTTAAATCCTTCTTGTTGTAGGTAATCTACTGCTGCATTGTAGGTTGCATAGGTGGCATCCAACATATCGCCAGCATAAATATTCCATAAATCAAAATCCTGAATAAGCTTCAATATTTGTTTTTCTTCATTTATCCAAGTCTCTTCTATAAGAGAGGATTCGGAAAGAGAAGATATGGATTCTTTAATGATTTGTCGCAATTCCTCCTCTGTATAATTTCGTATATTTACCATACCCTTTTTATTGGTTTTATAATTTTTATTAATCCGCTCAGCGTATACAAAACCATTTCCATTTGGATGTAAATGATACACAACTATTTTCTTTTCGAATATACTATTTTCGTAATGGAAATTTACCCGACCAAGCGAAACATCATAACGCTTTAATTCAGTAAAGGATCCAATAATATCTAATTTTTCTTCAAATGTAAGCATGCTACCTCCACAATACGTATATATTCCATTATCAAAATGATAATCTGTATCTTTTATCCATATTATACCACTAGATTAATCTACAATACGAAAATTATTCTATTTTGAAAAAAGGCTTGTTTTAGTTGTATAATTTTGGTACATTAGAGTTAACAATATAATACAAACTTATTTTACGTACAGTTAAAGTAAGGATAGAGGTGCAGAGACCATTAGTATTTATGTGGAGGAGGATGAGCTCCAAAGAAGCATAAGGAAAGGGGAATTTGCCGAAGCGGAGGGAATCTCATAGTCCCAAAGTTGGGTCTGTTGTCGACAAGATACAGAACTGTCATATAGGAGACTATATGGAGGGCTATTCTAGCTAAGAACAATATACAAATGTTCTAGCAACAGTGAGCCTTCTCACTGTTGTTTTTTAATGAGTCCTCCACACTCGAATTAAAAATATAAGCAAAGGGTGTGTGTTGTAATGAATTTTGGTAATGTATTAACAGCTATGGTTACTCCATTTGATCAAGGTGGAGAAATAGATTATGAAGCAACAAGAGGTCTTGTAGATTATTTATTAAAAAATGGTTCTGACGGCTTAGTAGTTGCAGGAACGACTGGTGAATCTCCAACACTATCTCATGAAGAAAAATTAAATTTATTTAAATTTGTCGTTAGCGTGGTGGATGGGAGAGCCCCCGTAATTGCTGGAACTGGTTCAAATAATACAAAAGAATCGATTGAATTAACAAAAGAAGCAACAGCATTGGGCGTTGATGGAATAATGCTTGTTGCACCATACTATAATAAACCATCACAAGAGGGAATGTATCAGCATTTTCGTGCTATTGCAGAAAGCACCGAATTACCAGTTATGCTATACAATATTCCAGGTCGAAGTGTAGTGAATATAGAACCATCAACTATTATCCGCTTATCACAAATTGAAAATATTGTTTCTGTGAAAGAGGCAAGTGGTGACTTGGATAATGTCGCTGAAATTATAAGTAAAACTTCAGATGATTTTAGTGTATATACTGGTGAAGATGCATTAACATTACCAACTCTATCTGTTGGTGGAACAGGTGTTGTATCTGTAGCTTCCCATGTTATTGGTAATGAAATTCAGGATATGGTTCAACGGTTTAAGAATGGAGATGTTGCGTATGCAGCTACGATGCATCGTCATATCCTCCCTTTAATGAAAGCATTATTTGCAGCACCGAGTCCAACACCTGTGAAAGAGGCACTTAATCACATTGGCGTTCCTGTTGGTGGTGTCCGCTTACCACTTATCCCATTAAATGAAACAGAGCGTGCCACTTTATATCAAGTAATGGCAACATATGAATCAAAAGATGATGCCGTAGGATATTAAGTATGAAAAGATAGGAACAGGCAATCGTCTGTTCCTTCGTTTTGGAAAAAGTTACTAAAGAAGTCGATTTTTATCATACATAAACATTCCATCTCCCTGCCAATATAGTAATATGGAGGTGCTTATGAATGACTTTTAAACGAAAACAACCACAGGTATTAAGTGATGAACAAGCTGCAAGAAAAAAGATGCCTAAAAATTTTGATCATGAGTTTGCGAACGAGCCTCTAACCACTAATGAAAAATATCACAACAAAAAAACAAAGAAACGTCAATAATTCTGTAAGTTCAACTTCCCTCTTTTTTCGGTTAGTAAGAGGGAAGTTTTTACTTTACAACGGAAATTTCAATTTAAATATAAATGTCATGTAATAATGGTCATAACGTAAGGGAAAGGAGTTATACGGATGCAGCAAAAGGAAATGATTTATCCTATAATGGTACATACTTCGTCAAGCTTAAGGACGGTGAACTTTTATTTAATAGAAACAGGTCATTCATTAATATTAGTAGATGCTGGATGGAATAATGATGATAGTAAAAGAGCATTACAGCAGACGTTGGAGGAAAATGACTTTTCCTTGTCAGATTTAACCGATATTGTCTTAACACATAACCATCCAGATCATATTGGACTTGTTAATCAAATTACTGATAAGCATCCCATTCCTGTTTTTGCGCATAAAGATGCCATTCCTAGAATGAAAAGAGAACGTGAATTTTTAGAAATGCGTCTAGAGTTTTTTAAGAAATTATATGAAGAAATGGGGTGTGGGGAAGCGGGTGAAAAGCAGGTAAGGTATTTACGAGATGCGATAGAAAAAAATAGTGGCCAAAGCATACAAGCTGAAATTACCCCGATTGGAAACACTCACAGGAATTTTCAAGTCATAGAGGTGCCAGGTCATGCACCAGATCAAATAGCATTATGGAGTGAAAAGAGACGTGAGCTTTTATCAGGGGATTTATTAATTGATCATATCTCAAGTAATGCACTGGTTGAACCTGATTATAATGGGGAGCGTTTACCGACATTACTTCAGCATAAACATTCATTAGAAAAGGTACTTAATTTATCTGTTGATCGTGTATTTTCAGGACACGGGATGGTTATAGAAAATCCGACTACCTTAATAAAGAAACGAATAGTAGGAATGGAACGGAAAGCGCAAAAGTTTAAAAATTTAATGAAAGAGGAAGGGTTAACGACTGCAAGTGATATTGCAAAAGTTTATTATAAGAAAAGTTATTTCACTCAGTTTTCTTTGGTCATGTCCGAAGTTATCGGACATCTCGATTATATGGAACGAAATGAACAAATAACTAAAGAAAAGAAACATGCAGTATGGCATTACTCTATTGCTTAGTAATTTAGGAAATATTAGGTTTCAATCAGAATTGTTTGTATATTAGGATTATTTATGTTAGTATCATGGATGGGACGTCGTTAAATAGGAAAGCTTTTGGGGGATGCCAGTTATACTTATCTTTTTCGACTCATGTAGCAAGATTAGAAGTTAAATCGTTTAATATCTTTTTAGGGAGTGGTTTTCTAGTGAAAGATCTATATCCTTCAAGAAAGAATATGACGCCTGAAATTCTGAAAAGGAAGGATCCAGTAATTCATACAGATCGATCCAAGGATAATATGTCACCTCTTACAAAGGAACAGCTAGACTTCTATGAACAGAATGGATTTTTGCAAATTAAAGATTTTTTCTCTAAGAAAGAAGTTACTAATCTGCAAAATGGAATTTTTGAATTACAGGAGTCTCATAAGAATTCTACTTCTGAGAAAGTAATCCGTGAGCCAGATAGTGACGATATCCGTTCCATTTTCCATGTCCATGAGGATGATAACTATTTTAAGGATGTAGCTAATGACACACGCATACTTGATATAGTAAATCATTTACTTGGAAGCGATGTCTATGTCCATCAATCCCGAATAAATTATAAACCAGGTTTCAAGGGAAAGGAATTTGATTGGCATTCTGATTTTGAAACGTGGCATGTTGAAGATGGTATGCCACGTATGAGGGCAGTCAGTGTATCGATTGCATTGTCTGATAACTATACGTTTAACGGGCCTTTAATGATGATACCAGGGTCCCAGAACTACTATGTAAGTTGTGTAGGGGAAACTCCAGAAGAAAATTACAAAGATTCTCTAAAGAAACAAAAATTTGGTGTACCAGATCATGACAGTTTGCGTTGGTTAACGGAGAAATGTGGTGGAATCTCGGTGCCAACAGGACGAGCTGGTTCGATAACATTATTTGAGAGTAATACCATGCATGGATCCACAAGTAATATGACACCATATCCACGCAATAATTTATTTATGGTATTTAATAGTGTTGAAAATCAATTAGTTGAGCCATTTTCTGGTGGGAAAGAACGTCCCGAATATATTGCTGTAAGAGACGGTGTGAAATCATTAGTATCTAGTAATTAAATTATCTATAAAGCTTTCCTGGATACAAACTGGCATTCGAATATAATAAATGAACGAAACATAAATAAGAGGTTGGGACATAACCAAAGTGTTTAGCTCAAAAGACGAACAATGCTCTATTTCTGGAGCAATTTCATGTTCGGGTTTTGATTTAGAAATACTTTCGTCCCGACCTCTTTCGCTGTTTTATCGCAGATTAAGGGGCAGTAATACCCCCCACCTCAAAAATGGAGGAAACATTAATCATTTAAGTGGGGGATGAAAGCAATCCCCCACTGATTGAAGATTCACTTTATGTGGCTAGTTATATAAAATTATATTTGGTGAATTTCTAGAACAGGCAACGTTATGGACTTAAGGGATTCTGTTTCGTTATAATAGTGATAAATTTGGTAGTTTTTGGTTAGGCCTTGCCAAAAAATAAAAGTGAATGGAGATGAAAATTTATGTATCGAAAAGTAAATGATTTTTTACAAGATTGGTCTAATGCATCTCAAGGCACAATTAATGTACTAGAATCCCTAACAGATGAAAAATTGGGACAGGCTATTGTTGAGGGACATAGTACTCTTGGTTGGTTAGGCTGGCATTTAGCAACGGCACCAGCATTTTTTGGTGGGTTGGTAGGACTTGAAGTGAAACCATCAGGCGATGCTGAGAGTGTTCCTCAAAAAGCAAGTGAGATTGTTGATGGATATAAACAGGTAGTCTGCCAAGTGAAACAGGAAGTAGAACAAAAATTGACGGATGAAAAACTGATAGAAAATGTGGATAATTTTGGAAACCCTGAACCAAGGGGGGCATTATTAAGAGTGTTGATTGATCATCAAACACATCATAGAGGTCAAATGACCGTGTTATTGCGTCAAGCAGGATTGCCTGTTCCTGGTGTGATGGGACCAACAAAAGAAGATCAGGAAAAGGCATAAGAAAAATCCCAAGTCGAGTCGTTCATGTTAGACTTGGGATTTTATTTTTCATAGGAAAGATATATAACTAACTATTTAATATTATAAGTATCATCACTCGCCTCTTCGATAAACATGCATGGTTTCCCAGGAGCAATCATGGTTAAATCATGCATTGCTCTTGTACATGCAGTATAGAATAGAGCGCGGTCTGATTCTTTTCCATATTGTTGATCAGAGGCATCGGGAATGATGACTGCATCAAATTCTATCCCTTTTGCCAAATAAATAGGAAGTACAAGAAGCCCTTTTTCTAATGAGTAGGTTTCCTCATGCAATTGATGGATAACGATATCCCTTTTAAGTTGCTGATAAATTTGGTTACTTTCTTCCATGGTTTTGCAAATTAATGCAATTGTTTCGTGACCATTCTTTCTTTGAAAATCTATTTCGGCTAGAAGCGAAGATTTTTGATTTTCTCCATTTTTTAATTTAATAATGGATGGTTTTTTTCCTTTACGCTCGAATGGTTCAATCAGTGATTGCCCTGGTGCAAATTGTTTGGAAAACTCTACAATCTCCTTTGTTGACCTATAGCTTTTCGTTAATGTTATGCGTTCGTGTTTACTTTGTATAATTTCAGGTATAAGTGGGTTTTCATCCGTGGTATAAGCGTAAATACCTTGATTAACATCTCCCAATAACGTCATTCTTGTATATGGAAAAATATGGCGGATAAACGCAAATTGGAATGCGGAGTAATCTTGGGCTTCGTCAATAAATAAATGACGAATGGATCGATCTGCATCATCTCCAATAAGTCTTCCTTTAAAATATAGGTACGGGGTTGCATCTTCCCATAATAAATGACGATGTGCCAAATGGTACACTGTAAATTGGCAAATATCTTCCCACTTATTTGGTTTTATTGTTGGGTTAAAGGTTTCATACAGACTTCGATAGGTGGCAAGTATATTGATGAATTCGAGACGTTTAATCCGTTTTATAATTGGAGCAAAAGCTCTTTTGATGACAATTTTCCTTAAAAATGCTTCCTCGAGTAACGGATCGTCTTCATCTTCATATTCATCTTGACTTTTAAAGAATGCTTCTTGGTAGTCTTCTTTATCCAGTAATTGAACCTCATCCAATACCCAATCTTCATATATTTCCTTCTTTTGATGTTTACGAATTTCATGGAGTAACCATTTTGAAACACCCTCGATTTTATTTGGAATGGAGATAGAATCATCCAAGGAATAAAAGTATTCTTGAATTCTTTCTTTAGAAAGTAAGGTACGACCACGGAATTTAATGTTTTTGAACAGGATACCCTCGTTTTCTAGGCTTGAGATAAAGCCATCAAGTAAATCTTTAAAATCCAAGCTTGATTTGTAGTCCATATTTCGCAATCGAATAGGGTAAATTTCGTCTTTTTTTTGAGTTAGTGCATATTCCATTTGTTCAAAGGGTGATTCTATTTCGATATTCTTCTCAATTCTTTTCCTTAAAAATTCCAAGAAAGTATCTTGGCTAATATTGGTTTCACCTAATTCAGGAAGTACATTGGCTATATAATTCGAAAACAATGGATTAGGTGAAAAGAGAAGGAGATTGCTAGCACTTAATTCTTCACGAAAACGATACATTAAATAAGCGATTCGTTGTAGTGCTGCAGATGTTTTACCGCTACCTGCAACACCTTGAACAATTAACAAATTGCTATGCTCGTTTCGAATGATTTTATTTTGTTCCTTTTGAATGGTTGCAACAATACTTTTCATGGTTGTACTTGCATTATTACCGAGAGCCCTTTGTAAGAGCCCATCCCCGATGGTTAAGCCAGTATCAAACATACCTTTAAACTGACTTTGTCTAATAATATATTGTCTTTTTAAGGTGATTTCTCCAGTAATAGTTTCTTCTGTTGTATCGTATTTAGCAGGTCCTGGAGGATAGTCATAATACATGCTTGAGATTGGTGCACGCCAATCATAAACAAGGAAATCCTCTTCCTTTTCATCCATAAGTGAGGCAATTCCTATATAGATTTTTTCATCTTGGTCATTTAGGTTTTCCCTAAAATCAATTCGCCCAAAATAAGGGGAGTTTCTAAGACGTTCCAGAATCTTTCGCTCTTTATCCATTTTCCCATGAGAACGTTCACGCTCTTGAAGAAATTCTGATTGTTGCTTCAGGCTTGCTTGGGTTTCATTTACATCATCTGGTTCATCTAAATTTACCGTAACATCGTCCCAGAAATTTTTACGGAGGTCAATAATATTTTCTTTTAAACCAGATGATCTTGTATGTAATGCCTGTAATCTTTTATCAATAATTTCTATTACGCGTTTGAACCTATGTTCTTCAGCTTGACGTTCGTCTGTTTGATTTTTTGTATGGTATTCAGATTCTTGTTTCATTCAAAATCCTCCCCATTCCGTAGTTCTGATATATATTCAATGTACTATAAGAAAGATACTTATTGTCTTTCATATTTGTTTCGTTTATATAAAGTTATTGTAAGTATTTTATTCAACTATGTAGAGTAATATCCATTTTATCCTGTTACACAGTGAAGAAAACGATTTATTGATTTTTTAGTATTATTGTACCAGTTGTTTTTTTTGTAGTAGAGGCTACAGAATGATTTGAAAAAATAAAAGTCCATGGCATACTAGTGTGTTTTTCTACAATAAGATGTGGAAAATCAAAAGTTTGTTTGGCTAGTATTTCATCATCTATTACGTAATAGATTTCCTTTTGGTGGATAGGAAAATCGTTATTACTGATATTATGCATTAATACAGTTACTAGTAAATCTCCTCTATGGTTAATAGCTTCTTTAAGTAGGGTAAATTGAATGTTCGGCTTCTCTTCTAACTTAATTTGATTAAATATCTGTTTTATATTTTCACGGTCCTTATCAGCTATTGTTTTATCCCATTTCGATTCAAATTGAAGTTTTTGCATCATTATCATTCTCACTCCATGTATTTAGAAACTCTCTATCTATATTTTAACAGGAAGAGCTACTAAACCCCAACACATCCGCTAAAATCAACAAATTACATGGATTGGTGAAAACCATACGTATCAAATTAGACACTAAATGATGTTGTTAGATATGGTATAATAGAATGACGTAGATTTTGTAGTTTTATCGCAGGTTAAGGGGCAGTAATCCCCCTAAATCAATAAAGAAGAAAAAGCGAATCGTTGTAGATGGTGGATGAAAGAGACCTCCACGGATTAATGATTCACTTTAACACGTGATTTACTAGCTGTAAGTCTCTGAGAGAGAAGAGTTTAATATTTTTCAAGAATATAAATGGGGGTAGCCAGAAATACCTCACGTATCTAACAATCAATTAGGGATAAAAACCCCTCTTATAGACAACTAGATTTGACTCAACGTTATAAAATGAAGAGAAAGGAGTTTGGTTTATGAAGTTTTTTCATACGGCCGATTGGCATTTAGGAAAATTAGTTCAGGGTGTCTATATGACAGAAGACCAGCGATATGTTCTTGATCAATTTATTCAAGCCATAGAAGAAGAGAAACCAGATGCTGTGATTATTGCAGGGGATCTTTATGACCGAGCGGTACCGCCAACAGAGGCTGTCCATCTGCTAGATGAAGTGTTAGAGACAATCGTGTTAAAGTTACATACTCCTGTCTTAGCAGTAGCTGGTAATCATGATAGTCCTAGTCGATTAAATTTTGGAAGTAAAATTATGAGGGAAAAAGGCTTCCATATTATTGGTAATTTTACGAAGGAATTAAAACCTGTCGTCTTACCTGATGAACATGGGGAGGTTCATTTTCACCTTGTTCCATACTGTGATCCTAGTGTTGTACGAACCGTTTTGGAAGATGATGAGATACGTAGCCATGACGATGCTCAAGAAAAGATTCTGGAGCGAATAAAGCGTAATATGGATCCAAATAGTCGCCACGTTTATATCGGACATGCTTTTGTTACTCCATTCGGTGAAAAGGAAGAAAATACAAGTGAATCGGAAAGACCACTATCTATTGGCGGAGCAGAATATGTGAATGCCCAACATTTTAACGCCTTTCATTACACCGCACTTGGTCACTTACATCAGGCCCATTTTGTTCAAAATGAAACAATCCGCTATTCCGGTTCTATATTAAAATATTCTATTTCAGAAGAACGTCATCAAAAGGGATTTCATGTTGTTGAAATGGATGCTCTTGGAAATGTTTCAATTGAAAAACGTCTTTTTGCCCCAAGACGTGATATTCGTACGGTGGAGGCCACAATGGAAGGTTTACTCAGGCATCCTGTTAATGAAGATTATGTTTTTGTTAAGTTACTTGATGAAACACCGGTGTTATCTCCTATGGAAAAGGTTCGTTCAGTTTATCCTAATGCCATGCATGTAGAGCGAAAAAATGTGAATCGAACATTCCTTCATGAGAATGAAGCGCAAAAAGAAAATCGAAGCAAATTGAGTGATTTTGAACTTTTCAAAGCCTTTTATAAGGAAGTAAAGGGAAATGAGCCAAATGAAGATACGGAGAATCTGTTCAAAGAAGCATTAAATGAAATATTACAGGAGGACAATGAAACATCAGAGAAAAGAGAGGTTGTTCGAAATTAGTAAAATGGAAGGGGGAATGGTGTATTGAAACCACTGAAGTTAACAATGACTGCGTTCGGTCCGTATAAATATACCGAAACCATTGATTTTTCAAATCTTGAACAAAATCATCTATTTGTTATTTCGGGTAATACTGGTGCAGGGAAAACAACAATTTTTGATGGGATTTGCTTTGCGTTATATGGAAGTGCAAGTGGGTCAGACCGTGAAAATCATACGATGCTGCGAAGTGATTTTGCGGAGGATAGTACACATACATCTGTTGAACTAGAATTTGCTATCCATGGCAGGGTCTATCGCATTTTACGTCAATTGGGACATGTAAAAAAAGGTAATAAGACAAAAACAGGGGAAAAGTATGAATTCTATGAAAAGGTAGATGGCAGGGAAATACCGTGTGTGGATCGACAAATTGTTTCAGAGATTGATAAAAAGGTTGAAGAAATTATTGGATTAACGAAGGATCAATTTAAACAAATTGTGATGTTACCACAGGGGGAATTTCGTAAGCTTTTAACATCAGAAACGGAAAATAAAGAAGAAATCTTACGTCGAATTTTCAAAACAGAGTCATACAAACAAATTGGTGAACGGCTAAAACAAAAGAAGCAACAGGTAGGACAGGATTTTGAACAAGTCAAAAGATTAAGAGACCATCATATTCAAAATATAACAGTGTCTCTACCAGAACGGGAGGAATCTAAACTATTTCAGATTCTTTCAGAGGATTATTATAATGTGAATCAGGTCATCACCGGATTAGAGCAGGAAGAGCGTTTTTACCAAAAACAGATAGAAATCGATCAGCAGAAATATAAGGTTGCTTATAAGGAACACGATAAGCAGCAAAACCAATATTACCAAGCAAAAGCCATAAATGATCGTTTTTTACAGTTGGATCTGAAGAAAGAAAGATTATTAGAATTAGAAGAGAAAATGCCAGCTGTTGAAATGAAGGAAAAACAATTGGCAGATGCAGAACGAGCGAGCAATATTGAAGTCTATGATAAGCAAGTGAGTGAATGGAGAAAAGCAGAGAAAGATAAAGCTGAAGCATTAGCTGAGGCAGAGAACTATCATAAAGAAGTAAGTCAACAGCTGCAAATTGCCGAGAAAGCGTATAAGGAAGAAGAAGGGAAGAAAGAAGAAAGAGAAAAGGTTGCTAAAAGATTAGATCGTTTAAATGAGTATTTACCAATGGTTGAAGACTTGGATAAGCTTAAACGACAAGTTTTCAATCATAAAACTGAAGCAAAACAGGCTTACTCAGAACTTGAAAAGGCGAAAGCAGATATACAGACTAAAAATGAAAAAAGTGAAACAATGGTTAAGCACATAAAGGAATTGGATGAAGCGACTAGTCAAATAACGATAAAGCAGCAACAGTATACAGAGGTAAAGGAAAAAGCTAAAGTTTTACTAGCTTATAAAAAGTTAACGAATGAAATTGACGAGTTGAAAAAAGATGTACAGGAAAAACAGAATGAATTTCAACAGCAAAAAAAGAAATATTATGAGGCGGAATCCTTATGGGTAAATAATCAAGCAAGTTTATTGGCTTCTCATTTACATGAGGGGGAAGCATGTCCAGTCTGCGGTAGTTTGGATCATCCTAAGAAGGCAACTAATAATGATTCATTGGTATTAAAAGAAGAATTGGATAATTTAAAAACGAAAATGGATGAAAAGCAAGATTTCTATCGGAAGGCGGAAGCTTTATTAGAAACAAAAGTCACACAGAAAGATGAAAAAGCAAAAGAGCTTTCCGAGTATTCCATCCAAGAAGAATCTGCAATCGAAGCGTATGAACAAGTTGTTAGGGAAGGGAAACAGTTAAAAGCAGAAGTTGAGCAACTAACAAAACAGGCAGAAGAATTACGAGTTTTGCGCCTTAATCATGATGAAGAACTTAAGAAATTAAAACAAATGGAAATGCAAAAAGAAAAACGAGATAAAGTTTTTCAAGAATGTAAAACGGTGTATGAAACCACAAAAGTACGTTATGATGAGAGAATAAACAGTATACCTGAATCCGTTAGGGAATTATCTGTATTGAAAAAAGCGATACAAGAAACCGCTAAATATCAAGTGAAGCTAGAAGAATCCTGGGAAACCGCTAAAAAACATTATGAAATAGTAAAGGAAAATGATACGAAGGCGAAAGCAAACGTAGCTCACTCTAAACAGCAGCTAGAGGAAACAATGGAACGTAAGGAAAAAGCAGAGAAAGCCTTTCGGGAACAACTTAGTAAGGCTGAATTTACTTCAGAGGAAATGTATGCCCAAGCGAAAATGGATTCAGCAAAACGTGAAAAGTTAAAAGAGGCTGTCCAAAAATTCAGGGAAAGTCTTTTTACTGTGAAGCAACAGGTACGAGAATTACATGCTGAATTACAAGAAAAAGAAAGATCGGATTTAACGCAATTTGAAGTTAAACTCGAACAATTAAAACAAGAGTATGAGTCTGCTTTACATCAGTTAAATGCATCAAAAGAGTACTATCAAGAAGCAACAAGAATGATTACGACACTTAAAGAAGTGGAAGAAAAAGTGGATAAGTTGGATAAACAACGAAGTATCATTTCTGATTTACACGATGTAATTAGAGGTCAAAATGACAAACGGATTTCATTTGAGAGATATCTACAAATTGAATACTTGGAAAGAATTATTGATGCTGCAAACCATCGATTAAAACGCTTATCAAATGGACAGTTCTATTTAATACGAAGTGACCGTCAAGAATCCCATGGACGTCAAAGTGGTTTAGGACTGGATGTGTATGATACCTATACCGGTCAAACCCGTGATGTAAAAACATTGTCAGGGGGAGAGAAGTTTAATGCTTCCTTGTGTTTGGCACTAGGAATGTCAGATGTCATTCAAAGCTTCCAAGGTAATATTTCGATAGATACGATGTTTATTGATGAAGGATTTGGCTCATTGGATGAAGAGGCGTTAAACAAATCGATTGATACTTTAATTGAAATTCAACAATCTGGACGTATGATTGGTGTTATATCCCATGTTGAAGATTTGAAAAATATGTTTCCGGCCATTTTAGAAGTTGAAAAAACGAAAGAAGGATTCAGTAAGACAAAATTTGTTTTGAAATAATATTTTAAAAATGCCTCTATTCGTACACTTTGTTGTCTTTTTACAAGGGTTATGCCCATTTAATTTCTCCGCGTGTTGATTTGCGCTACGGAAAGTGCAGTGTATTTCCGCAGCGGTATTTAAGCTCCAGATTTTGGGTGAAGTTACTGCGCATTCTATATATAACGTAATTGAAACAACAATCTAAAAGAAAACAACCTTTTAAAAGCAGAACTCATTAAATTGGGTTCTGCTTTTTTATGGGAGTAAGGGTAATGGAAAAATTCTTAGTTATAAAATTTCTGTGATACAACTGAAATAATCGGAATAAATTTATGAACCTAATGAAAACTATACATAAAAATGGAGGAGGAGACTTGGAATGGGTTGTAATAATTTTGGGAATGTGGACAGACAATTGGTAGGGAAAATGAAATACATAATTTCATTTCTACTATTGATTACTACATTTTTAATTCCAAACGTGACAGAAGCAGAGGAAATGATGCGTGTACGCTTAGTGAATCATATTGGAGACACTTCTAAGTTAACTATTAAAATGGAAGGTGATTATTTCTCGCTTGATCCAACTGTACAATTAAGGGAGGGGGTCGAGTACAAACTGACAGTTAAAAACGGTTCTCTGTTTTTAAAAGGAAATAAAAAAACATACGAAATAAATGATTCACTCGTACTCATTCCAAATAACTATGATAATCAACATGTGATTCATATTAATGATAAACCTTATTTGGGAGCAATGGAGCTAAGGTTAGAAAATGGACAACATATCCGCCCTGTGAATCAGTTACCTTTAGAGGATTATTTAAAAGGGGTTGTCCCTTTTGAAGTCTTTTCCGAATGGAGTCTTCATACATTAAAAGCACAAGCATTAGCAGCAAGGACATATGCTGCATCGCACGTGGGAGAGGAAATTGATGATACGATTCGTTATCAGGTATATGGCGGATTTGCATGGGATCCCAAAACAACAAAAGCTGTAAATGAAACAAAGGGTGAGGTTATTACTTATAATAATAGGCTTATTAATGCCTTTTATTCTGCAAGTAATGGAGGGAAAACAGAAAATAATTCCCATGTTTGGGGAGGAAAAGCCATGCCATTCTTCCCAATAAAAAAAGACCCTTATGATCCTACACACCCCTGGGAATTTACATTAAATGAAACTCAAATCTCATTAGAGGATATAGAATGGGATAGCCCCAACTGGTGGAATGAAGTCGAAGAAAAGGATAAAGAAATAACAGAAACGATCAAAAACTGGTTAAATAACAGAGGATATCCAGGTGACATTAAAATCCTATCCATACCTACATTCGAATTGTCCAATCAACAACTTCCATCCGATCGTAGTGTAAAAGGATCCATTTCTATAACATTTTTGTGGAGATTATTTGATGGTACGGTCTGGTATCAGGAAGTTAGTCTAAATAATGTGAAACTAAATCGGATTCGACCTATGATAGGTGGAACGGTGTTTAAAAGCTATCTCATTGACTCTTTAGAGAAGGATGGCGAAGTTTATACAATGAAAGGGAAGGGATTTGGACATGGTGTTGGAATGAGTCAGTGGGGAGCATATGTAATGGGGGAAAAAGGAAAATCCTATGAAGAAATAGTTGAATTTTACTTTCCGAAAACTACTATTATGCAAATAGGGGAAATGTAATTCGACAAAATCCTCGCTTGAGTCGAACGTTGGGCGGGGAATTTTATTTTTTCGACAGAATTCGAGAAGTACTATAAGATGTTCGTTATAAAGAACAATAAGATGTTAATACTCGCGTGATTCGACATAAGATTTATATCGCTTCATGTTTCGACAATTGACTATAAAGTTCCCTTTTGGTCATAGTAGCTGATATTAAACTTATCTATAGGTGATTAAAATGTTGCTTTAAAAGTTAAAAAAAGGATGCCCAAAAAGTTAGGACATCCTCCTTCTATTATCTTGCAAACCGATGATTTCCGATAGTAACAGTTACTTCACGAGATCGAATCCAGTCACTTTTGGCTGTTTGTGGATTATAAAAATAGATAGAACCATTTCCTTGGCCCCTATAAGCGATGGCTTCATTTACTGCACGCATATCCTCTGAAGTGTATCCATTGTTGATTTCCCCATTTTGAACAGGTGTAAAAGCAAAATGTCCACCAGCTTTTTCATAAATGACACCACGTACAGTGTTAGGGAATTCTTGATGGTCAACTCGATTTAAAACTACGGTAGCAACGGCTACTTTTCCGGCATATGGTTCCCCTTTTGCTTCTGCATGTACGAGCTTTGCCATTAATTCTTTGTCTTCAAAGGAAATGAAATCTGGAATGTTAATCGTTTCTCCTATATATAGGGTATTCCCTGAGCGCTTATTAGCAATTTGTAAGTTTGTTAGAGTAGTACCATATTTTTGAGCTATTTTCCAAAATGTATCTCCCTTTTGAACAGTGTATGATGTTGCGTCTGCATGTATTGGAATAGTAAAGATACTTACTGACATAGCTGTTATTAATAATAGCTTAGTAATCTTTTTCATGTATTTTCCTCCCCGAAGCAGTTTACATAAAAGATTACTAGATGTAATAGAATTTAGCATGGCCCAAAATTTCCCAATATGGATATAATCGATGACACCTTATAACTACTCTAACCTTATCGATTGTCTGGTATTTTTATCCAATGGGAAAAAACCTCCAATTTTTGGTAAAGTTGGGAGAATAATCATTGAATATGACAATTGTTACAAAACTGAAAACAATCAAGACCACACTTCTTTTAATGTTTGTTGGAAAAGGAAATCTAATGGAGTGGTGATTGATTGGTTTTTATCAGTTAAGGATTTTGCATAATTATCAAGTCTTTTTAGTTCCACTTGTATGTATATATGTAAATTTTGTAGGTCTAATGGGTTTAACTCCAGATTATTCCCTAATTTTATTTTTATTAAATGATTAACAATTCGTTTAATTTTTCCCTCGGGAACAAGCTTGTCTACTAAATAGCTAAATTTTAATGGTGGAAATTCCTTATACTCTTTTATCCAAGTGGCCAGTAATAAAGGACGCAAAACATTTAAATAAAGCTTGATATTTACTGTTTCTTCACTGCATCGTCGAAAGTTATTTTTAGACATATTGATATAGTGGTGTATACAAGACTTTTCTGAAAAATATGCTTTCTCCATTTCCTTTATTTTTTCAATTGTAGAGAAAGCTTGGTAGTATACTATATCTGTATGTAACCATTCAAGTAAGCTTGGATTTGATTTGCGAAATAGCTTTAGTGCTTTGGTCAGATCCCAGCCATACATATCTAAAGCATTGTTAAATGGTACCTTTTTCACATCTTTCTTTTTTCCAATTCCAATCGGATCAATACTGAGGTAGTAGGTAGTTGGATGAATGTAAATAAAGCGTACATCATAATCACTTTTCTCTGAAGCGAGACCATAAGATCTACTTCCCGCCTCACAAGCAAATAGAATCTTTATTTGGTGTTTATTCTCTATTTCCATTAGCTTCGTTATAATGATTTCTTTCATACTGTAACCTCGCACTTTATCTATTTTTGGTATAAGTGATTTTAAGCGAAAAATTAGCTATATTTTATTATAATAAAATATAGCTTCTTCAATTCAACAATATGAAATAAAATATACCAATACAAGGGTTTACGTTAGTAGGATCTTAAAGGAGTGGGGTAGGAGTGAGTTCATCAAAGCTAGTTGAAAAATACTTTTATCAAAATGCCGAACCATTAGCGATAGAAGTTGTTGAATCTGTTCTCCAAAGAATGGATTTAGATATACCCAACTGGGAAAAAGAACAAGCAATACATATGTATACCGAGTTGTTCCAATTTTTAGGGGAAGCACTTATTGAAATAAAACTTGATAAAATCCCAGATGTTCTTATGGAATGGAGTTACAAGAACTCGGAAATGCAAGTATCATCTGGTGGTGATATTACAGATATTATTCTCCGATATTCTCCGACAAGGGATGTATTTAACGATATTATAACGCGAATAAGTATAGAGCATGATTTAACTGTGAAGGAGAATGCCGATATCTTGAAACGTATTAATCATATGTTGGATATTAGTATGAATGAGACAATGCTTTCTTTTAAACGAATGTCTGATAAATGTAAAACAGAAACAGAACAGCAACTGTTAAAACTATCAGCACCAATCGTTCCAATCAAAGATGAAATTGTTATTCTCCCTCTAATAGGTTCCTTTGAGGAAAAACATTTTGAAAATATAAGAGAAAATGTAGTACCAAAGATTGTGGACATGCATGTAAGTTATGTCATTCTTGATTTATCGGGTGCATTGATGAATAGCATACAAACAACTGATTTTCTATGTCAATTGCAACATACTTTTGAACTGATGGGGATTCATCTTATCTTGACAGGAATGCGTCCTGATATGGTTCAAACCATTATAAGAAGTGGTATAGATGGGTCTGAAATTAGTTCATTTGCTACAGTACAACAAGCAGTTGAAAATATTAAATAAGGCTCTAACCGAAGCTCTACGCATTTAAATGATAAGTTAATAAACATTATATCTATTTTATCATAGGTGAAGGGGCAGTTATATCCTCACATCGAATTAAGGAAAAACCGAATCCTTTTAGGTGGGGGATGAAAGACCACCCCTGATTTGAAGATTCACTTTATGCATAAAGCAACTGTTGTTTAGAAAGCAGCTTTTAAAAAAAGAGTCTAGTTTGTAGTACAAACAGACTCAGATTCTATCGTATTTTTTAAAACTTAATTTCTATTTGTTTTCCTTTTTGAATCGATTCATTATTTTCATTAAAAACATCACTCGTTGTTAATGTTATTTTAGATAAATTTTCTGGGGGAGTTCCATCTAATATAAAGGCAAGCTCCCCTGATTTTTGTCCTTTTGGTTCCATTACCCCATTTAAGTTTTGGAGATAGAAGTCGTCTTCAAAACCTTTCATTTCCCCTGTATTTGTTTCAAGTATAGAAACTGGAGCAAAATGAATAGGCCTATCAGAAGTGTTTTCCATCGTAATATGAAATTTTACATAGTTAAATTTCATTTCGTTATTGGTAAAACCATGGAAATAATCAATCAAATGCATTGCTGGCTCATAATTCATTACTTTGATATTACTAATGGTAAGTTTGACAGGCCCAATCTTATGTGACTTATGGTAGTCCGTAATAGACTTTAAAACTACCGTACCATCTTCATCATTATATACTTGACCAATTTCATCTAAAGAACGAGTGTCAGGGGCCTGAGGATTATTAACATAGTTTTCATCACTTTGTTCCGCATGAATCACACTAGAATCGCTTTTTTCTTCAGATTTTGTAGAAGTTGACGGTTCCGTGTCGTTTGAACACCCCATAAGAATTGTAATAAGTATGATAGAAATTATCGTATATTTCATTTATGTACCTCCTCTAAAGAAGTAAGAGATGAAAACCCGTTGCTAGAAATGCAACGGGATCCATTCGTTAATTCCTTTTGTTTTTTAATACGTCCATTACCATTTGACCGACTTCATGATTATCATGTAAACCGATAAATTTATCAGCTTGTGGACCGTAAGCATAAACGTTTACGTCTACGCCGTCATGTCCGCCAGTAGTCCATCCCGTACCAGAACGAAGGTCAAAAATACGTTCTATCGCATTGTCAATTTCCGTTACGTCTTTTGATTCTGCAGCATCTTTAACGGATTGAATTTCTTCTGTAGTTAAGTCCAAATCAATATATTGTTCTAAAACATCTTCAATATCAGCACCATTTGCAATTTGGGAAGCCATGAAATCTGGTGTACGTTTAGCAGCTTTTAATGGAGCTGGATCCCATTTGTAAACACCGCCAATCCCCATAGCAAATCCTCCAGTAGAGTGGTCTGCCGTTGTTATAACAAGTGTTTGACCATCTTCTTTTGCAAATTCAATTGCTTCTTCAAATGCCTCTTCGAAATCTTTCATCTCACTCATTGCACCGACAATATCGTTATCATGACCCGCCCAGTCAATTTGACTTCCTTCAACCATTAAGAAAAATCCGTCCTTATCCTCACTTAGACGGTCTAATGCTGAATCAGTCATTTCAGCTAATGAAGGTTGTTCTTCGGTACGATCAATAGCCTTATCAAGACCTACAGGTGCAAACAAGCCAAGTACTTGTTCATTGTCATCTTTCTTAAGCTCTTCTGTTGTTGTTACATAGCTAAAACCTTCTTCTTGGAATTCCTCTGTAAGATCACGGTCTGCACGATCAAAATAGGATGTACCACCACCAAGAATCACATCGATCTTAGGTTCTCCATTAATCTTCTCATCAATATAATCATCTGCAATATCATTATAATTGTGACGGGATTCATCATGTGCTCCAAAGGATGCTGGAGTAGCATGATTTACCTGTGAGGTAGCAACGAGGCCAGTTGCTTTCCCATCTTTTTTCGCCATTTCTAAGACCGTTTCAACCTCATTTTTATTAACATCTACAGCAATCGCATTATTATATGTTTTGATTCCAGCAGCCATAGATGTTGCGGCAGCGGCTGAGTCAGTAATGCTCTCATCTTCATCCCATGGATATGTTTGTTGCATTCCTACCAAATAGTTATCAAATGCTGTTTTTTCCATATATGGTGTCGTTTTATCATCCATAAATGCACGGTATGCTGTGCTATAAGTTGGTCCCATACCATCTCCAATCAAAAAAATGACATTTTTGACTTTTCCTTGATTTGGGCTTATTTTTGCATCAACAACAGATGTGCCATTAGCAAATATTCCAAAAGCTAGAGTAGATATCAGTGCAAATGGTATTAATTTTTTTCCGATCTTCTTCAACATTTATAATTCCTCCCAATCTTTGTTACCCTTCCATCTTGAATTCTACTAAAGTTCTATTAAACTATTATTAATTAATAGTTAGAATAGTATAAAGAAAATAGGGTAGGAATACTTAGGTAAGAAGAATTATATAGGAGGAATGGAGTGGGGAGCTAAACAAATAAAGGCTGGAATAAAAATATTTTTTCACACAAAACCCGAACATGATTGTTGCGAAAATGTACTCCGGAAATATACTTCACGCATCTTAGGGTGGCTGATGGGCCACCCACTGTGCGGTATTAATGATCTAATTATTTGATTAAGTTAATGTACACCATATTAAAAGGCATCATAAAGCTATACAAATAGAATCCTTATTTAAAGTTTATTGGTAGATTAGCACTCGTATTTTATTTCACCACCGATTATGGTCATATCTATACTTGTTTCTAATAATTCATCAGGATTTTCCATTTGAAAAGGGTTCTTAGAATAAACTGTCATATCTGCTAATTTTCCACGAGAAATGGTTCCTTTTATATGTTCCTCATTGGTGGGATAAGCACCTAATTCTGTAAATAATTGGAATGCTTCTTTCATTGATAGCTTTTCAGTTTGGTTATATCCATTATGGGTTTGGCCAGGGGTTTTTCTTGTAACAGCTGCATGAATTCCGAGCAATGGATTGACTGGTTCAACTGGAGCATCTGAACCTCCTGCGCATATGACACCTTCATTCTGTAATGATTTCCATGCATAAGAAAGCTTCATTCGTTCTTTTCCTAAACGTTCCATAACCCATGGGAAATCACTAGCTACGAAACGTGGCTGAATATCAGCAATTCTGCTAGGTTTGGCCAATCGTTCTAGTAAATCTTTACGCAAGACTTGAACATGAATTAGTCTGTCCCTAAATGGTACCGTAGGAAATTGATCTAATACATCTAACACATTTTCTAATGCCTTATCACCGATGGTATGAACAGCAACAGGCATGTTTAAAGTTCTAGCACGTTCTACAATTTCATATAATGTAGAAGAATCTAACATGATATCTCCAAAGTTTCTTGGGTCATCACTATAGGGTTCAGAAAGATGTGCCGTTCTCCTACCAAAAGCACCATCAGCAAATAGTTTAACAGCCCCGATTTGTAAAGTGTTATTTCCAAATCCTGTATACATACCGGCATCACGTAGATCATTTAGAAAATCATAATTAATTAAAAGGTTGGATCGCAGGCCAAGATCTTCTTGATTTAACAGTTCATCGTAGACACGATAAGTTTGATCCAAACCACCTAAATATAAGGAATCATTTGTATGTATACTTGTAAGTCCTTTTTCAATTGCAAACTGAATTGCTTTCCTCATAGCATCTTTTAAAACTGGAAATGTCACTCTTGGGATGTTTTGGGAAATAAGGTCTCTAGCAGATTCCAAAATGAGACCTGTTGGTTGTCTGGTTTGTTTATCAAGTACAATCGTTCCACCCTCAGGAATTGTCATGTTTGGATGATAATTACTCACTACGAAAGCTTTTGTATTCGCTACTGCCGCATGCTGACAAATCCGCTGTAAAAACAGTGGGTTTCCAGGTGCAACATGATCTAATTCGGAAATAGTCGGGATATTGCCATCTATAAATAGGTTTTCATCCCAACCGCTACCTAATAGCCATTGTCCAGGCTGTAATTGTTTTGTTTTTTCGTGAATTCTTTCAAGCATTTCTGTTTTGGATGTAATGCCGGTTAGGTCTAGATTAATAAAATTTTCCGCAACTAAGGATAGATGAAGGTGACTGTCTATTAATCCAGGAGTAACGGTTTTACCCTGTAGATCAATGACTTTTGTTTTTGAGTTTTTCCAGTGTAATAACATATCTTTAGTAGTTCCAATGTCGATAAATCGCCCATTATCTACAACTACCGCTTGTACAATTGGTTGAATCCGGTCAAATGTATGAAAGTGTCCATTTGCATAGATTTTTCTCATGCGAATCTCTCCTTAGTCAGTATCTGTTAAATATAGTCACTAGGTGATGGGTGGAAATGAATGGGGAGTTTCGAAATCGTATAAAAGGAATAATTAGTAATAGACTTTTAACAAAAAAAAACAATGATAGAAAATAACCCATCATTGATTTCAGTATACAATATTGTTATCCTCCGTTTCGATTAATAAATCCCCAAACTTATTAAATGACGAGAATGGCAGGATGCCCCTTTTTCAGGTTACATCCTAGCCAGCAATAAGATAAACACTTAATATGCTTTTGCAATTAACCTTTTCATCAATTATCTCTACTCTGATTGAATACTTATATTCATTGAACCCCTATTGTATCGATTTGATAAGTCATCTATGAAAGTAAACTTCATATTACCAAAAAAGTTTTCTAAATTCAATGGACTTTACATTCTAAATAAATTAGTAGTTAGCTAAAAAATCTACTTTTATCGCTTTCCTCTATTAAAGTGTGTTACTATTCTAATAATAAATGAAGGAAGGATGTTTTTTTAGAATGTCACTTGAAACTGTTAGAGAACATTTTAAGAAATGGAGTAGAGAGCGGGATGTAAAGGAGTTTGATACATCTAGTGCAACGGTACAAGAAGCAGCTGAAACGATAGGAGTCATACCTGCTCGTATTGCAAAAACATTATCCTTTAGAGGAAAAGAAGACCAGGCTATCTTAGTAGTTACTGCCGGAGATGCTAAAATTGATAATAAGAAATTCCGTCAAACATTTGATTTTAAGGCTCGGATGCTGTCACCTGAGCAGGTATTAGAACAAACCGGGCATGCCATTGGTGGTGTGTGTCCATTTGGCTTGAGAAATAATTTGGATGTATTTTTGGATGTATCACTGAAAAGATTTGATACCGTTTTTCCTGCATGCGGTAGTACGAATAGTGCAATTGAATTAACCAATGAAGAATTAGCTACATATGCATCAGCTAAAAAATGGGTAAATGTTTGTAAAGGATGGGATACCGCGGACATCAAAGAGAAAGTTATTGAAGAAAGTATGTAATGACGCATATTATTCAACAATATAAGTTTATGTGTATAACCTTGTACATATAGTGATGTTTGTTTAAACGATATCAAGAATGTGAAAAAGCTTGGGGATGTGCTTACCCCCAAGCTTTTTTACGTATAGCTGAAATTGACAATGTCAAAATATTTATTATATACTATATTCAACAATGTTGAATAATAGGAAACTAGGATGAATAAGCTGTATTAGGTCTATTTTATTTACCTTTTATCGCAGGCTAAGGGGCAGTAATACCCCCACTGATTGAAGATTCATTTTATCGATCTGATGAATAAACACATTACCATTTCATTTCACATAAAATATAAGACTTAAATCTCTGTCAATCTCCAGACAACTTAATATAAATTTAAATCTACGATAGGAGGGTTTGATTTTGAAAAAGTTACCGTACACTGTTCGAATAAAGGAAGTCGGACCTCGTGATGGATTACAAAATGAAAAGACATGGGTTCCTACCGAATCCAAAATTGCTTGGATTAATTTGTTATCTAATACTGGTATACGAGAGATTGAGTTTTCTTCTTTTGTTAATCCGAAATTGATACCTGCGCTTTCTGATGCTCGTGAAGTTGGAAAACTAATTAAACGAAATCCTCATGTTACTTATTCTGCTCTTGTACCTAATCAACGCGGTCTAGAATTTGCACTTGAAGCAGGAGTCGATGGCATTTCCGTATTTATGTCAGCAAGTGAAACACATAATCGTAAAAATATTAATAAATCGATAGGTGATACGTATCCTATACTCAAACAGGTGATTCAGGATGCAAAAAAAGAGGGAAAACATGTAACAGGATATGTTTCAACGGTGTTTGATTGTCCATATGAAGGTAGAATTCTGCCCGGAACGGTTATCCCAATTTGTGATCAATTATTAGATTTAGGTGTAGATGATTTATCTCTTGGGGATACGATTGGCACAGCAGTTCCCTTACAAGTTGAGGAGTTGATATCTGAACTTTTAGAATACTATACACCTGAAAAGTTAATCATGCATTTCCATGATACAAGAGGAATGGCAATAGCTAATATCCATTCGTCTATGCAGTATGGAATAACTAGGTTTGATAGCTCAATTGGCGGACTAGGCGGTTGCCCATATGCTCCTGGAGCTGCAGGAAATGTTGCAACGAATGATGTTTTGTACCTTTTGCATGGATTAGGAATAAAAACGGGAATTGATGAGAAAAAAATACAAGAAGCCTCGCTATTTATTCAGAATAAATTAGGAAAGGCTTTACCGAGCAAATCCCTATTGGTAAGCGGTCAATAATATCTTATATGGAATACGGGAGATCTTCTCTGGTATTTTTCTTTTGTAATAGGTACGAAAGAATAAGTTTAAGCAGGAACCTTCATGCCCACAGCGCGCTAAAGCTGTAGTACAGGCGGCATAGAAAAATGGTATTGGGTGGGGGGAGCAATCGTAGTCCAAGGATCGTACGTTTTAAGCCAGTGAGGGTTCTTGTTCTAATATATAAGAATCCTCTTTATTAATGTATAGCCTTTCTTGACTATAAATGATGTACTATTCTATGATTAAATCATCTGAATAAAGTAATGTTTGCAGAAGGGAATGAATGATAATAGATCTAGAGAAAATTGGAGAAAAAATTAAAGGTGTTCGTTTGAGGCAAAAAAGGACACAACAGCAAGTAGCAGATGAGTGTGGGATTTCTAAAAGCATGCTATCTAAAATCGAGAACGGACAAACAGCATCTGCTGTTGCAACACTTTCAAAAATAAGTGATGCTTTACAAGTTTCATTGTCATGGTTACTTGATGATAAAATTGATGATCATTTAGTTTTACAAAAAAGGTCAAGTCGCCGATCAAAGGTTGGGGATGAACATATGGGATATTCCTATGAGCTCCTTGCAAATCGGTCCCAATTCAGTGGAATAGAGCCCACCGTTGTTCATGTTACTCCAAAGAATATGAACAAGCGTACGGAAACATATACACATTCACATGATGAGTTTATTTATATTTTAGAAGGCTCTATCTATTTATTATACGACGGTGAAAATTATTACATGGAAAAAGGAGACAGTGCTTATTTTGAAGGTGCTAAACCCCATTTATTTGTTCCAGTGAATGATGAAGAAGCACAGGTACTAGCATGTTTTATTGATCGTGATGTTTAATAGAACATATTGATAAACAATTGGTATACAGTGAATGTATGCCATTTTTTTAGGTTTTTATTATCTGACGTTTCACATTATACGTAATTTTATGATAGTGTGTATGTATAGAAAATAGTTAAGAGTATTTTTATTTAGGGCCTTTTATCATGTTGGGGGTGTTATAAATGGAATATATAGAAGCGGATATAATTGATTTACCATTAAAAACACACGAAGATTGGGTCTATATTATCGTTGAAGTGAAACAAAAGAAAATAATCTCTGTTAATTTTACAGGGGTGCACCCAATAGCCCATGAAGAACAACGTACATTAAATACATTCAAAGAAAAATTAAAAGTATATGCATTCCCATTAGTTGAAATGATTAATAAAGAGTTGTTGAAGAAATTAATTGCCAATGAGTTTGATGTAGAATTAAAGGACGATTATTTTAGCGAAATATCATTAGATGAAAGGGTATGGAAGATTAATGTAGATTACAGTAAGAAAATAAAGAAAAAAATAGAGCAAATTTTGGCTGGGCATAGAAGTTAATAATAGTCAGAAGACAAGATTCCAATTAAGGAGTCTTGTTTTTTTTATGTTTCTTTTTTGGTACATGTAAGGAATTATAGACTTTTAGTGTTATTTTACACGTAAGTAAGAACGGCCATGTCCACGACGGCTAGTACAGGTATTGTGATAGGATGTCGCATTCATAACTTGTAAGGACATCTTCCATTTTTGAGTTGTTCAAAAAGTTGTCAAGAAAATACTAATATGTGCTAAAAATCACATTCCCGGTGTGATTTGGTTCACTTAATTTATTTTTATATCCACTAAAATAAAAGTATGAAAGATACAAGGGAGGGTTAGGAATGGAATCAAATAAAGGCATTATCTCAGAAAAAAATGTCAATGAGGAAGAACATTCTCTAAAGGGAGCATTATTTTCTTCTGTCGTTTTTGTTGGAGGAACGATTGTCGCTTGTATTTTGTTACTTCTTGTACTTTATATGATTAGAATTTAAGGAGGGTTTTATTATGAAAATGCATCGTGCCGAAGAGATTTGGTTAATTTTTGGTGTTGCCATCATTGTATTATCCATGGCTGTTACTGGTTATCAAGCATTTGCTCACGGGATGGCACCGCCAAGTGGAATGGAAACAATTGACCCACAGAAAGTAGATGAAACTGCACCGTTTGATAATCCAGGAGTTTTTGAAGTAGGAGAAAATGAATATGAGGTCGTTATGACACTTCAAGCCTTTAGTTTTACTCCAAATGAAATTGAAATACCTGTAGGATCTGAGGTTCATTTTACGATGACTTCTAAAGATGTCGTCCATGGTTTTCAAGTTCCTGGTACAAACATAAATGCAATGGTAACACCAGGACATGTACAACGAATTTCACAGACATTTGATGAGCCTGGAGAATATTTAGTTATCTGTAATGAATACTGTGGTGCAGGGCACCAAGTGATGGCTACCACCATTACTGTGAAATAAAGGAGGGAAATTAAATGGATTTAGCTGAGAAAATACCATTTAATGATAAGGTTGAAAAAGCGTTAGGTGTAAACCCTCAGGATGCACGATTATCATTAACCTATTTTACGGTTTCATTTATAGCATTATTAATTGGCGGATTTTTAGGACTATTTCAAGGTTTAAATCGTGCAGGGCTGATGGAATTACCATCATGGTTTGATTACTATCAAACACTGACAACACATGGTATTTTACTAGTTTTAGTATTTACGACAACATTTACTGTTGGATATTTCTATGCTTCACTTTCTCATACATTAGGTGGACTTCTTCCTAAGGTAAGAAAGATGGGTTGGATAGCATTCTTCTCCATGGTTGTTGGTGTAGTCTTTGTAGCTACTCAGGTTATCTTAGGTAATGCTTCAGTTATGTATACATTCTACCCACCAATGCAAGCATCACCGTGGTTCTATATTGGTTTGGTATTTTTAGTAGTTGGAATTTGGATTGCAGCATTCGGAGCGTTTATCAATGTTGCTAACTGGAGAAAAAATCATAAAGGTCAGCATATACCGTTGTTAGCTTTCTTTGCGACCGGAGTATTCGTAATGCTGGTATTTGGAAGTATTGGGGTAACGGTTGAGGTATTAATGTTAATTCCTTGGGCTTTTGGATGGACAGAAACTATAAATGTAATGTTAAGTCGTACGTTATTCTGGAGTTTCGGTCATACACTCGTAAATATTTGGTATTTAACTGCCATTTCTGCATGGTACGTTGCTGTACCAAAAATTATCGGCGGAAAATTATTTAGTGATGCATTAACACGATTGGTTGTCATCCTACTAGTTATTCTAAATATTCCTGGTGGATTCCACCACCAAATCATTGACCCAGGTATAACAGAAGGTTGGAAATACATCCATGTGTTCATGAGTCTAGCTATTGGTTTCCCATCTATGATGACTGCATTTGCCATGTTTGCAGTATTTGAACGTGCGGGCAGAAGAAAAGGTGGAAAAGGATTATTAGGTTGGTTTAAGAAATTACCATGGGGAGATGTTCGTTTCCTAGCACCATTCATTGCCATGGTAGCATTCATCCCTGCTGGGGCAGGTGGAATTGCACAGACAAATAACCAATTAAACCAAGTGGTTCATAATTCACTGTGGATTGTTGGACACTTCCACCTAACGCTTGGAGTTACAGTAGCATTAACATTCTTTGGGATTGCTTACTGGTTAATCCCTCATTTGTCAAAACGTCAATTTACCCCACAAATCAATAAAATTGGTCTAGTACAAACTGCTTTCTGGACGATTGGTATGATATTTATGTCTGGCTCAATGCATTTTGTGGGACTTCTAGGTTCACCAAGAAGAACATCTTTTACAACTTATGGTGATAGTGCAACAGCATTAAGCTGGGATCCATTATTAATTTTCTTAGCAATCGGAGGAACATTCTTAATTATCGGTGTGTTACTCATGGTATATATCGTATTCTATCTCATGTTCCTAGCACCGAGAGGACATACAGAATTTCCAATTGCAGCACCTGAATTAAATGCACAACCTACACCTAAATGGACAGAAAGATGGGGACTTATTATCGTTCTATTACTGCTAACAGTAGCAATGGGCTATGTCGTACCACTAACAGAAATAATCAATGTCCCAGGATCACCACCATTTAGAACATGGTAGGTATAAAAGCGAAAGCAAGAAACAGTTTAGCAAGTAAAATAAAATAAAATTATTAAAATCAAATAGGGATAGTCTGCTTGGCTATCTCTTTGATTTTAAAATAAAAAAGATTGTAGGACGTGATTGTATGATCAGGAATAAAAATACAGTATCATTAATCATTGTTATCACGTTTGGCATAGTGCTATTCTTTATTGGTACAGATGGATTTCGGGCCTTTACGGCAGAAACAGCGAGAACAATGAAGCTTATGGAAGAATCACCAACATTTCCGGAAGTTACATTAGAGGATAGTAAGGAACGGGTTTACCCTTTTTCAGAATTTGAGGGAAAATACGTTATGTTAACCTTTATTTATACAGCATGTACCGACGTTTGTCCGGAATTAGAGATGAATCTTGCACAAGTATATAATCAGGTTCCCAAAGAGTATATTGGGGAGGACATTATTTTCTTAAGTATTAGCTTTGATCCAGAAAACGATGACCCAGCGACATTAGAAAAATATCGATATTATTTTAATGCGGATGGGGAGACATGGCGAATGGCTAGAATTCCAGACCAAAAAGAGTTGGACCAGTTATTGGATGAATTTGGTGTAATCGTTATTCCAGATAATAATGGAAATTTCACCCATAATTCTGCTTTTTATTTAGTAAATCCAGAAGGAGTATTAGTAGATGTAATGGATTATCAGGAAATTGATCAAGCTGCAAATCGAGTTATTTCTATTCTCGACTCAAAGGCTGGTGACATATAATGAAACAAGCTAAATATGGATTTGTACTATATTTATTTATGATGCTCCCACCAGTTGTTACGATGTCAGAATCCATCATGGTTGTTCATATGCATATGCAGATGCCTTTATTAGTTATAGCTGGTATGCTCTTTACGCCATACCTCAAGCAAAAATTCCCCGGATTTTTTGTGAATTGGAATCAAAACGGATTACCAGGAATTATGCTATTTATGATTATTGTTATTTATTGGATGATTCCACGTACGATGGATGAAGCTTTAACCATTCCGGCCGTTGAGCTTTTTAAGTTTATTAGTTTACCATTTTTGGCAGGTATTCCTTTACGCGATAGTTGGGGGAAATTAACGAAATTTGGAAAAAATACAGTGTTTGTCATTTTAAGCCTATTATCCATTGTGTTAGGCTGGTTATATATTGCATCCCCAGTCCAGCTCTGTAATAATTATCTAGTTACTGAGCAGAAAGCTTTAGGATGGACCTTTTTATTAACAGGTTTATGTATCATGATTTATTTCATTCAAAGTCTTTTTATCCACCCCGAGGACTATGAAATGGAGTAAACTTTGTTAGGGATTTCCTTTAAGGGATATCCCTTTTTTGATTTAAGTATAAATTTTATTCGTTCACGAACACTATAAAGAAAAAGGAAGAGGCTTGACATATGAGTGTAATGGAATTATTACTAAGGGTTTTCATTTCATTTTTCGTATTGTTTTTAATGGCAAGAATCATGGGTAGGAAAGAAATTAGTCAGATGACATTTTTTAATTTTGTTTCCGCTATTGCCATTGGTTCCATATCGGGGTCATTCGTAACAAGTCAAAATTTAAGTATTCTTAATGGAGTTTTAGCATTAGTAGGATGGGGTGCTATTACCGTCATTTTAGGTATCATAGATATTAAGTCGAAGGTTGCACGAAAAGTTACGACCGGACAGCCAATCATTGTTGTGAAGGATGGCAAAATCATGGAAAACGCCTTACGTAAGGCACGACTAGATGTAGATTCTCTTATTTCGTTATTACGTAAAAATCAGGTGTTTTCTGTATCGGATGTAGATTTTGCTATTTTTGAAACAAACGGCAATCTTTCTGTCAACTTAAAACATGAAAAGAAGCCGATAACAAGAGAAGATATGAATATGAATTCGGCATCTAATATTTATTCTAATACGATACAAGTTATTTCAGATGGCAAAGTTCTAAGGAAGAATCTTTCTAAAATAAACCTTGATCAACAATGGTTGGATAAGCAGTTAGAACAACAAGGTATTCATAATCTTTCTGAGGTTTTCTATGCAGAAGTTCAAAAGGATGGTTCATTATATATTGATAATAAAGATGATTATATTCATTAGTAAGTAATATACAAAATAAAAAGAGGATGCTCCAAAATAGGAACATTCTCCTCTATTATCATTCTTCTTCACTTACGTTACGATCCATTTAAAACAATTCTTCCTTTAATCCTTTGGTATCAAGTATCATATTACCATCACGACCTGTCATAACCAATTCCTTTTTCTTTAACCGAGTTAACGTTCTACTAATGGTCTCTCGACTGGAGCCAATCATATTTGCCAATTCTCTGTTTGTAAAATGCGTTGTTAACGTAATTTTTTCATTAGCATCTATATTTCCATGTTTTTTACTCAAGCGGATTAAAAGTAATATAATTTGCTCATACGTATTACGTAGAATTTTTTCCTCTAATCGATTTTGTAAGTCAACAATTTTATCTCCTAAAACACGGAAAATTTTAATACTTACTTCCGGATTATTGATTAGGAAGTCCTCAAACAAATGGATAGGTATATATATTAATACGGCATCTTCAAGAACCTGTGCATGTGCTGGGTAGTCATCATTGCGGAAAAATCCTTGATGGGGAAACATTTCTCCATTATTTAGCACATTAATAATTTGCTCTTTCCCTTGAAAGTCAGTTCTGTAAATTTTCACCTTACCAGAATGAATAAAATAAACATTTGTCAAAGGATCGCCTTGCATAAAAATATGTGTTCCTTGACGATAGGTTCGATTTTTAGCTAGGCTAACAATTGGATCTATTTCAAAGTCTGTTAAACTTTTAAACAAAGGAAAACGTTGCAATAATTTCTTAACCGATTCCGGATACATAAGTGTCATCCTTTCCACACCGTATTTAGTCCATTATACATGTTATCATGAATACCGGACTAGGGATTTGATAAAAATCATATCATAAGTGGAATATAGTGGAAGGATTGTTTCTTATTGAAAAAAGTAAATTCCCTTTATGAAGGATGTTTCGTAAAAGCTTTATCGTAATGTTATCCAAATTAAGAACCTTCATCGAGGGAATGATTATTGTTTAGCTCCATAACATTTCCTTTGCACGATTACTCATTTTGTCCGGGCTCCATGCCGGCTCCCATACGATATCTACTTGGATATTTCCAATTTTATCAATTAATCCTAGTCGATGCTTTACCCCATTTGCTATACTATCATGCATTGGACAACCTGGAGTGGTTAAAGTCATCGTTATGGTAATGTTATTATTGTTATCCACTTCAATTTTATATACAAGCCCTAAATCGACAATGTTAACGCCTAATTCAGGATCAATTACTTCATGCAAGGCCTCTTGCACCATTAATTTCATAGACATTTCGTAGTAACCTCCTATTAATGATATAATACTCGAATAATCGAAAAACAATAACCTATTGAAGTTGCAGTTAATACACCTTGGGTAATAACAAAACCATGGTTAAAATGAAATAAAGCACTAAAAATGCTTCCAATCACACCAATAGTAAATAAGCAAAATAATATACTTCCAAGTTTCTCGCTCATCATATCCTTCATGGTTGGAACTTTTTCTTTACCTATTCTTTCTGAGTATTTATGTGTCCACCATAGGAATGGAACAATTTTATAAAGGTACCCTAAAATACTGAATATAATCCATCCCATTATATACAGGTAGATTAGCCATCCCCATAGATTAGACAGTTGAAATAAACTTAGTGGAATGGCAAGAATATGGGTGATCCACCCAATTAATATAGCAAAAAGAGAGAAGCTAAAGGACTTGTCAAGTTTTTTCTTTATTCGTTTCCTTAGTATTTCTTTTATATCAAGAATGAAAAGGGTAAACCCAATAAATAAAAACAACCATCCAGTCATACCCAGTAAAAGAGTATTTGTCCAAAAAGAGAATAAAACAATGATGATTCCACCTATATAAGTTACAAAGGAAGACTTTGCCCATTTCATTGAAAAACCATGGGAAAGGCTAAACATGGGGATGAGTTTATAAGAAAATCCAAAGATTAATAAGGTGAACCATCCGCCAATACCGAGAACAATATGCGATTTAAGAATTGTATAATAATAGTTGACTCCGCCAAACGCTATATTTCCAGCTAATAAAAGTCCAGCAACAATGGTAAGAAAGAAGCAGATTATTGCTGTACCAATAAACTTAGATAATATGCTTTTTTCCTTTTGGCTTCGTAATGTCATTATCATTTGTATGACAAACATGATGATACCAAGAACCGCAAGCACGCCTCCATAAATAGCGTAGTTTGGTTTTATACCTAGAAGAATAGATAATGAGCTTATTCCTACAGATGTAACGATAAATTGAATAATCCCAAAAAATGGGTTCCATATTGGAGTTAAAAAAGTAACGGGAACTAGTTGATACATGGCCCCCATTGCAACCATAACGGCAAAACCTAGTAGTAGAAAATGGGCACTCATCCATATTTCTGGAATTCGAAATTGCCCTGTTAATAACTGGGTACTATTAAATAAAAGAATCCCTTGAGCTATCACAAAGGCGAAAAGTGCAAATAAAATAAATGCTAATGGAAGTTTAATGGATGTATCGTTTTTTATGTCAGTTTGAATCATGTTACTCACCAGACTTTGTAATCGTTATCTTAAAGCTACCATCTTCCTGTGGCTCCGTTTCATGTTGATAACCAAGTTCATTTAGTTCTTCATATAAAAACATCGGTCGACGATCATTAATGATGGCCAGGGTTTCCCCTGGTTTCATTTTTTCAAGGGTTTTTAATGTTCTCATCATTGGTTGAGGTGGCTGTAACCCACGGTTATCAATAATTTTCATCTTTTATCCTCCCTGTCTTTGTATACGTAACTTTCCAATGTTTCTTTTCTACTTTTTCGGCTTCATGTTCGAATCCTTTTCTACCTAATACTTTGTGTAATGGAACAGGGTTAAACGGAGCATGTAATACAAATGCTTGGCCTTCCTTTAAGCTCTTAACAGTACCCATGATTTTGTCAAAGGGCTCACGCTTTAATTTAAGATCTTCACGCACATCCAGTTCGACTATTTCTTTTTTATTCATCTAATCCCTCCAGATATATTTAATACCTTTATGATAATAATTATCAATTAGATTTGTAGTGACTTAAATCACAAATTGGCGTTTATTATCGTTCTTTTTTGTCTTTTTTGTTGCTTATTATCTTCTATATCGAAAGAGAATGCGTATTAATGCGAAAATTCTAGCTTTCCCCAGGCGGCTGCTCTAGCCCCCTCTTCGTGTATTTCCTGTGCAGCTGTTGTAGCTTACAACTTGATTGTATATTAATTAATAGAATAATAGGCTTCCCAGGAGGACGGCTGAAAGTATGCCCTAAGGTCCGCGATTGTCCGTTGCGGAAATCAACATACGCCACTATTAAGTTGAATGACTGCACATTTTATCTATTATGTGATCAATCAATTTGAGGTTTATTTGTCTAAACTTTTTTGTAAAGTGAGTAAAATCACAGTGGTAAAGTGCGGTATCTCACTGTTTTTTAATCGTTCAACGATTATGCTATACATGTAGAAATTAATAAATCGAGGGGGGGATACATCATGAAAAAAATTATTTTATTTAGTCTTTTATTAGCTTTAGCTGCTTGTGGTGGTAATGATAATACTACTACAGAAACACGGGATAATAATAAAGAAAATAATTCCGAGCAAACGAAGGAAGTTAATTCATCAGAAGAATCAACAGCAGTCAGTAATGAAGTAAATATAGTTGCTACAAATTTTGATTTTAATCAAGAAGCGTATGTAGTTCAATCTGGGGAAGAGGTTACTATTACTCTTACTAATGAAGAGGGAAATCATGGAATTTCTATTGATGAACTTGGAGTTATCATAGAAAGTGATGGAGAAGCAGTAATTGTGCCGGAGGACCCAGGTGAATATGAAATATATTGCAATATATTCTGTGGCGAAGGTCATGAAGAAATGATAGCTACTTTAATGGTTCAATAATCTAACTTAATTAAATGGGGGGAATATTATTATGAGTGAAAAACAATATGCTGTAAAGTTGCACGCACCAGACATTGAACCGAGGATTCGTCATCCACGTATTTTTGAGGCTTTTGATGGGATGAATAGTGGAGAAGTAATGCATCTTTCTAATGACCATGATCCAAAACCACTGCGGTATCAATTTATGATTGAGAGAGAAGGAAAATTTGAATGGGAGTATTTAGAAGAAGGTCCTAATCTTTGGAGAGTAGCCATTGAGAAAAAATAATTTATGAAATTTAACGCGGATTAAGGGGCGTAAATCTCAGTACAGGATGTAAATAGTGATAAAAGTTACGTAATGGAAATTCGAATTGGATTACAATTTAAATATATATATGAAGGGTGGGATCATAATGTTTAATCGAGATTATAATGAAAACCCATTTATAGTAATTTGGGAATTAACACGTGCTTGTCAATTACACTGTTTACATTGTCGTGCCGAGGCGCAATATCATAGACACCCATTAGAATTAACGTTTGAAGAAGGAAAGAAATTAATAGATGATATCTATGAAATGGATAATCCGATGCTAGTCTTTACAGGAGGAGATCCTTTAGAACGACCTGATGTATTTGATATAGCGGAATATGCTGTAAAAAAAGGTGTGCGAGTTTCTATGACACCATCAGGTAACCCCAAATGTGACAAAAGAAGCAATGAAAAAGGCTAAAGATGTTGGTCTTTCCAGATGGGCCTTTAGTATTGACGGACATTGCAAGGAAATTTATGACCATTTCCGTGGTACAGAAGGATCGTGATAAGGAAAATATATTTTATGAGGATGCTATAAATCAAGGGAAAACTGGGAAAATTGATGGATTAGGTCGAGCGCCAAAGGGTGTAAACGATGGTAATGGTTTTGTGTTCATCTCACATACTGGTGATGTTTATCCAAGTGGTTTGTTACCAATAAAAGCGGGAAATGTCCGAGTAACGCCATTACCTGAAATATACCGTGAATCAGAGGTATTTAAAAACCTTAGAAATCCAGATAAATATAAAGGAAAATGTGGTATTTGTGAATTTCGTCATGTTTGTGGTGGATCAAGATCTAGGGCATATAATGTAACAGGGGATTACATGGAAAGTGAACCATACTGTGTGTATATTCCTAGAGCAATGAGGGAAAAAAGAAAGAAAAAGTCAACTGTTTGATAATCTGAAGCCAAGCAAAATCTTGCTTGGCATTTTTGTTTTAAAAATCAAAGTACAGGTTACAGTGTTACGTAAGGGAGGAATTTGTCAAAAGGTGGAAGTTACTTAGTGAAAGTTAGTCAAAAAACGCGGAAATTTGATGAATCCCTTAATGGTGGGTGCCAAATACTATCTAGTAATTGGTTTTAACTATTATCGTATTTTGGTATAAAAGTAGCATTAGAATCCTATAATGGTTTATGGGTATTTTCTTACACGTTAAAACATTAAATTTTGGCAAGAATGTATTGATATGATAAAAATTTCGAAGTACCACGTAATAGAAAAACTTACCAATTTGTTTAAATAATACATATATATAAGAATGTAAGTTTTTCTAGGTAACGGACTACCTATGAAAAGGAGGGAAAATTTTATGCCAAATCAAGGTGCATCGGGGCCAGGTTTAAAGTATGTAGATAGTCATTCTGCAATCCATGAAGCTGCATTGAATGAAGCAAGGGAAATTAATGATATCCTTGCGAAGTTAACCGAAGATAATCAGATGGATAAGGCACTGGAAATCGCTTATATTGCTGTGGAACATTGGGAAACACGGACATTAAGACATGCGGATGCAGAAGAAAATGGTTTATATAAGGAATTAGTCAAGAAATCCCCAAAATTAAAAGATGATGTGATTGCATTAACAAGAGACCATAATATTTTACGTTTTTTAGTAAAAGAGATTAAACAATTGTTAGAAAAAGAAGGTTTCAGCAAAGAGGTATTGGAAAAACTTCAAGCCCTCGTTCATGTTGATGAATTTCATAATATAGAGGAGGAGAGAATTTTACCCCATTATTGATTGTGAGGTGATAGTTTATGAGCGGAAAGACAAAACAAGCACAAGTTAAGTCTCTTATATCGGTTTCACCTAAGTTATATAGATATTTTACCACAGAGCTGGAAAATCGGTACCATATTCACTCATACGATTTTCAGGCAGATGCAATAAAAAAAGAAAATGGAATCTACATTATATTACGGTTCGGTGATTATTTTGATCAAAAAAAAGAACAATTTTTCTCCAATAACAAGTTGGAAGATAAAAAAGAATTAGAAGCATTCATCATTGAAGCTGGAGAATTTTGTAAACAGGTTTTAATTGATGATTATTTTAAGAGAATGGCACCGAAATAGGTCCAAAATTCAATTTGAGAAGGAGGAGAAAAGTTGTTTTTATTTGATAATGAAGCTGATTTAGCTCAAGACCGTGAAGATTTAATCCAAGTACTACGTATGCGTTTTGGTGATGTAGCTCCCGGTATCATAGAAAAGGTGTATGAAATGAACGAATTGGATACGATAGAGCGATTAATTTTAGCAGCTGCAAATGCACCTTCATTGAGCATTTTCATTGAGGAACTAGAAGCGGGTGATGGCAGCTTTAAATTAGTTGGAGAACGATTTAATCCAATTGATTCTATGGTAGAAGGGGGATCAACAGGTGGCGAAGAAAAGTAATAAATTGCTTGACTCATTTAAGTACCTAAGACGCGGGAAGACAATTAATGAAGGATGGACAGAAGAGAGTCCACGTCCTAGAGATTCTGAAGAACTTTATCGACGTAGATGGGCACATGATAAGATTGTTCGTTCCACACATGGTGTTAACTGTACTGGTTCATGTAGCTGGAAGATTTATGTGAAGGATGGGATTATTACATCTGAAACCCAGCAAACGGATTACCCTTCAACAGGGGATGATTTTCCAGAATACGAACCTCGTGGTTGTCCAAGAGGTGCGAGTTTTTCTTGGTATACATACAGTCCTGCAAGAGTGAAATATCCATATATTCGTAGTAATTTATATGAGCTTTGGAAGAAAGAAAAAGAACAGGGGCATGACCCTGTTAAAGCTTGGGAAAACATTCAAAGTGACCATGGAAAACGAAATAAAATTGTAAAATCACGAGGTAAAGGTGGTTTTGTACGGACGGATTGGAAAGAAGTTTGTGAAATTATTGCAAGCTCCATTATTTACACCATTAAAAAATATGGTCCGGATCGTGTCGTCGGATTTAGTCCGATTCCAGCAATGTCTATGGTAAGCTATGCTGCTGGTGGTCGCTTTCTATCTTTAATAGGAGGAACACTTCTAAGCTTTTATGATTGGTATGCAGATCTTCCACCGGCTTCACCACAAGTATGGGGAGATCAAACGGATGTACCCGAAAGTGCAGATTGGTACAACACAAAGTACTTCATTATTTGGGGAACCAATTTACCTCAGACTCGTACACCAGATGCACATTTTATGGTAGAAGCACGCTACAATGGCACAAAAGTTGTCGGTGTAAGTCCTGACTATGCCGAATATGAGAAATTTGCTGATGTTTGGCTTCCAGCAAGGGCAGGGACAGATGGAGCTCTTGCAATGGCGATGACACATGTCATATTGAAGGAATTCTATGTTAAAAAGCAAACCCCCTATTTTATTGATTATGTTAAACGTTTTACTGATTTACCTTTCCTTGTCATTTTACGTGAACATGGGGAAGAATATCGCACCGACCGATTCCTCAGATCTGCCGATATTAATGATTCACAAAAGCTCGGTGAATGGAAAACTGTTGTTTGGGATGAACAGACAAATCAAATGGAAATCCCTAATGGTAGTCAGGGATTCCGCTGGGATGATGACAATAAATGGAATCTTGATTTGAAAAGGGCAGATGGTTCTGAGATTGATCCAAAATTAAGTTTTATTAAAGATACGGATGAAGTGACCCAAGTTACGTTCCCGTATTTTGCGGAAGCAGAAGGTGGTACGGTTACGCGAGGTGTACCAGTCAAAAATGTTCAAGACACAAAAGGGAACAAGCTCAAGGTAACGACCATTTATGATTTAATGATGGCCCATGTTGGGGTTGATCGAAATCTGCCAGGTGATTATCCCAAAGACTATCATGATGAAAAACCTTATACACCAGCATGGCAAGAAAGTATTACTGGTGTAAATAAGAACCATGTTATTCAAATAGCGAAGGAATTCGCTGACAATGCGGAACGGACAGAAGGAAAATCCATGATTGCTATGGGTGGTGGAACAAACCATTGGTACCATAGTGATCAAATTTATCGATCTATTTTAAATCTAATCATGTTAACAGGTTCCCAAGGTGTAAATGGAGGTGGCTGGGCTCACTATGTTGGGCAGGAAAAAGTACGACCTGTAGAAGGTTGGAATATGGTTGCTTTCGCTGGTGACTGGGGAAATGCACCAAGACTACAGAATGGTACATCTTTTTTCTATTTTGCAACAGAACAGTTCCGATATGAAACAGAGAATAATAAAGAAAATACCACATGGAGTAGTAAGTACAATAACATGCATCCAGCAGATGTGAATGCCCTTTCAGCTAGGCTAGGGTGGCTTCCATCTTTTCCACAGTTCACCCAGAATTCGATTGATATAGTAAAAGAAGCAAAAGAACAAGGTGCAAAAGATGAAAAGGAAATAATTGACCATGTAGTGAAGCAAATCAAGTCTGGAGATATTGATTGGGCCATTGAAAATCCTGATGATCCTAGAAATTTCCCACGAGTTTTCTTCAACTGGAGATCCAATTTGTTAGGGGATAGTGGGAAAGGACATGAATACTTTGCGAAGCATTTAATTGGTGGAGATCATGCTGTTCTAACAGATACTGATAGTTCTTGGCAACCAGAGGCAGTTAATGTTTCTAAGGTGGCTCCAGAAGGGAAAACCGATCTATTTATCAGCATTGATTTCCGGATGACTAGTTCTGGATTATTCTCAGACATTGTTCTTCCTGCTGCTACTTGGTATGAGAAATTTGATATTAGCAGTACGGATATGCATCCATTTATTCACCCGTTTAATGCAGCTATTTCACCACCATGGCAGGCAAAAAGTGATTGGGATTCATTTCGTGAAATCGCTGAAGTGTTTTCGGAACTAGCTAGAGAGCATTTACCTGCGCAAGAAGAATTGCTTATGCGTCCACTAGGTCATGATTCTCCAGGTGAAATAGCTCAAGCTTATGGAAAGATTAAGGATTGGCGGAATGGAGAAGTTGAACCTATCCCAGGTAAAACGATGCCTAACTTGAATGTTGTGACAAGAGACTTTCCAAACACGTATCAAAAAATGACCACAATTGGACCAGAATTAAAGAATGGCTATGGTGGTAAAGGGGTAAGAATTCCAGGTGAAAAAGTTTATGAAGAGTTAAAAGATCGACTTGGTGTGTCGAAAAGGGAAGGAATTGGTAAAGGTAATCCTGATCTTTTAACAGATAAGAAAGCTATTAATGCCATTCTATTATCTTCCGGTGCCACAAATGGAAAACGTGCCGTAGAAGGGTGGAAGTCCCTTGAGAAGAAAACTGGTCAGAAGCTAACGGACATTGCCAAGGAAAGAGAAGAAGAGGATCATACATTACAATCCATAACGGTTCAACCGCGTACATCTATTTCGACCCCAATGTGGAGCGGAATGGAAAAGGGTGGAAGAAGATATTCTCCATTTACAGTTAATAAGGAATATAAACTTCCATGGCATACACTGACGGGGAGACAGAGTTTTTATCTCGATCACGAAATGATGCTAGATTTTGGTGAAGGATTACCATTGTACTTGCCACCGCTTCAAAAAGGTCCTTTCATGAAGAATGAGAAGGGTGTAAAAGATAATGGAGAATCACTTACTGTAAGGTATTTAACCCCACATCAAAAATGGGGCATTCATACGATGTTTACGGAAACCAATCAAATGACCACTCTGTTTAGAGGATGGCAGGTTGTTTGGATGAATGAAGAAGATGCAGCTTCTATTGGGATAAAAGATAATGACTTTATTGAAGTGTATAACCGTAATGGAGCGATTGCTGCAAGGGCTGTAATTACTTATCGAATCCCTAGGGGTATGGTTTATATGTATCACGCCCAAGATCGTACGATGGGTGTACCTGGAACTACTGTTACGAAAAAACGTGGTGGTACACATAATAGTGTGACAAGAATAACCTTAAAACCAACCCATATGATTGGCGGGTATTCGCAATTAAGTTATGGATTTAACTATTACGGTCCAACTGGACATCAACGCGACACAATGGCTGTTGTAAGACGACTTGAGGAGGTAGATTGGCTTGAGGATTAAAGCACAGGTAGCAATGGTCATGCACTTAGATAAATGTATTGGTTGTCATACATGTTCGGTTACGTGTAAAAACACGTGGACTAATCGCCCTGGCACGGAATACATGTGGTTTAATAATGTAGAAACTCGTCCAGGTGTAGGATATCCAAAACGATGGGAGGATACAGAGCGTTATAAGGGAGGTTGGGAATTAAGAAATGGAAAATTAAAGCTACGTGCTGGAGGCCCTATATCAAAGCTTGCTAATATTTTCTATAATCCGAACATGGCTGAGATGGAAGACTTTTATGAGCCATGGACCCATGATTATGATCATTTAATTCACAGTCCGAAAAGTGATAACCTCCCTGTTGCAAGACCAGTATCCCAAATAACTGGGAAGTATATGGATAAACCGGAATGGGGGTCAAATTGGGATGATGATTTAGCAGGCGGTAGTGAAAATGTTGCGCGTGATCCTAACGTGGAAAAAATGCAAGATCATATAAAAACAGAATATGAAAAAACATTTATGATGTATTTGCCACGTATTTGTGAACATTGCCTAAATCCATCTTGTGTAGCTTCTTGTCCTACAGGTGCATTATATAAGCGTGATGAGGATGGAATTGTCCTAGTTGACCATGATGCATGTCGTGGGTGGAGATTTTGCCAGAATGGTTGCCCTTATCATAAGGTATACTATAACTGGAATACCCATAAGGCGGAAAAGTGTAACTTCTGCTATCCAAGGACAGAAGCTGGACTTCCAACAATTTGCTCGGAAACTTGTGTTGGACGAATACGTTATATCGGTGTTGTATTATATGATGCGGATAAAGTTAAGGCAGCTGCATCTGTTGAAGATCCACAGGATTTATACGAGGCACAACTTGATTGTTTTCTTGATCCATTTGATGAAGTTGTCCAAGAAAAAGCAAGAGAAGCTGGGATTACGGATGCTTGGTTAGAAGCGGCGAAGGAGTCCCCAGTTTATAAAATGGCAATGAAATGGAAAATTGCATTACCGTTACATCCTGAGTATCGGACCATGCCTATGGTTTGGTATGTACCGCCACTTAGCCCAATCATGAATCACATTACAAATGAGGATGAATTAAATACAGATGGATACATTCCAGCTGTTGATCAAATGCGTATCCCTATGGAATACCTGGCTTCCATTTTATCTGCAGATGATACAGAGGTGATTCGCAAGGTACTGTTAAAATTATCGGCAATGAGAGTATATATGCGTGGAAAAACAGTTGGTGGTATTGATGAATTTAAACAAAGTGAATTAGTCAAACAGGCAAATACGAGTCCCGAGGAAATTGAAGAAATGGCAAGATTATTAGGAATTGCAAAATATGATGAACGGTATGTGATTCCAACTGGACGCAGGGAAATGGATGATGATTTACATTATAAACAAGGTTCATGTAGTCTTGAGGATTTAGCACCACCGGAAGGGATGAACCCAACATTCGGAATGATGAAAGTGAGAGACAAACTATGAAACAGGAGCAACGGGTTGTACTTGTGATGGCTTCAAGATTACTCGGGTATCCATCTGAGGATTTCGATAAGGTAAAGAATGATATAAAAAAATTAATAGAAGAAACGATTGAGGAAACTTTACTTAGAGAGGAATTACTGCACGCCTATACACCTCTAACTCGATTAGGTTCAACAGAAATACAGGAATTATATGTGGAGACCTTTGATTTAAAATCCAGGCTTGGTCTTTATTTAACAGCACATGAACTTGGCGATAGTAATAAAAGAGGAGCTGCATTAATTAAATTGCAGAAAGTAATCAATCAATCTGGATTTGAACGTGTCGGAGAAGAGTTGGTAGATTATATTCCTATGTTACTTGAATTTCTAGCTGTTGCACCTAATAAACCCGACACAGAACGTTTGACCAAGCGTGTAGCTGTAGCAATTACGTACATGCTTGAAAACATAAACAAGGAAAACCCATACGCGAAAATACTAGAAATGTTAGTAAAGCATGTATTTCCTACTCCTACAAAAGAAGAAATGAAGCAATTGGAAGCAGGAAGAGAAAAAGCAGACTTAGAAGAACTGCCTTATCCTATCATGTATCAATGATAGGTTAAGGCATCCAATTACTTTCTAAAAGGAGGGTTATGATGGCCGATATTTTTTGGTGGGTCATATTCCCGTATATTACCGGAACTATTATGATTGTTGGTCTCCTTTACCGACATACATTTAGACAGCTAACATGGGCTGCTCCATCAACGAATTTTTTTGAAAAAAAATGGCTACGAATAGGCTCACCACTTTTTCACTATGGAATTGTCTTCGCATTTATTGGACATGTGATGGGGATGGTTATTCCGATGGAATTTTATCAAAGCATAGGTATTTCCGATCACCTATACCATTTCGGAGCGATATGGGGTGGTGGATTAGCAGGATTAATGGTTGTTGCTGGACTAGTTATTCTTCTAATTAGAAAAATAACCATTGACCCAGTTCGGATAAAAGCTGGATTTGCTGATTTCTTTTCCGTATTAGCCTTATTATTTGTTGCTGGTACAGGAACATATATGACTGTCATTTTTAATACCACCGTGATTGAGTATGAATACCGTGAAACCATTGGTCCATGGTTTCGCAGTCTTTTTGTACTCATGCCCAAATTCGAATTAATGAGCGGGGTACCATTTATATTCAAGTTGCATGTTGCCTCCGCATTTGCGTTCTTTGCGACGATTCCGTTTACGAGATTGGTTCATATCTTTAGCTTCCCAATCCGGTATCCATCAAGAGCGCCTCAACAATACAGGGCAAGGGATGAATATCAAAGACAAGAATCTTAGTACCGCATTATATATTGAATCAGAAGCAAATTACATGCTTCTGATTCTTTTTGTATATTAAATATTGCATGGTAGAAATGGATAGTATAACCTTAAACATTGTCTTGATTCGTTAACTAAGAATAAGATAAAATAACAAGTGACATTTTTCACATGCTAGACAATAAAAATGTGTTAACTTATGAGTAGGTAGAAAAGTTACTTGATAGGAAGTGAAAATATGTTATTAAAAGGTAAGTATAAGAAAATAGCGCCAGCCTCAGGTGCCATTATAATGGCAAACGGGATTTTCCTAATTGGTGCTGTACAGGCATTTCCTTTTTTAGATAAGGATGTAGGCGTTTATTTAGCATTTCTTTTACTTTTAGCTTGGATTTTCATTTATTCTCGATTATCTATTCAATTTGTACACCGTGATTTTCTTATTCCATTTTTAAAACACCCGGTTAATTCATTTGCAATAGGGACTTGGATAGCTGGTGTGTCAGTATTATGTAATGTATTTCTTAAGTATTTTCCTGAAATTTTACCTGTTACTCAGGCCATGGGCATTTTAAATACGTTTTTGTTTTTATTTTTCTTAGTCAATTGTTTTTACAACTTTAAACAACTATTTTTCGACCATCAGAATTTTCCAGCGCATGGAGTCGTTTTATTGTCAGCAGTTGGAACCCAGTCCATTATTGTGTTATTAAATAATGTCTTTTTTGAATTACCTAAAATCATTTCAAGCTCTATAATTATGTTAGGTGTATTCTTCTATATACTAGGGATGGTCTTAATAATAAATCGTTATATAAGACAAAATGGCTGGACTCTTGTTGATGATTGGACAAATACAAATTGTATTATTCACGGAGCATTGTCCATTACTGGTTTAGCTATTGTTTCTTCCAATACGTTTACTACTTTATTCGCAATCATACTTTGGATTATTATTTTCATTTTAATTGTTATCGTTGAAGTACTTGAGATTATCCGGGCCATTAAACGTATTAAAGTATATGGATGGAAAGAAGGGGTATTTAAATACAATGTCACGCAATGGTCACGAAACTTTACATTTGGTATGTTTTATGCATTTACTTCTGTGATGCAGGTTAACCCATACTATCCGATGCCTACATGGTTAGATAATTTTCAGCATGTTTTTATGCCATTCTGGGCATGGATCGTCCTACTTGCGTTACTTGGCCAGATAGTGGTATATATAAGATCTCGATTGATAACAGAAGAATTAGTACAAAAAAGGAATTTGGTTTAATGCACATTTTATGGAAAAATACAGATATAATTTTTGTCCTTCATTTTAGATGAAGGACTTTTTTATTTTTAATTTTTTTTTCACAAAATATATAGAATGCGCAGTAACTTCACCTGAAATCTGGAGCTTAAATACCGCTGCGGAAATACACTACGCTTTCCGTGGGAGCTGCTGAGCCTCCTCCGAGCTAATGCTCCGTAGTCTCACCTAGGCTTTTCATCCCACTTGAGTCTTCGTGTATTCCTTCGCTGGTTGGTGCTAAACATCACACACCTTCTATTTATGTCAAAAATTTATTCACATATTGAATAGTGAATTGGAATGGAGTGCAGTTGCCTCCTTGAAAATACTATCCGATTTTCTAACGAAGATGTCATGCTCACGAAGCCTTCCTTGTCCTGTGAATAGCACGTCGATGTATTTACGTATCGGTATTATTATACTATCTTGATTTTTAGAGTTATTGCGCATCTTCTTTCAAATAAGAAGAAAGAAACTATAAAATTCACAAGAAGCCTTAAAAAAGATCTCAATAGTAATTTTCTATAAAAGCAGAAAGAATATGTATTTTTGTGACCAATTAATGACAGTTATCTCCAATGTGACATTTTTCACATCAAGTAAAAAAATGGCATGGTTAAATGTAAATATAGAGTAAACAAAGCAATTTAATTGGAGGGACAACGATGAAAAAGAAATCATCTCCACTATGGCAACGAATGAATTACTTGAAGCCGAAAGAAACATATTCAAATAATCATAGCCAATTACAAGAGGGTAATCGTGATTGGGAGAATGTATATCGAAGAAGATGGCAGCATGACAAGGTAATCCGATCTACACATGGTGTAAACTGTACGGGTTCATGCAGCTGGAATATATACGTAAAAGATGGAATTGTCACATGGGAAGGGCAAGCATTAGATTATCCTACTACTGGACCTGATATGCCGGAGTTTGAACCACGTGGATGTCCAAGGGGTGCAAGTTTCTCTTGGTATATATACAGTCCTTTACGTGTGAAATATCCATACGTTCGTAAAAGGTTACTGAATATGTGGAAAGAAGCGCTTGAAGTCTATGATAATCCATTAGAGGCATGGAAAAGTATTGTAGAGGATAAGGAAAAAGCAGCTTTTTATAAACAAGCAAGAGGTAAAGGCGGGCTGGTTCGAGCTGATTGGGAAGAAGTGACTAAGCTTGTGGCAGCATCCACACTATACACTACTTTGAAATATGGACCGGATCGTAATGTTGGATTTTCTCCAATTCCAGCAATGTCGATGATTAGTTACGCAGCTGGTAGTCGCTTTTTACATTTAATGGGTGGACAATTGCTCAGTTTTTACGATTGGTATGCTGACTTACCACCAGCTTCTCCACAAATTTGGGGGGATCAAACAGATGTACCAGAAAGCTCTGACTGGTTTAACTCCGGCTATATCATGACCTGGGGTTCCAATGTACCAATGACACGCACACCTGATGCTCACTTTCTAGTTGAGGCAAGGTACAAAGGGACCAAAGTAGTTTCTGTGAGCCCGGATTATGCAGAATCAACAAAATTTGCTGATGACTGGTTATCTGTTAGACAAGGGACAGATGGTGCTTTAGCAATGGCAATGGGCCATGTTATATTAAATGAATTTTACGATAAAAACAACACACCTTATTTTGAGGACTATGCAAAACAATATACGGATTTCCCATTCTCCGTTCTTTTGAAAAAAGAGAATGGCAAGTTTATAGCAGATCGATTCTTCCATGCGAAGGACTTAGGTATGGATATAGATAATAATGAATGGAAACCAGCTATGTATAACAAACGTACGGAGGGATTTTCTATTCCACAAGGTACCATGGGTTCACGCTGGGACAAAAAAGGAAAATGGAATCTAAAACTGATTGATGAAAATACCAATGAAAACATTGAGCCAATATTAAGTTTTCTAGGTATGGAAGATGAAGTAGTACATGTCGATATGCCATACTTCGATGCTAGGGAGAAAAAAGTATTAAAACGTGCCGTTCCGGTTAAAAAGGTTGAGGTAGACGGCAAAACCGAATATGTTGCAACAGTCTATGATTTAATGCTTGCTAACTATGGCATTGATCGTGGACTAGGCGGTGAGGCTGCAAGTTCCTATGATGAAATCGCACCATTTTCCCCAGCATGGCAAGAGGAAATAACTGGGGTGGATCGTCATTTAGTTATTAAAATTGCCCGTGAATTTGCTCAAAATGCTATCGATACGAAGGGGCGCTCCATGATTATTATGGGAGCTGGAATTAACCATTGGTATAACTCAGACACCATTTATCGTGCAGTTGTAAATCTAATCCTTATGGTTGGTGCACAAGGTGTTAATGGTGGTGGCTGGGCCCACTATGTAGGACAAGAAAAACTTCGACCTGCAGAAGGTTGGGCTACGATTCAATCAGCTAAGGACTGGGGAGGTCCTGCGAAATTCCAAAACGGTACTTCCTTTTTCTATTTTGCAACAGACCAGTGGCGTTATGAAGAAACTCCATTATCGGAACTTGCCAGTGCTACAGTAGAAAAAGCAAGATATGATCATCCAGGTGATTATAACGTATTAGCAGCACGATTAGGATGGCTACCATCTTACCCAACGTTTACTAAAAATGGAATTGATTTATATAACGAGGCTATTGAAGCAGGCAATGAAACAACAGAAGAAATTGGAAATTATGTTGCAAAACAACTAAAAGAGAAGAAACTACAATTTGCTATTGAAGATCCTGACAATCCAGTTAACTTCCCTAGAAATTTATTTGTTTGGAGAGCAAACTTAATTTCCAGTTCTGGAAAAGGACACGAGTATTTCCTTAAACATTTATTAGGTGCATCACATGGACTCCTTAATTCGGATGAAGACAGTATTCGTCCAAAAGAAATAGAGTGGCGAGAAGAAGCACCGGAAGGAAAAGTCGATCTCCTTATCAATCTTGATTTTAGGATGGCGGGTACAGCACTATACTCTGATGTAATTTTGCCTGCATCAACATGGTATGAAAAGTATGATTTATCAAGTACGGATATGCATCCATTTGTACATCCATTTAATCCAGCAATCACGTCACCCTGGGAAGCTAAATCAGATTGGGATATTTTTAAAGCTGTTGCAAAGGGCGTATCCGATTTAGCAGAAGAACTTGATATGGATACAATTAAAGAAATTGTTGCAACCCCATTAAATCATGATACAACAGCAGAAATGTCTCAGGCCTTTGGTGAGATAAGAGACTGGTCAAAAGGGGAATGTGAACCTATTCCAGGGAAAACTATGCCACAAATCCATGTTGTAGAGCGTGATTTTAAGCAAATTTACAATAAAATGACAGCACTCGGACCAAACATTGCGAAGGGGCCTTATGGAACAAAAGGGATTAACTGGAATATGGAAAAAGAATATGAACAGGCCAAACGTACATTTGGTACCGTACAAAATGGAACGATTACAGATGGTTGTCCAGATATTTCGAGTGCAAGAGATGCTTGTGATGCAGTATTAATGCTTTCTTCCACAACAAATGGAAAAGTTGCTGTAAGAGCATGGGAGGCACTAGAGAAACAGACAAATCTTGAGTTAAAAGATTTGGCTACGGAAAGGGAAGAAGAGTTATTTACATTTGATAATATCACTGCCCAACCAAAAACTGTCATCACGTCACCAGCATTTAGTGGTTCGGAAAAAGGTGGAAGAAGGTATTCTCCATTTACAACCAATATTGAAAGAATGATTCCATTTAGGACGATTACAGGTAGACAATCATACTTTCTTGATCACGAGATGATGAAGGAATTTGGTGAATCATTTGCTATATTTAAACCAATCTTGAATGATAAACCATTTCGTTCCAATCGTCCGGATAAAGAAGGAAAAGAAATAACATTAAATTATCTGACACCTCATAATAAATGGTCCGTCCATAGTATGTATTTCGATTCACAGCCAATGTTAAATCTATTCCGTGGTGGTCCAACCGTGTGGCTGAATAAAGAAGATGCAGCTGATATTGATGTAGAAGATAATGATTGGATAGAATGCTTTAACCGAAATGGGGTTGTAGTAGCGAGGGCGGTTGTTTCTCACCGTATACCGAGAACAATGGCATTTATGCACCACGCCCAGGATCGTCATATTCATACACCAGGAACGAAGCTAACGAAGAATCGTGGAGGTACACATAATAGTCCTACCAAGATCCATGTAAAACCCACCCATATGATTGGTGGATATGCGCAATTAAGTTATGGGTTTAACTATTATGGTCCAACTGGTAACCAACGGGATTTAAATGTAGTTATTCGAAAAATGAAGGAGGTAGATTGGTTTGAAGATTAAAGCACAAGTTGGAATGGTTATGAACCTTGATAAGTGTATTGGTTGTCATACGTGTAGTGTGACATGTAAAAACACCTGGACAAATCGCCCAGGAGCAGAATATATGTACTTTAACAATGTAGAAACAAAGCCTGGTATCGGTTATCCAAAACAATGGGAAGACCAGGAAAAATATAAAGGTGGTTGGGAACTTCATAAGGGAGAACTTCGATTGAAGTCAGGTTCTAAGACAAACCGACTATTAAACCTATTCCATAATCCAAACCAACCAGAAATGGATGATTATTTTGAACCGTGGAACTACGACTATGAAACATTAACAAATAGTCCTGAGAGAAATCACCAGCCAGTTGCTAGAGCAAAATCAGCGGTTACTGGGCAATTCATGGACCTAGAGTGGGGACCAAACTGGGAAGATGATTTAGCTGGTGGACATATTACAGGTCTTCGTGACCCAAACGTTGTGCAGATGGAAGAATCAATCAAAACAGAATTTGAAGATGTGTTTATGATGTACCTTCCAAGAATTTGTGAACACTGTATTAATGCTCCATGTGTATCTTCTTGCCCATCTGGTGCTATGTATAAACGAGATGAGGATGGAATTGTTCTTGTCGATCAAAATGCATGTCGTGCATGGAGGCATTGTACAACTTCCTGCCCATATAAAAAAGTTTACTTTAACTGGCAAACAAATAAAGCAGAAAAATGTACAATGTGTTTCCCAAGAATTGAAAATGGTCAACCAACCATTTGTGCGGAAACATGTGTGGGACGTATTCGCTACATCGGTATCATGCTATATGATGCAGATCGGGTACTAGAAGCAGCTTCTGTTGAGGATGAAAAAGACCTTTATCATGCACAACTAGGTATTTTCCTAGATCCAAACGATCCAGAAGTTATTAAACAAGCGAAAAAAGACGGTATTCCAATGGACTGGATTGAAGCGGCTCAGGCATCACCACTTTATAAAATGATTATTGATTGGAAAATTGCTTTACCACTTCATCCTGAATACAGAACAATGCCAATGGTTTGGTATATTCCGCCACTAAGCCCAATTATGAACATGATTGAAGGAAAAGGAAGTCAAGCGGATACAGAGGATATTTTCCCTGCGATTGATAATATGCGTATTCCTATTGAATATCTAGCAAATCTCTTAACAGCTGGAGATACGGGTCATATTCGTACTGTATTGAAAAAAATGGCGGTAATGCGTAGCTTTATGCGGGCTGAACAAACTGGAAAAGAGTTTGATCAGGAAATCATTGCAGAACTAGGTTTAACTGAAAAAGCAATAAAAGAAATGTATCGTTTATTAGCTATTGCAAAATATGAAGATCGCTTTGTCATTCCACACAGCCATAAAGAGGAAGTGGCTGATTTATATGATGAACAAGGAGCATGTGGTTTAGACTTTGCTGGTGGCCCAGGAAGCTGTGGAGTACTTTCTTAATTAATGATTGGCAGTTTGAACATCTTCTGTTCAGCTGCCTAATTCCAATGAAGGTGGTTGACTATGAATCAGCAAATTTATCAATTGATATCATTTTTGCTACATTATCCTAACGAGGAAATGGTTGAAATTTTACCTGAACTTGATAGAGAAATAGAAAAAACAGAGGACATTTTAATTAGAGACTGTCTTCAGCAATTTGTGAAGTATTCCAAGAAAATCTCATTAGAAGAATGGATAAGTCACTATATTGAACATTTTGATTTTGGACGAATAACGAATCTTTATGTTACGTATTTGAAGTTAGGAGAACAGCGAGAGCGTGGATTGGAACTATTAAAGTTAAAGAAATTCTATGAAGCGCATGGCTTTGAAGTAACAGAGAAAGAATTACCTGATTATTTACCACTTATGTTAGAGTTTTGTGCCAATACACCTATTGAAACAAGCAATGAATTATTAATGATGCATATCAAAGCCATAGAGGAAATTCGCAAAAAAGTAACAGAAACAGGAAGTTACTATCATTTATTATTTGATGCCCTTATGCTGCAAATGGCAAATAATGGGTTATCAACAACTCTAGTATCAAAGGAAATACATTGATTTTCTTGTTTTATTCGTCTTAAGAGGAGGGTGTTTAAATGGACTTAACGGATTTATTATTATGGGGGGTTTTCCCTTATATTGTACTGACGATTTTTATTGGTGGTCATGTTTATCGATATCAGAAAGATCAATTTGGATGGACGACGAAATCAAGTGAATTTCTTGAAAAAAAACGTCTTCGAATTGGCTCTCTCTTATTCCATTGGGGCATTATATTTGTATTTGGAGGACATGTTTTAGGTTTAATTATTCCGGTGAGTTTTTATAATGCACTAGGTATTACAGAGCATATGTACCATGTTATTGCGATTACCTTTGGTGTTCCAGTAGGTATCGCTGCATTAATAGGAATAATCCTTTTAACATATAGAAGAATAAGTATAAAACGAATTAAAGCAACAACATCCACGAGTGATTGGGTTACATTAATTTTCCTTATTCTGGCCATTGTAACTGGACTTATAGCTACTTCATTAAATGTTGATTCTAATGGGTTCGATTATCGAACAACGATTGCACCATGGCTAAGGGGATTATTCATATTTAATGTTCAGCCAGAGCTTATGGCAACCATTCCAATTTGGTTTAAAATTCATATTTATGCTACTTTTGCTTTATATGTAGTTTGGCCATTTACAAGATTGGTACATGCATTCAGTTTTCCAGTTAAATATTTGAGGAGAAGCTATGTTATATATAAAAAAAGAATTCCTCAAACGAAGAAAGTATCTGAAGAGAGCAGCATTTAATACATGCTCTCTTCATGAGGATCTTTTTAAGGTATTAAAGGAGAGGCTATATGAGCAAGTGGTTTTATGCTAATATCTTTCTATTATTATTAGTATTATATCAAGTGATGACACATTATACTTTTTCGACATTAAGCCTGCCCGTTTTATTTGGCTTAATAGGATTTCTATTTTACTTATTTAATTGGACGAGAAATGCTATGTTTTCCTCGATACGGACAACTCCGGATCGTAAAAGGAAAATTAAATTAGCTAATATTTCAAAAAAGGTTTTGCCATTTCACCGCTGGACTGGAACTTCTGCATTAATTTTTATAATACTCCATGCCGTCTTTATTATTAAATGGTATGGTTTCTCTTATTCCATTACTAAAATGGTAGTTGGTCTCATAGCATGTTTAAATTTATTTTTATTAGTTGGAACAGGATGGTTAAGATTATTCAAACCTACTGGCAAATTGCGAAAAATACACTTAGGTTTAGGGTTAAGTTTGTTCTTCCTAATTAGCTTACACTTGATCCTGTAACAATGTTCAAAAAGTCCGTTCATTTTCTTTTTGAACGTATATGAAACATTAAAGTTTTTATTATTTAAGATAAGGTTGTGAATTTCATGATAAATACTACTGTAGAAAACCAACAATCCCCAACTATTCTTACCTTATGTGCTAATGTTAAGGACTTCATTCTGCATGATACACCTCAAAAAGCAAAAGTGAAAATAATGGAATTAGAAAATAAATTAGAAAGCAAACCGGAGTTAGTATCAGATGATAGATTTCTTATATTAAGTACCCTTGCTAAATATTACAGAAAAATAAAACAGTACGACAAAGCTGGAAATTACAGCAGGCAAGCTATTCGGATGACAAAGGATGTCTCAAAAGAGTATATAGAAGTAATTATTGATACGTATTTGGATTATGCTGCTTTAGAAAGGGAATATGGTCAACAATCTACCGCGAGGATAGAGTTAGCAAAACTGTTAGCCTTTTTAGATGCGAATGATTATAAAGACTCACTGTCAAAAGGACATATTTTTAGTAGTTTGGCTAGGATCTCCATGGAAGAAGAAAATATGGAAAGTGGCTTAGCTCAACTTGAAAAGGCATTAGTTTATTACCATAAAGCTGTTCCTACCACACATCCTATCATTTCTAAAACAGTCGATATTCTGTCTGGTGCCTATATTCAGATAGAGAACTATCCGAAGGCTATAGAACTATATGAGGAATTAAGGAAAGCCTATCGTGAACAAGGTGATAAAGAGTCTGAAGCACGAATTCTTTTAAAGATTGGCGAAGTGAATTTTCGGGTCGATTTAAGAAAAGCCAGAAAAACCATAACAGATGCTATTAAATTGATGGACGAAATCTATAAAGGGAATCATTTAGAAATTTCAAAAGCGATTTTAATGCTTGCTGAAATTGATGAGAATTTAGGGAACTTTCCGAGAGCCATTAATTACTATAAACAAGCACTTCAACAACTAACGTCCTTTTATGATGAGAATCACTTTATGATTGTTTTTATCTATTCTAAAATCGGAACATTGTCCATCAAGACGTTTAAATGGAAAAATGCAAGGGAATATCTGGAAAAGGGATTAGTCTTGTCTACTCCATTCCCGAAAGTAAGGAGCCAATTCCTTTATGCTTTAGGAAAAATTTATTCTGATGAAAAAGATTTTGAAAAGGCATTTGCCGTTTTTCAAGAATTCCTAGAGCAATTAGAAAAGGGTGGAAAGAAAAAATCACTTGCATGTGGGAACACACTACAGGCCATAGCCTTTAACTACGTACAGCAAGAAAAGTATGAAGAAGCATTCTCCTACTATAAGAAAGCATTAGAAATCTATGAAAATTTACCGAACTGTAAGGAAGAAAAAGGTCTTACATCTATACGCTTAGCCTATTGTTATGAAAATATGGAAGAAAAAGATATACAAAGGGCAGAGTATTATATTGAAAAAGGTTTCTATTTAATAGAAAGGGCTCGTAATAAAGAGTTAATAGAAGAGGCTTTAGCTGGTATCATAGAATTTTATACTAGAAACCTCAACCAAAGAAAAAGAAGAATGTATGAAGATAAATTTGTGAAGCTACGAACAAAACCAAACGAAGGAGAACATTAGTTTTTTTGAAAAATAGTGATATTTGTAACAGACATCACTTATAATAGTAGATATAATTAGAAATGAGAATGGTTAATTTAAAAAGTATGGGTTCAAAAAGGGGATAAAAATGGAATGTGACATTTTATCAGACCTTTTGAACAACCTCTAAAAGGAGAGATGATCCGAGTGACAGTAATCACAGATAAACTAGGTCGACCCCTACAGGATCTTCGTATCTCAGTTATAGATCGTTGTAATTTTCGATGTACCTATTGTATGCCAAAAGAAATCTTTGGCAGAGATTTTGTTTTTATGCCAAGGGAGCAGCTTTTGAGTTTTGAGGAAATCGAGCGGCTAGCTGCTATTTTTATAGATTTAGGTGTGAAAAAGATAAGATTGACAGGAGGAGAGCCACTTTTAAGAAGGGATTTACCAGTATTAATAGAAAAGCTTATGTCCATTGAAGGCCTAGAGGATATTGGTTTAACTACAAATGGTTCGCTATTAGGACATATGGCTGAGAAGCTAAAGAAAGCAGGATTAAAACGAGTAAATGTAAGTTTAGATGCACTAGATGAAAACCTTTTTAAATCTATAAATGATAGTGGAGTTGGTCCGGATCGTGTTCTTAAAGGAATCCAAAAAGCAAAAGAAGTTGGGCTTGAAGTAAAAGTAAATATGGTTGTCAAAAAAGGAATGAATGATAAAGAAGTCGTTCCGATGGCAAAATACTTCAAGGAACAAGGAATCACCTTACGTTATATCGAATTTATGGATGTAGGTCAGTCAAATGGATGGGATTTCAGTAGTGTCGTTACGAAAAAGGAAATTTTTGAGCAGTTATCCCAGCATTTTGACATGGTACCTGTCGACCCTGACTATATTGGAGAAGTTGCGAAACGTTATCAATATGTTGGAAGCAGAACGGAGGTTGGTTTTATTACATCTGTATCTGAATCCTTTTGCTCTACATGCACGAGGGCAAGAATTGCGGCAGATGGAAAAATGTATACATGCTTATTTGCTGAAAATGGGTTCGATTTTAAAGCTTTATTGCGTTCCGATAAAAGTGATGTGGAAGTTAGGAATGAAATTATTAAAATATGGAATAATCGAACGGACCGGTATTCAGATGAACGAACAGAAGAGTCTGCAAGAACGAAGAAAAAGATTGAAATGTCTTATATAGGTGGATAAGGAGAAGGAAAATGAGTGAAAGGTATTCGCGTCAAGCGTTATTCAAACCTATTGGAGAGAACGGTCAAAAGAAACTATTAAATAAACATGTTTTGATTATTGGTTGTGGTGCATTAGGATCTGCTAACGCTGAAAATTTAGTCCGCTCTGGTGTAGGTGAACTAACGATTGTTGATCGTGATTATGTCGAACTTAGCAATTTACAGCGCCAACAATTGTATACAGAGGAGGATGTTCGCCATCAGCTTCCTAAAGCTGTAGCAGCTAAAAAAAGATTGTTAGAAATCAATTCAGAAGTTATGATACATGCACATGTTTTAGATGTTACTCCGGATTCCTTACTACCCTTACTTAAAGGAATAGATATGGTAATCGATTCGACGGATAATTTTGAAACTCGTTTTATCCTGAATGATCTGTTACAGAGGGAGGAACTACCATGGGTTTTCGGATCTTGTGTTGGAAGTACAGGTATGAGTTTTACGATTTTACCGAATGAAACACCCTGTCTTCAATGTTTATTAAATTCTATTCCTGTATCTGGAGCTACATGTGACTCTGTTGGAATTATCTCCCCAGCCGTTCAAATGGTAGTAGCCCATCAAACAACAGAGGTCATAAAGTTACTTGTAGGGGATAAAAAAGCATTACGTAGTAAATTAGTAACTTTTGATTTATGGAATAATCATTATCATATGATGAATGTAGCACGAGCAAAAAAACAAGAATGTCCAACTTGTGGAAAAAATCCAAGTTATCCGAATCTGCAATATGAATCAAGTACGAAAACCGACATTTTATGTGGAAGAAATACCGTTCAAATTAGAAAACCGCAAAAACCAAATTTAGATGAATTAGCAAATCGACTAAGGAATATTGCTCCTATTAAATATAATGAGTTTTTATTATCGATAGAGTATAAATCATATCGTCTTGTATTTTTTCAGGATGGAAGAACATTGGTTCATGGGACAGATTCAATAGAGAAAGCAAAATCTATTTATAACCAATTAGCAGGATGAGGGTGAAAAAGTGTGGTAGAAAGACGAAAACCTATAAAAGTAAACGAAGCTATTAAACGGATTATGATATACCAACATGAAGGAAGCAAGGAATACACACCAATTGAGCAAAGCTATGGACGTTTTCTTGGTGAGGATTTATTAGCTGACCATCATGTGCCACCATTTGATCGATCCCCATATGATGGATTCGCTTTACGAGCACAAGATACGAAAGAAGCTTCAACTAGAAATCCAATTGAATTAGAGGTTATCGGTGAAATTGGGGCAGGAAGTGTATTTGAAGGAGAAGTTGGCCCCATGCAGGCTGTACGGATTATGACAGGTGCTCAAATACCTGATGGTTGTGACGCTGTTGTTATGTTTGAAGTTGTAAAGGAATTTGTTAATAATGATCATCCAATGATTCAAATTAGGCGTCCATTACAGGTGGGAGATAATATTTCTTTTACCGGTGAGGATACCAAAAAAGGAACAACACTTGTTTCAAAAGGTACTTTTGTTAACCCAGGCGTGGTTGCATTATTAGCAACATTTGGTTATAAAAAGGTACCTGTCAGCAAAAAGCCGAAAATAGGAATCATTGCAACGGGAAGTGAGTTATTAGATTTAGATGAACCAATGGTGCCGGGAAAAATAAGAAATAGTAATGCTTACATGGTTTTTTCGCAAGTCATTCGAGCAGGCGGAGAGCCGATCTACTATGGTCAATTTAGTGATGAGTTTGATACTTGCTTTAAACAGGTAAATGACGCACTAGAAGAGGTGGACATCCTTATTACAACTGGTGGTGTTTCCGTAGGGGATTATGATTATCTTCCTGCTATTTATGAGAAACTAGGTGCAAATGTTTTATTTAATAAGATTATGATGAGGCCTGGTAGTGTAACGACAGTTGCAGAAATGGACGGAAAATTACTATTTGGTCTTTCAGGGAATCCTTCTGCCTGCTACGTAGGATTTGAACTGTATACAAGACCTATTATTCGAACCTTCTTACATTCAGAAAATGCTTTTTCTAAGAAGGAAGTAGCATTGCTTGGTGCGGATTTTAAAAAGGCAAATCCTTTTGATCGCTTTGTTCGTGGAAAGTTATCCTATGACAAAGGAACACTAATGGCTACCCCAGTAGGGCTTGATAAATCGAATGTTGTATCCTCTTTAGCAGATGCCAATGTCTTGATTATTTTACCTGGTGGTACAAGAGGCTATGAAAAGGGGATGGAGGTTGAAGTTATGCTGTTGGAAGATCAGGAAGGGACAAACCTAGAAGCTTTCATGTTGACAGATAATGTAAGAAGGAGAAATCGTAATGAAGAATGACTCCCTGTTTGAAATTACAAATAAACCTATCCAAGTTGAAGCATTAGTGAAAAAAGTTGAACGAAGAGAAGCAGGTGCAATTACAACCTTTATCGGCACTGTTCGAGAATGGACAAAAGGGAAGCGAACCATTTATTTAGAATATCAAGCATATATACCAATGGCAGTAAAAATGTTAGCAAAAATTGGAGAAGAAGTTGAAATAAAATGGCCGAATACAAAAGTTGCCATTACCCATCGAGTCGGTCGATTAGACATCTCTGATATTGCTGTTGTTATAGCTGTTTCATCTCCACATCGTAAGGCAGCCTATGAAGCAAATGAATATGCCATTGAACGAATCAAGCAGATGGTACCAATTTGGAAAAAGGAACATTGGGAAGATGGTGAAACATGGATTGGGGATCAATTAGAAAATGTTTCCTACCCAGATGGAAAACCAGATAAAAAGGATGTGAAAATATGATTCATATATTACTTTTTGCCTCTTTGCAAGAAAAGGTTGGCAAGGATCGGGTTGATATTGAATTGGACCAGATATCTGTGACAGACTTAAAAAATTCGTTAAAAGAACGTTATCCTTTAACAGAGATAGATCAAGTGATGGTAGCAATAAATGAGGAATATGCAATCGACACAGATATCGTTCGTGCTGGTGATACGGTTGCGTTTATTCCACCTGTAAGTGGTGGTTAAGAGGAATGCAAATTATCCAAATTGTTGGGTATAAGAATAGCGGGAAAACAACCCTTGCAACGAAAGTAATAGAGACTTTATCCAAACAAGGGAAGAATGTAGCTTCATTAAAACATCATGGTCATGGTGGTGTACCAACCGGATTAGAAAACACGGATAGCATGAAACACAAACAATCAGGAGCTGTAGTAGCTGGAGTAGAAGGTGATGGAGTACTACAGCTAGTTAAGCAAACATGGACTATAAAAGAAATGATAGCATGTTATAAGTGGATGAATATAGAAACTATAGTAATGGAAGGTTTTAAAAATGAGCCTTTTCCAAAGGTTGTATTGATTAATAGAAAAGAAGAATTGAACCTATTGAAAGAAGTTGAAAATATTCAGGCTGTTATCCTTCCGTTTGAATGGAGAGATTTACATTTACCTTATCCTACTTTTTGTCATTCGGAATATAACGTTTTTTGTGCATGGTTAATGGACCATTTAGAACTGGGATTTCACATCTAAAAAGAGGCTGGGACATAGCTAAAGTATTTAACACAAAAGACGAACAACGCACTATTTTTCGGAGCAGTTTTTATCCACCAATCGCGTTCGGCTTTTGCCTAGAGAAAATACTTTTGTCCCAGTCTCATGCTTTCAGATAAGATAGTTCTAATTTATATTACATACTTCAATAGGGCAGTTTTCACATCCGATTTCTTGACGTAAATAGTCCATGTTCAGGATTTTAATTCTTCCGGACTTATCCATTTTTATAACACCTAATCTTCTAAGTTCAACCAGCATTCGATTAACGCTTTCCCTTGAAGCTGCAAAGAATTTGGCTAGTTCTTGATTCGTTAAAACGAGGTCTATTAGTATTCCATCATTCTGTTTAATACCATAGCTGTTTGATAAGCGGATAAGCGTGGAATATAGAGCACCTTTTTTTCCATTCAGCATTAAATCTCTAATCTTCGTTTGGAATTTACGCATATGATTACTGGTCCATTTCATAAATTCAAATGTAAGAAAATTATTCGTTATTAATGTTTTTTCTAATAAATCTTTTTCAATAACCAATACTTCTCCAGACTCTAGAACTTTAGAGCTTAGTAAATATTTTGGATTATTACTAAATAGGGTTAATTCACCAATTATATCTTTATCTTTACAAATCCTAAGGATCATTTCCTTACCGTCTGTCGTTAATTTGGAGACCTGTACTAATCCTGACTTAATTATATATATTTCATGGGCATCTGTTCCTTCGTGAAACAAATAAGAATCCTTATCCATTGTTTTAACGGTACCTATTGAGTCCATTAATGCTCTAAGTTCTGAGGAGATAATTTTATCCTGTGTGCGCGTTTTTAATAATAAACTTGTTTGCATATCAATAACCCTCCTCTATGATTGCAAAACATTTTGCTATAATTATATTTTAACATTGGATGGAATGGATTCGGTGACTAGCTAGTTACGAATTTGTGAATTTTGTTCAAACTATATATGAATGAGTGTGATGTTATGAAAGATGAATTTGTAGGTGTCGTTCTTGCAGGTGGCAAGTCGAGAAGATTTGGTTCACCCAAATCTTTTGCTATAAGAAATGGAAAGGCTTTTTATGAATATTCAATCGATGCGTTATGTCCAGAAGTAGAATCCCTTCTCGTCGTAACTAATCCGCAGATTTCGAGAAGATTTTTTCATGAACATCGTAATTTTGCTATAATAAATGATATAAAGGAGTTTAGGGGTCAAGGGCCACTTGCAGGTATATATACAGCAATGCAGACTTTAAAAAGTGAATGGTATATTGTTATCCCAACAGATGTACCATTTATGGAATCTAGAATTATCGCAATTATTAAGGGCCATGTGGACGAAAATTTCGATGCTGTCATTCCGGAATCCGGAGGTAAGGTTCAGCCACTTATTGGGATTTATCGCCACACAGTAAAGGATGTTATTCAGAAACAATTAAAACAAGGTAATAGGGCTGTTTCTGGAATTTTAAATGAATGTCGTGTGAAGTATATATCCATAGAGGAAGAATATCCTTTTTATAATATAAATCGCCAAGAAGACTATGCTAAATGGATATCATCGGAATAAAGTGAAACTTCACTCATTCCCATTGATTGTTAGATGAACGAACCAGGAGTTTATAGGAGCCGACCATCATTTATAATTCTTGAGGTATCTTGAATTCTTCTCGTTAAGGGTCTTAGTTAATCACGTAATAAAAACAAAGGAGCTATTATGCATGTGAAAGAAAATGTGTAGTAGCTTGTGTTATGGGGTCTTATCGCTATGGAAATACAACAGCTAAAAATAAGAAAGGAGTGTTTGACATGCTATCAAAGCACCGTAAAGAAGCTAAGGCAAATGTAAGATGTGCGGTATTAACTGTTAGTGATACAAGAATGAAAGAAACAGATAAAAGTGGAAAAAGAATAATGGACTTATTAATAGAAAATGACCACCAGGTACCTCTTTATCGAATTGTACCAGATGACAAGGAACAAATACGCATGATTGTGGAAAAGGCAATGTATAGTGATAAACTAGAAGCGGTCATTATTAATGGTGGGACGGGCATTGCTTATCGTGATGTAACGATAGAGTCAGTTGAGCCTTTATTTGATAAGCATCTTCCGGGCTTTGGGGAATTATTCCGGTTTCTTAGTTTTCAATATGATATTGGGACAGCAAGCATCCTATCACGTGCAACATGTGGTGTAGCAAATAATTGCCTGATATTTTCTATTCCAGGATCCACGGGTGCAGTAACGTTAGCGATGGAGAAACTAATCCTACCTGAAATTGGACATATGGTAAAAGAAATTCATAAGGATGTACAGCAATAGTCAGGATGAATAATCATGAAAAAATTTTTCTTTATTTTTATTTGTAGCATACTTGTTCTTTTAGTAGGGTGCACGTCTACCAAAGCAACGGATGAAAAAATGGAGCTAAGGATTTCTGCAGCGTCTAGCATGACAGAAAGTCTATTAGAATTAAAAGATATTTTCGAGATAGAAAATCCTTCCATACATATTACTTTTAATTTTGGTGGTTCTGGTTCATTGAGAAGGCAAATTGAGCAAGGTGCTCCAATAGATATGTTTTTTTCAGCTTCCAAGATAGATTACGATAAATTAGAACAACAGGGTCATGTTCGAAAGGGCACTGCAATTCTGGAAAATAGTCTTGTACTCATAACCTCTAAAGAGAACAACGTGAAATCATTGGATGAGTTTTTGGGAAATACATCAGGAACGTTAGCAATGGGAACAGTGGATGCAGTACCTGCTGGAACATACTCAAAGGAATTATTAAAAAGTTTAGAAGTATGGAATTTTCTAGAAGACCGAATTGTTTTTACGAAGGATGTAAGTCAAGTGTTAACTTTAGTTAATCAATCCGCAGCTGATATTGGCATTGTTTATGCAAGCGATGTCTTGGGAGAAAACGAGATTTCGGTATTAGAAACATATCCGTCAGACTTGCATTCTCCTATTGAATATTATGTTGCGGTGATAAAGAATGAAAATCAAAAAGATAAATTGGCAGCAATGAAGAAATTTTACCAATTTATATTAAGCGATACAGCCGGAGAAGTTTTTGAACGCAATGGGTTCCAAGCGATGAAGTAGGTGAATTTGAATATGCAATGGTCCTGGTATCCCGTCCAATTATCCTTTTATGTTGCCACTGTGGCTACGATATGGACGTTTATTCTCGCCATTCTTGCAGCATTTTGGATGACAAAGAAGCATAGGAAGGGTAAAGCTATTATTGAAACCATATTTTTTCTTCCTCTTGTTCTACCACCAACGGTCATTGGATTTTTATTAATTATTATTTTTGGGAGAAATAGTTGGGTTGGACAAGCTATTGAAAGCATAACAGGAAATAGTCTTTTATTTACGACAACCGCTGCAGTTATCGCAGCTGCGGTAGTTGCATTTCCGCTTATGTATCAGTCAATTAAGACAGGTTTTTTATCTGTTGATTCTAATATTATTGGTGCTGCTCAGGTAGATGGAGCAACAGAATGGGTCATTTTGTGGAAGATAGTAATTCCCTTATCCTTCCGTTCTATCTTAACAGGTGTTGTACTTGGATTTACACGTGGATTTGGAGAATTTGGTGCAACACTAATGTTTGCAGGGAATATTCCAGGGAAAACGCAAACCATTCCAACAGCAATATATCTCGCTATTGAAACAGGAGCAACCAATATTGCATGGTATTATGTATGGATTAGCATCAGCTTCTCTTTTCTATTGTTATTCATTATCAATCGTATTCGTGGGGACACCTGATATGTTTTACGGGATTGCATAAGAGAAAAATGAGCTGGGACAAAATTATTTTTTCAACGCAGAACCAGAACATGATTGGTGCTAAAAGCCGTCCCGGAAATATACTTTTGCGTACCTTAGTGTGACTTACCTAGATTTCTCATCCATGTAGGGCTAAGAATGCTTCGACACAGAAGCATCTACGTGAGAAAAAGCGAGTGCATTTTCTACGTGTATTTCGTTATGCAATTCATTGTTCGTCACTTGAGTAAGATACTTTGGTTATGTCCCAGCCTTGAACTATTCTCTTTTAAAATCACCGCTTTTACCACCACTTTTTTCTAGGAGGTAGGTCTCTCCAATGACCATCCCTTTGTCAACAGCTTTGCACATATCATAAACGGTTAATGCAGCTACTGATGCCGCCGTTAAGGCTTCCATTTCTACACCGGTACTACCTTTAGTCTTCACTTCTGACACTATAATGAGTTCATACATATGGTTTTCTTTTGATTGCCAGTTAAATGTTAGATCTACTCCGCTGATGGGGATGGGGTGACACATCGGAATCAGTGTAGATGTTTGTTTTGCTGCCATGATTCCTGCAACCTGAGCGACGGATAAAACATCACCTTTTTTATTTTTTTGTAGAGTGATATTTTCATATACATCCTGATTCAGTTGAATACTGGACCTTGCAATTGCTTTTCTAGATGATTCTTTCTTATTCGTAATATCAACCATTTTTGCTCGGCCATGCTCATTAAAATGTGTAAAATCAGTCAAATCTGTCACCTATCTTTATATTAGTTTACATTCTTTCGGAATAAGTGTAACGAAAATGTTGATAAATTTCAATTTTAGTATGATGAATAAAATTTCTTTTTAAGATTATGTCATTGTGGAAAATAGTACGTTGTTTTTTCCTGGAGAGCGGAAACAAACAAAATACCGCTGGCTTAATTACCAGCGGTCTATATAAGGAAAGGGAGTCCTCGCTTTGTAGGATTTTACTAGTAGAGTGTAAGTTAATGATAGTGTCTTTATATTTAGTGTAAGAGATGTTTAGTTAGATTATTTTACAGCCAAGCTGCTCCTACAATAATTAGTAGGATAAATAGTACAACGATTAACGCAAAACCGTTTCCAGCTCCGTATCCTCCACCGTAACCATAACCATGATTGAATCCACCGTGTCCATATCCGCATCCACAACTCATAATATTTATTCCTCCTTTAACAAACTTTAATGATTCTTTTAAATTTATTATTTAGTAACCAACGTATGCCGAACCTACAATGATTAAAAGGATAAATAGCACAACGATTAAAGCAAACCCGCTACCATATCCTTCATTAAATTTTTCACCCATTCAAACATCACCTCCAAGTGATTTACACAATTACTATATGTTATAGGTGTTTGCTTGACATGGGCATTTCCCCAAATTCCTGTGATTTGGGCTAATAATTCCTATCTTCATCTTTAATCTCCAATGTTTTAGCAATTGTTTTGGAGTCAATGGATAGTAGATTTTTTATGGAATCATTGCTCTCTTCTAAATATATATTTACAAGATAATAACCAACAGAATATCCTAGCATACGAGGATAAAAGTTAAGGCCATATAAAAGTTCATGATGCTTTCTTGTGTGAATAGCTAGTTCCTTATGGGGAAGAATATACTTTCTCCAAAACGTTCGTAATTGCTGCTCAGAATAATATGTGGTCCAGGGTGCAAGATATGTTTTATTAAATGATTGTTGAACAGCATTTTCTGCTAACCCCTCTAAAATAATTGTATCCAACAAGGTAAAATTCTCTTCTTTTACAGGAGAATGTAATAGTCTACAAACATGATTGTATTCATGTGTAAATAATGCTCTTAGCTCGCTCATTGTATTTTCTTCTGAAAGAAAAAGAAATAACTTATCTTTAAAGGCGAGTCCTGATTTTCCATTATATTCGTTTTTCAGTCTCCGGCTCGTTCTATCTGATGGGAGTATGAAAATCGGGATATCTGGTCCATTCCACTTATCCATAAGGTACAAATGTTCCTTTTTAATATTTTGATAGATTTTCATATTTTGTAGATAGTCTATAAAATTCTCATCATTTTTTAATGGGTATCTGTACATACCATGCTGGATTAGATGGTGGAAAATTTCTTCGGGAGATATGCCATTAAAATAACCATGCAATTTCTTACATAAAGCCTTTGGATCATCATAAAAATCAGCTATCCACTTATCTGTTTGAATGATACTCAAATTCATCCCCCTTGTAGTTTATTAACACCTGTGTTTTTTATTGTTTCTTCCTATTCATATTTATGTCTTTGCCTATGAAAGGTGTCGGGTTAATTATTTTAATAGTTTAAGAAGGCTAATCAATAAGAAAGTCCTTAAAATGGTGGAGGTTTCTAGTGATAGGCCTTCTAATCATTATAGGGAAATCGGGCATTTGCATAGTGCGACGTCCTTATAGGATGCATATACATACAGGGAAAACGCATAGAAATTTTTTTAGAAAAGGAGACGAATGAGCGATGGAAAAAACGATGATATTTAAGGCTTTAAGAGATAAAGTTGTCCAAGTCAATCGTGGCGGTTCCGAATCTAAGGTTGGAAAATTGGTTGCTGTAAAAGATGACTATATTGCCCTGTTAACAAAGGATGATGGGGTAGTTTATTATCAAACAAAGCATATTAAAAGTATTACAGAAAACGTAAAGCACAATTATAACTTAGATGTAAAAGTATTGGATTCAGCCGAGTACCTTCCTGAAAATTTTATGAAATTGTTAGAGACGTGCAAGTATGATTGGATTCAAATTAATCGTGGTGGTAATGAGAAAGTAGACGGGATTGTAAATGAAGTAGATGACGGGATATTAACTATTGTAGATAACAAGGAAGTTGTTCGAATTTTCATTAAGCATATCAAAAATGTTTCTATTGGTGAGATGAGTACAAAGGATTAATCAAGTCCTTTACTGATTAATAGAGGGGGTAAAAGTTTTGAAAGAGTACTACAAAGAGATGAATCACTTCAAGGGATTTGAAGTGAAAGTCACTTATCCCGATGTCAATATGGATAAAATAAAGGGGTTATTTTTAGAAAATAACCATGATCATATTGTATTAAAAGATGAAGATGAATTCATTCACTATATTAAACATGATAAAATTAGGGGATTAACGAGAAGTACCAAAGACATTGCAGCGGAAGATGTTTCTGATATTGCATATACAGATCGTTATGATTTTATAAGTTTATTGGAAGCATACGAAAACAACTGGGTAAAGATAACAAGAGAAGGAGTTAAAACGATTCAAGGATTTATTAGTAAAGTTAATTCCTCAAGTATTTTATTTATTATGAAGGATGAAATTTCACTTATTCCGTTATCCCAAATTTCCTATTTATCTAGTAATAAAGTAATGGAAGGTAAAAAAGGTAAGAGTGGTAGAGAAGAAAAACATTGCGATACTAACAAGGTAAGAAAAGACACCACTAAGTTCGGTAAAAAGGAAGAGAAACACACTCATTCTGATAATGGAAAGATAGATAAAAAGCATAGTGATAAACACAAAGAAGAACAAAAGAAAGCAGACCATTGTTTAAGTTCTTTCAAGATGATAAATAAATATGAAAATAAACACGATGGTAACCATTCAACTTCGAAGAAAAAAGTAGTTTACAGAAGTTCAGCAGCAAGAAGAAAACATCGATACAGATAGACATTCACCGTTTTTTCAAAATTGAAGAAAAGGGGGGATATAATATGCCCCCGTTTAACTTCTTCAGGTTTAGTACTAATTATTTTAGCAGGGATTCACTATGAAACGAAACGGTAATTCTGGTGCGGATTACTGTTTAAGGAGGGATTATACTAATGAATCTGCTCAATAGTTATATCCAAAAGCAAATAGAAGTAAAGCTTTCAGGAAAAAAACGTCATTTTGGACTTTTGCTTGAACAGGGTTCAGATGTCATTGTGATTTATAATGGTGAAGATTATGTTTATATACCATATATGCATATCCAAAAAATAAAAAATGCCGATGGTGAAGACATTAGAATGAATAAAGAAGATGAGATTCAAATTACGGATCATCTCTCCATTCGTAAAGTTCTAACCACATCCAAAGGAATTTTCGCTGAAATTTCCGTAACTGATACGGAAACAATTCATGGTTATGTTACCAGCATCTTAAATGATTACTTCGTTTTTTATTCTCCTGTATACAAAACAATGTTTATTCCCTTCAAACATCTTAAATGGCTCATTCCATACCATAGACACCAGACTCCATATGCATTAGAAAGAGAAAAGTTTCCAGTAAAGCCATCTAATATTACACTAGCAAGAACTTTGGCGATACAATTAGAAAAATTGAAAGGTCAAATTATTGTTTTAGATCTAGGGTTAGCTACAGATAAAATAGGACAATTAAAAAGGATTTCTGATAACTATTTAGAGTTAGCTACAGCAAGGGAGGACCCGGTATTAATCAATTTACACCATATTAAATCGGTCCATTTTCAGTAAGAAGTCCAGGGTTGGAGAGCAATCCCATCTCCATCACGGATTTCTTATTTTTATGGGCATTTATCATAAACGAATTTATACTAATGCCATAGAATAGGGTAGGTATTCTTTATCATATTGATTTTCAAGTAGGAGATGCAAATATGTTCACAACAGGATTGGGTTTTTTATTATTTGTTTTAGCTGCATTTCGACTTACAAGACTCTTTGTGTTTGATAAAATAACAGCATTTATTAGAGCGCCATTCCACGAGGAAATGGAAGAATCAGAACCTGATGGAAGTGTAGTAACATATATCCAGATCAAAGGGACTGGTTTAAGGTATTGGATAGGGGAACTACTGAGCTGTTATTGGTGTTCAGGGATTTGGTGTTCAGGGTTACTCATTGGTTTGTATTATATATGGCCAGAAGGTACGGAGGTACTTATTTCTATTCTTGCCATAGCTGGCGCTGCCGGAATTATTGAGACTTTAGTTGGCAGGTTAATGAATGGAGCATAAGAAGAGGAGGAATTGTATTACTATGAACGAACAAAAAAGATATACAAAGGTGAAGCGTCCTAGTAGAAGAAGAGTGAAAAAAGCAGGATGTGGATGTGGAAAAAGACGCAGAAACAAGTAATGGTTCAATCAGTGGGAGATGAAAGAAAACCCCACTGATTGAAGGTTCACTTTAAGTGGGAATGAACAGGGGAAGGTTGGTAATACTATTGATGAAAGGGAACTCTAATATCTGGAGGTTTTGAAATGGGAAAAGATCAAAAGGAACAGTCGATGAAGGCATTTTCAAGTGATATCCTAAGAGGAAAGCCATATTTAGATATTGATCGTGTCATCCCAGAAGGAAAATCAAAGAATAATAATAGGACGGCAAAGTAGAAAAATGCTCAGAACAGTATCTGAGCATTTTAAAATTATAGAAATACAAAATCTTCAGTGTTACTTTTATTAGTACTTTATAGGGCGGTTCAGCGTTAGTATTTAATCCGAAATGAGAAGACTAGCATCTAGATAACCATTTCCTTGGGAAGTAGGTGGTTGTCCCATATGGATACTAGCTTCTATAAGCTTTGTTTTTACATCATCTGGAGAAAGATTTGGATTTTGCTGAAGTAGCTGTGCTACTACACCAGCACAAATCGGAGTTGCCATAGAGGTACCGGATAAAGAGATATAGTTTGTATCAACTCGTGCCCCTTTATTGGTTTTGTCTATAAAGGAGTTAGGGGATCTTAATGAAGTAATATTTACTCCGGGAGTGATTAAGTCAGGTTTTATAAGACCATCTATAGTTGGACCACGACTTGAAAAGTTAGCTACACTATCATCTGAACGGTCAATTGAATCATTATCATTTGCAGCACCAACAGTTATGACCTTTTGGCTAATTCCGGGACTAGCTATGGTACCTTCTGTAGGACCGGAGTTACCTGCTGCCACGACAACGGTAATCCCCATATCCCAGGCAGTTTCAACAGCTGCTACAACGGGATCATCAGCAGCAGATTCGACAGCATCTGAACCTAGCGAAAGGGAAAGGATATCAATATCAAGTAGGGATTTATTTTCTATACACCAATTAATTCCTGCTATAACAGTGGATAAAGAGCCTGAACCCATTTTATCTAAAACTTTGACACCAATTAAATTTGCTTCCGGTGCTGGTCCTTGATACTCACCACCAGACATTGCGCCGTTACCAGCTGCATCCCCAGCACAGTGTGTACCGTGTCCATTGTCATCGTATGGTGCAGAGCGATTATTGATAAAGTCTTGAAAGGCAACAATTCTGCCCTGTATATCTTCGTGAGGGTGAATACCTGTGTCAATAATTGCAATATTAACATCTTTTCCTGTTAAACCTGTCTGTTTAAGTTGATCTGCTCGTATGGCTGGAGAAGCAACATCCAGCAATGCGGTTACATTTCGATCATAATATATTTTCTTAATTGTATTATGATTATTTAATAGCTGCTCAATACTCTCTACCGACATTTTAGCGGAACAACTAGATAAACTTGAGAACTCATGAAGCTCCTTACATCTTGTACGTTTTACATCATTTAGTCCCATATCATAGCAACCATCTTCAAATTCAATTAAGACTGGTAGTTTTTTCGTCTTTTTCCGAATACGTTCAAGAGGACTGTGAAGAAAACAAGGAATGGTTTTAAAAGGTCGGTAAAATTGTACAAACTGATGACGAAGCTCTTTATCAAGCTTATGTCCGTTTTTTCTGACCAATTGAATCATAGAAAAACTTAGCATTTGAAAACATTCCTTTCTAATATTCTTTCTTTTAAGCTACGAAAGAATATTAAAAACGAATGTGTCACTCGTATAGAAAATAGAAAAAAAGGCTACTATATTAGATTAATAATCTAGTTTTAAGGGAGGGAGATGGTTTAATTTCGAGGTGGTACGTTGTCTTGTAAACTGGAGAGCAAAATGAAAATAACAATATCGCAAATCCGTGCTTTGAAATAAAAAATTGACGGTACTAATCATAAATGAACGTCATAAAATAAAGAGAGATATTTGTCAATGGATAATTAACATTTTTTGTAAAATGTTTAAATTTATTTGACAAAAGTGTGAACAAAAGGAATAATATAAGAAAAGGGGGATTGATGGAAATGTTTACTAATCCACAAATTTTAAATGTAACAAAGTTTGTTTGTGTACCATTACTTGCGTTAGGAACATTCTTATTCTTGTACGGTTTTGTAAACGGTTTCTATAATGTGCTTGGAATTGGTTATGGGACCATTATGGGCGGTGTATTCATATTCATTATGGGGCTATTTTTAGTGGCAACAGAAGAAGTGCTAAAACGAAGGAAAGATGGATAATGTGATGGTATTAGCTGAAATTAATAAAAACTGACCATCATCGGTATTCATCGACGGATGGTCAGTTTTATTGTGATAGGGGTAAGAAAGTTTTAATGACTTGGAAATATTCCAATCATACGTTATCATACAGTCGCTTACGCTTTTGATTAAAACATATATCCCCAAACCATTGCTAATAATGATCCAAAGACGGTAAATAAAGCAATGAGCACTCCATAAATTGTACTTAGATAAATAGAACCTTTATCTTTCGTTTCACCAGCATGCATGAATAAGACGAATTGTACAGTTGCTTGTATAAAGGCTGTTACAAGCAGAATGGTCATCCCTACTTGATAGGACATATCCATGAAATAAACACTCAATGCAATGACAGTAAGTAGTAGTGAGAAGATAAATCCATTTACCTGTTTCATCGGAAATAATTCTTTCATTTTACATCAGTCCTTTCAAATAGATGAAGCTAAAGATGAAAATCCAAATAACATCTAGAAAGTGCCAATATAATGAGAAAATAAAGGATTTATTAGCTGTTTCTGGAGTTAATCCACGCTTTTTAATTTGCATGATGATGAATATACCCCAGAACAAACCGAATGTTACGTGAGCACCATGTGTTCCTAAAGTAGTAAGTAGTATAGCTGTAAACGCACTAGTCTGTAGGGTCGCTCCAACATGGTAATAATGAACAAACTCGTATATTTCAATACCAAGGAATCCTAAACCCAATAGAAGCGTTATACCTAAAAAGGCAAGCATAGCTTTTGTACGATTAATTCGCATGGCATGAACGGCAAGACCGATGGTAAAACTACTTGTTAAAAGGATAATGGTCTCAAATAAAACAGGAGTTATTTCAAAAATTTCGCCCCCAGATGGTCCATTACCCACACGATTTTCATAAACGAAGTAAGTGGTAAATAACGTTGCGAAAAGCATAATTTCGGCACCTAAGAATATCCAAAAACCAAGGATATTCATACGGTTTTGTTCAGTGCTATATTCTAGAGGTAACGAGTGATCTATCTTCATTGTTTAGCACCTCCAAATTTCTCTTCTGTCTCTTTTATTTCCTTGACTGGTATGTGATGTCCGTCATCCTTCTCAAAAGTACGGTAAATCATACAACCAAAGATACCTATTGCAGAGAGGATTACACCAGGCCAGATAAAGAATACAAATGAAAATCCAAATAGGAAGAAGAAACCAGCCATAATTATTGGCATACCACTATTATTAGGCATGTGAATTTCTTTTAACTCATTACTAAACAGCTGATGACCGTTCTTTTTGTAATCCCAGAAAGCTTGAAATGAATCAACTTGCGGTGTAATCGCATAATTATATTCGGGAACTGGGTTATGTGTTGCCCATTCTAAAGAACGTGCATTCCAAGGATCATCTCCTACATTTCTTGGAGCATATCGGAAACTATAGTATACGTTATAGACAATTAGGACAAAGCTGATTGCCATCAGACCAGCACCAATAAATGATACCATGTTTAATGGACCAAATCCTGTTGCTTCAGAGTATGTGTACATTCGGCGTGCTTGTCCGTCTAAACCAGTAATATACATAGGTAAGAATGCCAAGCAGAAACCTATAACAAGATTCCAGAATGCCCATTTTCCTATTCTTTCATTTAACATAAATCCGAACATTTTCGGCCACCAATATGTGAGCCCTGCCAACATTGCAAATACAACACCAGGAATAATAACATTATGGAAGTGTGCAACAAGGAACATTGTATTATGATATTGGTAGTCCGCACTTGCCATTCCAAGCATAACCCCAGTTACTCCACCTATTGTAAAGAGTGGTATAAAGGCAATGGAGTAAAGCATTGGTACGGTAAACACAATTTTCCCTTTCCACATGGTTAATAGCCAGTTAAAAATTTTAATCCCTGTTGGAATGGCAATCGCCATAGTTGTAACAGAGAAAACACTGTTTGTAAAAGCATTTTGCCCCATTGTAAAGAAATGGTGCAACCATACTGTAAATGATAGTAGGGATATAATAACCATTGATCCCACCATAGATTTATACCCATATAAATTACGTCGTGAGAAAGTGGCAAAAATCTCACTATAAATACCGAAAGCCGGTAATATTAATATATACACTTCTGGGTGTCCCCAAACCCAAAATAGGTTGGCCCACATCATGTCCATACCACCGTTAACGGATGTAAAGAAATTAGTACCAAACTGGCGGTCGAATGTCCCCATTAATAATGCAATGGTTAGAACAGGAAAGGCAAAAACGATAATTGCATTCGTTATTAAGGCGGACCAAGTAAACATTGGCATTTTCATTAACTTCATGCCAGGTGCTCGCATCTTAAATATAGTTACAATAAAGTTAATACCGGTCATCAATGTACCAAGACCAGAAATCTGTAAGGCCCAATTATAGTAGTTAACTCCAACAGAAGTGCTAAAGTCGGTACTCGCTAGCGGGTAATAGTTGGTCCATCCTGCATCAGGTGAACCACCGATAACAAATGAAACGTTAAACAGCATTGCTCCCGCAAAGTACAACCAGAAACTTATTGCATTTAATCGTGGGAACGCTACGTCACGTGCACCAATTTGAAGTGGTACTACAAAGTTCATCATTCCAATAATAAATGCCATTGCCATAAAGATAATCATGACAACCCCATGTGTTGTAAATACTTCATTATAGTGTTGGGCATCTAGGAATGTATTTTCCGGTACCGCGGTTTGTAAGCGCATCATAACAGCATCCGCACCACCACGGAAAAGCATTAATATAGCTGAAATAATATACATAATTCCAATACGTTTATGGTCAACAGTGGTTAACCATTCACGCCATAAGTATCCCCATTTTTTGAAATACGTTATACCTACAATAATCGCGATAAGTGTTAAGCCAATCGCAACCATTGATGCATAAATCAATGGACTTGGATGAGGGACGGCGAATCTTTCAAAAAACTCCATGTTTGAGACTCCTTTCGAGAATCTTATAATTTGTTCGTTCTAGTTGGTATCAAACCCGAAAATTATTTATGTTGTTCATGGTTAGCATGTTCTGATGAATCGTTATTTGAATGTGCCTCAGAATCAGATTTATTTTCATCTCCATGATTATGTCCAGCGTGTTCCCCTTCGGGCGCTGGTGAGAAATCTAAATGTGTTCCAGTATAAGTTAATTGTCCAAGATGTCCAGGCTCTAGTAGTTTATTAAACTTGTTTTCTGTTAATTCATCGGCTGTACTGTGGATTTCATCAACCCATTTATTAAACTCGTCTTGTGATAATGCCGTTACATTAAAAGTGTTTTCAGCAAAACCTTCTCCACTGAAGTTTGCGTTACGGCCTAAATATTCACCTTCTGCTTCTGCGGCAAGATGAATCTTCGTCACCATATCAGCCATAGCATATTTTTGCCCTGCTAACTGTGGTATCCAAAAACTTGTAATCGGACCGAAAGAGTAAAGTCTAAATTCGATGGAACGGTTTGTTGGAATGAACACATAGTTTACTGTTTCAATATCTTGTTCTGGGTAACTAAAATGCCATTTCCAGTTGGAAGATGAAGCGTAAATGACTAATGGCTCTTGATCCTCATATCCATCAGGTACCGATTCTACTTCATATACGGATTTAACAGATACAATAGAAAGGAAAATGATGATTAGAACTGGAATACCGACAATTATTCCCTCCACAATTGGATTACCTTCTATATGTGGTGGTTCATAATCCTCACTTTGCTTTGAAGCGCGATATTTAATTAACATAATTACTAATAGGACAAAAACAACAATTACAATAACTGCCATCGTAATGATGGATATCCAAATAACATTTGCTGTTGTTTCGGCTTGAGGTCCTTTTGGATCTAAAACTAGTAATGGTTCGCATCCTATTAACACTGTGGATATAGTGAAAAACAGTGTTAATAAAAGCCATTTAAATTTCATGTGGTTACCCCTTTCTTGAGTTGTTTTATTTATTGAATTGTTTATGAAATGCTTGTAAAGCCTGCTCTGTTTATACTATTATCCTATTTATTAAAAGACAATGCCTTGAGAAATTCTTCACAAAAAGTTCAATAAGGTTTGTATTTTTTTTGTACTATCTTGAATCGCCGTCATTTATATTTCATTTGGTTTTTTAGATATTAGATAAGGTAAAAAAATAGCAGGTAATATGGAGATGGATTAAGGGGAGTATAGTAAAATATTAATAATAGCTGGGGTAAATAGGTTTCAAATACAGATAGACACGGTATGAAATTCATACCGTGTCATATGAGAAAAATATTATGTTTCTGATAGATTTTAAATATATATTGCTTCAAGTCTTGGCTAGTTGGTAATTCTTTTTAAAATAGTGTACTGTATAGGAATAATTCCACTCGGTATATGTAATTCGTGTAACATGTAGTCTTTTCCATCAATACTAAATGTACGATTTCCCCTGTACTGAACATTTCTACCTTGGTTTTCCAATTTAATTTGAACTGCTTTTATATATTCTTCTGTATCAACATAATGTTTGTTTAATTCTACCGTGATGCTCTTCTTATTATTTCCAAATATCCAGTTTATCCATAAAAATGTGAAACAAAGTGAGAAAATAAGTAAAAATAAAAGTATCATTATTTTTTCCTTTCAGCCCTTTGCTTTCAAAAATTATTGTTAAGACTATGGTGATTAGGAAAGAATGGAGCGTATTTTTTTAACAATTATAACAGGAAGAAAAGTTTATTGGAAATAGTTTCTGAATAGACAGTAAATTATAGTTGATTTTGTTGCTCTCACTAATAAAAGAGGGTGCTAAAATGCATCCCTCTATTTGTGAAAATTAATTGTATGTAAAACCGGTAATTTTCTCGTTTTGATTAATGGTGAATTCAAACGTAACGTTTCCATTTTCGAATTCACCATTCATTAAAATAGTATCCTCATTAGCTTTCTGCTCATATGAATCCAATTCTTTCCCTACAAAGGATCCATATTCTTGCTCCATCGAATTCCATATCTCTTCGAGTTCAGAAGGAGGTAATTCTTCTCTCAAAGATTCATCAAGGTATTCTATTGCTTTATCAAATTGACCCTCAGAAGAAAACATGATGAATTCATCGGTAAATATCACATTAGCTTCTGTTTCAGCCGATTCTTGGAATTCATCTTCCTGTTCTTCGCCTGCAGTACATGCAGTATTAATCAGTAGAACCGTGATAGAAGCTAATACAAATATGATATTTTTTTTCATTATGATGACCTCCATTTTTATTGATTTAGGTTTTACGGATTTTCTTTTGATATCTTTTATCATTGTTACCTACTATAAACAGAATTACACTTTTATTTCCAATCGCTTAAAACTAAAACTGGATACGAAAAAAGAAGAGTAGCGCTCCAGCGATCATAGAGCGTTACTCCTTTTACATTGCCTTATTCGTTATTTTCTAATATCTCTAATAGAACCGTACCGATAATTTCCCCAGCAGTTTTAGGTGCAGTTTTTCCTGGTAAACCAAGTGCATGTATTGCTTTTATACCCTGTTGACTAGCATATTCAAAATCGGTACCGCCTGGTTTGGAAGCAAGGTCAATAATCAGGGAAGATGATTTCATTTTATCAATTACCTCTGAGTCTATTATTTGATATGGAATCGTATTTATGCAGATATCCATTTGAGAGATAATCTTATTTAGATTGTCAGTTGGAATGGATTTTAACCCCATTTCACTAATACGTGCAAAATGTTCAGGCTTTCTTGCAGAAACTGTAACATTTGCCCCAAGCGAAGCAAAGTTTCGCGCAATCGTTAGTCCAACCCTTCCAAACCCTAAAATGATAACGTTAGAACCGTGTATGGTTACATCGGTTTCCTCAATGGCTAGTTGTAATGTTGCTTCAGATGTTGGAATAGAATTATATATAGCAATATCATCTCGGGTAAATAAACGTACTAATTTACGATTTGTAGTATTGGCTATATTCTGTAAGTAGTCATTGGCTATGCCAGTATAAATAACACAATGTTGAGGTGTTTTTTTAAGCATTTCTTCAGAAAGTTTGACCGTTTTATCCGTATATACGGCTTCTATGTTGCCTTCTAAATCTGTACCGGCAACCGGTAATAAAATAGCATCCATTTTACTAAAATCAATTTCTTCAATTTCACAATGATTAACATGGGAATCTTCAAATGAAAGTTGGTTAAATCCTGTTAAAAATACGCTTATATTACTGCTAGCTAACTTTTTAATAACTTCGACGTAACGATTGTCTCCACCCATAACAAGTATTTTAAAATTCTCTTTCAAAAAAACGCCACCTTTCTTTTTATCACGTGATGAAATGGCTGTTAAACCCTCACTTCAAGAATTCAAGATATTTCGATAAATAGAAATGGGGCAAATAGCCAGTAAACTCCTGATTCATCATCTAACAATCAGTGGGGCTATAGAGGAAATCCTCTCTCTGATTGAAGATTCACTGTATCTATACAATGGAAAATAATAATTTTACTATAATCATAGATTATTATAGGAGTTAACGCCAATAATCATTGTATAAAATTTTACTTAGTCCTATTCCTTTTTAAATAAAATAGGTGGTGCCATTTTGCTTTGTGGGAAATTTATAAAAAATAACATAAATACGGTTGACAAAAAGTAATTATCATACAAATGCACACTAGCTAATTATTTAAATATAAGAGGGTGAAGGGCGGATGATGGATCCATCAAAATTATATAATAATGAAGAACTTCGGCAACTAATCAGAAGAAGGATACGATTAAATTTCTATACATCGTTTTTGTTTATTTTTTATTATTTGTTTGCTCCATTGTTCTTTATCAAATTTCCAGACTTTCTAGGGGAATATTTACTTTTATTATCGTGGTTATATGTTTTTTCCTTGTTTATTGGTACGTGGCTTGTAGGTTGGTGGTATTCAAAACGTGCTAAAGTATATGAATATCAAAAAAATGAGATTATCAATAAAGGAAAAGGTTCGAGGTAATATGATGAATCTAACTTACTTTATTTTCTTCTTAGCTATCGTTATCGGTACATTAACCATTACTCATTGGGCGGCAGAACGTAGTAAAACGACACATCAGTTTTATGTAGCTGCAGGAAGTTTAACTGGCTATCAAAATGGACTAGCAATTGCAGGGGATTATATAAGTGCGGCATCCTTTCTAGGCATCACTGGATTAGTAGCCTTTTATGGATATGACGGGTTTTTATATGCAACGGGTTTTCTCGTTTCCTATGTTATTCTACTCCTTCTTATAGCAGAGCCAGTTCAGAAGCTTAGTATCTATTCATTGGGAGATGTTATCGCTGCACGTTTTCCGGGGAAAAAGATACGATTTGCTGTCGCTATGAGCGGAATCATTATCTCTGTACTATATATGATTCCACAATTAGTCGCATCAGGTCTTTTAATTCGATTATTATTAGATGTTGATTATGCCGCATCTGTCTGGATTATTGGTATATTGATGACTATTTATGTTGTTTTTGGTGGAATGGTTGCAACGTCATGGGTGCAAATTATTAAAACAGTATTATTAATGGCTGGTAGTCTATTGCTAGTGTTTATTCTTCTATCTAGGTTAAATTGGGATTTTTCAAATTTAATTGGCCAAGTTATAAAAGAAAGTGAACGTGGTGAACAGTTTTTTTATGCGGGTAATTTATTTCAGCATCCGATTGAAAGACTTTCTCTTTTATTATCATTAATTCTTGGTACGTCTGGTCTTCCTCATATCCTAATCCGTTTTTTAACCGTCAAAAATGCTGTGGAGGTAAGAACTTCTGTATTGTCTGCAACGTGGATTATTGGTTTTTTTTATATAATTACCCTCGTTTTAGGGTTAGGTACAATCACACTTGTTGGTTGGGATAAACTGATGGTAATGGACGAGACTGGAAATTTAGCTGCCTTGCTTTTAGCGGATGTATTAGGTGGTGATTTCCTTGTAGCTTTTGTCATGGCTGTGGCTTTTGCAACGATTATTGCTGTTGTAACAGGCCTTGTTTTTACTACTACTAGCCTTTTCGCCCATGATATATACTTTCATATTTTAAAGAATAAGAAATCGAGTGAGAAAGAGCAACTACGTATTGCTCGTATAACAGCAGTCGTCATGGGATTTTTATCGATTGCTCTTTCTCTTGGAATGGAAGATATAAATGTCGCTTTTCTAGTATCTCTCACATTTTCCGTTGCATCATCCACTATTTTTCCTTTACTTTTCCTTACATTTTATTGGAAGCGTTTTACTCATATGGGTGCATATTTTGGATTATTCACTGGGTTTTTTGGTTCCTTCCTATTGGTTACTATAGGACCTGAAGGCTTTCATATTTTCCCTTTATATAATCCTGGGATAGTAACGATTCCATGTACCTTTATAAGTGCGATTATTGGATCATTGCTCAGCAGAATGAAGCAGAGTAAAAAGAATGAGGATTATATTGTAAGGATTCATCTTTAAAATTTGGGGTGATCCGCAAGATGATTGAATTGACTATTGTTTTATTTCAGCGAATAGGTTTGTTGTTAATCCTTGTATTTATGTTAACCCGCATACCCGGTTTTCGGTCGTTACTTGACAGGGATATAAATAAGGAAACAATCGTTTATCATGCTTTGGTTTTTGGGTTAATGGGGATTTTAGGAACTCATGCGGGTGTTGTTATGCATGGGGAAGAATTAATTATGCAAGTCTGGGTGATGGGGGTGGAATCGGATGAAGTATTGATTGGTTTTAGTTTAGTAGTAGTGATGATTGCTGGTTTGTTAGGAGGACCCCTTGTTGGGTTAGGTGCTGGATTGGTATCTGGTACCTATATTGTCTTAATTGGAGGTGGGGGATGGTTAGCAAATAGTTTAATTAATCCTTTATCTGGTGTTATAACAGGTAAAACTGGTCAATTTTTCTCAGAAGATCGAGTAATAGCCCCGAATAAAGCACTATTTATTGGCATCTTTCCACCTGTACTACATATGGGGCTACTATTAATCTTTCTACCAAATCACTTAATGGGGGTGGAGCTAGTAAATGTGGTTGGAATCCCCATGGTCATTACAAATTCAGTTGCTTTAGCTATATTTACTACGATGATTCGTGCAGCTCTTAATGAAACAGAAAGAGAAGCAGCTATAGAAACGAACCGTGCTTTATCTATTGCAGAGAAGGCTTTACCACTACTAAGGGATCATTCATTCTCACAGAATGCTAAACAAATGGCTGAATTACTATACAAGGAATTGGATGTAGCAGCAATTGCAATTACGGATAGTAAACATGTTTTAGCACATGTTGGGCTTGGTGATGACCATCATCATATTGGAGAGCCATACAGGATGAAACTATCTAAAAAGGCAATTGAGGTAGGGAGTATTCAGGTTGCTTACGATAAAACAGATATTCGATGTGGCTATAAAAATTGCCCATTGCAAACCGCTATTATGATACCTATATATCAATCTGGAGAAGTTATCGGTTTAATAAATTTATATTTTCGTCATTCACAGCAGATTAGGACAGTGGAAACTACTTTAGCAAAAGGGTTGGGTACGTTGATTTCCAACCAAATTAGTGGTTTTGAAGCTGTGCGTATGAAAGAGTTACTAAAAGAAGCAGAAATGCGGAATCTTCAAGCTCAAATTAATCCTCATTTTCTCTTTAATACGTTTAATCTGATTCATTCTTTACTACGGGTTAATCCTGAACAGGCAAGGTTTATATTAGTGCAACTTAGTCAGTATATGCGTGCCAATTTAAAAATAGCCAGTGAATCCTTAGTATCTTTAAGAAATGAGTTAGATCATTTGTATGCTTATCTAGAAATTGTACGGGCGAGATTTCCCGATCAGATTAAAGTAGATTTTCATATTGCAGATGGAATAGATACTACCTTAATACCTCCGGCCACACTCCAACCTTTAGTAGAGAATAGTGTTCAACATGGACTAAAGAATATAAATAAGAAAGGACATATACACGTAAGCATAATAAGAAAAGGTGATGGTGTTTATTTTCAGGTTCGCGATAATGGGGTAGGATTTCCTCCGAATATTATGACCATGCTTGGAAAAGCACCACTACAACTCCAAAAGGGAAATGGTACAGCTTTATATAATATTAATCAACGCTTAATAGGTTTGTTAGGTTCTAGCAGTAACTTGAAATTCAAAAATGTGGAGGAGGGTAGCGTTGTTTCATTTTGGTTACCTTTAAATCATAAAATAATAGAAGAAAAAAACATAGAATCGTAATTACTACTGTGAAAAGGAGAAGGAGGGAAAGAGAAATTGAAACTAAATGTGATGATAGCCGAAGATGAACGTCTAGCTCGTGAGGAACTAGAATTTTTGTTACAACAGGAAAAAGATGTTTCATTATTGCCTAGTGCTGAAAATGGTGAACAATTATTGATTCTATATGAAAAGTATCATCCTGATGTCATTTTTCTTGATATTCATATGCCAGGATTAACGGGGATAGAAGTAGCGGAAACTCTTCATAGTAAAAAAAGTAATAGAAAGCCAGTTATTGTTTTCACAACAGCTTATGATAACTATGGTGTAAAAGCCTTCGAATTACATGCTACGGATTACCTTTTGAAGCCTTTTGATAAGACAAGATTTCAAATGGCTATGAACCGTATAAGAGAGGTTGTTCTTTCAAAGGAATCGAATATGCCTAAAATAGATAAGCTAGTAGTGACAGAGGAAGAAAAAATAATCATCATTAAACCAGAGCAAATTGGCTATGCAGTAAGAGAAGGACGGACCCTTCGTATACATGCATTAGATAATAGGATAATAGAAACAAAGATGAGCTTGAAGGAATTAGAGGATAAGCTCATTGGATTTCCTTTTTATCGCTCACATCGCAGTTATTTAGTAAATTTAGATGCTATTGAAATGATAACCCCTTGGTTTAATGGTGCTTATAATTTGATAATAAATGATCGTTTAAAATCAAAGGTTCCTGTAAGCCGTACAGCTGCAAAGGGATTATTTGAGGTTATACAAGGAGTGGATTAGCATTGCCATTGGTGCAACAAAATCTACAAGTAAAGCAAGGTTATCTACATTTCATGATTGATTCATAATGATTAATACTTAGGGATTATATACTGAATATTGCTTGGAGTTATATTCAGTATTTTTTAATGGATAGGATGTAAACGTTTTCTACGGAGGTGGTCTTAAGAGTAATTAAGGATTGATTTGATCTGGAAGTAGTGCATACAACAGTGTTCTAGAGGAGGGGGAAAATTGGATAAAAGAGGGAAAAACAAGACACTGAATGAACAACAAAGCCGTTATTGGAAGAAAAATGTAACGTTAATAAGCAGTTTACTCGTTGTCTGGGCGGTAGTTGGATTTGGTGGAGGGATCTTATTTGCGGAACCATTAAATAGGGTACCATTTTTTGGTTTATCCTTATCATTCTGGATTGCCCAACAAGGCGCTATTCTAGTATTTATATTGTTAATTTTAATTTATGCCGTGCAAATGGATAAATTAGATAGAGAATACAAAAAGAAAGTAAAAATGAAGGACGATAAATAGATCATACATTAAAGGGAGGGATATAGGATGAGTGTAGAAGCTATTACGATTATCATGGTTATTATAACATTTGCTATATACACAGGGATTGGTTGGTGGTCAAGGGTACGTGATACATCTAGCTTTTATGTAGCTGGACAAAATGTACCAACTGTTGCTAATGGTGCAGCTATAGCTGCTGATTGGATGTCTGCTGCATCCTTTATTTCTATGGCCGGTCTTGTAGCTTTTCTAGGGTATGATGGAACCATTTATTTAATGGGGTGGACCGGTGGTTATGTCTTATTGGCTCTTTTATTAGCACCATACTTAAGAAAGTTTGGAAAATTTACCGTACCTGATTTTATAGGGGATCGTTTTTATTCTAGTAGTGCACGTGCTGTTGCGGCGATTGCTACCATATTTATATCGTTAACATACATCTCCGGACAAATGCGTGGCGTAGGAATCGTCTTTAGCCGATACTTACAGGTTGATATTGTTGTCGGAGTATTAATTGGAATGGCGATTGTTGGTTTCTTTGCCCTGCTTGGTGGAATGAAAGGGGTAACATGGACACAGGCCATTCAATATTTCGTTATTATTATTGCCTTTTTGATTCCTGCAGGAGCTATTTCCATGCAGTTAACTGGGAACCCAATTCCCCAATTGGGACTAACTGGGAGTGATATTGTAGAACGTCTTGGGCAGGTTCAAGTGGATCTTGGCATGACAGAATATATGGCACCGTTTACTGATTTGTCTATGTTAAATGTATTTATGATCACTTTAGCATTAATGGCTGGTACAGCTGGGCTTCCTCATGTTATTGTACGCTTTTATACGGTTAAAAGTGTGCGTTCAGCTAGATGGTCAGCCGTTTGGGCTATTGTATTTATCGCTTTACTTTATTTAACTGCACCAGCAGTTGGAGCTTTTGCAAAATATAATTTAATAAGCACGATTGCTAATGAACCTCTTGAAGAAGTGACGGAAATAGGGTGGGTAAATAAATGGGAAACTACTGGTTTATTGGAATTTAACGATCTAAATGGAGATGGTATCGTTAATTTTACCGAAGGGCCGGATAATGAAGTCGTTATTGATGGGGATATTATCGTTCTATCGACACCTGAAGTAGCTAACTTAGCACCGTTTATTATAGCTTTAGTAGCGACCGGCGGATTGGCTGCAGCACTTTCAACCGCTTCTGGTTTATTAATTACCATGACTAGTGCGGTATCACACGACATTTACTATAGGATTTTTAATAAACAGGCCACTGAAAAACAACGGTTACGTGTAGGTCGAATTACTTTACTCATTGCTTTGTTGATTGCCGCATATGTTGGTATTAAACCACCAGGGTTTGCTGGAGAAGTAGTTGCTTTAGCATTTGGATTAGGTGCAGCAAGTCTATTTCCGGTCATATTGATGGGGATATTTGATAAACGAATGAATAAAGAGGGTGCTATTGCCGGGATTCTAACAGGCTTAACATTTACACTGGTCATGATTGGACTTATTTTGTCTGAAACCATTTTTGGAACAGATAGTGCAATTATGCCAAGTTTCTTTGGGATAAATGCTCAAGGAGTTGGGGTAATAGGAATGTTACTGAATTTTATTGTAAGTTTTATTGTTTCTCGTAATACAGAAGCACCACCAAAAGAGATTCAGCAATTAATAGTAGAAGTGCGAGCACCTGAAATGGATGAAGAAAATGAGATTGCAGCAAGTAAAGAAGAATTGTATTAGGTTGAAAGATTAAGAGTTAAAAGCTTTGGCAGGGAGGAGGCTGATCAATGTTTTGGACTATTACTTTAGGGATTAGTATGATGTTATTTTTCGTTGCACATCCATGGTTAAAAATCAAAACGTTTCAAAAAGTGGTTGGAATAACACTTTTTTTAGAAATGTTCTATCTCCTCGGTCATTATAGTTTGGGCTGGCCATTTCCTACTCCCATCGTTCTTTTCCAACTTTTTGTTGTAACAGGTATTGGTGTAGTGTTAGGGGTCTTCTTTTCACGTATTTGGCCACTTCCTCCTTTCAAAGGAATTGAACGGATTTTTCGAACATTCTTATTAGTGATTCCTGCCCTGGGGCTTGGTATGGGATTACAAATATTGTTACAGGGTGCACAGGCGACACAAGCTATTTATTTAATTTTTGCACTTGCAGCTTGGTTAGGCTCGGATCATTTTGTACGAAAACAAAATTCCGCAAAAGCCGTTGTTAAAGACTACAAGGTAAATAAAGCATAGTAAATAAAGAAGGTATCCGCTGTTGGATTTAGCGGATATCTTTTCTTTTTTGTGGCTGATTTCTAAGATCGTTGCTATTGGATAAAATATATATCATGTAAAGATTGAGCAATTGGCACTTCTAGAAATCAAGGTAGTGTTTTTAGTTAAAATATTCTTCTATATAGTGGAAAGTTATTGTAGGGTGCATAGTATATTATGGAAAAATGCTAAGGTATAGTATCCGTGTTAAGAGGGAGGATCAGCAAATGGAGAACTTACGATGGCAGACCCCTGAACAACTAAGGTCCTTATTAGTGGAGCTTGTCAGTTGGAAAAGTATTACATTATCTGAAGGGGAGCGACAGTTTCCATTAAATTTACAAGAGAAGCTACAGGAGCTTGCATATTTCCAAAAGCACCCTGGTTACTTCCAAATTTATGATACCGAAAGAGGAAGAAAGTTTCTAACTGCTCTTTATAACCATCCCAATGCCAGGGATACAGTTTGTTTAATTAGTCATTTTGATACGGTGAATACAGAGGAGTTTGGTGACTTGGAGCACTTATCAACACAGGCCGAGGAACTTACTAAGGCTTTGAGGGTGAAGGAAAATGAATTATCTAATGATGTCATAGAAGATTTATATTCTGGTGATTACCTATTCGGTCGAGGAACCATGGATATGAAGATGGGATTAGTCCTACATTTGAGCCTACTTGAAAAAGCTAGTACTGAGAATTGGCCAATCAATATATTGTTATTAACTGTACCAGATGAAGAAGTGAATTCAGCTGGAATGCGATTTGCAGTCCCTACTTTACTAAAGTTAGCACAAAAGCATGACCTTCGTTATAAACTATTTTTAAATAGTGAACCAGTTTTTTCACTGGAACCAAATAACGATGATTATTATATATATACCGGTACTATTGGAAAGGTATTGGCAGCTTCATTATTCTATGGAAAGGAAACACATGCTGGAGAACCGTTAAGAGGAATAACCTCTCCTTTTATTAGCTCTTATTTGACTAGAGAAATGGAATGGAATGATGATTTTCAGGAAAACGTATATGGGGAGAAAACCCCGTTGCCTCTTACATTACTGCAAACAGATCTAAACCCTGAGTATTCCACCCAAACTCCATATCGTTCCACTGCACTATATAATATTTTTACTTTTAAGCGAAACATAACAGATGTGTTTCAACTATTTGAAAAGGTTGCCAAACAGGCTGCTGAGAAATGTAATAATGACTATAAAAATATCTGTAAGAAACATCATACAAATCCAATAGGAGAGATAAAAGTTATTAAATATAAGGACCTCCTTCATTATGCAATCGATAAATTAGGCGAGGAGAAAGTTAAAGAAATCAAGGCAGATATTATTTCTCGTGATGATTGGGACGATAGGGAAAAGTCGTTGCGAATAACAGATAAATTAATGATATATTGCCAGGAATTAGCTCCAGCAATTATTATTCTGCTCGCACCACCATTCTATCCATCTGTCAACTCATCTAAAGATAAATGGATAGAAAAAATTGTACCTTCTTTAAAAAAACAGGCAATGGACAAGTTTAAGCTTCCAATCAAGCAAATTCACTACTTTAATGGAATATGTGATTTAAGCTATGTAAATTATCAGGGATCAAAAGTTGGATGGGGTGCTTTTGAGGAAAATACTCCAGTTTGGAACGATACGTATACTATACCGTTTGACGAAATGCAACAACTAAAAGCGCCTGTTTTAAATATTGGTCCATATGGAAAAGATCCACATAAGCGAACAGAGCGTTTGCATTTACAAAATGCTTTAGAAGAAACACCTTATTTATTACAAGAACTTATTAAAATGATGATAAATGGAATCATCCAATAGAGGCTTAGCGGTACAGAACTCTTTTGTATATTTAGTGATAAATGTTATGTCGAATATAGGTGAAAAATCTAAGATAAGTTTAATTTATGCATATGTAAGCGATGTCACTCAATTTTTTCAATAATTTTCCTCTATTTTATAAAAGGCTGGCAATCCCTTGATATGAAAGGGATTGCTGGTTTTTGACTTTACAGAATTCTTTGAAATGATTATTATTTGATACTATGTGGTAGTATTTTATAGGCTTTGGCACTTAATATTACTTAATCCCATTCAATCGGAATTAAAGCCGATAAATCACGTTTAATCCATTTTGACGATTCATATAAATGAATATAAGCTAATACACGTAATCAATTTTGACCAAGAAATCCAGGAGGTGAAAGCATTAATATTTCGGAAGTTGTTGATAAGTTGCAAATAACGACAACGGAATTTCATTTCCGTAAGCCAAATAAAGAAGATGGAGCTTCTGCGTGGGAGCTTGTTAAACATACGGGGAATCTTGATTTAAATTCTTCTTATAGCTACTTAATGTGGTGTGAAATGTTTTCTGATACATCCATTGTTGTTGTAAGAAAGGATACACAAAAAGTGGTTGGTTTTATTTCTGGATTTATTCATCCAGAAAAGCCAGATACGTTGTTTATTTGGCAGGTAGCAGTTCATGAATCGGCAAGAGGAAATGGATTAGCAACGAAAATGTTGCTTCAATTATTAGATCGGTCCGCTTGTAATGATGTTGAGTTCGTAGAAGCAACCGTATCACCATCAAACACGCCGTCTAAACGTTTGTTTTTAGGTCTTGCTCGTAAGTTTGAAACGAATTGGAAAATTAGCGACTATTTTACTGCTGAAGATTTTCCTGAATCAGGACATGAGGATGAACTGTTGTTTAAGATTGGACCGTTTGAAAAATAATTAATTAAAGGATGAGATGATGACTACTGCTGTGATAAGCAATGATAGAATGAAAACTTTTGAAGAACTAGAATCTGCGGTTAGAAGTTACAGTCGTGGATGGCCTACTGTTTTTGAAAAATCAAAAGGATATAAACTATGGGATGTAGATGGAAAAGAATATATTGATTTTTTTGCTGGGGCAGGCACATTAAACTATGGACATAATAATTCGTCAATGCAAGAAAGATTAATAGAATATATTCAAAAGGATGGGATTCTTCATAGCCTCGACATGGGAACAACTTCGAGAAAGGAATTTCTAGAAGCGTTCCAAGAAGTCATACTAACACCTCGAAACCTCGACTATAAAGTAATGTTTCCCGGACCTACAGGAACGAATTCAGTAGAAAGTGCATTAAAGATTGCTAGAAAAGTAACTGGACGCGATACCGTAATTAGCTTTACAAATGCCTTTCATGGAATGACAATTGGATCTTTATCTGTAACAGGTAATTCATTTAAACGACATGGAGCTGGAGTACCACTACATCATTCAGTTGCTATGCCTTTTGATGACTATGTAGAAGATCAGGATTCCATTGCATATATAGAAAGATTCTTAGAAGATAATGGTAGTGGAGTAGCATTACCAGCAGCTATCATCTTGGAAACGGTTCAAGGTGAAGGTGGTATTAATGCTGCTCGTATGGAATGGTTGAAGAAGATTGAAAGTATTTGCCGTCGCTGGGATATCCTATTAATTGTTGATGATATTCAAGCTGGCTGTGGTAGAACTGGTACATTCTTCAGTTTCGAACCTGCTGGTATTAATCCTGATATTGTATGCCTATCTAAATCAATTGGTGGTGCTGGTTTACCAATGGCATTAACTCTTATAAAACCGGAGTATGACCAATGGGGACCAGGTGAGCATAATGGCACATTCCGTGGTAACAACTTAGCATTTATTGCCGCTAAAGAAGCATTAAATTTCTGGAAAACAGATGACTTCTCAAGAGAAATAAAACAAAAAGCAAACCTAGTAAAAGATCGTATTGAAGCCATTATTGCTAAATATCCGGAATTAAATGGAGAAGCACGTGGAAGAGGTTTAATGCAAGGTATTGCTATAGATGTCGATGGACTTACAGGAGAAATTTGTGCAGAAGCCTTTGATCGTGGCTTAATTATCGAAACGTCCGGACCTAAGGATGAAGTTGTAAAATTCTTACCACCATTAATTATTGATGAAGATGGTTTAAATAAAGGTTTTGACATCCTTGATGAAAGTATCGCTAAGGTTCTTTCTAAATAGATAAAGCTAAAAATACAGAAAAAATCTAACTACTAAAGGGGATATTAACATGATTGTAAAATCTTTAGAAGATATTATTGGTACAGAAGATGAAACAAAAGGAGAAACTTGGGCAAGCCGTAGATTTGTCTTAAAAAAAGACGGTGTAGGCTTTAGTGTAACGAATACAACAATCGAAGCGGGAACAGAAAATTATTTCTGGTATAAAAACCATATCGAAGCAGTTTACCTTATAGAAGGTGAAGGTGAAATTGAAAAGGTAGAAACAGGTGAGGTTTGGCAATTAAAACCACATACAATGTATCTACTAAATGACAATGACAAACATAAAGTACGTGTTCGAAAAACAATGCAAATGATTTGCGTGTTTAATCCACCACTAGTTGGTAAAGAAACACACAATGAAGAAGGATACTATCCATTATTAACGGAATAGAAGTGACTGAAAAGCAGACGCAAAAATACGTCTGCTTTTTCTGTTTGGCTTTTTTCATAGATATTGCTGTTTTTTTAAGTATGCAGTTGTAGGAAAATGTACAGTAATTATGTGCCTGTTGATTTCCGTATTGGCCATTCGCGTTCCAATTAATGAATCCAAAAATCTCTTCCAAGACTGGAAGAAATAGAATTTCCTCGGCTTTAGAAAATGATAAAAAAATAGGTCTCATATATCTATTCACTAATACAAAAAGAATAGAGATCTAATCATTGTAGGATAGGATCCCTATTTAATATGTTCGTTAGTAAAAGGGACAATAAATATTAGTCTGAAAATATCTTTCCGGGATTAAATAATCCTGTTGGGTCCATGGTTTTCTTAAGTCCAGTCATTAGTTGAAGGGCTTCACCGTGTTCCTGTTTCTGGTATTTCGTTTTACCTACTCCAACACCGTGTTCTCCTGTACATGTTCCTCCGCGGGATAAAGAATATTCTACAAGTTGAGCATTGAATTCCTCTGCTTTTTTAATGTCCTCCTTATTGTCTGTATCTACCATGATAAGTGCGTGGTAGTTACCATCACCAACATGACCAACAATTCCTCCAGGTAATCCCACCTTATTTAAAGCTTCTCTAGCATGACGGATTGCTCCAGCCAACTCTGAGATTGGGAGACAAACATCAGTAACCATTAATTTTCTTCCAGGGTTAGCATGGATGTATGCATAGGCTAAATTGTGCCGTGCTTCCCATAATTTATTTCTTGCAGCATTGTCTGTTTCAAATTGAATTTCCGTGCAATGGAAATCCTCTACAATTTCTTTTGTAAATTCCACGTCTTGCTTTAGTCCAGCTTCATTTCCATGGAATTCCAGGAAAAGGGTCGGGACTTCCTTATAGTCTGTATCAGAATGCATATTTACTTGGACGATAGACTGTTCATCTATAAGTTCCATTCTTGCTAGAGGAATTCCAGCTTGACGGATTGCAACAACAGATTCTACGGCGTCTTCAATAGTTGGGAATGAAGCACGTGTGGCGGTTATGAACTCTGGTATACCATAAACTTGTAAAGTGATTTCCGTAAAACACCCAAGTGTACCTTCTGAGCCAACAAATAACCCATTCAAGTGAAGTCCTGAAGAAGATTTTGCTGCTATATTACCAGTATGTATGATAGATCCATCAGCAAGCACTACTTCTAGATCTCGAACGTTATCACGCATAATTCCGTATTTAACAGACATCGTACCACTTGCGTTTGTAGCCGTCATCCCACCAATCGTTGCATTTGCACCAGGATCGACGGGGAAAAACAATCCATATTTTTTTAGTTCACTATTTAATTGTTTACGAGTAACTCCTGGTTGTACTTTTACAATAAAATCCTTTTCTTTTACTTCTAATACTTTATTCATTAATGAAAAATCAATGGTAATACCATGTTCATAAGGGATAACATGTCCCTCTAAGCAAGAACCTAGACCAAATGGTGTAATATGTATTTCATGTTTTCTAGCTATTTTTACAATATCACTGACTTCTTCGGTATTTTTTGGATAAACCACTATATCTGGAAGACTAGGCGTGTGGTAGGATTCATCTTTACTATGCTGTTCTAGGATGGTTTGATTTGTACTAACTTGGTCGTTATGAAGAAACGATTTTAATTCTGTAACGACATTTTCAACAGCTATTTTCATAAAATTCTCCCCTATTCTTAAGTATCTCAATTATTTACAAAATTCCTACTTTAGTAAATTATATCTAATAAAAGTAAAAACGTCTAGGTAGAGAGAATTGCATAAAAAATTACTGGATTCTGATTGTCTCACATGTATTCTTTTCTTCAATAAGTTAATACTGGCTATCAAAGGAGTGAATACTATGCTGAAATTACAGACTGATATTGAAGGGATAAAGGTATACTTTGGTGAGGTGTATAAAGTATTTAAGGCTAATGGGTTTACCTTTTGCAGTAACTATGAATACGACCATGGAAAATTTGATATGAAATTATGCCAAGAGGGTGGAGAGACAATCTACATAAGAATCCCCTTTGATGTTTTGGAAGGGGAACTGGATCGACCTGGTGCATATATTCAATTTGGAAAACCATATGTCATAAAACATGTCGTGAATATAGGACTGGATTGGGATGAAAATTCGTTATTAACTACAACGGGATTTAATCAATTCCAGAATCCTGTTGATAAAGATGGAAAGATATTGGATAAAAGCAGGTGGGTGGAAGCAGGTGAACAACAGGTCCATCGTGTTTTACGTTCGATGAATGACTTGCAAATTCTCACTTAGAAAGATCTCTTAGATGAATTTTTCTAATATGACCAAAAAAATTAGTTAGCCATATATATTTTTAAACATACGTACAAATACTATTACTATCATTAAAATAGGAGTGGTTGTAGGTGAGTCAAACTGAAATCAGAGATAGCATTGGTAAAATATTGAATGAAAGTCATACTGGAACAATGGCAACAGTAAAAAATAATAAACCTCATTCTAGATATATGACCTTTTTCCATAGAGACTTAACCCTGTATACTCCGACAGATAGGAATACAGATAAAACAGAGGAAATTAATGCTAATCCATATACACATATTATTATTGGATATGATGGTGATGGATTTGGTGATGCATACGTCGAATATCAAGGTAAGGTTACTTTTAATGAATCAGAAGAATTGAAAAAGGAATTTTGGCATGACGACATGAAACTATATTTCGATGGTCCGGAAGATTCGAATTACATACTATTGGAGGTTCATCCAATTAGTATACGATTAATGAATAAAAAAGGAAAGCCACCAATGGAATTAGATATGAAAGGATAGAGCATCATTATCTGGGAACGGCCACTTGAGGTTATCCATCTGTTAGGGTCACCTCTATCATATGAAAAAATCGAATCTGATTGGGGAAGAATCCATTTTGTTCAATCATTTCTCAAAATGGATTCTTTTTAATTATGAAATAACCAATCTCAAAAAACTGTATTAGGAAAATTTTTTAGGTGTTTATGCTATTTTGCAATATAGAAAACACTATTCTGTTGTGGTTTAGTTGATTTGAAGAATACTAGCAATCATACAGTGGGGAATTAAAAAAGATTACTCATCAATCGAGTAATCCTTTAATTGTCGATCAGTTATGCCAATAGCTTTTATTTAAAAATTTTCTATTTCTTCTAGTTCCTTCTCTACTGCTATTTTTATTTTTTCTATACATTCTTCTCTGTTTTTTCCAAAAATGCGGTTTCCATTTACCATGGCGTATGGACGCATGGCACACATTCCGCAATAGTTCATGCATTCGTAACTCATCACAGCTACTTCGGGACGATTGAATACTTCTTCTAATTCTTCCGATGATAGTAAATTATAGTCACATACTTCTATTATGATTATACCCATAATAAACACGCTTTCTTTAATATTCTCCATACAGCTTACATGAAGAGAGGGGTAAATTCAATTAGTTGGACTTAGTATTCGTTATTTTCTAGGTTTAATAACTTTATCTAGGACTTGATTTGGATTTGGGGACGTTTCTTGTAAGAATTGTATGGATTGATTCACTGTTACCATCATAGACACAGCTTTCCTGCTTTATGTTTCCTAAACTCATGTATCGTTCATCTCTCTTTTGATCCCCTGTTGCAAAATACAAACGAAAATTAGCCTTTCTTGAAAAACCCTACTAAAGGTGAAGCATATTTATAAGGATTTTAAAATTACCGATTAAACTTCAATACTTGGTATAATTTTGGAATTTCATCCTTATTAACTGACTTGCTAAAGTGAAAGCCTCATGCTTATGAAGCAGGGGCAGAAAAAATATTACTCGTATAGGAAGGATTTATCGCAGGCTAAAGGAAAGTAAAACCCCATTGATTGAAATTTCACTTTATGCAAAATGACCACCGATTTTCTTGCTGCGTTCCAGGGTTATACCTGCGTCTGTATAACTGGAAGCACGAAGAATGGCTGTTGATCCATATTTATCCCGAATGGCATCCATTACATAACCAATATCTGTTTTTTTAGTACGGTCTTCAAATAGGTCCAATTGTGTTTCTGCTTTATCAAATAAGTTATCTAGTGTCACATAAACATGCCGAATATTACTTTCTCCATCATAAAACTGGTTAAATAACTGCATACAAACATGGTAAACATCCATTGTTACATTTGTAGGAATTTCTACTGATTTTGAACGAGAGAAGCCGCCACCGGTTTCTTTAGAATAAGCAATGCCAAGATGTATTGTTTTCCCTATTTTCCCTGCTGTTCGTGTTCTCCTACATACTTCTTCACAGAGGTCGAGTATGCAGGTTGCGATTTCTTCTTTCGTATAGTCACGTAATAAAGCTATTCCATGTCCAAACCCCTTTTGTTCCGTCTTTGTAAAGTTTCCATACACAGGACTTAAATCAATTCCCCAGGCGTGCCAATACATTTGCTCTCCCATAATCCCAAAACGCTTTTTCAAATGCTCCAAGTCATAATTGGCAAGTTGCCCTAAATTGACAATGCCCATTCGATTGAGATTTCGCTTCATTCTACTGCCAATTCCCCAAATTTGTTCAATAGGAAAAGGCCATAGTTTCCTTTCCACATCTTCATATTTGCACTCAGCAATACCAAGTTTTTTGCCGTGGAGATCCATAACAACTTTTGCAAGAAATTTATTGTCACCAATTCCAACTGATGCGGTTATACCAAAGTTGTTTAGAATATCTTGCTTTATTTTCTTAGCTACATCCCACCGATTTCCAAATAGCTTTTTTAGTCCATTTACAGTAACCCAAACCTCATCGACTGAATACTGATGAATGGCTTCCTTTGGTACGTATTGATTTATTAATTTGGTGATTTCTAAGGATACTTGTATGTAGTCAGCCATATGTGCCGGAACGATATGAATTTCAGGATCGTTTGGTAATTCGAAAAAACGACTAACATTACTGATACCATGCTTCCTTTTTAATGCTGGCGAGGCAGCTAAGACAATACTGCCCGAACGATTTGGATCACCAACAACCGCCAGTAATGTTTGCATCGGGTCTAGACCTAATTTTATTGCTTCTACACTTGCGTAAAAAGAACGCATATCAATACAAAGTACATCATTTCTAGGATAGGAGGAATAATCCAATATAGTTCACCACCTAATGAAAGACCTGCGAAAAGCAGTATCTTATTTATATCCACAGGAACATTTGTTCTTATTATAGGTAGTATGGATAAAAATATCAATGGGAATTTATTCCGAGGTGAACAAAGTAACTAAAAAGTAAAGGAAGAACAATGCATAACAACGGAAAAAGTAGGCAACCTAAAAGTGAAACAAAAAACAAGGAGGATGTTGCTTAAATGTCACAATACTTAAGAGATATCATGTCACAGAATGTTATGACGGTGAATGAAACACAGTCTGTACAAGAAGCAGCAGGTATAATGAGTCAATATAATGTTGGTGCTGTCCCAGTTGTAAATAATAGTGGACAAATGGTGGGAATCGTAACAGATCGTGATATTACGTTACGTACTACCGCACAAGGACAAAATGCTGGGACTCCAGTATCTCAGGTTATGACTGGACAAAAAATGGTCGAAGGGACACCTGATATGGATGTACATCAAGCGGCTAATTTAATGGCTCAGCAACAAATCCGTCGTTTACCCGTTGTTGAAAATGGACAATTAGTAGGAATGGTTGCATTAGGAGACCTTGCTGTACAAAACCAATATGCGAATGAAGCTGAACAAGCATTGTCCAGTATTTCTACACCGTCTTCACCTCAAGCATAAACATATAGGAACATAAAAAATTAGGGGATGCATCATGCATCCCCTAAAATATTTTCCGACATCGTAAGAGGAGGAAGGTAAGCTTGTGAAACTAAATTTTTGGATTAATAACCGCCGTAGCCACCGCCAACATAAGCACTTCCTACAATAATCAATAAGATGAAGAGAACTACAATTAACGCAAAGCTGTTTCCGCCATCAAAGCTCATAGTTACACCTCCTTTTCATTTAGTAATAGTATATGGAATTAGGATAGCTAAGGAAGGGCTACAAACTAGGAGAGAAGAAAAAATTAAAAGTTCATAGAAGTGGCATGAATAAAAAAGATACTTCCATATATAGGCATAGAAAAAGATGCTCTAAATACGAAAGAGCATCTTCAAACAAATTATTCAACAAAAGTAGCTTCCACTTTTCCGATATTAGAATAAGTAACCTCATACTTCCCCGGTTTAACTGGTAAAGGAGAAATAAAAGTACCAGATGAAATAACCATTCCCTTTTTTAATGTTTTATTGTGACTAGAAAGCTTTTTAACAAGCCAAGCTACCGAAGAAACAGGGTTATCTAAAACTGCTGACGATACACCCTCACTAACTTTTTCTCCATTATGAACGAGTTCCATTCTTATATTGGCTAATTCCTCAAAGGATGGAGGAGTGACTGCTTCAGAAACGATAACTAGACCTGTAGCTGTATTGTCACAAAGTAGGTCAGCTAAAGAGAAATTGGGGAACCAATCTACATATCTAGAATCAGGGATTTCCATTCCTGCAGCAATTTTTGATTTATGTAGGATTTCCTCTTCTGTTGCATCAGGTGAAAGATCATCTGTCAAAATAAACATTAGCTCTGGTTCTACTAAAGGAGAAAAAAGGCTAGATAATGTAATGCTTTCATTACTTTTTACAAGATTGGAATTTAATAATGTACCATATGCTGGTTCATGGGTACTAGCAATAGCTTGTGTTTCAGTACTCGTCATACTAATTTTATATCCAATAAAATCCTCTTTATTCTGAGCACATAGCTTTTTAATTAATTCATCCTGTACAGCGTATGCAGTATGTTCATCAAGGGAATAGTCGTTACGAATGAACGCAATCGGTGTTTTTGATTCATAGGCTTTCATAAGTTTTGTTGCAATTTCTTCTATAGTTTGATGCATCTATGTTCACTCCTTCAGTTGTCATATGAATATCATAATACAACATCATAATTCTGTAAAAACAAACTAATTGAAAAATCTTAACAAAACGAAATATATCCATTATCCAAATCAGGCATTCTTTCATAGGATAATATGTATGTTAATAGGAAGGGGATTTGGTATGTATTATTACTATTATCATTATCCGGTGTACTATAACCCAGTTCCATATCCGTCTTATTTTCCAGTTCGGCAGTATCCGCCAGTAAATCCGGAACTGTTCCATAAATCATCAAATGAAATGAGAAAATTAATGAATGATGCAAGTATCGTCTTAAATCAATTAGCGGATTCAGTAGAATTTGGAGAAGCAGTTATGAGTGCTGCACAAGAATCCAATGAGGAAGAAGTAAAGCGCCTAATTCAGTCAACAGGTATATCTTCAGATGTAGACATAAGTTTTAATCCGGATAATATTCGGATGGAATTCAAGTCACAGGTAGATGGCGATGAGTGTTGTCAATTACAAATTTCAGTGAGGTGGAGATAAAAAGCGAGAAAGTAGTAGATTTTCTCGCTTTTTACAGGAGTAAGAATGGAAAAGATTACAACTATTATAAGAGTCTATTCATGCAGATTATCAAATGTTAGCTCTACATCTTCTTTTAAATCCTCCGATTTTTCAATCCCTAACAGAGAAACGTAAGAGCTTGTCATTAACTCCACGTTTTTCTCTTTCCACTTTCGGAATTTCCGCATGTGTTTGTGTGGATAGATTGGTTATAAAGCTTTCCACGCCACCTAGACTTTCAGCAAAAGTAAAAGGGATTTACTTTAAGTTGAATACTTCAAGATGTTTAAACGAATCCTAACAATGAAAGTAAAACACAAGACGGAGTGAGTAATGATGCCATATAGAGAACAAATTCCAATTGATAAAGGCTTGGATAATAGCTTAGCAATGTTGAGTGAAGGCTATTTGTACATATCGAATCGACGGAAACGTTTTGGTCGCGATATATTTGAAACGCGGGTTTTAGGTGGCCAAAAAGCAATTTGTATCGCTGGCGAAGAGGCTGCTGAGGTTTTTTATGATGAGTCAAAATTTATGAGAAATGGTGTAGCACCAAAAAGGGTCAGGCAAACATTATTCGGTGAAAAAGCGATACAAACTATGGATGATGCCAATCATAAACATAGAAAACAATTATTTATGTCGTTGATGACGGAAAAACGACTACAAGATTGTGTAGAGATTTTTAAAAAGGAAGGCCTATCAGCTATTGATAAATGGGAGAATAAGGATGAAGTCATTTTATATGATGAGATGATTAAGATATTAACTGTCACTGCTTGTAAATGGGCGGGTGTACCATTAAATCAAAACGGTGTGAACGTAAGAGCAGGTCAATTAGAGGCTTTATTTGATTCCGCTGCAGCTGTTGGTCCACGGCATTGGAAAGGAAGACAAGCTCGTAATGCTCTAGAATGGTGGCTCCAAAAAATCATTGATGATGTTCGAAGTGGTAAATTGAAAATTCCAGAGGAAACAGCACTACATCAGATGGCTTGGTATCGAGATTCAGATGGCATACTTTTAAATGCCCATGTAACTGCAGTAGAGGTTTTGAATATTATACGTCCTATAGTGGCTATATCCGTATATATTGTCTTTATTGCATTAGCATTATTTGAAAATCCAAATGAAAAGGAAAAGTTTGTAAATGCTGAAGCAGATGGTTATGAAATGTTTATTCAAGAAGTGCGTCGTTATTATCCCTTTTTTCCATTTGCAACTGCAAGAGTACGTGATGATTTTCTTTGGAAAGGGCATGATTTTAAAAAGGGGAATCTTGTTTTATTAGATATTTATGGAACGAACCATCATCCTGATTTATGGGATAACCCTGATCAATTTAACCCTGAACGTTTTCTAGATAGAGAAGAGAATCCATATGATTTTATTCCACAAGGTGGTGGAGATTATGGTAAGGGGCATCGGTGTCCAGGAGAATGGTTGACAGTTGAGATTATGAAAGCTAGCCTTGATTTACTTGTTAATCATATGGATTACGACATACCTAAGCAGGAGTTACGTTATAGTATGACACGAATGCCGAGTCTGCCAAAGAGTAGGTTTATAATGAATCAAGTTAAGAAAATATGAGATAATTGTGTTCGTGGGGGTATAAATAGTGAAATAAAATGCACACGTCTTCTTCATTGGAAGTAGCGTGTGTATTTTTAGATTATGAGGTGGATTTAAAGAGTCGATTTGAACCTGATAATCTACGTTCTTCTATTATAATAATTAAAAGGTGTGATAGAATAATATAAAATCTCGAATAGTTTCTACGTTTTTTCCTCACAGAAAATATATCCGAATTAAACGATAGAATAGGTGATAATATTGAAATTAGTTCTCGCTGAAAAACCTTCAGTTGCAAAAAATATTGCCGATGCCTTAAAAATAAAAACGAAAAAAGATGGTTATTTTGAAGGGAATGACTATATTGTAACATGGGCGTTTGGCCATTTAGTAGAACTTTATGATGCGAAGGATTACGACAGTAAAATGGCCAGATGGAAAATGGAAAATTTCCCATTTATTCCATCGGAGTTTAAATACAAAATAAAAAGTAACCCAAGAAATAGACAACAGGCTGATGGTGGTGCAGCCAAACAACTGAAAATTATCCATCATTTAATTAAACGTCAGGATGTTGATACAATTATATCAGCGTGTGATTATGATAGGGAGGGACAGCTGATAGGGGATAGCATCATTTATCGTGGTGGAAGACAGGCAAAACCGGTCTATCGTTTATTGCTGAATGAATGGACGCCCGAGGAAGTGAAGCGGGGGCTAGAAAATATAAAGCCAAATCAATCTATGAAGCCATTAAGAGATGCCGGAATTAGTAGACAATGGGCGGATTGGGTTATTGGAATTAATCTTACCTCTGTCGCTACCTTAAAATATCAACAAGGAAAAGGAAAAGCTCTAAATATTGGACGAGTGTTACTACCTACTTTAAAAATCATATATGACCGTGATAAAGAAATAGAAAATTTTGTTCCAGAGGATTATTTCAAACTAAAAGCTGTCTTTCATACAGAGGATGGCAAAAAATATGATGGTATATATACCGAGGTGAATAACGAGAAATTTAAACAAAAGGATTATTTAGAAGAGATTCGTAGGTTCATGAAAAATAAACAAGGGAAGATTATGGATAAACAAATGAAGAAGAAGAAAGAGTTCCCCCCATTTCTATTCAATTTATCGAACCTTCAAGGATATATAACAAATAAATATCAAGGTTGGACATCTCAAAAAGTATTGAAGATTGCTCAGTCACTCTATGAAAAAAAACTTATAACTTATCCAAGAACATCCAGTGTCGCCCTTGATGAGAGTTTAGTAGGGAAAACAGCGCATGTTTTAAAAACACATTCGGAGGATCTACCCTATAAGAATGAAATTAAATTCATGAAGACAAAACGGGTGTTTAATAATGCAAAAGTAGACAGTCATAGTGCAATTATTCCGACCTACTTAAAACCGAAACGTTTAACGAAAGAAGAAGAAATTGTCTACAACGCCATAAAAAATCGTTTTATTATGCAATTTATGCCAATTGCTGAATATGAGGAAACAAAATTAATAACGAAGGTTGATAATGAACAAATTAAGGGTGTATTCCATTCCAAGGGAAAAGTGCAGCTTATTGATGGGTGGAAAAAGGTAGAAAAGATTCAATCAAAGGATATACTTTTACCTTTCGTTTCTTCGGGGGAAACGGTTGATATTGAAAAGACGGAAGTCACCAGTCATGTTACGACTCCTCCAAAACCACATACCGAAAAAACACTACTCCGTGTAATGGAAACATGTGGGAAAAGTTATCAGGAGGAAGATGACGAAGGTCTGGGTAATATTTTAAAGGGATTTAGCATAGGTACTCCAGCAACAAGAGCAGATACGATAAAGAAACTAAAAGATGTTGGTTATATCGCTAGTAAAGGGAAACATTTATTTTGTACAGGTTTGGGCAGTAAGTTAGTAGAGATATTTCCAGTTCGAAGTCTATTTGATTTGGAATTCACTGGAAGGTTAGAAAAGGTATTATCCGATATCCAAAAAGGAGAGGCAAATAAGCAGGAATTTTTAAGAATGATTTTTCAATATACAGACCAATCTGTAAAAACCATTAAACAGGCTGAAGATATTATCATTAACCATATAACTGCGAATAAATCCTCCAATGAGGTGCTAGGTCAGTGCCCAGAATGTGGAAATGATATTATAGAGGGATACAAAGCATTTGGATGTAAGAATTGGAAAAACGGTTGTAGATTTACGATTTGGAAAAACGATAAGTATTTAAAGGCAATGAAGAAAAAGGCTACCAAAACAATGGTAAGACAGTTACTGAAAAATAATCAGGCATATGTTAAAGGGTTAACAAGTAAGAATGGAAAGAAATTTAATGCATATTTAAGCTATGTAAAAGATCAAGAAAAAAATTATTACAGCTGGAAAATGGAATTTAAAAATAAATAAAGTTGATTTTAAGATTTACCATTTCTAATCATATTGCATGTTTTATTTTCTTATAATAGAATATTAAAGTTGCTATTTTAAGAATATACTTCGTAACAAATATTTGGACTAATTTGCCAAAAGATATGATTCTCTCTGCTCGTTTTCCTGCGAACTAAAGTTGCATCATCAATGGTAGTTTTGTAATATTGACAAGAAAGTATGTTTATTCAATCTTTTGGATGATGATTAAGATTGGAGGGAAGAGTGATTAAAAAAATATTAGCAATTATTTGTTTTCTATTCGTATTAGTTTTGGTAGCTTGTAATAATGAAAATGCTACTTCGGTAGGTAATAAAGATGACGAAGAAGTTAATCCAGAGGTGGAAGAGAAACCTGAAAGGTCACTTGAAGATGAAGAAGTGGAAGGGTATATCAGTGAATTGGATAGTATCTCTCTCATTGATTCTCGAGAAACCTTGAAGGAACAGCAAGGTGGAATACTGGTTGAGAATATCACCATAGAAGAAGAAATTTCACATGAGGAAAGTACATCTTTAGATTCTTTGAAAACTCAAGATATTAAGGAAGAATTAGAAAATCTAATTAACCATACACAGGACCCTCCTATGCTTTATAAAGGTTTTGTATACTTGTTAGGGTCTCCACATTATAAAGAAACTATTGAAAAGGCTGAACAGTTTGAATCTAGCTTTGAAGAACCTGAATTGCCTTATACGGATATTTCTGAAGATGACACAGATACAGCTACAGAGGCACAAAGGGGAAAATCTATTATTTTACTTGATGCTAGTTCAAGCATGCTTTTACCAGTAGATGGACGGGTGAAAATGGATATTGCAAAAGAGGCAGTAAAACAATTCGGGGAAGTTATTGGTCAAAATAATGATGTTTCCTTAGTTGTTTATGGTCATAAGGGTTCGGAATCGGAATCCGATAAAGAACTATCCTGTAACGGAATTGAGGAAGTCTATCCTTTAGGGGAATATAACAAAGAGAAATTTGAAGCTTCCTTAGAAACCTTTAATAGTAAAGGGTATACACCATTAGCTGGTGCCATTAACAAGGCGAAAGAGATGAGTGAGGAATTCACAGAACCTGTTACCGTCTATATTGTAAGTGATGGGGTAGAAACATGTGACGGAAATCCTGTGAAAGCTGCAGAAGCATTTGTGCAAGAAAGTCAAGAAAGAGAAGTCAATATAATTGGCTTTCATGTGGATAAAGATGCTGAAACACAATTAAAACAAGTATCCGAAGCTGGAAATGGCTCCTTTTATTCAGCTGATAATGCGGATGAGTTAAACTCTACTATGGAGGATGAATGGTTGCCATCCTATACAGACTTAGCTTGGGCGCATACGAAAGCTCCCGGTCCTTGGGAAATATTGGATGAATATGATCGGTTTGATGAAGACTTAAATAGGGTGAGGGAAATTATAAAATCGGAAAAGTCTCGTTTCGATCAAGCATTACAAATTATGAAAGTAGAAGAACTAGTTGATCGGGATGTGATTGATGATGTAGCCGAAATTGTCACGGATGAATTTCGTGTCAAACTAGATTTGATGAGTGAATTCCGTTCAGAAAAACTAGAGGAAATCGATAAAGATGCAGAGGAAATTAGGGAACAAGTAGATAAATGGAAAGAGGAAATGCGTCAGAGAAAACAAGAACGAGGCGATATGTTTTAAACCAATGTCTTAGTAGGGGAATACCTATTAAGACTTTTTTTTTTTACTTCTCGCATCACTTTGTGAAAAAAAGGATGAAAGTAACACGTTTACACATTTATTTTTGCGAAAATTAGTATTTTCGTTATGGTATGAGATTTATTAGCCTATTTGTGAAATTTTTGTTATTATATTAATGTAATTTAAATATACTTTACATTTATTCGTATAAGCGCTTTAATTAATTTGTAAACTATTGTGTGAATGCTTATACATATAATAACTATGTTAAGTACATAAAGAAGATGAAAGGTGGATGTTTCATGAGTAAGCCAAAAGTTGTTGTACTTGGCGCTGGTTACGCTGGATTAGTAACAACCAGACATTTAACAAAAAAATTATCACAAGAAGAAGCGGAAATTGTGCTCATTAATAAACACAATTATCATTACGAAAGTACTTGGTTACATGAAGTAGCTGCTGGTACGCTTGAACCTAACCAAGCACGTTTCATGATTAGTGACGTTGTCAATCCAAACCGTGTACGTCTTATCTATGATTCAGTAGTTAAAATTAATAAAGATGAGCAACGTGTAGTACTAGAAAATAGTGAAGTTTCCTATGATTACCTAGTTATTGCATTAGGATTCGTTACAAATACATTTGGTATAAAAGGGATGGAAGAAAATGCGTTCTTCATTCAAGATATTGACTCAAGCCGTTTGATTGCAGAACATATTGAGTATCAATTTGCTAAATATAGTGCTGGTGAAATTACGGATGACGACGCTCTTAATATTGTAGTTGGCGGTGGTGGTTTCACAGGTATTGAATTCGTTGGTGAGCTTGTTGAAGAAGTACCTAGACTGTGTAAAAAATATGATATTCCACGTAATAAAGTACGCATTATTAATGTGGAAGCGGCACCATCTATTTTACCAATGTTTGATAAGGACTTAGTATCTTATGCCATTCAGTCACTAGAAGCACGTGGGGTAGAGTTCCGTATGGGTGCAGCCATTTCAGAATGTACACCAGAAGGCTTTGTCGTTGGAGACGATAAAGAACTTATTAAAGGTGGAACAGTGGTTTGGACTGGTGGAGTAAAAGGAAATCCTGTACTTAGTGAATCTGGATTCGAACTTGTAAAAGGAAAGGTAAATGCAGATGCTGACCTAAGAATGCAAGGTGAAGAAAATATCTTTGCATTGGGAGATTGCTCTTGGGTAATGGATAAAGAAGCTGGTAGACCATACCCTCCAACAGGACAACTGGCTACTCAAGAAGGTGTAATCGCGGCGGAAAATATTAAATCTCTAATCCGCAATGAGCCATTAAAAGAATTTGTATTCAGTGACAAAGGTACGGTAGCGTCACTAGGTGTAACTGATGGTATAGGTAATATTTTCCAAGGAACAAAACTAAAAGGCAAATCAGCTGCAGCAATGAAGAAAGTAGTAGATGATCGTACACTATTCTTAGTTGGTGGACCAAAAACAGTTATTAAAAAAGGTAAATTCCGTCCGTTTTAACATTAAAAGCAGCAGTCCCCATTTCATCACGAATGGACATTTAGCCTTAAGAGGTTAGATAAACTTGATTTTTGCGGATGTAAAAATCATAGTGAATCTTATGCTAGAAGAGCGAAAAGCAAACATGCCCTTCAAAGGGGATTCTGATGCCTAAGTGTTAACCCGTTTTTAGTTGGCCTTTCTTAAGTCGATGTTGCCTTTCACTACAAGGCTATACGTGCGACTAATCCTCTGGTTTTACGATCGGCAAGTCCTTTTATAGGTGAAGGGAAGTCGCGTTAGTCGATGGATGCTAAAGCTGGATGTGATTCATTACTCGATAAATTTCTAGCAAATTGAGGAGGTAATTATTAATGAAAAATTTCTTATATGGTTTGTTGTTTGTCCTAGCTGCATTAGTTGGGTATAGGGTTGCTAGTGAGTATTTAGAAGATACGAGAGATTTCCATTAATATTTGTATAAACATGATTTAAACCATCTAGTTCTTGTGGACGTAGATGGTTTTTATTTTAGGTATAAAAGCTTTATTCAATGAGCAAAATTGATATAAAAACATGAACTAGTACATGTTTTTACTCGTTTATCCCATACTATGGTTGGAGTGAGGTGAATGTAATGTTTACTGTGTTATTATCACTGCTATTTTCTATTTCCTCCATAGACACAGAAGTATTCCAAATAGAGGATGATTATAAAATTAAATTAGAAAAAGTGGAAATTGATCAATATTATTTATCATATTTTGATCAGATTTTTATTGATGAGCAAAAGTTGGATTTACTCATGAATGATTTGGAAGAAGAATTATATCAACCACCAGTGAATGCTAAATTTGATGAAACGAACACAATAGTACCAGGAAAGCCTGGGGTTACATTAGACAGAAATAAATTTCAAATCGAGTTTCGTAAGCGCTTTTATAACCATTCATCCAAAAAACTAAGAGTTCCTGTAACAGGGGTTTATCCTAAAGTGGATAGTGGATTATTAAAGGAGATTAGTACCAGGCAACTCGGAAGTTATGCAACATTCTTTCGGCAATCAAACAAGGAAAGGTCTAACAATATTGAACTAGCCGCGGAAGCAATTGATAATACAGTCATATTTCCAGGTGAACGATTTTCATTTAATGAGGTAGTTGGTGAGCGTACAAAAGAAAAAGGATATAAACAGGCACCAGTCATTGTGAAAGGAGAATTAGCTGAAGATATCGGTGGTGGTATATGTCAAGTATCATCCACCCTATTTAATGCAGTGGACCTTCAAGGAATCCAAATTATTGAGCGCTATGCTCATAGTAGAAATGTACCTTATGTTCCTTCGGGGCGTGATGCAACAGTAAGTTGGTGGGGACCTGATTTTGTCTTTAAAAATTTATATAATGAGCCTATTTTAATTCGAGCAAGAGCAGAACATGGGAAAATGATAGTTCAAATTTATACAGCGGAGACAGCTGAACACTTCACTGGGAACTAGGGTCTTATCATGTGTTTATCACAGGTTTTATTTTTTTCTTATCGACTGAATCCTGTCTCCATATTACCATTCATCGAGTCTTTACTCATTCATTCAAAGGTTATATCAACTGTAATGGTTTATTAGTTCACAAATTGTTAGTTCTTCAGTTACTTTAGAAAAAAGCAAACTAAATCTTTTTAGAACAAGTGATATTATATGTTTATGGCTTGTAATTGCATACGAAAAATCGTAAAATGAAAATAAAGCATTTAAATAAAAGCCAACTGGGGGAGCCAATAGGCTGAGAGTGAAAATATAGATAAATATTTCTCTATTATTTTCAGACCCTTTGAACCTGCTAGCTAATACTAGTGTAGGGATTGGTGGTTTTTTTGATGGATAAAAGTTTTGCAATGCGCAGCGGAGTAGGCCTGTTTTCAACAGGTCCCATCAGAAAGCTCCCCCTAGGCATTGCTTTTTTTGTTGCTTAAGATAGCTAAAATAGGGGGAGAATGAATTGAAATCAAAGCGTACTTTATTCTTAATAGAGGTAGCTATCTTTACTGCGTTTGCATTAGTACTGGATATTCTACCGATATCATTTAAAATATGGGCTCAGGGTGGATCTGTATCCTTTGCAATGATTCCCATTTTTATTGTCGCATTTCGTTGGGGATTAAAGGGAGGCTTACTTTCTGGTTTCCTCTGGGGTGTGTTACAAATAGCTACAGGAACAGCGTGGATTATGCATCCTATTCAAGGATTGATTGATTATGCACTAGCCTTTACTGTACTGGGCTTCGCTGGCGTATTTGCGAAGCAGATTCAACGAAATGTTAAAGAAGGAAAAACATCCGTGTACCTAACATATATTAGCCTAGGTGTATTACTAGGTTCTGCACTAAGATTTTTTGCTCATTATATTGCTGGAATAATCTTCTTTGGTTCCGCAGTTGAGGGCCAACCTGCTTGGTTATATTCACTTATTTATAATGGTTCATATATGGTTCCATCCTTTATTTTAAGTACGGTTATTGTTTCCTTTCTATTTCACAAACAACCTAGAACGTTGTTAAATGGTACAACTTAATGGATAGTACTCTACACATAATCAAGTAATCTCTAATTTAGGGATTACTTTTTTAGGAGGGATTTTTTGCGAGAAATAATTGGTTCATGCACTAATTGTGGCAAAGATGTCTATTGTGAAAGTGGTTTTTTTGATGGAGAACAGATAAATGGAAATTTATTATGCCGTCCATGTGCTGAAGAAAAAAAGGAAAATGAATGCCAGCCTAGATAAAAGGAAAATGGATGCAGTCCTGTTAACAGGATTTGCATCTATTTTTACATATAAACCATTTTGAAAACTATCTTCTTATGTCCCCCTCAAGAAGCTTTTTAATATGTTTAGTTTGTATTTACTCATCGTTCATAATATAGTTAGTTCTTTATATCATGTAGCGCTTTTACCTTTCCTTGCATAGGCTATAGCACAATTTATGAAAGGAAGGGGATTAAATGGAATTAACATTATCCCATTTGCTATATGGTTTGTTTACGATGGTTATTATCGTAACAATGATTTTTCGTAAGGGAGTTGTATTACCGACCATCCTTGGAACGTTTATTATTGGGTGGGTTTACACTGGTAATATAATTGATGGATTTATGGCAATATTTAATGCAAATTTGGTCGCCGCCCAAGAGCTATTCAATATTTTTCTTATTATCATGTTTATGTTGGCATTACTAAATTCTTTGCGTGATTTAGGTGCTGATCGAAGGATGATTCAGCCCATTCAAAAGTTTATGGTGAATGGTCATGTATCCTTTTTTGTCCTCGTTATCGTAACTTATGTTATTTCCTTATTTTTCTGGCCGACACCTGCCGTTCCATTAATTTGTGCTTTACTTGTTCCTGCTGCAATACGTGCCGGACTACCGGCAATGACAGCTGCGGTTGCGATTGCTTTAGCAGGGCAAGGGATGGCGCTGTCCTCAGATTATATTGTTCAAGTTGCACCGAGTTTATCTGGTACAGCAGCCGGAATAGATGGCTCTTTGGTAGCAGATAAGGCTCTTATTCTTTCGCTTGTCGCTGGTGCAGTCGCAATTGGGCTGGCGTATTTCCTTTATAGAAATACGATTCGTTCTAGAGGAGATAGTTTGAATGAGGAAGAATTAGCAAATATTGATAGCTCTGAAAAGACAGAGAATAAAGCACAAACTGCGAATTTAACAACTTGGAGTAAGGTTTTTTCTATATTAGTTCCCTTATCTCTTCTAGCCGTAGTAGTCGTCATGCTTTACGGTAAACTTTTCACTCGTAGTGGAGGATTGGTAGGTGGCGATGGTGCAGCATTTGTTGGTGGTGTTGCCGCTATTCTCTTATTACTTTCAACGGTAGCGTTTGGAAAACACCATGCACTTAATTATATAAGTAATCATATTACAGATGGATTTGTGTTTGCATTTAAAGCAATGGGTCCCGTCATTCCAATTGCAGGATTTTTCTTTTTAGGTAGTCCGGATTTTTCCAGCTCTATTCTTGGAGTAGAAAATGGCCCATCTTTATTGTTCGGGTTGATAGAATCTGTACAGGAATACCTGCCAGAGAGTGCTTTATTTGCAGCATTTAGTATATTGATCATTGGTATTATCACTGGGCTGGATGGATCAGGTTTCTCAGGGCTACCATTAACTGGTGCACTAGCTGCGACATTAGAAACCTCCTCGATTGATGTATCAACACTAGCAGCACTTGGACAGTTAGGTGCGATTTGGACTGGTGGAGGTACACTTGTTGCATGGTCATCATTGATTGCCATTGCTGGTTTGTGTGGAGTATCGGTTATGGAACTTGTACGTAAGAATTTCATTCCCGTCATAGCCGGCTTATTTGTCACCGCATTGGTTGCTGTATTTATTTTATAAAGTTATGAACGGTAAAGAAATATTTGTTTTAAAATTATCCAATGTTTCGTAGTTTTAACGAATCTATGCTAGCTTTTTCCCTTGTTGCATATTTATAGGTATAGAGGTATTTAGGAGGTTAATGAATGGCAAAAAATACTGGGGCAATCGTTCAAGCTTCCCTTGACGCTTTATTTAATGATTCCAGATTTTTACCCGAATTACAAGATGAAACGAGGGAAAAGGCTTTGCGTTCTTTGCGTTCTATTCTTTCAACACCGAACCAGGTTCATAAATCCTTTTTACGCGTTCCTTTGGAGAATGGTGAAGTAGTTAGAATACCTGCATTTCGTGTTCAGCACAATAATATACTAGGAGCGTATAAAGGGGGAATTCGGTTCCATGAATCAGTGAATGAAAATGAGGTTGTCAACCTTGCAACATTAATGACATTAAAAAATGCTTTACATGACGTTCCGTTTGGTGGAGCAAAAGGTGGGGTGATCCTTAGCCCAAGGAATTATACGGTTAGAGAACTTCATATAATTTGTAAAAAATATGTACAGTATTTTAGTGGTATTATTGGACCTGATAAGGATATACCAGCACCGGACATGGGAACAAGTGAAAGAGAGATGGATTGGATGATGGGGGAATATAAAAGTATACACCCCGGACAAAGTTATTTAGGTAGTTTTACGGGAAAGAGTATTATAAATGGTGGATCGTATGGGAGACGTACTGCGACAGGAAAAGGAGTCTATTATTCATTTCGTTATATGTTCCATGACTTTCTGCTAGCGAATAAAACCTGGCTAGAAAAAAGTGGTAATATGTATGCTAAAAACCTATTGGGAAATTACGAGAAGCCTTTAACAATGGCTATTCAAGGTTTTGGAAATGTTGGTTCTATTGTTGCTTTAGAGGCTTTCTCTTGTAGTAAAATAAATAATAAAGTAATAGCGGTAAGTGATCATAATATAACGTTATATCATTCTGAAGGATTAAATATTCCGAAATTAATGGAATATACCAAAAGTAATGGAGGAGATTTACCGAAAAATAAAAAGGAAATCGATGCTGCCGGGTTGGATGCAACACCATTAGAACGTGAAAAATTGTTGACCTTAGATACTGATGTTTTGTTCTTAGCGGCCTTGGAAGACCAAATTCATCAAAAAAATATGCAAAATATAAATGCTACGGTTATCGTTGAAGGTGCAAATGCACCAATTACAGGGTTAGCAGATGATTATTTGAAGGATAAAGGTAAGATTATCATTCCTGATATACTAGCAAATGCAGGTGGTGTAATTGTATCTTACTTAGAATGGCTTCAAGGAAAGGATACCCAATTTTATACAGAGAAGGAAGTAAATTATCGGCTTTACGAAAAAATGAAGCACACATTTGAAGTTGTATATCCACCATATTTTAGTGACCCTTTTTCACTAAGAGAAAATTGTTATATTCATGCCGTAATGAAATTATCAACCGTTTTATTTAAACAGGGCAAACTTTATTAGAAGATTGTATATGGTGGGATTGTCAAAAAGTCAGACCCAAAAGGGGTTTGACTTTTTTTATACAAAAAAGTAATTAGAAAAAATAATTATTATTGATTATTCAGATATTTACAATTGTATAAAACTGTTATAGAATAAGTGAAAGTACTTAAGACATCAATTTCAGAGGAGCTAGATAAATATAAAGGGAGGTTGGAAAAGTTGAATGCTGTTTTAGTTGCTATTTTTGGTCTTGTTATGTTTGCACTGGGTTATCGTTATTATTCTAAGTTTGTAGCAGAGAAGATTTTTAAATTAGATCCAAACTATGAAACACCAGCCCATAAATATAAAGATGGAGTGGACTTTGTACCGACAAACAAATTTGTATTATGGGGGCACCATTTTACATCGGTTGCTGGTGCAGCTCCAATACTTGGACCAGCAATTGCTCTTTATTGGGGGTGGCTACCCGCCTTTATATGGGTGGTCTTCGGTACAATATTAGCAGCAGGTGTGCACGACTTTGGAACATTGGCTATATCGGTACGAAATAAGGGGCAGTCAATCGGTACCATTGCAGATAAATTAATTGGAAAAAAAGGTAAAGTATTGTTTTTATTTATTATATTAATCTTAGTACTAATGGTAAACGCAGTATTTGCTTGGGTAATTGCCAATCTATTTATTAGTTATCCATCAAGTGTACTTCCAGTACTGCTTCAAATTCCTTTAGCGATTGCGATTGGTTATCTTGTGTATAAAAAGAATGTTAGAATGCTAGTTCCATCGCTTATTGTACTTGCTATCATGTACTTCTCAGCGGTTATTGCTGCTCAATATGAGGTACTACAAATTGATTTAGTAAGCTATATGGGTGGGGAAGATGGTGCTGGGTTATTTGGTCTTGGAGCAGTTTCCACAGCATTTATGATCTGGATTGCGTTTTTGATGGTGTATTGTTATATAGCCTCAACACTTCCGGTATGGAAATTATTACAACCAAGAGATTTTATTAATTCCCACCAATTAGTTGTAGGACTAGGTATTTTATATCTTGGATTACTTTTTACCAATCCAGAAATGACGGCACCGGTTTATAATGAGAATCCAGACAGAAGCTGGTTGCCATTATTATTTATTACTGTAGCCTGTGGTGCTATTTCAGGGTTTCATGGTCTTGTTTCTTCGGGTACATCTTCAAAACAGTTGAATAAAGAAACGGATGCTAGATTTGTTGGTTATTTTGGAGCGGTAGGGGAAGGGATTTTAGCATTAATCTCTATTCTTACGGTTGCTACATTCTTTGCAACGACAGATGATTTCTTTGCTACGTATAATAGCTTTACAGCCGCAAATGGTGCTGGTTTAGGTGTATTCGTAGAAGGTGCTGCAGTTTTAGCGGGTGGACTAGGTATACCAGCACATATTGCAGCAACAATTGTTTCCGTCATTGTAGTAAGTTTTGCAGCTACAACGCTTGATACTGCAGTACGACTAATGCGTTATATTATTGCAGAATTAGGTGAGGAATATAAAATTCCGGCATTAACGAAAACACATGTTGCTACATCTGTAGCAGTACTTTCAAGTGCTGCATTAGTTTTAATCCCGGAAGGACCAAATGGCTTTGGTTCCGGTGGATATTTGATTTGGCCTTTATTTGGTACATCCAATCAGCTACTTGCAGGAATCAGTTTAATGTTGATATCCATTTGGCTAAAACGACTAGGTCGAAATTACGCAGTTACATTGATTCCAATGATTTTCCTAATGATCATGACAATGGTAGCTTTGTTCCAGCAGGTCTTCTTAGAATGGGCTTGGTGGGGAACAGACTCTAGTACATTATTATTTGTTCTTGGGGCAATTATTTTTGTCTTTGCATTTTGGATTGCACTAACTTCGTATTCCGTTCTAACTGGAAAATACGATAATCCAATTGATAAGAATAAGGTAGGATAAAATAGATTGAAAGCGTTGTAAACTAATAATAAAATAAGTATAGGTGGGGGTCATAGGATATGGCCCCTTTTTCTACATACCAACCAATTTAAAAGGTGGCGTTCCAATTGTTGGATAAACTAAAAAAGCTCATTAACTATTATGAAGAAGTAATAAGTATGCCACACCGAACAGAAATAGCAAGGGAACTTAGAAATGAAGATGATTTATTTCTTCTTTTGCTTTACTCCGAAATGATTGGAATACCTAATCCTGTCTATTACTATACACTTGAGCTCTACCCTTATATGATTGAAGAGTTCCATGACTGGCATTTAAGGATGGGTATGGATAAATCCCCACTAACAGGAATCCGTTGTTGTTAATATAAAGAGGGGAGGGGGATACATAATGCAAGAATTAGGTAAACAGATTATCTTTGTCGGTGGGAAAGGCGGGGTTGGTAAATCTACATCTGCAGCTGCAATTGCATGGAAATCTGCAAAGGCCGGAGAAAAAACATTACTTGTGTCTACTGATCCTGCGCATAATTTAGGTGATATTTTTTCTCAAAGTATAGGCGGACAAACAATAAAGCTCACTGAAAATCTATTTGCATTAGAGATTGACTCTGAAATAGAAACAAAAAAATACATTAATAGTGTAAAAGAAAACATAAAGGGAACGGTTAATACTAGAATGATGGAGGAAGTTCATCGCCAATTAGATACAGCAAAAGCATCACCAGGGGCAGATGAAGCGGCATTATTTGATAAATTGATTTCCGTTATTCTTGAAGAAAGAGAGCATTTTGATAAACTCGTTTTTGATACGGCACCTACAGGTCATACAATACGACTATTATCTCTACCGGAATTAATGGGAGTTTGGATTGAAGGATTGTTAAAACGAAGAAAGAAAACAAATGACAACTACACGCAATTGTTAAATGACGGAGAACCTATTGAGGACCCAATTTATGATGTCTTGAAAGAGAGAAAAGACCGTTTTCATAAGGCGCGTGAAGTGTTGCTAGATCATGATCGAACAGGTTTTATATTTGTGTTAAATGCTGAGCGCTTGCCTATTCTGGAAACAAGAAAAGCTATTGAATTATTAGATAAGTATCATCTTCATGTAAAAACATTAATCGTTAATAAACTTCTTCCGGACGATGTAGATGGGAAGTTTTTACAGCAACGGAAAGCATATGAGAGTCAATATGTAGAAATGATTGAAGACACATTTAAACACCAAGAGTTAATATACGTCCCATTATTTGCACAAGATATTACAAGTGAAGAACAATTAGAATGGATTAGTACATATTATCTATAGAATGCGCAGTAACCAGATAAAGATAATCGGTGCATTAATACCGCTACGGAAATACACTACGCTTTCCGTGGGCGCTGCTGAGCCTTCTCCGAGCTAACGCTCTCCGAAGTCTCACCTAGGCTTTTCATCCCACTGGAGTCTCCGTGCATTTCCTCCGCTATTTTCGAGCATAATCTTCTATTATTATTCTAGAGATAATAATATTGCGAAGGATAAATAGAAAAAATAATGATTTATAGAAAGGAAGAATATACTTGAAAGCCTTTGTAATAGAATATGGAGAACAAAAAATAAAAGAGATGGAAAATCCAGTTGTTGAAAAAGGAGACGTTTTAATCTCCTTAAAAACAGCAGGGTTAAACCGACGTGATACCTACATATCCGGACGAAGAGGAAATGACAAGGAAGCATTAATCATTGGTTCAGATGGTGCGGGAGTTGTAGAATCAATCGGGGAGAATGTAACGAGATTTCAAGTAGGGGATGAAGTAATCATCAATCCATCTCTTAGATGGTATGAAAAGACAGATGCTCCACCAAAAGAATTTGATATTTTAGGGATGCCTGATCACGGAACATTTGCAGAAAAGATTGTCATTTCTGAGGAACAATTGGAGAGAAAGCCAAAGCATTTAACATGGGAAGAGGCTGGTGTATTAGCATTAGCTGGCTTAACTGGTTATCGTGCATTGTTTACGAAGGGACAAATTCAATCAACTGATACAGTATTTATTCCTGGTGCAGGTGGTGGAGTTGTTACCTATCTTATCCAATTTGCTAAGGCTTTAGGTGCAAAAGTAATAGTTACTTCTAGAAGTGAAGAAAAACGCCAAAAAGCTAAAGAAATTGGTGCGGATTTGGTTTTAGATACAAACAGTGATTGGAAAGAGAAGCTAGTTAACGAGACGATTGATTTAGTAATAGAAAGTGTTGGAGGAGCAACCTTTAATCGTTCATTAGAAGTATTAAAAAAAGGTGGACGAATTGTTACATTTGGATCATCGACAAATGATGAAATTCATTTTAATTTAAGAAGCTTCTTTTATGGTCAATATCATTTATTTGGTACAACAATGGGGAGTAGAGAGGAGTTAAGGGAAATGCTCCAATTTGTTGAGAAAAATGGAATTCATCCTGTTGTTGACCAAACATTTAATCTTTCTGAAGCACAAACAGCACTGGATTATTTAAGTGAAGGAAACCAATTTGGAAAACTAGCTTTATATATCATTAATTAACATTGTCAGCAAGTATTTTCTTTCAATTTTGTATTAAAATAATCGAAAAATCTTAATGAATGAACATAAAAGTAGAGGATGGCAATTAGACAACCTCTACTTTTTAACATTATTTATGCATGAGCTTCTGTATTTTTCATCCAGTCTTTACCTTCTAATTGTCTTGCAACAAGCATACTTGATACGGTATCACCTGTTGAATTTACCATTGTTGCAGGTGCATCAACAACCACGCCAATGGCTGAAATAATTGGAAGAGCTTCGATTGGTAAACCGTATAGTGTTATAATCATCATTTCACCAATAAAGCCACCACCGGGAATTCCACTCATAACAATACCGGAAAGTAAACAAATACCGATAGCAGTAAGGAATGTATTAATTCCAGAGAAGTCCATATTAAAGACACCAAAGACAAATGCAATTTTAAGCATCGCAGATAAACAGGAACCATCCATATGAATCTGTGCTCCTAATGGTATGACGGTTTCCCTAATGTCTTTTGGTATACCGATTTTCCGTGAGGCTTCAAGATTAACGGGAATAGATGCGACACTACTACCCGTTCCCAATGATGTAACAGCTGGTGCAAGGATGTTTTTCCAAAAACGTATAACTCCTGTTTTTCCTCCAGCTATAAATGCATATAATGTAAAGCTGATAAAGAAGTATAGTACGGAAACAGGATAATAGATAATGATTGCTTTGGCATAATCTCCAATTATGTCTGCACCGAATTGTCCAATTAATGCTGCAAAATAGGCAGCTAATCCAATAGGTGCGTAATACATGATAAGTTGAATGAGCTTCATAAATACTTCAGAAGCACTGTTTAAGAATCGACTAAATGGTTTACCTTGTTCTCCTGTTAGTCCTGTTGCGACTCCTACAAGAATCGAAAAAATAATTAAAGCCAACATATTTTCTCTTGAGAGTATATTTAAGAAGTCAGGGACTGTTAACGTACTGACTAATTGTTCTCCCACAGAAACCTCTTCCATATTTTTCCGGTTGTTCTAAACTTATATTTGTACCTGAGCCCGGGTCAAATATAACGGTTGTAATTAGCATAATGATGGATGCAATAATACCGGTCACAACAAAAATAGTAATCATAGAACCCATAATTTTACCCAACCTCTTCATACTATCCATATTAGAAATCGCTGAAGATATGGTGAAAAAGACAAGTGGAACGACAATCATAAATAGCAGATTTATGAAAATATCTCCTAGGGGTTTGATTAACGTTGCATCCTGTCCGAAGATAATCCCAATGATTGCTCCTATAATGATTGAGAAAAGAAGAAGAATCGGAAACCGGTATGCTTTCAGTTTTTCTTTCATACTGCGTCATTCCTCTACCTAAGTATGTAATGACACTATATTACATTAAAAAAAGAAATTAGGGAAAGAAAAAATACTAAGGGGATGGAATCATTAAGAGAATTTATCTCTAGAATTTTATCCTACGTTGTGGTGGAAAGATTAATATATTGGAATAGGGGCGGTCCATATAGGTACGGGACTGCCCTCTAAGATAAATATGCTTCAATTTTGTTTATAGCGGTTTCTAGTTTTTTACTGTTTCTTTCATATATAGCTTTGGATTGCTGATTTTCTGTCGACAGTGCAAATAACTCTAGATCTGCCTGGCATTTTTTCATGGTTGCTAATAGTAGTGGTTTTTCGGTAGGAGAAGGAACAGTAATACTATCATCAAATAAATCGACATATAGCTGTCCATCTGTATCAGCCTGACCTAGAAACACATTTTCTATGCTAACATTTAGTTTTTCTAATTCCGTTTCAAGCCAATTTATATTTAAGTTTAGGTTTGATAATGATTCATGAATGACCTTGCCATCCATTATGACTGTTTGTGGTTCTTTTTGTGGCGCTAATGTGATTCCTAAATCTTTTGCTGTTAATGGACGATTTTCTCTTTTTGGTAATACTGTTAGAGTACCATTTGGTTCAAGTAAGGCAAATTCAACATCAGATGCTAAGAAAACATCTTTTTCACGTAATTTTTCAAGTAAATCATCCGTAGAATAGCCTTCTTTTTTAAGGTTATCTTCCATCACTTTCCCGTCTTGAATAAAAACGGTACTTTTACCCTCCGTAAAATCACGGAACACTTTGCTTTTTAAGTTAATTTTTTCAATCATAAATGGAATAATAAACCAAATAAACAAAGCTAGAATTCCGTGAAAAATATTTGCTTGAGGGTCAAAGGTATGGATGGCTACAATTCCCCCTAATACAACTCCGGTAATGTATTCAAAAACATTCATTTGAGATAGTTGTTTTGCACCAAGTATTTTGGTGAATGTAAATAGGACAACTATGAGCACAAGTGATTTAATGATCACTATAACCCAATCTGGCATAGGATCCATATCCTTTCCTTGAATTTATTTATATTGAGACTCCTCTCGGGATAGGAAGATGACTTGTTTCCCTAAATCATCTTTTATGTCCGCAATGATTTGTTGGACTTCCTTAAAAGCCTCTTGAGCTTTCACATGCTGAGCCTTGTTACCTAAGGTTTCAAGGCTTGCTTCAATATTTTTTATTGAAGCATAACAGCCTTTTACTTGAGATCCGACCGTCATATTTCGATTCTCCTTTGATTTAGAAATTAACCTTTTGGCTTGAAGAGAAGGGCTCCAATAACACCAAATACGATAGCAGCAGAAATACCTGAACTGGTTACTTCGAACATACCTGTTACAACACCAATAATCCCATGCTGCTCCGCTTCCTGCATAGCACCATGAACTAAATTATTGCCAAAGCTAGTTATGGGGACAGTCGCTCCTGCACCAGCAAAGTCGATTAAAGGTTCATATAGGCCAAATCCATCTAAAATGGCACCTAAAATAACCAAGGTTGTTAGAGTGTGGGCAGGACTTAGCTTGAAAACATCAAACATAATTTGACCGATAACACATATTATCCCACCTACAACAAATGCCCAGAAAAAAATCATCAATTATCACTTCCTGATTCTATCGATACTGCATGTGCAATACCTGGAATGGAATCGCCTTGATTGACACTAAGCGGTGATTGCAGGGACCCTGTTGCAGCAATAAGGATTCGTTTAATCTTCCCATGTTTCATTAAGTTTAGAAAATGTCCATATGTTACCACTGCTGAGCAGGCAGCCCCACTTGCTCCAGCTAATACTGGCTGTTCTTTCCGATAGATAGTTAGACCACAATCCAAATATTTATCTGGAGGAATATTAATGCCACGTTTATGAAGAAGGTCAAGGGAAACTTCTCTACCGACATGGGCAAGGTCACCGGTGATAATCAAATCATAGTATGAATGATCAATATTTCTTTCTTTTAAATGTGCTTCTATGGTATCAACAGCTGCTGGTGCCATTGCTCCACCCATATTAAATGGGTCTGTCATTCCCATATCGACAACTTTTCCGATCGTTGCTGATGTTATCATTGGACCTTCCCCTTCTTTGGCAACCAATGCACAGCCAGCACCAGTTACTGTCCATTGAGCAGTTGGTGGTTTTTGTCCCCCGTATTCAGTTGGGTAACGAAATTGCTTTTCAGTTGCTGCATTATGACTGGATGCCCCGCTTAAGATATAATTTGCGCCATTCCCATTAATAATAGCCGCAGATAATGCGAGGCTCTCCATAGATGTTGCACAGGCATTAAATAACCCAAAATAGGGGAGCCCCAAGGTTCTAGCTGCGTATGTGGTTGGGGTGATCTGATTGATTAAATCCCCACTAATGAAAAAATCAACTTGCTCCTTTTGAATAGGACTTTTCTTAACAGCAACCTGGCACGCTTCCTCCATCATTATTTGTTGCGCTTTTTCAAATGATTCTTGTTTAAGCCACATATCATCATGAAGAATGTCAAAATCCCTGGGTATATTACCATTTGCTTCAAATGGACCACCTACAGTTCCGGTAGAAAGAATTACTGGCTTTTTGTCAAAAACCCATGTTTGATGTCCCTGTAACATTATAATCCACCCCATTGAATCAGAATGGTTTTTATTAATGCAACAACAAATGCAGAAAAGACCCCATAAACAATAACCGGTCCTGCTACTTTAAACATACTGCCCCCAACACCAAGAATATAGCCTTCTGTCTTGTGTTCGATTGCAGAAGAAATGACAGCATTTCCAAATCCTGTAACAGGAACAGCAGTACCTGCACCTGCAAATTGCCCAAGGTGATCGTATACTCCCAAACCTGTTAAAATCATAGTAAAAAATATTAAAGTAGCAACAGTAGGGTTTCCTGCAGTTTGTTCTGTAAAATTGAAAAAGTATATATAGAAGGTGGTTATTGCCTGTCCTATTAAACAAATGGAACCACCAATAAGAAAAGCTTTTAGGCAATTTTTTAATACCGGTCGCTTAACCTCTCGTTGCTGTTGAAAGCTTTGATATTCTTGTGCTTGAGGTGGCAAATTTTTCTTTTTTTCATCTGACATGCTGGCTCACTCTTTCTTATTAATTTAAAATAATAATTAATAAAAGATTTGATTAAAGTTCTATGCATTATCTTTTGATAATTTTGTAATTCGATCAATTTCCTTTCCTAATTTTGTTGGTTTTATGGATTTAGTTTGAATCCTATCCTCCAGTTTATCTAGTTCTAAATAGATTTTTTTATCAGTCGTTAACTCAATATGGAAATTTTTTAAGTTCTTCTTAAGTTCTTTTGTTAAATCCTTTTTAATTTTTTTTAGTTGAAAGCGTTTGTTATGTTTAACCTTTACTGCAACGATTATATTTTTTGATGTATTTGCTGCTTTAATACCCAAGATTTCATCATGTTTTTTTAAAATTTTTTTCACTTCATTCGAAGGCTCTTGGTCAATTAATTTATTTGCAGATATATTTTTAACTTCGATGGTTGAATCATTCGGTTGCTCAGTAGCAGTTCCATTTCCACATCCAATAAGAAACAGACAAATAAAAATCGTGAAAAGAATTTTATTATTCCCCATCATTTCCCTCATTTCCTTCTTACTCATAAGAAAGTATAAGTTTATCTGGTTAAAGTTGAAGCATTAAAATTTTGCTTCTTGACGACTGTCGCATTATTCACTATGGGAGGTTGGATTTCCAACCTCCTCCAATTTGTTAGGAATGAAACTTTTTCAGTTGAAAAAATTTACTGTTTATATTGAGGTTCTTCTTGTTCTATTTGTTGCATTCTTGGTTCAACACTATCAACAATTGCTTGAGCTTGTTGTGCGGCATTTTGGTACATCTGTTTTGCTTGTTTGTTTTCAGTTTCTAGAGCGAATTGTTCAAAGCTCGCTTGAGCACTTTTCAGACCAGCGATGGTTTGTTTCACTTGTGTAGCAACAGTCAAACTGAACTCCTCCTTCAATTAAATACTTTCTATATAAGTTTTTGATGATGGAAGAAGAAATATACTTTCTATAATTTTCCTTAGTATTAATTACTTAGAATCTAAATGTTAAATAAGGGAAGAAATAGTTGAAACATTTCAAGGGTCTATTTCGTCTTAATAGTAGGGGAATTATCGGGAGGAATTTAGAATGAAAAGACAATTATTTTTCGCTTTTGTTATTTTAGGTGTGGGTATCACTGGTTATTTTATTTTTCATTCGACTTATGGAAAAGGCGTAACTTTAGAGGAAGAAAAAGCAATTGATAAGAAGTTTGAAGACTTTATATTACATATGAAAGTAGAGCAGGCACCACGTGGAATATATGTACATCAATCCCTTCAATATGTTGGGAGAAACCCAATTGAAATAAAACACCAAACCCCATTAATTTCTGTATCCTTAGATAACCAAAATCATGACTTTACTGGTAGTTTAGTCACTAGAGAGCTTCATCGTGGAAATATTTACTATCAAGATACGATATCACTTCCAAGAAAACAGAGAGGGGAGTGTAATTTATATATAAAAGCGAGATTTATTGCAAATGGTGAGATTGTTGATATCCAGCATGTTGAAAATTTAATGTTTAATTAAAGGAATCAGAGTGTCGTACTCTGATTTTTTTATCGCGGGTTATACCCCCACCTTAAAAATGAAGGAAACATTCATCATTTTAGGTGAGGGAGGGCCTTTTTCATACCCTTGAGGTATAAACTTCCCTTAGAAGCCCGATTCGTTCGGGCCCTACAGGACATAGGTCTAGAGGAAGTGTTGCAATGGGCGTTGTGGCTTTAGCCTTGTTCCTATGTTTCAGATACACTTTATCTTTTATTTATATTTTTACTATGGACGAAAGGAGTAACGTCCATACGAAGAGATGTCGTGTATTTTCTCATCATTTGTTCTTTCCATGTATCTATTCGTTTATTACTAGAACGACTTTGATAATATTCTTTTAGCTCTTCATCAAATTTCGACAGTAATGGTAATTGTTTATCATCATTAGCGTATTTATTTTTATGATAGATTACATCAAATGGTAAACGGGGTTTAATGTTTGGTTGTTGATCAGGATATCCAACAGCTAATCCAAAGTATGGAATGACATGGTCCGGAAGCTCTAGAATTTCGCTCACCTTATATATATTATTCCTAATACTACCAAGATAGCAGGTTCCTAATCCCATTGATTCAGCGGCAATCGTTAAGTTTTGGGCTGCTAATGCTGCGTCAATCGTTGCGACTATGAATTGTTCAGTGCTTTCAATACTATCATTCATTTGTTGTTTTTCTTCTTCAGATGCAATAATACGTACACGATGAAGGTCTCCACAAAAAATAAATAAATGTCCGTTATTTGTTACATGAGGATGTCCTGATATTTCCTTTAATTGTTCCTTTATTCTGATTTCATTTACTCCAATAATGGTGTATGCCATAACATAACTAGAAGTTGGAGCTTGTTGTGCTGCTTTTACTAGCGTATGTATTTGTTCATCTGTCAATCTTTTATCTTTAAATTTTCGGATAGACCGGTGGTTTAAAATTGTTTCTATTGTTTGATTCATGATTTAATCTACTCCTTTACATGTAAAATCGTCGTTTGTTGTATCGTCTTATTTTCTATATCTTTGTTTTCCTTTGTAGGCTGACTATCCGTGTCTGAAACCTTAATGGATAAGCTACTTTCGTCCAGCCATTCCACTTCTTTATACGGCCAATGATAATTTAAAATATCAGAATTACCTGTGTTTGTTTGTAATAATAGTGGTGACCATCCTTTTATATCAAAAGCAATAAGGTGATGACCAGACTGTAGGTTGTCTGAAGATCTGCTGAATTCGATTATGAATTTTGTTTGATCTGGCGATGGAATTACGTTTTCATATCTAGCCAAATCTGCTACAAGATAGGAACGTTTATCCTTATTTTGACTTAATAAAAGATAGGAACATAGTTCTTTTTTACAGGAAAATTCTAATAAGTAAATAGGTTGTTCGGTAATTGGTAATTTTTCAAGTTTCATCTCTTCTACAGCTGATTTTCGATGTTTAACTGCTGTTAGATATTGACTTAAAATGGGTATTGCTTGAACATCAACTCTTACATGATCTTTCTCAACCTGAAACTCTATAAATTCTTTATATTCATCTTCTATCGTTTCCTCTTGGATAGTGGGTTCTTTGGAAGAGGTAGCATTATTATCGGCTTTCTGAATGACCGGCTGATTTGAATTGTTTGAACAACCAACGGAAATAACTAAAAGAAAAGAGAAGATAAAGAAATACTTTGTCATCCGGAACGCTCCTTATAATTTTAAGGTTTATTTCGATTATACATTAATTTCAGAAATTATGTTAGGTTATTGTGTTTTAAGGGTTTAATGTATTTTGTATATTCGATTCATTGTAAGTATGTAAGGTTTATTGTAGACTCTAGGTACTATAATAGAAAATAGGGGGATAGAGGATGAAAACATTTAAATTAAAATTATTAAAGGTATTGAATGCTGGAGATAAAGAAATAAATTTTCCTTTATTGGATGGTCTAATTATAAATCAGGAAGATGAATTGGATCAAAACCGATGGGCTATAGAAGCATATTTAGAAAAGGAGCATAAGGTATTTTTTGAAAAGTGGGGAGAAAAGGAAATATCTCTTCTAGTAAAGATAACAAGGGTAGAGAATGAACCTGTTGTTTTTAGAGCAAATATAATAAGTGTAAATGATATCGGTGAAAACATTAATGTATTATTTAAAGGGGAAATGATTCGATAACCAAATAAATCATCTAATTATCTATTTTTAGCACTTATGGTAAAATTATATACTATATATCGACTTTTTAACTTTAGGAGTACAATATGAAATTATACCATTCAAAAATTAATTGGATAAACAAACTATCTCCGGTTCAAATTTTAATTGTCTTTTATATGTTAGCCGTAGCCTTAGCAACAATCCTTCTTGCATTACCAATTTCGCATAAGGATGGAGTGGAATTTGCTTTTATTGATATATTATTCACAGCTGTTAGTGCAGTCAGTGTAACGGGCTTAAGTACGGTTTCCATTGTAGATACATTAAGTACAACAGGATATATTATTTTGGCAGTAATACTTCAAATTGGTGCAGTTGGAATAATGGCTATTGGTACACTAATATGGCTTTTGATTGGGAAAAAGATTGGTTTAAAAGAACGTCGATTAATTATGACGGATCAAAACCAAACCAGTTTCCAAGGAATGGTTCATCTAGTTAAACAAATTATTTATGTCCTTTTAGTGATAGAACTGATTGGATTTCTTGTTTTAGGGACTTATTTTTTACAGTTTTACCCGACCGCGGAGGAAGCGTATTTACATGGGTTATTTGGAACTATCAGCGCAATCTCTAATGGGGGATTTGATATTACAGGATCTTCTCTTAGACCATTTCATCATGATTACTTTGTACAATTTATTAATATTTTGTTAATCGTATTTGGTGCAATAGGATTTCCTGTTTTAATCGAAGCCAAAGAATACATATTTGCGAAAAGCGATGAGAGAAATACACAGCGATTTAGTTTATTTACGAAGGTTACAACATTTACTTTTTTTATTTTAGTAGTAGTAGGTGCCTTCGGAATTTACCTGCTTGATTTTAACTACTTTTTTGCTGGAAAAAACTGGCATGAATCACTTTTTTATTCTTTATTCCAATCTGTTACTACGAGAAGTGGAGGACTCTCCACGATGGACGTTGGTTTACTAACAGAGGAAAATCATCTATTTATGTCCTTCCTAATGTTTATTGGGGCTTCCCCAAGTAGTGCAGGAGGGGGAATTCGTACAACAACATTTGCTCTTGTTGTCATTTATGTCCTTTCCTATGCCCGTGGAGTAAAAAACATACGTATCTTTAATCGAGAAGTATATGAAGGGGATATAGCTAAAGCTGTAACCGTCACATTTATGGCAGGAATTATTATCTTTCTTTCTGTATTGGTCATCCTTAAGTTAGAGCCATTTTCATTTATGGAAGTGCTTTTTGAGGTAACGTCTGCATTCGGAACAGTAGGGTTGTCGCTAGGAATAACTGGTGATTTGACCACGTTAAGCAAGGTGATTTTAATGATGCTTATGTTTATAGGTAGGGTAGGGATTTTAACATTCTTGTTAATGTTCGAAAGAAAGAAGAAAAGTGGAGATGTACATTATCCAAAAGAAAAAATCATTATTGGATAAACGCTTGTAATCAATTTTTGAAAATAAATAGCTTGTGCTATCAAAGCCGATAGCACAAGCTATTTGCCTTTATTTAGCAATAAAAAGCTGCGCCTACAATGATTAAAAGAATGAAAAGTACTACGATTAAAGCAAAGTTGTTGCCATAACCATAGCCACCGCCGTATCCATAGCCTCCACAATAGCCCATAATTTCACCTCCCAAAAGGATTCACTAATACAATATGTATTATTTTGGAAAGTGTTTGGACATTTTCACTAGTTTTTATCATTTTTACATGATGAATAGAACCAACTAAAATTTAGGTCCTTTATTCAAGTGGTGATATATAAATACTTTTTTTATATGTAGGGATGTTATATGATAAAAGAGAGGAATATTTGGAGATAAGATTATTTGTAGTTTTCTTGAAAGGGGTGTGACATCAGTGGACGTTGTATTCGGAATTGTTTGTTTTGGAATATTAGCATTAAATATTGGCTATAGTGTATTAGATAGTGAGAAGTAATTCATGGATATAAAACAAGGGGGAAGCCCAATGACTTTCCTCCTTGTTTTATTGAGTTCTTTCCCATTCACTTAATGGATAGATAATTACCTCCGATTTCCCGATAATTTCACTTTCTTGTATTAAACCAAGTCCATTTCTACTATCTTTGCTTATAGCACGATTATCTCCCATAACGAAGTATTGTTCGTCTGGAACAGTAACAGGTCCAAAATTATTAGTTTGTAATTTAGCTTCCTCTGTTAAAAATGTTTGAATATACTTTTCACCGTTTATAAATAACTCACCGTTTACAATTTCAATAGTTTCTCCAGGAAGACCAATCACTCTTTTAACGTAATTTTTGGTTGGTCTCTGAATGATAACAATATCACCACGTTCAGGTTCATCAAGTAAGTAAACTAATTTATTAAAAATAACTCTTTCTCCATTTTCAAGTGTTGGATCCATGCTTTCTCCTTGAACAATAGAGGTGGCAAAGATAAATGTTCGTAGTAAAAATGCAATTACTATAGCAATAATAATTGCTTTTCCCCATTCTAGCCATTCGTTTTTCTTTTTTGTTTCTGTATCCGCCAAAAAAGACATCCCTTCCCATAAGAATATATATTTATAGTAGCATAGTCAGTCATAGGAATCGACCATTATTTTTTCGCATCAAATTTTAAATAATTTACTGAATAAATTAAATTGATAGAAAAGCTTGTCAATGAATTTTCCATATGCTACATTATTAAAGGAATGTTGAAAAATGGAAGTACCTTTTGAAGATAGACGTGTGGCAATTGCGTATAATGAATGTGACATATAAATAATACATTATTCCCTTTATAAAAAGGAGGCTTTAAAAACAAGATAATGACTGCTTCTGAAAATCTGTTGATAAAAATAGAATTAGTACGGAAAAAAATGACTAAGGTTGCTCTGGAGAAAGGGTATTCTGATTCAGAATCCGTTGCAATTAGTCAAGAGTTAGATAGACTATTAAACCTTTACGATAGCTTAAAGGGTAAAGATGATTTGGAATAAATATATGGGATATTAGTTAACTTCTAATCAAGCTCGTCTTCGGAAATGAATATTTATTTAAATGCATAGGATAATCGCATGTAGGTTTGCCCAAAAGTTAGAATGTCTTTCAGGAACTAATGTTTTTTTCCACTATGCTCTAACTAAAACCCTTATACCATGTAAAATCATGTCGGAAATTAAGAAAAATAAGAAATGTTCCCTCTAGTATTGTAAAACTAGCCCCATTTGGAAACGGTGTTTCAAAATCCTTTCATTCCATTTTGTAGAATGCTGATGAAACAAATCCATTGGTAAAGCATTAAAATAATGCATTAACATATATATTATTTTGCTTTATCAAAAATTCCAATTGGGGCTATTTTATACTACCATTTTGGTTTTATTATTCGGAAAATTCTATGAATTTTGTCCACTTTCATTTGACATACTCCATATATAGTTCTTTAGTAGATAAATGATATGCACAAAAATTCACTTTTAATTGGATTTATCCTACCATTTATGTCATTATGCATGATTTATTTATCCCTTTTTTAATAACGTGATTGTTTTGAAATAACCACCTTTTTACGAATTATAGAATTTTACTAAAATGTTCAAATAATTTTGTCTAAAAGTCGAAAAATAGGGTATAATGGTAGTAGAACATAATAAGGAGTGTAACTTATGAGACCAAAGACATTAAATTTCGAACAATTAGTAAAACAAAATAAGCAAGAATTATTAAAGGATGAAATGAGTATAAAGCAAATAGAATTACGTTTAGAAAAGAAACATAATAAATATTTGCTACAAAAAAAACGTTCTGATTCTGATAAATTAAACGTCTAGGAACAATCTATAAATCTGTGCACTTAATTTAAGAGGGAAGCAGAAATAAGAATTTCTTATTTTCGCTTCCCTCTTTTATTGGAATTTAGGTGATTCACTTTACCGCACATACATCTTGATGATTGCAACTGTCTTTCTCTCTTCTAAGTAAGTTATAATAGATGTCAGAATATTTGTTAGAAGAATCGTATAGATTAGGGGATGGATGGTAAAAATGATGGTAAAGATGAAAAGGAGGGGGAGAGAATGGAAAATACCATCTATAGTTTTATTAAAGTATCCCATTTAAATGCACTTGGTTTAGAAACTGAGCAGGTTTATTTTCTGATGTTTTCCTTAGGGGCGATTATTACTTATCTTATTGTTCATCCTGTAATCAGTTGGTTTATAGAATTGAAATCTGCAAAATTATTAAGCTATGTAGTCAGTAGCATGCTTGTGATTATTGTTTTATTTATTAATGCCATGTATATGGAAGGAATCGCATCTATCCTATTTAATTTGCTTGATACCATGTTACAAGTATTAGGATGGTTCGGTATAATACTTATATTGTACTATTGTGTACGTAAGTTTATGGGGAAGATCTAAAAGATGGAGGGAGTCTATCATCTTTGGTACAAAAAAAGCATAGACAGTGCCTAAGCTTTTTTAATCCAAGTTTACCAAAAAATGTTCATTTTATGATAGTAGGTATAAATATTAATATTTTCTCCTTGACTTACGAGTTGGCGGCCATTCCATTTTCCCTAGGGAAGAAGGGGTGTAATACCTAGAAGTATATCTTCTTTTTATGGAGCTTTGTTTTTTTTCAGGTCTCCAATCAATATATTGGTAAACGATACTTTTTGCTTTTGATAAAGACATCTTTGTTTGAGGATTCCGATAATTTTGGTCAAGTGACCCTAAATGCTCAAGTTCTTTGAAGTCTTCTTTAGTTGGGGGAATATGGAAATAATATTTGTCTACTTTTACCAATAATGTGGAGTGTTGATTACTAAACTTTGGGTGATCAGAAAAATGTAATCCCACTTTTTTAGCTCGTTTTTCCTTTAATAATTTATTAATGGTTTCTTTCTTAATAAAGTATAGATGTTTAGGTTGTGGAGCAGTTTTAGCGTGACGATTAATCGTATATAGGGCTCTAGCAAGGTCCGCTATGAAGTCTTTCTGTTGTTCCATAAAAGTGTCCTCCTTTCATCAAAGTGAAGTAATATCAATTCTATCGTATCGTAAAGCTTGTCTATAAGCAAGAGAAAAACAGAATAGATGTCGTTAAATTGAGATAGAGAATACTAGAATGAGGAGGAAAAATGCCCTTCATCTATGTAGACGAAGGACGATGTTATAGTTAATTCAATTGTTTTAAATCGGATACAATAGAATCGAGTTGATTCGAATCAACTCCACTATAATTTTTAATAACTTCACCTTCAGGACTTACTAAAAAGAAACTTGTTCCATGGGATACCTGATCGTCACCCTCTGGTGCTGCGGCAACGAAGTTTTTAAAGGATTTAATTGACAATTCCTTAATCGTTTCAAAGTCATAACCCGTTAGAAAAGTCCAATTAGAAAAATCTGCATTATAGCTTTCTCCGTATTGTTTTAATACTTCAGGTGTATCATTTTCAGGGTCAACAGAGAATGATACCAAATGAACATCTATATTTTCCTCGTTCAATTTAGACTGTAAGGTTGCCATATTCGAAGTCATGGGTAGGCAAACTGTTGTACAATTTGTGAAGATAAAGTCAGCAATCCACCATTCTCCTTCTAAATCGCTTAGACTAAATTGTTCATTGTCCTGTGTTGTAAATGTAAAATCACTAACTTCTTCTGACATCGTTGTATCGATAGGATATCCACCACATGCTGTTAAAAAAAGAATCAAACTTAAGAGAATAAGTGGTAAGTACTTCATTCCATCACTCCTTTCATTATGGATACTATGTATAATAATAGTATACCATTTTACGTATGGAATGAAATGAAAGAATATTGACTTTGCTGTGAACAAAAAAGGCTATAGGAGGTAACCTATTCGATCATGTCGATTGAAGTATATATTCATGGATTTCTGGTGTACAAAGGAAACGGTATGGAAGACGAGTTGTTCCAATCCCTCTATTTACATAAAGTGTAAAGGTTTCATTCCGTAGTTGGTATTTTCCCTGAACATATTTTTCAGCATAACTTGGTGTATACAAGTGTCCAATCAAGGGAAGACGTACCTGTCCTCCGTGACTGTGACCGGATAATTGTACATCGACGGTAGAGTTTACAGTTTCATCTGCAAAATCTGGTTCATGAGCTAATAAAATGGTAAATAATTCCTTATTCGCCTGATGTAATGTTTTTTGTAAATTTGGTTTACCTAACATGACATCATCAATTCCAGCTAGGATAAATCGGCCTGATTCTTTTTCAATAATAGAATGATTATTTTGCAATAAAACAAAACCAGCTTTTTCCATTGTATTTCGGATGATATCTGTTCCATATCCCCCATGATCATGATTACCATATATCCAGTATTTGCCATACGGTGCATTTAACAATGATAATTTGTTCTGAACTTTGGACAAATTATTATATTGATTAGGTTTATCAATTAGATCTCCGGTAAAAACAATCAGATCAGGGTTTAGTGCATTGATTTTATTAATTAGTTGATGAAGTTGTTCAAGGGAATAGTGAAAACCAATGTGTGTATCCGAAAATTGAACAATTTTAAAGTTATTAAAGGTGGAGGGGATTTTTTTAGAAGTAATTACTTCTTGTTGAGTGTGGAGCATGGAAGGTTCGATATCCTTTGCATAATAATATCCACCACCACTTAGCCCCAGGACAGCTAATAAACCTCCAACCCCTTGTTTTAAAAAGGTGCGTCGATTCATAAAAACAAACCTTTCCCGTAATCAGTGTTATATATCTATATTTAGATAAAATCTTTCATACTTTTCTGTTTTGTTGCATATATTGTATAGGATGTAATAAGCCATGTTAATGGCAATGGTTATATTTTATACGAATAAAGAAAGCGTGTCATCTCATAACACGCTAATAAAATTTCATTTAAGTATGGGTTCATGTTTAGATAAGCTTTATGGAGGCTTATGATTCATTGATGTCAAAAATCTTCTCTGTGTGGCGGTACGTTTGACTACCTGTTTATTAATAGGTTCAATATACGTCCACACTATAATGATATGTTAGCATATGTTCGTATTATAACAATAGTGTGCATTAATTAATCAATTAAAATCTATAGGGTGCCTATATAGGGAGTTACATTCACCCTTAATGTTTCTTTTGTTAGATTATGATAAAATATATATATAGGTAGAGACAACGTGTACATTTGAAGATGTTTATCATGATTAAAAGGGGAGTTTAATATGAGTATGATTCAAGAAGAAAGAAGCCTTTCAGAGATACTTGTAAATGAGTTGATGATTCCCTCTGAAAAAGTTGCTCATGTTCAAGTAAACAACCCGTTAGAACATGCTTTACTAGTTCTGGTTAAATCAGGTTACGCTGCTGTACCGGTTTTAGATTCTGAGTATAAATTAGCAGGAATTATTGGGAAAACAGTAATTTTGAATCAAATATTAGGTATGGAGCGATTTGAAACAGAGAAACTTTCAGAATTACGTGTCAAGGATGTTATGAATACTAGTATACCTAGACTATCAAAGGAAAATAACTTATTAGATGGGTTAAACGCAATGATTGACCATGCTTTTGTATGTGTTGTTGACGAACAAAGTTATTTTGATGGAATTCTTACAAGAAGATCAATTTTAAAAAAGTTGAAAAAAGAAATTTATACCTCAAAGCTATTTAAAAGATAATTGGTCCTCCAAAATGAGAAATAGTTTATCGCAGGTTAAGGGGGCACTCAACCCCCCACCTCAAAAATGGAGGAATAACGAATCCTTAGGAGGGGCAAAAATTGCCCCCTGAAAGCCCGATTCGTTCATCTAACAATTTGAAGATTCAATTTATGTTTACTTTGTAAATTACTATAGCTAAGTATTGTAAAGTACTCCGTCCGGAAATTTGTATATTTTAAACAAAACTGGTGAAACTACATATGTAGAATTTTCATATGTAGAGGAGGAAATACGTATGGCACGTATTGGTGTTGAAGGAACACTTTCGGATGTAAAAGCAGCGTTAATGGAAATGGGACATGAAGTTGTTGACCTTCGTTCTGAGGCTGATGCTAGTGGATGTGATTGCTGCATCATTTCCGGACAGGATAAAGATGTAATGGGCATGGCTGATACAACTATAGAAGGTTCTGTCATTAATGCTCGTGGTTATCAAGCACAAGATATAGTACAAATGGTTAATGATAAATTATCATAAAGAGGATATCTAAAACAGTGGCATTAAAACAGATTCGGAATACCGAATCTGTTTTTTGCTGAATGGTTTATGGTAGAATAATTTACATAGTAATAACATTCTACATCATTGTCGGAGGAAATTTTTATGAAAAAGAAGGAATTTGCCGTAATTGGATTGGGGCGTTTTGGTGGAAGTGTTTGTAAAGAGTTGAGTGAAGAGGGGATGCCTGTATTAGCGATTGATAATGATGAAGATAAGGTAAATGAATTTAAAAACATTGCGTCGCATGCGGTTATTCTTGATTCTACGGATGAGGATTCATTAAAGGAAATCGGAATATCTAATTTCGAACATGTCATCGTGGCGATTGGGGAAAATATACAAGCAAGTATCCTGACAACGGTAATATTAAAGGACTTAGGAGTTACTACGGTTACAGTCAAGGCACAGAATGATTATCATGAAAAAATATTAAATAAAATTGGTGCAGATCAGGTTGTTCATCCAGAACGAGATATGGGAAAAAGATTAGCTCATAACTTTATATCAAATAATATATTAGATTATTTAGAGTTATCGGAGGAACATAGCATTGCTGAAGTGAAGGTTGGTCACAAGATGATAGGAAAGTCATTAGCTGAATTGGATATCCGAGCAAACTATGGATGTAATGTGGTAGCTATTAAAAAAGGGAAGGATATTAATGTTTCGCCACAGGCGGATATTGCGTTAAAACCAGATGATATTTTAATCGTTATTGGAGCAGATATTGATTTATCACGATTTGAGAAACGTTTAGTAATTGATGACTAATATAGCAAAATAAGGCTGATGTCCTGTGTAGTAGAATATAGAATCCCCATACATATAATATAATTGTTCTAATAGCACGTAACTGGCTGGACGGTAATCAACACCTCAGAACTCAAGTTGTGTCGTATTACTAACAACGTGGAATGAACAAATAAAGAGCAATTTAAAAGGCATTGTAGTTTCATCTACAATGCCTTTTAATTATACTTCCATGATAATCGGTAGAACCATTGGTCTACGTTTTGTTTTTTCATATAAGAAAGGTGCAATGGTATCCGTAATTTCATTCTTAATTTCAGACCATTGACTGGTTTTTCTCTCCATAACCTTTTCCAAGTGTTTGGAAACTAATTTTTGCGCATCATTTATAAGATCTTCAGATTCTCTCATATATACGAAGCCTCGAGAGATAATATCTGGACCTGCAGCAACTTTGAATTCCTTCATATTTATGCTAACAACCACAATTACTAGTCCTTCTTCAGATAGGATTCTTCTATCTCGTAGCACGATATTTCCGATGTCACCAATTCCACTTCCATCAACATAAATCGAGCCAGATGGAATTTTTCCTGCTACAGAGGCACTATCTTTGCCCAATGCCAGAACATCGCCATTGTCCATTGTGAAACAATTATCTAATTCAACATCACAGGCAGTAGCTAGTTTAATGTGTTCTTTTAACATGCGGTATTCACCATGAATAGGCATGAAATATTTCGGCTTCATCAAACGTAGCATAAGCTTTTGTTCTTCTTGACTACCATGTCCAGATGTATGAATATTGTTTAATTTACCATGAATTACATCTGCTCCGGCACGATATAGTTTATTTATTGTTCGTGAAACACTTACTGTATTTCCAGGGATTGGAGAAGAGGAAAATACAACAGTGTCACCAGGTATTAATTGAATTTGTCTATGTGTACCATTTGCAATTCGGGAAAGAGCAGCCATTGACTCTCCTTGTGAACCAGTACATAAGATGGTTACCTCATCTGCTGGTAAGCGATTAATTTGGTTTGCTTCAATAAACGTTTCTTTCGGTACTTGAATATAACCCAATTCCTGACCTAGATTGATTGCTGATTCCATACTACGACCAAATACTGCAACTTTCCGATTATGCTTAACGGCAGTTTCAACTACTTGTTGTAGGCGGTATATATTAGATGCGAAGGTGGCGAAAATTAATCTTCCATCCACACGATTAAAGATTTCATTAATACTGTCACCTACAACTCTTTCAGACATTGTAAACCCTGGGACCTCACTATTTGTACTGTCAGATAGTAAGCAGAGTACACCTTCCTTACCGATTTCAGCCATTTTCGTTAAATTAGCAGGTTCACCAACAGGTGTGAAATCAAATTTAAAATCACCTGTGTGAACAATATTTCCAGGAGGTGTTTTGACAACAATGCCAAATGCATCTGGAATACTGTGAGTAGTCCGGAAAAATGTTACAGACGTTTTACGGAATTTTATTACATCATCTTCTTGAATAATATTTAATTTTGCATTTCTTAATAATCCATGTTCTTCTAATTTATTTCGAATTAATCCAATTGCTAATTTCCCAGCATAAATAGGTACGTTTATCTCACGTAGGAGATATGGTATTCCACCAATGTGATCCTCATGTCCATGTGTTATGAATAATCCTTTTATTTTATCTTGGTTTTGAACGAGGTAGGTGTAATCAGGAATTACATAGTCAATTCCAAGGAGTTCATCCTCTGGGAATTTAATTCCAGCATCTATAATAATGATTTCATCCTGGAATTGGACGGCATACATATTTTTACCGATTTCACCTAATCCGCCTAGTGCATATACTGCAGTTTGATCATTTTTTACAAATTTCATCGGCTAGGCGTTCTCCACTTTAAATTTTTCGGATTGTTTTTCGTAATCTAAGTGTGCTGAGTCTAACTGCTGGATGTATTCGATATTTATGTTATAGCCTTTATCAATTAAAACTTGACGTACTTCGCGTACGGTTTCTGCTTCTACGTACAAACATTTTGTCCGCTCGCGTACAGGAATCTCATCTGGTATTTCTTGGTATAAAATTTTAAAAATCATTTTTATTCTCTCCTTACTTCATTCATTTCTAATTAACATTTAAAGATGTGTATTATAATTTTCCGTTCTGTAATTCCATGACTATAGGTTAACCTGCTGTTACAATGCTGAAATGCTTCTCCATGTATAATGGGCGTAAATATAGCATTTATGATTGGTCAGTTTTAATGGTAGTCCTTCTCAAAAGTAGTAGGTACACGTCCTTCTTTTCCTAAAAATTCTTTCCAACGTTTCTTTAGCTTTTCTTTTAGGCGTTTAAGCATAATGACGCACATCTCCTTTCAAAGATTCAAGAAAAGCGCTAAAAACTTCTACCGTTCCAATCCCTCTTATTCTATAGTATAGTATGTTTCTAGAAATATTGAAATAAAAATCTCTTATTTATGGAAAAAAATAGTTATTAATACTTAAGAGTTCTTTTCTATTCTTAGGTTTTACAAAGGTACAATAATTATGCATTTTTATATATGTAGTAGAAAAGGTGAAATAATTTATCTACGAATAATGCAACAAGAATACAAAGCAAAAAGAAAAAGTGCCCTAATAGGACACTTGAAATTGGGAACTATTCAATAGAAACCGAATCTTCTGGTACTTTAAATGGAAATTCCTTGTTGATACGATCATAAAACATAACTCCATTTAGATGATCTATTTCATGTTGAAAAACGATGGAAGGGTAACCTTTTAGACGTAATTTAACAGAGTTTCCTTCTATATCTGTAGCTTTTACCGTAATTCTGCGATGGCGTGGTACATAGCCCTCAACAGTACGGTCTACAGATAAGCAGCCTTCTCCACCAGCTAAATAGGCCCCCTCAATAGAATGACTTATGATTTTTGGGTTAACCAAACCATAGCTATATAGCTTCCCATCAACATCTTCAAAATGAATAGCAATTAGACGTTTTTCAATTCCAAGCTGTGGAGCAGCAAGGCCAACACCTGCTCTTAAACCATATTTTTTAGCCATTTTCTCATCCTGGCTATTTTTTAAAAATGTGAGCATTTTTTTTAAGAGCTGTTTTTCCTCATCGCTTATAGGAAGGGAAACTTCTTCTGCTACCTTCTTTAAAGAAGGATGGCCTTCACGTACAATATCTTTCATTGTAATCATTTTATATACTCCTTTAATTTAGAAATTAATATTGGAAAACAATAAAAATATTTATCGTCATATATCATATCAATAAATTATTCTAACATAACTACATAAAATAAATCATATATTTGTTATTGGGACAAACTAATACTAAGAAAGAAAAGTATTATTAATGGGATAATGTAAAAGATATTAACTATATAGTGTACGGTTAGAGGAGGGAAGTACGTGTATATTCGAAGAAGGGCACTTTTATTGTTTATATTTTTATGCATGTGTACCTATTTAGGTGCATGTATCGGCGAAACCACCGAGGAAAAGATACATAAGCATTTAGAAAAAGCAGTAAAATTAGAAGAGGATTTTGAAGAACAGCAAAGTGAAATTACTAAATTGGAAATAAAAGAACAAGAAATTTATAAACAAATTATTGACTTAGGGATGGATGAATTTGAAAAAATAGTAAATTTATCTGAACAAGCTATCGAAATAATTGACGAACGATCCGATTTAATGGCTCTAGAAAAGGAAAGTATTCTTAAATCTAAAGAGGAGTTTCAAAACATAGAAAAACTTATAACAAATATTGAAGATAAGAATGTTCGCAGTAAAGTAGAAGAAATGTATAGGGTTATGAATAATAGGTATTCAACGTATGAAAAATTAAACAATTCTTATGTTACTTCGTTACAATTGGAAAAAAATTATATGAAATGTTACAAAGAGAGGATTTAAAACAGGAGGAATTAACAGATCATATTAATAAAATAAACGATAGTTATCAAAAAGTACTAGATGCAAATAAAGAGTTTAATCAATATACGGTAGAATATAACGAATTAAAAAAAGAGTTTTATCAGGCCGCAGGGTTAGAGGTTACTTTTGATGAAAACCCTCCTTCAGATTAATAAATAGTAATGAAATAATTTGAGAAAAGGCAAATTACCTATGTAATTTGACCTTTTTTTATTTTTTTATGTTTCATAAATTTCCGATTACTGTTACATATATGTAAACGCTGTTATAATTCTGTGTTATACATGGTGGTGGTAGTACTACAACAGATTGTAATGATTAGAGAAACCCAATTAAACTAAGGAAATAAAATAAAACAAAGTCATTGACCTTTAATTTAAAATGGTATATATTGTTTTTAGTTAATGATTGTACCAATAAAAATTGTGTTAATTAATATAACAGAGATACATAATTTATGATTCCTTTGTTTGAATTACAATAAAATGGGTACAAGAATTATAAATTATAAGTACAGTTTTTCCGATTTTGGGAAAAGCTAATAAGTGAAAATAAAATTTTAGCTAAGAAAGGAAGAGGTGAACTATTTTGAAACACGTATTAGAAAGTGTTGAAAGTATGTTCGAAACGTTCCAAATCCTTAATGAGGATGGGGAAATTGTTAATAAAGATGCTATGCCTGAGCTTTCAGATGATCAGTTGAAGGAATTAATGCGTCGTATGGTATATACACGTATATTAGATCAACGTTCCATTGCGTTGAACCGTCAAGGCCGTTTAGGATTCTATGCGCCAACAGCAGGACAAGAAGCTTCTCAGCTTGGAAGTCAGTTCGCGCTTGAAAAAGATGATTTTCTATTACCGGGATACCGTGATGTTCCTCAGCTAATTTGGCAGGGGCTACCACTATATCAAGCATTCTTATTCTCAAAAGGTCATTTCCACGGAAATCAAATGCCTGAAGACCTACAGGCATTAAGCCCGCAAATTATTATTGGTGCACAATACGTACAAACTGCTGGTGTTGCTTTAGGTATGAAGAAGCGTGGAGCGAAAACTGTAGCGGTTACGTATACAGGTGATGGTGGTACTTCACAAGGTGATTTCTATGAAGGGATTAACTTTGCAGGAGCTTATAAAGCACCAGCAATTTTTGTTGTACAAAATAATGGTTTTGCTATCTCTGTACCACGTGAATTACAAACTAATGCAAAAACATTAGCTCAAAAAGCCGTAGCTGCAGGTATTGAGGGAATTCAAGTAGATGGTATGGACGTATTAGCGGTATATGCTGCTACTAAACATGCTCGTGATCGTGCGGTAGCTGGTGAAGGGCCAACATTAATTGAAACATTAACATATCGTTATGGACCACATACTATGTCTGGTGATGATCCAACTCGCTATCGTTCAGAGGAAATGGATAATGAATGGGAGAAAAAAGACCCATTAGTACGTTTCCGTAAGTTCTTAGAAAGTAAGAAATTATGGTCAGAAGAAGAAGAGAATCAGGTTATTGAAGAAGCAAAAGAAGATATTAAACAAGCAATTAAAGATGCAGAAAAATATCCAAAACAAAAAGTAACAGACTTAATTGGAAATATGTTTGAAGAACTTCCAAGTCACCTACAGGAGCAAATGGAAGAATACAAAGAGAAGGAGTCGAAATAAAACATGGCACAAATGACAATGATCCAAGCGATTACGGATGCAATGCGCACGGAATTAAAAAATGATGAAAATGTCCTTGTCTTTGGTGAAGATGTTGGTAAAAATGGTGGGGTATTCCGTGCTACAGAAGGATTACAAGATGAATTCGGTGAGGATCGAGTATTTGATACACCGTTAGCTGAGTCTGGTATTGGCGGTTTATCAATTGGTCTAGCAACTCAAGGCTTTCGTCCAGTTCCTGAAATTCAATTCTTTGGTTTCGTATATGAAGTAATGGACTCCATTAGTGGACAAATGGCTCGTATGCGTTATCGTTCAGGTGGAAGATGGCATATGCCAATTACTGTACGTTCACCATTTGGTGGTGGCGTTCATACACCAGAATTGCATGCCGATTCACTAGAAGGTCTTGTGGCACAACAACCTGGACTTAAAGTGGTAATTCCCTCAACACCATATGAAGCAAAAGGTTTATTAATTTCAGCAATTCGCGATAATGATCCAGTTATATTCTTAGAACATATGAAGCTTTACCGTTCATTCCGTGAAGAAGTACCGGAGGAAGAATATACAGTTGAAATAGGAAAAGCTGATGTAAAACGAGAAGGAACAGATGTCACATTAATTTCTTATGGTGCAATGGTTCATTCATGTCTAAAAGCAGCAGAAGAAATGGAGAAAGATGGTATCTCAGCTGAAGTAATAGACCTTCGTACAGTTTCTCCGATTGATATAGACACAATCATTGAATCTGTTAAGAAAACAAATCGAGCAGTTGTCGTACAGGAGGCTCAGAAACAAGCTGGTATTGCTGCAAATGTTGTATCAGAAATTCAAGAAAGAGCTATTCTTCATCTAGAAGCACCGGTACTGCGCGTGACAGCGCCTGATACTGTATACGCATTTTCTGATGCTGAAGAAGTTTGGCTTCCAAATCATAAAGACATCGTAGAAAAAGTAAACACAGTAATGAATTTCTAAAATTAGGAGGTACAATATAATGGCATTCGAATTTAAATTCCCAGATATCGGGGAAGGAATTGCAGAAGGCGAAATTGTAAAATGGTTCTATAAAGAAGGAGACGAAGTCAAAGAGGACGACGTACTTTGTGAAGTGCAAAATGATAAAGCAGTTGTTGAGATACCTTCACCAGTAGATGGCACGGTTAAAAAAATCCATGTAGGAGAAGGGGAAGTAGCGACTGTAGGTGATGTTTTTATAACATTTGATGCGGAAGGTTATGAATCAGAAGAAACGGAATCTACAGAAGAGGATCCAAAAGAAGAAGTTGCAGATAAATCAGAAGCAAAAACAGAATCTACTGCAGCTGATACAGCGGATAATGGTAAACGAGTTATTGCTATGCCATCCGTTAGAAAATATGCTCGTGAAAATAATGTGAATATTACTGAGGTCAGTGGCTCAGGTAAAAATGGACGTATTCTTAAAGAAGATATTGATGCCTTCGTGAATGGTGGGCAGGCTTCAGCGGCAGATACTGCACAATCCGCAAATGCTATTAAAGAAGAAGAGCCGAAGAAACCTTATGTACCTGCTGGAGAAGAATTCCCAGAAACAAGAGAGAAAATGTCTGGTATTCGTAAGGCAATTGCTAATGCGATGGTTAATTCGAAACGAACAGCTCCTCACGTTACATTAATGGATGAAGTAGATGTAACAGAATTAGTAGCACATCGTAAGAAATTTAAACAAGTTGGTTTAGATCAAGGTATTAAATTGACTTATTTACCTTATGTTGTAAAAGCATTAGTTTCTGCATTGAAACAATATCCAATTCTAAATAGTTCTATTGACGATGCAACAGATGAGATTGTACAAAAACATTACTATAATATTGGTATTGCTGCCGACACGGATAAAGGATTATTAGTTCCTGTTGTTAAAAATGCGGATAGAAAATCTATTTTTGGAATTTCTCAGGAAATTAATGAATTGGCAGATAAAGCAAGAAATGGTAAACTAGCACCTGATGAGATGAAAGGAGCTTCATGCACAATTTCTAACATCGGCTCTGCTGGCGGACAATGGTTTACCCCTGTCATTAACCATCCAGAAGCAGCAATCTTAGGTATTGGTCGTATTGCTGAAAAACCGGTTGTAAAAGATGGGGAAGTAACGATTGCTCCAGTACTTGCCGTTTCATTAAGCTTTGATCACCGCATTGTTGACGGTGCAACAGCTCAAATGGCTCTAAATCAAATCAAACGATTATTAAATGATCCACAATTAATTATGATGGAGGCGTAAGTAATGGTAGTAGGAGATTTTCCAGTAGAAGTAGATACTCTTGTTGTTGGAGCAGGACCTGGTGGCTATGTTGCTGCAATCCGTGCTGCGCAATTGGGACAAAAAGTTACAATCGTCGATAAAGGTGCGCTTGGAGGCGTATGTCTAAACGTTGGATGTATTCCTTCAAAAGCTTTAATTCAAGCTGGACACATGGTTGAGGGTGCACATGGAAGTGAAGATATCGGCATTACAACCAAAGAAGTGTCTGTGGACTTTGATAAAGTTCAGGCATGGAAAGGTTCAGTAGTTAATAAGCTTACATCAGGTGTTGAGGGACTTCTTAAAGGAAATAAAGTTGACATTGTAAAAGGTGAAGCATACTTTGTCGATGCCAATACAGCAAAAATCATGGATGAGAAAAATTCTCAAACCTATAAATTCAATAACTGTATTATCGCTACAGGTTCTACACCGATTGAAATTCCAACTTTCAAATTCTCTGATCGTGTTCTAGACTCGACTGGAGCATTAAATTTGAAAGAAATTCCTAAAAAACTAGTTGTAATTGGTGCTGGATATGTTGGAACAGAACTAGGGACTGCTTATGCTAACTTTGGTACAGAGGTTACATTCCTAGAAGGTGCAAAAGATATTTTAGGCGGATTTGAAAAATCGATGACTCAATTAGTTAAAAAAGGTCTGAAGAAAAAAGGCGCTACAGTGATTACAGAAGCAATGGCTAAAGGCGTGGAAGAAACAAAAGATGGTGTAAAAGTTTCATATGAAGTAAAAGGGAAAGAAGAAATAATTGAGGCGGATTATGTCTTAGTAACTGTAGGCCGTCGTCCAAACACAAGTGAAATTGGTTTGGAACAAGTGGGTATCGAATTAGATGAAAAAGGTCTTATTAAAGTTGATAAACAATCCCGTACAACTGTGAAGAACATCTATGCTATTGGTGATATTGTACCAGGTGCTCCATTAGCGCATAAAGCTTCTTATGAAGGTAAGATTGCTGCAGAAGCAATTAGCGGTGAAAAATCTGAAGTTGATTATATTGGTATTCCTGCTGTTGCTTTCGTTGAGCCAGAATTGGCTATGGTTGGTCTTACTGAAGCACAAGCAAAAGAAGAAGGCTATGACGTGAAGGTTGGTAAGTTCCCATTCGCGGCAAATGGCCGTGCATTATCCTTAAATAATACAGACGGTTTCTTAAAACTTATTACTCGTAAAGAGGATGGATTAATTCTAGGAGGTCAAATCGCTGGACCAAACGCTAGTGATATGATTTCTGAAATTGGACTAGCTGTTGAAGCTGGTATGACTGCAGAAGACTTAGCACTTACTATTCATGCTCATCCAACATTAGGTGAAATTACAATGGAGGCAGCAGAAGTAGCGTTAGGTTCTCCAATTCATATAATGTAATTTAAATTAAGAAGATAACCCAAGAGTCATCTGGGTTATCTTCTTTATTATGGCTCTAAAATATATGTTGGGGTTTTAGTAAAATTTAAGCATAAAAAAACACGCAAGCTCCTATATCCTTTAAACTTGAATTGACGAGAAACAAGTGGATAGGAGTTGCGTGTATATGTATTTTAACATGAAATTACCTGGATTAGAAGAAATGAAAATAACGAAAACAGAGGAGATAGAGGGATCCTTTCATATTCATGTTCAGTTGCCAAAAAAACCTCATAAATGCCCTTCTTGTGGGGAGATAACAGAGCGTATTCATGATTATCGAGTGCAAAAAATTCAGCATTTAAAATTGTTTGAACGTAGAACCTATATTTTTTATCGTAAGCGTCGTTATAGGTGTGAGTGTGGAAAGAGGTTTGTAGAAAACAATAATATTGTCTATCGTTATCAGCGACATACGGTGGAATGGAATCAGGCGTTAGGTTTTCGAGTGATAAAGGGGAAGAATTTCAAGGATACTGCTGCCCAATTTCATACGTCATCCAATACAGCTATGCGACGTTTTGATAACGTATCAGCTGGTAAATTACGTGAGGTTAAAGCTCTGCCACGGGTAATAGCGATCGATGAATATAAGGGCGATACAAATAAAGGTAAATATCAAACCATTATCGGTAATGGTGAGACAGGTGAGCCTTTGGATATTCTTCCTGATCGGTCCGTAAAAACGGTGAAAAAGTATCTACAGGAAAAGGGAGAAAAAGTAGAAATAGTCATTATGGATATGAGTCATAGCTTTAAATCAGCTGTTCAACAAGCATTGGGGAATCCTATTATTATAGCGGATCGATTTCATTTCTGTCGTTATATTTATTGGGCACTCGAACGTGTGCGAAGACGAGTTCAAAAAGAATTCCACCCTTATGATCGTAAAAAGTGCAAGCGAATGAAGCATGTATTTTATAAGCATTATGAAGCCCTTAGCGCAAAACAACATTGGTACTTAGAAAGATATTTAGGGTTATCAGAAGATTTGAGAACAGCTTATGGGTTAAAAGAATCTTATCGAACTTGGTTTGAAGAAGCAAAGAAAATAGGAAAAGATAATATGAAAGAGGTTAAAGAAGGGCTGTATCAGTTTTATACGCAAGTAAAAGATGCGGGTTTAGAGGAATTTGAAAAAGCGATACAGACGCTACAAAATTGGCAACCTGAAATATTGAACAGCTTTGCCTTTGGGTATAGTAATGGGTTTATTGAAGGATTGAATAATCAAACAAAGGTTATCAAGAGAAATGCCTTTGGATTCAAGAGATATGATCGATTGAGATTAAGGGTATTATTACACCATCAATTTAAATCCGTAGCCAATTCAATAGGTTAAAGGGGTAGGAGCTAATAGCCCCACCCCAACATTTGACTTAGAACCTTTATT
>NZ_LT839648.1:1552812-1922115 GCF_900176885.1 Oceanobacillus senegalensis | reverse complement strand
TTTGAAAGAAATTCCTAAAAAACTAGTTGTAATTGGTGCTGGATATGTTGGAACAGAACTAGGGACTGCTTATGCTAACTTTGGTACAGAGGTTACATTCCTAGAAGGTGCAAAAGATATTTTAGGCGGATTTGAAAAATCGATGACTCAATTAGTTAAAAAAGGTCTGAAGAAAAAAGGCGCTACAGTGATTACAGAAGCAATGGCTAAAGGCGTGGAAGAAACAAAAGATGGTGTAAAAGTTTCATATGAAGTAAAAGGGAAAGAAGAAATAATTGAGGCGGATTATGTCTTAGTAACTGTAGGCCGTCGTCCAAACACAAGTGAAATTGGTTTGGAACAAGTGGGTATCGAATTAGATGAAAAAGGTCTTATTAAAGTTGATAAACAATCCCGTACAACTGTGAAGAACATCTATGCTATTGGTGATATTGTACCAGGTGCTCCATTAGCGCATAAAGCTTCTTATGAAGGTAAGATTGCTGCAGAAGCAATTAGCGGTGAAAAATCTGAAGTTGATTATATTGGTATTCCTGCTGTTGCTTTCGTTGAGCCAGAATTGGCTATGGTTGGTCTTACTGAAGCACAAGCAAAAGAAGAAGGCTATGACGTGAAGGTTGGTAAGTTCCCATTCGCGGCAAATGGCCGTGCATTATCCTTAAATAATACAGACGGTTTCTTAAAACTTATTACTCGTAAAGAGGATGGATTAATTCTAGGAGGTCAAATCGCTGGACCAAACGCTAGTGATATGATTTCTGAAATTGGACTAGCTGTTGAAGCTGGTATGACTGCAGAAGACTTAGCACTTACTATTCATGCTCATCCAACATTAGGTGAAATTACAATGGAGGCAGCAGAAGTAGCGTTAGGTTCTCCAATTCATATAATGTAATTTAAATTAAGAAGATAACCCAAGAGTCATCTGGGTTATCTTCTTTATTATGGCTCTAAAATATATGTTGGGGTTTTAATAAAATTTAAGCATAAAAAAACACGCAAGCTCCTATATCCTTTAAACTTGAATTGACGAGAAACAAGTGGATAGGAGTTGCGTGTATATGTATTTTAACATGAAATTACCTGGATTAGAAGAAATGAAAATAACGAAAACAGAGGAGATAGAGGGATCCTTTCATATTCATGTTCAGTTGCCAAAAAAACCTCATAAATGCCCTTCTTGTGGGGAGATAACAGAGCGTATTCATGATTATCGAGTGCAAAAAATTCAGCATTTAAAATTGTTTGAACGTAGAACCTATATTTTTTATCGTAAGCGTCGTTATAGGTGTGAGTGTGGAAAGAGGTTTGTAGAAAACAATAATATTGTCTATCGTTATCAGCGACATACGGTGGAATGGAATCAGGCGTTAGGTTTTCGAGTGATAAAGGGGAAGAATTTCAAGGATACTGCTGCCCAATTTCATACGTCATCCAATACAGCTATGCGACGTTTTGATAACGTATCAGCTGGTAAATTACGTGAGGTTAAAGCTCTGCCACGGGTAATAGCGATCGATGAATATAAGGGCGATACAAATAAAGGTAAATATCAGACCATTATCGGTAATGGTGAGACAGGTGAGCCTTTGGATATTCTTCCTGATCGGTCCGTAAAAACGGTGAAAAAGTATCTACAGGAAAAGGGAGAAAAAGTAGAAATAGTCATTATGGATATGAGTCATAGCTTTAAATCAGCTGTTCAACAAGCATTGGGGAATCCTATTATTATAGCGGATCGATTTCATTTCTGTCGTTATATTTATTGGGCACTCGAACGTGTGCGAAGACGAGTTCAAAAAGAATTCCACCCTTATGATCGTAAAAAGTGCAAGCGAATGAAGCATGTATTTTATAAGCATTATGAAGCCCTTAGCGCAAAACAACATTGGTACTTAGAAAGATATTTAGGGTTATCAGAAGATTTGAGAACAGCTTATGGGTTAAAAGAATCTTATCGAACTTGGTTTGAAGAAGCAAAGAAAATAGGAAAAGATAATATGAAAGAGGTTAAAGAAGGGCTGTATCAGTTTTATACGCAAGTAAAAGATGCGGGTTTAGAGGAATTTGAAAAAGCGATACAGACGCTACAAAATTGGCAACCTGAAATATTGAACAGCTTTGCCTTTGGGTATAGTAATGGGTTTATTGAAGGATTGAATAATCAAACAAAGGTTATCAAGAGAAATGCCTTTGGATTCAAGAGATATGATCGATTGAGATTAAGGGTATTATTACACCATCAATTTAAATCCGTAGCCAATTCAATAGGTTAAAGGGGTAGGAGCTAATAGCCCCACCCCAACATTTGACTTAGAACCTTTATTATTTGGTACACTTATATTGATGTAAAATATAATATGTTTTAAGATGCGCGATATAATACTATAATTAGTGTCAAGAAAGTTTGCTTTTCGTAACAAAGAGGTTGGGGCATAATTAAAGTGTTAACTCAAAACACGAACAATACACCATCATGTTCGTGTTTTACTTTGAGTAATACTTTTCACCCAACCTCAATTTTTTTAATGTACTATTTAATTATAGGTTAAGGGGCAGTAAAAACTCTGCTTTCAAAAATGGAAGAAAAACGAATCTTTTTAGGTGGGAAGGGCCTTGCGTCATACCCTTGAGTCACAGCCTGCCCTAAAAGCCCGATTCGTTCTGGCCTATAGGACGTATATATCAGAAGGTGTTGCAAAGCCCCATTGAAGATTACTTTATATTTCCTTTTATTTCCTTGATAATTTTCTTCTTTCTATGTCGTTCGATTGCTTTTGCATCGTCTTTAAAGGCCTTGACTAGGGATATGACTATTAATATCAAAATGATACAAAATGGAAAAGCAGCAATAATGGATGCCGTTTGCAACGCACCCAATCCACCTTGCCATAATAGAACGGCAGCGGTCGCTGATTGAATGATTCCCCAAGTGAATTTGACACTATTTGCTGGATCCAAGTTTCCACCTGTTGTTTGCATACCCAACACTAGTGTTGCGGAATCCGCAGAGGTAATGAAAAAAGTACTGATTAACAGGATTCCGATCACAGATACGATGGTACCCAACGGTAGATGTTCCAGCATAGCGAAAAGTGCCACCTCTTCACCTAAGGTGTTCACTTTTTCAATGATGTTAGTTCCGTTGTACATGTCAAAATTAATTGCTGTGCCACCAAATACCGTAAACCATAAAGCCCCGATAATGGTAGGAACTAATAAAACACCTAAAACAAATTCTCTTACTGTTCTTCCCCGAGAAACTCTTGCAATAAATGTACCAACAAATGGAGCCCAAGCAATCCACCATGCCCAGTAAAAGATTGTCCATCCATTTGTCCATTCCATATTTTGTTCATTAAAAGGTGACATACGTAAACTCATACTTGGTAAGTCTTGAATATAACTTCCAAAAGTAGTAGTGAAAAAGTCAAGAATAAAACCTGTCGGTCCCAATATAAATACGAATATCATTAATAGTAATGCAAGGATAAGGTTCGTATTACTTAAATACTTAATCCCTTTACCTAACCCTGAAATTGTTGAAGCTATAAATAAAACTGTAACAATGACAATTATAATTAATTGAAGCTGAATAGATTGCTCTATGTCAAATAAATAGGATAAACCACCGCTAATTTGGATAGCACCAAAACCTAAGGATGTTGCTACACCAAATACAGTAGCAAATACAACGATACTATCCACGGCAGTTCCTGCTGTACCTTTAAGTTTATCACCAAATAAGGGTAGTAAAGTGGAGCTAACAACCCCAGGTGCTTGTTTTCGAAATTTGAAGTATGCTAATGCTAGAGCTAGAGTTGCGTATACCGCCCAAGGGTGTAGCCCCCAATGAAGAAAGCTATACTTCATCCCTGCTTTAGCAGCTTCTGCAGTACCGCCCTCCCCAAATGGTGGTGTATTGAAGTGAAGTAGGGGTTCCGCAACACCCCAGAATACCAAACCAATTCCCATTCCCGCGCTAAACAACATTGCGAACCATGTTACATAGGTAAACTCCGGTTCATCATCTGGTCGACCTAATTTAATCTTTCCGTATCTCGAGAAAATCAAATAGATAGAAAAAACAAGAAAACCCGTTGCACTTATTAAATAAAACCAGCCAAACTGATCAACAATAAAACCTTGAATTTTCGTTGTGACATCATTTAAGTTTCCGTTTGGTAATATTTCTTCCGGGATTATCCCCCAAATAATAAATAAAACGACAATTATTACGGAGATATAAAAAACGTTTGTAATACTTTTTTTCATGGTGTCTAATCCTTTCTTTTATTAGTATTCATGTATGTACATTACTTTTCCCAAATAGAGATTTTATCATACAGTTATCCTAATTAGCTAACACAATATACTAATAATAGGTATTAAAATATTTTGGTGATACTTATAAAAATATAAAATAAAATTATGAAATATTTAAAGGGGAATTTTCTTAATATGTCATACTAATTAACCCTTGACTGTATCAATGTGTCATAATATAATGTTCTTAAGATAACTTAATGCTTAATCAAACAATATAAGGGAGATGCGCAAAATGGGTACAATTGTTTGTCAAGAATGTGAAAAAGTTATAGAGGCTTATGAAGATGAAAAGGTAACAACACTTTATAGTACATGTCCTACATGCAATAACGAAAAATAAAATACAGATACAACATATAAAAGCTCAGGTATACCTGAGCTTTTTTTCTATACCAGCAATATTTTAAAAGATAAGTTTATTACCCTTGATAGCAATGGTGTTTCTTCCTATCTATTCTAAGTTCATATTTAGAGGTGTATTTTTTGTCATTCTCTAGACTCGATAATAATGAATTGAACTCTTTCATAGACATACGATTAATAAGTACTAGTATTAGTAAGAATACATTTGTTAATGTTAAGATTTAATAAACTGTAGTCAATAAGGGGAGGAGTATTTGTTATGAATTTTAAAACAAGGGTAACAGAATTATTTGATATTGAGTATCCAGTTATTCAGGGAGGACTAGCATATTTAGCGTATTCAGATCTGGCAGGTGCTGTTTCTAATGCTGGGGGATTAGGACAAATTACAGCAATGAGTTTAGAGAATCCAGATGAACTTCGTAAAGAAATCCAAAAGATAAGAACCATAACCGATAAACCATTTGGGGTTAACTTTGCAATTGGTCAACATGGTAGGAGATTCGAACATATGGTCGAAGTAGCCGTTGAAGAAAAAGTTCCTGTAATATCGGTAACGGGTGGTAATCCAAAAGGTGTCTTAGATATGGTAAAAGGTAATGGAATAAAGACATTGGTTCTTGTTGCAGCAAAAAGGCAAGCGCAAAAAGCTGAAGAACTTGGTGCAGATGCAGTTATGGTTGTTGGGCATGATGGTGGAGGACATTTAGGAAGAAATGATATTGGTACCTTCGTATTAACTCCTGAAGTGGTTGATAGTGTGTCTATTCCAGTAATTGCGTCTGGTGGAATTGTAGATGGACGTGGATTAATGGCAGCTTTTAGTCTTGGAGCAGAAGGAATTGAGATGGGAACCAGATTTATAGCGACAAAGGAATGTGTCGATGCACATGAGAAGTATAAACAAGCAATTCTAGAAGCAAAAGAGGATAGTACGGTAATCATAAAACGATCAATCGGTGCACCAGCGAGAGCGTTAAAAAATTCATGGACTGAAAAAATCTTGGAAATGGAAAAGCTTAACCAGGGATATGAATCTATAAAGGATTACATAAGTGGAAAAGCGAACCAACGATTTATCTATGATGGAGATTTGGAAAATGGATTTGGCTGGGCAGGGCAGTCAGCTGTTAGAATAAATGATGTTCCCACTGTTCGAGAGTTATTTGATCATATGATTCAAGAAGCTGAAAAGATTTCTTCTAGGTGGAGCTAAATTAATAAAAACCAACCAGAATTCTGGTTGGTTTTTATTAATTTCTTGCTTGTAACGCTTGATGGTAAAACGGTATCAGTGTTTGGAATGTATCTTTCGCCGTTTCCAATAACTTTTCTCCATCCTGTACCTTTTCATCTGAGTGTGAAAGATGTCTGCCGATAAGAAATTCTCCTTTTTTTACATCGCGAAACCTTTCAAGGTGTTTAAGTTCTAAGTTTTGTAGTGGAATAGAATCCTTCTTAGTATGATCCAATGATACCACGAAATCTTCAGGAAGCTGTTTAATTTCCTCGAAATGATCTAAAAGTGTTTTCCCAATCTCTTTTTTATTTGGTAATTCATAAATAAAAGCTAACCACAGGAATAAGTGGTCATCAAACAGTCCTAATTGAAAGTGTGGATGCTTTTTGTATCCTCTTTTGTTGTCGGCAATCGCTAACCAAGTATCCTTTGGAGGATTAACAGTTCTTCTTGCATGTTTAGCAATATGTAGATAAAGCTCGTTTCCAACATGTGCTGATAGAAAATTCACCAATTCACTACCAATTACCTGAAATTTTGGCTGTATTCTATTTTGGATGGCTTCCATTCTCTTCTCTAGTCCATCGATGGTAAATGTATCGAAATCCCTTTGTTCAAAACCTTGCAAATTCAAGATTGTCATCCTTTCTATAAAACCAATTAAATTATAATAATTATTATTAAGTATTCATATAATGAAGTCAAGAAATAGTATACTGTTTAAAAAAATGGGATGCGGGAATGGGCTAAACACCGATAAAGTTCAGAAAATTAAATGAACCAATTGAAAGGATAGTCATAAGATATACAAAAGAACAAATTGGATATGGGAGCTAGCAATTGAATGAAAGGAGTGGCTCTGTTGAAATTTGTTATGGAAATTATCAAAAGGGAAGAAGCAAAAGAAAGACTCCCCGTAATAAAAATGGAAATCGATTATGAACTTTTAACACTTTTTGACGCTCTTGAAGATGACGACCAGGTTCAAATCATAAAATCAAAAGAGAGATTGAAGTTTTTGCGTAAACAACTTATAGAAATTGAAGAAATAGAATAAAAATGGTACCCCAATAAGTATATGCGCCTATATGAGAATGGTTCCATACTTGTTGGGGGTTCTTTTATTGTGATAGATTCCCCCACTTTGATACAATATAACTTATAGTGAGGGTTCAAGGGAAGTCAAGAAGGACCGGTCGGCTAAATTCGATAACATCCTAGGACTACAGTTACTCTCTCCACCGAAAACATATGGAGAGCGCCGATACAAGCACGACCCGTGCGTCGAAACTTCCATGTGTCATTTTTATCGGACTTTTTTGAACGACCTCTTATATAGCAGTTATGGAGGAATCAGTATGAACTCGGAAATTCGTAAAGAAATATATCAAGTGGCAATGAATTGGGTAAAAGAAGCAGGAGAAAATATTCGGAATAAGATGGACAGTCCATATGACGTAGATACAAAATCTAATCCTAATGACCTTGTTACTACATTAGATAAAGAAACAGAATCTTTTTTTGTACAGAAAATAAAAGAGACTTATCCAAATCATTCAATTATAGGGGAAGAGGGCTATGGTGATCGTCTGACTAGTATGAATGGAACCATCTGGATTATTGATCCGATAGATGGCACGATGAATTTTGTACATCAGAAGCGTAATTTTGCCATATCAATAGGAATTTATCATGATGGAATTGGTGAGATTGGCATTATTTATGATGTAATGGCCAATAATTTTTATCATGCAATAAGAAATGAAGGTGCCTTTAAAAATGATAAGCAATTACCTTTGTTGAACCAGGATGTAGATATACGTGAAGGTATCATTGGGATGAATCATTTTTGGCTATGTGATAACCGCTTCGTTCAGAAAGAAACGATGCAGCAATTTGTTCGTAAAGTTCGTGGTACAAGAACATATGGTTCTGCTGCACTCGAATTTGCTTTCCTCGCAGAAGGTATTATTGATGGATATCTCTCTATGAGACTTTCGCCATGGGATATTGCTGCAGGAATTGTTATTGTTAATGAAGTTGACGGAGTAACAACTGATATTGATGGGAACCCATTAAATATGCTTAAGAAAAACTCTATATTGACATGTAATTCGTGTCTGCATAAAGAAATAATTGATTCGATAAAGAAAGGAAGGAAATGACACTTAAGCATCATTTCCTTCCTTTCTTTTTATGGATAGGCCATAACCCATAATAGCAAATCCTAATACAATAAATAATAGAATTAACCAAATATTGCCAAGTGAAATAGCTATACCTACTCCAACAAACATCGCAATTACTAAAAAGGCTAGTATTAGCATAGGAATATTTAATTGGGCCATTATAAAACACCTCTATTTCTTGCAGGTTAAGAGGTCTTATAACCTACAGACTTGAGATTACATATAAATTCATTATAAATGTAATATGCTATCTTTTCAAAAAAAATGTATAATTTCGTTATACGTTACTCTAGCAAGTTTAATGCAGATTTAGTAAGATAGTGTAAGAGTGTATTGAAGTAATGGGGGAGACAGATGGATAATTTTAGACTTGTTTTTGATTATATATTAGAGATAAATGGTACGGATAATATTTTTTGGATATTTTATGTATTAAATTTAGTGTTATCAGTTATTGCATTTGAGTTAGGTTTTGCCAAAAAATTACCTATATTGAAGACTGTTATTGTATATATAATGCTTTTAATCGGTGTATTTATCATAACTATATTTAGTACGGTTATGAGAATGCCAAGTGTAGAAAGCTTAATCGTAATAAATTTGGTTTTGGCCATTTATCGTACAAGGCTTCATTTTCAGAGGAAAAATAAAAAGGAAAATACTACTCCATAACAAAAAAACGCCTTTATTGGCGTTTTTTTGTTATGGAATAAGTTTTTTCATATATAGATGATATGCATTCATTCGTATGCGTTGATTTCCGATTCGACCAGTCCTAAACCTTAAAATTTTAGAAAAAAAAGTAACGTTCAAAATTAACGGGGGAAATACACGCTAATTTTGAATGAAAGAGAGGAATCACCAGCCGCCGTTGGAAAGTATCGCGTATTACCGTTACGATTATAACGCACCAATTTTCATAAAACGAAAGAAAAACGCCTTAGATAAAATCATCTTCACGTTTCTTTTCTTTATATAGACGAAATTTTCCTGTTGCATGACGCTGTTTTGTTTTATTATCAATTCGTTCGTAACAATTGTCGCATAAATACATATATCTTCTTCTATTTCTTAATTTCTTTGCTTGAAAAGAATTATCCATTAAGGAATCGATCCGGTCACATAGTGTGCATTTCACTTGCATAGATTTCACCCCAAATTTCTACTACCTACCCTTATAGTATAACATAGATTTTTATCTGATTAGATACGAATAAGGTGTGAAGAAGAAAAAAAGAGCGACTATTCGCTCTTCATTAATAGGAGATATATTATTTTACACTAACAGATCTTAACCTTGTGTTATTATAACGGTAGTTATTCCTCATTAATACGATGGTTGGATTGCTCTTTTTCAATTTCTTCTAAATCCTTTTTCTTCTCCTCAGGAATTGTTTTCTTATTTTGGTCTTGTTGCTCCGGTAATTTATTTTGAATAGGGAAATCAGGCATGTATCTGCCAACGATAGCAGAAAGTTCATCTACAAACCCTTGGACAGGCTGTCCTTGTTCTATTTTTTCAGCCATACCTCTAATTCTTTCTGTGACATCTCCATCAGCTACAACAACTGCTGTTTTTCCATATGGATCATGGTACAGTGCTTCTAGTACAGTGTATTTTATAGTTCCAACACGTGAACGATCTAAATCTTTATCAACGTCAATACCAACAACGGTATATGGACCTGCTACTATGGCTTCGGCGTCATTAACATCAGGCACATCACTAGCAACATTCGCTAAGTGTGCAGCAATTTCACTATTGGTTAACTCTGGTAACTCACTAGAATCCGAATTTTTAACCTGAATGAATTGATCATTTGTTTGCTGGGATTCTAAAGATTTTTCATCCTCTTGAGCACATGCGGTTATCAGAAAAAGCGAAACAAGTAAGAGTAAACTAACTCGTAAATTCATGTATATCATCCCTCCTATATAACTGCTCGTACATTTATTTTGGATAGAATGGGATAAATTATACAAAAGCTATATAAAAAAGCTGCCACTATATACGTGACAGCTTTTTTATATATGATGTTAATTAATTTCTATTTTTTTAATGTTTTTAATTGGGTTATCTTTGTTTGAACCATCATTATAATAAAAATAAACAGGTCCATCATCTTTAAGTGGTTTTCCGTCTCTAGAAAATTGCAAATAACCATTTTCTAATTCTTCTAGTGAAATTTGAATATTACTTTTATCGTTTTCTACTTTTAATATTGCATGCTTAGCAGTCGATTTGATTTCTGCATTTCGAATAAAATCTTTAATGGGCATAACATAAGAATTTTTTAGAAATTCTTTTCCTTCCATTTTTGATATGCTTCTATTAACTGGTGGTTTTGAATATTGTCCAACAACCTCATTATTGAATCTCTCAGCTGCTTTTTCCAGTTTGTTTTCTTTTTTAGTTTCCTGGCCTGTCGTAAACGCTTCTTCTAACAGAATCTTTCTGTCATCAAAAATCCAAACGGTTGGATCCAATGTAATGCTATAGGAAACGTTACCAACTATAGGTAATATCATTATTAATTTCCCCCTCATGTATCTATCACTTATTTAAAGAACTTGAAATAATGTAACCTTTAATTAGGATAGCAAAAATAATGAAATATTTCATTACATATTAAATATTTCATTATAAAAGTTGATTTAATTATATTTGCATTTTTTAAGTGCTAACGATAATATAGTATAATATAAGGAAAGTCTTTTAAGCGGAGGGGATATATTTGATGCCTGAGGTAACTGTGAACCATCGTGATAAAGCCCACGCTCTTCTGAAGGCTGACGCGGAAAAAATCCTAAGACTGATAGAGGTTCAAATAGAAAATTTAACGATGCCACAATGCCCTGTATATGAAGATGTACTGGATACACAAATGTTTGGCTTATCTAGGGAAATAGATTTTGCAGTTCGTTTGAGTTTAATTACGGAGGAAGAAGGTAAAGAGCTTCTGGAAAATCTTGAAAAGAAGCTTAATATTCTTCACGAAGCTTCTCAAAAAAATGCGTAGTAGTTCCCTCAACAGGATGCAAGATTATGCAAAAACTTTGCCTGAATATAGAAATTGGCAAGGTTTTTTTGTTTTAATGAATAGTAGTTGTAGATAAACTAGAAAATATTTAATAGAATTTACAAAATTGGTGCAATTATGGTAAACTATTAGAAATATTTCTATTTTCATCTGCTGCTATTTAAATAGAATACATATTTAGTAGGGAGTAGTATGATGATTCAGAGATTAAAACATTATGATTACACACTAATCATAACCCCCATTCTATTAACAGCTTTTGGAACACTCATGATATATAGTGCTAGCATGGTAACAGCAGTAGTGGAAGGAAATGAAGCTACTCACTATCTCGTAAGGCAATCTATTTGGTTTGCCATAGGTTTGATAGGATTTATATTTACATCCATCTTTCCTTATAAAAAATATCAGAAATTAATGAAAGTAATCGTTTTGGCAGTGATTATACTTTTATTAGGATTATTTCCGTTCGGGAATGAGGTTAATAATGCAAAATCCTGGTATAATATCGGCCCGTTAAGCATGCAACCCTCTGAGTTTGCAAAACTAGCTTTAATTATGTACCTTTCGTCTGTTTATTCTAAAAAACAGGCATACTTGAACGAATTTGCTCGTGGGGTATTGCCTCCATTAGTCATGACAGGGATTATTCTAAGTCTAATTGTATTACAACCAGATATTGGAACAGCTGCTATTATTTTTCTAATTGCCTGTTCTGTTATTTTTAGCTCAGGTATTAAATTAAAACATCTGTCTTTGCTAATTGGTATTGGCATTGTGCTAATTCTTTTAGCTGCACCGTTTATGGTAACGGAAGAAAGGCTGTCAAGGTTTACAGGAGCATATCAACCGTTTGAAACTCCCGATACAGATGGTTATCATTTGATACAATCCTATTTAGCAATTGGGGTGGGTGGTTTAACAGGGGAAGGACTTGGGCAAAGTGTTCAAAAACTTGGGTATTTAATGGAAGCACATACTGATTTTATCATGGCTATCATAGCTGAGGAATTAGGTCTTATGGGGGTAGTCATTGTAATTGGAATGCTAGCTATTATCGTTTTACGGGGGATTTTTATCTCTAGAAAATGTGATGATAGTTTTGGGTCATTACTTGCAATTGGTATATCCTCCATGGTAGGTATCCAATCCTTTATTAATTTAGGATCTATTAGTGGGCTTTTACCAATAACAGGTGTACCTTTACCTTTTGTTAGTTATGGAGGATCTTCATTATTAGTAATGCTCATTGCAATGGGCATTCTTAATAATATTGCAATGCATACTAAGAAAAAAGAGAATGAATCTACAAAGTAGAAATAGGAGGAGTAACATGGCGGAAATCAAACGAATCAACAAAGTACTAGTTGCAAATCGTGGGGAAATTGCAATTCGAGTGTTTCGGGCTTGTACCGAAATGAATATTCGCACAGTAGCTATTTATTCAAAGGAGGATTCAGGGTCATACCATCGTTTCAAAGCTGATGAAGCTTATCTTATCGGCGAAGGTAAAAAGCCAATTGATGCTTATCTTGATATTGAAGGTATCATTGAATTAGCGAAAAAAGTGGATGTGGATGCTATTCACCCTGGCTATGGTTTCCTTTCAGAGAATATCGAATTTGCAAGGCGTTGTGAAGAGGAAGGTTTAATATTTATAGGACCAACTAGTGAACATCTTAGTATGTTCGGTGACAAGGTTAAAGCTAGAGAGCAAGCTGTAAATGCAGGATTACCTGTTATTCCAGGTAGTGATGGTCCAGTAGAAAGTGTTGAGGAAGTCATTGATTTTGGATCAAAACATGGTTATCCAATTATCATTAAAGCCTCACTTGGTGGTGGAGGACGTGGTATGCGAATAGTTCGCAATGAAAGAAATGTGGAAGAAGCATATGAACGTGCAAAATCAGAGGCAAAAGCTGCATTCGGTAATGATGAAATATATGTTGAGAAGCTAGTTGAAAATCCGAAGCATATTGAAGTGCAAATTATAGGAGATCAACATGGTAATATTGTTCATTTGTATGAACGTGATTGCTCTGTACAGCGTCGACATCAAAAAGTAATTGAAGTGGCACCAAGCTTATCTTTATCAGAAAGTCTTCGTATGGAAATATGTGAGGCTGCAGTTCGATTGGCTGAAAATGTACAATATATTAATGCAGGTACTGTAGAATTTCTTGTAACGAATGATGAATTTTACTTTATAGAAGTTAATCCACGTGTACAAGTTGAACATACTATTACTGAAATGGTGACAGGTATAGACGTTGTACAAACACAAGTGAAAGTTGCGCAAGGTTATGAATTAAATAGTAAGGAAATTGGAATTCCAGAACAACAAGAAATAAGAACGAATGGATACGCAATCCAATCTCGTATTACTACGGAAGATCCATTAAATAATTTTATGCCTGATACTGGAAAAATCATGGCATATCGTTCCGGTGGTGGATTTGGAGTACGGCTTGATGCTGGTAACGCTTATCAGGGTGCCGTTATATCACCATACTATGACTCACTTTTAGTTAAAGTGTCTACGCATGCATTGACATTTGAGCAAGCTGCACATAAAATGGTGCGAAATTTGAAGGAATTTCGAATTAGAGGTATTAAGACAAACATTCATTTCTTAGAAAATGTAATGATGCACGAACAATTCTTATCAGGCAATTATGATACAACTTTCATTGATAAAACACCTGAATTATTCGTTTTCCCTAAACGTAAAGACCGTGGTACGAAAATGCTTAAATATATTGGTCATACAACTGTTAATGGTATGCAGGGTATGGATAAAAAAGGTAAGCCTGATTTTTCTAATCTAAAAATACCAAAGGTTAGTAATATTGAGGAATTCCCTCGAGGAACAAAACAGATTTTAGATGAAGAGGGTCCTGAAGGCTTAGCTAATTGGCTAAAAGGTCAGAAGGAAGTATTACTTACTGATACAACATTCCGGGATGCACATCAGTCGCTATTAGCAACAAGGGTACGTTCTAAAGATTTACTTCAAATCGCAGAACCAACCGCAAAACTATTACCGAATTTATTCTCCGTTGAGATGTGGGGGGGAGCAACTTTCGATGTTTCCTACCGGTTCTTGAAAGAAGACCCTTGGCAAAGACTTCTAAAATTACGCGAGAAAATGCCGAATGTGCTATTCCAAATGTTATTAAGAGCTAGTAACGCAGTAGGTTATAAAAACTATCCGGACAATGTAATTCGTGAGTTTGTTGAGAAAAGCTCTACTGCTGGAATTGATGTTTTCCGAATTTTCGATAGTCTGAATTGGATTACAGGTATGAGATTAGCAATCGAGTCTGTTCGAGAAAATAACAAGATTGCAGAAGCAACCTTATGCTATACTGGTGATATTTTAGATAAAGGCCGTACAAAATATGATTTAGCATATTATAAAGAAATGGCAAAAGAGTTAGAAGCATCTGGTGCACATATTCTTGGAATCAAAGATATGGCTGGTTTATTAAAACCGGAGGCTGCTTATCAATTAATTTCTACATTAAAAGAATCTATTGATATTCCTATCCACCTTCATACACATGATACGAGTGGAAATGGTATATTTACGTATGCAAGAGCGATTGACGCCGGTGTTGATGTAGTAGATGTTGCAAGCGGTTCAATGGCAGGTCATACGTCGCAGCCAAGTGCGCAAACACTTTACCATGCTCTAGAAGGTGCAGAACGACAACCGAAAGTAAATATTGAGAACTATGAAAAACTTTCAGCATATTGGGAAGGTGTGCGTGAATACTATACTGATTTCGAAAGTGGAATGAAATCTCCGCATACAGAAATTTACTTCCACGAAATGCCTGGTGGTCAATATAGTAACCTACAGCAACAGGCAAAAGCAGTTGGATTAGGAAATCGCTGGGATGAAGTTAAAGCAATGTTCCGCCAAGTAAATGATATGTTTGGGGATATTGTAAAAGTTACACCATCATCAAAAGTAATCGGTGATATGGCATTATTTATGGTGCAAAATAACTTAACAGAGGACGATATCTATGAACGAGGAGAATCGATTGATTTCCCTGAATCTGTAATTGAATTTGCACAAGGTTTTATTGGACAGCCGTATCAAGGTTTTCCAAAAGAACTTCAACGTATTATCTTAAAGGGCAGAGAAGCAATTGAAGTACGTCCTGGCGAATTACTAGAACCAGTAGACTTTACAGAATTAAGAAATAATTTATTCAAGTCATTAAATCGACAAGTAACGAGTTTTGATGTTATTTCACATGCACTATATCCAAAAGTATTTTTAGATTATCAAAAATTCCATGAAGAATATGGTGACATGTCCGTTTTAGACACTCCTACATTTTTCTATGGAATGCAACTAGGAGAAGAGATTGAAGTAGAGATAGAAAAAGGGAAGACCTTATTTGTTAAATTGATATCCATTTCTGAGGCAAAGCCTGATGGGACAAGAACGATTTACTTTGAGTTAAATGGTCAACCACGTCAAGTAAATGTGAAAGATGAAAGTATTCAAAGTTCCGTAGCAACGAGATCGAAAGTCGACAAAGGGAATGATAAGCAAATTGGTGCAACCATGCCTGGAACAGTACTTGAAGTGAATTGTAGTAAAGGTGATCATGTTGATAAAGGTGATTATCTATTAACTACAGAAGCAATGAAGATGGAAACAACAATTCAAGCTCCTTATAGAGGTGTTGTAAAAGAAATACATGTCAAAAATGGCGATAGCATTGACGTTGATGATTTACTAATAGAATTTGAGTAAAAATAAGAAGGAAGCAATCTGTTAGATTGCTTCCTTTCTTTTCGTCGTTAAGAAATAATTAAGACATCCCATGGGTAAAGTTGATGAGGGAAATTTGAGATTCCCCGTAGTACGGAGCTAAATTAGTACTTGTACCACGGGACTGAAGTTAGGCTCCATCAATGATGATTTGCTCTTTGATCTAGAATTTAATGGCTGTTTGAATTTGTTTTTCTTGGTTCGTTATTTCCGCTTCTTCCATTTTAGCGCTACGAGTTGATAGTAAGATGAAATAACTTAACATACCAAAGTAACACGAAATAACAAGTGCATGCATAAGTGCAATTCCTAGGTTTAATAAAGTGAAGATAATCATTGCTCCAAAGAAAACTTGCAATATAATTAGTGACAGGGTAATTGTCCATCCCCAAAACATTACTTTATTTGTACGGTAATGTTTAACCATTTTGACAAAGAGAAGAATGGTCCAAATCATTAGAATTCCCGCAACTAGACGGTGACCCATTTGAATCCATTGCTGAAAATTATAATCTAAGAAAGCGGAGTTATTATTACATAATGGCCACCCTCCACAAACTAAATTAGATTCTGTATGTCGTACAAGTGCACCGGTATACACTACTATAAGTGTATAAATGGATAAAGCATAAATCTCAATGCGATGTTTCTTTTTAATATAAAGTGACTGTGTATCCCATTTCTGATCTATTTCAAATATAAGTAGCATCAGCAAAAATACAGTAGCAAAGGATACTAAAGATATTCCAAAATGTGTTGCTAATATAAAATCTGATTGTCCCCATATTACTGCACCTGCTCCAATTAGCGATTGTAGGATTAATACGAGGACTGAGACAAATGAAAGGAATTTCACTTCGCGTATATGTCCAATATTTTTCCAAGCCAGTACTGCGAGTAAAACTACTACAATTCCGACCACACCAGAAACAAGGCGGTGACTTAATTCGACAACCATTTCAAAAGTATATTCAGATGGGATAAGCTGTCCTTCGCATAGTGGCCAACTATTACCACATCCATCTTCTGAACCAGTTTTTGTTACTAATGCTCCTCCTAATAGGATCAGCAGCATACCAACTGTTGCTACTATCGATAACCACTTAAGCTTTTTTATCATTGTTATGTATGCCTCACTTTATTATATTTAAATTATATATTTATACTTACTTTTACTAATAATAATATTAGTATGCAAAATAATCCAACAAAAAATTGCCCGCATAATTAAATAGTAACATGGATAAATATTATTTTCATCTTCTAAAAAGTAAAAACTCCTTGCATTATTGCTTGTAGTTTGCTAGAAATAGTATAGGGAATAAATGCTAGCTATGCTGAAAAGTAGCCAAAATACATACATTTTAGGTAATTGTTCGATTTAATAACTGCTTAAATTCGAATTTTTGTCACAATTCAGAGGCGTACTCCGTGTTAAGATAATATACAATATGTCTAAATAGATGTATTTCTTATCATGATTTATTGACTAGTGTCCTTTTTAATGATTTCCTAGATTATATTAACAACATTGACATTGTGTAAAAGGGGGTATAGAGATATGAATAAAGCGAGTACGCCGTATTCAGAAATAATAAATGATTCAACAGTTACAAATAGACAAAAATTCAAGAAGATTATCTCTGAGATAAAAGCACTTATTAAAATTGGCATTGTTAACTCTAACTTAATGACTACTTTCACGGGACTATGGTTAGCAATTTATTTTACTGGTACAACTCTATCATCTAATTGGGATGTAATTCTCCTAACTTTGATAGGTAGTGGTTTAGTTATTGCTGGAGGCTGTATCATTAATAACTGGTTTGATGTTGATATTGATCCTAAAATGACACGTACGAAAAGTCGACCAACTGTAACAGGGTTCTTCTCCAGTAAAAGTGTTTTAACAATGGGAATACTTACTACGACTATTGGTATTATATTATTATTGTTTACAACGGTAGCAGCAACAGTGACAGCATTTTTTGGTTGGTTTGTTTATGTTGTGTTATATACTATATGGTCAAAGAGAAAAACCACCTTAAATACAATTGTTGGAAGTTTTTCGGGAGCGGTGCCACCACTGATTGGTTGGTTGGCAATATCTCCAGAATATCATTTGGTACCGACTATGATGTTCTTGATTATGTTCATTTGGCAAACACCGCATTTCCTATCATTGGCTATGAAAAAAGTGGAAGATTATAGGGCGGCAGATGTTCCAATGCTTCCCGTTGTACATGGATTTGAAATGACAAAGCGTCAAATTGTGATATACATTGCTTGTCTACTTCCATTACCGTTTTTTCTAGCATCTCTAGGTACTATATTTATCGCAATAGCAACATTGCTTAATATTGCTTGGTTGATTATCGGTATAAAGGGGTTTTATATGAAAGATGATTTGAAATGGGCAAATCTAATATTCATTTTTTCTTTAAATTACTTAACAATTATTTTCTTATTGATGATTGTAGTAACTTTACCGATATTTAATTAGTATCAGATTACATGAGTTGTTTTTTATTTTTTTAAAATAGATAAAAAAACAAAAAGGAGAAAGAGAGGTATGAATACATGAGTCGTTGGATGGGAAAATTGAAAGCCTTGATAATGTTAGGCTTTGTATCACTTGTACTAGCTGCATGTGGTAAGGAGAATTTAACAGCTCTTGACCCTAAAGGGTATGGTGCGGAAGAGTCCATGGATATGATGATTCTTTCCACAATTATTATGGTAGCTGTGTTTCTTGTTGTTATGTTAGTATTCACAATTGCTCTTGTGCGTTTCCGCCAAAAGAAAGGGCAGGAAGATTATATTCCAAAACAAGTCGAGGGTAATCACACTTTAGAAATTGTTTGGACAGGAATACCTATTATCTTAGTTTTTGTAATGGCTATCCCTACTGTTATATCCGTGTTTGATTTGGCAGATACAACGGATGCTAGTAATTCATTAAATATTGAGGTAACAGGTAATCAATATTGGTGGCATTTTGATTATAAAGGCCAAGAAATACAAACAAGTCAGGATTTGTATATCCCTGTTGGTGAAAAAGTATACTTGGATATTAAGTCGAATGACGTTATACATTCATTCTGGGTTCCGACAATATCCGGAAAAATCGATGCTAACCCCGAAAATGTAAATACTATGTATATTGAGGCTTACGAAGAAGGGGTATATTGGGGTAAATGTGCTGAACTTTGTGGACCATCTCACTCATTGATGGATTTTAAAGTAGTAGTAGTTAGCCAAGAGGAATTTGATACTTGGGTAGAGGATATGAAAAATGTTGACCCAGAAGCTACGCCACAAGATGCAGTAGCACAAGAAGGAAAAGAACTTTTTGAAGCAAATAATTGTATGGGCTGTCATGCGATTGGATCTTCACCTGTTGCAACGGGTCCAAACTTAACTAACTATGCAAATCGTTCTACCGTTGCTGGTATTTTGGAACCAACGAAAGAAAACTTAGTAGATTGGTTAATGGATCCAGAGTCAATTAAACCAGGAAATCTAATGACTGGTAATTATCCAAACCTTTCTGAAGAAGAAGCAAATAGTATTGCAGAATATTTGATGCAATTAGACCATTCGGCAGTAAGTCCAGAAAGTGCCGGAAATTAGAAATATAAGTAGTTAATGGGATGAAAGAACAAAAGGGAGGTTAATGTCTTGAGTATTGAATCTACTCAGAATAAAGGCTTCGGTGCTATCTTGTGGGATTACTTAACGACAGTTGACCACAAAAAAATAGGGAATATGTATCTTGTAGCGGGTGCATTTTTCTTTATTCTTGGTGGTATAGAAGCTCTAATCATTCGTATTCAATTAATAAAACCAGAAAATGATTTTATCAGTGCTGGTTTGTACAATGAAATGATTACCATGCATGGTACAACAATGATATTCTTTGCAGCCATGCCAATGTTGCTAGGATTTATGAACGCTATTATGCCTCTACAAATAGGTGCGCGCGATGTTGCGTTTCCTTTTCTGAATGCATTGGGCTTTTGGCTATTCCTATTAGGTGGACTGCTAATGAACGTAAGTTGGTTTGTAGGTGGAGCACCTGATGCTGGTTGGACAGCATATGCCCCATTATCTGCTCAATCACCAGGACATGGTGTAGATTATTATGTAATGGGTCTTCAGCTTTCTGGTGCAGGGACATTAATGGGTGGTATTAATTTCCTTGTAACCATTGTTACGATGCGTGGACCAGGAATGACGTACATGCGTATGCCATTATTTACTTGGACCACTTTTGTAGCAAGTATATTAATTCTATTCGCATTCCCTGCATTAACTGTGGGTCTGTTTTTATTAATGTTTGACCGTATGTTCGGGTCTGCGTTTTTTGATATTACTTTAGGTGGTAACTCTGTTATCTGGCAACACTTGTTCTGGATATTTGGTCACCCTGAAGTATATATTTTAATATTACCGGCTTTTGGTATATTTAGTGAAATCTTTCCAGTATTTACGAAAAAACGTTTATTTGGTTACTCATCAATGGTGTTTGCAACATTCTTAATCGCATTCTTAGGATTCATGGTTTGGGCACACCATATGTTTACAGTAGGTCTAGGCCCTGTGGCAAACTCTATTTTTGCTGTAGGAACAATGGCTATTGCAGTACCAACTGGGATTAAAATATTTAACTGGTTGGCAACGATGTGGGGCGGTAGTATCCGCATGAGTGCATCCATGCTATGGGCATTAGGCTTTATTCCATCATTCACCATTGGGGGAATGACCGGGGTAATGCTAGGAGCAGCCAATGCTGACTTTCAGTACCATGATACGTACTTCGTTATTGCTCACTTCCACTATGTTATTGTTGGTGGGGTTGTATTTGGTATTTTAGCTGGATTCACATATTGGTGGCCAAAATTATTCGGTAAAGTTCTTAATGAAACATTGGGTAAAATTGCTTTTTGGTTGTTCTTTATTGGTTTCCATTTAACTTTTATGGTTCAGCACTTCCTAGGTCTAATGGGAATGCCACGTCGTTACTGGGTCTTCTTAGAAGGTCAACAATTAGATACTGGTAACTTAGTAAGTACAATTGGTGCTTTCGGTATGGCAGCAGGTACAATTGTCTTTGCTATTAACATCATTTATACACATGCTAAAAAAGAGAAAGCACCTAACGACCCTTGGGGAACTGGACGTACATTGGAATGGTCAATTTCTTCACCAGCTCCAGTATATAACTTTAAACAGTTGCCATTGGTTCGTGGCTTAGATCCATATTGGATTGAGAAGATGGATGGAAATGAAAAAATGACTCCGTCAGAGCCAGTTCAAGATATTCATATGCCTAATGGATCCATATTGCCTTTAATTATATCAATTGGGTTTACAATTGCTTCCTTTGGTTTTATTTATCAAGTGGATAATAAGACATGGTTAATCGTACTTTATCTTGGATTTGCAATTGCTTTATTAGCAATGCTTACTCGTTCATTGAAAGATGACCATGGCTATCATATTCATAAAGAAGACCTTGAAAAGGAGGCTGACTAATATGAGTCAAGATCATTCCTTGAATCCGGAAAATATTCATGAAGATCCGGCGAAAGCAACACAAGAGGGAAAGCATAAATTTCTAGGTTTATGGTTCTTCCTTGGTGGTGAAACAGTTTTATTTGCTTGTTTGTTTGCAACGTACCTATCATTAAAGGATTCGACTGCAGGCGGTCCTTCTACACAAGACCTGTATGGTTTAGAACTTGTATTTGTAATGACAGTTCTTTTGTTAACAAGTTCTCTAACAAGTGTATATGCTATTTATCATATGAAGAACAATAACTTCAAAAAGATGCAACTATGGCTAGGAATTACTGCTTTACTTGGTTTATCATTCCTTGCTTGTGAAATCTATGAATTTGCACACTATATTACAGACTATGGATTTACTTTCCGTTCTTCTGCATTTGGATCAGCATTCTACACTTTGGTTGGTTTCCATGGTGGTCACGTTGTCTTTGGTTTAAGCTGGTTAATGGCATTAATGGTTCGAAATGCAAAACGAGGTTTAAGTTTATATAACGCCCCTAAATTTAATACATTTGCTATTTACTGGCACTTTATTGATGTTGTCTGGGTATTTATTTTCACAGTAGTATACTTGATGGGGATGGTGAGTTAATTTATGACTAATAATACTAGTATCAATAAACTTAATTCCTTCAAGAAGCATGAGCAGAAGAAAGAGATGAAGCATCAACTTGTTTCTTTTGCGTTAATGATAATTTTTACATTAGTTGCTTTTCTCGTTGTAGGAGCGGGAATGGATAGAACATTTGTTATACCATTCATATTTATATTGGCTGTTGTGCAGGTAGGATTCCAATTCTATTATTTTATGCACATGAAAGATAAAGGACATGAAGTAGTTGCTGCTTTAATTTACGGCGGTATTTGGGTAGCCGTGATAACTGTATTAACATTTACAACCATTATTTGGTGGTAAAGAATAAGATAAAAAGATCGGGAGTGCTTCCCGGTCTTTTTTCTAATTACATAGATGTGTGTGTGGATGACAATAGGTAGTGCATAGTGTCAGAGAAATATTGAATATTTTGTTTTAATATCGTCACAATATAATTCGATTTACACCGTATTTATATTGTATAATTAAGATAAATCCATTTATTGGAGTGAGTAAAGATGTGGCTAGAGTTACAAATATTTGGTTTTCGGGCTTTGTGGAGTCCTTTCTTTTTCATATTTCTTTTATGTATTGCCTTATCATATTATTTAATTACAGGTCCAATGCGTAAAAAATTTACGGACAATCCATCTCCAAGCGCTGGTCAGCAATTTTCTTTTTATTTAGGTATCGTTTTAATTTATATTGCAAAAGGGTCACCGGTAGATTTACTATCTCATATTATGTTAACCGCACACATGACACAAATGGCGGTCTACTTAATTATTACACCGATCCTACTAATTAAAGGATTACCAGTATGGATTTGGAAAAAAATCCTTTATACACCAATAATAGGTAAGATTACTTTATTCTTAACAAAGCCTGTTATTTCTTTATTGTTATTCAATGGTTTATTTAGTTTGTACCACATTCCTGTCGTGTTTAATTTTACGAAATCGTCACCTGTAGTCCATAGTGTTATACATGTGATATTATTCCTAGCAGCATTTATTATGTGGCTTCCGCAATTAGCACCTGTAAAAGAAGTAGATAGATTAAAACCATTATTAAAGATAGGCTATATTTTCTCTAATAGTGTGCTAATTACCCCTGCATGTGTTCTCATTATATTTGCATCTGACCCTTTGTATGCTGCATATACACAAGAAGGTGCTTGGCTAACAGCTTTAAGTTTATGCGTACCGAATACTGTGTTAAATGGAATTGCGCCTGCATTATCTGGACCAGAAATGTTTTCTCCTCTTAGCTTAATGAGAGACCAGCAATGGGGCGGTATTATTATGAAGGTTATTCAGGAAATTGCATATGGTTCAGTTCTAACTTCAATAATTTATAAATGGTTTAAGGATGAGGGGGCGAAAGTAGATCCTTTGCCTAATACAACTACTACAGTTGACACGCATTAATCAAAATGGATAGAGTAATATGCTAGAAAGGAATTGTTTAACTCATGTATTTTTTACCAACATTAAGTACTTTTTTTATTCTAGTAAGTGCCATTTTAGTGGCAATAGGGTGGAGGTTTATTACAAAAGGACAAGAAAAAGCGCATAAGAAAACGATGATATTAGCAGCTATAAGTGCATTGATATTCTTTACCATTTATATATCACGCACAGTATTTATTGGAAGCACAAGCTTTGGAGGTCCGGAAGAATTAAAAGTTTATTATACTATTTTTCTGATTTTCCATATTATATTGGCAACTACTGGAGCAATTTTTGGGGTCATTACACTTATCCTTGCTTTTAAACGTAAAATTAAGATTCACAGAAAATGGGGACCTGTAACAGCAATTATTTGGTTTTTCTCTGCAGGTACAGGAATTATGGTATATCTATTTTTATATGTGTTATTTGATGTTGGAGAAACAACCAACTTATTCCGTGCGGTTTGGGGCTTCTAACTAGGTATGCTTAATGTTTAACTTGTTGTTTTTTCCATTTTTCATATTAGAAAAATGAGGGTTATAGAGCAGCTTTTTGGCGTACAATTTAGGTTGGCAAGATGAAGAAAGAATATAAAAGGTGTGAACAAAATGTTCACACCTTTTTTTACTATTTTTTATATGGAGCAAGTTCATCAGCTACTTTTGTTAGTAGTGTTTTTGCTCGCTCAACAAGATCTTTTGGAAACTGTTCTTCTTCTCCGTATTCTACCCCGTGAGGATAATAATGTTTACCTAGTAGAGGAGTTAGTAATTTGATAACTGCATTACCGCTATCTACATCACCTTCAAGTGCATGGCCTTGGATACGAATATAATATGTAATATTCTTTTCATTTGATGCAACTTTATAGTCGTAGGTTACTCTTTCATAGTCCCATTGACCTGCACGAATGAAAGCATGTTTCCCCGTCAGATGGTCAAGTGGTTTTAAGTCTACAATTGTGTCATCAATTCCTGTGTTTTCTATTCTCATTTTTTCTCACCTCGCTATTTGTCCTCATTAACTTATAATAGTACGAAAACGCTTCAGATGCAATTGAAAATATTTGTACTAATATAAATATACCATTTTATAAATGATTTACCATTTTTCTTTGGTGAAATGATAGGTAAACGAGTATTTCTCCTCTTTTCGTTACATAGAATGGATTATATTAATGTAGAGAAGGGGAATCGTATGATGCGGTTTATTCGAAGCATAGTGATACTTACTGTCATTGCTTTGTCTATTTTCTACTTCACGGAACAACAGAATTTTATGGCTAATGAAGAGGAATTAATACAAGTTAATCGTTCGCTAAAAGAAAAGAGCAATCTCCTTGAAATAAAGTCAGTTCCAGTTATATCCGAGGAAATTGATTTGTTTGAATGTATTGGCCAATCTAATGAGTTACTATTAGAACGGCTTGGAGAACCATTACGGAAAGATCCGAGCGCATATAAATATGAATGGTGGATATACAAACAATCAAAGGGTTATTTACAATTTGGGATATTAAATAATGAAATTGTAACTGTATTTGGAACAGGAATGGAGATGAATGGTAAACCACTACAAATTGGACAGATGTATGATGAACTAGATGAGGAATTCTCATTTGAGGATGAAGTCACCTACAGAGAGGGTTTATCTTCGTATACTTTTCGATTAACCAAGGAAGATTTAATGATGCGACCGTTAATGAAGGTTTCTGAAAATGTTTTTGCACAGCTATATTTTGATACCATTACTAAGAAGCTTTCTTCTATTCGTGTTTTATCTGCAGACATATTATTAATGCATCGTCCATATGAAATTGTTTATCGTGGAGATCTTCCCCAAAAACCAGATTTGACGGAATCGGAATGGAAAAATGTTGAAAAAGGAATGGAACAGCAAGTATTTGATTTAACCAACGTAATTCGAAAGCGACATAATATACCAATATTGGAATGGGAAGAAACGGTTAGTGGGGTTGCATTTAATCATAGCAAGGATATGGCCAAAAACAACTATTTTTCACATTATAAGTTAAATGGGGATGGCCTAAAGGAAAGGTTAGCAACAAAGGATGTATTTTATGTATCTGCAGGAGAAAATATAGCAGCCCAGTATACGGATGCACCAGCTGCAATAGAGGGTTGGCTAAATAGTGAAAGTCATCGTGAAGCCTTATTGAATAAAGAGTATACACATTTAGGTGTTGGCGTGTATCGACTTTATTATACACAAAATTTCCTAGAACAACCATATTAGAGGTGACTCTAAAACTTCGGATAAAATGAATCATCGATCAATGACGGTTTCCTTTCATCCCCCGCTGAAACAAAGGAACAAAGGCTAAAGTCGCAACGCCTCCTGAAATTTACGTTCTGTAGAACCTAACGATTCAGGTTTTAGGGGCAGTTTCCCCCCCACCTAAATTTTCATTGGAAGTGGGACATGTGGTGAATTCAAAAAAGGCTATGAATATGATTCGGTATGTGTCAAAAGCACAGAAACGATACATTCGCATAAATTATATAGTAGAAAGGACTGTAATGGAGGTGAAAAGATGAAGGAACAAGAGTTACATCCTTCAATTGTGTCATTCAAACATTTTGTTAATAATCATCCAGCATTACTTCGTGAGCTCCGTAAAAGTGGTAGATCTTGGCAGGAATATTATGAAAAGTGGGCCTTGTTAGGTGAAGACGACCCATATTGGGATCAATTTATGGAGAAGTCGGAGTCTACTAAACATACGGAAACAAAATCAAATGAGAAAAATTTTGAACTGATAAGCCAAATTATGAAATTAACCGAGAATATAGATATAAATAAAATCCAGGGACAGGTTTCAAATTTAAGTAAGACGATTGGGACGGTTCAAGAGCTTGTGAATCAATTTCAGGAATCGAAGCAGGAGAAATCAAGGGAACCGCATCCATTTGATTGGTTCCATGATTAAAAGGAGGATTACATGGAACAAAGCGTGTACCAATATTTATATAATCGTCCAGACTTAGTTAATTTTGTCCGTCAACATCCGATCTGGTATCGTTACTTAACAAGGGATCCCAATGTTTTAGCTGAAATGGAAAAAGAAGCAAAAGTATTTTATGGTAAAACCCTTCCACAGAAATTAGAGAGAATAGGAAATAATGTACAAATGCTTCAAATGCTAATACAATTTGCTGGTGCTATGAAGGATTAACATATCAAGGCAATATGTTTTCATTATATATAATAAATGCTAAAATAAGTGTGGGAGGTGTTTTGATGATAGCAACTTTGGAATATGTTGAAATTCTAGACCATTCTGAAAAACTGGGAAAAATGGTTAAGGAATCTGAGGTCTATGAAGATTATAAGGAATCACGGATTGCCATGAATAATGATGAAGAAGCACAACAGCTTATTAAAGCCTTTAACAATATGAAAAGTCATTATGACGATATTCAGCGTTTTGGCAGATATCACCCGGACTATAATGAAATAATGAAAAAGGTTAGATCGACGAAACGCGAAATGGATATGAATGAAAAAGTTGCATTATATAAAATTGCCGAACGCAAGCTTCAGAATTTGTTAGATGAAATAAGTCAATATGTAGTTAATAGTGTAAGTGATAATATCAAAGCACCTAAAGATGGGGCAGCATTAACAGATACTGGCTGCGGACATGGCGGAGCTTGTGGCTGTGCATCATAAAAGCTCAACTAACCTTCAAAACTCTGAGGGTTAGTTGGTTCATTTATAATATACATAAAATTAACTTAGTGAGGAATATCGAATGAGAACGGAGAGACAAGGATTAGTTGTATGGTTTCATCAAATGAAAAATTTAAAACAAATTAAACGTTTTGGTCATTTAATATATGCATCTAAGAAGTTGAAATATGCAATTATTTATGTTAACCAAGTAGATATTGACCATATAAAAACTAGATTGTTAAAGCTTCCTTTTGTATCGAAAGTAGAAAAATCATATAAACCCTATATCCGTACAGATTTTGAAAATGCAAAGCCAGACAAGGCGAAGCAATATGACTATAAAATGGGGATATAATTATAAAGTAGAAAAAAATAAACCTGCAGAAATACTTCTGCAGGTCCCTTTGTTTTTTCTAAGAAAAACAAATAGGCAAAGGGAGAGGAGAAACCGGAGGAAGAACTTATGGGGAAGTTTAAGTCTTCTCCGTGTTTTGAAACAACCAAGTTAACTAGTTGAATCATTAATTATTATGGACAGGGTTTTCTTTATTATACCTATAAAATATAAATTCTTTTGAATATAGTTTTCAGCACGTTTATTTTATGATAGGATATAGGGCGAATAGTTGTAATAGAGGTGAACACATGCGGGTCATTGCAGGAAAATTTAAAGGTAGACAATTAAAAGCAGTCCCAGGTAAGACAACAAGGCCAACAACAGATAAAGTAAAGGAATCCATATACCAAATGCTTGGTCCATATTTTGATGATGGAATGGTTCTCGATTTATTTGCCGGAAGTGGATCTTTAGGTATTGAAGCTATAAGCAGAGGAATGTCCAGTGGGGTGTTTGTGGATAAGAATCCTAAAGCAATACATACAATAAAAGAGAATATTCGTTTACTTAAATTACAAGAACATGTCGAGATATTCCGTGCAGATGCTTTCCGTGCATTAAAAGCTGCTGCAAAGAGAAAACTAAAATTCAATTTAATTCTTCTGGACCCACCATATAAAAAGGTCGATTATCAGAAATTATTAAAATACATTATAGAATATGAGCTAATTGAGGAAAATGGTCTTATTTACTGTGAGCATGATCCACAGGAAAGTTTAATTCATGATGATTCTCCATTACAACTGATTAAACAGGATTATTATGGTAGAACAATAGGAATTACCATATATAAAAAGAATTAAAAGGGAGTTAAAATATGGGAAAATTGGCGATTTGCCCTGGTAGCTTTGATCCGATAACAAATGGTCATCTAGATATTATTGAACGTGCATCTAAAATTTTTGATCGAGTAATAGTTGCTATTTTTAACAATCAAGCAAAGACATCCTTGTTTTCTGTAGAGGAAAGAATTAGGTTAATAAAGGAATCTACTAAGCATTTGCCTAATATTTTAACAGATTCATCTGATTATTTATTAATGGATTATGCAGCGGAGAAAAATGCTGATGCAGTTATTCGGGGGTTACGTGCAGTAAGCGATTTTGAATATGAAATGCAAATCACCTCCATGAACAGAAAACTAAACCCTGAGGTTGAAACATTGTTTATGATGACAAACAATCAATATTCTTTTTTAAGTTCAAGCATGGTGAAAGAAATTGCGAAGTATGATGGGGATATTTTTGGATTAGTTCCAGAGGTAGTACATAGCGCATTGCGTGAAAAATATCGTCATATTAAATAAGGGCTTTGTGAAAAAAATGTTTTGGCTCTTCATTATGTTCATTAATTAAACATGAAAATTGATGTTTACATACTGCTACGAATAGTGGTTGCTTGTTGCGAAAGTCAATGTGTACTAAATTTTGTCATATAATCCAACTAATACGTAGAAAAAACAAAATAAACGATAAAAGCCTGAAGGAACAATGCTGCATTATTTCCATGCAGCATTGTTCCTTTTACGTCTTTTCCATAATATCCATGCAGCAATTCCTAAAAAGCTTATTGTTATAATTGGACCAAAGTCTTTTATGATTTCTGATATTGTGACCCAAATGCTTTCTGTTGGAGTTGCCGTTACTGGCATGTCATTAGGGTCCAACGTTTTTTTATCTATATATAAAGGTTTGTAAAGGATAATGGTTAAAAAACTGGCTATCATTCCATGTAATATACGCGCAAAGAAATATGGATAAAAGCGGATATCTGTTTTTGCTAAAATACTAGCAACCTGTGCTTGTACGGAAAAGCCATTAAAGCCTAGGATAAAGCTAATTAAAATAGCTTGTTGTAATAATGAATCCGTTCCAATTTTGGAAATCATATCCGCACCTATTGTTATTTCAAATAGTCCCGAAAAGAATGGTAAAGCATAATCTGTTGGAAATGATAGTATGATGAGGATTAATTCGAAAAACGTCGCTATTATTTCTGATACACCAACCAAGAATAATATTTTAATTAATACAGAAAATAGAACAATAAATCCACCTACCATAACCAATGTTTTAATGGAATTAAGCACAGCATCACCTAGAATTTCACCAAAAGGTCGTTGATCTTGTAATTGTGTTTCATGCATTTCGTAAAATGCCCTTTTTAGAGAAACCTTTTTCTTTTTATCCTTTGGTTTCATTTCTTCTTTTCTACCGTAAAAACGCATACTAATTCCTACTAAAGCATTACCTAGATAATGACAAGTTGCTAATAATATACCTAATTTGGCGTCGTGAAAAAAACCGACAGAAATGGCCCCAAAGATAAATAGGGGACTGGAGTTATTGGTAAAGGAAACAAGTCTTTCGGCTTCAATTTTGGTTAATTGATTTTCCTCTCTTAGACGGGAGGCAATTTTTGCTCCAGTTGGATAACCACTCGCCATTCCCATCATCCATCCAAAACTTCCCACCCCTGGTATATTAAAAAGAGGTCGCATAACAGGTTCAAATAATACACCGATAAATTTAACAACTCCAAATGAGAGTAATAGTTCTGCCGTTATAAAGAAAGGTAGTAGGGATGGAAAAACGACTTCCCACCAGAGATTCAATCCGCGAATACTAGCTTCTAGTGCTGGATCGGGAAATTTTATCAGTGATATCGTTATAAAAATCGTAGTACATGAGAAAATAAGTGTTTTTAAGATTGATTTCAATAGGATGCCCTCCAAGCTTGTAGTGTTTCATGTGTGCGGAATGAAAATAGACATTTCACTTTGTTATATCAAGTTTACGTATTTAAAAATGGTTAGTTCTAATGATGGAATAATGGTCTACAGAATAAAACATTCAAACTACCTTCCACGGTTAGGTTTAATAGATTATAATCTGCACTTGTCGTGGGAACATCGAACCACCCACATGGCAGGAAGCAGTCCTTACATCGTTGTACGGACGCTTATGCTTTTGTTCTGTACATCTAAGTTGGTTAGTAGTAGAATAATTTTATCTAAGGAAAGAGAGATACAGGCTCTAAAGTTTGTACAAGTCTATATCAATATACGCACATACATACCTTATTTATGCCATACACTTTTATAAAGATTTTCTTTTATTGTTAATGGTGTGTATGAAATGGAAGGGGACAAACTAGACGTATGAACTTCTCTAGAAAAAATATTATATATTTAATAATTGTTGTAGTCTTGGCTTATTTTTTAGCATCCTATCAGCTACCTTACTACATACAAAGACCTGGTGGAGCGGATGCATTAGATCCAATTGTAAATGTGAGTGGAGGTCATTCAAGTGAGGGTGATATGCACCTTGTTACCGTAAGTGGTATACAGGCTACGCCCATTCAGTATGCACTGGCAAAGATATTACCGCATAATGAAATTTTACCTTTAGAAGAGGTCTTTCCAGAGGGTATTTCCCAAAAGGAATATATGGAAGCACAACTTCAAGTGATGGAAAATTCTCAAGAGGCAGCGACTGTTGTGGCATTTGAAGCATCAAATAGTGAAATCACCATTGATTATAATGGAGTATATGTTGTTTCTGTGCTAAAGGGGATGCCAGCTGATGGAATTCTTCAAACTGGCGATCGAATTATAGGAATTGATGGGACCCAAATTGAACAAGCGGATGATCTAATTAATTATGTAGACAAGAAAGAAGCTAATGATGTTATAACATTGGAAGTTGTTCGAGATGAACAGCACCTAACAAAAGATATAATGTTAGAAGAATTTGATAGTATGAATGGAAAAGTTGGAGTTGGTATCAGTTTGGTCACGGATAGAGACGTGACAGTTGAACCATCAGTAGAATTCTCGAGCGGAAATATTGGTGGTCCTAGTGCAGGACTTATGTTTTCTCTGGAAATATTCGATCAGCTTACCGGTGGAGATTTAACAAAGGGATATCAAATTGCAGGTACTGGTGAAATTGATTATAACGGTAATGTATATCGAATAGGTGGTATTGATAAGAAAGTGGTAGCAGCAGATAGGGAGGGAATTGATATATTCTTTGCTCCAAATGAAGGTGGTGCAGAGGGATCAAATTATGAGATTGCAGTGCAAACAGCAGAACAAATTAATACAGATATGAAGATTATACCAGTAGATACCTTCGATGAAGCATTGGAGTATCTCCAAGAATTGCCTTAATAGAAGCTAGACTAGTTCTTAATATAGCTAGTCTAGCTTCTATTTCTAATAATCGGGACTCTTAATTCTTGCTGGAATAGCTTATGTCTTATTCTTGGATCGAGTATACTATAATATGCTTGGGTTGCTCTTTCCTCGATTTGTAACATTGGATTTTTATCCCGATTAAAGCCAAAGACGATTGGGATGGATATATCTTTCTTTTTACTATTAAGGTATGCTTGTCCACGTTTCGTTAGGCCTAATATTCGAATATAAGGGATAGTGTATGGATTCGTAAAAGACGCGATTTCACTTTTCTTTGTATTAGTGAGAATATGGATAAACATTCGTTGAATTCTCGTCCACGTGTACCGTTTTGTTTTAATTAATTCAACCCATTCATGAAAAGTAGTGGCTTTTTTTGCTGTTTTTTTCAAGCGATGCTCAATACCTTCGTTTATTCCATGTATATTCTTAAGTTCGTCTAAACTCATGGTCATTACCCGATAATGAAGAAGCTGAAAATAATACTCCCAATTATGCCATTTTCCTGTTAAGCTTTTATAATCCGATAATTGATAATGACTTTTTTCTGGTATCGTAGCTTTTATAGCTTCTGTTATTTGATTTTCCTCAAATAATTTCTTCCTGATACTTGTAGCACTTGCAATTTTATCTGTTATCATTTTGTCATGAAAGTTATTTTTTGTACGACTAATTGTTAATGGCTCGATAGGTAATTGGTGTTCTAAAATAGTTTTTACATAACTAAACCCAAGGATGTTGTTTGGTAGAGTGAGGTCTAGTTCCTTAGTTGATAAACCGATGTTCTCATAAGCTATTCGGCTGGCTTCAGGAAATGACAGACCTTTTGTTAAGCCTGACTTCAATATTTCACGATAGATGGGTTCTTTTTCTTTATAGTTTTCATAGCTTTTTATAAAGAAGGATATCCTACCTGACTCACTACCAAAACAAATGCTAGAAACACCAATCTGATGAAGGGTTAAGACAGATCCTGCAGCAAATATATCACTGTTTTGAACAGCATAAACAAACGGTAGCTCTATAACAATATCTATTCCTGAATCTAATGCAGCCTTCGTACGATGAAATTTATCAATAATTGCGGGTTCTCCGCGCTGTAGAAAGGAACCACTCATGATAGCAATGGTACAATCTGCATTTGCAGTCTTCTTTGCTTCTTGAATATGGTAGGAATGGCCATTATGAAAGGGGTTGTATTCCACGATAAGACCACATGCTTTCATATCTTCAACTCCTGTTATTTTTTGGTAATCATTGTATCAAAAAAACGTCTCTATCGCACCTTGTGTGATAAATAAAGATGATTTAAGCTATTATTTTGTGATTTGACTTGAATAATAGAAAAAATCAATATAATCTTATGATTACAAGGTATATAGATAGGGAATAATAGTTGATGTGTAAAGAAAACATATTGACAAAAGTCTTTTTTTCTTTTAAAATTACTCTTGTTGCCTTGGGGTGAAAATAATGAAGTTTACTTTAGCTGAAATTAGAAAATATGCTAATCATGAAGCTTTACATTTTGATGATTATGTGGATGTTACCGAACTTGAGTCGATGAATAATGATATACGCAAGATAGAGCCTGTACATGTTCATGGACAATGTACGCAAAGAGGAGAACAATATTTTTTCTCCTTTACCATGAAAGGTAAAGTAATCTTACCTGATGCACGTACGTTAGTGGATGTTCCTTATCCATTTACTATTAAAGCGAAAGAGGTTTTTACAACCTCCCTTTATATGACATCAGAGGACGAAGAACAGGAAATACATCCAGTTGATGGGGATACCATTGATTTAACCCCGTACATAAAGGAGAATATCTTATTAGAATTACCTTTCCGGGTAATATCTGACCAAGAAGCAGAAGATGCTCCTTTTAGTGGTGAAGGATGGGAATTTCTCTCTGAAGAACAAAAGAAAAGTAAGGTTGATCCACGTCTTCAAAAATTGCAATCATTACTTGATAAAAAACCGAAAGAAGATTAATTTTTCTTTCCTTTAAAGGAGGTGTAAGTCATGGCAGTACCTAAAAGAAGAACGTCTAAAAAAGTGAAAAATCAACGTCGTACTCATAAAAAATTACACGTACCTGGCATGGTAGAATGTTCAAACTGTGGTGAATTAGCAAAGCCACACCATGTTTGCAAATCTTGCGGACACTATGATGGAAAAGAAGTAGTGAATAACTAATCAGTTACTAGCTAATTTCTTTCATAAAAACAGATCACGATGAAGTGGTCTGTTTTTTTATGCCTTTTTATTCCTTCTAATTGGTATACGTATTGCGGAAATAAAGTTTGTGTTAAGCTATATTTAATAGTTGGCCGTAGCAATGCCAACAGGGAATCAACTCATAAAAAATGAACATGCCTCAAATTAGTTCCCAAATCATCAATTTTGCAAGGAATTAACAATATATGTAAAGAGTGACTAATAAATATGAATAATAAAATTATAGGGGAGATTGTCTATGTTGGTAGAATATCGTAAAAGTGAGAAGGGGTATGGGTCCATTTTGATTAATAGACCAAATAAGCGAAATGCTATTTCAGAAGATATGATTCCATTATTTCATAAATATCTTAATCTTGCTAAACAGGATCAACTGAATTTTTTAGTGATTACCTCCACTGGTTCAAACATGTTTTGTTCAGGAGGAGATTTAACATTTTTACATAGTGATTTATCAAAAACTGAATCCTTCGAAAGGTTAAATTTAATGAAAGAAGTATTATATAAAATTGCAACCTTTCCGGTTCCAGTAATAGCAGTATTAAATGGGGGTGCATTAGGTGGCGGATGTGAATTAGCCACTGCCTGTGATGTGCGAGTAGCTAAAGAAGGTACAAAATTTGGTTTTGTTCAATCCAATCTCGGAATTCTTCCTGGTTGGGGTGGTGGGGTGCTACTATATGAAAAAGTTCACCCGACTTTTGCTTTTCAGTGGTTAATGGAAGGTGAAATCATAGATGCAAAGGAATTAGAAAAAAAAGGGTGGGTGAATAGAATAGTTCCAGAAGTGGATTCTTATCATTTAGAAGAGATACTTAGAAGGTATATATCAAAATCCCATACTCAAATGAAAATACTTAAAAAACAATATATAAAAAATAGGAAGAACACTAACCTATATCATCAAATGACGGAAGAAGTACTAAATACTACTAGACTATGGGGGTCAAAAGAACATAAATTAGCTGTTCGAAAATTTTTATCGCGAAAATAAGCAAAAGAAATTATTCTAGCACTCCTACTTTTTGCATACATTGATAGCAGAGAGAAGGAGGGGTGTTATGAACGAGACGCGTCAGGATGCTTGGACGAAGGATGAGGATATTATTCTAGCTGAAACAGTACTAAGATATATTAGAGAAGGAAAAACTCAATTAGAGGCTTTTCGAGAAGTTGCAGCACAATTATCCCGAACCCCAGCAGCATGCGGCTTTAGATGGAATGCTACAATTCGTAAGCAATATCAAGATGCAATAGAATTGGCAAAAGAGGAAAGAAAACAAGGAGCCAGGAAAGATGTTTGGAAGCTTGTTAAAACGGATTATGAAGAAAAAGACACTATTGAATCTGCTATTACATTATTAGAAAAAATGAAATCACAATTCAAGAAAGAAAATAGCTTAACGAAAGAAGAACATAATAAAATAGTTGCCAAATTAGAACAAGAAAATAAACAATTAAAAGAATCCCTACAGCATTATGAAAACGCCTGGGAAGAAATGCGAAAGTTATGGGAATGGGTCAAGTCTAGTAAATAGTATGGATTTAAATGATGATTGTTTTATTTGGAAATTAGGAATATATTGGAATGGAAACATAAAAGACATGAATAGAGTCATATTCATGTCTTTTTAAATACGCGACGTGCGCGCTCTTACTTTATATATATTTAAATTAAGAATAGTGTTGTTCCATTTCTTTTTCTTTTACCCCTGATGGTAACCATATTAGTGGGTTTTCCCCTAGGTCACGTTGCATATCATATTGTGCTTTTTGAAATCCCATTTTTTCCCAAAAACGATGAGAATTAACTAATGGATTGGTTTTAATGGGTAAGTTATATTTTTTTGCAAACTCTACCAAAGCTTGTCCGAAACCTTTGTAACGATAGTCAGGTAAAACTTCTAGTTTCCATAAAGCTAGATAATCTTGTGGGGGTTCAAAATAATAATCATATTCCTTTTTCACTTCATATAAACACATTCTCGCTACTAAGTTATTACCATAATAAATACCGTAAAACGGTGATTCACTATTATTTTCAACCATATTATTTTGTAACTCTTCAAACATAGATAATTCTTGATGCCCATATTGTCTAAAGTGTTTAAACATTTCTAGTGTTTTATAATTGATTAATAAACGTTCCACCTTAACGTTTTTCATGTAATCACTCTCCTTGTTGTATGCGTTTACTAATGAAGCTGCTTATTGTTGTTGTTTCATAATAAAAGAATTTTATTTAATTATATTATAATATAAATATAACAATTTTAAAATAAAAGAAACAATAAGAATATTAATTAAATAGTCATTTACTAAAGCTAATTTTTACACAATTTGGTACAATGTATAATTGAATAGTGTGGATGAGTTAAAGAAAAGTAATGGTGAAGGGGTTAAAAAGTTAAGGATGATTAATTTTATTGTATATATCATAGCCTTTTTTATAACAGTACCAATCATTGCAACGATATTTACGTTTATTTTATTTTTGAAGTTATGTCGCTCCAAGAAAAGGGCTCTACATAAAAGTATCAATTGGACAATTATATTTTATATTATAGCGGTGATGATTCTTATCCAGGTTATTTTCCAAATAGACTCATTTGGTTATATATTGGTAGTACTGCTTACTATTTTAACCATTATCATCTTGGCGCAATGGAAGAAAAATACAGAAATTGAATTTAAAAAAGCATTTCGATTACTATGGCGTGTATGCTTTTTACTATTTTTATTTTTGTACCTCTCCTTGTTAATCTTTGGACTAATTATGCAGATAGTATCGTAAAAAAATAGAAATCTATTTCTTTTTAAACCCAAACAGAATAAATGAAATTGCGGATGCTTTTATGTAAAATGTTATATGGACTACTAAAGTAAAAGGGGCATGAATAAAAAATGCGGATCGAACCTATACCGTTACATAATCAAACACAACTTGTGAAGGATTATCGGTTAATGAAAGAAAACATAATAAAATATTTTGATTATAAACCTTTTGGACAATTTAAAGATAGGATGAAAGATTTACAAGAACGGACTTTTAATCGGTTCCAATTAACGAATGTTTTAGAAGAAATGAATAATGAATGGAATGCTCCCGATGAAACGATTCATAATATAGAACGGTTAAAAAATAAGGACAGTGTGGTTGTAATAGGCGGTCAGCAGGCAGGCCTGTTAACTGGTCCGTTATATACTATAAATAAAGTTATTTCCATTGTAAAGTTAGCTAAGCAACAGGAATCTGAACTTGGTATACCGGTTATCCCTGTATTCTGGATTGCTGGGGAGGATCATGATTTTGATGAAATAAATCATATCTTTCTAAGAGCAAAGTCGCGTATGAAGAAATATAAAATTGGACAACAGGTTACAGTGAAAAATTCTGTATCTAATATTGAGTTAAATGATGAAGAAGCTGTTCATTGGCTTAACCTTCTATTTAAGGAATTAGAAGAAACAAATATTACGAGGGAGCTATATACCTCCATTAAAGATAGTTTGGCGAAATCAAGAACATATACTGATTTTTTTGCGCATCTTCTGTTCAAGTTATTCCCTCAAGAAGGTTTAGTATTAATTGATTCAGCACATCGTGAGGTTAGGAAACTAGAGAGCTCTCACTTTGCAGAAATTATAGATAAACAGCATGAGATTAGTATGGGGGTTTCCAATCAATTAGATGGACTTGCTAAAGAAGGTTATGACATATCATTGGAAGCTAGTGGTGATGATGCCCATCTTTTTTATCAAAATGGTGATGAACGAATCTTACTTATACGCAATAGTGATGGAAGTTGGGTTGGTAAAAACAATGAGGTAGTTTTTTCTACTAAAGAATTATTACAAATTGCAGAGGAAAGTCCAGAGCGATTAAGTAATAACGTAGTAACTCGTCCATTAATGCAGGAGTTATTATTTCCTACCTTGGCATTTATTGCTGGTCCAGGGGAAATAAGCTATTGGGCTGCTTTAAAACCTGTATTTAAAAACGTTGATATAAAAATGCCACCAGTTGTTCCGCGTCTGTCTTTTACCTACATTGATCGTAAAGTCAGTAAGTCTTTAAATCAATTTGATCTTACGGCAGAATTTATTGTGAATAATGGGGTGGATTTATTTCGGGAAGAATGGTTCGACTCTAAAACAGAACCATCTATTCATGAATTAATTATAGAATTGAAACAAACAATTAAAGAGGCGCACAAGCCTGTAGAAGGTCTTGCGAAAACCATTCGTTCAGATATAGGAGAATTAGCCAATAAAAATCTATTTTATTTACATAAACATGTGGATTTTTTAGAGAAAAGGATGATAAAAGCAGTTCAAGAAAAGCATGAGAAAGAATTATCGGATTTAGAGAATATTGGTATTTGTCTTCATCCAGAAGGACTTCAGGAGCGGGTGTGGAATCCACTACCATTTATTAATAAATATGGTTTTCACACTATTCGAGAATTAATGAAGGAGCCCTGTTCTTTTGAAAAAGATCATTATCTCGTATTTTTGTAGGTGAATTTGGGAAAGTTTCCCCACTCTCCACCACATTATCATTTACATGATTAAAAAAGCTGTTATCCCATTGAGGATACAGCTTTTTTTAATGCTCTAAAAAAATGGAATGTTAGTTGATTTTACAGAAATTAATTTTTTTGGGGTTAAATGTGGTGAAGAGTGGTAGGATGTGGTAATATAAAAATATGAAAGTGGGGCGTATTATATGTTCATGGGTGAATTCCAACATAACTTGGATTCTAAAGGTAGAATTATTGTCCCCTCCAAGTTTCGCGATGATCTTGGAGAAATGTTTGTTGTCACCCGTGGGCTTGATAAATGTTTATTCGCCTATCCAATGGAAGAGTGGAAAATACTAGAACATAAACTAAAGAAACTCCCACTAACTAAAAAAGATGCTAGAGCGTTTACTCGATTTTTCTTTTCAGGTGCTGTCGAATGCGAAATTGATAAACAGGGAAGAATAAACATTCCGCAAACATTACGCAAATATGCTGGACTTGAAAAAGAATGTGTAGTGATAGGTGTGTCCAATCGAATTGAGTTTTGGGCAAATGATAATTGGGAAGAATATGTATCGGAATCCGAAGAATCATTTGCAGAAATTGCAGAAAATCTAATGGACTTTGATATTTAAGTTAGCTCTAGAAATGAAAAAAAGTGGGTGTAAAGATGTTTGAACATTTTAGTGTATTAAAAGATGAAACCATCAAAGGTTTAAATATTAAAGAAAATGGCACATATGTTGATTGTACGCTTGGTGGTGGTGGCCATTCCAAGGAGATTGTCTCAAGACTTTCCAATGCTGGGTTATTAATTGCGTTTGATCAGGATTTAGATGCGTTAGAAGCAGCGAAAGAACGACTAGCCCCTTTTAAAGATAGGATTCTCTTTATTCATGCTAATTTTAGAGAAATGGAACAAAAGTTAAAAGAGCATGATATTGAACATATTGATGGAATACTGTTTGATTTAGGGGTTTCCTCTCCCCAGTTAGATAGAGGGGATAGGGGGTTTAGTTATCATCAGGATGCAAGACTGGATATGAGAATGGATCAGACTGCAGAATTAACAGCTTTTGATGTTGTGAATAGTTGGTCATACAACCATTTAGTATCCATATTTTTCCGTTATGGTGAAGAGAAATTTTCGAAGCAAATAGCAAGAAAAATTGAAGATTATCGAAAATCTAAAGCGATTGAAACGACTTCAGAATTGGTTGGAATTATTAAGGATGCGATACCTGCACCAGCAAGAAGGAAGGGAGGGCATCCTGCTAAAAGAATATTTCAAGCCATTCGAATTGCGGTTAATGATGAGTTGGAAGCGTTTAATGATGCTTTACATCAAGCTGCAAGGACTCTCGATGTTGATGGGAGAATTGCAGTTATCACGTTTCACTCATTAGAAGATAGAATATGTAAGCAGGCGTTCAAAAAATGGAGCACACCAAAGGAAACACCAAAAAACCTACCAATTATACCCAAAGAGTTTGAAGCTCCATTTAAGCTTATTACTAGAAAGCCTATAATTGCGGGGGACGAGGAATTAGAGGAAAACCGGAGATCACGCTCAGCAAAGCTGCGTATTGTTGAGAAGGTTAATCCATGGAATGAAGAATTTACTTATGAGGAAGGGTGGAAGAAAAAATGAGTACAAATCACGCTCGTAGCTGGCAACAAATTAATCCCCAGCAAACGCCGGAAAAAGAACAAAAGGTTAGTGGAAAGGCACAAAAGCAAGGATGGATAACGAAAGGTGAAAAAGTAATCTATTCCACAGTTTTTCTATCCTTAATTGTAGCAGGGATGTTCTTAGTTTCTTACTCCTCATCGACAGATACCCTCAATAGAGAATTACAATCACTCGAGCAGACGGTAAAACATCAACGGATTACAAATGAAGGCTTGGCTTTAGAAAAGAAAGAACTTAGCCGTCCAGAAAGAATCCTTGAGATCGCGAAAGAAAGGGGATTAAAAATCCAAGAAGCTGAAGTGAGACAAGCACAAGTATTTAACAACTAGATAAGGTGATTTTGTATGAAAAAAAACAAAACGACTCATTTCATGTCAGCGATTTTAATTATTCTTTTTGCTACACTTTTTATTGTATTGGCTGGTAGATTTATGTATATTCAAGCCACTGGTGAAATAGACGGCGTTTCGTTGAAGGAATTCGCCGAGAATAAACGAACCACATCCTATACTTTAAGTGCAGAGAGAGGAAAGATTTATGATAATAATGGAATGACTTTGGCATATGATATGCCAGTCTACCGATTATATGCTATTGTCAGCGAAACTTACTCAGAAAACCTTGAGGAACCAAAGCATGTTGTTGATCCCGAAAAGACTGCCGAAATTTTAGCACCTATACTTGATGTTGAGAAGAGTGCTATACTTGATCCCATTCTTAACGGAATAGAAAATGATAGGTTCCAAGTGGAATTTGGTAACGTCGGTAAGGAATTATCCCAACAAACAAAAGAAAAAATAGAAGAGCTTGAACTACCAGGAATCAATTTTCAAGAGGAAACGTTACGCTATTATCCAAATGGCACATTTGCTTCCCATATTATTGGATTTGCTCGAGAAGAAGAAATAGAGAAAGATGAAGAAGTAGTTAATGAGATAACTGGGATTGCTGGAATTGAAAAAGAAATGAATGATTTATTGAAAGGGAAGGCTGGCTATATTTCTTATAAGCGTGATCAATATAATAATAAGTTATTAAAGCCAGATGAAGTAATTCGTAAGCCTGAAGATGGTGCAAATGTTTACCTGACGATTGATCAAAAAATTCAGACGTTAGTGGAAGACGTACTTACTCAGGTTGAGGAGGAATATAATCCGGAAAGAATTACTGCTGTTGTCATGGACCCTAAGACAGGTGAAATCCTAGCGATGGGGAATCGTCCAAGCTATAACCCAAATAATCCAGCAAATGTAGAGAATTGGTATAATGATGTGATATCTACTCCTTTTGAGCCCGGTTCAACCACGAAAATATTCACTTGGGCTGCAGCGATTGAAGAAGGAGTTTACAATGGCGATGAAGGTTATTCATCTGGAAGCTACCAAATAAATCCAAAGATTAGACCTATTCATGATCATAATGGTGGAAGAGGCTGGGGAACTATTTCCTATGATGAAGGGTTTGCTCGTTCATCCAATGTTGCTGCTGCAAAATTGGTTTGGGAAAAAATAGGTACGGAAACATTTTTAGAATATATGAAGAAGTTTGGTTATGATAAAAAAACAGGCATTGATTTACCTGGTGAGGTAGCAGGACAGATCCTATATAATTGGCCTTTAGAGAAAATAACAACTGCATTTGGTCAAGGTTCAACCATGACTCCTATTCAGCAAGTTAAAGCACTTTCCGCAATAGCAAATGACGGAAAGATGATGCGACCATATGTTATTCAAAAAATTGTAGATCCTGTTAAGGGAGAAATCCTAGAGGAAAAATCGCCAAACGTTGATGGTCAACCAATTTCAAAAGAAACAGCAGATCAAGTATTAAGTTTAATGGAATCTGTTGTTACCAGTGAGCATGGAACTGGTGAAGAATTTGCTTTAGAAAGCTATTCAACAGGTGGGAAAACTGGAACGGCAGAGATCCCTAATCCAAATGGTAGTGGATATTTAGTAGGAAGAGATAATTATGTGTTTTCTTTTCTAGGAGCAGCACCAATCGAGAACCCACAACTTATTATGTATGTAGCTGTTAAACAACCTGAACTTGAACCCCATGAAGTTGGTTCAGATCCTGTATCTTTTATATATCGAAATGTGATGGAGAATAGTTTACATTATTTGAATATTGATCCAGATAAACAAAAGGAATATTCGTCAAATAGCTTGGAGGTACCAAAGTTAGTTGATAGAAAAACGGATGAAGTTACTACAGAGTTAAAGGAACAAGGTTTGTCAATTACTGTAATTGGTTCTGGGGATAGAATTGTTAAAGCTAATGTAAATGAAGGGGATCAAGTTATTCCACAGGAAAGAATTATTTTAGTAACAAATGAACCAACCATGCCTAGTGTTATAGGGTGGTCTATCAGAGAAGTTCTTCAACTTTCCAATTTACTAGACTTAAAGATTGAAACCTTTGGAAATGGATATGCAGTCATCCAAAATATCAAAGAAGGCACACCAATCCAAGGCGAGGAATACCTAGCTGTGGAATTCAAAGTTCCAGGTGAAGCAGCAGAAGAAGAAGCGGAAGAAGAGACAAGTGAAACAACCTTCAGAAATGAGTGACCTTAAGATAATAAAATATATGAATTATTAGAGAATGAACAGTGTTCTATTCGTAATGGAAACGTCATATAGTTGATACAAGCCTACCTATGAAAAGGGGATTTAGAAAATGAAACGTGTATCTACTGTAACCGTCAGAAAACGAATAGTTACTGTTTTTCTTTTTGGAATTGTAATCTTTTCCATCATTGCCTTTCGATTAGGTTATGTCCAATTTTTCTTAGGGGATGAATTGGTGGGACAAGCCACTGATTTATGGACAAGGGATATTGTGTTTGAACCGGAAAGAGGTCTCATCTTGGATGCGGAAGGGGAGGTGCTTGCTGAGAATGTTACCGCCCCATCCATTGTTGTTGTTCCAAGACAAATTCAAAATCCAGAGGACACAGCATTGAAGCTATCCAATATTTTAGGAATGTCTAAGGATGAAGTGTTAGAAAATATAACAAAGAATGCTTCAAGCGTGAATTTAAGGCCAGAAGGAATAAAGATATCGGAAGAACAAGAAAAGGCAATTCGTGGATTAAATCTGAGTGGGGTATATCTTTCAAAGGATTCAAAAAGACATTATCCACTAGGTGATGACCTTTCACATGTATTAGGTTTTGCTGGAATTGATAATCAAGGTTTAATGGGGCTTGAACTATATTATGATGAAAAACTAAGTGGTGAACCAGGGAGTTTAGCCTTCTATTCTGATGCTAAAGGAAGAAGGTTAGAGACATTAGCAGACATTTATAATCCTCCGACAGATGGTTTGCATTTAAAAACAACAATTAATTCGAAAGTACAAACCATTATTGAGAGGGAATTAGATTTAGCCGAATCGAAGTACAATCCTGACTCAGCTTTAGCTATTGCAGTCGATCCAAAAACCGGTGGAGTTTTAGGAATGTCGACAAGGCCAAACTTCCATCCAGAAAATTATATGGATGTAGACCAGTCTATATTTAACCGTAATTTGCCTATTTGGAGTACGTATGAACCGGGTTCTACATTTAAAATAATTACGTTAGCTGCTGCTCTTCAGGAGGAAGTAGTTGATCTTCAAGAAGATGAGTTCCATGATGATGGTTCCATTGAAGTGGGAGGAGCCAATATTCATTGCTGGAAAAGTGGGGGGCATGGACACCAATCCTTTTTGGAGGTTGTCCAGAATTCTTGTAACCCGGGTTTTGTAGATTTGGGACAAAAACTAGGTACAGAAAAACTTTTCTCCTATATCGAAGCATTTGGTTTTGGGACCAAGACGGGAATTGATTTACAAGGTGAGGCAAATGGGATTTTATTTAATCCTGAAAATGTTGGTCCTGTAGAGCTAGCGACCACTTCTTTTGGCCAAGGGGTTTCCGTTACTCCCATTCAGCAGGTAATGGCTGTTGCCGCAGCGGTAAATGGGGGATACCTATATGAACCGTATATTGCAGAAGAGTGGCTTGACCCCCAAACAGGAGAAGTTGTAGACAAGAAAGAACCAAATATGAAAGAGAGGGTAATCTCTAAGGAAACGTCGAAAGAATTGCGACATGCATTGGAGAGTGTTGTTGCAAAAGGTACAGGTCGTCCAGCTTATGTGGAAGGATATCGAGTGGGGGGGAAGACAGGTACTGCACAAAAGGTTGGCCCAAATGGTGGTTATCTTGAAAATAACTACATCGTTTCGTTTATTGGCTTTGCCCCAGCCGATAATCCAGAAATAGTCGTTTATGTTGCAGTTGATAATCCTAAGAATACTGTCCAATTTGGTGGTGTAGTAGCAGCACCAATTGTCGGAACTATAATCGGGGACAGTTTACGTGCGCTAGGAGTAGAACCTAGGACAGGCGGATTGTCAAAGGAGTATCAATGGCCAGAGGAACCTGCTGTAGAAGTCCCAGATTTAATCGGTAAAGAAACAGGTGATTTAGCTGAAATGCTTTCCAATTTATCCATTGAAACAAGTGGATCTGGTGAGCATATCATAGACCAGGCACCTAGCCCAGGAACAAAATTAGAACCAGGGTCAACGATTCGTATTTATTTAAGTGAAATGGAAAAAAATAATCGTGAAGAAGAGTAAAGTTTGCTATAATGTATAAATTGACATATAGCAAATATAGGTATTTTTTAGAGGGTGGTATCCACCACCCTCTAAAAAATAAGGTATAAGAAGAATACTTATATGTGGAAATGATAATTTACATATACGATGGATACCATTTCCAGAGAAAAAATTAAAGGATGTATGTTTTATGAAATTAAAAGATTTATTATCTGTAATTCCTTTTTATCAAGCTAACTCTATAACGGATGATATAGAGATTGTAGAGATTGAAATGGATTCGAGGAAAGTGAAGCCTGGATCATTATTTGTATGTATAGAGGGATTTACGGTAGATGGACACAATTTTATCGATGATGCCATAAGGAACGGAGCCATAGCAGTTATCGTGGAGAAGGATGTAGAAGCATCCAATGTTCCTACAATAAAGGTAAATGATTCGTCTCGCGTATTAGCAATGCTAGCGGTTAAGTTCTATGACTATCCAACAAGTAAGCTTCCACTTATAGGTGTTACAGGTACAAACGGAAAAACGACGACTACTTATTTATTAGAACAAATATTTCGCTTACATCATAAAAAAGTTGGCTTAATTGGTACGATTCAAATGAAAATAGGTGATGAACCATATTCATCAGCAAATACCACTCCTAATGCTTTGGAGCTTCAACGCTTTTTTAGAAAAATGAAAGAAGAGAATGTTGGGCAAGCGATTATGGAGGTATCTTCCCATGCCTTGGATTTGGGGAGGGTGTATGGATGCGATTATGATGTGGCAATATTTACAAATTTATCTCAAGACCATCTTGACTATCATAAGGATTTAGATGATTACTTGCGAGCAAAAAGTCTGTTGTTCAGTCAATTAGGAAATAATTATAATCAAGAAAAAAGAAAATTTGCTATTATCAATGTAGATGATTCTTCGTGTGATCTGCTATTACGCAGCACTGCACAGCATGTATTAACCTATGGTTGTGAAAATGACGCGGATGTTTTAGCAAAAGATATTATTTTGGGCGCTTCAGGAACTAAATATACTCTTATAACACCAATTGGGGAAGTTTCCATAGAGAGTAAATTAATTGGCATGTTTAATGTGTACAATATGTTGGCTGCGTCTGCTGCCGCAATAGCCCAAAATGTCCCTTTAGAAGTGATAAAACAAGCATTGGAAAATATAGATGGAGTAAATGGCCGTTTTGAGGTAGTGGACAAAGGACAAGATTTTACAGTTATTGTTGATTATGCCCATACACCAGATTCATTGGAAAATGTTCTACAAACGATTACGGAGTTTGCAACTAATCGCATATATGTGGTGGTTGGTTGTGGTGGGGATCGTGACCGTTCGAAACGTCCACTAATGGCCAATATCGCAGCAAAGTATGCGGATTATGCTATATTTACTTCAGATAATCCTAGGACCGAGGATCCACATGCAATCTTAAATGATATGACAGCAGGGGTTGAAACGGAAGACGGGTATGAAGTTATTGCAGATCGAAAGGAAGCAATCAAAAAAGCTGTAAATTATGCGAAAGTTGATGATATCATTTTAATTGCAGGAAAAGGGCATGAAACCTATCAGATAATAGGTCATACTAAATACGATTTTGATGACCGTGAAGTAGCTAAAGATGCGATTATTTCTAAGGGGTAATGAAAATGTTATTTACAGTTAAGTGGATATCCGATATATTTACTAATGGCCAGGGAAACTTAAAAGAACCAATAAACATAAAAGAAGTAATAACGGATAGTCGAGTTAATACGAGCCATTCGTTATTTGTACCAATCGTAGGGGATAATTTCGATGGGCATCAATTTTTACCACAGGCTATTGATAATGGTGCAGTTTGTGCTTTGTGGCAAAAGGATCGTGAATTACCAGAGTCCATACCAAGCCACTTCCCCATCTTTTTTGTGGAGGATACGTTAATTGCTTTACAAGAGCTTGCGAGTACTTATCGTGATAAAATTAATCCCACAGTTATAGGTATTACGGGTTCGAATGGGAAGACGACAACAAAGGATTTAGTAGCCTCCATGGTAAGTTCTATTTATCAAACGCATTATACAAAAGGGAACTTTAATAATCATATTGGGCTACCTTTAACCATTCTTTCAATGTCTCCAAATACAGATGTACTTGTCTTAGAAATGGGGATGAGTGACTTTGGGGAGATTGATTTACTATCACAAATCGCTAAGCCAGATTATGCCATCATTACGAATATAGGTGAGTCTCATATTGAATTTCTAGGTTCTAGAGAGGGAATAGCAAAGGCTAAGCTTGAGATACTTAACGGATTAAAAGAAAATGGTTCCGTTATAATTGATGGTGATGAAGAACTTTTAAATGAGCTTCATAACCAGCGCAATACTATTCGTTGTGGATTCGGCAAAGAGAACGGATTATTGATAGAGAATGTGAAAATGACATCAACTGAAACTACCTTCTCCCTTTCAGATGGTGCTACCTATAGTGTTCCTTTAATCGGTAAACATCATGCAAAAAATGCGGCTTTCGCAATTGCTGTTGGTATGAAATTAGGAATTCCGACAGAAAAGAGAAAACAAGCATTGTTAACCTTAAAAAAGACATCTATGCGTTTTGAACTAATTCGTGGTTTAAATGATGTATCCATAATAAATGATGCTTATAATGCTTCACCAACATCAATGAAGGCGGCTATCGAAGTAATAAAGGAAATGCAAGGATTTACGCATCGAGTTCTTGTGCTTGGGGATATTTTAGAGCTTGGTGATTTTGCTGAAACGTTACATCGCTCTATAGCTGATGTGGTAGATAATTCTATATCTGTGCTATTTACATATGGTAAGAACGCAAAATTTATTTCCGAGACAGCTGAGAAAAAGAATCATTCCGTTATTTGTAGGCACTTTACTGATAAACAGGAATTACTTAAGGCCCTAGAAAGTTATTTTAATAAAAATACTATTATTTTGTTTAAGGCTTCACGTGGATTGAAGTTTGAAACAATGATCGAACAAATATTGAATTAGCCATTTAATGGACGGTTAAGGTAAGAGGAGGAATAATAATGGATATAACCGTAATTTTAGTAACCATTGCAATAGGATTTCTAATTACCGTCCTTTTGTCTCCCATTTTCATTCCCTTATTAAGAAGATTGAAATTTGGTCAAAGTATACGAGAAGAAGGACCAAAATCGCACTTAAAGAAAACAGGTACCCCGACAATGGGGGGGATCATGATTGTTTTAAGTATTATTATTACATCCATAATCATGGTATACAAGGTTTTAGGAAATGATGTCAGTTACGAATTTTGGTTATTGAATTTTGTTTTATTTGGTTATGGGTTACTAGGCTTTTTAGATGATTATATAAAAGTTGCTATGAAACGTAATTTAGGATTAACATCAAGACAGAAAATGATTGGTCAGATTATCATCGCACTTATTTTCTACTTTATTCTTAATAGAGAAGGCTTTTCTACATATATAACTATTCCCGGTACAAATATGGAGTGGGACCTAGGGTGGTTTTATGCTGTACTAATAATCATTATGTTAGTTGGATCATCCAATGCTGTTAATTTAACAGATGGATTGGATGGTTTATTGGCTGGTACAGCTGCGATTGCATTTGGAGCTTATGCTATTTTATCTTTATTTGTAGGAGGTCATTCAGAAGTAGTTATTTTTTCCTTAGCTGTCGTTGGTGCACTTTTAGGATTCTTAGTTTTTAATGCACATCCAGCTAAAGTCTTTATGGGTGACACTGGTTCCTTGGCATTAGGTGGGGCAATTGCGGCTGTGGCTATTTTAACAAAAACAGAAATATTGCTTATCATCATTGGAGGAGTATTTGTCCTCGAGACACTGTCTGTCATTATTCAGGTTATTTCTTTTAAAACGACAGGTAAAAGAGTATTTAAGATGAGCCCGTTGCATCATCATTATGAATTATTAGGTTGGTCTGAATGGAGAGTTGTCACAACATTTTGGTTGATTGGATTGATTTTTGCAGTTCTTGGTATATATATTGAGGTGGGCTTAAATTGAGAAAATTATATGATTTTCCATATTCTGATGTATTGGTTTTAGGATTAGCAAAGAGCGGTACAGCAGCTGCGAAATTGCTAATATCTAGTGGTGTGAATGTACGAATTAATGACATAAAAGCAAGTGAAAATGACCCAGTGGTTCAAGAACTTAGAGAGTTAGGTGCTGAAGTGATAACTGGATCACACCCTATCACTGTATTGGATGATGTAAAATTACTTATAAAGAATCCGGGGATTCCATATGAAAATCCAATTGTTATAGAGGCTCAAAATCGTTTTATTCCAATAATTACAGAAGTAGAACTAGCAGCTAAGCTAGCGGGAGATTCTATCATAGGAATAACCGGGTCGAATGGCAAGACGACAACAACTACATTAATAACTGCAATGATAGAAGAAAGTGAGAAGCCAGTGAAGGTAGCTGGTAATATCGGTATTGTAGCTACTGAGGTAGCGGAAAACCTTGAAAAAGATGAGACATTAGTATTAGAACTGTCCTCTTTTCAACTTCAGGGAATTATAGAATTCAAGCCACATACTGCAGTATTGTTAAATATTTTTGAGGCTCATCTGGATTACCATAAAACCTTTGAGAATTATAAACATGCAAAATGTAATATTTTTAGAAACCAAACTAGTGATGACTTTCTGGTATATAATGCAGATGATTTAACTATTGTAAATACGATTCAGGAAGAAAGCGTTGATGCAACATTAGTTCCTTTCTCGGTTAATCAGCAGCTAGATGAGGGCGCATGGATTGATCAAAGAAGCATATATTTTAAAAATGAAAAAATTATAGATCGTAATGCAATTGTCTTGGTTGGAAATCACAACCTAGAAAATATTCTTGCAGCAATTTCAGCAGCAAAATTGAATGGCGCTACGAATGAAGGGATTAGAAAAGTTCTAACAACATTTAAAGGTGTCAAGCACAGGCTGCAATTTGTTGATGATGTCCAAAATCGCCTATTTTACAATGATTCAAAGGCAACCAATATTTTAGCTACACAAAAAGCACTTTCTTCCTTTCAAAAACCAGTAATACTGTTAGCCGGTGGTCTAGATAGGGGAAACGACTTTGATGACTTAGCTCCCTACTTAGGACATGTAAAAGCAATGGTTGTATTTGGTGAAACGAAGGGTAAGTTAAAAGAAATGGGTCAACAAGTAGGAATACAAGAAATTGTGGTAGCAGCTAATGTTGAACAAGCTGTAGAAAAAGCATTTAGTATATCAAATGAAGGGGATGTTGTCCTTCTTTCACCTGCTTGTGCAAGTTGGGATCAATACCGTACATTTGAAGAAAGAGGTGACATGTTTATACGAGCCGTGCATAAACTTGTATAGGGGCTTGTATAGGATGTTCGCTACAATTAGATTGTTTAGTGTTCAATAAGTGGACTAGCTTTTGAACATTCTTTTCATAATGCCCCGTATCTATTATTAGGTAAAGGGGTGTTTTTTTGTTTAAAAAACGTCGAAGTGATCAAAGTAAACCAGATTACTTTCTATTATTAGTAATCTTAGGACTTTTACTTGTAGGAGTAGTAATGGTCTATAGTTCTTCATATGTTTGGTCAGAATATAAGTTTGGGGATCAATTTTATTACTTAAAGCGTCAATTATTGTTTGCTGGGGTGGGGGTTATCGCCATGTTTTTCGTTATGTTCATCCCATACAACACTTGGAAAAAATATTCAAAAATAATTTTAATCGTTTGTTTTGTTCTATTGGTTGCTGTTCTAATTCCAGGAATAGGGATGGTACGTGGTGGAGCACAAAGTTGGATTGGTGTTGGAGCATTTAGTATCCAACCCTCTGAATTTATGAAACTAGGTTTAATAATTTTTTTAGCAAATTTACTAGCAGTAGGACAAAAGTACATTACGTCATTTAAAAAAGGATTCCTGCCATGCTTACTACTAGTTTTTACAGCTTTTGGACTAATTATGTTACAACCTGATTTAGGGACAGGGATGGTTCTTGTTCTTACATGTATGATTATGATTTTTGTTGCAGGTGCACGTTTGTCGCATTTTATTGGACTAGCACTACTTGGGGTTTTAGGTTTAGTAGGATTAATCGCTTCGGCACCTTATCGAATCGATCGTATTACAGCATTCCTAAATCCTTGGGAAGATCCTTTGGGAGATGGATTTCAAATCATTCAATCGTTATATGCAATTGGCCCAGGAGGTTTAATGGGCTTAGGTTTAGGGAATAGTTTACAAAAGTATTTTTACTTACCGGAACCACAAAACGATTTTATCTTTGCTATTATTGGCGAGGAGTTAGGATTTATCGGTGGCACCTTTGTCATTATTCTGTTTCTGTTATTGCTATGGCGTGGAACAAAAGTAGCTCTTGAAGCTCCAGATCTGTTTGCGCGTTTATTGGCATTAGGTATTGTCTCCATGTTAGCGGTTCAAGCGATGATTAATATTAGTGTTGTCATTGGTTTAATACCAGTCACAGGTATTACACTCCCGTTTCTCAGCTATGGTGGCTCCTCCTTAACCTTAACACTTTGCTCGGTAGGAATCTTGTTAAATATTAGTATTTATTCCAAAATTTAACATTTAGAGAGGAGGCGGAAAAATTTGGAAGTCCTTTCTCGACAAAAAACTTGATAAACTAACGGTTGCACACTATATGTTTACCTACAATTTATGATATAATTTCTGTAACTGAATAATAGCGGCATAATTTATGCCGTTTATTCTTTTAATTTTTTAAAAAGGAAGAAATGGAGATGAGTAAAAAGAATATTGTTTCAATTGAGGAGCGAATTCCTAAATTAAAACAAGCCCGCAAAAAAAAAGCAAATCGTCGTTTGATTTTTTATCTATCAATCTTTTTCTTCTTAATTTCTATTATTGTTTATTTACAATCACCATTGAGTCATATTAGATCCTTTTCTATTGAGGGTAATATACATACTTCAGAAGAAGAAATAATTGATTTGAGTCAGTTAACTACAGATCAAAATATATGGATGATTGATATTGAACATACGGAAAAACTTATTCAGTCCAATCCGATTATTGATACTGTAGAAGTTACAAAGGAATGGCCATGGACGGTAAATATGAACATCACTGAACATAATGTGGTGGGTTATGTGAAGAAAGAAAGAAATTATATTCCAGTTCTTTCAAACGGTGTAACCATCAATCAGTTAGGTCAACCAACCTATAATGGGAACTCCCCAATGTTAATTGGTTTTTCAAAAGATGATTATTTAATCCAAATGGCCAAAGAATTAAATGCACTCCCGGAAAGTGTGGCAAATCTTATTTCGGAAATACATTGGCAGCCGACGGAGGATAATAAAAATAAAATTCTCTTATATATGAATGATGGATATATAGTTGATGGTACAATCCGAAATTTTGCTGATAAAATGGAAGTATATCCTTCTATTGTTTCACAATTAGAACCGGGATCAAAGGGAATCATACATATTGGTGTTGGAGTATATTTTGAATCATTCGATTCTGAAGAAACGGAGGATGATGGGTTAGAAGAATTACCGGGAGAAATAGATTAGTAATTAAATAACCCATAATAAATTCGTGAAATAATCGAATATATATGATTGAACAAAATTAAGTCTTTAGAAAATGAGAAAAGATTTTTAAAAAATTAAAGGAATACGCTTTTTTTTGTGGAAATACCTATATATATTTCCTTTTCTGTAAATTTCTCAATTTCTTATAGATTTAGAAGATAAATGACGAAAAAAAGTATTGATTGTTAAATTGAACAAGGTATGGTCGTTTTGAATTTGGAGGTGCCTTTCTTTGAATAACAGTGAAATTTTAGTAAGTCTTGATATAGGAACATCAAAAATAAAAGTAATAATTGGTGAAGTATTAAACGATTCATTAAACATTATTGGAGTAGGTACTGCAAAGTCCAATGGAATGAAAAAAGGGGCAATCGTTGATATTGATCAAACCGTGCAATCCATTAGAAGTGCAGTTGAACAAGCAGAACGAATGGTGGGAATGAAAATTGAACGGGTAGTGGTTGGAATTAATGGTAGTCACATTGAGCTTCAACCATGTCACGGTATAGTAGCTGTACAAAGTGAAAATCGTGAAATCGCTGATGAAGACATTAGAAGAGTAATAGATGGTGCTCAAGTTGTTTCCATTCCACCTGAAAGGGAAATTATTGATGTTATTCCCAAACAATTTATTGTTGATGGCTTAGATGAAATAACAGATCCCAGAGGTATGATTGGTGTACGATTAGAAATGGAAGGAACCATCATTACTTGTTCCAAAACCGTTTTACATAATATTTTGAAATGTGTAGAGCGTGCTAATTTGGAAATAGCAGATATTTGCTTACAACCACTTGCTGCTGGTACGATTGCATTATCAAAAGATGAAAAAAATATGGGTGTTGCATTAATAGAAATTGGTGGTGGCTGTACCACGGTCTCTGTTTTTGAAAATGATCACTTGCAGGGAACAAGTGTTATTAGTTTAGGTGGAAATAATATTACAAAGGATATTTCCATTGGATTACGTACATCAACTGAGGAGGCTGAAGATGTTAAATTAAATCATGGACATGCCTTCTATGATGATGCACAGGAAGATGACATCTTTGAAGTTTCTATTATTGGAAGTAATAACCGAGAAACATATAATCAACTTGAAATTTCTGATATGATAGAAGCAAGATTAGAGGAAGTATATGCGTTTGCAGAAAGAGAAATTCGTAAAATGGGATATAGAGAGATTCCTGGTGGTTATGTATTAACGGGTGGAACTATGAAAATGCCTGGTGTATTAGAGCTTGCACAGGATCTATTCCATTCCAATGTTCGAATTGCGATACCAGATTATATAGGGGTACGGGAGCCACAATTTACTGCTGGAGTAGGCATTCTACAATTTGCTTACCATAATGCGAAAATACAAGGAAAAGATTTATATCCAGCTGTAAGAAATACTCAAAGCGAATCGCAACCTAAACGAAATCCAAAACAAGAAAACATAGAAGAACCTAAAGAGAAAAAGAAAAAAGAGCCTAGTAAGGTTGGAAATCTGTTTAAGTGGTTCTTTGACTAGGAAGTAATCTATAAACTCGTGTGATTTTGCGTAGAAATTAGGAGGAACGAATAATGTTAGAGTTTGATACAAATATGGATGAATTAGCAACGATAAAGGTTATCGGTGTTGGTGGTGGTGGTAATAACGCTGTCAACCGAATGATTGAACATGGGGTAGAAGGTGTAGAATTTATTGCAGTTAATACGGATGCACAAGCTCTAAATCTATCAAAAGCAGAGTTAAAGATTCAAATTGGTGGAAAGTTAACTAGAGGTTTAGGTGCAGGTGCAAATCCAGAAGTGGGAAAGAAAGCTGCTGAAGAAAGTAAAGAGCAGATTGAAGAAGTATTGCAAGGTGCTGATATGGTATTCGTTACTGCTGGTATGGGTGGTGGAACTGGTACAGGTGCTGCTCCTGTTATTGCTCAAGTTGCAAAAGACTTAGGTGCTCTAACAGTTGGTGTTGTAACTAGACCATTCTCCTTTGAAGGTAGAAAACGATCCACTCAAGCAATTTCTGGAATAGGAGAACTGAAAGATAGTGTAGATACACTGATTGTAATTCCAAATGACCGATTACTAGAAATTGTCGATAAAAATACTCCAATGCTTGATGCGTTCCGTGAAGCGGATAACGTCCTTAGACAGGGTGTACAAGGTATTTCAGATTTAATTGCAAAACCCGGATTAATTAACGTGGACTTTGCCGACGTGAAGACAATAATGATTGACAAGGGTTCCGCATTAATGGGAATTGGTATTGCAACAGGAGAGACTCGCGCAACGGAAGCAGCTAAAAAGGCTATATCCTCACCACTTCTTGAAACTTCTATTGATGGTGCTCATGGTATTCTGATGAACATTACCGGTGGAACTAACCTAAGTCTTTATGAAGTACAAGAAGCAGCTGATTTAGTCACTTCTGCTGCTGATAAAGAAGTGAACGTCATCTTTGGTTCAGTTATTAATGAAAACTTAAATGATGAAATTGTTGTAACGGTTATCGCTACTGGTTTTGACGAATTAAATAATAAACCAGAACCACAAACTAGACATCAGCGTCCAGTACAGCAACAGCGTCCAGTACAACAACAACGTCAAACTATTAGTCATAATCAACATGCAGCAACGAAAGAAGAACCAACACAACCAGTAAAACGTGAACAACCAGCTCCACGGCCTAGACCGGAAGAGGAAGAATTAGATATTCCAACATTCTTAAGAAACCGTAATCGGAACAGAAGATAATTTGAATAACTATATCATAGGCAAACGAGTAGATGAATGATTCTCTCGTTTGCTTTTTTGTATGTTGATTCTTTTTTCTTCATTTTTGACTTTTTAAACTTCACAAAGGAATGATTATACTCAGAAAACCACGAATATTAGTAAGATCATTACCATTACGATGCCTTTCTTGGTTACTATGTATTTCCTTCGCTGTTTTTTTCTTTAGATAGTAATGCCAAATAATTTCCGCATATAAGATAATTGATTGAATCGGATAGTTGTCGCCTTTGAATAGGGATAGCATGTGACTAGAGTAACAATCTTTTAGAAAACAGCCTTTCAAAAAGGTTTTCCATCCTTAAGAATTTATATCTAATATTTCGACATGGATATATGCTGCACTCTAGCACATCTAACCTTTTTTATAAATTTATCCCGACAAACTTTTCAATAACTAGTTAAAAATAGCCTATTTCTGCATACAAGAAATGACAGACTTTTCTTTTTATATTGGATATACTTCACATTAAATATAAACAAACCATTAGGAACATTTAAAAATAGTACCTTTTGAGAGAGGAAAGGTATGGATGACAGTTTATCTTGATGCCGTCTGGGCTCTTAACTTTTTCCTAGACTTTATGCTTCTTTTATTAACAAAAGCCTTAGCAAGAGACCATACAAAAATAATTAGGATAGCAATTGGTGCATTTTTTGCTTCCTGTATTGTTCCCATTACTCTAATTTATCCAGATTCATTTTTTTCTAGTGTTACCGGTAAAGTACTATATTCTCTTTTTATTATATTAAGTTCTTTTGGTTTTATAACGATTTATCGATATTTGAAGTTATTTTTATTATTCTATTTTACTACTTTTGCTATAGGGGGTGGACTAGTCGCATTGCATTTTCTTTTTTCGAGTCCAATCACCGTAACAACGAGTGGGTTGGTTACTTTCAATAAGGGATATGGTGATCCTGTAAGTTGGTTATTTGTGATCATTGGATTTCCATTGGTTTGGATTTTTACGAAGAGCCGTATGGACAAGCATGCAAAAGAAAAAATTCGCTATAATCAGCTATATACAGTAACCATTAAAATAAGAGATAAAGCATTCTCAACAACGGGTTACATTGATAGTGGTAACCAGCTAGTAGATCCGTTAACTAAAAAGCCTGTCATTATTTGTGATGAAATATTTCTAAAGCAATGGTTTACCGATGAAGATTGGCAATGTTTAAAAATAGCAAATGATAGTCTAGATATTGAACGATTACCAAAAGAGTGGGAAAATTTTATCCAAGTTGTTCCCTATCAAGGAGTACAAGGAAGTAGTATGTTCTTATTAGCCATTAGGCCGGATTATATAATTGTGAATTATGGAGAACAGACCATTAAAAGCCGAAAGCTCTTAATAGGGATTCAGTTTGCAGGACTGACCAAGGATAATAGCTATCATTGCTTACTACATCCACAAATTATTCAATTAGCTACAATCCATTCAGCATAGAAAGGGAGATGAAAAATGAAATTGTGGAAAATGCGTCTACGTCTCAGGTTAAAGTGGTATAAATTACTCATGAAATTGGGTTTGAAATCAGATGAAATTTACTATATTGGGGGGAGTGAGGCACTTCCGCCACCACTAACTAAGCAGGAAGAACAGGAATTATTAGTATTGCTGCCAAAAGGAGATAAAACGGCTAGATCGATATTAATTGAGCGTAATTTACGTCTGGTTGTGTATATTGCCCGTAAATTTGAAAATACAGGTATAAATATTGAAGATTTGATAAGTATTGGTACCATTGGTCTAATCAAAGCAGTAAATACTTTTAATCCTGAGAAAAAGATAAAATTAGCTACCTATGCCTCTAGGTGTATAGAAAATGAAATATTAATGTACTTACGAAGAAATAATAAATTAAAGTCCGAAGTATCATTTGATGAGCCATTGAATATTGATTGGGATGGCAATGAATTGTTATTGTCTGATGTACTAGGTACGGATGATGATATAATAACAAAGGGACTTGAGTCTGATGTGGATAAGAGCCTATTAAAGGCAGCTCTATCCAAACTAAATGATAGGGAAAAGCAGATTATGGAATTAAGGTTTGGGTTAATAGGACAAGAGGAGAAAACACAAAAGGATGTTGCTGATATGTTGGGGATTTCTCAATCCTATATCTCTCGTTTAGAAAAAAAGATTATAAGACGATTAAAAAAAGAATTTAATAAAATGGTTTAGCCTTATCAGATATGGCTTGAGACAACTTGTGGTACTTTTTTCAAGTACCTAGTATTGCATAAAAACCCTCCCCGAAGGAGATACTGTCCATGAACAGCATCACCATCTGGGAGGGTTAACATATGACTAGACATAAAGTTGAGATATGTGGTGTTGATACATCAAAGCTACCAGTACTCAGCAATGAAGAAATGAAAGAATTATTCATTAGAATGCAGCAAGAAGGGGATATAAGTGCGCGCGAAGAATTAGTGAATGGGAATCTTCGACTGGTACTAAGCGTTATACAACGATTTAATAATCGTGGCGAATATGTAGATGACCTGTTCCAAGTAGGTTGCATAGGTTTAATGAAATCCATTGATAATTTTGACTTAGGACATAATGTAAGATTTTCCACGTATGCTGTTCCGATGATTATAGGAGAAATTAGAAGATATCTCCGAGATAATAACCCGATTAGAGTTTCTAGATCACTACGAGATATTGCGTATAAGGCATTACAAGTCAGAGAAAAATTAATTAACAAGACATCGAAAGAACCAACTCCAGCAGAAATTGCTGAAGAAATGGGAATTCCTCATCATGATATCGTATTTGCAATGGATGCGATTCAGGACCCCGTATCCTTATTTGAGCCAATTTATAATGACGGTGGAGATCCGATTTTTGTGATGGATCAAATTAGTGATGATAAAGATAAGGATTCCTCGTGGGTAGATAAGTTATCTTTAAAAGAAGGAATGTACAAGCTTAATGATAGAGAAAAGATGATACTTAATAAACGCTTTTTCCAAGGTAAGACACAAATGGAAGTAGCTGATGAAATTGGAATTTCACAAGCCCAGGTATCACGCTTAGAGAAAGCAGCTATAAGTCAAATGAATAAACAAATGTTTGAGGGTTGAAAACATAACAAAATGTTATAGGCATTATATGTACAAGGAAGAGGGAAAAACTCCCCCTTCCTTTTTATTTTGTCCAAATATAAACAAAGAATTTAGATTTATACATAGTTGAAGGATGATACGCAGTAACTCTAAAAATCAAGATAGTATAATAATACCGATACGTAAATACATCGACGTGCTATTCACAGGACAAGGAAGGCTTCGTGAGCATGACATTCGTTAGAAAATCGGATAGTATTTTCAAGGAGGCAACTGCAATCCATTCCAATTCACAATTCAATATGTGAATAAATTTTTGACATAAATAGAAGGTGTGTGATGGTTAGCACCAACCAGCGAAGGAATACACGAAGACTCCAGTGGGATGAAAAGCCTAGGTGAGACTACGGAGAGCATTAGCTCGGAGGAGGCTCAGCAGCTCCCACGGAAAGCGTAGTGTATTTCCGCAGCGGTATTTAAGCTCCAGATTTCAGGTGAAGTTACTGCGCACAGTAATCTAAATGAATTGTGTGTGTATTTTCCAAAAATCTATATGAAATTATTGTACATCCTTGCATATAGTGTTAGTAAGGTAGGTGAACAACATGGTTACATTATCGGAATTGCAATTAAAGGATGTTATTCTTATTGAGGACGGTCGCAGATTAGGGAATATCTCGGATTTAGACATTAATCCTGATACTGGAATGATTGAAGCGCTTATTCTTTTGGTAAGAGATAAAAAAGGGAATTTATTCACAAAAACGGATGAATTAGTTATTAGCTGGGATCAAATTGTTCGAATTGGTTCAGATGTTATTTTAGTTAGAGAGGCAAAGGGTCCCTTACTTCTAACACAATCAGCTACACATAAATAAGAATTAGAGCACAATATATGATAAAATAAAACAAATAGATGCAGGAGGACTACGAATGAGCGATATTTTTCGTCAAAACGATACATCCTATTTACATATCGAAAAATGGCAGCAATTACATCCTAAATTAATAGCAGGATTTACTACTAGAAATGGGGGTAATAGTAGCTCTCCATTCCATTCGTTAAATATGGGGTTGCATGTACAGGATCGGTTGGATGATGTCCTAAAGAACCGAGAACGATTAGCTGAAAGACTTCAAATTAGTATTGAAAATTGGGTTTCAGGTGAACAAGTACATGGTACAAACCTTTATCATGTTACGGAGGAGGATAAAGGGAAGGGAGCTACGTCTCTTGATTCCTCCTTGAAAGGAATAGATGGGTTAATTACAAATAAAAAAGGAATAGTTTGTACAGCCTTTTTTGCGGATTGTGTACCACTATATTTTTTTGATCCAGTGACAGAATACATCGGGATCGCGCATGCCGGATGGAAGGGTACCGTTAATGGGATGGCAGAAAAGATGGTACAATCCTTAACTGAGAAAGGAGCTCAAGCTCATAATATTCAGGTAGTGATTGGGCCTTGTATATCACAAGATATGTATGAAGTGGACCTTCATGTTATACAGCATATTGATCATCGATACAAAGATAAAACGATTATTCAAAAAGAAAATAATCGATTTTTGTTAGATTTAAAACAATTAAATGTAGAAATCCTTTTACTTTCTGGAATATTACGTCATAATATAGATGTGACAAAATATTGCACATTCAAGGACGATGCATTATTTTTCTCGCACCGAAGAGATAAAGGAAAAACAGGAAGAATGCTTGCGTTCCTAGGATATTTACCTTAATTATACTAGGGAGGAGAATAAACTATAATGGATGTTGTAACAAATTTAAAAAATATTGAAAATAACATTAAAGAGGCATGTGAAAAAAGTAATCGAAATATGAGTGAAATAACGGTTATCGGAGTATCGAAATATGTTACAATAGAACGAGCAGAAGAGGCAATTGAAGCAGGAATTAAAAATCTTGGCGAAAATCGTAATGAAGGATTTCTCGAAAAATATCAAGCTATAGGGGAAAAGGTGAACTGGCATTTTATTGGCACACTCCAGTCACGTAAGGTAAAAGATATTATTGATAAAGTGGATTTTCTTCATTCACTTGATAGAAAATCATTAGCGAAAGAGGTTAATAAACGGGCTTCGAAGCCTGTGGACTGTTTTGTTCAGGTAAATGTTAGTGGAGAGGAATCAAAACATGGACTAGCTCCCGAGAACGTTATTCCGTTCATTGAGGAGATGGAGCAATATCCGAATGTCCATATTGTTGGATTAATGACTATGGCTCCACATATTGATGATAAGGAAAGAATTAGAGAGAATTTTAAAGATTTAGCTCACCTAAGAAATCAAATCAAAGAGAAGCAATATAAACATGCACCATGTGAGTACTTATCAATGGGAATGAGTAATGATTATTCTATTGCTATAGAAGAGGGTGCAACGCATATTCGTATTGGTTCTAAATTAGTAGGGAATTAGAAGAGCTACTAAATAATTTAATGAGGTGAGATGAATGAGTATTAAAAATAAGATTAAAAATTTCTTTATTGACGAGGAATATGAGTATGAATATGTAGAGGAAGACCAGATACCTGAACAACCTACTCAAACGGTGAAACATAAGAATAATGTTGTTAGTTTAACAAGTGTTCAACAACCTAACTCCAAAGTTGTTTTATGTGAGCCAAGGACGTACAGTGAGGCGCAAGAGATAGCGGATAACATAGTAAATAAAAGAGCCGTTGTGATTAATCTCCAGCGAATTGACAGGAATCAAGCTAAACGGATCGTGGATTTTCTTAGTGGAACGGTTTATGCGGTAAATGGAGATATACAAAAGCTCGGTGCTGAAACATTTCTTTGCACCCCAGAAAATATAGATGTTTCTGGTTCGATAACCGAGAACTTTATGAATGAAGATGATTTAAATAAAGGATGGTAGTAGTATATGGGTCAATTGTATTCAATTTTAAGCCTAGCACTTAATTTATATAGTTGGGCAATTATTATTTATATTTTTATGTCATGGTTTCCCGGAGCACGTGAATCATCATTTGGTGAAATGCTCGGAAGAATTGTCGAGCCTTACTTGGAAATCTTCCGTAGATTTATACCACCATTAGGAATGATTGATTTATCACCTATTGTAGCTATATTCGTATTATATCTTGCTAGAATTGGATTGCTAGAATTTTTTAGAATGTTCTTATTTTAATTAGGAGAAATTATGGATATTTATCAGCATTTTCGAAAAGATGAACAACCATTTATAGACCAAGTCCTTTCATGGAAAGAACAAGTTGAAAGGACTTTTGTTCCGAAGTTAACTGATTTTTTAGATCCAAGAGAACAGCAAATTGTTCGTATGTTAGTTGGTACAAACCATGACGATTTAAAGATAACTACTAATGGCGGTGGAATGTACAGTGAACGTGAACGTGCTGTTATTGCCCCGCTGTATGAAGAAATAACAGAAGATACATATATGCTTTGCTTGCTCCAAGCTACTTATCAGGATAAGTTTATTAAAATAGAGCATCGTGATGTTATGGGTGCTTTTTTGTCATTGGGAATCAAGCGTAAAAAATTAGGCGATATTTTTGTAGGTAACGGAATTATTCAAATTGTAACAACGGGAGAAATAGCTCCATTTGTCCAATTAAATCTTACGTCAATAAAAAAGGCGTCTATTTCTTTCAGAGAGGTTCCTTTAAGTCAACTGATAGAGATTGAAAAAAACTGGATAGAATCTGAACAAACGGTATCATCATTGCGGTTGGATGCTGTTCTTAAAGAGATTTATAATATTTCCAGGAAAGATGCTGCAAAATATATATACAAGCAGTTAGTTAAGGTGAATTATAAAATTGTCGAGGATACAAAATTTCAAGTCCAGGAGGGTGACTTATTTTCTGTAAGAGGAAAAGGAAGAAGTAAATTAGTCACGATAAATGGACAATCCAAAAAAGAAAAATGGAAAATTACAACGGCAATTTTAAAATAATTTTTTCTAATGATACACGAATAAAATTGTAAAAAAATACAGGATTCAATGATTTTTTGTCGAATTAATACATTTAATAATAATTTGTGTAACTATGGGACGATAATTTTATAAGGAGGTGGCCAATGTGCCATTAACACCGTTGGATATTCATAATAAAGAGTTTACAAAAAGTTTTCGTGGTTATGATGAAGATGAGGTAAACGAATTTTTAGATCAAGTGATTAAAGATTATGAAATGGTGATAAGAGAGAAGAAAAATCTGCAAGAAAAGTTGGATCAACTAGATGAGAAACTAGGACACTTTACGAATATTGAAGAAACATTAAATAAATCTATTCTAGTTGCACAAGAAACAGCGGAAGAAGTGAAAAGCAGTGCAACAAAAGAATCGAAGTTGATTATCAAGGAAGCTGAAAAGAATGCAGACCGGATTATTAATGAAGCATTAAATAAGTCCCGTCGTATCTCTATTGAAGTCGAGGATTTAAAGAAACAGGCGAAGGTATTTCGTACGCGATTAAAAATGCTTGTAGAAGCTCAATTAGAAATGATAGATACCAATGATTGGGAAGATCTGTTTGATACGGATATGAGTAATGAACTGGAGTTAATTGAAAATGAATCTTAAATCTTGACGAAATGCAAGATTTTACATATAATTCATACACAAGGATAAAATAAGTCGAAATACGTTGATGGAGACAGTATAGAAGCGAACATTACTGTTTAAGCGAATCAGGGTATGGTGTGAGCCTGATGCAGTATGCTTTTAGAAAATCACTCCATAGTATCTACTGTGAAATAAAGTAATAGTGGACGATTCATCCTCGTTACGGATTTAAAGTGGATTTAAAATCATGTGTTTTAAATTTATAAGGGTGGTACCGCGAGTCTTCTCGTCCCTTCTGGGGAATTGAGAAGGCTTTTTTACATACTTACTTATATAAAGATTTCAAAAGCTTGTTAATCCATTCGATGATATAAACGAGATGAAAACTACTTTACATCATTCATTAACCATAAGGAGGAAGTAATATGGAATACAAAGACACGCTATTAATGCCTAAAACAAAGTTTAAAATGCGTGGAAATCTACCAAATAAAGAACCAAAAAGGCAAGAACATTGGGATGAGAACAACATTTATGAAAAGGTTCAGGATCGAACAAAGGGCAGACCATCTTTTGTCTTGCATGATGGACCCCCATATGCAAATGGTAATCTTCATATCGGACATGCATTAAATAAAATTTTAAAGGATATTATTGTTCGTCATAAATCAATGACAGGATATCACGCACCATATATTCCAGGATGGGATACACATGGTTTACCAATTGAAACAGCGTTAAGTAAAAACAAAAAGGTAGACCGTAAAAAAATGAGTATTACAGAATTTAGACAAAAATGTGCTGAATATGCATTAGGTCAAGTAGACGGTCAACGTACACAATTTAAGCAATTAGGCGTGCGCGGTGATTGGGAAAATCCTTATTTAACTTTAACGAAAGATTTCGAAGCAGCTCAAATTAAAGTGTTTGGTGAAATGGCTAAGAAAGGTTATATTTATAAAGGCTTAAAACCTGTTTATTGGTCTCCTTCATCAGAATCTGCATTAGCTGAAGCAGAAATTGAATACCATGATAAGCGTTCTCCTTCCATCTATGTGGCTTTCGATGTAGCAGACGGTAAAGGGGTATTAAATGAAGGTGATAAAATCGTTATCTGGACGACAACACCTTGGACAATTCCCGCAAATTTAGGTATTAGCGTACATCCAGATTTAGAATATGTGGTCGCAAAAGTTGGAGAGGATCGTTTCATTGTAGCGCATGAATTACTTGAAACAGTTGCTGAAGAATTAAGCTGGGAACATCCAGAAGTTGTTAAGACCTTTAAAGGAAAAGATATAGATAAAGTAATTGCTAAGCATCCATTCTATGACCGTGATTCTATCGTTATGTTAGGTGAACATGTTACAACAGACGCAGGTACGGGCTGTGTTCATACAGCACCTGGACACGGGGAAGATGACTTTTATGTAGGGAAATCCTATGGTTTAGAAGCTTTATCCCCACTTGATGATAAAGGAGTATTTACAAAAGAAGCTCCTGGTTTTGAGGGCTTATTCTATGATGATGGAAATAAAGTAGTAACAGAGAAATTAGAAGAGAACGGAGCGTTGTTAAAACTATCATTTATCACACACTCCTATCCTCATGACTGGCGTACGAAAAAGCCAACTATTTTCCGTGCAACATCACAATGGTTTGCATCCATCAAAGATTTCCGTCAAGATATTTTAGACGAAATTAAGGAAATCAACTGGTACCCTAATTGGGGTGAAACTAGACTATATAATATGGTACGTGATCGTGAGGATTGGTGTATTTCTCGTCAACGTACATGGGGAGTTCCGATTCCAGTATTTTACGGGGAAGATGGTACACCTATTATCACCGATGAAACAATTGAGCATGTTTCCAATCTCTTCGCTGAACATGGATCAAATGTATGGTTTGAAAGAGAAGCAAAGGATTTACTTCCTGAAGGATTTACATCCGAACATAGTCCAAATGGTATATTTACAAAAGAAGCAGATATCATGGATGTATGGTTTGATTCTGGGTCATCTCACCAGGCAGTACTACTTACACGCGCGGGACATCAAAGGCCTGCAGATGTTTATCTAGAAGGTAGTGACCAGTATCGTGGATGGTTTAATTCATCTATTTCAACTGCGGTAGCAGTAACTGGAAAAGCACCTTATAAGAATATTATCAGTCATGGTTTTGTTTTAGATGGAGACGGACGCAAGATGAGTAAATCATTAGGCAATGTTGTATTCCCATCTAAGGTTTTAAAACAATATGGAGCTGATATTTTACGTCTTTGGGTAGCTTCTGTAGACTATCAAGCCGATGTACGTATCTCAGATGATATTCTAAAACAAATTTCGGAAAGTTACCGTAAAATCCGTAATACGGTCCGCTTTATGCTTGGTAATTTAGCGGATTTTGATCCTAAGACAGACCGTGTTTCAGATGCTGAACTAGAGGATGTGGATCGATTTATGCTACATCGACTACAACAGCTAGTTAAAACAGTTCGTGAAAGCTATGACAAGTTCGAGTTTTCACCAATCTATCACGCTATTCATAATTTCTGTGCAGTAGATTTAAGTTCGTTCTATTTGGATTTTGCGAAAGATATTCTATATATCGAAGCATCTGATAATAAACGCCGCCGAAGTCTACAAACAGGTTATTATGAAATTCTAACAACATTGGTTCAATTATTATCACCAATTATTCCACATACAGCAGACGAAATATGGGAATTTATTCCTGGTGTGGAAGCGGAAAGTGTACAGTTAACAGATATGCCAGAACCGAGAGAAATGATTAACTTGAATGAGGATAAATGGAATCACTTTATGAAAGTTCGTGATGATGTACTTAAAGCACTAGAAGAGGCTAGAAACAATAAAGTAATTGGAAAATCTTTAGAAGCTAAAGTTACCATTGTACCGAAAGATGCTGAAACAAAAGAAGTATTAGAGTCAATGGAACATCTACATCAATTGTTAATTGTTTCTGAGACAGTTGTAACAAACAACTTTGTTGATGCAAAAGAATACAGATATGTTGATGTAGCTGTTGAAAATCATCCAGGTGAAAAATGTGAACGTTGCTGGGTATCATCTGAAACAGTTGGTGAGGATCACGATCACCCAGAATTGTGCACACGTTGCGCAAGTATAGTAAAAGAAAACTATAGTGCTCAATAACTTGTGCATAAAACCTAAATAAACTAGCACTCCAATCAACAAGGTTGGGGTGCTTTTTTGCTGTGGGAAATAGGATATATGTTTGTATTACACCAAACCGGCAAGTGTATTTCTGTAGGAATATTTTACTGCGTATAAAATGTAAAGTGTGTCATACACTCAATCTTATATATCACAGCTTCTTAATAGAATGGAGAGTAATCATCGAGAATAGGCCAAGGAAGGTATCGTTGTCCGCTTTTCTTCTTGAAAATAATCAATTTAACATATAAGATGAAAAAGACATAATCCCTATATATTAGAATAGGAAGTTCAATGATAAGGAAATGAAGAATCGGGGGAAAATAGATGTTTTGGTATTATATCATCGCTCTTATTATTATTGGAATTGATCAATGGACCAAATGGATAGTTGTCACTTCAATGGAAATTGGAGAAAGCTTACCTATAATAGATGGATTTTTCTATTTAACATCTCACAGAAATCAAGGTGCTGCATGGGGGATATTACAAGGTCAGATGGGCTTCTTCTATGTGGTAACAGTTATTGTGGTTATCGGTGTTATTTATTACATGCAGAAATATGCTAAAAGTGATAAATGGCTGGCATTAGGGTTAGGCTTAATATTAGGAGGGGCAATTGGTAATTTTATTGATCGTTTATTTCGACAAGAAGTAGTCGACTTTTTTGATTTTTACATAGTTACTTATAATTTTCCAATCTTTAACATAGCGGATTCAGCTTTAACAGTTGGGGTGATATTCGTTATTTTAGCAACTATTCTAGACGAAGTACAGAAAGGAAAAAATAAATCATGAGTTCTTTTAGTCATATTGTAACAGAAGAGCAAGCTAAGAAAAGAATTGATAAAATATTATCTGACCTAAATACAGAAAACTCTCGTTCACAAATTCAAACATGGATATCTAAGAACCATGTTAAGGTTAACGGAGAGGATATAAAATCAAACTACAAATGTCAAAGTGGGGATATCATTGAGTGGGAAATTCCGGAAACGGAACCACTTGAATTAACACCGGAAAATATCCCATTGGAAATTGCGTATGAGGACAGCGACTTATTAGTTGTTAACAAGCCTAAAGGAATGGTTGTTCATCCATCTGCAGGACATGGAAGTGGTACTTTAGTGAATGCACTACTATATCATTGCAACGATTTGTCTGGCATTAATGGGATAGAACGTCCTGGTATCGTACACCGAATCGATAAGGATACAAGTGGTTTATTAGTAGTGGCAAAGAATGATTATACGCATACACAATTGTCTGAACAGCTAGCAGCTAAAGAAATGAAACGTAAATATGAAGCGGTTGTTCATGGTGAAATACCGCATGAGACAGGTATGATTGACGCCCCGATTGGGAGGGATACGAAAGATAGACAAAAAATGGGTGTGGTTGATCAGGGGAAACATGCCATTACACATTTTCGAGTTCTAAAAGCTTTTTCAGATTATACACATATTGAATGTCAGCTAGAAACAGGTAGGACCCACCAAATACGTGTCCATATGAAATATATTGGTTATCCGCTTGTTGGTGATCCCAAATATGGTCCGAGGAAAACGATTGATACAAATGGACAGGTTCTACATGCAAAACAATTAGGATTTATCCATCCTAAAAAAAATGAATGGATGGAATTTGAAGTAGAGCCACCTAAAGAATTTAAGGAAGTTCTTCATTATATTGAAAAAATGTATTGACACAACGTGTATTATTTGAAATAATAGTTCTAGTTAAATAAAGCCCTTTTAATAATAGTCCCGTGAGGCTAAAAAGGAATCGGATGTATATGTGAAGATATACTAAAAACCCCTTTTTCTCATGGAAGAAGGGGTTTTTAGTATCATACTGATTTTGACAGACAGTTAGGAGTGCACTATAGATGAAGAAAAAGACAGAAATCCTAGATTCAGCTGCAATAAATCGAGCTTTGACAAGAATGGCACACGAAATATTAGAAAAGAATAAAGGTGGAGAAGACCTTATTCTGGTTGGTATTAAAACAAGAGGTGTACCGTTAGCAAATCGATTACAAGAGAAAATTAAACAAATTGAATCTATTGAGGTTCCTGTCGGAGAATTAGATATCACTCTTTACCGTGATGACTTAGAAAAAGTGACAGAATCTAAGGATCCTGAAATAAAGTCAGCGACTATCCATGTTGAATTAAAAGGTAAGAAAGTTATTCTTGTGGATGATGTTTTATATACTGGCAGAACTGTTCGTGCAGCATTAGATGCTGTAATGGATGTTGGCAGACCTTCACGTATACAATTAGGTGTACTAGTTGATAGAGGACATCGAGAACTGCCAATTCGAGCAGATTATGTTGGAAAGAATATTCCAACTTCTGATAAGGAGATTATTGTTGTTCATTTAGATGAAACAGATAAAGATGATTCTGTTTCTATATACGAAAAGTGAATCATATCATCAACTTTTAATTAAATCCCGAGAGATTTAAAAGGTTGTTTAAGGAGCGTGTAGCCACAAATATATACTACACGTATACCTCTTTGCAACCTTTTATGCAAAGAGGTTTTTTAATGCCTAAAAATAGACGATAAAAAGATTTTGAAGGAGGAGCTATGAGAAACTTTATTTCGGTTGACCAATTATCAAATAAAGAAATATATAGCGTTTTAAAGAAAGCTGAATATTATCGTTTGAAGGATTTCCAAGTGGATCACCAGTTATTTGTGGCGAATCTTTTTTTTGAACCTAGCACGCGAACAAAAACAAGTTTTACGGTAGGACAGAGAAAGTTAGGATTAGAGGTTTTAGACTTTCATTCTGAAACGTCCAGTGTATTAAAAGGTGAAAGTTTATATGATACAGCTAAAACATTTGAATCAATTGGAGCAAATATGCTGGTTATTCGGCATGAAGCGGATGATTGGTTCTATCAGTTGGAAAATAAGCTCTCCATACCAATAATTAATGCTGGAGCGGGAAAGGCTGAGCATCCTACCCAATGTATGTTAGATTTATTAACCATTTTTCAAGAGTTTGGCGGATTTCAAGGAATAAAAGTAGCTATTGTTGGTGACATCAAACATAGTCGAGTTGCAAGATCCAATGTATCAGCACTTCAAAGATTAGGTGCAGAGGTATGTCTGTGTGCAGCATCTGGGTTTGAAGATGATGACTTGGAAGTGCCTTATATATCGATTGATGAGGCTGTACAAAATTGTGATGTTTTGATGTTATTACGAATTCAGTATGAAAGGCATCAACAACATACAGAAACAATGAATTATTTAGAACAATATGGGTTAACGAAAGCTAGAGAAAAACAAATGAAAAAAAATGCTATTATTATGCATCCGGCACCAGTAAATCGTGGTGTTGAAATTGACTCAGACTTAGTAGAATGTTCAAAATCAAGAATATTCAGGCAGATGTCTAATGGAGTGTATATCAGAATGGCAATTATGATGCAATTACTTGAAGACTGGGGGATTTTAAATGAAAACAATTTTAAAGAACGCAAAACGTTTGCTGCCGTCAAATAAACTAGAAGCTTGTGAAGTGCTAATCGAGGATAAATATATTAAGGAAATTAATTCCGTAATAAAAGATGAAGTAGATAATGTAATAGATTTAAAAGGAAACCTCATTTTACCAGGATTTATTGATGTCCATATTCACTTAAGGGAACCAGGTGGTGAACATAAGGAAACCATCCTTACAGGAACGAAAGCTGCTGCTCGAGGAGGGTTTACAACGGTGTGTGCGATGCCTAACACAAATCCTGTTCCAGATAGTAAAGAATCCGTAGATGCCTTATTTGAAAAAATTAATAAGGATGCTCAAGTACGTGTTTTACCATATGCATCCATAACGAAAGGTCTTAAAGGGGAAGAATTAACCAATATTGAAGAACTTGCTGAAATGGGAGTATTTGCTTTTACAGATGATGGTGTTGGTATACAGACAGCTAATTCCATGCTAAGGGCGATGAAACGGGCAAAAGCTAAAGGTGCTTCGATTGTGGCGCACTGTGAGGATAATTCGATAGTGTATGGCGGGGTTGTACATGATGGGAAAGTGAGTGAGAAATTTGATTTACCAGGAATTCCTTCTATAAGTGAATCGGTTCAAATTGCCAGGGACGTATTGCTTTCTGAAGCGACAGGTTGCCATTACCATGTATGTCATGTGAGTACAAAGGAATCGGTTCGAGTTATTCGTGATGCTAAAAAAGCGGGGATTCCGGTTACAGCAGAGGTCACACCACATCACTTATTGTTAAATGAAGAAGACATCAGCGAAACTTCTACTAATTTTAAAATGAACCCACCTCTACGTTCAAAAGAGGATCAAGAGGCACTACTAGAAGGATTAATGGATGGGACCATTGATTTCATTGCAACAGACCATGCTCCACATGCCGAAGAGGAAAAAGCAAAGGGAATGCTTGAAGCACCTTTTGGTATTGTAGGACTTGAAACAGCATTTAGCTTGTTATATACGAATCTAGTAAAAACAGAAAAAGTCACATTAGAACAGCTTGTTGGATGGTTAACGATTAAGCCTGCTAACGTATTTAACTTGCCATATGGAAATTTAGAAGAAGATAAATTAGCAGATATTACAGTTGTTAACTTAGATAAAGAAGTAACGATTAATAAGGACAGTTTTTATTCAAAAGGAAAAAATACACCATTCCATAATTGGAAGGTCAGTGCTTGCCCAGTGTTAACGATAGTAGAAGGAAAACCTGTATACATCGATGAGGAGGATATACATGGCTAAAAGACAATTAGTATTAGAGGATGGAACAGTTTTTATTGGGGAATCATTTGGTAGTGAACGCTCCCAATCAGGAGAAATTGTTTTTAATACAGGAATGACAGGTTATCAAGAGGTTATTACGAATCCATCCAATTGTGGTCAAATAGTAACGATGACCTATCCGCTTATTGGAAATTATGGAATTAATCGCGATGATTTTGAAACGGTAACCCCTTTTATTCATGGTTTGGTTGCAAAGGAAGTAAGCTCACAACCTTCTAATTTTCGCAGTGAAGAGAGCTTGGATCACTATTTAAAAGTACATGATATCCCTGGTATTTCAGGAATTGATACACGTAAATTAACTAAAATTATTCGTAATAATGGAACGATGAAGGCTATGATTACGGATGTAAATCAAACTGCTGAAAATGTTGTTGTAAAATTACAAGCAACAGTATTTCCAACAGATCAGGTTAAACGAACTTCTACGATTAAGCCATATGTAGTTCCAGGGCGTGGAATGAGAATTGTCATGGTAGATTTTGGTGCTAAGCATGGTATATTACGAGAGTTAACTAAAAGGGATTGCCATATTACCGTTGTTCCATATAACTATAGTGCGGAAAATATTTTACGGTTAAAACCAGATGGAATCATGTTAACAAATGGACCTGGAAATCCAAAAGATGTACCAGAAGCGATTGAAATGATTAAACAGATTAGTGGAAATATCCCTATCTTTGGAATCTCTCTTGGCCATCAGCTATTAGCATTAGCGAATGGAGCAGATACGGAAAAGCTGAAGTTTGGTCATAGAGGAGCGGGGCACCCAGTCAAAGACTTAATGTTAAATAAGACATTCCTAACAGCACAAAACCACAGCTATGTAGTAAGAAAAGAATCCTTAAAAGGAACTGGATTAGAATTAACGCAAGTGGCTTTAAATGATAATACAGTAGAAGGTGTTCGCCATTCAAAATATCCTGCATTTTCTGTTCAATATCATCCAGAAGCATCACCTGGACCAGAAGATACGAACTACTTATTTAATGAATTTTTAAACATGATGAAAGAAAATCAAACGAAGAAAGAGGTTGAAGTAAATGCCTAAAAATACATCCATCGAAAAAATTCTAGTCATTGGATCTGGTCCAATTGTTATTGGGCAGGCTGCTGAGTTTGATTATTCTGGAACACAAGCATGCCAATCTTTGAAAGAAGAAGGCTATACGGTTATTTTAGCAAATTCTAATCCGGCAACCATCATGACTGATAATACTGTAGCGGATAAAGTATATATGGAACCGTTGACCATGGATTTTCTAACGAAGATTATTCGTACCGAACAGCCTGATGCTTTACTACCTACATTGGGCGGACAAACTGGTTTAAACCTAGCGATGGCTCTAGAAGAAGCGGGAGTTTTAGAAAAATACAATGTTGAACTGCTAGGTTCCTCATTAGAAGCAATTCAAAAGGCAGAGGACCGTGAGAGATTTCGTTCATTGATGCAAGAATTAAATGAACCAGTTCCAGAAAGTCAGATTGTACACTCGGTGGATGAATCTCTTCATTTTGCTCAGGAAATAGGCTATCCGTTAATTGTAAGACCAGCATATACACTTGGTGGAACAGGTGGAGGAATGTGCTATAACGAAGAAGAATTGAGAGAAATCACAAGAAATGGTCTTTCCCTTTCACCTGTAAATCAATGTTTGATTGAGAAAAATATTGCAGGGTATAAAGAAATTGAGTACGAAGTGATACGTGATAAAAATGATCAGGCCATTGTTGTATGTAATATGGAAAACGTCGATCCAGTAGGTATCCATACAGGGGATTCTATTGTTGTTGCACCCTCACAAACGTTAAGTGACAGAGAATACCATCTCTTAAGAAATGCATCCTTAAAGATTATTCGTGCACTTGAAATTGAGGGGGGATGTAATGTTCAGCTTGCATTAGACCCAAATAGTTTTGATTACTATATTATTGAAGTAAATCCAAGGGTAAGTAGATCGTCAGCACTAGCGTCCAAAGCAACCGGATATCCCATTGCAAAGGTTGCAGCAAAAATAGCAGTAGGCTATACCTTGGATGAAATCGTTAATCCAATTACAGGGAAAACATATGCGATGTTTGAACCTTCCTTAGATTATGTGGTTTCTAAATTACCACGTTTTCCATTTGATAAATTTACAATGGGTGATAGAAAACTAGGAACACAAATGAAAGCAACAGGAGAGGTAATGGCGATTGGCCGAAATTTTGAGGAATCCCTACTTAAAGGAATTCGCTCACTTGAAAGTGGTACGGAGGATCTTTGGTTAAAAGCCCTGGATAACGAGGAAAAAGAAATATTGATGGAACGTCTGAAAATAGCAGATGATGAGAGGATTTTTGTATTAGCAGAGGCATTTCGTCGTGGAATGACAGTGGATGAAATCTTTGATATCACTAAGATTGATCGATTCTTTTTAAATAAGATTCAAGGATTAGTCTATCTAGAAAATGAAATTGCAAAACAGCCATTTTCTGCAGAAGTTATGAGAAAGGCTAAAGAATTAGGGATTTCTGATTCCCAGATTGCTAGATTATGGAACGTTTCTGTTGAAGAGATATATGCTTATCGTATGCAAGAAGCAATCACTCCAGTTTATAAAATGGTAGATACATGCGCGGCAGAATTTGAATCAGAAACACCATATTTTTATAGCACCTTTGAAGATGAAAATGAATCAATCGTATCTGAGCATAAAAAAATTCTAGTACTAGGTTCTGGACCGATTCGAATTGGCCAAGGAATTGAATTTGATTATGCAACGGTTCATTCGGTGCTTGCTATTAAGGAAATGGGTTATGAAGCCATCATCATGAATAATAATCCAGAGACGGTTTCAACTGACTTCAGTATTTCTGACAAGCTGTATTTTGAACCACTAACATTAGAAGATGTCATGCACGTTGTCAATTTAGAGAAGCCTGAAGGAGTTATTGTCCAATTTGGTGGACAGACAGCTATCAATCTTGCAGCAGGCCTTGAGCGTAGAGGGGTTAAAATTCTAGGAACATCACTGGAATCCATTGATCGCGCTGAGGATCGAGATAAATTTGAAGAACTACTTGATGAACTTGATTTACTACGCCCGAAAGGTAAGGCCGTACGGAAATTAAATCAAGCAATCGAAACGGCAAATATGATTGGATATCCCGTATTAGTCAGGCCATCGTATGTAATAGGCGGAAGTAAGATGGAGATTGTCTATAGTGATGAGGAACTCCATACGTATCTAGCAAAATCAGACAATATTGACCCAGATCATCCTATTCTGATTGATAAGTATATTACAGGTATTGAAGTGGAAGTGGATGCAATAAGTGATGGGGAAACTACGATTGTTCCAGGTATTATGGAACATATCGAACGTGCTGGTGTTCACTCTGGGGATTCCATGGCAGTCTATCCTCCACAAAGACTTAGTGAATCTGTAAAACAAAAGTGTATGGATGCTGCACAGAAGATTTCAGAAGCTCTTCAAGTAAAGGGACTTATCAATATTCAATTTATTATTCGCGATGAAGATGTTTATATTTTAGAAGTAAATCCAAGAGCCAGTAGAACTATCCCGTTTTTAAGTAAAATCACTGGTGTAACAATGGCAAATATAGCAACGCAAAGCATCCTAGGAACAAAATTAGCTGATTTAGGTTATGAAACAGGTATCTTACCAGAGGAAGATCTAGTGTCTGTAAAAATCCCAGTATTTTCTTTTGAAAAGTTGCGCAGTGTAGATACAATTCTTGGACCTGAGATGAAATCTACTGGGGAAGCTATCGGTTATGACAAGACATTGGAAAAAGCTCTATACAAAGGTTTAATTGCATCTGGAATTAAGATTCCACAAGAAGGGGGAGTTCTGTTAACCGTTGCAGATAAGGACAAACCCGAGATTGGGATAATTGCTGAAAGATTCCATCACCTTGGATTTGAGTTGTTTGCTACACAAGGAACAGCAGATTATGTTGAGCAGCTCGGAATACCAGTTGTGAAAGTAGAAAAAGTAGGATCAGAGGAACCAAATGTTCTTTCCACAATCGAAAGCGGAAATGTTCATTTTGTCGTAAATACATTGAATTCTGGTAAGAAGCCTCGCTCAGATGGATTCTTAATTCGCAGGGAAGCAGTTGAACATGGAATCGCATGTTTAACGAATTTAGATACGGCAAATGCCATTTTAAATGTTATTGATTCTACAACATTCAGTGCCAAACCGATGACAAGTAAAGAGGCTGTGGTCTTATGATAAAAAAGGTAGAAATGCGTGTGTTATCATCGCAGCAAATTGCGAAAGATACGACAGAAGTGATTCTAGAAAATAAATATATTAGTGAAAATGCTGTTCCAGGTCAATTTATTCATATTTTACTTGAAGGTCGTACATTAAGAAGACCTATTTCGATCGCTGATATTGATCAAGAAAATAAAACAATCACGATACTTTTTAAGAAACTTGGCTCTGGTACAGAACAATTAAGTACCGTCAGTTCTGGTACGACATTAGATGTTCTTGGGCCTAATGGGAATGGATTTAACACTGATTTACAGGAGGGTACAACAGTTTTGCTAATTGGAGGAGGGATTGGTGTCCCTCCGATGTATGCCCTTGGAAAAGAGTATAAAGAGCGTAATGTCAATGTTGTCTCTGTGTTAGGTTTTCAATCAAGGGAACATGTTTTTTATGAAGAAAAGTTCCAGGAGTTAGGTAAGACTATTATTGTCACAGATGATGGGTCATATGGAAAGAAAGGTTTTGTTACAAATGTATTGAATCAAGTTGGGGATTTTGACCATTATTATTCCTGTGGACCAGCTCCCATGTTAAAAGCAGTGACAAGTGAACTTAAGGGAAAACCTGGTTCCATTTCTCTGGAAGAACGTATGGGTTGTGGTGTTGGTGCTTGTTTTGCTTGTGTATTGCCTACGAAGACTGAAAAAGGCTATAAAAAGATATGTTGTGATGGACCTGTATTTAATGCCATGGAGGTAGTTTTATGACTAATTTAGAAGTTCAATTACCTGGACTAAATTTAAAAAATCCAATTATGCCTGCCTCTGGATGCTTTGGATTTGGAAGAGAATATAGTCAATTCTATGATTTAAGTAAGTTAGGTGCTGTCATTATGAAAGCAGCTACAGGTAGGGAGCGCTATGGTAACCCTACCCCAAGAGTGGCAGAAACAGATTCTGGGATGTTAAATGCTATTGGTTTACAAAACCCAGGAGTAGAAAAAATCATTGAACATGAAGTGCCATTTCTTGCCAACTATGATACATCCATTATTGCGAATGTTGCAGGTAGTACCGCAGAGGAGTATGAGTATGTTGCTCAGTATTTTAACCATACAAAGGATGTTCATGCGTTAGAATTAAATATTTCTTGCCCTAATGTGAAAGAAGGAGGCATCCAATTTGGTACCGATCCAAATATGGCGGCTATGGTTACAGAGAGAGTAAAGAAAGCTAGTAATCTACCAGTTTATGTGAAGCTCTCTCCCAATGTATCTGATATTGTATCCATGGCAAAAGCAGTGGAGGGAGCAGGGGCGGATGGTATATCAATGATTAACACCATAACGGGAATGCAGATTCATCTACCATCCAAACAACCATTACTTGCCAACAAAACAGGTGGAATGTCTGGGCCTGCCATCAAACCGGTAGCAATTCGAATGATTTATGAAGTAAGTCAGCATGTATCAGTTCCAATTATTGGAATGGGCGGAATTCAAAATGCAGAAGATGTACTAGAATTCTTGCTTGCAGGTGCAAGTGCGGTTGCAGTTGGTACACAAAATTTCACGAATCCATTTTGCTGCCCAGAAATCATTGATGAATTGCCTCATACATTAGAAAAATATGGATTTGGATCTGTTCAGGATGCAATCGGAAAGGCGGTCTATCATGAAAAATAATCCTATCTATGTTGCACTAGATTTTCCAAGCTGGAATGAAACAGAGCAATTTCTTATGGAACATGATCTACGGGGTGTTCCAGTAAAAGTTGGAATGGAACTTTTTTATCGAGAAGGGCCACGCGTTATTGAAAAACTAAAGGTTCACGATCACCCTATTTTTCTTGATTTGAAGTTACATGATATCCCAACGACGGTGATGCGCGCGATGAGAAATCTTGCAAATCTTGGGGTAGACATCGTTAATGTTCATGCATTGGGTGGTAGTGGTATGATTCAAGCAGCAAAAGAGGGCCTTAATAGTAGTGATCATCCAACGAAATTAATCGCTGTTACCATTCTAACTTCCTTGGAACAGGAAACATTAAACAACGAATTATTTATTCCAGGTAGTGTACAAGATAATGCAGTACATTTTGCTGGATTTGCGAAAGATAATGGAGCGGATGGCGTTGTTTGTTCCGTTCATGAAGCTACTGCAATAAAAGAGGCATGTGGCTCCGATTTTCTAACGGTAACTCCTGGTATCCGACTGGATAATTCAGAGCATCATGATCAAAAAAGGGTCGCAACACCGAAATTTGCCAAGGAAAACGGTTCGGATATTGTAGTTATTGGTAGAAGCATTACAAAAGCAGAAAACCCAAGGAAAGCTTATGATACAGCATTAAAGGAGTGTAGCAACTAATGACGGTGACGAATGAAATCGTGCGAGATTTATTAAAAATAAAGGCAGTACAAATTAATGCAAAACAATATTTCACATGGACATCAGGGATTAAGTCACCGATATATTGTGACAATCGCCTAACGATGTCTTATCCAGCAATTCGTAGGAAAATAGTAGAAGCATTTGCTGAGAAAATGGAGAAGATGGTAATAAAACCAGATGTGATTGCGGGATGTGCTACAGCAGGGATTCCACATGCAGCATGGCTTGCAGATAGATTAAACCTCCCTATGGTTTATGTGCGTTCCAAACCAAAAGGTCATGGAAAAGGAAATCAAATCGAAGGAGAAATATCGGAAGGCCAGAAAGTACTTGTTATTGAAGACCTAATTTCCACTGGTGGTTCCTCAATCGAATCAGCAAATGCATTAAGACAAGCTGGTGCAGACGTATTAGGTATATATGCTATTTTTACCTATGGACTGGAGAAAGCTGCTAATCAATTTGCAGAGGAAAAACTACCATATGAAACAATTACTAATTTTGATAAATTAGTAGATGCACTAGTGGAAGATGGCGAATTAAATGAACAAGAGAAAAACGAACTTCTAGAATGGAGAAATGAGCTTTAAAGAGTTGGAGGCACTGTAGAGGATGGATTCTACGGTGTTTTTCTTTATTCTTGGCACTTTTCGTATAGTTTTTAATACGTATTTGAAAGAACCATGAAGATGAAGCAGATGGTAAGACTAAAGTCTAAAATGAACAATAGGAAACAATCCTATGATAATATTGTTACGAGAGAACCGTCTCTTTTAAACCATGAGAGGAAAATAATTATGAAAATAGAGGATTATGCGTTACTTTTAAAGTTGCATGAAATTGGAACGATTCGTGGTACAGCGAAGATTATTCTAATTTCTCAACCTGCTGTGACACAAAGGTTAAAATATATGGAGGAGTATTTTGGGGAACAGATATTTATTCGGACTACGAAGCAGCTGATCCCGACCCCGAGTGGAGAAATTATTTTAGATTACGCAAGGAGAATAGTCGAACAAGAAAAGGAGTTAAAAAATTTACTTGCTAAGTCAAGTACTGAAATTCAAGGAACGTTATCCATTGCTTGTTCCTCTTTAATTAGTCAACGATTTTTACCGGCGATTCTTGGAGAGTATACAGCAAGCTATCCCAAGGTTACCATTGATCTTGTAACTGGAATTAGTGAAGATATACAACGCGATTACAAAAATTATCATGTCAGCATTATTCGTGGGGAACCACTTAAGGATGGCAATTGTATTCGCTTATTTGCTGATCCGTTATATATTTTTGATACAGAAAAGTTTCCAAAAAATAAATTAAAGGAACGACCATTAATTTCGTTCAAAAGCGATGATAGTATGAATGAACAGGTCGAAAATTGGTTGTTTCATCATCAGGATAAAATCAAAGCTTTGAAAATGATGACGGTGGATCAAATTGAGACTTGTAAGCAATTTATGAAACAAGGAATCGGGATGGCCGTATTGCCTGAAAGTGTTTCAGATAGGATGAAGGATGAATACCCAAATGTTCCTTTAAAATTAAATGGTAAAGTTGTAACTAGGGATACTTGGCTATGTTACCAGGAAGGAGTCCAAAATCTTCCACAAGTTGCTCAGTTTATTTCCTTATTAACGAATACAACTTTTTTGTAAGGTCCACATTCCAATTTTCTATGAATAGATGACGTTTGTTCGTCAGGTGGTACGAACATTCAATCTGTAGCAAATTTAGAGGGAAATAGATTTTAAGCGCAAGCAATCTATGAAGGAATGCTTGCGCTTTTTTTTCGAAGGTTAAGGAGCATTTATACTCCCACCTCAAAAATGGAGGAAAAAAATAAAAGAACCTATTGTTTCAATTTATCAACAATATCCTTAGAAGGTGTTACAAAGACAGTTTTTTGATTTTCGTAAATTACAAAGCCCGGTTTTGCCCCATTTGGTTTTTTGACATGCCGTACTTTTGTATAGTCTACAGGAACAGTAGATGAGTTTTGTGACTTACTAAAGTACGCTGCTATTTGAGCAGCTTCTGTTAAGGTTGTTTCACTCGGTTCCTGGTTACGAATAACAACATGTGAGCCAGGGATATCCTTTGTGTGCAACCATATTTCATCCCGTCGTGCTAATTTCATTGTCAAATGTTCATTTTGCTTATTGTTTTTCCCAACTAATATTTCTGTTCCATCAGAGGAAATATATTTTTCAGGAACCGGTTTAGCTGGTTTGTTTTTGTTTTTCTTTCCTTTTCTTTGTTTTTTCAAATAGCCCTCATCTCGAAGTTCATCCCGTATTTCTTCAATATCATCCACACTTGCTACTTCTATTTGTTGTAATAGTTGTTTGAAATAGTTTATTTCATCTTTCGTCTTTTCTATTTCTTTTTCTACTACTTGTTTTGATGTTTTAAGTTTCTGGTAGGTTTTGAAGAAACTTTGTGCATTTTCACTTGGTGTCTTATTTCGATTCAAAGAAATGACGATTTCCTTCTGATCTGGATCATAGTAATCAATAACTTTAACTTCTTTATCCCCTTGGGAAACTAGATGCATATGTGCTGTAAGCAATTCACCTAGTCGTTGATATTGGTCTGCATTCTCAGCTTTCATCATTGTTTTTTGATGCTTTTTCAATTTACGTTCATTTTTGTTTTTTTCATTTTTTATGAAACGATCTAAGTCTTTAGCTTGCTGTTTAACCCGGTCACGTTCAGCTTTTCCGGAGTAAAAGGCATCTAACATATGATGTACATCTTCAAAATCTGTTTTATCCCCTTTAAAGGAGTGGATAGGGATAACATGGAACTCTTCCTTTTGATTATGGTAAATAGCCGGATGATATTTATTTTCTATTAACTGCTCTTTTATCTCAGTAAATACTTTGGCGTACAACTCTTGAGAACCTAAATGAGTACGGTTAACAAGTTCTTTTGCGATAAAGGGTGAAAAACCATCTAGTGTATGCACAATCTGCATTTCCATTTTTCCCGCATTGAAATCAAGCCTTTTAATCAAATCTTCCCCACTTATATGAAGTGGATTTAATTTATTTTGAGAAGGGGGTAAGATGTATTCCTGGCCAGGTAAAATAGTGCGGTGGCGATTTTGGGAAAAGCTTATATGCTTCATGCTATCGATAATATGTCCCTTATCTGCATCAACGAGCATAATGTTACTATGCTTTCCCATCAGCTCAATGATTAGATGTTTTTGACTAATGTCCCCGATTTCATTTCTAGACCGAATTGTAAATGTAACAATCCGCTCTAATCCATATTGCTTGATATCCTCTATCATTGCTCCTGATAAATGTTTTCTAAGGATCATACAGAACATTGGAGCTTCCTTTGGATTTTTATAGGAATCATTTGTTAAATGAAAACGTGTATATGTAGGGTGAATCGATAATAGTAATGTGTGGTTTTTACCTTGCTTTCGAACGGTAAAAACTAATTCTGTTTCCGTAGGTTGATAAATTTTTGTAATTCTTCCAGATGAAAGTGTTCCATTAAGTTTTTCCGTTACTGCTCTAGTGACAATACCATCAAATGGCATTTCTATCACCTCCAACGGTAATTATAGCATTTTTACGGACAAGTATGCATAGATATCCATTAGAGGTTGTTCAAAAAGTACGGTAAAAATATACGTCCATGGTTCTCGTTGGTGTTTAAGGAGCTTCCCTTGTGTTCAAAGTTACGCCACTTGAACTTTGAGGCGTACAGGATTTGCTAGTATTGGTGCTCTCCACAATGTTTTCGGTGGTACGAGTAACCGCAGTCCAAGGACAGTAAGAGAACCTAGCAGACCTGTCTTTTTTAACCTCCTTTTTGGACAAAGAAATAAATAGAGAAAAGTGGGTCCGGCTTTTTCTATGCTTTACTCGTATAGAGGCTGAAAGCTTTTCCCTACAAGAATGTATTATCTATATCCCGGAGGAATGCAGATGAAGTGGTATCAGTTCGATGTTGAAAAAGTAGAGCAGAAAATGTATGTATTGTCGTCGAAAGGACTGAGTTCAAAACAGGTCGAGGAAAGACGGAAACAGTATGGACTAAATCAGCTAGAATCACAAAAAAATACACCGAAGTGGCTAATATTTCTAAAACAGTTTCAGGATTTTATGGTAATTGTTTTATTAGCCGCAACATTAATCGCAGGACTTCTAGGTGAATACATCGATGCAATCGCCATTATGGGGATTGTATTAGTGAATGGTTTTATTGGTTATTTCCAAGAACAAAAAGCGGAAAAGTCATTGGAAAAATTAAAAGAGTTATCGGCACCAATGGCAAATGTGCTAAGAGAGGGAAAGTGGGAGAAAATCCTATCAAAGGATGTAGTTGTTGGAGATGTTATTCGGGTTAATAGTGGTGACAGGGTTCCAGCAGATATTCGTATAACGAAATCAAATAGTATGGAAACAGAGGAATCAGCTCTTACTGGTGAATCCTTGCCAGTTGTTAAACATGCTAGTGCCATACATCAAGAAGATTTAGAAGCCCAGGATCAGGCAAATATGGGTTTTATGGGAACGCTAGTAACAAGAGGTTCAGGTATCGGTATTGTCGTCGGCACTGGGATGAATACCGTTATGGGACAAATTGCTTCCTTAATGGTAAATACGAAGAAAACCATGACACCACTTGAAAGAAGATTAGCTGAATTAGGGAAAATATTAATCATTGTAGCATTATTATTGACCGCACTAGTAGTTATACTTGGTATCTTCCAAGGGAATCCAATGTATCAAATGTTTCTGGCAGGCGTATCCCTTGCAGTTGCCGCGATTCCTGAAGGTTTACCAGCTATTGTTACTGTCGCATTATCCTTAGGTGTTCAACGTATGATTCGAAAAAAGGCGATTGTAAGAAAGCTTTCTGCTGTAGAAACCTTAGGAACAGCATCTGTTATTTGTTCAGATAAAACAGGAACCATGACAGAAAATAAAATGACTGTAAAAGAAATATATTTAAATGGAAGGCATTTATATGTTACAGGGGATGGTTATGATGTACATGGCGATTTTTACTTGGATAAGACGAGAATTGAAGGTAATTATCCGAACTTAGAAAAAATGCTTTTGTATGGAATGCTCTGTAACAATGCATCATTGGTAGTGAAAAAAGGGAAGTACTTTATTGATGGAGACCCAACGGACGGTGCACTCCTAGTTGCATCAAGAAAAATAGGATTAAAACAAGTGGATGCAGAGAAATTTAAAATTATTAAAGAGATCCCATTCGACTCGGATAGAAAACGAATGAGTGTAGTAGTGGAAGATGAAAATGGAATCCGTTTGTTAATTACAAAGGGTGCGCCAGATGTGCTATTACCTAGGTCATCCTATTATTTAGAAGGGGAAGAACGTTCACTTCTTCGAAAGGAAGATAAACAAAGAATCAATCGCTCTATTAGTGATATGGCTGATAAAGCCCTCCGAACGATTGCGATTGGAGTAAAGCCATTAACAAAGAATCAATCATTAGATGAAGGATTTTTAGAAAAGGATCTAACCTTTATTGGTTTGTTCGGTATGATTGATCCACCAAGAAAAGAAGTTAAATCAGCAATAGAAGAATGTAGACAAGCCGGTATAAAAACGGTGATGATTACAGGAGACCACGTAAATACAGCACAAGCCATTGCTAGAAATTTAAATTTAATGCCAGAAAATGGAATGGTGTTAGAAGGACATCAATTAAATAAAATGTCTGTTGAGGAATTAGAGGATGTAATTGAAGAAACTTATGTTTTTGCAAGGGTAACACCTGAACATAAATTAAAAATTGTGAAGGCATTTCAGGAAAAAGGTCATATTGTAGCAATGACTGGGGATGGTGTTAACGATGCACCAGCTATTAAAGCGAGTGATATTGGTATTAGTATGGGAATTAGTGGTACGGACGTAACCAAAGAAGCTTCATCTCTTATATTAATGGATGATAATTTTGCAACAATCAAGTCTGCTATACAGGAAGGCAGAAATATTTACGAGAATATAAGGAAGTTTGTCCGCTACTTATTGGCATCGAATGTTGGGGAAATATTAGTGATGCTATTTGCGATGTTGCTAGCAATGCCACTGCCTCTCGTTCCTGTCCAAATACTATGGGTTAACCTCGTAACAGATGGTTTACCAGCCATGGCATTGGGACTTGACAAGGCCGAAGATAACGTGATGAAGCGGTCTCCTCGTAATCCAAGAGAGGGAGTTTTTGCAAGAGGATTGGGATATAAGATTATTAGTCGGGGGATTTTAATCGGATTAGTGACTTTAATTGCCTTTATGCTAACTTATCAAAACAATCCGGATAATTTAGTGTATGCCCAAACCGTTGCATTCTCAACATTGGTCATGGCCCAATTAATTCATGTATTTGATTGTCGTACAGAGAATTCCATTTTTGATCGAAACCCTTTTGGAAATTGGTATCTTATCGTGGCAGTTATATCATCCATCCTATTACTGCTTGTTGTCATTTACTGGCCACTACTACAACCAATCTTCCATACAACAAGCTTAGCATTAAGAGATTGGTTATTCATCGGTGCTTTAAGTGCAATACCAACAGTGTTATTTGGATTTAAAAAATAATGCTATGACCTAATTATCATGTTGTTATGACGAAAAATATATATCATTGATACAACCATTTTCCAAGGAAGCAGCTTCAGCAATCTATGAAATGAAAATAATATATAGAAAAATACCAAAATAAAGGAACAAACCTGATCAGGTGAATCTTTTCGGGTTGTTCCTTTTTTGTTGTATCAAAATTATGTATAATGAATGAAGCGTATTGGTAATTTCAAACCATCGATATATCATGTTGTATTTATATGGAAAAGTGGAGCATAGAAAGAAATATTAAGAAGAACTATCTTTTTCATGATTATTTATTGTATAATAAATCGGTACAAACCCTTGAATTGCTATGTTTTTCTTTTTTATTGTACAATAATGGTTAGGTTACATATAAACGGTAGATATAGGGGGGGGAAGAAATTTGAATTTAAGTTTAATAAATATTGGTTTCGGTAATGTTGTCTCTGCCAATCGGATTATCTCAATTGTTTCACCAGAGTCAGCACCGATAAAACGAATTGTAAATGTAGCAAGAGATAATAATAAATTAATAGATGCAACATACGGTCGGAGAACAAGAGCTGTGATTATCACAGATAGTGACCATGTTGTATTGTCTGCGGTTCAGCCTGAAACGGTCGGCCAGCGTGTCATAAGTAATGATGAGATTACAGAGGAATAATTCCTTTTTGTAAGTGTTCAGAAGGAGGATAAAATGGCCGGTTGACTAAAGTCTTAATGTCCTGACTGCGGTTACTCATCCCACTGAAAACATTTGTGGAGAGCACTGACAATGGAACGTCCTGTGCACCTGAAAAGTTCGATTGGCGAAGCTTATAGTATAAGAAACGTTACTTGGGAATGAACCCAGCGTTAGAAAAGTGCACTTCTTTTCTAGTAATGGTTTTAGTAAACGTTCCCCTGTCTTCAACTATAAATACCGAACTGTCATTTTTACTGGACTTTTGAATAACCAATTTATTCCAATTATTTAGGAGGAAATGTTTTGATTGATGAGAAAGGTATTTTATTTATTCTCTCGGGACCATCTGGAGTAGGGAAAGGAACGGTTAGAAAAAGGTTATTTGAGAAAGCAACAGATTTGCAATACTCCATCTCGATGACAACGAGGGATAAAAGACCTGGTGAAACAGATGGAATTGATTATTTTTATAAAACAAAAGAGGAATTTGAACAGCTTATTGAAGCAAATGAACTTTTAGAATATGCTAAATATGTTAATAACTATTATGGGACACCTAGGAGATATGTTGAGGAAACATTAGAAAAGGGTGATGATGTATTCTTAGAAATAGAAGTTCAAGGTGCTTTGCAAGTGAAGGAGAACTTCCCGGAAGGTGTATTCATTTTTCTTTTCCCACCCAGTTTAGACGAATTGAAAAATCGTATACTTGGACGTGGTACAGAATCAAATGATTTAGTCATTAACCGTTTGAAAGAAGCTAGAAAAGAAATTGAAATGATGGATGCTTATGATTATGTTGTAGTTAACGATCAGGTTGACCACGCAGTATCCAAAATTGAGTCTATTATCCAAAGCGAACATCTAAAAAGAGAACGGATTGCTGCTCAATATAAAAAGATATTGGAGGATGATCAAATATGATGTTAGAACCATCGATTGATTCATTGCAGGAAAAAGTGAAATCTAAATATACACTTGTCATTTTGTCAGCTAAGCGTGCAAGACAACTAAGTGAAACAAAGGATTTACAGGTAGAGGAACCTAAATCACATAAATATGTTGGGATGGCACTTGAGGAAGTCGTAGCAGGTAAATTATATTTAGAGAAATAAATAATAAAAGGCCCTCGTGATAGTACGGGGGCTTTTATTGTTAATAGACGTTTTAAATATGATATAAATATACTAGAATATGATGAAATGTTTGTGAGGCGATATAAATGGTCTATCAAAAAAATATTTTACTATGTGTTTCTGGGGGAATTGCAGCATACAAGGCATGCGCCTTAACCAGTAAGTTAACACAAAAGGGTGCAAATGTGAAAGTGATTATGACTGAGAATGCAATGGGATTTGTATCACCATTAACTTTCCAGGCGCTATCAAGGAATCCTGTGTACACGGATACATTTGATGAAAAAGATCCAGAAAAAATTGCACATATTGATTTAGCCGACTGGGCAGATTTCGTTATCATTGCCCCCGCTACTGCAAATGTTATTGGTAAATTAGCAAATGGGATGGCCGATGATATGCTTACGACTACTATATTAGCAACCGAAGCAACCGTCTACATCGCACCTGCTATGAACGTACATATGTATGCTCATCCAGCCGTTACCAAGAATATGAAACAATTAGAAGAATGGGGATACCACTTTATTGAGCCTGGAGCGGGATATCTAGCTTGCGGTTATGTTGGAAAAGGTAGGCTGGAGGAACCAGAAACAATTATTAATGTCATTCAGGAACATCAGAAAGTTGATACATTTTTAGAAGGAAAAAAACTTTTAGTATCTGCAGGCCCAACACGAGAAAAGGTTGATCCGGTACGATTTTTTACAAATAGGTCCTCAGGTAAAATGGGATTTGCTATTGCAGAGGTAGCAGCTGAATTGGGTGCTCGTGTAACTTTGGTCACAGGGCCGACAAATCAGCAGGTATCTGATTCGCATATAAAGAGAGTCGATATCGAATCAGCTGATGATATGTATAACGCCATGCATGAGTTTTTCCATGAAAATGATATTGTAATTAAAGCTGCAGCAGTGGCCGATTATCGACCTAAAATGGTTTTTGACCACAAAATGAAAAAGCAGGATGGGATTTGGCAATTGGAAATGGAAAGGACAAAAGATATATTACATTCTTTAGGACAAGAAAAAAAACATCAATTTTTAGTAGGATTTGCTGCAGAAACGAAAAATCCGATAGAGTATGGTATGAATAAGTTACAAAAAAAGAATCTAGATGCCATTGTTATCAATAACGTTGCACAAGAGGGTGCTGGTTTTGGTGTAGATACGAATATAGTCACATACATAAATAAAGATGGAAATGAAAAAGGATTTGCTCGAGCAACAAAAAAAGAAGTGGCTAGAAAACTTTTATACTCGATTTATCAAGATATGAAGGATGATCAGTAGTGAATATAGCAAAGGTCATTGTAGATGTGCCTGCAAGCTCGACTAACCAAACATTTGATTATTCCATTCCCCTAAAATTTCAGGATATGCTTAAGCCAGGTATGCGAGTTATTGTCCCATTCGGCCCTAGAAAGATAATGGGTTTTGTAGTGGAAAGGGTTTCGGAATCAACGTTTAGTAAGCTGAAAGATATAATTGATGTACTAGACGTTATACCTGTTCTAACAGAGGAATTATTAGATTTAGGGAAATGGGTAGCGAAGGAAACACTGAGTTTGTCGATTACAGCACTTCAAGCGATGCTGCCACAGGTTCTTAAATCAAAATATAAAAAGGAAATTGTTCGGATGACTGACGCCATGTTACCAGACGAATTAGAGAATTTATTTGCTGGACGATACGTGGTGTCGTATGAAGAATTTGAAAAACGAAAAATAAGCTACTATCAACTACAGAAATCCATCCAATCAGGTGACATATCGATTGACTATATTGTTCAATCAAGAATAACCAAAAAGCAGGTTTTAATGATTAAACCTGCGCGTGAATCTCATTTTCTTGAGGAAGCGATAATAGATATTCCGAAAAACGCTAAAAAACAGAAACAATTGCTTTCGTATTTTATCGAGAATACTGAACCTGTACCACAGAAAGAACTACTGAAGAATTTTCAAACAACCAATCAAACTGTGAAAAATTTGGTTGATAAAGGATTGCTAGAAACCTATAAGGAAGAAGTATTAAGAAATCCTTATGATGACCATCAATTTGAAAGAACAACTGCATTAGAGTTGACGGATGAACAGAAGAATGCGATTGAACCGATTTTGGAATCAATACATACGAATCATCATGATGTCATATTATTGCATGGTGTTACAGGGAGCGGAAAGACGGAGGTCTATCTTCAAGCCATTCAACAAGTGATAGATAAAGGCGCAGAAGCAATTGTTCTGGTACCAGAAATTGCCCTAACCCCGCAAATGGTAAACCGATTTAAAGGTAGATTCGGGAAAAATGTAGCAGTTATGCATAGTGCCCTATCAGCAGGTGAAAAATACGATGAATGGAGACGGATTCAGCGTAAAGAGGTACAGGTTGTCGTTGGTGCAAGGTCAGCCATTTTTGCACCCTTTGAAAATATTGGCATCATCATAATCGATGAAGAACACGAGACGACCTATAAACAAGAAGATAATCCTCGGTATCATGCAAGAGACGTTGCTATTTACAGAGGGAAGCACCATCACTGTCCCGTTGTATTAGGTAGTGCAACACCGACTTTAGAGTCTTATGCTCGGGCTGCAAAAGATGTTTATAAGCTTGCAACCTTAAGTAAACGTACAAATGATCAGCCAATGCCACATGTTGATATAATTGATATGCGTGCTGAGTTGCATGCAGGAAATCGGACGATGTTTTCAAGAAAGCTAAAAGAAAGAATGGAGAAATGTATTGCGAATAAGGAACAGATTGTTCTTTTATTAAATCGCAGAGGGTATTCTACTTTTGTAATGTGTAGGGATTGTGGCCATGTCAATGAATGTCCACATTGCGATATTGCATTAACTTATCATAAAAATAGCAATAGACTTAAATGTCATTATTGTTCCTACGAAGAAATGGTACCAACTATTTGTCCGGAATGTAGTAGTGACTTAATCCGTTATTTTGGGACAGGAACACAGCGAGTGGAGGAAGCACTAACCGAACTTATTCCACAGGCAAGAATTTTAAGGATGGATGTGGATACAACTCGGAAGAAAGGGTCCCATGAAAGGATATTAAGGCAGTTCAGTGAGTATAAAGCTGATATCTTACTAGGGACACAAATGATTGCAAAAGGATTAGATTTTGAAAATGTTACATTAGTTGGTGTTTTAACCGCTGATTCCATGCTTCATTTGCCAGATTTCCGCTCTAGTGAAAAAACATTTCAGCTTCTAACACAAGTTAGTGGACGAGCTGGTAGACATGAATTAACAGGAGAAGTTTTAGTCCAAACGTATACTCCTGACCATTATAGTATAAAACTTGCTAGTGAATATAACTTTATAGACTTTTATAAAAGAGAAATGGGAATGAGAAAAAAATTCCGGTATCCGCCATACTATTTTTTAGTTCTTATCACATTTTCACATGAAAATAAGGTAAAAGTCGTTCAAAATGCACAAAGGTTTGTGCATCTATTAATGAAAAAAGTTAATCCAACAACGATTGTGCTAGGACCAACACCTTCACCAATCCCGCGAATAAAGGATAGATATAGGTATCAATGCATGATAAAATATAGAAATGAGCCAAATTTACGAACCAATTTAAATCAAATTTTAACCCAATTTGAAGATGTCCGGAAAGAAGATTTTATAATTTCGATTGACATGCAACCATACCATCTAATGTAGGTATGATGGGAAATGGTAGTAATTGTATGTGTTCAAAAAAGGAGGATAAAAAGGTCGAGAAACTCGATGTGTCATCTTCACACTAAACTTTTTGAACAACCTATTTAGAAAGAAGGTACGACAATGAAACGAATCGTATTTATGGGGACACCTGACTTTTCAGTGCCAGTATTGCAAGCACTTATAGGAACAGAATATGAAGTGGTACTAGTTGTTACTCAACCAGACCGACCAAAAGGAAGAAAGCGTGCCATCACACCACCACCAGTTAAAGTAGAAGCAGAAAAACATGGTATACCAGTATTTCAACCAGATAAAATAAGAGATGAATATAATAAAATATTGTCTTATGCTCCAGATATTATTGTTACAGCAGCATATGGTCAAATATTACCAAAGGAGTTGCTAGAGAAACCTAAATATGGCTGTGTTAATGTTCATGCTTCATTACTACCAGAATTACGTGGCGGGGCACCGATTCATTATTCCATTATTCAAGGAAAAAATGAAACAGGCATCACGATAATGTATATGGCAGAAAAATTAGACGCAGGTGATATTCTTTCACAAGTGACGGTTCCAATAGAAGGAGAAGATCATGTAGGTATTTTGCATGATAAATTGTCTGAAGCAGGTGCCGAACTATTATTAGATACGTTACCAAAGCTTTTTAGTGGAAATATAACCCCTATTAAACAGGATGATAGTAAAGCAACGTTTGCATCTAATATCAAACGAGAACAAGAAAGAATTGATTGGACCAAATCCAATATAGAAATATATAATCAAATTCGTGGATTACATCCATGGCCGGTCGCAGCAACGACATATGAAGGAAAGAATATGAAAATCTGGTGGGGGGTACCGACAGCATCTGAAACCAAAGGACAACCTGGTGAAATTGTCCGTGTAGAAGAGGATTACTTTACTGTAGTCTGTGGTGAACACAGTGGTATTAATATTACAGAGATACAACCTGCAGGAAAAAAAAGAATGCCTGTTAAGGATTATTTGAGAGGTGCTAGAAATCGAATTCAGACAGGTATTATTTTAGGTGGTTAAAATGAAAGAATATGGATTAAGAAACGCAATATTAGATTTACTCATCCGAATAGAAAAGGATCAAGGTTTTAGTCACCTTTTAATCGACCACGAGATTAAATCTAAGAGGATTAATGCTAAAGATGAAAAGCTTCTAACTGAAATTGTTTACGGTACATTACAGCGTAAAATAACATTAGATTATTATATTAATCAATTTATTAGTCCCAAGAAGAAAATGGATGTATGGGTAAGGATACTATTACGGATGTCCCTATATCAAATGGCTTTTCTGGATAAGGTACCAGACCATGCTGTCATACATGAGGCGGTAGAAATTGCTAAGAAACGTGGTCATAAAGGAATCAGTGGCTTTGTTAACGGAGTATTACGAAATGTCCAGCGTAAAGGGGTTCCAGATACTTCCGAGATTAAGGATAAATTAAAAAGGCTATCTGTTGAAACCAGTCATCCAGAATGGCTTGTCAAACGGTGGGTGGATGAGTATGGTTATGAAACGACTAAACGAATGTGTGAAGCAAATAGTTCTAAGAAACATCAATCTATTCGTGTACAACCATTAAAAACAACTGTTGATGAAGCGATGAAGAGTTTGACGGAACAGGGCTTTGAAGTCAAGCCGTCCATTTTTTCTAATCAGGGAATTATTATCGAAAAGGGAAATATCCTGTCCACTGATTTATTTAGGAATGGATATGTAACCATTCAGGACCAAAGTTCTATGCTCGTTGGAGAGATGCTTCGTGCAGAACAGAATATGAAGGTGCTTGATGCATGTAGTGCTCCTGGTGGAAAAGCGACACATATAGCTGAAAAAATGGAGAATCAAGGAACAGTTTATGCTTATGATTTACACAAAAAGAAAGTAAACTTAATTAACCATAAAGCAGATGAGTTAGGATTGCAAATCATTCATGCCAACCCATCGGATGCAAGAAAACTACAATCTATACATGAGCCAGAAACGTTCGATCGTATTTTAGTTGATGCTCCGTGTTCTGGTTTAGGAGTTATACGAGGTAAACCAGAGATAAAATATAATAAAAAGGAATCAGATATTACCACTCTTTCAACAATCCAATTAGAAATATTGGATAGTGTTGCACCGCTTTTGAAAAAAGGTGGTTTGTTCATATATAGTACATGCACAGTGGATAGGGTGGAAAATGAACAGGTTGTACAAAGATTTCTTGAAAATCATGATGAATTTAAAGTGGACCCATCATTTTTTGAGGAACTACCTGAAGATATGAGACGAGCAAATGGTTTAACAGAGTTTGGATTCCAACTATTTCCCCAAGATTTCCAAACAGACGGATTTTTTCTTACTAGATTTAAAAAAATTGACTAATCATGTACTTTAATCAGAGGAATTGTGTAATACTTGGATAAGAAACATGTATTCTGTACGCAATGCCTAAGGGGGGATAAGATGCAAGGAATATTCCTGACAGACCGAGGTAAGGTTAGGGCACTTAATGAGGATTCTGGTGGAATATACTATAATTCTCAAAATCAGATGTTAGCTATTATTGCGGATGGAATGGGCGGCCATCAAGCGGGTGATGTTGCAAGTCAAATGGCCACTTCTTTCATCCAGGAAAAGTGGGAAAGTAGTGAAACGTTTAAGAAACCCGACGAAGTTGAGAAATGGTTATTTCGTACAATTTACAAAATTAATGAATCCATCTATCAACATGCACAAAAATATACAGAGTGTGAGGGTATGGGGACGACATTAGTTATCGTTGTCCATGTTGATGACTTTCTTACAGTAGCCCACATTGGTGACAGTCGTTGCTATCTATTAAATGAAACAGGTTTTAATCAAGTAACAGAGGATCATTCTTTAGTCAATGCTTTGGTCCAATCAGGACAGATAACAAAAGATGATGCAAAACACCATCCAAGAAAAAATGTGGTATTACGAGCGTTAGGTTCGGAATCAAAGGTTGATCCCGATATAAAAACCATAACGATTGAAGAGGATGACACACTTTTACTTTGTTCAGATGGACTGACTGATAAAATTTCGGATAATGAACTTTTCGAAATCATTCATTCACAGAATCAGCTTCAACAAATAGGTCAACAATTGATTGAACTTGCAAATAGTCGTGGTGGAGAAGATAATATTTCTCTTATTCTACTGTCCAATTCTTTCTTGGTGGAAGAAGGTGTACGTGAATGAACAGCGGTCACCTTTTGAATGAACGTTATAGAATTAAGGCTAAAATTGGCGGCGGTGGAATGGCCGATGTTTTTTTAGCAAGAGACATTATTTTAGAACGTGATGTTGCTGTTAAAGCGCTTCGTATGGAATATGCAAATGATGAGGAATTTATTGCACGATTTGACCGCGAAGCCCAATCTGCCACCAGTCTCTCACACCCTAACATTGTTAGTATTTATGATGTAGGGGAAGAAGAACATCTGCTTTATATGGTTATGGAATATGTGGATGGGATGACTTTAAAGGAATACATACAACGATTTGGACCAATTGGTGTTGAAGAAGCATTGGATATTATGAAGCAAATAACCTCAGCGATAGCTCATGCCCATGCAAATGATATTGTTCACCGGGACATAAAACCACAAAATATATTGATAGATAATTTTGGTCAGGCAAAAGTAACTGATTTTGGGATTGCTATCGCATTAAGTGCAACGGCTTTAACACAGACGAATTCGATTTTAGGGTCTGTTCATTACTTATCACCAGAACAAGCAAGAGGTGGAATGGCAACTAAAAAATCAGATATTTATTCACTTGGTATCGTGCTTTTTGAAATGTTGACGGGAAGGTTACCTTTTTCAGGACAGTCTCCAGTTTCTATTGCCTTAAAGCACTTACAAAGCGATACGCCTTCTGTTAGACGATTTAATCAGGATATACCGCAAAGTGTAGAAAACATTGTTTTAAAGGCAACAGCTAAGGACCCATTCCATCGTTATGAGACAATTTATGATTTAGAAGAGGCGATTAATGTAGCTCTTCATCCTGATAAGCTTCATGAGCCACCCTATTCTCCTCCAGCTGAAGTAGGGGAAGAAACAAAGGCTATTCCTATTATTACCGATAATCAATTAGAGGAGAACTTTGATCAGGAGACGATTATTCATCATACAAACGGTACAACGAAGCAACATCTAGGTGAGAAGAGTCATCTAGAACCGACTGATATAGAAGCTAGCTCCGATGACAAGAAAAAGAAGGGTAAGAAACCTAAAAATCAAAAGAAGAAAAGAAGAAAATGGCCTATTGTTCTGTCAATCATTCTTCTCTTAGCTATATCGGGGATTATCGCCTTATTTGTTATACCTGGAATTTTCCAACCCAAGGATGTGGTAATCCCAGATGTTCTTGAAATGGAAGCAGATGATGCGAGTGATACGTTAGAGGAACTTGGTCTAGTGGTGGAAGAGGAAATGGTACCTTCTGAGGAAGTGAAAGAAGGACTTGTCGTTCGAATTAATCCAAACGTTGGTAGAACGGTTAAAGAACAATCAACAGTTACACTTTATGTAAGTTCGGGTAAAGAAAAAGTAGAATTAGAGGATTATGTTGGTCAAGATTACAGTGACGTTAAGAAAAAACTAGAATTGGAAGGATTTAAAAATTTTTCTCCCACTAACAAACACTCTGATAAACCAGAGGGTGAAATAACAGCTCAGATTTTTCCTGTACCTGGTAGTGAAGTTGTACCGGAGGAAACAACGGTAATTTTTGAAGTGAGTCTGGGACCGGAACCAATCATATTAACGAATCTCAGGAATTTTACAGAAGACGAGGCAAAATCTTATTTAGAGAAAAACGGATTAAAAATGAATCCAATAAAAGAGTATTCTGAAGAGGAAAAGGGAACTGTTATCAACCAAGAACCATCTGTAGGGTCGAAGGTTGAACCGGGTGAAACGGTTAATGTTTATATTTCACGTGGTCCTAAGGAATTGCCTCCAGAATCACGAAAAATAGAAGTGTCAGTGCCTTATGAACCAAAAGAATCACAAGAACAACCTGGTGCAGAACAGAACGACAATTCGGAACAACCTGGCAATGAACCTCCAGTTGAGCAGCGAATAAGAGTATATATAGATGATATGGATAGTGACCCATCTGTCCCAGAAATCGACAGAGCAATTACAGAGGATGAAGTTATTACTTTTACGGTTATGATTGAACCAGGTGGAAGTGCAGAGTACCGTGTATTACGAGATGACGAGGAAATAAAGAGTGAAACATTACATTATGAAGAAGAGGGTGAATAAATGGCAGAAGGCAGAATAATCAAGGCTTTAAGTGGATTTTACTATGTTAAATCAGAGGACAGCGTATACCAATGTAGAGGACGAGGGGTATTTCGTAATAAAAAGATTACCCCTCTAGTAGGTGATTTTGTTGAATTTGAGATAAATGATCCGGATGAAGGGTATATCATGAAAATCAAACCTAGAACAAATGAACTAGTGCGTCCACCGATTGCAAATATCAATCAAGCAATCATCGTTGGTTCTGCCATTTCGCCAGATTTCAGTACAATCTTACTGGATCGTTTCTTAGTATTGATTGAATCAAAAAATATAGATCCAGTTATTTTTATTACCAAGATGGATTTATTGTCTAACAAAGAGAAAGCGAAAATGGAAGATTATCAAAGGATTTACGAAAATATTGGCTACAAAGTAGAGCTACTATCAACAAAAGATGCTAGGGATTTTCCTGATTTACGTAATTATCTTGAGGGGAAGGTTTCGGTTATTGCCGGGCAATCGGGTGTTGGTAAATCTTCTTTGATTAACGCGATAAAGCCTTCGCTTTTTTTAGAAACGAATGAAATTTCCAGCAGTCTTGGAAGAGGGAAGCATACGACTAGACATGTGGAACTTATTGAAGTTTATGGTGGATTAGTAGCTGATACACCAGGGTTTAGTGCTTTGGATTTTAGTAGTATTCAGGCAGTGGATTTAACAGAGTATTTCCCTGAATTATTGGAACTTCGTGAGGGTTGTAAATTTAGGGGCTGCCTGCATTATAAAGAACCGAAGTGTGCCGTAAAATCAGCTGTAGAAAATGGAGAAGTGGAATCGTTCAGATATGATCATTATATTCATTTCTTAGAAGAAATACAGTCAAGAAAGCCGAGGTATTAAAATATGACAAAAATAGCACCATCAATATTGTCAGCAGATTTTGCAAAATTAGGATCAGAGATTAAGGATGTGGAAGAAGGGGGAGCAGATTATATTCATGTGGATGTAATGGATGGGCATTTTGTTCCGAATATAACCATTGGTCCCTTAATAGTTGATGCTATTCGCCCAGTTACAAATCTTCCGCTCGATGTTCATTTAATGATTGAAAATCCTGATGCATACATTCCGTCTTTTGCAAAAAGCGGTGCATCTATTATAACGGTACATCAAGAAGCTTGTGTGCATTTACATCGTACCGTCCAACTAATTAAAGATAATGGTGTGAAGGCTGGTGTAGTCATCAATCCAGCAACGCCAGCAGAATCCTTATTACCAATATTGCCTGATGTAGATATGGTATTGATTATGACAGTAAATCCGGGATTTGGTGGACAGAAATTTATTCAACATACATTAACTAAAGTTAAAAAGCTTGCTGAATGGAGACAGGAATTTGGTCTACAGTTCGAAATCGAAGTAGATGGCGGTGTTAATAAAGATACGGCTAAGCAGTGCACAGATGCTGGAGTAGACGTTCTTGTTGCTGGAAGTGCTATTTTTAATCGTGAAAATAGAACAGAAGCTATAAAAGAGATTCTTCAGGCTGCAAAGGAGTAAATTCTAAATGAGGTGTGGAATAGTTGGAAATGGTCCTGCTGAAAACCATCCTAATTTTAATGATTATAAAGATAAAATAGATATATGGATTGGAGCGGATCGTGGGGCACTTTATTTAGCGGAAAAAAATATATCGATAAAATATGCAATTGGTGATTTTGACTCGATAAACAACGATGAGAAAACCATCATAAAAAGACATGCAGATTTTTACGAGGAACATCTGGCAGAAAAGGATGAAACGGATTTAGAATTGGCTTTGGAAAAGGCCTACGAACTTCATCCGAATGAAATTTTTTTATTTGGTGTAACAGGTGGGAGACTGGATCATGAACTAGCTAATATTCAGTTACTGTACTCCATCCGTAAAAAAGGGATACGTGGTATTCTAGTTGATTGTTTGAATATGATGGAAATAACGTTTCCCGGAAAACATAGAATTTCTAATGATGAAAACTTTCCATATATCTCCTTCATTCCATTGACAATGGAAGTAGAAGGTTTAACATTGACTAACTTTTATTACCCTCTTCAAAATGAAACCATTAGTTGGGGCTCGACTCTTTGTATTTCTAATAAGTTGATTTCAAATTTTGGTACTTTTTCCTACCTAAGTGGCATATTATTATTTGTAAAGAGTCGTAATGTAATTCCCGTATAAATTGGAATTACTTATATGAGGAGGGCACTTATGAAATTTTATACAATTAAACTCCCGAAATTTTTAGGTGGATTTGTAAGAGTAGTCATTGGAATTTTTAAAAAGGATTAAATAAAAGTAAGGTATGAATGAAGCTTTTGTCTTTAATGTGGCAAGAGCCTCTTTTTTAGACGTTAAGAATGTATAAAATTTTAACTAAGAAGAGCTTGACTTAATAATTGTACTCTAAAATAAGGAAAACTAATTCGTACCCTTAAGGACAAGCGAATGTGAGTTTTTCTAAAAGAAATTTCTTTACGTGTTTTTCAATAAGATAAGAAAATACAACAAAAGCACCCATTTATTATTTAATGGGTGCTTTTGTTCTAACTAATGTTAATATAAACGTATATTATACGCGCTCCACTTTCCCTGATTTAAGTGCGCGTGCAGATACATAAACTTTTTTAGGTTTTCCATCTACCATAATACGTACTTTTTGTACATTAGCTTTCCAATTACGCTTGTTGGAATTCATAGCGTGAGAACGTTGGTTTCCACTGCGAGTTTTACGTCCAGTTACAACACATTTTCTAGCCATGTTATTCCCTCCTAACTCTACCAATTGTCATTATTACTAATACAATTTATCACAAGTAACGAAAGATTGCAATTGAATATTTTAATATACAAACCAAATTAGGGGAAAAATAGGGGTGTAACATTCATTAATGTTTGTTAAAGTATAAATACTTGACAGATTATGCTGTTTCGTCCATTGTAATAAAGGGATTTATACAAATAGGTCGGTAGTACTTCTGACCACTTTTAATGACTAGAAGTGATTTCAGCTCGTGAATTAATAGGCTGATAACCGTTGATGTTACTTTTAAAAATATGTACTGTATAGTATAATTTCCTTATATTACTAGTTGGTGTTTAAGGAGGATTTTTATGTCCATTGAATTAAATACAAGAGATGGTCAAGTGACCATTACGAACGATGTCATTGCTACCATAGCAGGTGGGTCTGCGGTTGAGTGCTATGGAATAGTTGGGATGGCGTCAAAAAGTCAAATTAGAGATGGGATAGCAGAAATTCTTAGAAAAGAAAATTATTCCCGTGGGATTATTGTACGACAAGAAGATGATCAATTACATATAGATATGTATATTATTGTAAGCTATGGAACGAAAATTTCTGAGGTAGCTAGTAATGTACAGTCTCAAGTAAAATATGCATTGAGTCAATCACTTGGATTAACTATCAACTCTGTTAATATTTACATTCAGGGAGTAAGGGTTGCTAAGGATTAGGTTAACCATTGACTCATTTTTACGTGATTCGAGGAGGAAGTATTGTGACGGTTGAAAAAATAGATGGCGTTATCTTAACACAGATGATTCTTGCTGGTGCACGCCATTTAACAAATAACGCTAAGAAAATCGATGCTTTAAACGTATTTCCAGTACCTGATGGTGATACTGGAACAAATATGAATTTATCCATGACCTCCGGTGCTAATGAAGTTAAAAAGCTAAATAGTAAGCATGCATCTGAGGTGGCAAATGCTTTTTCAAAAGGTCTTTTAATGGGGGCCAGGGGAAATTCTGGTGTTATCCTTTCCCAAATTTTTCGCGGTTTTGCAAAAGGGATGGAAAAAAGGGAATCTCTAAAAGTCCAGGATTTTGCTTTTGCAGTTGAATCAGGTGTGAATACGGCTTATAAAGCAGTAATGAAACCAGTAGAAGGCACGATTTTAACTGTAGCAAAGGACGCAGGAAATAAAGCAATAGAGGTTGCAAAAACTGATAATGATATAATTAGCTTAATGGAACAGATTCTCGCAGAAGCTAAAGCATCCCTAAAACGTACCCCTGATTTGCTACCAGTCCTTAAAGAAGTAGGGGTTGTTGATTCTGGAGGTCAGGGACTAGTTACGATTTATGAAGGTTTCTTGGCTGCATTAAAAGGTGAAGAACTACCTGAGGAAGACGCTTCTCTAGTTGATATGGAGGAGATGGTGAATGCAGAACACCATAAAGCCAATCAAGACTTTATGGATACCTCAGAAATTAAATTTGGCTATTGTACGGAGTTTATGGTGAAGTTTGAGGAAGACAAGCTTGTTAAAAATCCTTTTAATGAACAAGAGTTTCGCAACGAATTAAGTGAATTAGGTGATTCCTTGTTGGTTGTATCGGATGAGGACATTGTTAAAGTTCACGTTCACTCAGAAACACCGGGAACATGTCTAACATTAGGTCAACGTTTTGGCAGTCTTATCAATATGAAAATTGAAAATATGCGTGAACAGCATACGGCAATTGTTGGTAAAAAAACAGAAAGACCACAGCCTAAGGAAAAGAAAGAATATGCAGTTGTTACGGTTGCCATGGGTAAAGGGATAAAAGAGCTTCTAGAGAGTTTAGGTGCATCTGTCGTTATTGAAGGTGGACAAACTATGAATCCGAGTACACAGGATATTGCAGAGGCTATTAAGGAAGCTCATGCTAAAAATGTTATTATCCTACCAAATAATAAAAATATTCGTATGGCTGCAGATCAAGCTGCAGAATTAGCAGAGGAACGTGTGGAAGTAGTGCCTACAACAACTATTCCACAGGGGATTAGTGCGATGTTAGCATTCCATCCAGAAGCTGAACTTGACACGAATAAGGAAGCGATGGATGAAGCAAGAAAACAGGTGAAAACAGGACAAATTACTTATGCGGTTCGAGATACACAAATAGAGGGTACCAAAATTGAAAAAGGACATTTCATGGGTATTGCAGATGGTGAAATTAAATCAACACACTCAGAAAAAATGGATGCCGTTAAGTTACTATTAAATGAAATGATAACAGAAGATGATGAAATATTAACGATTCTATACGGAGAAGGCATTGAATCAGATGAAGTAGATGAGCTAGTATCTTATATTGAATCAACGTACGAGGAAATGGAAGTAGAGGTTCACGCAGGTAACCAGCCTATTTATTCCTACATTTTCTCTGTAGAGTAATTAACATTAGATTCTTAATTTGATGTAAAAGACGAAAACATATATAGTTAGCACTCCAATCACCTTAGAGTTGGAGTGCTCTTTTTGTTTAAAGCCCTTTTCGATTTTTGTCATTTATTCGTAGTTGAAGGATGATGCGCAATAACTCTAAAAATCAAGATAGTATAATAATACCGATACGTAAATACATCGACGTGCTATTCACAGGACAAGGAAGGCTTCGTGAGCATGACATCTTCGTTAGAAAAGNTTTTCATCCAACCTTTATGAAGATTCTGTTAAAGGAGTTGTTGTTATGTCAACCGTTAATTTATCAACGATAACAAAACAATTTGGTCATGTAACAGCAGTCAAAGAATTAAATCTATTAATTAATGAAGGTGAATTTTTTACTTTTCTCGGTCCGAGTGGATGTGGTAAAACAACAACTCTTCGCATGATTGCTGGATTCTACTATCCTACGAAGGGGAAGGTTTTGTTTAATGATAAAGATATGACTACGGTACCACCGGAGAAAAGAAATACGGGCATGGTTTTCCAAAATTATGCATTATTCCCACATATGACTGTCTTTGAAAATGTGGCTTTTGGTTTAAAGGTAAGAAAGATGAATAAAAGTGAAACGAAAAAAAGAGTAGAAGATGTTCTGAAAAAAGTACGTTTGGAGCAATATATCGACAGACAAGTGAGTCAATTAAGTGGTGGACAGCAACAGCGTGTTGCATTAGCACGTGCATTAGTTATTGAGCCGGATATTCTCTTATTAGATGAACCACTTAGTAACTTGGATGCTAGACTACGAGATGAAATGCGTAATGAAATTTTGCGCTTGCAAAGGGATTATGGCATTACCACCATCTATGTTACCCATGACCAGGTAGAAGCCTTGACAATGAGTGATCGAATAGCGGTTTTTAATATGGGGGTATGCCAACAAGTCGGCACACCGACTGAAATCTATAATGAGCCCGTCAATGATTTTGTAGCTGAATTTATCGGGGAGACAAATCTACTTCCTATCACATTTGAAAATCAGACAGAGACCCAGAAGATTTACCGGAATGAAGATTTAGATACTTCTATTTTTGTAAACGATAACAAATTGAATATTGCTTCTTATGATGATTCAGATGAACTCGTTATGTCTATACGACCAGAAGCAGTTCAAATCGTTGAGGAAAAGGAGGAAATGGAAAATATACTCCAGGGAGAGGTTTCTCTTGTTCAATTTACAGGTGCATCTGTTCATACTTATGTAACACTTCAAGATGGTTTGATGATAAGAACAACGGATTTAAATGAAGGTCCAAGTACATATTTAAGTGAAGGTAAGAAGGTTACTGTACGGCTTCCAGCTGATCAAATACGCGTGATTCCAAAGGCAAGGACGTGATCACATGTTAAATGCTGAAAAAAGAAAAACCATTCTACTATTAATCCCTATTATTCTTGTTCTAGTCGGATATGTCTTATATCCGTCTATTGAAACCATGATTGAAAGTTTTAAAAAAGAGGGAACCTTTAGCTTACAGAATTATCAAGACTTTTTTGGAGAAAAAGCAGAAGCCAATTTAGAAGCATTATGGAATTCGGTTTGGATATCTCTATTATCCGTATTTTTTAGTGCGTTAATCGGTATTCCACTAGCCTACATTTTTAACCGGTATGATTTTCCTGGGAGGATATTTTTCTCACAGATTGCGATTATGCCTATTGTTTTGCCATCCCTAGTAGGTGTCATGGCTTTTATGTATTTATATGGAGAAGCTGGTTTAGTTCCGAATATCATGAAGGACTTATTTAACTTATCTGAGGTACCCTTTAGCATTGGCGGAATTTCTGGCATTCTCATTGTTCATGCCTATACGATGTACCCTTATTTTTATATGACGACATCTTCGGCATTAAATAATATCGATCCTTCCTTGGAGGAGTCTGCATATAATCTCGGTGCAAACCGATTTAGGGTGTTTAGGAAGGTTACTTTTCCATTGTTAACTCCCGGTATCGTTGCTGCATCTTTACTTGTTTTCATGGTATCGATGGCATCATTTAGTGCACCATTTTTATTAGCCGGGGGATTTCGTGTTTTAAGTTTGCAAATCTATTTTTCTAAAATTAATGGTGACTTAGAAATGGCAGCAACCCAATCTGTCGTCCTAACGATGGTTTCTATTTCCTTCTTACTATTTATGCGTTGGTATCAAAATCGAAAAGATTATCGTATGGCAAGTAAGGGAATAGGTGCCCATCGTAGTGAAGTTAGTAACCCATTATTAAAATGGGTGATGGTGACAATTGGAATCTTAGCTATGATTGTACTGTTATTGCCACACGCAACCTTACTTATTTTATCCCTTGTTCCAGAAGGTGGATGGACATGGCAAACGTATCCGCAGGTGTTCAATCTAGAAAACTATCGTTTACTGTTTGAAGATCCAAACATCTGGGATCCTGTTAGAAATAGTTTAATTATGTCCTTCATTGCTTGTATTGGTGTATTTGTATTTGGAATTATTACCTCCTATGCATTGGTTAAGCGTAAGTTTGTCGGGAAAAACCTATTGGATATTCTTGTGATGATCCCGTGGGTATTACCTGCAACGGTAGTCGGGATGAATATGGTGTTGGCATTTAATGAACCATCTGTATTTTCATTTGGTCAAGTATTAGTAGGTACCTTTTGGATTCTGCCACTGGCATACTTTATTAGGTTTATTCCATTAGTTGTTCGTTCGACAACTGCAGTATTAGAGCAAATGGATGATTCGATTGAGGAAGCCGCACAGAACTTGGGTGCCAAATGGTTCTATACATTTAGAAGAGTTGTTATTCCTATCATTTTACCTGGTGTGTTAAGTGGTACATTACTAGCTTTCGTGCAAGCGGTCGGTGAGTTCCCAACATCCGTACTACTCTATACATTAGGAAACCGACCGATATCCATTGAAATCATGAACCAATTACGGATGTTTAATATGGGGCAAGCAGCTGCCTATGGAATGATTCAGGTTGGATTAATAGCAATTGTCATGATTATTTCGAGTAAGTTCTTTAAAGTAAAAGCAGATAATGCATTGTAAATAATATTTGGATTGAGCTTTGTTGTATATTATCTCGTAATTGAAAGAAAATGCGCAGTAACTTTAAAAATCAATATAGTATAAATAATACCGATACGTAAATACATTATAGACGTGCTATTCACAGGACAAGGAAGGCTTCGTGAGCATGACATCTTCGTTAGAAAAGCGGATAGTATTTTCAAGGAGGCAACTGCACTCCATTCCAATTCACTATTCAATATGTGAATAAATTTTTGACATAAATAGAAGGTGTGTGATGTTTAGCACCAACCAGCGAAGGAAATACACGAAGACTCCAGTGGGATGAAAAGCCTAGGTGAGACTATGAAGAGCGTTAGCTAGGAGGAGGCTCAGCAGCTCCCACGGAAAGCTGTAGTGTATTTCCGCAGCGGTATTTAAGCTCCAGATTTCAGGTGAAGTTACTGCACATTCTATCTACATTACGTCAAAACAAATCTTTCACAAAAAGGCATTTTCATTTAATTTCAAAATTCGTTCATACATATAAAAAGCCATTCACGATGATTAATAAAAGATTTTTTGATATAATTTACATTAGTCCGCACAATGTACGGTAATTAGAGAAAAAATGGAATGTACTATGGAAAGAGTGATAATTGTGCTTAATAATTCTGTGACGGAATTAAGTGGAGTAGGAGAAAAGTTTAGTGATGATTTAGCGTTATTAAACATCCATTCGATTGGTGATCTCATTCATTATTTTCCCTCTCGGTACGATGTTTTTGAATTAAAACCACTAGCTGAATTAATCCATGATGATAAGGCTACAATCGAAGGAAAAGTGGTGCATGAGCCTACATTGCAATTCTATGGAAAAAGAAAATCTAGACTCACTTTTACTGTCGAAGTGGAGGGAGTTGCAATAAAAGCGGTTATGTTTAATCGTGCATTTGCTAAAAAGCAAATCCATCCCGATGCAGTTGTTACACTTACAGGGAAATGGGATGCCCATAGGCTGCAAATTACAGTCAGTAATTATAAAGTGGGAACATTTGATAATCAAACACAAATTCAGCCTATGTATTCATTAAGGGGAAATATTACAAATATAAAGCTGAAAAAAATTATTAGACAGGCATTGGAAAATTATTCAGATGATATTCCAGAAATTTTACCCAAAAATTATTTGGCCTCCTATAAAATTCCTGAAAGAAAAAAAGCAATTCAAGCTATGCATTTCCCTCCAAGTCGAATTGCCTTGAAACATGCCAGACGTAGGTTTATATTTGAGGAATTCCTTATTTTCCAGTTGAAAATGCAGTTGTTACGAAAGAAAAATAAAGAGGCTACTCAAGGAAATGCTCAAATGTATGATCCCCAAAAGGTACAGTCGTTTATACAAGATTTCCCTTTTGAACTAACAAATGCACAGAAAAAAGTATTAAATGAGATATTATCGGACATGAAGTCTCCGTATCGGATGAACAGATTGCTGCAGGGGGATGTAGGTTCCGGGAAAACAGCAGTAGCAGCAATTGGTTTATTTGCATCTGTAACATCAGGCAAACAAGGAGCTCTTATGGTACCGACAGAAATCTTAGCAGAACAACATTTTGAATCTCTAAATAATTTATTTGGAAAACAGGCTAATTTAGCCCTTTTGACTGGTTCCGTTAAAGGAAAGAGAAGAAAGGAAATTTTGGCTGGGATTGAAGAGCATAATATTGATATATTAATTGGTACCCATGCGTTGATTCAAGAGGATGTTGATTTTAATGATTTGGGTTTTGTTATTGTTGATGAACAGCATCGTTTTGGTGTAGAACAAAGACGAACATTAAGAGACAAGGGACTATATCCTGATGTATTATTCATGACTGCAACACCAATTCCTAGGACATTAGCTATCACGGCTTTTGGTGATATGGATGTTTCGGTTATTGATGAAATGCCTAAGGGAAGAAGGGAAATTGAAACGTATTGGGCAAAAGAAAACATGTTGGAACGAATTCTTCGCATGATTGAAAAGCATGTAGCTCAGGGTGAGCAGGCATATGTTATCTGCCCATTGATTGAGGAATCGGATAAATTAGATATTCAGGATGCTGTTGATCTGTATCACCAGTTGGTAGAAATTTTTCCTTCTCATATTCAGGTTGGACTTATGCATGGAAGGCTCAAATCAAATGAAAAAGAAGAAGTAATGAAACAATTTGCTGAAAATCGGATTCAAGTTCTTGTATCTACCACAGTCGTTGAAGTGGGAGTTAATGTTCCCAATGCTACGATTATGGTAATTTATGATGCAGAGCGTTTCGGACTATCTCAATTACATCAGCTCCGTGGACGAGTTGGAAGGGGAGATAAGCAAAGCTATTGTATATTAATAGCTGATCCGAAGGGGGAGGTAGGGAAAGAGAGAATGCGTATTATGACAGAGACGACAAATGGATTCGAACTTTCTGAACAAGACTTGAAGTTAAGAGGTCCTGGAGATTTCTTCGGTAAGAAGCAGAGTGGTATTCCTGAGTTTAAGGTAGCTGATATGGTTCACGATTATAAAGCATTAGAAACAGCTAGAAAAGATGCACAAGAAATAATCCAAAGTAACTTATTGGAGGGGGATAGTGAATATTTTCGCTTGAAGGAATTATTGGAGAAAGATTCTGCTTTAACAGGAACATTAGATTGATACTTGCATAAATTAATATGGTATTATATATTACTGTTAGTACCAAGTCATAAAGTGAAATTGCAATCAGCAGGAAGTTCCATTCATCCAAACTGATTAATAGATGAAATCATATGTTAACTGGATGCCTGCTTCATGAAGTGGGGTTTTACAGGCAGTTATATTGTGATAAATGTGAAGACAATGGATGGTGCATGAATAAATGAGACGAACAAAGGCAGAAAGACAACAATTACTAAAAGAAAAAATAGAAGAAACACCATTTATAACGGATGAACAACTTGCTAAATTTTTTTCTGTTAGTATCCAAACGATTCGATTGGATCGTATGGAATTATCCATACCAGAGTTAAGAGAACGAATTAAGTATGTAGCCACGAATCAATGGAATGAAACGGTTAAAGCGCTACCACTGGAAGAAGTCATTGGTGAAGTGATTGACTTAGAATTGGATAAGCGTGCCATTTCCATTTTAGATATTTATTCTGATTTAGTATTCTCCAGAAACAAGATAGCTCGAGGGCACCATTTATTCGCTCAAGCAAACTCACTTGCTGTAGCAGTGATAAATGATGAACTTGCATTAACTGCTAAGGCAGATATTAAATTTAAGAGGCAGGTAAAAGAGGGCGAAAGAGTTGTTGCAAAAGCAACAGTGGAGGGGAATCAAAAAGGATTAACGCTTGTTCGTGTACATAGTTTTGTTGGGAATGAACAGGTCTTTACAGGTGATTTTCACATGTATCGCTCCAATGAAGGAAAAGGAGAAAATGATCATGAAAATAGCAATTGATGCCATGGGAGGCGATCACGCACCTAAAGAAATAGTACTAGGTGCAATGGAAGCAGTCTCAGAGCTAGAGGATTTACATATAACATTAATAGGTGATGAAAGCCAAATAAAACCTTTCTTAACTTCCTCCCGTAACATTGATTTGCTTCATACAGATGAGGTTATCACTGGCAATGATGAACCAGTAAGGGCAGTAAGAAGAAAGAAGAAATCTTCCCTTGTGCTAACTGCTAAGGAAGTAAAGGAAGGGAGAGCGAAAGCTTGTATCTCGGCTGGTAATACAGGAGCATTAATGAGTGCCGGGTTATTTGTAGTCGGTAGAATTCCTGGGATAGACAGGCCAGCTTTAAGTCCGACATTACCAACTATGGATGGCAAAGGCTTTTTACTGTTAGATGTTGGTGCGAACGTTGATGCGAAACCTAATCATTTGGTGCAATATGCCATAATGGGTTCTGTATATTCGGAAAAAGTTCGTTCCATAAAAAATCCTAAGGTTGGTTTGTTAAATGTTGGAACAGAGGATGGTAAAGGGAATGATCTTACAAAAAAAACATTTAAGCAATTACAGGATGCACCGGTGAATTTTATAGGAAATGTGGAAGCGAGAGATTTATTAGACGGAGTAGCTGATGTAGTTGTTACAGATGGTTTTAGTGGAAATGTTGCTTTAAAAACAATTGAAGGTACGGCAGGTACTCTTTTTTCGATATTGAAAGAAACCATGATGTCATCGTTTAAGTCAAAGATTGGTGCAGCACTTTTAAAAAATGATTTACGAGGATTAAAAGAAAAATTAGATTATTCAGAATATGGTGGTGCAGGATTATTTGGTCTTGCAGCACCTGTTATAAAAGCACACGGTTCATCTAATCAAAAGGCTATTGCTAGTGCCATTAAACAAGCTAAGCATATGGTGGAACATGATGTAACTAATACAATTAAAACAACGGTTGAATCCATGAATTTGGAGAAGGAGTGAGATAATTGAAACGTGTAGCGTTTATGTTTCCGGGACAAGGTTCACAAAGTATTGGAATGGGGAAGGAATTCTATGATTCTTATCCAGAAGTGAAAGAGCTTTTTGAGCAAGCAAACTCACTATTGAATAAGGATATAACGAAATTAATGTTTGAGGGGCCAAAAGAGGAATTAACAGAAACAGAGAATGCTCAACCTGCTTTATTACTATCTAGTATTGCGGTGCATCGATTATTAGTAAAAGAAGGTATTGAACCAGTGATGACAGTTGGCCACAGTTTAGGTGAATATAGTGCATTAGTAGCTTCGGGTGCCATTTCATTAGAGAGTGCCCTACCACTAGTTGCTACACGTGGTAAACTAATGGAAGAAGCATTCCCTAAAGGGCAAGGAACCATGGCTGCTGTATTAGGTATGAAGCAGGAACAATTGGAGCAAGCATTAGAGTTAATTACGGATGAAGTCGTTGACATCGCCAATTTAAATTGCCCTGGACAAATCGTTATTTCTGGATCAAGAGAAGGAATAGAACAGGCAACCCCCATCTTAAAAGAACATGGTGCAAAACGGGTTTTACCATTAAATGTAAGTGGACCTTTTCATTCCAGATTAATGGAAGCTGCTAATGAAAAGTTTTCTAACTACTTAGATCAGGTTGAATTTAATGATGCACGTATTCCTGTCTATGCTAATGTTTCTGCAGATGCAGTAACAAACAAAGGGGAAATTAAAGATCTTCTTATTAAACAGCTGTATTCACCTGTTCGATTTGAAGAATCAATACGTCAAATGATGGATACTAATGTTGATGCATTTGTAGAGATTGGTAATGGTAAAGTCCTTACTGGTTTACTGAAGAAAATAGATCGTAAAATGCCTACTTTTGCAGTACAAGATATAGAATCATTGAATCAATTTATTTCATGGTTTAGGGAGGACGACTAATGCTACAAGGTAAAAATGCTTTGGTAACAGGGGCATCACGTGGAATTGGTAGATCGATTGCACTTGAGTTGGCCAGTTGTGGTGCAAATGTTATGGTAAATTATGCAGGCAATGAGGATAAAGCTCAAGCTGTTGTAGAAGAGATTGAGAATATGGGCGTAAAAGCATGTAAAATTCAGGCAGATGTTTCTAATGAAGCTGATGTAAAAGCAATGATGAAAGAAGTTGTAACGCAGTTCGGAAGCATAGACATTCTAGTGAATAATGCTGGCATAACGAGAGATAATCTATTAATGAGAATGAAAGAAGAAGAGTTTGATCAGGTTATAAATACGAACCTAAAAGGTGTTTTCACTTGTACAAAAGCTGTAGCAAGGCAAATGATGAAGCAAAGAGCTGGAAAAATTGTTAATGTAGCGTCCATTGTAGGTGTTGCAGGAAATCCTGGTCAAGCGAATTATGTAGCAGCAAAAGCGGGGGTAATTGGCTTAACTAAGACAACCGCTAAGGAATTTGCATCCCGAAACATCTTGGTTAATGCTGTAGCACCAGGATTTATCGCAACAGATATGACAGATGAGCTATCAGAGGAACAAAAGAAAGCAATGCTTGATGTCATCCCATTAGCTAAGCTAGGACAACCAGAGGATGTTGCTAGAGTGGTTCGGTTCCTTGCTTCTGATGATGCCAGTTATATAACAGGACAGACTATCCATATTGATGGTGGTATGGTGATGTAAATCTATGCTAGATTTTACTAGTACTTTCATTTATATTTATGCTAATATTAAACACTAGCAGGAAAAAGTAAAAGTAAGAAAGTATAACTTGAAGGGAGGTGAAGCACGATGGCAGATGTATTCGACCGTGTGAAAGCAATTATTGTTGATCGTCTTGATGTAGAAGAAGAAAAAATTACGATGGAAGCATCTTTTAAAGATGACCTTGAAGCAGATTCATTAGACGTAGTGGAGCTTGTTATGGAATTAGAAGATGAATTTGATATGGAAATCGCTGATGAAGAGGCTGAAAAAATTAATACAGTAGGAGATGCTGTTAATTACATAAACAGTAAACAATAAACAGTAAAATTCCTATTTTTTGTGAAAGTCTCGCATTGTTGCGAGACTTTCCTTATCTTTAACGATGGAGGTGACAGCTATGAATGTGGAGCAATTGGAAAAGCTATTAAACCTTTCATTTAATGATCATAATATAATTAAACGGGCTTTTACACATTCATCTTATGTGAATGAGCATCGGAAGGAAGTATTTTCGGATAATGAGCGTTTGGAATTTTTAGGAGATGCAGTTCTTGAATTAGGGGTTTCACAATATCTTTATCGGAGTAATACGAAAATGCCGGAGGGAGAAATGACCAAACTTCGCGCTGCTATCGTTTGCGAGCCTTCTCTTATGAATTTCGCTCTGGATTTACATTTTGATGAATTCCTACTGTTAGGTAAAGGTGAAGAACAAACTGGAGGTAGAGAACGGCCTGCTATATTGGCAGATGTATTCGAAGCTTTTCTCGGAGCACTATATCTAGATCAAGGATTCGAACAAGCTTTAAAATTCTTAGAAGAGCATGTTTTTCCGAAAATCAAGGCTGGTACTTTTTCGCATGAGATGGATTATAAAAGCCAACTACAGGAATATGTTCAACAGTTTAAAGATGGCAACATTGAATATAAAATTGTCGAGGAAAAGGGTCCTTCTCACAACAAAGAATTTGTTGCGAATGTTTTTATACAACAACAAGTATTAGGTGAAGGAATTGGACGAACGAAGAAAGAAGCTGAACAACGTGCTGCTAAAAAGGCCTTGGACAGATATAATGGATAGCATCGTAATGGGTTTTCATTAGATTGTGGCAATGGAACAATTAGATTGAGTATTTTATTATTTAACATGAGGCAATAAAGCTTAAGATAAAGAAGAGGCTGTTATTTCAATCTAGAATAACAGCCTTTGCTTTTTATTTTTTCCTTATTTTTGCTAGTTCTTCCACAAAAGCCTGTGTTTCTGATGCACTAAGTCTGCCTTTTTGAACCACGATATCATACATCAATTTAAGATCATCATATTTTTCCAAATCGTAATCTTCTGCATCTAGTAAACCACGGTTCACAACGTTAAGTCGGTCAGCTAATTCTTCTAGTATAATTTTTAGATTATCCTGTGATGCTGTCTTAAGAGTCATTTTTTCCCCTCCTCCATATGAACTCCATTAATAAACAACTATGGTTCTTGTATGTATTTGTCTCTTACTTCTTTTGTGCCTAACTTTATGATAAAATAAATGCGGTAAAAAGCCAAATGATTTTTTATAGAATGAACAAAAAGTTTGTTGTTTTCTATATTAGGAGAAGTGTATATGTATTTAAAACGGTTAGAAAGTGTAGGCTTTAAATCATTTGCTGAACGAATTAATGTCGACTTTGTTCCCGGTGTTACCGCGGTTGTCGGCCCTAATGGAAGTGGTAAAAGTAATATTACAGATGCCATTCGCTGGGTGCTAGGGGAACAATCAGCAAAATCATTGCGTGGCACAAAAATGGAGGATATTATCTTCCAGGGCAGTGATACAAGAAAACCGTTAAACGTTGCAGAAGTAACGCTCGTACTAAGTAATGAAGATCATTCATTGCCAATTGATTACGAAGAAGTAAGTGTAACTAGACGTGTTTATCGATCTGGAGATAGTGAATTTTATATAAATAAGCAATCCTGTCGGTTAAAAGATATCATAGATTTGTTTATGGATTCTGGGTTAGGACGCGAAGCTTTTTCTATTATTAGTCAAGGGAAGGTAGAAGAAATTTTAAGTTCCAAGGCAGAAGAACGACGTGCAATCTTTGAAGAGGCTGCTGGGGTATTAAAATATAAACAAAGGAAAAAGAAAGCAGAATATAAACTTGCAGAAACACAGGAGAATTTAAATCGTGTAGAAGATATTATATTTGAAATAGAGCAACAAATAACGCCACTTAAAGAACAGGCAGAAACTGCCAAAACGTATGTAAACGTAAAAGAGGAACTTAAGCAAAAAGAAATATCCTTTCTCATAGCAGAAATTGAAAAACTGCATGCAGAATGGCAAAAATTGCTTGACCAAATCAAGGAGCAAAAAACGAAGGAAATTCAGTTAAAAACTTCTATCCAACAAAAAGAGGCTGATATTGAAAAGCAACGTTTGTATATGGGTAATATGGATGTAAAGTTAGAATCTCTTCAGGAAGAACTATTAAAGACAACAGAGAAAATTGAAAAATATGAAGGAAAGAAACAACTTTTAAATGAACGGTCTAAGCATTTTGATGAGACGAAACAAAAGCTAGAGAAGCAGAAGAATGAAACAGCAGTTACCATCGGAAGGTTACATGATGAATTTATTCAAGAACAAAAATTACTAGCTAGTTTAATGCAACGTAAAAAAGAAACGAAACTGTATGTAGAAAAATTACAGGAAAAACTTTCTTGGAGTGAAGCATCTATTTCTGGGCAAATTGAGGAACTGAAATCGGATTATATTGAACATCTGAACAAACAAGCAGCTCTAAGAAATGAAAAGCAATCAATTAATCAACAAATGCAACAAATTTCTGGGAAAAAAGATAGACAAGCCACAAAATTTCAAGATTTATTGAATTTAAGAGAAGAATTAGCGGCTAAGAAGGAACGAATGGAATACAAGCATAAAGAGCAAGAGTCTCGCTACGCCGATAGTGTGAAATCTCTAAAAGGTTTAAAAAAAATGCTTGAAAGTGACCGTCATTCTTTTCAGGAATCCCAAACTAAGTTATATCAGGGCTACCAATACATTGAAAAATTAAAGTCGAAGAAAGAAATGCTTGAGGAGATGAAAGAGGATTTTCAAGGTTTCTACCAAGGAGTTAAAGCTGTTTTAAAAGCTCGTGAGCAGCATTCCCTAGATAATATTCACGGTGCTGTTATTGAATTAATTGATGTACCAAAGGAATTTATTACCGCAATTGAGACGGTACTAGGTGGACAAGCTCAACATATTGTTGTACAAAATGATTTATCAGCAAGAAATGCGATTCAGTGGTTGAAAAAGACTAACAGCGGTCGGGCAACCTTTTTACCGCTTGAATCGATACAAGAACGCTTTGTATCCAAAGATGCGATAGCAAAAATAGAAAATCATCCAGGTTTTGTTGGAATTGCCGCTAAATTAATTAACACAAAACCGGTTTATCAACGAGCGATTAACCACCTTATGGGTCATGTAATTATAGCTAGAACATTAAAAGATGCTAACGAAATTGCAGGAATGGTACATCGTAGATTTCGAGTAGTAACTCTAGATGGAGATGTGGTAAATCCCGGGGGATCCATGTCAGGTGGTGCACAAAAGAAAACAAATCAATCTTTATTTACTCGAGAGAAAGATTTACAGAATATAACGGAAAAGGTTCATGACTTTCAGGAAAAAATTATTTTATTCGAAAAAAAGGTTCAAAAGCAAAAAGCACAAATTGTTCAAACAGAAGAACAGTTAAAAGAACAAGAGGAAAGAGGTATGGAGGAACAGCAAGTCCTTCAGAAGATTCAGTCGGAATATAAAGAAATAGAACTGAAATTAGAGTCTTTAAATGATAACCTATATATCTTTGATCAGGATCAAAAGCAGTATTTAGAAGATAACAAAAAATTAAAATTACAAGATGAACAATTAACCAAAGATTTGAACAAGATTAAAGAACGGATTAATAGTACTCAGAAAGAGATTGATGAACTTACAAATCAGGAAGCAGAACTTAAAGAAAATCAAGAAGCATTGCAAAATGAGTTGCATCGTTATCAAGTTTCCTTAGCGGAGCAGGAAGAACGTGTGAAAAGCCAAAAAGAAAAAGTGCAGTCTGTTGAATCAAGGTTATCTGATGTACAAGCTCAATATGACTCCTATGAAAAGGAATTGCAAAATCTCTTAGAACTGGATCATGTAGAGGAAACAGAAGAGGAGATTGTTGAAAATTTACATTCTAATAAACAGAAAAGGGAAAAGATAACAGAACAGGTACAGCGACTACGTTCAGAACGTGCGCAGCTCACACAGCTAGTTCAAGATAGGGATAGAGAATTGAAGGAAGAAAATAAAAAACATCAAATCTTTGTTCAAAAGATACAAGAAAATGAAGTACAGGCAAATCGTCTTGATGTGGATTTAGAAAATCGCCTTCAACATCTGCAAAAAGAATATACCATAACGTATGAGAAGGCATCACAAACCTATGAAAAAGCAGTGGATATTCAGAAATCCAAACTAGAAGTGCAAGAATTAAAGAATAGAATAGAAAGGTTAGGAAATGTCAATTTAGGTGCTATCGATGAATATGAACGTGTTTCAGAACGCTATGCATTTTTATCGGAACAACGGGATGATTTAGTTGAAGCGAAGAAAACGTTATTCACTGTCATATCTGAAATGGATGAAGAAATGATTAGTCGTTTTGATTCCACTTTTAGTAAAATTAAAGATGAGTTTAAGGGTGTATTTACACAATTATTTGGTGGTGGACACGCGGAATTAAAATTAACAGACCCTAAACATTTATTAGAAACAGGAGTAGAAATTATTGCTCAACCACCAGGAAAAAAATTACAAAACCTGGGACTGTTATCTGGTGGAGAACGTGCATTAACTGCAATCGCTCTATTATTTGCTATTCTCAGAGTTCGACCTGTTCCATTCTGTATTTTAGATGAAGTGGAAGCTGCGTTAGATGAAGCAAATGTAACTCGTTTTGCGAAGTACATTAAACTTTATAGTGAGAAAACACAATTCATTGTGATTACACACCGAAAGGGTACAATGGAAGAGGCTGATGTATTATATGGTGTTACCATGCAGGAATCCGGAGTATCACGCATGGTGTCTGTCAAACTTGAAGATACCAAAGAATTAATAAGTTCATAAGGAGGTTTTGTTGCCATGGGTTTTATGGATAAATTAAAAAATAAATTTACTAAAAATAAAGAGGCAGAAGAAGTTACAGAAAAATATAAAGAAGGTATGAAAAAGAGCAGAAATACATTTTCTGGGAAGATTAATGACCTCATTGCAAGGTATCGAAAAGTGGATGAGGATTTCTTTGAAGAACTAGAAGAGGTGCTTATTTCTGCTGATGTTGGCGTCATGACAGTCATGGACTTAATAGATGAACTGAAAATGGAGGTAAAGCGTCAAAATATTAAAGATACAAAGGAAGTTAAAAGTGTTATCTCTGAAAAATTAGTCGAGATTTATTATGGGGATGATGACGAGGAAATTGAAAGCATTAATATAAGAAATGAGGATGGTTTATCCGTTATTTTAGTAGTTGGTGTAAATGGAGTTGGTAAAACAACCTCCATTGGAAAATTAGCTTCTCAACTAAAGCAAGAAGGAAAAAATGTTGTACTAGCTGCTGGTGATACTTTCCGAGCTGGAGCTATTGAACAGCTAGAGGTTTGGGGTGAGCGTGCAGGGGTGGACGTTATTAAGCAAAATGCTGGTAGTGATCCTGCCGCAGTTATTTTTGATGGTATTAAAGCGGCAAAGTCTCGTCAAGCAGATGTCCTCATTTGTGACACAGCTGGTAGGTTACAAAATAAGGTAAATCTGATGAATGAGCTAGGAAAGGTAAAACGTGTAATTGAGCGAGAAATTCCTGGTGCTCCTCATGAAGTGTTGCTTGTGCTAGATGCGACAACAGGACAAAATGCTTTAAGTCAAGCTAAAACGTTCTCAGAGTCAACCGATGTGTCTGGAATTATATTAACCAAACTGGATGGTACAGCAAAGGGTGGAATTGTTCTAGCTATACGTAATGAACTGAACATACCTGTTAAATATGTCGGTTTAGGTGAGGGAATTGAAGACTTACAAAAATTTGATGCACATGCATTTGTATATGGTTTATTTGCTGATATGCTAGAAGAGGAAAATGTGATAGAACAGATAGATGAATAAGCAATCTATCTGCTTCTCTTTCCTCATGATTTTCTTGACAGATATGCATTTTTAGGTATGATTAATGTAAAGGATTTTTACTTAACAAAGGGGTGGAGTTTTGATAGAAAAAACAACCCGAATAAACTATTTATATGATTTTTATCAAGCTTTATTAACAACTAAACAGCGGAGTTATATGGAATTATATTATTTAGAGGACTATTCACTTGGGGAAATCTCTGATTTACATCAGGTTTCACGCCAAGCTGTCTATGATAATATAAAACGCACGGAAACAATGCTTGAATCCTATGAACAAAAATTACGTTTATATGAAAGGTTTTTAAAGAGAATTTCTATCCTTGAAAAAATGGAGAAAGAAACCACAGATCAACGTATGATAACGTTCATTCAACAATTAAAAGAAATAGATTAGGAGGACACCCTCTATGGCATTTGAAGGATTGGCCGACCGCCTGCAAAGTACAATTAAAAAAATTACAGGCAAAGGAAAGGTCTCGGAACAAGATGTAAAAGAAATGACCCGAGAAGTCCGATTGGCATTACTTGAAGCAGACGTTAACTTTAAAGTTGTAAAAGATTTAATTAAACGAATTAAGGAACGTGCTGTTGGACAAGAAGTTATGGAGAGCTTAACACCAGGGCAACAGGTTATTAAAGTTGTAAAAGAAGAATTAACAGCACTAATGGGTGGTGAGCAAAGCAAAATTGCAGTTGCTAATCGCCCACCTACTGTTATAATGATGGTTGGTTTGCAAGGTGCCGGGAAAACAACTACAACAGGAAAACTTGCAAACTTATTACGTAAGAAACATAACCGTTCCCCACTTCTCGTTGCTTGTGATGTTTATAGACCAGCTGCAATTAACCAATTGGAAACTTTAGGACAACAACTAAGTATGCCAGTATTTTCAAAAGGCACAGAAGCAAACCCTGTTGATATTGCAACGGAAGCTATCGAAAAGGCAAAGGAAGAACATCTTGATTACGTCATTATTGATACTGCTGGCCGTTTGCATGTGGATACAGATTTAATGGATGAGCTTCAGCAAATTAAAACAAATGTAAATCCTGATGAAATATTCTTAGTTGTTGATGCGATGACTGGTCAGGATGCAGTGAATGTTGCAGAAAGTTTTAATGAGCAACTAGACATTTCAGGCGTTGTTTTAACGAAACTCGATGGGGATACCCGTGGTGGTGCAGCATTATCTATTAAAGCAGTAACAGATAAGCCGATAAAATTTGCAGGGATGGGTGAAAAGCTAGATCAATTAGAAGCCTTCCATCCCGAAAGAATGGCATCGCGTATTTTAGGTATGGGTGATGTCCTTTCGTTAATTGAAAAAGCACAAGCTAATGTTGATGAGAAACAAGCGAAAGACCTGGAAGAAAAAATGCGCACCATGTCCTTTACTTTCGATGATTTCTTAGAGCAAATGGGTCAAGTGAAAAATATGGGACCATTAGATGAGTTAATTAACATGATCCCAGGTGCAAATAAGATGAAGGGATTAAAAAATGCCCAAATCGATGAAAAACAGCTTGTCCATGTCGAGGCAATCATTCAATCGATGACAAAGAAAGAGAGGAAGGAGCCTGGAATAATTAATGCAAGCCGTAAAAAACGGATTGCAAAAGGTTCTGGAACCTCTGTCTCACAAGTCAATCGATTATTGAAGCAATTTAATGACATGAAGAAAATGATGAAACAAATGACCAACATGCAAAAAGGCAAAAAAGGTAAAGGAATGAACTTCCCATTCATGTAATGGCTATATTCTAAAGATTGTTGTTTTGACGCAAAATAGATATGATGTGTATTAGCTCTATTCCATATTGGTGCAGGTTGATTTCCACTACGGCCAGTCGCGGACCTTGGGGCACGGCCTCAGCCTCCGTAGCAGAAAACCACTTCCTGCTCAGGTTTAGACACGTGCTTTTCTCGCAGGACAAGGAAGGCTTCGTCAGCGAAACATCGTACGTAGTAAATCGGTTTTTATTTTCAAGGAATCGACTGCCATCCGCTCCAATCAACCATTTAGAAAGTATGGGACAATACGATATAAGTTTGTTTCACACCAAACCAGCGGAGGAAATACACGAAGACTCCTGCGGGATGAAAAGCCTAGGTGAGACTCCGGAGAGCGTTAGCTCGGAGGAGGCTCATCAGCTCCCGCGGAAAGCGTAGTGTATTTCTGCAGCGGTGTAAACGCACCATCAACTATCTTAATAAATTATTGCGCATTTTCCTTCAAATGCGACAAAAGCAACAAATTTTACGTAAAGTATTAGGTAATAAGACAAGCGGAAGTACCTGTTTAGTGACGTATTGAATGCTTTTTTTTACAATGTAATGTAAAAACACTTTACAGACTAAAAACTTTCTGTTAGAATCATATCTTGTGATAAACATTTATGGAGGTGTAAGAAAAAATGGCAGTTAAAATTCGTATGAAACGTATGGGTTCTAAAAGAAATCCATTCTACCGTATTGTTGTAGCTGATTCACGTTCTCCTCGTGATGGACGTAATATCGAGCAAATTGGTACGTACAATCCTGTTGTTAGTCCTGTTGAAGTTAAAATAGATGAGGAAAAGGCACTTGATTGGATGAAAAAAGGTGCTAAACCAAGTGATACTGTACGTAACCTATTCTCAAAAGAAGGCATCATGAAAAAATTCCACGAACAAAAAAATTAATGGTAAAGTAGTGTGATATCATGAAAGCCCTAATTGAATCAATTGTGACACCATTAGTCGATCACCCTGAAGACATTGCTATTTCGAAAACAGAAGAAGATACGAAAATTGTCTATCACCTTACTGTTCATAATGATGATGTTGGAAAGGTGATTGGTAAAAATGGTCGTATTGCAAAAGCGATTCGTACAGTTGTTTACGCAGCTAAAAAAGATGGGGAAAAGCGCATCTACTTAGATATTATGTAGAAAAGGGAAAGGGACCAATTGGTTTTTCTTTCCCTTTTCTATATGCTATTAATATTTTAGGTTACGTAAAAACGTTAAAGACTCTAGCTAAATTAATTTTCCCTTTTTTGAAAGCGAGGAGAAATTATGAAAATAGTGAAGAAGGTCCTAATTAAGCAAATCGTTACAGAAAAAAGCAAGGGAAAGCTGAAAGATAAATTTCATGAGCAAAAAATGCGTCTTGAACAAGAGTGTCAACAACTCCTATTTGAAAAGCGAAAATTACAAAATAAGACTGGTGTATCCAAACAGGAGGTTTCACGGCGGTTCCAAAAGGAAATTAATAAAAGAAAGGAAAAAGTGCAACTTATTGACTTTAAAATAGAGCAATTGGAAATGCTTGAACTAGGTAGTGAAATCGTGGAGAAAGAGGTTGAAGCTCTTGTTGAAGTGAGAGAGGGAACGCATTGGGATAAAATCATGGAGCAACAAGCAATCATTATTAAAGATGGTGTAGTTATTCGAATCGATCAATAGAAAAATAAGGTGATACGTTATGAATTCAAATATGTTTAAAGTAGGTAAAATCATTAATACACATGGCATCCGTGGTGAAGTGAAGGTATTACGCATCAGCGATTTTGATGACCGTTTTGAAAAAGGAAATATATTATTTCTAGAAAAAGATAATGACGAGAAGCTAGAGCTAAAGATAGATGGTTATCGTTTACATAAAGGCTATGATCTCCTTCATTTTGAAGGTTATAATAATATAAATGATGTGGAACATTTTAAGGGTTTGTACTTAACCATAACGGAGGATCAGTTGACAGAGTTAGAGGAACATGAGTATTACTATCATGAGATTATTGGTTGTGAGGTTTATACGACTGAAAATCAAAATCTAGGGATAGTAAAGGAGATTCTGACTCCCGGTGCAAATGATGTATGGGTAGTAAAACGTCACAACGAAAAAGATTTATTAGTCCCGTATATTGAGGATGTTGTGAAGTCGGTTAATATTGAAGAACAAAAAATTATTATTGAACCAATGGAAGGGTTGCTAGATTAATGCATATTGATATTCTAACACTTTTTCCTGAGATGTTTTCTGGAGTATTTCAGTCATCGATATTAAAAAAGGCGCATGAAAAGGAACAATTCAGTTATAATCTTATAAACTTCAGGGATTATACAGAAAGTAAACATAATAAAGTGGATGATTATCCGTATGGTGGTGGAGCGGGAATGGTGTTATCGCCGCAACCGGTATTCGATGCCGTTGAAAGTATTGTAAACAATCAGAAAAGGAAGCCACGGATTGTTCTTATGTGCCCTCAGGGAGAAACCTATAATCAGAAAAAAGCAGAAGAATTGGCAAAAGAGGATCATCTTATCTTCATTTGTGGTCATTATGAAGGTTATGATGAAAGAATTAGGGAAAATCTGGTCACTGATGAAATTTCAATAGGTGATTTTGTATTAACTGGTGGGGAGCTTGGTGCGATGGTGGTAGTTGATAGTGTTGTTAGATTACTTCCTAATGTCTTGGGTAATAAGGATTCTGCACCGCAAGACTCTTTTTCAACAGGATTATTAGAACATCCTCACTATACCCGTCCGGCTGACTTTCGAGGAATGAAAGTACCTGATGTCTTACTATCGGGGAATCATGCCAAAATTGAAGCGTGGCGCAAGGAACAATCATTAAAAAGAACCTATGAACGTCGGAAGGATTTGTTGGATTCGCTCACATTAACTAAAGAGGATACAAATCTATTGAAAAAAATAATTCAGGAAGAACCCTAAATTCATGGGAAAAGGGTGTTTTCTACATCTTCTGTTTTTATTTACATAGTTTAAAGAAATTATAGTTGAACTACATAAATCAGTATGTTATATTATTAATTGTGCTTAATGTCGTTTAAGCCGTAAAACGATGTTCCGCTGTTCGTATATGAATGATGAACATTAGTTTGGAAGGAGTGAAGTAAGATGCAACAAATCATTGCAGACATTACAAAAGACCAATTACGTACAGATCATCCAAACTTCCGAGCAGGTGACACTGTTAAAGTTCACGTGAAGGTTGTTGAAGGAACTCGCGAACGTATTCAGGTTTTTGAAGGTGTTGTAATCAAACGTCAAAATGGTGGAATTAGTGAAACATTTACAGTAAGAAAAATTTCTTACGGTGTAGGTGTTGAGCGTACATTCCCTGTACATTCACCACGTATTGATAAGATTGAAGTAACCCGTCGTGGTATTGTACGTCGTGCGAAACTATACTACCTACGTAACCGTCGTGGTAAAGCAGCACGTATTAAAGAACGTATATAATTTTAAGAACTGTATAAATAACAGTAATAAAAAAGGAACTTGGGCACTGCACAAGCTCCTTTTTTATTTCTAATTCCCATTTAATATGCAATATATAACCATAAGCATAAAAGATGGTACAAGCATTTTTACATAATTCTCTCATTAAATTTGATTGATATGATAAACTATAATATAAGTATGTGTTCAAAAAGAAGGATAAAGAGGGCTAGTCGGCTGAGGTTTTAACGTCCTAGAAAAAGAAAAGCACTTATCTGACGAAGATGTATCGCGACCTTTTTACCAGCCTTTTTGAACAACGTCTATAAGACTAATGTAGGGCATGGGGGAGAACACATGGCTAAAAAAAAGAATGAATGGTTCGATTGGTTTAAAGCTTTACTGTTTGCCTTAGGATTAGCATTTGTTGTTCGAATGTTTCTTTTTTCTCCAATTGTTGTTGACGGACCATCTATGCTACCAACATTACATGATCAGGATCAGATGATTGTAAATAAAATCAGCTATAAAATTGGTAAACCTGAACGATTTGATATTGTTGTTTTTCATGCGTCTGCTCAAAAAGATTTTATTAAACGAATTATTGCCCTTCCTGGTGAACATGTTGAAGTTAAAGATGAAGTACTGTATATAGATGGGGAACCGATTGATGAACCATTTTTAGCAGAACAAAAGCAAAATATGGAACCGTATCAAACACTTACAAACGACTTTACCCTGGAGGAATTACCGGGGGGATATAATAAAGTACCTGAGGGTCACGTCTTTGTTTTAGGAGATAATCGAGGAAACTCAACAGATAGTAGAATGTTGGGTGTCATTCCAATGGACGAAATTGTTGGAAAGGCGGGGCTTATCTATTGGCCATTTGACAGGATGCAAATTGTAGGAGAGTAGGTAATACGTATGACAATACAGTGGTTCCCGGGACATATGGCAAAGGCGAAACGGGAAGTGGAACAGAAGTTGAAATTGGTTGACTTTGTGATTGAATTAGTGGATGCACGAGCTCCCTTTTCATCACAAAATCCTATGCTACAACAAGTTTTACAAAATAAGCCAAAAATGATTGTTTTAATGAAAAAAGATCTAGCAGATATAGCAGTAACCGACAAGTGGTTAAGCTATTTTAATGAAAAAAAAGTACCTGCTGTTAGTGTAGATGTAAATCAAAAATCAGATATAAAACATGTTATTCAGTTGGCTAAGGATTTAGGTCAGGAGAAGATGAAAAAATTAGAGAAAAAAGGGATTAACCCTCGACCAGCTAGAGCAATGATAGTTGGTATTCCGAACGTAGGTAAGTCGACTCTTATAAATCGTCTAGCAAATAAAAAGATTGCTAAAACAGGTGATAGACCAGGGATAACCAAACAACAATTATGGATTAAAATCAAGAAAGATTTTGAACTCTTGGACACACCGGGGATTCTATGGCCTAAATTTGAGGATCAGGATGTTGGGTATCGATTGGCAGCTATTGGTACTATTAAAGACCAATTATTATCATTACAAGACATTGTGGCTTTTGTTATAACTTATATGCAAGAATATTATCCTCAGTATTTATTAGAGCGTTACGACATAGGGGAAAATATGAATGATATGTTGGATATTTTTGAGAAAATAGGTCAGCAAAGAGGTGCCTTGGAAAGCGGCGGCCATGTGAACTTTGATAAGGTATCTGACATTTTTCTAAGGGATTTACGAACAGGTCGACTTGGAAAAATAACACTGGAACAACCCTAAATGAAAAGGGACATGCATCTTAAGGATGGATGTCATCTTTTTTTGTAATAAAGTAATATGGATCTGTCTTAGACTTTGGCTTCAAGAAAATTTTTTTTGAAAAGGCTTGTGACATTTATTTATTAGTTAAGTTAGCCGATATAACATGTAAAGAGGTGTAATGATGAAAAGAGAAACAATATCCGATTTGAAGCGTTTATTTCAGAATGGTCAGCTTCATGATGAAATGGTTCAGGAATTAAAGAAGGATGATAGAAAAGGTGTACAGAAAATCGTTCAATCTTATGAAAAACAAAAACAGAAAGAAGCGGAATTAGAAATTAAATTTGAAGAAATGTGTCAATATGAGCATAGGGCTAATAGTAACGGTAAAGAGTTTGTTGCAGGTGTGGATGAAGCTGGTAGAGGTCCATTAGCAGGTCCTGTTGTTGCTGCAGCAGTTATTTTGCCAAGGGATGTTAAACTATTAGGATTAGATGATTCCAAGCAACTAACAGAGGCAATGAGGGAGAAATACTTTACTTTTATTAAAGAACATGCTACTAGTTATCATATTGCTGTTATTGATAATCAAACGATTGATGATATGAATATTTTCGAGGCGACTAAGCTAGCAATGACTCAATCCATTCAAAAATTGGATATTCAGCCAGACCATGCATTAATTGATGCGGTACAATTACATGGTTTGAACTGTACGTCTGAGTCAATTGTTAAAGGGGATGCTAAAAGCATATCCATTGCAGCAGCAAGTATATTAGCAAAAGTGACACGTGATCGCCTTATGAAGGAAATACATAATGAATATCCGGAATATGACTTTGCGTCTAATATGGGATATGGAACAAAGTTTCATATGGCTAAGTTAGAGAAAATTGGTGTAACACCATATCACCGAAAGTCCTTTGCACCAGTGAAGAATGTTCTGAAAGGAAGAGAGGAGAGAAGAGCAACTGAATCAGTATAAAATTAGTGGGTCGGAGCCAACAAAATGGAATCCAACAGGTCAAGGATTAAAAGACGGACAAATTGTAAGTGGAAATATTGAAAAGCTGTTTCCAAATAATAAGGTAGATTAAATCGTCAAATACTGATTGCACAGTTAAATGCTCCCTTAGTTGCGGGCGGAAAATACCATTTTCAAGTAGAAACTGGAAATAATATGTTGTATTTAAAAGTATTAGGAGATTCATTAAAAAATCAAAGTAAATCAGATACAGCTAATCTTTTGCGACATCTTGACTTGAAAGGAACTAAGATTCATCAAGAGTTTGTTCAATCCCTTATAAGAGAAGGATTGCCATTTAAACATTCACAGTTAGATAGCTCTTTTAAACTCCTTCATTATTTTAAGAATAATCCTGAGAAACAAACCATTCTCAAAGAAATGATTCATCGCAAACTCCCAATCACTAAAGAGATTTTTCAAGCTTTATCAGCAGTGAATAACTCGAATCAAAGTCAAAGCATGCTAAATCTACTTAACTATCTTGAATCGAACAAGCTTCAGATTCCATTAAAAGAGAAACTCAGTCAATTAACCCAATTGCAAGAGGATAAAGATAATTTAAAGCAATTTTCTAATCTTCATATGGGGATATTTTCAAAAGCTAATCCCAAAGAGCAATTTATTCAACAATTACAACGTTATTTAACAACAATTGGTTTAGATTATGAGCATAGAATGAAATTTGATCAAAATAAAGATAAGCAAATGTCAATAAAGGAAATGTTACTACAGCTAATCACAAAAGGAAATAGGGCTACAAATAAGCATGCATCAAGATTACTATATCTTATCAATGGCCTACATATAAATAGTGTTCAGGAGTCGGATAATTTTCTTCAGGCACACATTCAAGTCCCGTCATTAAAGCTAGGATTAAAAAATGATTTGGAACTGAATTTTGAGAGTCAAAAAACGGAGGAGGGTAAAATAAATCCGAATTATTGCCGGATTTATTTTAATTTGAAGCTTGCTTATTTACAAGAAACAATCATAGACATGCATATTCAGCAAAGGTCCATTACGATGACAATTTACAATGATACGTTGGAACTAAACTTATTGACAAAAACATTGCAAGGAAAATTAAATACCGCATTACAGGAATTAAACTTTCATTTGACGTCCGTTAACTTTCAACCATTACAAGAAAAATCAAAAGAGGTTATTAAAAAGAAAGAACAATTAACCTCCTATGAGGGGGTCGATTTACGCATATGAAACAGAAAAAAGCAGCTGCTTTAAAGTATGATGAACAGGTAGCAGATGCCCCTATTGTTTCGGCAAAGGGAAAAGGTTTAATTGCTGATGAAATCATTGAACAAGGGACTAAAAACAATGTCCCCATCATGGAAGATTCCTCATTAGTTGAATTATTGTCCGAATTAAATATAAATGAAACGATTCCAGAGGAGTTATATGAAGCTGTAGCAGAGGTTTTTTCCTTTATTTATAATGCTGATAAGTAATTAAGTGAATAAATGTGACAATTTCGTTTTATCTTTAAGGACTTTTTCTTGTTAAATTTCATTTTTTTTAATACAATGAAATTGCAGTAAATTTGTTAGGAGGATGGAGAATGAACATTCACGAGTACCAGGGTAAAGAAGTTTTACGTGAATTTGGGGTAAAAGTACCTAATGGTCACGTGGCATATACAGTTGATGAAGCTGTAGAGGCAGCGAAAAAATTAGGTTCCGCTGTAAACGTTGTCAAGGCACAAATTCATGCTGGAGGACGTGGTAAAGCAGGCGGGGTAAAAGTTGCGAAAAATTTGGATGAGGTTCGTACATATGCTGATGAAATTCTTGGTAAGACATTAGTAACTCATCAAACAGGACCTGAAGGAAAAGAAGTTAAAAGACTTCTTATAGAAGAAGGCTGTGACATTAAAAAGGAATATTATGTTGGAGTTGTATTAGACCGTGCCACTTCTCGAGTAGTTATGATGGCTTCCGAAGAAGGTGGAACGGAGATTGAAGAGGTGGCAGCAGAAACACCTGAGAAGATTTTTAAAGAAGTGATAGATCCTGTTGTCGGACTAGCACCTTATCAAGCTCGTAGATTAGCATTTAACATCAATATTCCACAAGAATTAGTAGGAAAAGCTGTTAAATTTATGACAGGCTTATACGAAGCTTTTGTTGCAAAAGATTGTTCTATTGCTGAAATTAATCCTCTTGTCACAACAGGCGATGGAGAAGTATTAGCTCTTGATGCAAAGCTTAATTTTGATGATAACGCATTATATCGCCATCCAGAAATTTCTGAACTTCGTGACTTAGATGAGGAAGATGAAAAAGAGATTGAAGCCTCTAAATATGACTTAAGTTATGTAGCATTAGATGGAAATATTGGATGTATGGTTAATGGTGCAGGTTTAGCAATGTCAACGATGGATATTATTAAATACTTTGGCGGTGAACCAGCTAACTTCCTTGATGTTGGTGGTGGTGCTACTGCAGAAAAGGTTACAGAAGCATTTAAAATCATTCTGTCTGATCCAAATGTAAAAGGTATTTTCGTTAATATTTTCGGTGGAATTATGAAGTGTGATGTAATTGCAGAGGGTGTTGTGGAAGCAACCAAGCAAGTAGGATTAGAAATTCCACTAGTCGTACGTTTAGAAGGTACAAATGTAGACTTAGGTAAGAAAATATTAAACGAATCTGGACTAAATATCACTTCAGCAGATTCCATGGCTGACGGTGCACAAAAAATTGTTTCTATGGTGAAATAATAAAGGAAAGGACGGACGAAAATGGGTGTATATTTAAATAAAGACACAAAAGTAATTGTCCAAGGTATTACTGGTGGAACAGCTAGATTTCATACAAAACAAATGCTTGAATATGGTACAAAAATCGTTGGTGGTGTAACACCGAAAAAAGGTGGTACAGAGGTTGAAGGTGTACCTGTATTTAATACGCTTCAAGAAGCTGTAGATCAAACAGGTGCAACTGTATCTGTTATCTATGTACCAGCACCATTTGCTGCAGATGCAATTATGGAAGCAGTGGATGCTGAATTAGATTTAACAATCTGTATTACAGAACATATTCCAGTACAAGATATGGTGAAAGTAAAACGTTATATGGAAGGTAAGAAAACGAGATTAGTAGGACCAAACTGCCCTGGAGTTATTACGGCAGATGAATCTAAAGTCGGAATTATGCCTGGATATATTCATAAAAAAGGACATATTGGAGTTGTTTCTCGTTCTGGAACATTAACTTATGAAGCAGTACATCAATTATCTCAAGCTGGATATGGACAAACATCTGCAGTAGGTATTGGTGGAGACCCGGTTAATGGAACGAATTTTATTGACGTACTTGATGCATTTAACAATGACCCAGAAACAGAAGCAGTTGTCATGATTGGTGAAATTGGTGGAACTGCAGAGGAAGAAGCAGCAGAGTGGATTAAAGCAAACATGAAAAAACCGGTTGTTGGGTTTATTGGTGGAGCAACTGCCCCTCCAGGAAAGCGGATGGGTCATGCAGGTGCGATTATATCAGGTGGTAAAGGAACAGCAGACGAAAAAATCCGCGTTATGGAAGAGTGCGGAATTGCTGTAGCTGACACACCAGCAGTAATTGGAGAAACTATGATTAAGTTGCTAGAAGAAAAAGGCCTAACTGAAAAATGTAAAACACACTAGAAAAGCACAAGTGCCCATTTAGCGACGTACGGACTGTACTGAGCCAATGTTGACTTATCTACGATGGTGAAGGAAGTCTCACTAGTCGCTGGACGCTGCAGCTAGACAATTAGAAAAGTAAAAATGACCGAATTGTAGGGTTAAAAAACCTCTATAGGCTATCATAATCATAATAGAACCTAAAAGGTAACCACTTTTTAGGTTCTATTTTAATGAAAAATGACAAGAGAACAAAACAAAGGATGTGCTGTTTTGCAGAAAACACGTTTACGACTTATTCATATTTCCAGATGTCGTGGGATTACTCGGAACGTTATTCGAAGATTCCTCCAAATGGATCCTTCCTTAACAGAAATTTATAAATTATCTTCATTAGAAATTTCTTACAAATACTTAATTCCTCAGAAAAATGCATCATTATTCTATTCCGATCTTCATAATTTGAGTGTAAGAAAGAGGTTAAAAAAGGATATAAGTGATTTTCCAATCATCACAATAGTTGACGACTACTATCCACCTGTGTTAAATACAATTAAAGACGCACCACTAGTTTTATATGCTTATGGTGACGTCTCTTTATTAGGATATAATAAGATGTTAAGTGTTATTGGTACTAGAAATCCTTCTAATGAAGCTCTTAAAAAAGTTGAATTCATTGTGGAGCCATTAATAAAGGATAACTGGTTAATTGTTAGCGGTTTAGCAAGAGGAATTGATAGTTATGCACACCAAGTTACGTTAAATAATAATGGAAAGACAATTGCTATTGTTGGTAGTGGCTTTCAAAATATATATCCTAAACAAAATACTTCTTTATTTTATCAGATTGCTAAAGATGGTTTATTGTTATCAGAATATCCACCTAATAGACCTCCTATAAGATACCATTTTCCAGAACGAAATCGAATTATTAGTGGCTTGAGCTTTGGAACATTAGTTGTTGAAGCAACAGAAAGAAGCGGAACTCTAATAACAGTCGATCAAGCATTGGACCAAGGAAGAGAAGTATATGCAGTACCAGGTTCACCTCTGTACCCCCAAACGAAGGGGTGTCATCGGATGATTCAAGAAGGTGCTAAATTAGTACAGAGCGCAGAGGATATTACCGAGGATTGGATAAATTTTGGAATGAAATATCATACAATATAGTGTGCGTTTTTCTGAATTATTGTAACAGTATGTTTGACAAATTGGATGTATGTATTTAGTATTAGTGAAGATTTCTAATTACATATCTATTCAAATCATCATATATTATTTAAGAATGAGAAATGTTTTATAAAATGCAAATAAAAACTAATATTATTAGGAAATTGCTAACCTCATTGTAGGAGGAACATAAATGAAAGAATATCTAGTAATCGTAGAGTCACCAGCAAAAGCAAAAACAATTGAACGTTATTTAGGAAAAAAATACGAAGTGAAAGCATCGATGGGACATGTTAGAGATTTACCTAAAAGTCAAATGGCTGTTGATGTAGAGGAAAATTTTAAACCTAAATATATTACTATCCGTGGAAAAGGTGACGTATTAAAAGAACTTCGTAAATCTGCTAAAAAAGCAAAAAAAGTTTACCTTGCAGCCGACCCGGATCGTGAGGGTGAAGCGATTGCATGGCATTTAGCACATGCGTTAAATGTTGATGAGAATTCAGAGTGTCGTGTCGTATTTAATGAAATCACAAAAGATGCTATTAAAGACTCATTTAAGCATCCACGTACCATTGACATAGATTTAGTGGATGCACAACAAGCGAGACGTATTCTTGATAGACTTGTGGGGTATAACATTAGCCCCTTATTATGGAAAAAAGTGAAAAAAGGCTTAAGTGCCGGTCGTGTACAATCTGTTGCGATGAAGTTAATCATTGACCGTGAGAAAGAAATTGAAAACTTTAAACCTGAAGAATACTGGACCATTGAGGCTGAGTTTCAAAAGGAAGATGCTGAGTTTGAAGGTTCTTTTTATGGAGTCGATGGAAAAAAACAAAATTTAAAAACAGAAAACGATGTTAATGAAATCTTAAATAAACTAGATAACAAGTTTTCGATTGATAAAGTTACAAAACGGGAAAGAAGAAGGAACCCAGCTCAACCATTTATAACGTCAACTCTCCAGCAAGAAGCAGCTCGTAAACTTAACTTCAGAGCAAGAAAAACGATGATGGTTGCGCAGCAGTTATATGAAGGAATTGACCTCGGAAAGAAATCTGGTGGAATAACAGGGTTAATTACGTATATGCGTACAGATTCTACTAGGATTTCTGATACTGCTAAGGCTGAGTCATCTGAATATATTAAAGAGAACTTTGGTGAAGAATATCTCGGTTCAAATAAGCAGAAAAAAAATAAAGAGGGTGCACAGGATGCTCATGAAGCCATTCGGCCAACATCCATTAATCGAGATCCGAAATCCCTCAAAGAAGTATTATCGCGTGATCAGTATAGGCTTTATAAATTAATTTGGGAACGCTTCTTAGCAAGTCAAATGGCTCCAGCAGTAATGGATACAATGACTGTACATTTAATGAATAATGGATATGAATTTCGTGCTACTGGGTCTAAAATAAAGTTTAAGGGTTTCATGAAAGTATATATAGAAGGAAACGATGATAATAAAAAGGTAGAGGATAAATTCCTTCCAGATTTACAGGAAGGAATGGTTGTAGATTCGAAGGAAATCATCCCGAATCAGCATTTTACTCAGCCACCTCCAAGATATACAGAAGCTAGATTGGTTCGAACAATGGAGGAATTAGGGATTGGTAGACCATCCACCTATGCACCGACATTAGATACTATCCAACGTCGTGGATACGTAACACTCGATAATAAAAGGTTTATACCGACTGAGTTAGGTACAATTGTAAACAAATTATTGGAAGAATTTTTCCCAGAAATAATCGATGTTGAATTTACAGTAAAGATGGAAAGTGACTTAGATTCTATTGAAGAAGGAAATCAGGAATGGGAAGCGGTAATTGATGAGTTTTACCAGGATTTCCGGAAACGTCTAGAGATAGCAGAAGAAGAGATGGAAAAAATAGAGATTAAGGATGAGCCTGCTGGTGTTGATTGTGAGGAATGCGGTCATGAAATGGTCTACAAAATGGGACGATATGGTAAGTTTATCGCATGTTCTAACTTCCCGGACTGTAGAAACACCAAACCTATTTTAAAAGAAATTGGTGTAAAATGCCCGAAATGTGAAGAGGGCAATATTGTTGAACGAAAATCCAAAAAGCGACGTACATTCTATGGATGTGATCAATTCCCTGATTGTGACTTCGTTTCCTGGGATAAACCTATTGCAAGACCTTGTCCAAAATGTGAATCTCTTCTTGTTGAAAAGAAAAGCAAAAAAGGTGTTCAGGTCAAATGTACAAACTGTGATTATGAAGAAGAAGTACAAAGTTAAGAAAAGCTGCTTATCCATTGATAAGCAGCTTTTCTCATTGTAATTTTCATCACAAATACTAAATGTAATAAGAAGTTTTTGAAAAGGTGAATAGTTTTGCTATTTTCTGGTAATACAGTAAGTAAACCTTTTATTCACAATTTATTCACGAAACGAGATTTTTCTAAAAAGATCAAATCATAATTAATTGACTTCTAAAAATGAAGTAGATATAATAACCATTTGTTGAGGCAATAATTGTTTAATACATAAATTAACAAATTGCATGACAAATCAAACAATTGTGGTATAATGGATAAGGGTGACTAGGAGTCAGAATTTTATTGCAATTCCGTTAAATGAATTGCAAACGTAAAATTAGTATGATATGATTTAAATGCTAATCGATAGGGGGGTTGATGTATTGCGCAATTTCGCTGAATATTCTAAGATGTTTATGGAATATTTACAAATAGAAAAAAATGTTTCCCCCTATACAACAAAGTTTTATCAACAAGATCTTGAAATTTTTTTTGCCTTTTTACAGCAAGAATCAATACAGGATTTAAAAGAAGTGGATGCAAGAGTTGTTCGTGTATTTCTTTCCCAACTATATGAAAAGCAACTAAGTAGAAAAACAGTATCACGAAAAATTTCCTCATTAAGAAGTTTCTATAAGTTTTTAGAAAGAGAAGGAAAGCTGTCCGGTAATCCGTTCGCGCAAATCACATTGCCGAAAACAAGCAAACCGGTACCGACTTTTTTATATAAAGAAGAGATAGAGAAATTATTTGAAGTTAATGATATGACAGAACCGTTAGGACAACGTGATCAAGCGATTATTGAAGTGCTTTACGGGACTGGTATTCGAATAAGTGAATGTCAAGGGCTACATTTGAAGGATATTGATTTTTCTATTGGTACAATGTTTATTCGTGGTAAAGGCCGAAAAGAACGATATGTTCCTTTTGGACGGTTTGCCGAAATAGCTTTAGAAACCTATATAAATGAAGCTAGACCAATCCTATTGGAAAAAGCTAAAAAAAGTACAGATGCCCTATTTTTAAATGCTAGAGGTAATCCTTTAACAGACAGGGGAATGAGATTAGTACTTAATAAGATGGTAGACAAAGCTGCATTAACCGTCCATGTACATCCACATAAATTACGTCATACATTTGCAACCCATATGCTAAATGAGGGAGCGGATTTAAGAGTGGTTCAGGAGTTACTTGGTCATGAGAATTTATCTTCCACACAAATCTATACCCATGTTACAAAGGATTACTTGCGAGATGTATATATGAAAAGTCATCCTCGTGCGAAAGATTAATTAAATGTATTGAGGTGAAACGTATGACAAATGAAATGCATGCAACTACTATATTTGCTGTTCAGCACAATGGTCAGAGTGCAATGAGTGGTGATGGTCAAGTAACACTAGGTAATGCAGTAGTGATGAAACATAAAGCGAAAAAGGTTAGACGTTTGTTTAATGGTCAGGTATTGGCGGGATTTGCAGGATCAGTGGCAGACGCCTTTACATTGTTTGAAAAATTTGAAGGTAAATTGCAATCCTTTGATGGAAATATTACCAGAGCTTCCGTAGAGCTTGCTAAAGAGTGGCGGAGTGATAAGGTTTTACGAAAGCTAGAGGCAATGCTCATCGTCATGAATAAAGAACAAATGTATCTAGTATCGGGAACAGGAGAAGTAATTGAACCCGATGACGGAATTCTAGCAATAGGTTCTGGCGGCAATTATGCGCTAAGTGCTGGAAGAGCTTTAGTTAGACATTCATCAGAATTAACTGCGAAGGAAATTGCCCAGGCAGCATTGGAAATAGCAGGTGAAATTTGTGTGTTTACGAATGACCAAATTACCCTAGAGGTACTGGAATAAAGGAGGTCTCTCTAAAGCATGAGTATAAGTTTCACTCCAAGACAAATAGTGGACCAGTTAGATAAATATATTGTGGGACAGAAAAATGCTAAAAAGTCAGTAGCTGTAGCATTAAGAAATCGTTATAGAAGAACGAAGCTAGATAATTCCTTAAAAGATGAGATTATACCAAAAAATATATTAATGATGGGTCCTACAGGTGTTGGTAAAACTGAAATAGCTAGAAGATTAGCAAAATTAGTCGGTGCCCCTTTTGTAAAAGTGGAAGCGACGAAATTTACGGAAGTAGGTTATGTTGGTCGCGATGTTGAATCAATGATTCGTGATCTTGTCGAAATGGCGATTAGAATGGTTAAAGAAGAGAAAATGAATGAAGTGAAAGATCAAGCTGAAAAAGAAGCTAATCGTAAATTAATAAAACTTCTTCTACCACAAACGAAAAAACAAACTACCGTAAAAAATCCTTTTGAAATGTTATTTTCCAATCAACCATCAGATGATGAAGAAAATAATAAAGAAAATGATGAAGAATTTTCAACGAAGAGAAGGCAAATCGAACAAAAGCTAGCATTAGGCGAACTCGAAGACCAGATGGTAACCGTTGAAATCGAAGAGGTACCACCATCCATGTTTGATATGCTTCAAGGTTCGGGTATGGAACATATGGGAATGAACATGCAGGATGTATTTGGTCAATTTATGCCAACCAAGAAAAAGAAACGGAAATTACCTGTATCTGAAGCCAGAAAACTTTTAACAAGCCAAGAAGCACAAAAATTAGTGGACATGGAAGAAGCTGCACAAGAGGCTATTGAGCTAGCGGAACAATCAGGAATCGTCTTTATAGATGAGATTGATAAAGTAGTTGGAAAAGATAATAATTCAGCTAATGTTTCTAGAGAAGGTGTGCAACGCGATATACTCCCAATCGTAGAAGGTTCCACCGTCATGACGAAGCATGGTCCTGTGAAAACAGATCATATGCTATTTATGGCCGCGGGCGCTTTTCATATGGCAAAACCATCTGATTTAATTCCGGAACTTCAGGGTAGATTTCCAATTAGGGTAGAGTTAGAAAAGTTATCCGTAGAAGATTTTAAGCGAATTCTAACAGAACCATCTAACGCATTATTAAAACAATATGAAGCATTATTGAAAACAGAAGGTATAGAAGTAGTATTTACTGACGATGCTATAGTTAGACTGGCAGAAATTGCATATGAAGTTAATCAGGAGACGGATAATATTGGTGCAAGAAGACTCCATACGATTTTAGAAAAATTACTAGAAGACCTTTCGTTTGAAGCACCAGATATAACGATGGAAGAAATTAAAATTACACCAAGTTATGTTGATGATAAATTAAAAACGATTGCTCAAAATAAAGATTTAAGTCAATTTATATTATAATATTTAAGAATGAACGGAGGATCATTATGAAACTTTTAGATCGTGCTCGAAAAATTAACGCAATGTTACAAAAAGCAACAGGTAAGTCTGTAAACTTCAATGATATGTCCAGCTCATTAAGGGATGTAATTGGAGGGAATGTTTACATCTTAAGTAGAAGAGGAAAGCTATTAGGTTTCGCTATCAACCAGGAAATTGAAAATGAAAGAATGAAAAATATGTTAGAGGAAAGAAGATTTCCTGAAGAATATACACAAGGATTGTTTAACATTCATGAAACAACAGCTAACCTTGATGTAGATAGCGATTATTCTGTATTTCCAGTGGAAAATAAAGACTTATTCCAAGGTGGCTTAACCACTATTGTACCAATAATTGGTGGTGGAGAACGTTTAGGTACATTAATTCTAGGTAGAGTTAATGAAAGTTTTAGTGATGATGACTTATTGTTAGCAGAATATGGTTCAACAGTTGTTGGTATGGAAATTCTACATGAAAAAACGGAAGAAATTGAAATGGAAGCTAGAAGTAAAGCAGTTGTTCAAATGGCGATTAGTTCATTATCCTATAGTGAATTAGAAGCTATCGACCATATTTTCGAGGAATTAAACGGTAACGAAGGATTACTTGTAGCAAGTAAAATTGCAGATAGAGTAGGTATTACAAGATCTGTAATTGTTAATGCTTTAAGAAAACTTGAAAGTGCTGGAGTTATCGAATCTCGTTCACTAGGAATGAAAGGAACTTACATTAAAGTATTAAATGATAAATTCTTAGTTGAACTTGATAAATTACGTTCAAGATAAAAGTATAGCTATACGGAAAAATATAAAACACAACACTCAGAATTAGTCTGGGTGTTGTGTTTTTTATGTAAAAATGAAGGGATATTTCAATTATTAATATGTAGATATCGTGTAAGACAAATCTAATAATATACGTTCACTATTAATTTTATATTCTGAGTTTTTTATAGGTAAAAATAATCGGTTATTCCAGTTTGAATTTGATAATATTCGACATTAATATGACAAATATATTTCGGTTTGATGACAAAAGTGATAATATAACCCGTGTTGTCGATCCCGTGTTGTCGATTTTGTTGGTTCTTAAAGACCATGCTTAAATAACTGTGAATTACATTCTTATTATATTCTTATAGTATTTTGTCGTAAAGTGATAGACTTTGTCGAATGGTTAAACATGAATAGTGAGAACGTATTAGCATTTGCAGAGAGTTCTATTTATACCTTATTACAAGTAACTGGTCCATTGCTTATCCTAGCGGTTGTAGTTGGTCTTCTTATAAGTATTTTTCAAGCTACAACCCAAATCCAAGAACAAACCTTAGCCTTTGTTCCAAAAATTATTGCAGTATTAGTAGGTGTAGTTGTTTTAGGACCTTGGATGCTTACAACCATGGTAGAGTTTACAATGAATATTTTTCAAAATCTAAATCAGTTTTGTAGGGTAAGTAATGCTAGAAATAATAAATATTAATAGTCTTCCTGTATTTTTTCTTATATTTGTTCGGATTCTTGCTTTTTTTGCAACGTTGCCATTATTTTCTTACCGGACTATTCCTTTGCCATATAAAATTGGTATGGGCTTTTTCCTTGCATTAGTTGTTTTCTTTACCGTGGATTCAAGCACTGTATTGGTCGATGAAATGTATGTCTTTATGTTGGTAAAGGAAGCACTTGTTGGTTTGATGATAGGTCTTATTGCTCATATTATTTTCTCAGCTATACAAGTTGCTGGTGGATTTATAGATTTCCAAATGGGTTTTGCCATGGCAAATGTTATGGATCCGCAAACAGGTGCTCAAAACCCAATAATGGGACAATTTTTAAATATGATATCCCTTCTACTTTTATTATCGGTCGATGGGCATCATTTGTTAATAGATGGAATGGTAAATAGTTTTCATTTTATAGAAATCAATCAATTTATCCCGTTTGAAAATAAGTCAATTGTAGACTTTGTCATTCATACGTTCAATATGATGTTTCTGATTGCTTTCCAAATTTCTATACCCATCGTAGGCTGTATGTTTCTGGTGGATGTCGCATTGGGAATTATCGCGAGAACCGTTCCTCAATTGAACGTATTTGTGGTCGGTCTTCCCTTGAAAATCTTTGTTAGTTTTGCAGCTATATTGGTATTTTTGAGTTTATATATTACGATTGCTCAAAATTCATTTGAAACCATGTTTAATGTCATGAGAGGACTTATGCAATTATTCGGAGGTGGTTAACTTGCAACTGTAATTAGATTTACAGTTTTTTGCAGGTGAAAAAACAGAAAAAGCCACACCAAAAAAACGTCAAGATGAACGGAAAAAAGGGAAGGTTGCGAAAAGTCAAGATATAAATACGGTAATATTACTTTTTTTCTGTATACTAGCTCTAATTGTTTTTGGTAATCAAATGTTAAGTAATCTTTTACAAATGTTACAACACAGTTTTACGGAATTACTTCATTGGAATTTAACGGAAGATATCGTTCAACAAGTGTTTACTGGAGTATTGCTCGAAACAGTTAAATTACTTAGAACCTTAAGAGATAAAGTGAAGAAAGTAGAGCAGAGTCATCACCATTTGGAGCAAACATTACATCGTTCCCCTACAGCGGTGGAGGTTGCCAACTATATCGGATTAACAACACATGAAGTTGAATCGATTATGAAAGACTCCTTAATGAGTAATATTTTATCAATCGAGGAGAAATCTAATAGACATGACGGTGGAAAGGAAGGAATTGGTTATTCCATACCAGATCAAACGTCAATTATTCCTGAATCTCAAATTCTCCAAGAGGAAATTGTAATAGAACTCGCTCAAGCAATTAAAAAGCTAAATAAAAAAGAACAAATAGTGGTTAGTTTGTTTTATTTTGATGAATTAACGTTACAGAAATAGGAAGTGTCCTAGGTTTAACCACTTCACGTATATCCCAAATTCATAAAAGAGCTATAAATAAATTAAAGGATATTCTTGATAAACTATAATAAGCAAACTAAATGATAAAATGGGAAGAGCCACAACTAGATGATTAGATGATAGGAAAATGGTTTCCACAGAGGTTGAAGTCATTCATTAAAGGGGAACAAGTATGATATCGTTTTTATTAATTATCAGTTTTTTATTACACCTTATCACAATCTACGCCATATTTATTTTGTTAAAAAAAGTACAAAATAAAAACCTGGAAGAGGTAGAAGTGATTAGAGGTCTATTTGAGAAGTATTTACAAGCAATTAAAGCAGAGAATAATCGCTTACAAGTAGAATTGAAAAACAATCCGACTTCTAATAAAGAGTTGGTTGGAAAAAATAGGATGAATGAAAATGAAACAGATCCTTATTTTGCTCAACCAATAAAAACAAAAGAAACAGAACCTATTATAAATGTAGATCATATTGATGATACGATAGAGTCTTCTCTGGATGCTCGGGTATTACAATTGTATGATAAGGGCTTAGGTGTGACAGAAATTGCTAAAACGTTAGAATGTGGTAAAACAGAGGTAGAGCTTATTATAGAATTACATAAAAAAGGCCAGAAATAAGCTTGATTCTACATGAATGTTATGGTATAGTAATTTTTGGTGTAAATGCTCAATGTTTGTAAAATGAAACGACTGGGTAAAAAAACACACGTTTAGTAATTTGTATAGTTGGTGCCGAATTACTTCGGTCTCTATATAAAAATGATCTAAACGGAGGAAAAAACCATTTAGGAGGAAAATTTTATGTCAGCAATTTCTATGAAGCAACTTTTAGAAGCTGGTGTACATTTTGGACATCAGACACGCCGTTGGAACCCGAAAATGAAAAAATACATTTTCACAGAACGTAACGGTATTTATATCATCGACCTACAAAAAACAGTGAAAAAGGTTGATGAAGCTTATAATTTTGTAAAAGATATCGCAGCGAATGGTGGTTCAATTCTTTTCGTTGGTACGAAAAAACAAGCACAAGAGTCTGTACGCGATGAAGCAACCCGTTCAGGAATGTTCTATGTTAACCAACGTTGGTTAGGTGGAACACTTACGAACTTCCAAACTATCCGTAAACGTATTAACCGTTTGAAAGATATAGAGCGTATGGAAGAAGATGGAACTTTTGAAGTGTTACCTAAAAAAGAAACAGTGGACTTATTAAAAGAAAAAGACCGTCTTGTTAAGTTTCTTGGTGGAATTAAAGAAATGAAAAACCTTCCAGATGCTTTATTTGTTATTGATCCACGTAAAGAACGTATTGCAATCGCAGAAGCACATAAATTAAACATTCCTATCATTGGAATTGTAGATACAAACTGTGATCCTGATGAAATCGATTATGTAATTCCTGCGAATGACGATGCAATTCGCGCAGTAAAACTTTTGACTTCCAAAATGGCGGATGCTATTTTAGAGGTAAAACAGGGCGAAGTTACCGAGGAAGTACAATCAGAAGAAACTACTGAAGAAGCAGAAGCAGCTGCAGTAAATCAAGAGTAATTTTAAAAGGTGAGGGTGATAAGAGGATATGAGCCTTTTATCACCTTTTTTAAAAGGAAGGATGTCTAATTCATCCGGTTCATCCTCTTTTTTAACTATATGCAAAAGAATCATTTTAATAAATCATCGTATATCCAAGGAGGAAAAATCATGGCAATTACTGCGAAATTAGTAAAAGAACTACGCGAAAAAACTGGTGCAGGTATGATGGATTGTAAAAAGGCACTTCAAGAAACAGATGGTGATATGGAAAAAGCAGTTGACTTTCTACGTGAAAAAGGAATTGCAAAAGCTGCCAAAAAAGCAGACCGTATTGCTGCAGAAGGATCTACTCACATTGAGGTAGATAACAACACTGCAGTACTTCTTGAAGTAAACTGTGAAACGGACTTTGTAACCAAAAATGATCAGTTTAAAGAATTACTTTCTAACCTAGGTAAACACCTAGTTAAAGAACAACCAGCAACAGTGGAAGAAGCTCTACAACAAAAACTTCATGGTGATGGAGAATCTGTTGAAACATATATCAATACTGTTGTTTCTAAAATCGGTGAAAAAATTACATTAAGACGATTTACTATCCTTACAAAAACGGATAATGATACATTTGGTGCTTATCTACATATGGGTGGCCGTATTGGTGTGTTATCTGTACTTGAAGGAACAACCGATGAACAAGTTGGTAAAGACATCGCTATGCACGTTGCAGCGGTTAACCCTCGTTATATCTCTCGTGAAGATGTAAATGAAGAAGAGGTAAACCATGAACGTGAAGTATTAAAACAACAGGCCCTAAATGAAGGAAAACCAGAGAAAATTGTTGAAAAAATGGTAGAAGGTCGTTTAGGTAAATTCTTCCAAGAAATCTGCCTATTAGAACAAGACTTTGTTAAAGATCCTGACCAAAAGGTTAAAAAATATGTAGCCGATAAAGGTGCTTCTGTTAAATCATTTATTCGTTATGAAGTTGGTGAAGGTTTAGAAAAACGTGAAGAAAACTTTGCTGATGAAGTAATGAGTCAAATTAAAAAATAATAAGGATACCTCAAATAGGGGACAATGAATTTGTTCCCTATTTCCTCATGAAAAAGTGATAATGAATATTTAAATTCTTGGAGGTTAATATGACAGCACGATACCGTAGAATTGTGTTAAAATTAAGTGGTGAAGCATTAAGTGGGGATCAAGGTTCTGGTATTGATCCTAAGGTAATTAAATCAATAGCAGCTCAGGTGAAAGAAGTTGTAGAACTAGGTGTCGAGGTCGTGGTAGTTGTTGGTGGTGGAAATATTTGGCGTGGAAAAGTTGGAAGTGAAATGGGAATGGATCGGGCCACAGCAGACTATATGGGTATGCTGGCAACAGTAATGAACTCTCTAGCACTTCAGGATGGACTTGAAACAATAGGTATTCCAACGCGTGTCCAAACATCCATTGAGATGCGCCAGGTTGCAGAACCCTACATAAGAAGAAAAGCAATTCGTCATCTAGAGAAAAAACGTGTTGTTATTTTTGCTGCTGGTACTGGAAATCCATATTTCTCAACTGATACTACTGCTGCATTAAGAGCAGCCGAAGTAGAAGCTGAAGTTATTCTAATGGCAAAAAATAATGTTGATGGAGTTTATACAGATGACCCTAAAATCAACAAAGATGCAAAAAAGTATGAAAGTCTTTCATACTTGGAAATGATAAACGAAGGGCTCGGTGTAATGGACTCTACAGCCTCTTCACTATGCATGGATAATAATATCCCATTAATCGTATTTTCTATAACAGAAGAAGGAAATATTAAAAAAGTTGTTCAAGGTGAAACCATTGGAACAACAATAAGGGGGAAATAAACATGTCAGATGCAATTTTAAATACAATGCGCGAAAAAATGGAACAAGCAGTACAAGCTTATTCAAAAAGTTTAGCAACTGTTCGGGCAGGTCGTGCAAATCCAAGCCTTCTTGACAGTGTATTCGTTGATTACTATGGTGCATCAACGCCATTAAACCAATTATCGAATATTTCTGTTCCAGAAGCGAGAATGCTTGTCGTTACTCCATATGATAAATCATCACTAGGTGATATAGAAAAAGCAATTCAAAAAGCTGACTTAGGAATCTCTCCATCAAATGATGGAAATGTAATTCGCATTAGTATTCCAGCTTTAACAGAAGAAAGAAGAAAAGAACTAGTAAAAGTAGTTGGAAAATATGCGGAAGATTACCGTGTACAAGTACGTAATGTGCGCAGAGATGCTAATGATCAGTTGAAAAAATCTGAGAAAAATGGCGACATTACAGAGGATGAATTAAGGAATCTTCAAGATATGGTACAAAAGGAAACAGATAAATATATTGCGAAAATTGAAGATTTAACAAAAAATAAAGAAAACGAAATTATGGAAGTATAAAACTTCTATAATTCCCCTTTTAAAACTTTCATAAGTAATCAATTAAGTGTAAAATGATTAAAAGCCCTCTTCATAATAAGGGGGCTTTTGTATTCGTTTCATTTTACCGTTATAATATTAGTAACTTGCCATTTGCCAAGCAAGTGAACCCAAAAGGTACGTAATATATACCCTTTTACCTTCATAATAATAGTAAAGGAAACGTAAGCAATAACAATATTCGGAGGACAGTGCATGTCTATGAAAATTCCTTTTTTAAAAAAGAAACAAAAAGCAGAAGAAAGCCAGGATGATTTAGAAAATGTACCGGGCCATGTTGCCATTATTATGGATGGGAATGGGCGTTGGGCGCAGCGAAAAGGACTACCTCGTATATCAGGGCATAAAGAAGGTGTGCACGCTGTTAATAAGGTAGTTAAAATTGCATCTCAATCAGGTGTTAAGGCACTCACCATGTTTGCATTTTCTACAGAAAACTGGAAAAGGCCTAAATCAGAAGTTGATTTTCTCATGAAGCTTCCAAAAGAGTTTTTACATATGTATTTACCTGAAATTATGGATAATAATGTGAGAATAAAAACCATAGGAGAATTTGATGCATTACCCGAACATACAAAAAAAGTTATTGAATACGCGGTTGACAGTACAAAAAATAATGATGGGATGTTGTTAAATTTTGCATTGAATTATGGTGGTCGTTATGAAATTATTCGTGCAGTGGATAAAATCATCCATGATATAGACTCAAATGGCTTATCTATAAATGAGTTGGATGAAGAACTATTTTCACAGTATCTATATACAAAGGAATTACAGGATCCAGATTTATTAATAAGAACGAGTGGAGAGCAGCGTTTGAGTAACTTTTTATTATGGCAATCCGCTTATACAGAATTTTGGTTCACGGATGTGTTATGGCCTGATTTCGATGAGCATGTATTTAAAGAAGCTCTACGTGAATACCAGCAACGTAAGAGACGTTATGGCGGATTGTAGGATGGTGACTAATAAATGAAGCAACGGACCATTACAGCAATAATTGCATTAATTATATTTTTGCCATTAATAATTATCGGAAGTTGGCCGTTTGAAATTTTTGTATATTTAATTGCTACCATTGGATTAATGGAGTTAATTAAAATGCGGAAGATAGAATATACTCTTCCCTCCTTACTGGCGATTGTATTATTGTGGTTATTACTGTTTCAAGATCAGTATTTGTTTTCTATTCACTTAGAAAAATTTGAATGGATAACACTCATTATACTAATATTGCTTGCATATACTGTCTTAGTTAAAAATAAATTTACATTTGATCATGTCGGTTTTATCCTATTAGCTACATTTTATGTTGGAGTTGGCTTCTATTATCTTATAGAAACAAGAGATGGATCGGGTATCGAAGGATTAAAAAATATCCTATTTGCCTTTTTAATTGTTTGGTCAACGGATACTGGTGCGTATTTATTTGGACGAGCCTTAGGAAAAAGAAAGCTATGGCCTACTATTAGCCCAAATAAAACGGTAGAAGGTGCAGTTGGTGGGATTGTATTAGCATGTATTGTAACAGCAATTTTTCATTTCTTTTTCCCTTTCCAACATTCTATGGTAATGGTAATTGCTGTGACGATTATAGCATCCATATTTGGACAAATTGGAGACTTGGTCGAATCGGCACTCAAACGAATTTATAATGTGAAGGATTCCGGAAAATTATTACCAGGTCATGGTGGAATATTAGATAGATTTGATAGTTTGCTGTTTGTATTGCCTTTATTACATATCATTCAATTTTTCTCCTGACATAGGGTGAACGAAAATAGGATTCGGCTTTGCATCATAGATATAAAAAGTTGGAAGACCTTACCTGGAAACGATAGGTTAAAACATATTTTTTTATTTAAGGACGAATTTCCAATGATTTATACTTGAACAAATTGATAAGAAAAAGGTAAAATTAATTCGTGTGTGTGAATTTAGTACTGTACGTTCATACCTATACTGGAAAAGGATGTGCTTTCTTTGACCACTGTAATTGCTTTTATATTTATGTTTGGCTTACTTGTGTTTGTACATGAGTGGGGTCATATGATTTTTGCCAAGCGTGCCGGGATGCTTGTTAGAGAGTTCGCAATTGGTTTTGGACCAAAAGTCCTTTCATTCACTAGAAATGAAACCTTATATACTATTCGCCTCATACCTGCAGGAGGGTATGTCCGAGTAGCTGGTGAAGATCCTGAAATTATTGAGTTAAAACCGGGACATCATGTTGGCTTAGAATTTAATGAACATGGTAGAGTAGACAAAATAATTGTTAATAATAAATCAAAACATCCGAATGCCCGGATTATTGAAGTGGAGCGAGTGGATTTAGATCATAGGCTTGTCATTGAGGGCTATGAATTGGATGATGAGGATACGAGACTATCATTTGATGTTGATTCAAAAGCATTCTTCGTGATGGATGAAAGAGAGACACAAATTGCCCCATATGATCGTCAATTTGCCTCCAAAACCGCTGGACAAAAAGCGATGCAGCTTTTTGCTGGACCATTAATGAATTTCATCCTTGCCATTATACTATTCCTAGTTCTAGGAATCGTACAGGGAGTTCCTGTAGACGAAGCGATTATGGGTGAAATTCAACCAAATACACCTGCGGAAGAAGCAGGAATGATGGCAAATGATCAAGTCGTACAAATTGAAGACCAATCGATATCAACATGGGAAGAATTTACAACCATTGTTAGGGAAAACCCAGGACAAGAATTAAATATGACGGTTCTTCGAAATGGTGAAGAGGAGACACTAACTGTTGTACCTAGACAAGTTGAAGGGATCAACCAGCAAGGAGAAACGATTCAAATCGGTCAAATTGGTGTATATCAAGGATTTGAAAAATCAGTAATAGAAACATTAAAATATGGATTTGAACAGACATATGAAATAACTAGACTTGTTTTAACTAATTTAGGTATGCTAATAACTGGACAGGTTCCTTTGGATGTATTATCTGGACCAGTTGGTATATATGATGCAACAGATCAAGTGGTTCAAACTGGTTTTATGAACTTAATTATGTGGACAGCAATGCTAAGTGTTAACCTCGGTATAGTTAATTTAATTCCACTACCAGCATTAGACGGCGGTCGATTAATGTTTGTTGGAATTGAGAAGCTTCGTGGAAAACCAGTACCACCAGAAAAGGAAGGTATCTTTCATTTCATTGGATTTGCTTTATTAATGTTATTAATGATTGTTGTAACATGGAATGACATACAAAGATTATTTTTATAATGGTCTGTTCATTGATAAATAAGGAACCCTTGTCGAACTTTGGCAAGGGTTTTCCATCATTCTAGCTGTTTTTTTGAGGTTTTGAATAATTTGATTTCTTCACTTTATTTAGCGACAAAAGCAATAATACTATAAAATATTAATAGGTTAATTAACCAACTATACAAAAGCAATAACCTCATAGGGGGAAAATAAATGGATTTATCCAAGAAAGAAAAAATGGATGTGTTATTAAAGCAAATTCAACTACCGGAAGATGAAGCATCAAAATATTTTTCAGATAGTTATATCGAGAAGGTTGAAGTATATAAAAAAGAACAAAAATGGCATTTTTTCATTCACATGAATCAAGTATTGCCACCGAATGTTTATTTAATATTTGTTTCCAAATTACAACAAGCTTTTCAACAAATCGCAACAATTGATTTAACGATAGCAACAGAGGACAAGACATGTACGGAGGAGACAATTCGTGGCTACTGGAAAAATTATATATCCTCCATAAATAGTCTATCTCCGGCCTATAAGGATTTAGTTTACAATCAGACCCCTAAAATAAACAATAATAAGATTATGTTAACCGCAAGAAATGATGCTGAGGCTAATGCATTAAGAAAAAGATTAGAAGAAAACTTCAAGACGTATTGTAAAAAGGTGGGAATGTTAGCCTACCCTCTTGAAATTGAAGTAGAAACAGATTTTGCTGTACTAGAGAAATTTAAAGAGCAAAAGAAATTAGAAGATCAACAACTTGTTCTGAGAACTGTTCAGGAGAAGGAAAAGCGGGATAAAGAGAAATCTAGTCAAGATGAAAATAAACCACTAATTTTAGGTTATAAATTTCAGGATGATCCTATTGAAATGGAAACGATACAGGAAGAAGAAAGGCGAGTTATTGTACAAGGTTATATTTTTGATTCAGAGATACGTGAATTACGATCTGGTAGAAGTTTATTAATTATTAAAGCAACGGATTATACAGACTCCCTGACCATTAAGATGTTCTCTAAAGGGGATGAGGATGCAGAAGCATTTAAATCTGTAAAAGCGGGAATGTGGATTAAGGCAAGAGGAAGCATACAAACGGATATGTATACTAATGAATTATCCATGATGGCGAATGATATTCACGAAATTAAGGTTGAAACCCGAATGGATCAAGCACCGGATAATGAAAAACGAGTAGAATTACATGCCCATTCGACAATGAGTCAGATGGATGCTGTTGTGTCACCTGAAGCACTGATTTCTCAAGCAGCAAAATGGGGGCATCAGGCGATTGCTATTACAGACCACGCAGGTGTACAAGGTTTCCCTGAAGCATATGGGGCTGGAAAAAAGAATAATATCAAGGTCATTTACGGGGTAGAGGCAAATCTGGTGGATGATGGTGTGCCAATAGCATATAACGAAGCAAATGTTGAGTTAGAAAATGCAACATACGTTGTGTTTGATGTAGAAACTACAGGTCTATCAGCTGTTTATGATACGATTATTGAGTTAGCAGCTGTAAAAATTCATCAAGGTGAGATTGTTGATCGATTTGAGGCATTTGCTAATCCGCATCATCCATTATCACAAACAACGATTGATTTGACAGGTATTACTGATGATATGGTTCAGGATGCACCAGAAGTAGAAGAGGTGCTGAAAGACTTTCATGATTGGATGGAAGATGATATTTTAGTAGCCCACAATGCAAGCTTCGATATGGGATTTTTAAATCAAGGATTTAAGAAAATGAACTATGAAAAAGCAACAAATCCAGTTATTGACACACTGGAGCTTGCAAGATTTTTATATCCTGAATTAAAAAACCACCGACTCAACACGCTAAGTAAACATCTTGATGTCGAATTAACGCAGCATCACCGAGCTATTTATGATGCGGAAGCAACGGGTTATATTCTCTGGAAGCAAGTAGAAAAACTATTGAAAATGGATATTACAAATCATAGCCAATTAAATAATCATATGGGTCAAGGAAATGCATATCAACGCTCTCGTCCATATCATGCAACCATATTAGCACAGACAGAGGAAGGGCTAAAAAATCTATATAAGCTCGTATCCTATGCACATATAGACTACTTTTACCGTGTACCACGTATTCCTCGCTCCTTATTGCAAAAATATCGGACAGGATTGCTTATAGGAACTGCCTGTGATCAGGGAGAGGTATTCGAAACCATGATGCAGAAATCTGCTGAGGAAGCGGAGAAGGTTGCGGAATTCTATGATTATATTGAGGTACAACCGCCAACCAATTATATTCATTTAATTGAGAAAGAATTGGTTCAGAATGAAGCTCAAATTTATGACATTATATCGAAATTAGTTGATATGGGTAAGCGGTTAAATAAAACGGTTGTCGCTACGGGGAATGTTCATTATTTAGATGAGCATGATAAAATTTATAGACAAATATTGATTAAGGCACAAGCAGGTAATCCGTTAAATCGTCAAAAGACATTACCGGATACACCATTCCGTACAACGAATGAAATGCTAGAATCCTTCAGCTTCCTTGGTGAGGAGAAAGCGAAAGAAATAGTTGTATACAATCCGAATGCTATTGCAGAACAAATAGAGGAAATAGCTCCTGTAAAGGATGGGTTGTTCACTCCTACGATTAAAGGGGCAGACCAGGAAATCCGAGACCTGTCATATAACCGAGCAAAGAGTATATATGGTGACCCAGTTCCTAAAATTGTAAGTGATAGACTGGAAAAGGAACTAGAAAGCATTATCGGTAACGGTTTTTCCGTTATTTACTTAATTTCCCAAAAGCTAGTTAAGAAATCTTTAGAAGACGGTTATCTTGTAGGTTCGAGGGGGTCCGTTGGTTCGTCATTAGTAGCAACGATGACCGAAATTACTGAAGTCAACCCATTACCACCACATTATGTTTGCTTGGAGTGTCATTATAATGAATTTATTGATGATGGATCAGTGGGGAGTGGTTTCGATTTACCTGATAAGCCTTGTCCAAAATGTGGGGCTGAATTAACGAAGGACGGTCAGGATATACCGTTTGAAACGTTCTTAGGCTTTAAAGGGGATAAAGTCCCTGATATTGATTTAAACTTCTCTGGTGCTTACCAACCTAGAGCGCATAACTATACGAAGGAGTTATTCGGTGTAGATTATGTTTACCGTGCAGGTACGATTGGTACTGTTGCGGAAAAAACAGCTTATGGTTATGTAAAAGGCTATGCATCTGATTATGATCTTGTTTATAAAAATACAGAGGTGGACCGCCTGGTTAAAGGGTGTACAGGAGTAAAGCGTACTACTGGGCAGCATCCAGGAGGTATTATCGTTGTGCCAGACGATAAAGAGATTTACGACTTTACTCCAATTCAATATCCAGCTGATGACCGAAATAGTGAATGGAGAACCACTCACTTTGACTTTCACTCCATTCATGACAATCTACTTAAACTGGATATCCTTGGCCATGATGATCCTACCGTTATAAGAATGCTACAAGATTTAAGTGGAATTGATCCTAAGACAATTCCTACCGACGATAAAGAAGTAATGAAAATCTTCTCTGGACCTGAATCACTTGGGGTCACCCCAGAGCAAATTAATTGTAAAACAGGGACACTAGGTGTTCCTGAATTTGGAACAAGGTTTGTTAGACAAATGCTAGAGGATACCAAGCCCTCTACCTTTTCGGAGTTATTAATTATTTCTGGCTTATCCCATGGTACAGATGTATGGTTGGGAAATGCACAGGAATTAATTGAACAGGGTATTTGTGAACTAGCCGATGTTATTGGATGCCGTGATGATATTATGGTGTATTTAATGCATAAAGGGTTAGAACCTTCCCTGGCTTTTAAAATTATGGAGTTTGTGCGTAAAGGAAGAGGACTACAAGACGAGTGGATTACCGAGATGAAAAAACATAATGTACCAGATTGGTACATTGAATCATGTAAAAAAATTAAATACATGTTCCCGAAAGCCCATGCGGCAGCATACGTTTTAATGGCAATACGTATTGCTTATTTCAAAGTCCATCACCCTATTTTATTCTATGCAGCATATTTTTCTGTGAGAGCTGATGACTTTGATTTAGATACTATGGTTAAAGGTTCTAAAGCAATTAGAGATAGAATAGAGGGAATCGCGGCTAAAGGAAATGACGCTTCACCAAAAGAAAAGAATTTAATGACCGTATTAGAGGTTGCTCTTGAGATGTGTGAACGTGGATTTAACTTTAAAAAAGTAGATCTTTATAAATCTAGTGCAACAGAATTCCTTGTAGATGGTGACAGCTTAATACCACCATTTAACGCAGTAGATGGTCTTGGTACTAACGCTGCAATTAACATTGTTAAAGCACGCGAAGAAGGAGAATTCTTATCCAAGGAAGACCTACGTGAACGCAGTAAAATTTCTAAAACTGTTCTTGAGTACCTAGATAATCATGGATGTCTAGAAGGCATGGCCGAGAAAAATCAACTTTCTTTATTCTAAATTTCCATTAACGTGAATAAAAAATCAAGCAGGCTATTACGCTTGCTTGATTTTTTTAAGTTGCAATGAATTTATAAGACCAATTTGTTGCTTTATATCTTCGCAATTGAAGGATGATGCGCAGTAACTCTAAAAATCAAGATAGTATAATAATACCGATACGTAAATACATCATAGACGTGCTATTCACAGGACAAGAAAGGCTTCGTGAGCATGACATCTTCGTTAGAAAAGCGGATAGTATTTTCAAGGAGGCAACTGCACTCCATTCCAATTCACTATTCAATATGTGAATAAGNCTGTTAAAGGAGTTGTTGTTATGTCAACCGTTAATTTATCAACGATAACAAAACAATTTGGTCATGTAACAGCAGTCAAAGAATTAAATCTATTAATTAATGAAGGTGAATTTTTTACTTTTCTCGGTCCGAGTGGATGTGGTAAAACAACAACTCTTCGCATGATTGCTGGATTCTACTATCCTACGAAGGGGAAGGTTTTGTTTAATGATAAAGATATGACTACGGTACCACCGGAGAAAAGAAATACGGGCATGGTTTTCCAAAATTATGCATTATTCCCACATATGACTGTCTTTGAAAATGTGGCTTTTGGTTTAAAGGTAAGAAAGATGAATAAAAGTGAAACGAAAAAAAGAGTAGAAGATGTTCTGAAAAAAGTACGTTTGGAGCAATATATCGACAGACAAGTGAGTCAATTAAGTGGTGGACAGCAACAGCGTGTTGCATTAGCACGTGCATTAGTTATTGAGCCGGATATTCTCTTATTAGATGAACCACTTAGTAACTTGGATGCTAGACTACGAGATGAAATGCGTAATGAAATTTTGCGCTTGCAAAGGGATTATGGCATTACCACCATCTATGTTACCCATGACCAGGTAGAAGCCTTGACAATGAGTGATCGAATAGCGGTTTTTAATATGGGGGTATGCCAACAAGTCGGCACACCGACTGAAATCTATAATGAGCCCGTCAATGATTTTGTAGCTGAATTTATCGGGGAGACAAATCTACTTCCTATCACATTTGAAAATCAGACAGAGACCCAGAAGATTTACCGGAATGAAGATTTAGATACTTCTATTTTTGTAAACGATAACAAATTGAATATTGCTTCTTATGATGATTCAGATGAACTCGTTATGTCTATACGACCAGAAGCAGTTCAAATCGTTGAGGAAAAGGAGGAAATGGAAAATATACTCCAGGGAGAGGTTTCTCTTGTTCAATTTACAGGTGCATCTGTTCATACTTATGTAACACTTCAAGATGGTTTGATGATAAGAACAACGGATTTAAATGAAGGTCCAAGTACATATTTAAGTGAAGGTAAGAAGGTTACTGTACGGCTTCCAGCTGATCAAATACGCGTGATTCCAAAGGCAAGGACGTGATCACATGTTAAATGCTGAAAAAAGAAAAACCATTCTACTATTAATCCCTATTATTCTTGTTCTAGTCGGATATGTCTTATATCCGTCTATTGAAACCATGATTGAAAGTTTTAAAAAAGAGGGAACCTTTAGCTTACAGAATTATCAAGACTTTTTTGGAGAAAAAGCAGAAGCCAATTTAGAAGCATTATGGAATTCGGTTTGGATATCTCTATTATCCGTATTTTTTAGTGCGTTAATCGGTATTCCACTAGCCTACATTTTTAACCGGTATGATTTTCCTGGGAGGATATTTTTCTCACAGATTGCGATTATGCCTATTGTTTTGCCATCCCTAGTAGGTGTCATGGCTTTTATGTATTTATATGGAGAAGCTGGTTTAGTTCCGAATATCATGAAGGACTTATTTAACTTATCTGAGGTACCCTTTAGCATTGGCGGAATTTCTGGCATTCTCATTGTTCATGCCTATACGATGTACCCTTATTTTTATATGACGACATCTTCGGCATTAAATAATATCGATCCTTCCTTGGAGGAGTCTGCATATAATCTCGGTGCAAACCGATTTAGGGTGTTTAGGAAGGTTACTTTTCCATTGTTAACTCCCGGTATCGTTGCTGCATCTTTACTTGTTTTCATGGTATCGATGGCATCATTTAGTGCACCATTTTTATTAGCCGGGGGATTTCGTGTTTTAAGTTTGCAAATCTATTTTTCTAAAATTAATGGTGACTTAGAAATGGCAGCAACCCAATCTGTCGTCCTAACGATGGTTTCTATTTCCTTCTTACTATTTATGCGTTGGTATCAAAATCGAAAAGATTATCGTATGGCAAGTAAGGGAATAGGTGCCCATCGTAGTGAAGTTAGTAACCCATTATTAAAATGGGTGATGGTGACAATTGGAATCTTAGCTATGATTGTACTGTTATTGCCACACGCAACCTTACTTATTTTATCCCTTGTTCCAGAAGGTGGATGGACATGGCAAACGTATCCGCAGGTGTTCAATCTAGAAAACTATCGTTTACTGTTTGAAGATCCAAACATCTGGGATCCTGTTAGAAATAGTTTAATTATGTCCTTCATTGCTTGTATTGGTGTATTTGTATTTGGAATTATTACCTCCTATGCATTGGTTAAGCGTAAGTTTGTCGGGAAAAACCTATTGGATATTCTTGTGATGATCCCGTGGGTATTACCTGCAACGGTAGTCGGGATGAATATGGTGTTGGCATTTAATGAACCATCTGTATTTTCATTTGGTCAAGTATTAGTAGGTACCTTTTGGATTCTGCCACTGGCATACTTTATTAGGTTTATTCCATTAGTTGTTCGTTCGACAACTGCAGTATTAGAGCAAATGGATGATTCGATTGAGGAAGCCGCACAGAACTTGGGTGCCAAATGGTTCTATACATTTAGAAGAGTTGTTATTCCTATCATTTTACCTGGTGTGTTAAGTGGTACATTACTAGCTTTCGTGCAAGCGGTCGGTGAGTTCCCAACATCCGTACTACTCTATACATTAGGAAACCGACCGATATCCATTGAAATCATGAACCAATTACGGATGTTTAATATGGGGCAAGCAGCTGCCTATGGAATGATTCAGGTTGGATTAATAGCAATTGTCATGATTATTTCGAGTAAGTTCTTTAAAGTAAAAGCAGATAATGCATTGTAAATAATATTTGGATTGAGCTTTGTTGTATATTATCTCGTAATTGAAAGAAAATGCGCAGTAACTTTAAAAATCAATATAGTATAAATAATACCGATACGTAAATACATTATAGACGTGCTATTCACAGGACAAGGAAGGCTTCGTGAGCATGACATCTTCGTTAGAAAAGCGGATAGTATTTTCAAGGAGGCAACTGCACTCCATTCCAATTCACTATTCAATATGTGAATAAATTTTTGACATAAATAGAAGGTGTGTGATGTTTAGCACCAACCAGCGAAGGAAATACACGAAGACTCCAGTGGGATGAAAAGCCTAGGTGAGACTACGGAGAGCGTTAGCTCGGAGGAGGCTCAGCAGCTCCCACGGAAAGCGTAGTGTATTTCCGCAGCGGTATTTAAGCTCCAGATTTCAGGTAAAGTTACTGCGCATTCTATCTATTATGTTCATTAACAACAATACCTATAAAATAATGCAATTATGCTATTTTCTGAAATATACTACTTTTATGGTATAATTAATAGGCATATTTATTCGTATTATTTTTTTTAATGATTTATTTTACTATTTTCAACATAAACTTGGTTAGGGGAGTGGTTATTATGAATTTGAAGTTTAACTCGGACCATAGTGTGAAAGAATTTTTAATAGAAAATCGTGAACAATTTGAAATAGAGCTCTTAAATGAGGCGATTAATGTTCGGGATAAAATTGAGGAAATAAAATTAATTGGGAATATCAATTTGGTTGCTAATGCTTATAAAGTCATTTTGTTGGTTGTAGAAAACAAGGAAGAAGAAGTGAACGAATTTGGTCATCAGGAAGGGATTGCGTGGGCGAAACATAATCTTACCCTTGCTTTTAAGTTAGAGTGGATCCAGTCTATTCGAACAACTTTATGGAATTTCCTTTATGAATATGAAAAGCTTAGTGAACAATCTAAAAATACGGTGGAGTTCTTTGAAATGGGGAAAGAAGTAAATCGATTAATCGATGTATTCTTTAAAGGATTTTTTATTAGTTACTCCAGTTACAAAGATGAATTGCTGGAGGCTCAGAGGAAATTAGTTGAAAATTTATCCGTACCAGTTATACCAATTTCCTCAACTGTTAGTATTCTACCACTTATCGGCGAAATTGATGAGCTTCGTGCTAACATCATTGAAGAAAAACTTTTATTTGAAATCGGTTCAAAGAGCATTCAAACCTTAATAATGGACTTATCGGGTATTGCCAGAATGGATGTTCAAGCAGTACGACTTTTTACAAGGTTATTAGACGGTATTATTATGATGGGATGTAAAACGATTATTACAGGTATACGACCTGATGTGGTGAAAAATATAGTCAACTTAGATATTGCATTTCAAAATAAAGCAGAAATTAAGGCAACTTTACAGCAAGCACTTAATGATTATTTAATCATAGATGAAAGTGAAGGAAATCGCATTTATTTAAAATAATATCTGTAATGCGCATATTCTTGCATCCTTTACCCTTTTATGATATATTTTTGTTGGTAAGCAATGATACGAATTGTTCAAAGAGTGGGTTTTTACCCACTCTTTCTTCATACTATCCTTCTTGAACTCTACCCTCCCTTGCCATCAATTTCAGGCAGGGGTTTTATATTGGTATAGATAGTATTCAAGAGGTTGGTTCATAATAAAAGTGGGTAGAGAAAGAGGATAGGGCTTCAGTTGTCATCTTTAAAAATAGAATGAGACAAATTTGAAATAGGTTCGTAATTCTCTAAAAAAACTCTTATAACATCTTTTTTGAAACGAATAACAACTTGGTAAAGGAGGATGAAAATGAGTTCTCAAGTTACAAAAACGACGGAAGAGTTAGTTCAACCAATATTACAGAAAAAAGAATTGGAATTAGTTGATATTGAATATGTAAAAGAAGGAAAAAACTGGTTTCTACGTGTGTATATTGATAAGCCTGGCGGTGTTGACATTATAGAATGTGGTGAGGTTTCCGAACAGTTAAGTGAGAAATTAGATGAAAAAGATCCGATAAAAGATCCATATTTCTTAGAAGTTTCTTCACCTGGTGTAGAAAGGCCACTAAAAACAAAAGATGACTTTGAAAAAAACGTGAATCAAAATGTATATATTAAACTATACGAACAAATTGATGGTGAAAAAGAGTATGAAGGTATTTTAAAGGAATTTCAAAATGATGTTTTAACCGTGGAATATAAAGTGAAAACCAGAAAAAAACAAGTTGAAATTCCATTTGATAAAATTGCTAAAGCAAGGCTTGCCGTAGTCTTTTAAAGGGGGATAAATAAATTGAGCAGTCAACTGTTTGACGCACTGGATAATTTGTCAAAAGAAAAAGGAATTGATAAGGAGATTCTCTTAGAAGCATTAGAAGCTGCTCTGATTTCCGCATATAAAAAGAATTTCAAGTCTGCTTCCAACGTCAGAGTTGAACTTGACGAAGAATCAGGAAGAATGAGCGTGTATTCAAGGAAAACGGTCGTTGATGAAGTAGAAGACACCCAACAAGAAATATCTTTAGATGAAGCGAGAGAAATCAATCCAAATCATGAGATAGATGATATTATAGAAGTGGAGGTAACACCAAAGGATTTTGGCCGAATTGCCGCACAAGCAGCTAAGCAGGTTGTTACACAGCGGGTTAGGGAAGCGGAACGAGGTGTTATCTTCTCTGAATATATAGATCGAGAAGAAGATGTTATGACAGGGATCATTCAACGGAAGGATTCTCGGTTTGTTTATGTTAACTTAGGAAAAGTAGAAGCCAAATTAGCAGAAGCTGAACAAATGCCAACAGAAGAATATTATATACATGATCGTATTAAGGTATTCGTAACTAAAGTAGAAAATACAAGTAAAGGACCACAAATTTATATTTCTCGGTCCCATCCTGGATTATTAAAAAGATTATTCGAAATGGAAGTACCTGAAATATATGATGGTACGGTTGAAATAAAATCTGTTGCCCGTGAGGCAGGCGATCGATCTAAAATATCAGTCTATGCTCCAGATCCTGATGTGGATGCAGTTGGCTCTTGTGTTGGTCAAAAAGGACAACGAGTTCAAACGATTGTGGATGAACTTAAAGGAGAGAAAATTGATATTGTCCAATGGTCAGAGGATCCAAAAGTCTATGTTTCGAATGCATTAAGCCCATCTAAAGTAGTAGAGGTATTAGTGGATGAAGAAGAACAAGCTACAACGGTAATTGTACCGGATTATCAACTATCCTTAGCAATTGGTAAACGTGGTCAAAATGCTAGGCTTGCAGCAAAATTAACTGGCTGGAAAATTGATATCAAGAGTGAGTCAGAGGCAAGAGAAGAAGGACTGTTATCGGAAATAGAAGATACAGATACTTATTCTGACACTGAGGAAGATTTGTTCGAATAAGGAGGTATGATTGTAATGAAAAAGCGAAAAGTACCTGAACGTAAATGTATTATTACAAATGAAATGAAACCAAAAAAAGACCTTATTCGCATTGTACGTAATAAAGAAGGGGAGGTTTTTGTTGACCCAACTGGAAAGAAAAATGGTCGTGGTGCCTATCTTTCTAAAGACATGGATGTTATTTTAGAAGCGAAAAAATCAAATGCTTTGAGTCGCCATTTAAATGCAGAGGTTGATTCTGCTGTATATGAAGAACTTAAATCGTTGGTAGATGTCAATGAAAAGTAATTACTTAAATTTGATTGGGCTTGCTTATCGTGCAAGAAAATGTTCTTTAGGGGAAGAGACAATATTAAAGGATATTCAAAAAAAAAGAGCAAAGCTAGTACTTCTTGCAAGTGATACTGGTCCGCAAACGAAAAAGAAATTGACGGATAAATGTAAGTTTTATAACGTACCATTTGTAGTAGTTGACGATCGTGAGACATTAGCTAGTGCAATTGGAAAATCCCAAAGAGTAGCTATCGCAATTTTAGATGCAGGTTTCGCTAATAAAATCCAATCGTTACTCGGGTAATTAATTTCGGGGGTGAACGTATGAGCAAAATGCGTGTATATGAATATGCAAAACAAAAGAACACAACTAGTAAAGAGGTAATCAATTATTTAAAAGAATTAAAAATAGAAGTTTCAAATCATATGTCTACTATTTCTACAGATACGGTTACGAAATTAGATGGAAAATTTAATGAAAAATCGAAACCAGATAATAGTAATCAACAGAAGGAATCTAACACAAAGAAAAAAACAGACAAAAAGGGAAAAACTGATAATAACAGGGGAAAAAATCAATCTAAACATAAAAACAATAATAAAAATCAAAAAGGACCGAAAAAAGGTAACAAAGGAAAAACTTCTAATCAACAGCCAGCCGTAAAAAAGGAGACACCTGAAAAAATTACTTATAGTGATACACTAACTGTTAGTGACTTAGCAGAGAAACTGAATAAAGAACCTGCAGAAATTATTAAAAAATTAATGTTTCTAGGTGTAATGGCTACAAAAAATCAGGACTTAGATGATGATGCGGTTGAATTAATTTGTAGTGAATTTAATGTAGAAGTAGAAAAGGTAATCATCTTAGAGGATACGGACTTTGATAAATATATACAAGAAGATAAAGAGGAAAATCTTGTAGAAAGACCTGCAGTTGTAACCATTATGGGGCATGTAGACCATGGTAAAACAACTCTTCTCGATTCTATCCGTCATACGAAAGTGACTGCTGGAGAGGCAGGGGGAATTACCCAACATATTGGTGCATATCAAGCTGAGGTCGATGATAAAAAAATTACCTTCTTAGATACTCCTGGTCACGCTGCATTTACAAGCATGCGTTCTCGTGGTGCGCAGATAACAGATATTGCTATTTTAGTTGTTGCAGCAGATGATGGGGTAATGCCACAAACAGTCGAGGCAATCAACCATGCTAAAGCAGCAGAGGTTCCAATTATTGTTGCGGTAAATAAGATGGATAAAGAGGCCGCTAATCCCGATCGTGTTATGCAGGAATTGACAGAATATGAACTAATTCCTGAAGATTGGGGAGGAAGCACTATCTTCGTGAATATGTCGGCAATTAAAAACGAAGGTATCGATGATTTATTAGAAATGATTCTTCTTGTTGCTGAAGTAGAAGAATTAAAAGCAAACCCAAATGCAAATGGTTTTGGTACGGTTATTGAAGCTGAGCTTGATAAAGGTCGCGGTAGTGTAGCTACTTTACTTGTTCAAAATGGTACACTACATGTTGGTGATTCGCTTGTAGTAGGAAATACCTTTGGTCGTGTGCGTGCAATGATTAATGACACTGGAGCAAGGGTGAATGAAGCTGGTCCTTCTATGCCGGTAGAAATTACAGGGCTGCAAGATGTTCCACAAGCTGGTGACCAATTCCTAGTATTCGATGATGAGAAAAAATCACGTCAAATCGGTGAAGCTCGTCAAGCAAAAGCAATTGATCAAAATCGCAGTGAACAAACCAAAGTTAGCCTAGATGATTTGTTCGAACAAATCAAACAAGGAGAAATGAAGGAATTAAATATTATCATCAAAGCAGATGTTCAAGGCTCTGCCGAGGCACTTTCATCTTCTTTACAAAAAATTGATGTAGAAGGCGTAAACATTAATATTATCCATACAGGAGTAGGTGCGATTACAGAATCAGATATCATTTTAGCTTCTGCATCTAATGCCATCGTAATTGGCTTTAACGTACGGCCTGATGCAAATGCAAAAGGTTCTGCACAAAGAGAGAAAGTGGATATTCGCCTTCATCGTGTTATTTATAAAGCTATTGAAGAAATGGAAGCTGCAATGAAAGGATTACTTGATCCAGAATTTGAGGAGAAAGTAATTGGTCAAGCAGAAGTAAGGGAAACATTTAAGGTTTCTAAAGTAGGTACAATAGCTGGAAGCTATGTTACAGATGGTAAAATTACAAGAGATTCTGGTGTTCGAATTATTCGTGATGGTGTCGTTCTGTTTGAAGGTGAAATCGATACATTAAAACGATTTAAAGATGATGTTAAAGAAGTGGCGCAAAATTATGAATGTGGTATAACAATTACGAATTTTAATGATATTAAGGTAGGAGACATCATTGAAGCATTTGTAATGGAGGAAATTAAACGTACATGATAATGTATGCTGAAGTTGAGTGTATGATGTATGAAGGGCATTCTTTAAAACAAAAACGTTCTTTGATTAAGCGTGTCATTGCTAAACTAAAAAATGATTTTAATGTTGCTGTAACAGAGTTGGATTACCATGATTTATGGCAGAGGACAAAACTAGGAATTGTAACCATCTCTACCACTCTAACTCATGCAGAACAAGTTATTCAGGAAGTGTTGAGAGTTATCGATACATTTATGGAATTAGAACGTACACTAACTAATGTAGAAAGATTATAATCAACACTTTTCATTAAAGGCTTTTAACGAGGTGAAAATAATGGCTGAATTACGTGCAAATCGCGTGTCGGAGCAAATGAAAAAAGAGTTGGGTGAAATTTTTACAAGAAAAATTAAAGACCCTCGAGTAGGATTTGTTACGGTTACAGATGTTGAGGTAACTGGCGACTTACAGCAAGCTAAGGTGTATATATCTGTTTTAGGTGACGAAAAACAGAAGAAAGACACATTATTAGGTCTTACGAAAGCGAAGGGGTTTATCCGGTCAGAAATTGGAAAAAGAATTCGTTTAAGAAAAACACCTGAGCTCACATTTGAATTCGATGAAGCATATGCATATGGGAATCATATTGAAACCATACTACGTGATTTGAACAAATAAAGTAAAAACTATTGACTAAAAAGCTTTTTTATGTTTGTTCAAAAGCAAGATATAAAGCAAGACGACGAAGATAATCGATTGTCATTTTTACCTGACTTTTGAACATTCACTTTAGAAATATAAAATTATTAATCTGACTCGTATAGTTAACGAGTCAGATTTTTCCATTCGTATGATTGTGTAGAAAACGCTATATAAATGGAGTTGATTGGATGGACGGTATTTTACCTTTATGGAAACCTAGAGGAATGACCTCACACGATTGTGTGATGAAATGTAGAAAACTTTATAATACGAAAAAAGTGGGTCATACGGGAACATTAGATCCAGAAGTGGATGGTGTACTACCGATTTGTATTGGACAAGCAACAAAAATAGTTCCTTTTTTAACAGATACGAAAAAAACATATATCGCAGAAGTAAAGATAGGGATTGCTACAGATACAGAGGATGCTCATGGAAATATTATGGAAGAAAAAGTTGTAAAAGAATCTCCGTCCAAAAAAATTATTGAAAAAGTGTTAAATCGCTTTACAGGAACTATTACTCAAGTGCCTCCCATGTATTCGGCAGTAAAAGTAAATGGAAAAAAGCTATACGAATATGCTAGAGAGAATAAAACGGTGGAACGACCAAAGCGAGAGGTAACTATCTATGAACTTGATTTATTAGCAGTCCATGAGAGTAGTTTTCAGGTAAGGGTCGTCTGTTCAAAAGGTACTTACATACGAACACTATGCGTCGATATTGGTAAGCAATTAGGTTATCCTGCGCACATGTCTAATTTAACAAGAATTAAAACTGCCGCTTTTTCAAAGAAAAATTCAGTGACTTTTGATACGATAGAAGAAAAGGTAAAAAAAAATGAACAAGAGCAGCTTTTACTTCCAATTGTAAAAGGTTTAGATCATCTAGATAAACTTCTGGTGGATGAAAAAACAAAAATTAAGGTTCTGAATGGACAAAAGCTTCCTAAGCCAGTAAGAAAAATAACGACTGATCCTTTTTTAATGATGTATGATGAAAAGCTACTCGCAATCTACCAAAATCACCCCGAAAACATGGATCAAATAAAACCGGTTCGTGTTTTTAATGGGTAAGAATAAGTGCAGGTGAATATTAATGAAAACATTTGAATTAAGTTATCCACATTCGCTAACAGCTAGTGAATTACCTGAAACCGTAACAGCTATCGGTTTTTTCGATGGAATACATAAAGGCCATCAAAAAGTTATAAAATCAGCTATCAACGAGGCTAATGAACGAAAGATGGAAAGTGCTGTTATTACATTTCACCCGCATCCTTCCGTGGTCTTAAAAAAGGAACATTCTAATATACGATATATTACACCTATACAAGATAAAATAAAAATATTAGAGAACTTAGGAGTGAAACGGTTATATATTATTAATTTTAATCGTGAACTATCCCAATTATCTCCACAGGAATTTATCGATTATTTTATTATAGGTTTAAATATAAAGCATGTCGTTGCTGGATTTGATTATACATTTGGCCATAAAGGTCGTGGAAATATGGATAATATCAAGAATTACACTCGTGGTAAATTTACATATAAGGCTGTTGATAAAGTGACAGAGGATAATGAAAAGGTTAGTTCTACAAGAATTAGGGAGCTATTAAGAACTGGAAAAATTGATGTTGCCAACAAGCTTCTCAAGAGACCATTCCGACTTAATGGAACAGTTATCAAAGGGGATCAGAGAGGAAGGGAAATTGGTTACCCAACTGCTAATTTAAAAGTTAATCCAGACAAACTATTACCAAAACCAGGCATATATGCGGTTAAAGTATTATATAAGGATGAAGAATTAACTGGAATGGCTAACATTGGTACAAATCCAACATTTACTGCTGATCGAGAAGATTTATCCATTGAAGTTCATATATTTGATTATAATAATAATCTATATGGGGAAGAATTGGTTACAGAATGGTATAAATACATGAGAGAAGAAGAAAAGTTCGCTAATGTTCAAGAACTAATTGATACAATGGCACTTGACGAAAAAAATATTCGAAACTATTTCTCTCAATTATAGACTTTTGCTTGCATTTTCACCAAAAAAACGTTATGCTTATATTCGTGAACCGTCCCTTGGCAAATCGTAACTCCGACGCTTGCTAGGAGATTGGGGATTAAGAAATAATAGGAGGTGTGCCAAATGGCAATTACACAAGAACGTAAGAATGAAATCATTAATGAATACAAAGTTCATGATACGGACACAGGTTCTCCAGAAGTACAAATAGCTGTACTTACGGAAGAAATCAATACGTTAAATAATCATTTACGTGTTCATAAGAAAGACCATCATTCACGTCGTGGTTTGTTAAAAATGGTAGGTAAACGTCGTAATTTACTTAACTACCTACGTAACAAGGATGTTACTCGTTACCGTGAATTAATTAAAAGACTTGGCTTACGCCGATAATCTTAAGAAGCAGGAGAAATCCTGCTTCTTCTATTATCTGGATATTTTATTTATCCTAAAAATAGAACAACCCTTATTTCTACATATGAATGAACTTGTATGAAACTTCCAAGTCGTTTCATGGGATAAAATTTACAATTATGACTATAAACTATAAAATGAAATTAGAAATGCAAAGAAAGGAGTATTATATCGAATGGCAGAAGAAAAACAAGTATTCTCTACAGAAATTTCTGGTAAAAATTTTTCTGTTGAAATAGGAGAATTAGCGAAACAAGCCAATGGGGCATGTATGATACATTATGGTGATACCTCTGTATTAGCTGTAGCAACTGCCTCTAAAGAGCCAAAGGACCTACCGTTTTTCCCGTTAACCGTTAACTATGAAGAACGTCTGTACGCAGTGGGGAAGATTCCTGGAGGCTTTATTAAACGTGAGGGAAGACCGAGTGAAAAAGCCATTCTTTCTTCCAGATTAATTGATCGTCCGATTCGCCCAATGTTTCCCGACGGTTTTCGTAATGAAGTACAAGTAATTAGTACAGTGATGAGTGTGGATCAAGACTGTTCTACAGAAATTGCGGCTATGGTTGGTTCATCCATTGCATTAAGTATATCTGATATACCTTTTGAACAACCAATCGCAGGGGTGCATGTTGGTCGTATTAATGGAGAATTTATCATTAATCCTACTGTTGAACAAAATGAACAAAGTGATATTGATTTAACCGTAGCAGGTACAAAAGATGCCATTAACATGGTTGAAGCTGGAGCAAATGAGGTTCCAGAAGAGGTAATGCTCGAGGCGATTATGTTTGGACATGAAGAAGTTAAGCGTCTTGTTGCTTTTCAGGAGGAAATTATCCAAGCTTGTGGAGTAGAAAAATCTGAAGTAAAGCTTTTTGAAGTGGAAGAGGATTTAAATCGAAAAGTGGAAGCAGCAGCAAAAGATAAACTAATTGAAGCTATTCAAGTAAAAGAAAAGCATGCTAGAGAAGATGCAATTCAACAAGTAAAAGATGAAATTCTTGAACAATATGATGAAGAAGAAACGGAAATTATTGGTCAAGTTAAAACAGTTTTAGATAAAATGGTGAAAGCAGAAGTAAGACGATTGATTACGGTTGAAAAGGTACGACCAGATGGAAGAAAAAGTGATGAAATTCGTCCACTATCATCACGTGTGGGTATTTTACCTAGAGCTCATGGATCAGGATTGTTTACTCGTGGACAAACGCAAGCTTTAAGTGTTTGTACACTTGGAGCATTAGGTGATGTGCAGATTCTAGACGGGTTAGACTTGGAAGAATCCAAACGGTTCATGCATCATTATAATTTCCCGCAATTTAGTGTTGGGGAAACAGGGCCAATTAGAGGACCTGGTCGACGTGAAATTGGGCATGGGGCATTAGGGGAGCGTGCTCTTGAAAAGGTAGTCCCTTCAGAAAAGGATTTCCCATATACTATTCGTTTGGTTTCAGAAGTACTAGAATCTAATGGTTCCACTTCCCAAGCAAGTATCTGTGCAAGTACTTTAGCAATGATGGATGCTGGGGTACCAATTAAATCTCCTGTAGCTGGAATTGCAATGGGGTTAGTTAAATCTGGTGAAGATTACACGATCCTTACTGATATTCAGGGTATGGAAGATGCATTAGGAGATATGGACTTCAAGGTTGCAGGTACTGAAAAAGGGGTAACCGCTCTTCAAATGGATATTAAGATTGAAGGTTTATCTAAAGAAATTCTAGAAGAAGCATTAACCCAGGCGAAAAAAGGCCGTATGCAAATACTAGAATCCATGTTAGCAACCATTGACCATCCGAGGGAAGGTTTATCACAATATGCACCTAAGATTTTAACCATGTCCATTAATCCAGATAAAATTCGTTCTGTAATTGGACCAAGTGGTAAACAAATTAATGAAATCATTGATGAAACTGGTGTTAAGATTGACATTGAACAGGATGGTAGTATCTTCATTTCTTCTACTGATTCGGAAATGAATAACAAAGCGAAGAAAATCATAGAAGATATAGTTCGTGAAGTTGAAGTTGGTCAAATTTATTTAGGTACTGTAAAACGTATTGAAAAATTTGGAGCTTTCGTCGAGCTGTTTAAAGGAAAAGACGGTCTGGTTCATATATCTGAGCTGGCTGAAGAACGTACAAATAAAGTGGAAGATGTTGTTTCTATAGGCGATGAAATTATGGTTAAAGTAAAAGAAATCGATCGTCAAGGAAGAATTAATCTTTCGAGAAAAGCTGTCCTCAAAGAAGAGAAGGAAAGAAAAGAAAAAGCAAAACAATAAAACCAAATGATTATAAATTAATTAGAAATTTCGTATAGGCTTGGTTTTGTGTTGGTTTTCTCTTAATTAGCTTTAGTTAAAAATTTTATACTTTCCTACAAGCGAGAAAGAAGCTGTACAAACAGTTTCTTTTTTTATGGCCTTTTTCTATTGTAGGAAATAAGTGAACCTTCAATCAGTTTGGTTTTTAGCGATGATTTCTACTATGGTGTCTGAAGTCGTGCCTGCGGAAATCAAGAGGTGCGATAAAAAAGCAACAAAACATACGAAAAAGCCACATAAATAAGTGTTTCAATCATACCTTGTCCTTCTCCTGCATATTATTTAAGCGGAGGGGGGAAGAGAATGTTTCAGTATAAGAAATATATAAATTTATGTTTGTTTATAATAATAGTTGCTTTATCATATAATACTATTAATGATACCGTAAGTGATAATCCCTTAAAAGTGAATGAGGAAGTTACCACCACGTTATCACATGCAATCATGCGAGAGGACTCATTATACAAGGAAATCGAGGAAAAGAGTAAGGAATTTCAAAAACCTCCTGAGAATGCATATATAGATGAGGTTTGGAAAAAAACACCAGGAAGAAATGGTAAAAAAGTGGATGTAGATAAATCCTATGAAAAAATGAAGGAAAAAGGGGAATTTGATGAGTCATTATTAGTATACGAGCAGATTCCTCCTGAAATAAAACTTTCAGATCTTCCGGCATCTCCAATTTATAGAGGACATCCGGATAAGAAGATGGTTGCGTTTCTAATTAATGTTTCATGGGGAACGGAGCATATCCCGCACATATTAAAGGCTTTAAAAGAAAATAAAGTGAAAGCAACCTTTTTTATTGAGGGAAAATGGGCTAAGGAAAATGCGGAATTAGTGAAAATGATTGATGAGCAAGGACATATAATTGGAAATCATGCTTATAATCATCCGAATATGGCCACTATACCTAATCAGAAAATAGTTGAACAAATTGTACAAACCAATGAAATCCTCACAGCCATTACAGATAAAAAACCGAAATGGTTTGCCCCCCCTAGCGGAAATTTTAATGAACAAGTGGTTCAGACAGCTAGTAATTTACAAATGGAAACTATTCTTTGGACGGTAGATACGATTGATTGGAAGAATCCGACAGTAAATGTTATGATTAACCGAGTAAACGATAGAATTCATCCTGGAGCAACGATACTTATGCACCCTACAGCAGCTATTGCTGATGGACTAGACGATCTAATTAAGATGATAAAAGATAAAGGTTATCGTATTGGTACGATTGAGAAATTACTAAGTGAAGAGAATTATTAGAACACAACTTGTTTTAAATTTAGTGTAGGAGGACATGCTTTGGTACAAAGACATACTTGTAAAAATGGATTAAGAGTAGTTTTAGAAAATATACCCGCTGTACGTTCGGTAACAATCGGTATATGGGTATTAACCGGTTCAAGAAATGAAACAGATAAAAATAATGGTATTTCCCACTTTCTTGAGCATATGTTTTTTAAAGGTACAAAAACAAGAACAGCTCAGGACATTGCGGAAGCATTTGATTCTATAGGTGGACAAATTAATGCGTTTACATCAAAGGAGTATACTTGCTATTATGCCAAGGTTCTCGATACTCATAAAAATTATGCGTTAGATATTTTAGCGGATATGTTTTTTAACTCTTCTTTTGATGAAGAAGAGATGGAACGAGAGAAAAAAGTAGTTTATGAAGAAATCAAAATGTACGAGGATACGCCAGATGATATTGTCCATGACTTATTGGCAAGAGCCTCATTTGGTCAGCATCCATTGGGTTATCCTATTTTGGGAACAGAAAATCATTTAAAATCATTTACACCCGATTTATTAAGAAATTATATTAAAAATAGATATACACCTAATAATGTAGTTATTTCAGTTGCTGGTAATGTGGATGAAGGTTTTGTAAAGGACATTGAAAATCATTTTGGAAATTACCAATCATCGGGTGACGATGGAACGATAAGTAAACCATCATTTTTAGCTGAGCAGATTGAACGAAATAAAGATACGGAACAAGCACACTTGTGCCTTGGCTTTGATGGTTTAGAACTTGGTAACGAGAATATGTATAGCTTAGTTGTCATGAATAATGTTCTTGGTGGAAGTATGAGTTCAAGACTTTTCCAGGAAGTAAGAGAAAAACAAGGTTTAGCATACTCCGTTTTTTCTTACCACTCCTCATTTTTAGATAATGGTCTATTAACCATTTATGCTGGAACAGGTAAAGATCAATTACCGAAATTGCAAGATACAATTGATCAAACAATTAATCATTTGATTCGTAATGGTTTAACAGATAAAGAACTGATAAATAGTAAAGAACAATTAAAAGGAAGTTTAATGCTAAGTTTAGAAAGTACAACTAGTCGAATGAGTCGGAATGGTAGAAACGAACTTTTATTAAAAAGACATCGAACACTAGATGAGTTAATTACAGCGATTGATGCAGTTACACATGAGTCTATTCAAGAAGTGATTGATTCTACATTTAAAACTTCAGCATCAACAGCATTAATAGCTCCGCAGGTTTCGTAGTCTATCCTTACAGGAAAATGCTTACTAATTATTAAATGGTGAGCATTTTTTAATTGTGTAATAAAATGGGACAAAATGCATACCCCCTTACTAATCCGCATATAATGAAATATCCTATATTAATGGGGGGTATTATGATGCGATTTAAAGAAATTAGTGGAAAGGAAATCGTTAATATAAATGAAGGTACAAGGTTAGGAGTACTAGGACAGACTGATTTAGAAATAAATGAAAAAACAGGACAAATTGAAGCATTTATCATACCTTCTTATAAGTGGTTTGGTTTAAAAAAAGAAGGTGACCAAACCAAAATTCGCTGGAATGCTGTTAAAAAAATTGGAGAAGACATGATAATGGTGGAAATGGATAAATTTTAACATACTCTATAAAAATGATGAATGTTATTATCAAAATATGATTTATTACGCATTATAGATAGAATGCACAGTAACCTAATACGAAAAAAGGTGCGTAAATACCGCTACGGAAATACACTGCGCTTTCCGTGAGCGGCTGCTGAGCCCTCCTCGTGCTATCGCACTCCGGGGTCTCACCTAGGCCTCTCGTCCCACAGGAGTCTACGTATATTTCCTTCGCTATTTTTGAGCATAATCTTCTTTTATTATTTTAGCTATAATAATGGTTGATGAAGGGAGGACCAGTCCACTCCTTGAAAATAAAGATAAATCATCTAACATAGATGTCATACTGACTGGGCCTTCCTTGTCCTGTGGGAATAGCACTTGTTTGAATCCGTGCCCTAACTGCCCACAGTGGAAATTGAAGTGCACCCATTTTCCCTTTTAATTGGAAAGGCAGTCATTAATAACATCAGCTGAATTACTGCGCATTTTCTTTCAAATGCGACGTTGGAAAATCTATAGAACTTTTTAAGTTAAGACTAACCTCATCCATGATGTTAGTCTTTTTTTGTGCATTTTTATAGGAAGGAATCACCCTCTATTCTCTTGGGCATATGCTATATAGAACAGATTTAGGAACAGTATGTCTGGAGGGTTCAAACAACGATGAGTCGAACTATTGCTGTAATTGGCGGCGATGCAAGATATCTAGAATTAATAAGACAATTACAAATGTTATCAGAAACAACTATCATCCTTGTTGGATTTGATCATTTAGAACAGGGATTTACAGGATTAAAGAAAATGGACTTTGAGGATTTGGAATTAAATCAATTAGATATTATTATTTTACCGATAACAGGAACAGATTTAGATGGAAATATAGAAACTGTTTTTTCCGATCAAAAAATAAAACTTACGAAAGATTGGTTTCACCAATTGAAGGATTCGACTACTGTATTTACTGGAATCACTAATGCATTTTTGAATGAGGTAATAAAGGATGCTAATATTTCCCTTATTCCTTTATTAAATCGCGATGATGTTGCCATTTATAATTCTATTCCAACAGCAGAGGGCGCCATTATGATGGCAATAGAACATACGGATTATACCATTCACTCATCAAGAGTTATTGTAACTGGATTTGGTAGAGTAGGGCAGACGGTTGCTAATCGATTTGGTTCATTTGGTGCAAAGGTTTCAGTGAGTGCGAATAGCATAAAAGAACTTGCTAGGATTACGGAGATGGGATTTACTCCTATTCCGATTGATCAATTACATGAATACACAGACAGATGTGACATTTTAATAAATACTGTGCCCGCTTTAGTAGTTAATCAAAAGGCAATTCAAAAACTACCGTCAAATGCAATTATTATAGATTTAGCCTCACAGCCAGGAGGAACAGACTTTGAATTTGCAAAAAAACGTGGAATTCAGGCGATATTAACTGGAAGTTTACCGAGTATTGTTGCGCCAAAAACAGCTGGTAGAATACTGGCTGATGTCATTAAACAAATTTTGCTTAATGAGGGGAGCGTATCATGAAACAGTTAGAGGGAAAACGAATAGGTATTGGATTAACCGGTTCACATCATACGTATAGTAAAGTATTTGAGCAAATTAAAAGATTAGTAGAGAAAAATGCAGAAGTGATCCCCATTGTCTCTAATACGGTCCAACACACAGATACTAAATTTGGTAATGCAACAGACCATGTAAAAAGGTTGGAGTCACTTACTGGAAAAAAAGTAATTAAATCGATGCAGGATGCAGAGCCATTAGGACCCAAAAATCCATTGGACTGTATGGTTATTGCTCCATTAACCGGAAATTCAATGGCAAAATTTGCCAATGGTATGACAGATAATCCAGTATTAATGGCTGCAAAATCAACGATACGAAATCAAAATCCTGTAGTCTTAAGTGTGACAACAAATGATGCCCTTGGTATGAATGGGGTTAATTTAATGCGTTTAATCAATAGTAAGCATATTTATTTTGTTCCATTCGGGCAAGATAATCCGATGAAAAAACCTAATTCTCTTGTTGCTAATCTCGATTTATTAGAGGAAAGTATCGTGTCTGCACTAAATAGAGAACAGCTTCAACCCATAATTATTCCTCATAATCAGTAAAGTATGTTAAAATAATCTACCAAGGGACTAATATATCATTTTGAGGGGAGAAAATAATATGTCAGAAAAAACAGTTTATAATATAGCAGTGGTAGGAGCAACAGGAGCAGTAGGTCAAAAGATTATGAGAATATTAGAGGAGAAAAACTTTCCTATTAATAATTTAAAACTATTATCTTCTAAAAACTCAGCAGGGAAAGAACTAGAATTTGATGGCAAAACCATTGTTGTCGAGGAAGCTAAGCCAGAGAGTTTTGAAGGAGTAGATATAGCACTATTTTCAGCAGGGGGATCTGTTTCTAAACAATTAGCTCCAGAGGCTGTGAAGCGCGGGGCCGTTGTGGTTGATAATACAAGTGCATACCGAATGGATGAGAATGTACCACTAGTTGTACCAGAGGTTAATAGTGAGGATATCCAGAAACATAAAGGAATCATTGCTAATCCTAACTGCTCCACTATTCAAATGGTAGCAGGACTAAAACCTATTAAAGATCAATTCGGATTATCTCGTATTATTGTATCAACTTATCAAGCTGTTTCAGGTGCAGGAAAGAAAGCTGTAGACGAATTAGTGGAACAATCACAGCAATATCTTAATGACGAAGAAATGGAAGCAAATATATTACCTGTAGGTGGGGATAAAAAGCATTATCCAATAGCATTCAATGCGCTGCCACAAATTGATAAGTTCCAGGACAATGGATATACATTTGAAGAAATGAAAATGATAAATGAAACCAAGAAAATTATGCATGCACCAGAATTATCTGTTATTGCAACTTGTGTACGTCTTCCATTTTTCACATCTCATGCAGAAAGTGTATATGTTGAAGTGGATAAGGAAGGAGTTACTGTTGAGGACTTATGGAATGTGCTAAGAAATGCAGATGGCATTGTTTTAGAAGATGATCCATCAACACAAACTTATCCAACTCCATTAAGTGCAGCAAATAAAGAGGAAGTATTCGTTGGTCGAGTTCGTAAAGATTTAGACAATGATAAAGGATTCCATTTATGGATTGTATCCGATAATCTTCTGAAAGGTGCTGCATGGAATACAGTACAAATTGCACAAACGTTAGTAAAAAATAATTGGTTATAAGGTGTTTTGATTTAGAGGTGTTGAGATGGAAATCTTAGTTCAAAAATTTGGTGGTACTTCTGTGCAGTCGGAAGAAAATAGAGAGCATGTTATAAAGCATATAAAAAATGCTTTAGTAAAAGAATATAAATTAGTAGTTGTTGTGTCTGCACTAGGTAGGAAACCAGATCCATATGCAACAGATACGCTATTGGATTTAGTCAACTTCCCAGCAAATAGTAATTCTAATCGTGAACTTGACTTACTCATGTCTGTTGGGGAGGTTATTTCCTCTGTCGTATTAGCTAATGAACTTCAAAAACAGCATATTACGGCTACTGCACTAACAGGAGCTCAAGCAGGATTCATTACGACAGAGGATTTCACAAAAGCTAAAATTAAGAAAGTGAAACCAGATAGAGTTTATAAGGAATTAGAGAAAAATGATGTGGTTGTTGTGGCAGGATTTCAAGGTCAATCCGAATCTGGGGAAATCACGACAATCGGACGTGGTGGTAGTGATACCTCTGCAGCAGCTCTTGGAGCAGCATTACAAGCTGAAATGGTAGAAATTTTTACCGATGTTGAAGGAATTATGACTGCCGATCCAAGAATTGTTGAAAATGCAAAATCACTTGATGTTGCAACATATTCAGAAATTTGTAATTTAGCATATCAAGGAGCAAAAGTAGTTCATCCAAGGGCGGTAGAAATTGCAATGCAGGCAGAAATACCGATGCGTGTTAGGTCGACCTATTCACTAGAAAATGGAACACTTGTTACTTCTTCGAGAGAACGTGAAAAAGTAACAGATATTCCCGATCAATTAGTAACCGGTATTGCCCATATGTCATCGATATCTCAAATAAAAGTTCAAACAAAGGGAGAAGTATATAGAATACAGTCCGAAATATTCAAAGCTATGGCAGAGGCTGGAATTTCGGTAGATTTTATTAATATTTCACCAGCTGGTGTTGTATACACAGTACCTGACACAATGACAAATAAAGCAACCCATGTTCTTGAAACATTAGGGTATTATCCAGAAGTCACTGAAAAATGTGCAAAGGTTTCTGCTGTAGGAGCGGGTATGACAGGGGTGCCAGGTGTTGCAGCAAAAATTGTAGAAGCATTAACTGATAGAGGAGTGCAGATATTACAATCAGCTGATAGTCATACGACAATATGGGTTCTTGTACACGAAAAAGATTTAAAAGTAGCTGTAAATGCCTTGCATGAAGTGTTTGCTCTTAATAATGCTTAAATCACAAGTTAGTATAACTTCACTATTTTAAGAAGGTGACGGAATTGAATTTCGGCCAACTGCTAACTGCGATGGTAACACCGTTTAGTGAAAGTGGAGAAGTCGATTTTTATAAAATAAATCCATTAATCGACTATTTGTTAAAAAATGGAACAGATGGTTTGATTGTTGCGGGTACTACCGGTGAATCACCTACTTTAACATCGGCAGAAAAGGTTCATTTATTTAGGCACGTTGTAAAGGTGGTAAATAATAGAGTTCCTGTTATTGCTGGTACGGGAAGTAACAATACGAAAGATTCTATCGCCCTAACAAAGGAAGCCGAAGCGTCTGGTGTAGATGGCATTCTACTTGTAACACCTTACTATAACAAACCAAATCAAGAAGGACTGTTCGAGCATTTTAGTTCTGTTGCTCAGAGTACAAAATTACCAATCATGTTATATAATATTCCAGGTCGTTCTGTCATTAATATGGATGCAGAAACAGTTATTAAACTAAGTAAGATTCATAATATTGTATCCATCAAAGAAGCTGGATTGAATATGGATCAACTATCAGAAATTGTAGAACGTACAAATAATGACTTTAGTGTTTATAGCGGTAATGACAGTATGACCTTACCAATGTTATCGCTTGGAGCAACCGGAGTAGTATCTGTAGCTTCCCACGTCATTGGGAATGAAATGAAAAAAATGATTAAACTCTTTTTCGCTGGTAAAGTTGAAGATGCTGCAAAACTTCACCATAAATTACTACCAATTATGAACGGATTATTTGCAGTACCTTCACCTACTCCTGTTAAAACAGCTTTAAATCTAAAGGGAGTAGAGGTTGGTAGTGTGCGATTACCGCTTATACCATTATCAGATAGCGAAACAGAGAATATAAAAGCTTTATTAAAAAATATCGGCTAGAAATTAGCCGATATTTTTTATATTGATTTTTTCAAGTATCGTATATTTTTTTTATTTGTAGTTAAAGATTACAATCTAATTTGGTTCACGCTGATTACTGTTTATAGTAAAGGTATATATTTTGGAAATAGGTCCTAAAATTTGTGCCATTTTGTAAAATACATATAATGCGGTGTCAAAATGGTATTCTGAAAACCACTTAATATTAATCTGTTCTGCATTGTAATTACAATTACGTTCATACTAAGTAAGGAGTGAGTACAAATTAAAGGAGTGAACTGTATTGGCTAAAGAAAATCAACAAGGAGAGAAAAAAGAGGAACAAGGAAATTCCTCTCAATTAGTGCAAAAAATTCAGGCTCTTGGTCAAACCAATTTACCACAGGCACCTGATTCGAATATTCATGTTCTTTCCATTATCGGGCAGGTCGAAGGTCATGTCCAATTGCCACCACAAAATAAAACAACCAAATATGAACACTTGCTTCCACAATTAATTGCTATTGAACAGAATCCAAAAATTGAAGGTGTTATTATTTTATTAAATACAGTCGGAGGTGATGTAGAAGCAGGACTAGCATTGTCTGAAATGATTGCATCTATGTCTAAACCTACCGTTTCCATTGTATTAGGTGGAGGGCATTCGATTGGTGTGCCTATCGCAGTATCAACCGATTATAGTTTTATTGTACCTACAGCAACGATGACCATACATCCTGTACGATTAACTGGCCTAGTAATCGGTGTGCCGCAGACTTTTGAATACCTAGACAAAATGCAGGAACGAGTGATTCAATTCGTTATCGGACATTCAGACATTAAGGAAGAAAAATTTAAAGATCTTATGTTCGCTAAAGGAAACTTAACAAGAGATATTGGTACCAATGTAATAGGTACTGATGCAGTGGAGTATGGGTTAATTGACGAAGTTGGCGGTGTAAATGAAGCTATGAAAAAATTAAGTGAATTCATTGATCAGAGTAAAGGCCAGGAAGATCAGGTGATTCAATGATACTTTATACACCTTTATCAGAAAATGATATATTTCCACCAACAGAGGATGCATTTTCAAGTAGACAATGTATTTCATGTGATGGAAAAATGATGATAGCTGATAGAAACCAGGATGGAACATACCAAGTAGTACAATTACTTTCATCCAATCCTGAAGATTTTCTTGATCAAAGATTTTTACCTGGATCAATATTAGGTTAATAAGTGGTTACTTTATGATATAATGAATATAAAATGATACAGCCCTTGCCATTTTTGGCAGGGTTTTCTTTTCATGTGGTCTAGCATGTATTTTATTTCATGGAAATAGACGGTCAATTTTGTTAGTAAGTGAAATGAGGTGAGATAATGGCAAAAAAGAGAAAAAAACGTAAAAAATCAAAACAAACGATGCAATTGAAAAATGAATTACTTGGTTTATTATTAATTGCACTGGCAATATTTGGAAGTGGTGCAAGTGCTATAAGTGATGGAGCCATTCCAGGAGGTTTAGAGTATTTATTTCGTTTCTTTCTAGGAATCTGGTATTTTGTTGCATCTGTTTTCCTTTTTATAACAGGAATCTTTTTATTGATTAAGAGAAGATTGCCAGATTTCTTTCATAGAAAGTTAGTTGGGTTTTATATCTTATTTATGGGTGTATTACTATTTACACATATTCAGACATTTGAACGATTATTAATTCAAGATATGTCCATCCTTCGTTCAACATGGAATCATTTTCTTTTATTTATGAATGGACAAGGTCCCTCCATACAAACTGGGGGAGGAATATTAGGTGGTGTTTTGTTAGCTTTTACTAATTATTTATTTTCCTTAGTAGGGGCAAAAATTATTAGTATCTTTTCCATGCTAATTGGATTTCTATTTATTACAGAAGTATCACTCGGTGACATTTTTATAAAACTTTATAATCGGTTAACTAGCAGGGCTCAAAAATTGCGTGAACGTATAGAGGGTGCGAAGACCAAACGATCAAAATCCTTGGAAGAATTAGACAAAGAACCTGAAATCATGACAAATGATATACCGAATGAAGAACCATTAATAAATGATTTTACAGATGTTTATACAATTCAGGATTTACAAGGAGAAAAGCAACAAGACCAAATGAATCATCAAGAAAAAGAATCGGTTAAAGTTGCTAGTGCCAATGAATCGAAAAAAGCCAATGATGCAGAAGTGGATGATATGGAATATCCAATATCGACGACAGAGGTAGAAAATTATGAATATATTCTACCTTCTCCTGATTTGCTTTCTGAACCAGCACATAATACACAACAACATGAAAAATCACAAATTCAGGCAACTGTTCGGAAATTAGAGAGAACGTTTAAAAGCTTTGGTGTACGAGCAAGGGTAACGAAGGTGAATGTCGGTCCAGCTGTTACAAAATATGAAATTTCACCAGAGGCTGGTGTAAAAGTCAGTAAAATAGTTAATTTACATGATGACCTGGCGTTAGCCCTTGCTGCTAGAGATCTTCGGATTGAAGCACCAATTCCTGGTAAGTCAGCTGTTGGGATTGAAGTTCCAAATCAAGAAGTTGCAATGGTTTCATTAAGAGAAGTGATGGATAGCACTTCGAATAATAAAAATTCTAAACTATTAGTTGGATTAGGAAGGGATATTTCAGGAGACGCAGTAGTTGCTGAACTGAATAAAATGCCCCATCTATTGATTGCGGGTGCAACAGGTAGTGGTAAAAGTGTTTGTGTTAATGGAATTATTACTACCATATTAATGCGAGCAAAGCCGCATGAAGTTAAAATGATGATGATTGACCCCAAAAAAGTGGAATTAAATGTTTATAATGGAATTCCACATCTTCTTACACCGGTAGTCACTGATCCGAAAAAGGCTTCTAGGGCATTGAAAAAAGTAGTTGCTGAAATGGAGAGACGATACGACCTATTTTCAGAAACCGGAACAAGAAATATCGAGGGTTATAATGAGCACATTCGTAAATATAATTTAACTTCCGAGGAGTCGCAAGCCCATCTACCTTATATTGTTGTCATTGTCGACGAGCTAGCAGATTTAATGATGGTTGCTTCCAATGATGTGGAGGATGCAATCACTCGTTTAGCTCAAATGGCAAGAGCTGCTGGAATCCATATTATCATTGCAACACAAAGACCATCTGTTGATGTTATTACAGGTGTCATTAAAGCTAATATTCCGAGTCGAATTGCTTTTAGTGTTTCGTCACAAACTGATTCTAGAACTATCTTGGATTCAGGTGGTGCGGAGAAACTACTTGGGAAAGGTGATATGTTATTTTTCCCTGTTGGCGCTTCGAAACCAAAACGTGTTCAGGGTGCCTTTCTATCGGATGAGGAAGTTGAACGAATTGTTGATCATTGTATCGATCAACAGAAAGCTTCCTATCAGGAAGAAATGATTCCAGAGGAAAATGATGAAGTGATGGAAGAGGTAGATGATGAACTATATGATGATGCAGTTCAGATGATTATAGAAATGCAAAGTGCAAGTGTATCTATGCTACAACGTAGATTCCGTATAGGTTATACACGAGCGGCCCGACTAATCGATGCTATGGAAGACAGAGGCATTGTGGGGCCTTATGAAGGAAGTAAGCCTAGAACCGTACTCGTTTCACAAGTACAAGAAGAAAAGACGTCATAAATAAAATTAAAAGCGGTATAGCAAATCTTAAGCTATATCGCTTTTTATCGCAGGTTAAGGGGCAGTACTACACCTCAAAAATGGCGGAAAAATGTGAGGATGAAGGAAAACCCCCACCGATTGAAGACGCACTTTATGATATTTTGAATGGAAAACAAATTTGTTACCATAGCAACTCCATATTTTTTCACGTATAATGGATGATAAATGGAAAAATTGTGCAATATACTATAAGTAAAACTATTTTTTTCTGGGAGGATCATACATGCAGGAAATTACGGAAAAACGTTTAGATGAACAAGGTATGCATATACATTTTATTCAAAGTAAAAAATATAAAACATTAAATATTATTGCAAAGTTGAGAGGTCATTTGGATAGAGAAACGGTTACAAAACGGGCTCTATTACCATACATTTTAAAACAAGGAACGAAATCTTATCCTACAAGAAAAGATTTGCAGTTAAAATTGGACGATTTGTATGGTGCGGTTCTTTCCGTTGACGGTGGAAAAAAAGGGGAAAACCATATTTTAACTTTTCGTTTAGAACTAGCAAATCCAAAATATCTTCCGGAAACATCCTCTATCACCGAAGAAGGTATTGCGTTATTCAGTGAGATTTTATTAAATCCAAACGTGAAGGATAATTCTTTTGATAAACAAACTTTTGAACGGGAAGTAGAAACATTGAAACAGAAAATTTCATCGATTAAGGATAATAAAATGCAGTACGCAAACATGCGCTTAATTGATGAAATGTGTAAAGGGGAACCATACGAACTCCACGTTCATGGTTATGAAGATGATTTGAATAGCCTTACACCAGAAGGTTTATATGAATATTATCAACAATTACTTCAGGAAGATCAGTTTGATATTTATGTGCTTGGCGATTTTAATGAGGAAGAAATGCGGAATTTAATTACTTCGAACATAAAAAGAAATGAAACTTCAAAGCAAATAACAGTTGCTTTAGATGAACCCGAAGATGTTCAATCCAATGAGATAATAGAGACTGAAAATGTTCAACAGGCGAAACTTCATATTGGCTACCGAACAAATATACGTTATAAAGATAAAGATTATCCAGCGTTACAAGTATTTAACGGGATTTTTGGAAGTTTCCCTAGCTCCAAATTATTTATCAATGTCAGGGAAAAGAATAGCTTAGCTTACTATGCATCTTCCAAAATGGAAAGTCATAAAGGATTGTTATTTGTTTTCAGTGGAATTGCACCAGAAAACTTTGAAAAAGCAAGGGATATTATTAGAGAACAGATGACTGCCATGAAAAATGGTGATATTACAGAGGAACAGTTAAATGAGACCAAAGAGTTAATTATTAACCAATTATTAGAAACGATGGATCATCCTCAAGGAATAATTGAATTACTTTACCAACAAGTGATTGGCGGGACAGAAATTTCTCCGAATGAGCTGTTAACCCGCATAAAGGAAGTAAAAAAAGAGGAAGTAATTGCGGTAGCTCAGAAAATTCAAGAGGATACGGTTTATTTATTAACGAGCGAAGGAGGCCAATCATAATGAATAAACAATCGTATGATCACATAGCAGAAACACTTTATACAGAGAAACTGGATAATGGTCTAACGGTTTTTTTATTACCAAAGCCTGAGATGTCTAAAACATATGGTATTTTTTCTACGGATTATGGTTCTATTGATCAGACATTTGTTCCAATTGGTGAAACGGAAGAGATAACAGTTCCTGAGGGGATAGCCCATTTCCTAGAACATAAACTTTTTGAAAAAGAAGATCATGATGTATTTGCCGATTTTGGAAAACAAGGTGCTTCAGCCAATGCCTTTACTTCTTTCACAAAAACAGCATATCTTTTTTCAGCTACTAATCATATTGAGAAAAATGTAGAAACATTAATTGATTTTGTTCAGGACCCTTATTTTTCAGAGCAGTCTGTGGAGAAAGAAAAAGGGATAATCGGACAAGAAATTAAGATGTATGACGACCAACCAGATTGGCAATCTTTTATGGGAACCATTAAGGCATTGTTTCAGAATCATCCAGTAAATATTGATATTGCAGGTACGGTGGAATCCATTAGTAAAATAACGAAAGATGATTTGTATACTTGTTATCATACGTTTTATCATCCTGAAAACATGACATTATTTATAGCTGGTCATTTTGATCCAGATAAAATGATGCAATTAATTAAAAATAATCAGGCGAATAAAGAATTTGAAAAGATGGAGGAATTACAACGTAGTTTTCCAGAAGAGCCGAAAAATGTAGCGAAAAAGGACTATAAAATTACGATGCCAGTATCCATACCAAAGTGTACCGTTGGAATAAAAGAGTCATCTAATAAATTAAGTGGAGAAGCGTTTCTTAAAAAAGATTTACTGCAAAATATGCTGATGGATTTTTATTTTTCAAAAGGTGGCTCTTTCTATCAAGAACTTTATCAAGACAAATTAATTGATAGCAGTTTTTATTTTGAAACAACATTAGATAAAAACTTTGGCTATTCATTCATTGGCAGTAATACAGAAAATCCGGAAAAATTTGCTGAAAAGGTAAAGAGTTTATTATTGTCCACGAAGGATCAAACATTATCTGAAGAAGATTTTGAACGAATGAAGAAAAAGAAAATAGGACGGTTATTGCGTTCCATGAATTCCTTAGAATTTATGGCAAATAAATATATTCATTACCATACTTCTGACATCGATTTATTTGATATTATACCGAATATCCAGTCCCTAGAATTGAATGAAGCGAATGACTTTTTACAACATTGGATTGAAGAAGATCGATTAGCAGTTTGTACAATTACTGCTGAGTAGGAGAAAAAATGGATAAAAACATATTAATTATTGGTGCAAGTGGGGATATAGGAAAAGCGATAGTGAAAAGATTGTCTGAAGAAGGATACCAGTTAATTCTACACTATCATCGTAATTCAAAAGCCATTCGTGATTTAAGAAGAGAGATAAATGATAAAGGAATTTTAAGTGTCATACAAGCTGATTTAGGCAATGTGGTGGAAATAGAAGAATTCCTAAAACATGTTACCTTTCATGTTGACGGAGTTATTTTTGCAAGTGGGAAAGCATATTATGGTTTATTCCAGGAAACACCTGAAGAAGTACTGAACCAAATGCTTAATATTCATGTGAAAGCTCCTTGGAGGATTACGCAATCTGTTTTATCAAATATGATTCAACAAAGCTTCGGTAAAATCATCTTTATTACCTCGATATGGGGAGATATTGGTGCAAGCTTGGAGGTAGTTTATTCTACTGTAAAGGGTGCACAAAATACTTTTGTGAAGGCTTTAGCTAAAGAAGTTGCACCGAATGGTATTTCCGTTAATGCTATTAGTCCTGGATTTATTGATACAAAGATGAACAGTCATTTATCTGATGAGGAAAGGTCATCTATATATATGGAAATACCGATGAATCGTGCTGGTTCTCCGGATGAGGTTGCCCATACCGTAAGTTTTTTGCTGGATCAACGCTCGAGCTATATCCAAGGGGAGATTCTTAACATTACAGGTGGATGGTAATTAGAAATTTTCCATGTATATTTAAACATTACTTTCAAATACTATACGTGTAATAAATCCAAGGAGGCAGATGTATGTCAGTTCTTGATAATTTCGACACATGGAAAGGCTTTTTATCAAACCGCTTACAACAGGCACAACAGCAAGGTATGGATCAGCAAACCATTACGAGTATCGCTGCTGAGGTAGGCGATTACTTAGCGCAAAATGTGGATGCAAAAAACAAAGAAGAATCAGTTTTAAAAGAACTTTGGAATGCTGCATCTGAACAAGAACAACAAGCTATCGCTAGCACCATGGTAAAACTTGTTCAGAACGCTAAATAAACAATAAACCTATCAGAAGCTGTATACTCCAAGAGGTACAGCTTCTTTTTCTTTCTTTAACCCTTGGAGAAATTGGTAAAAGTATAAGTTAAATCTTTTCACTATAAGAAAAATCATTTATGATAGATATAGCATGTGTGGTACATAAGGAGCGGGCTAGCAAGTGTTGTGTTGAGTTCTACGTTACTACAGGTTAAGGAACACTCCGTCAGTGACACACACTCATATTGTCATTTTCACCCGTACTTTTGTATAACCTTATATTGCATTTATATATAGGATTAGGTAGCATAATCTAAGTATGTATTTTAATTTTATTACAACTTTTTTAAGACGAAAAGGGGTTTATCATGGAAACAAAAGAGTGGTATCTTGAATACGAAATTCAAAATGACAGACCCGGTTTATTAGGGGAAATATCATCACTACTTGGGATGCTTTCCATTAATATAACAACCATTAACGGTGTTGAGAATTCAAGAAGGGGTATGCTTCTTCGTTCCGAATTTGATGAAAATATTATTCGTCTAAAAACTATTTTACAAATGATGGAAACCATTAAGGTAACAAAAGTTCGCAAACCAAAATTAAAAGATAAAATGGCAGTCAGACACGGGAAGTATATACATACCGATGTAGATGACCGGAAAACATTTCGATTTGTTCGAGATGAATTAGGTCTGTTAGTTGATTTTATGGCCGAACTTTTTAAACAAAATGATCACAAATTAATCGGAATTCGTGGAATGCCACGTGTTGGAAAAACGGAGTCTGTTGTTGCTGCAAGTGTATGTGCTAATAAACGTTGGCTATTTGTTTCTAGTACGATGCTCAAACAAACGGTTAGAAGTAAACTGATTGAGGGAGAATATAATGTTGACACCATTTACATCATGGATGGGATTGTCTCCACAAGAAGAGCGAATGAAAAGCATTGGCAATTAGTTCGCGAAATCATGCAATTACCTGCAGTAAAAGTCGTTGAACATCCAGATATTTTTGTTCAAACAACGGAATATACGCTGGATGATTTTGATTATTTTATAGAGTTACGAAGTCATGAAGAAGAGGAAATTACATATGAAACACTTGAAAAGCAGCAATTTAGTGAAGAAAGTGGTTTTTCTATGTTCGATTTCTAAAAACGGAAGGTGTTTTTAATGGATATAGGGGCAAAGCTTAAAGAGGCTAGAGTCTCAAAAGAATTATCATTAGATGAGTTGCAAGAGATAACCAAAATACAAAAAAGATATTTAACGGCAATTGAAGAAGGAAAACTAGAAATTCTTCCAGGAAAATTTTACGCAAGGGCATTTATTAAGGAATATGCTAATGCAGTCGGTATAGACCCAAGTGATTTATTAGAGGAACATAAAGAGGAAATACCTAAAACAGAAGATGATTCAGTCGTACAATACAGTCGTATGGAACGTACTAGAAAGGAAAGTAATGTCGAAAAAAACACGAAGATATTCTCGGTCTTTCCTACTGTTATTGTCGTATTACTAGTAATAGGTATTTTGTTTGTGTTTTGGTATTTCTGGAATGGTATGTCAGGTGCTAATAATGATACCTCTGGGGAAGATGAACTACAAGATAATGAAATAATCATTAACAATCCAGATGGAGGAGATAATAACGAAGGTTCGGTAGCTGACGATACAGAGGATAATGAACAAAATGAGGAAGAGCCTTCGAACAAGGAAGAATCTCCAGGTGAAGAAAATCTAGGAAATGGAGCTAATACAGAAGATGAGGTAGAAGAGCCATCACGAGTAGAAATTGAGGTTGTAGAAGAAGGTACAGGAAAAAGTCCGGAGTCTACACTTGAATTAAGGGGTGTAAGTGAGGAAGTATCAGTTGTATTAGAAACAACTGGAAATACCTGGCTCGATGTAAAAACTGGTGATGAAACACTAGTCAGTGAAAACTTTGTCAGTGATAACTCTCCGTTAGAGTTAGAAATAACGGATACAGATCAAATTTTCTTTAACGTTGGGAATGCTCCTGATTTAACTATTACCATTAATGGTGTGGAACTGGAATATCCTGTTAATCCAAATGACTATGTACACCAAAGATTACGGATTAATATGATCAAGGAGACAGAATAAGTAAAAATGCCTGCCTTTTAGAAACCCTTCCTATTATGATTTTGGAAGGGTTTATCATATTATTAGGACGTAAAGTTTTATTGCTTCATATCTTAAATAGGAAGGAAATGACATATGAATTTACCTAATAAACTTACTATATCAAGAATATTGCTTATTCCAATTTTTATTTTTTTATTAACTGTTCCATTTGATTGGGGTACTTGGAATATTGGTAGTAATGAGCTTCCGATAGCACATTTTATAGCTGCACTTATTTTTATTATTGCTTCAGGAACAGACTGGGTCGATGGTTATTATGCTAGAAAGTATAACCTTGTCACAAATCTTGGAAAGTTTTTAGATCCACTAGCTGATAAATTACTTGTATCAGCAGCATTAATATTACTAGTTGAAATGGGAGTTGCACCTGCATGGGTTGTGATTATTATTATAAGTCGAGAATTTGCAGTGACAGGGCTCAGGCTCGTTGCTGCTGGTGAAGGAATTGTATTAGCCGCTGGAAGTATGGGGAAAATCAAAACAGCAACACAAATGGTTGCAATTGCAGTGTTGTTACTACATAATTTTCCATTTTCCTATATTGACTTCCCATTTGGTATAATGATGTTATATATTTCATTATTCTTTACCATATGGTCTGGTCTTGAATATTTTATAAAAAATTGGCATGTAATGAGGGATTCTAAATGACAAAAGAATTTAATGCGGAAATTATTGCTGTTGGAACTGAATTGCTTTTAGGACAAATTGCTAATACGAATGCACAATGGATGTCAGATAAGCTTGCATCCATGGGTATTAATGTTTATCATCATGCAGTTGTAGGAGATAATATCCATCGTGTAAAAGATACTTTTGAGCAGGCACAAAGAAGAGCCAATATTATTTTTGTTACCGGTGGACTTGGCCCAACCGAAGATGATTTAACACGAGAGGCTTTTCAGTTAATCAGTGGGTTGGAAATGGAAGAGCATGCAGCATCTATGGAAAAAATAGAAAGTTACTTCACAAGGAAAAGTCAGGCAATGACTCCGAATAACCGAAAACAGGCACGTGTATTTAAAGGTAGTAAAGTTCTATTTAATAAGCAAGGAATGGCTCCAGGTATGATTGTAACTCATGACTCCAAAACATGGATTTTTCTACCTGGTGTACCTCGAGAAATGAAGGATCTAGTAACCAATGAAGTGTTACCATATTTACATGAGTTAACCGGAAATCAAGATGTTATTAAATCACTCGTATTAAAATTTATTGGCATCGGTGAATCAACATTAGAACATGAATTGAGTGACCTCATCCAACGACAGCAAAATCCAACGATTGCTCCATTGGCTCAAGATGACGGTGTGGTGATTCGCTTAACAGCCAAGGCGGAATCCTATGGAGAAGCGGATGGTTTACTAGAAAATACGAAAAAACTTATTCTTGATAGAGTTGGTGATTACTTTTTTGGGGTAAATGATCAAAAGATTGAAGAAAGAGTCATCAATCTATTAAAAGAACAAAATAAGAGCATTTCAGTAGCCGAAAGTTTAACAGGCGGAATGTTTACCGATAAACTTATATCTGTTTCGGGGGCATCTGAAGTGTGTCGTGGTGGAATTGTCTGCTATGATACAAATGTAAAGCAGGATTTGCTTGAGGTGTCGAAAGTGACAATTTCGGAAAAAGGCACAGTTAGTGAGGAATGTGCCCTTGAAATGGCAGAAAATGTTACTAAAAAACTAGATTCAGATATAGGTATTAGTTTTACTGGCGTAGCAGGACCTAATCCTGTAGAAGGAAAAAAAGTTGGTACCGTATATATTGGATTTGTAGCTCATAATGGGCATAAATCAGTTCAAAAATTTGAGTTTATTGGTGATCGTCAGATGGTAAGAAGAAGAGCAACTTTAAAAGGCTTAGAAATAATCTTAAACTATTTAAAATCAAATAATAGTTAAAGAGTAAAGCTAGTTTTTAAATTTTGAGGGGGAAATAGTAGAGTGAAATTTAATTTTTGCTCTATTTTTCCATCTAAAATATAAGAACGTTTATTCGATTTTTTCTTGTTAAAATATGAAAAACATTGTATGATGAATGTAGTTAATTTAAGGAGGTAGTCTTGTTGAGTGATAAAAAGCAAGCTTTAGATATGGCTTTAAGGCAAATAGAGAAGCAATTTGGTAAAGGATCGGTTATGAAACTTGGAGAACAAGAAATGCAAAAAATTGCTACCATCCCTAGTGGATCATTAGCATTAGATGTTGCCCTTGGAATTGGTGGATACCCAAGAGGTAGAGTTATAGAAATATATGGACCAGAATCCTCTGGTAAAACAACTGTAGCATTACATGCCATAGCTGAAGCACAAAAACAAGGTGGACAAGCGGCTTTCATTGATGCGGAGCATGCGCTCGATCCGATATACGCACGAGCATTAGGTGTAAATATTGATGAATTATTATTATCTCAACCAGATACAGGTGAACAGGCTTTAGAAATCGCAGAGGCATTGGTACGTAGTGGAGCGGTTGATATCATTGTTGTGGACTCGGTTGCAGCACTTGTTCCGAAAGCAGAAATTGAGGGAGAGATGGGGGACTCCCATGTCGGCTTACAAGCACGATTAATGTCACAAGCCCTTAGAAAGCTATCTGGTGCTATTAATAAATCTAAAACAACCGCTATTTTCATCAACCAAATTCGTGAAAAAGTTGGTGTTATGTTTGGTAACCCTGAAACAACACCAGGTGGGCGTGCACTTAAATTCTATTCCTCTGTCAGACTTGAAGTTCGTCGTGCAGAACAATTGAAACAAGGTAATGATGTTGTCGGAAGTAAGGCTAGAATTAAAGTTGTTAAAAATAAAGTAGCACCACCATTTAAACAAGCAGAAGTAGATGTTATGTACGGACAAGGTATTTCTAAAGAAGGGGAAATTCTTGATATTGGGTCTAATTTAGATATCGTTGATAAAAGTGGTGCATGGTATTCTTATAATGGAGAAAGACTCGGACAAGGAAGAGAGAATTCCAAGCAATTCCTAAAAGAGAATCCAGATATGATGGATGAGATCCATTATGCAATACGTAACCATTATGGTCTAGATGATGAACCTGAAGAAACAGAAGAATTAGGTCAAGAAAGTTTAGATGTATAATAAACGAACAATCCTTTACCGTTTTTAGGTTTAGGATTGTTTTTTCGTATTGGCAGACTCATTGTTCGCAGGTTATGCACGGAATGCAAATCCGATTGATAAGCTTTTAATTGGGAAGAAAATCAATCGCACGAAAACATAGTCTTTTGGATGTCAATCATAGCACAGAAAGGCTGAAAACGCTTTGCATCATTTATCATTTCCTGTTGCGAATTCTTGACAATTGCGTGACAGACAATTACAATTGGGAATGTATAATTTTATAATTTTTATAACATTAATTGTTAGATTATGCACCAAAAATGTTACATGCCGACAATATGAATGAAAACCTATGGCAATAGGAGGTGAAAATATGGACATTATCTTTGTAATCATCTCCATTTTGCTTACTCTGATCGTCGGTATTGTTGTTGGTTATCTGATACGTAAATCTATTGCAGAAGCTAAAATTTCTAGTGCGGAAAACTTAGCAAAGCAGATTGTAGAGGAAGCACATCGAAATGCAGATGCCTCTAAAAAGGAGGCACTTCTTGAAGCGAAGGATGAAAATCATAAACTTCGTCAGCAAACAGAAGAAGAATTGCGCGAACGTCGTACGGAAGTGCAAAAGCAAGAAAATCGTCTGTTGCAAAAAGAAGAAAGTCTTGATAGAAAAGGTGAAACCTTAGACAAGCGTGAACTTTTGTTAGAGAACAAGGAACAATCACTAGCAGAAAAGCAACAACAAATTGAAGAAATGAAAAGCAAAGTGGAAGCTATGAAAGAGAAGCAGCAAACGGAGCTTGAACGCATTTCCGGATATACAACAGACCAAGCTAAACAGATTATTTTAGAACGAATTCAAAATGAAGTGAAGCATGATTCAGCAATTATGATAAAAGAAGCGGAAAATCGTGCGAAAGAAGAAGCGGATAAAAAAGCAAAAAGTATTCTATCACTTGCTTTACAACGCTGTGCTGCAGACCACGTTGCTGAAACAACAGTATCTGTTGTTAACCTTCCAAATGATGAAATGAAAGGTCGTATTATTGGGCGTGAAGGCCGCAATATTCGTACCCTTGAAACGTTAACTGGTATTGATTTAATCATTGATGATACGCCTGAAGCAGTCGTTTTATCTGGTTTTGATCCAATTAGAAGAGAGATTGCTCGTATAGCTTTAGAAAAATTGGTACAAGATGGTCGTATTCATCCTGCTAGAATTGAAGAGATGGTGGAAAAGGCTAGACGTGAAGTCGATGAATATATACGTGAAGTTGGGGAAGAAACAACATTCGAAGTAGGTGTACATGGTCTACATCCAGATTTAGTGAAAATACTTGGACGTCTAAAATATCGTACAAGTTATGGTCAGAATGTGTTGAAGCACTCTACAGAAGTTGCGTACTTATCCGGTTTACTTGCTGCTGAATTAGGCGAAGATGTAACGTTAGCAAAAAGGGCTGGTTTGCTTCATGACATTGGTAAAGCAATTGATCACGAAGTAGAAGGTAGCCACGTGGAAATTGGTAAAGAATTAGCAATCAAGTATAAAGAACACCCAATTGTTATTAATTCGATTGCTTCCCACCATGGTGATGAAGAGGCTACATCTATTATTGCCGTACTAGTAGCCGCTGCTGATGCATTATCTGCAGCTAGACCAGGTGCTAGAAGTGAAACGCTTGAAAATTATATTAAGAGACTTGAGAAGTTAGAAGAAATCTCCGAGTCATTTGAAGGCGTTGAAAAATCCTTCGCAATTCAAGCGGGTCGAGAAATTCGAATTATGGTTAAACCTGACGAAATTGATGATTTAGAATCCGTACGTGTTGCTAGAGAAATTCGTAAACGAATTGAAGGGGAACTAGATTATCCAGGTCACATAAAAGTAACCGTGATTAGGGAAACAAGATCAGTTGAATATGCGAAATAATTAAAACAAAAGTGGTCTTTACGACTGCTTTTGTTTTTTTATTTATCTTATATTTCGTATGTTTAGTTACTTTGGATTTCACTGAAGCGGAATACAACATGCACCAAATTGGGTCAACTTCATGTACAAAATACAAATTATGTGTCTAAATCAAGCTATTAAAAGATAACATTATTAATGAAATGGTTAGATTACATAGCAAAAAATTTTGACAATAAATCTGCATTATGGAAAACTAGAAGTAATATAATAGATAGGATGATTGGATGAAAATATTATTTATTGGTGACGTAGTGGGATCACCAGGTCGTGATATGGTAAAGGAATACTTACCGAAACTAAAGGAAAAATACCGACCTAGTTTAACGATAATCAACGGAGAAAATGCTGCAGCGGGTAAAGGTATTACCGAAAAAATTTATAAGCAATTTATGGAATGGGGAGCCCAAGTTGTTACAATGGGGAACCACACATGGGATAAGAAAGAGATATTCGAATTTATTGATGATTCAAAATATATGATACGTCCTGCCAATTTTCCTGAAGGAACTCCAGGTAAGGGCATTACTTATATTAATGTAAATGGGGTGGAGGTTGCTGTAATCAATCTACAAGGGAGAACCTTTCTTCCCGCAATTGATGATCCATTCAAGAAGGCAGATGAGCTAATAGAGGAAGCAAAAAAACGTACGAATCTTATTTTTATTGATTTTCATGCGGAAGCAACGAGTGAAAAGCAGGCGATTGGCTGGTACGTAGATGGACGTGTAAGTGCTTTAGTTGGAACACATACCCATACACAAACTTCAGATGAACGTATATTACCACAAGGTACTGCATATATCTCAGATGTGGGTATGACTGGTCCGTACGATGGAATTTTAGGTGTTGAAAAGGAAGCAGTGATTAAGCGATTTTTAACATCCTTGCCAGTTCGTTTTGAAGTACCGAAAAATGGTAGGACTCAAATGGGGGCAGTTTTAGTTACTATTGATCCTTCTAGCGGGAAAACAAAGGATATAGAAAGAATATTAATTAATGATGACCACCCATTCTTTGGGTAATACTTTTATTCAAATTCATAAGTAGTAGTTGGACAAAGTGTAAAAAAATAAAAATATTGAATTGGCATCCTCATTGAATTCTAGCGGTTTTGACGGTTTGATTTATTGAATTTTATGAAAAATTGATGCATAATAGGGAATAAGCTAACATCTCCAAGAATATAGTAGCAATAGAACTACAATAGCAAATGAAGGAGGTACTAGTCATGGAAGTATTGAAAGTTTCAGCGAAATCAAGTCCAAATTCAGTAGCAGGTGCACTTGCGAATGTTTTACGAGAACGTGGTACAGCAGAGATTCAGGCGATTGGGGCAGGTGCATTAAATCAAGCCGTAAAAGCTGTTGCAATTGCTAGGGGATTTGTAGCACCAAGTGGAGTGGATTTAATTTGCATTCCAGCATTTACAGATATTATGATTGATAATGAAGAACGAACTGCAATTAAACTGATTGTCGAACCTAGATAACGTTAAAAACGTATTCAAAATGAACCGATAAATGAACCAGCACACCAATGTATTGCCATTTACCGGATTTTTTGAACAATATGTTATACTTATAGCCTTCCTGATTTTTTAATAGGGAAGGTTTTTATTTGCCCATTTATTCTTTTATTGTTAAATTTAAGAATAAGGGTTATACTGTAAAATTGTAAACTTATACATATATTTCTAGGCTTAAAGAAAGGAGTTAATCCATGAACGAAAAGCAGCGTAAAGAACAGGATCAAATTAAGAAAGTAGATATAAATATAGATAATAAAGATAATATGGAACGCTTAAAAAATACTTCTAGTGATGATTTGATAGCAAAGTATTTTCAAGCAAATCAAACACCTGACATAAAAAAAGCTAGAAAACGCTATAAAGAAGAAGTAAAATTCCATTATGATTTCTCTATTCCAGAAGATATGCAATCAATTGGGGAAGGGAAGAAATTTTTAATTCGTACATATGGATGTCAAATGAATGAACATGACACAGAGGTAATGGCTGGTATTTTACATGAAATGGGATACGAATCTACTTCTGATACGAATGAAGCGGATATTATTCTATTGAATACATGTGCTATCCGCGAAAATGCGGAAAATAAAGTGTTCGGTGAAATTGGACACTTAAAACCACTTAAACTAGAAAATCCAGATCTAATTGTTGGGGTATGTGGCTGTATGTCACAAGAAGAATCCGTCGTCAATCGAATTATGAAAAAGCACCCACATGTTGATTTGATTTTCGGAACACATAATATCCATCGCCTGCCACAATTGGTGAAAGACGCAATGTTCGGTAAAGAGAAGGTTGTAGAGGTATGGTCAAAAGAAGGAGACATTATTGAGAACCTTCCTAAGGCTAGAAAAGGTAAAATTAAGGCATGGGTTAATATCATGTATGGTTGTGATAAATTCTGTACATATTGTATCGTACCAATGACTCGCGGGAAGGAAAGAAGTCGGAGACCTGAGGATATTATTCAAGAAGTAAGACATCTTGTTGCACAAGGTTACCAGGAAGTTACCCTGCTTGGGCAAAATGTAAATGCCTATGGTAAAGATTTTGAAGATATTGATTACACCTTTGGGGATTTAATGGACGATATTCATAAAATCGATATTCCAAGAGTTCGCTTTACGACATCACATCCAAGGGATTTTGATGACCATTTAATTGAGGTATTGGCTAAGGGTGGTAACCTCCTTGATCATATCCATCTTCCTGTTCAATCGGGTAGTACGGAAGTATTGAAGAAAATGAATCGTAAGTATACCCGTGAGGAATATTTAGAATTGGTTCGTAAAATACGTAAGGCTATCCCTAATGTAACGCTAACTACGGATATTATTGTTGGATTTCCTAATGAAACCGATGAGCAATTCGAGGAGACAATGTCTCTTGTAGAAGAGGTTGGCTTTGAAACAGCTTATACCTTTATCTATTCGCCTCGTGAGGGAACACCAGCGGCTCGTAAAAAAGATGATGTACCTGAACAAGTGAAAAAACAACGCTTATATCGATTAAATGAGTTAGTAAATAAACAATCTGCTGAATCGATGAAAAAATACAAGGATAAAGTAGTTAAAGTACTAGTGGAAGGCGAAAGTAAGAAAGACCCAGATGTTCTTGCAGGCTATACGGAAAAAAATAAAGTAGTCAATTTTAAGGGACCTAAGTCGGCAATTGGTAAAATTGTGGATGTAAAAATTACAGAAGCCAAAACGTGGTCATTAGATGGTATAATGGTGGAAAACACAATAGAGGTGAACTAACATGGCTAAATACACAAGAAAAGATGTACTAGATGAAGCGAAGAAATTAGCAGAGATGCTTTCAAGTACAGATGAAATAGATCGCTTTAAGCAGGTAGAAGCAAAGCTGAATGAAAATCAAAAAGTTCAAAAGCTTATTCAAAAAATTAAAACACTGCAAAAGCAAGCTGTTAACTTTCAGGCATATGGCAAGACGGAAGCATTGAAGAAAGCTGATGAGGAAATTAATCGTTTGCAGGATGAAATAGACTCCATTCCTATTGTACAAGAATTCAAAGAAACTCAAGTTGTTGTTAATGATGTCTTGCAGCTAGTATCTGGCACCATTGCTCGTGAAGTAACGAATAATGTTATCAAATCAACTGGTGGCGATGTATTAGCGGGTGAAACAGGTTCAAAAGCATCCAATAAAGTTGAGTGTTCTCATTAATAAATGATAAAAGACAGATAAGAGGAGCAATCCTTTTATCTGTTTTTTTTTCGTCGTATTTGAACGAAAATGCGCAGTAACTCTAAAAATCAAGATTGTATGATAATACCGCTACGGAAATACACTACGCGCACCAAAGGCGACTGCTGAGCCCTCCTCGTGCTACGCACTCCGGGGTCTCACCTAGGCCTCTCGTCCCACAGGACAAGGAACGCTATGGCAGCAACGCATCGCAATCAGACAAATTGAACTTTATTTTCGAGGAGTCTTCGTATATTTCCTCCGCTGGTGTGGAGGTTTTTAACATTTAATTTAGCTGAAATAATTAATAGGTTTTTCACTATTAACCGGATTGATTGAGGGAGGGAAGTCGACTCTAAAAAAGGAAGACATCTTTTTCTACGAAGGCCGAAGCCGTTCCCGAAAGCGACTGTCCGTAGTGAAAATCAACAAACGCATCACACCAAGTATCTCCTAGAAAATTACTGCGCATTCTATCTATTTCACGTCACAAATAACTTTCCTTAAGAAAAATGCCTACATTTATAAACATTATCTGGGTTCCTTACATAGGATATAGAAACAAATACATCACCCATTTCTTTCGTTTTAGTAATCCATACTACTCAATAAAACGAAAAGAAAAATCCAAACTCCACTTTTCATTAAATCGCTATGCACTTTAGGTATTTGTCTTGCATAAAATGACTATGAAAAAAGAGGAGGTAAAGGTAATTATGACTTTTCTTGATAAAGAATACAGAGAAATTATTACAAAAGCTGTTTGTGGGAAGGGGCGAAAATTTGCACAGGATTCCCATTCCATCACACCATCACATAGACCTTCAAGTATACTAGGGTGCTGGGTTATTAACCATTTATATAATGCTAAAAAGAAATCAGATGATACGGTGGAAATAAAAGGTAGCTATGACATTAACGTTTGGTATTCTTACAACGATAATACCAAGACAGAGGTTGTAACAGAGCGGGTAAATTATACGGACGTTATTCCACTTTCTATCATGGATAAGAATACAATCAGTGATGAATATGATGTTTTCGCAAAGGTGATGCAGCAACCAAACTGCTTAGAATGCAAAATCGCTAGTAACGGTCATAAAATCGTTGTTGAGATTGAGCGTGAGTTTGTGGTACAGGTGATGGGAGAAACTAAGGTGTTTGTAAGAGTAGATCCGGTAGGCGATCATCATGATGACGATGATGAAGCATGGGACTACAAGGTAACAGATGAAGAACTAGAAGACGTTAAAGCCGATTTCTTAAATAAAAAGGATTAAGTAAAATGCGAGGGGGATTCCCTCGCATTTTTGTTTAAATAAATACCTTAATAATCACTCTACTAGAAATAAAAGTAAAACAATCAAGACTCTTTTTTTCGACCATTTATGCTATAATGGCTAGAGTAAATATCGGTTTTTGGAGGATTTTATTATTATGACAAAGCTGACACCAATGATGGAACAGTATATGAAAATAAAAGCAGATTATAAAGATGCCTTTTTGTTTTACAGACTTGGGGATTTTTATGAAATGTTTTTTGAGGATGCAATCAAGGCTGCTAGAGAACTAGAAATCACCTTGACGAAACGTGGCAATGGAAAGAATGAACCGATACCAATGTGCGGTGTACCATACCATTCAGCAGAGAGTTATATTAAAGCATTGATTGATAAAGGATACAAAGTGGCAATTTGTGAGCAGGTGGAGGACCCTAAAACAGCAAAGGGAGTTGTGAAAAGGGAAGTCGTTCAGCTTATAACTCCAGGAACGGTAATGGAAAGTAATATGCTTAGTGAGGGAGAGAATAACTATATTGCTAGTCTCTCACATTTTGAAGACGGCTCCTATGTCATTGTATATAATGATCTCTCAACGGGTGAGAACCGAATTACTCTAATCACCCATGGATGGGATGCGGTTATTCATGAATTATTTAACCAGCCTATTAAGGAAATCGTTGTTTCATCCAGTCTTCCTGAAAGTTTGCAAACACAATTAAAGGAACGTTTAAATGTAACCTTGTCTTACCAGGATGAGATTACATTTAATGGGGAATATCGAGAGCTAAGTGATAATCTTAATGATAAACGGCTAATGACAGGGTTTAGTCGTTTGTTAAATTATATTCAATATACCCAAAAACGATCATTGGACCATTTAAAACCAGCTGAAGTAATAGAATTAAAGAATTATTTATCCCTTGATATGTATTCCAAACGAAATTTGGAGTTAACGGAGACCATCATTAAAAAAGGAAAACATGGTAGCTTACTTTGGGTTCTTGATCAGACGGTTACAGCTATGGGTTCAAGAATGCTGAAAAAGTGGTTGGAACGTCCATTGTTAGATAGAAAGCGCATTGAAAATCGGCTAGATACAGTCGAAGGTTTTTACCATGGATTTATGGAAAGAGATGCTGTTCGGGAGACATTAAGGTCAGTATATGATTTAGAACGTTTATCCGGAAGGATTGCTTTTGGAAATGTTAATGCACGGGACTTAATCCAACTGAAGCAATCATTGCAAAAAATCCCGGAATTGAAGTTAACATTAAACCAATTTGAACAAGAACAAATCAAGAACCTTGCACGGGATTTGATTTATCCGGATCATATTGTAGAGTTATTAGATCATGCAATCATTGATGACCCTCCAATATCCATTAAGGAAGGCGGAATTATAAAAGACGGATATAATGATACACTTGATACGTATCGTGATGCCTCTCGAAATGGAAAAAGATGGATTGCAGAATTAGAATCGAAAGAAAAACAGGAAACCAACATTAAATCATTGAAAATTGGTTTTAATAAAGTATTTGGCTATTATATTGAAGTCACTAAAGCAAACCTACATCTGTTGCCAGAGGGAAAATATGAACGAAAGCAAACATTAACAAATGCCGAGCGATTTATTACACCTGAATTAAAGGAAAAAGAGCAATTAATTCTTGAAGCGGAAGAAAAAAGTGTTGATTTGGAATACGAACTATTTACAGATATTCGTGAACATATCAAAGAACATATTCCTGCATTACAGCAACTAGCAGATGTCGTTAGTCAGATTGACGTTCTACAGGCATTTGCAGAGGTGAGTGAGAAAAATAATTATAAACGCCCAACATTTGGGGAAAAGCAGCTTCATATTAAAAACGGCCGTCATCCGGTGGTCGAACAGGTGATGAAGGATGGGGCTTATGTACCGAATGATATTACGTTAGATGATGACAAGCACATTTTATTAATTACAGGACCCAATATGTCTGGTAAAAGTACGTACATGAGGCAGGTCGCATTAACGGTAATCATGGCACAGATTGGCTGTTTTATTCCAAGTGACGATGGTGAGCTAATCATTTTCGATCAAATTTTTACCCGTATTGGAGCGGCAGATGATTTAGTATCAGGTCAAAGTACCTTTATGGTAGAAATGCTAGAAACAAATCATGCTATTGCTAATGCAACAGATAAGAGTTTGATTTTGCTAGATGAAATTGGTCGTGGAACAAGCACATATGATGGAATGGCATTAGCCCAAGCCATAGTAGAATATATACACAATCATGTACATGCCAAGACATTATTCTCTACTCACTATCATGAATTAACCACACTAGAGGAAACATTACCTCATTTAAAAAATATTCATGTACGAGCAGAGGAGTATGAAGGAAATGTAGTATTTCTGCATCAAATTAATGAGGGAGCAGCAGATAAGAGTTACGGAATTCATGTTGCCAAGCTTGCGAATTTACCTGAAACATTAATAGAAAGAGCAGGTGCGATTTTGCAAGATTTAGAATCAGGAAATACCAAAGAACTAGATTCATCGGATGAACAATCTGAAACAAATCAATTATCCTTCTTTGTTGAACCGAAAGAGAAAAAACAAGAAATTCCGAATACAGGAAAAACATCGGAACCTACGGAAAAAGTTATTAAAAAGTTATTAGATGTTGATTTATTTGAAATGACACCGATGGATGCAATGAATGAATTGTACCGATTACAAAAGGAAGCAAAAAATAGTAATGTAAAATAGCGTGCGATGAACAACCTCAAAGAAAGAAAGGATGTTGTTTGCATGAAGATATACCAAATGTCAGATGCATTAGCTAATAAAATAGCTGCAGGGGAAGTGGTGGAGAGACCCGCATCTGTAGTTAAAGAGCTAGTCGAAAATAGTATCGATGCGAACAGTACATGGATTAAGGTAGAGATTAAAGAAGCGGGACTAGAACAAATAAAAATAACGGATAATGGGGATGGAATGAGTGAAGAAGATTCTGAGCGCGCTTTTCTTCCCCATGCCACTAGCAAAATCAAGGATGAAAATGACTTATTCCATATTAAGACATTGGGATTCCGTGGCGAAGCACTTGCAAGTATCGCTTCCGTTAGTCAGTTAACGATTAAAACATCGGAAGGCACAGAAGCGGGAACGATTTTAAGGTTGGAAGGTGGAAAGACCATTGAGAAGAAGAAAAGTGATGCCAGAAAAGGGACAGAGATAACGGTTGATAATCTTTTCTTTAATACTCCAGCACGTCTAAAGTACATGAAAAGCCTTCATACAGAATTAGGGCATATTACCGACCTGTTAAACAGGTTATCCCTTTCCCATCCCGATATCCGCTTTGAAGCCACCCATAATGGAAAAGGGTTGTTTAAAACGGCGGGTACAGGTGATATGCTGCAGGTTATTTCACAAGTTTATGGCATGAACGTAGCAAAGAATATGCTCCCTATTAAACATGAAACATTAGATTTTAAAATAGAGGGTTATATTGCTAAACCAGAAGTAACGAGAGCATCCAGAAACTACATTTCCACCATCATTAATGGTAGGTATATTAAAAGCATTCCACTCCATCATGCTATCGTACGTGGATATCACACCTTGCTTCCAATTGGACGTTCACCAATTGTCGTACTCTCTATTAAGATGGATCCTATTTTAGTAGATGTAAATGTACACCCAACCAAGCTGGAAGTTCGTTTTAGTAAGGATAAAGAATTATTTACTCTTCTTGAGGGATTGATTCGCGACAAATTTAGAGAGATAACGTTAATTCCTGAACTGGAGCATAAGAAACCGAAGCCAAAAGAAAAATCCTATCAGCATACCATGAATTTTGAAAGTAATAAGGGTGTAGCGGAGAATTTAAATCCTGTTGAGGCACCTATAGAAGCTCCTAAAGAAGCATTTATGCAAAATAAGGACCAATCTAATACAGAAATGGCTCCATTATCTACTGAAACCATAACCAGGAATGAACTTGTTGAGGAACAAGAAAATCAGGATGAAATTGTCCGGGAACCAGTACAGTTGGAAGAAACGAAGAAAGAATATGCTAATGCTTCTCAAGAAAGGGTACCCACCATGTATCCGATTGGTCAATTACAAGGTACGTATATCCTTGCTCAAAATGAAAATGGATTATATATGATTGATCAACATGCAGCACAGGAACGAATTAAATATGAATTTTTTAGAGAAAAGCTTGGGCATCCATCTAACGAGTCACAGGAATTACTTATACCAATGACCTTTGAATTTTCGAAGCAAGAATCCATTTTTATCGAACAGTATAAGGAAGATCTAGAAAAGGTTGGGTTGTTTTTTGAACAGTTTGGTAACCAAACCTATGTCATTCGCTCCCACCCTAATTGGTTTCCAAATGGATTTGAAGAAGAGGTTATACGCGAGATGGTTGAGCAAGTCATGAATGATGAGAAGGTTAATATTGAAGCTATACGAGAAGATGCAGCCATCTTAATGTCCTGTAAACGATCCATTAAGGCAAATCATTATTTAAATCAGGAAGAAATGTTTCGTTTACTGGAGGACCTTCGAAATACGACTGATCCATTTACGTGTCCACATGGCAGACCAATTATTGTCCACTTTTCAACTTATGAACTGGAAAAAATGTTCAAACGAGTGATGTAATGAGTATAATTAGCACCTCACCATGGGAAGACTTTATAGAAAAAAGAGGTGTGCTAATATGGAAAATAAGAATCAAGAATTAATCAATTTCTTAAATCAACAGTTATCAAACTATTTTGTGCTGTATGTGAAATTACATCGATATCACTGGTTTGTGCAGGGAAGACATTTTTTCACATTACACGAAAAATTTGAGGAGATGTACGAAATGGTTGCAAGTGATTTAGATGATATAGCAGAACGAGTATTGGCTATTGATGGAAAACCACTTGCTACAATGGAAAAGTATTTAAAAGAAACAACATTAACAGAAGCAAATGCAGATGATAAAGAAAATGAAATGATTCAACAGTTAACGAAAGATTATAAGCAAATCATTGATGAAATTCAGGAAACTGGTCTACCATTAGCTGAAAAGCATCATGATGAACCAACCAATGATTTGTTAATCTCTATTCAAGGTAAACTTGAAAAATATGTTTGGATGCTTAATAGTTACCTGGCCTATGATGAACAGGAATAAATAATTGTAACTAGGGGAATACTAATGAAAAAAACCGTAATCGCCATTATGGGTCCTACAGCTGTAGGAAAAACTGCTCTAAGTATCGAGATTGCCAAAAGGTTTCAAGGAGAAATTATAAGTGGCGATTCGATGCAGATATATAAAGGAATGGATATCGGTACCGCTAAGATTAAGAAAGAGGAAATGCAAGGTATCCGCCATCATATGATTGATTTGAAGCAACCGAACGAGGAATTTTCGGTTGCTGATTTTCAATCCTATGTTCAAATGTATATTGATGAGGTTTCCAATCGAAATAAACTACCCATTATTGTTGGAGGCAGTGGTCTATACATACAAGCCGGTTTATATAACTATAATTTTTCTAATCAAAAAAGAGATGAGTCTATTACGAAAAGATTAGAAAATAGACTGAATGAAGAAGGTTCTCTTTCTCTATATAATGAATTAAAAGAAATTGATCCGAACCAAGCAGAAAAAGTACATCCCAATAATCATAGGCGAGTGATTCGTGCATTAGAAATCTATGAATCAACTGGAATGACGATGACAGAATATCAGCAAAAACAAGCATTAGATTCACCGTATCATTTAGTTCTTATTGGGCTAGAAATGGAAAGAGAAAAACTCTATGAACGAATTAACCATCGAGTAGAATTGATGATAGAAGAAGGGTTAGTTCAAGAGGTCAAAGAACTATTTGAAAAAGGGTATGAGAATTGTCAATCCATGAAAGCCATAGGATATAAAGAATTTATACCATATTTTAAGGGAGAGCAGTCGTTAGAAGAATCTATTACTATTTTAAAACGAAATTCAAGAAGGTTTGCTAAACGTCAGTTTACATGGTTTAAAAATAAGATGAAAATAAACTGGTATGATATGACGCCTCCAAATGGTGAAGAAAAGATTCATAAGATTTTAGATGATTTAGCAGGAATTTTAAAAAATAAATAGAATTTATAATTATAGATAGAAAAGAGGAGGAAGCACGATGGCACAAACTGTAAACATTCAAGATCAGTACTTAAACCAGTTGCGCAAAAATCATATCTCAGTTACCGTCATTCTCACTAATGGTTATCAATTAAGGGGTGTCGTGAAAGCTTTTGATAATTTCACTGTACTAGTGGAAACAGAAGGAAAGCAGCAGTTGATTTTTAAGCATGCGATTTCCACTTTTGCGCCAGCTAAGAACATTACACTTGAAAAAGAATAGGCTATAAACGGGCGGATGATAACGCCCGTTTTTTAATTTAGTAAGAAACAGAACTAATAAGGACTCTATAGACCGGATTTTGGTGTAATGTGGAAATGGTCTTCATAAGGGGTCTCAAGATAATATACAGTAAAAATTATCTGAGATGATCTTTCGTTTACATACTCATCACACAAGAAATGAAAGCGACATTGCTGATTCCCCGTACAAAGTAGGTGCTTTCCACTTTAGATTCTGTAGGCATTTGTCACAACTATTCTGTAATTGCGTATAATGCTACTGTCTAAAGGGGTGATGTTGTGGAATCGCAAAAGAACCGATATAAAAATAGTCAAATTAATATCATATTACATGAAAATAAAAAGGTAAAAGCAGAAGAAAATCAGATGCGCTACCATAAAAATAATCCATTTCAAAATATAGATGATGAATTTTCATCCTTTATCGGTATGCATAAATTGAAAACTACGATAAAAGAGATTTATGCTACGGTATTAATTAATGAAAAGCGAAGAGAGTTAGGCCTAAAAAATAATAAACAGGTTTTGCATATGCTATTTAGAGGAAACCCAGGAACAGGTAAAACGACAGTAGCTAGGAAACTTGCTAAGTTATATTACGATATGAATCTATTATCGAAAGGCCATTTCATTGAAGCGGAACGAGCGGATTTAGTTGGTGAATATATTGGTCAAACCGCACAAAAAACTCGTTCCATTATCCAGAAAGCCATGGGTGGTGTATTATTTATAGATGAAGCGTATTCACTTGCCCGAGGTGGTGAGAAGGACTTTGGGAAGGAAGCTATAGATACGCTGGTAAAACACATGGAGGATAATCACAACGATTTTGTACTTATTTTAGCTGGATACCCATATGAGATGGATCGCTTTTTACGGCTGAATCCAGGTCTAAAGTCAAGGTTTCCATTTATTCTTAACTTTGAAGATTATGAGGTAAATGAATTATTACAAATAGCTAAGCAAATGGCAGCTCAACGCGAATATCAGTTAACCAAAGAAGCGGAATGGGAACTGAGAAATCATTTATATAAAAAAACACAGGAACAACTTCGAAACTTTGCCAATGCCCGATATATTCGTAACGTTATTGAACATTCCATCCGTTTGCATGCTGTCCGTCTTTTGGAAGAGAATCGGTACTCAGAAAACGATTTAATACATTTAACAGCGAAGGATTTACAACTGAATCATTTCTCTCATGCATCCACATAAACAAATAATTCCTCCAGTCCTATGTATTGGGGGAATTATTTTAAACTCACTTCGTATGTTCTGTTGTTTTTTTACTTTATATTTAAAGGATGTGTGCAGTATTTGTCCGTAATATGGTGCGTTATTACCGCTACGGAAATACAATACGCTTTCCGTGGACGGCTGGCCAATCCTTCTTGGGCTATCCAGAGTCCCTCTGAGGTCTTCCTCCCACAGGAGTCTACAAAAACAGCTTATTTTAAAAGTTAAAGTGTAATTGGTATGATGAAATCGGTGTTATTAGGTAAACATAGGTATAAGATGATTAATGAGAAAGAGGTAGGTTTATGTCGGAGGAAAGAATTCTTATTATTGCGGTAAAAAAGCCAGAACAAAAGGATGAACGATTTCAGTCATCTTTAGAGGAATTAATATCTTTAGGTAAAACGGCAGGCGGAACTGTAGAAAGAGTGATTACACAAAACCGGACTAGGATTCACCCAGCAACCTATATTGGTGAAGGCAAAATGGAAGAAATCAAAAGAGATGTAAAGAATTTTGATATAGATTTGATCATTTCTAATGATGAATTATCACCTGGACAGCTAAGAAATTTAAATAACTATTTTGGTGTTCGCATCATTGACCGTAGTCAGCTTATTTTGGATATTTTCGCTGGGCGCGCTAAGACAAAGGAAGGGAAGCTTCAGGTGGAATTAGCACAGTTGGAGTATATGTTACCTAGACTTGGTGGACAAGGTGTGGAGCTGTCTCGACTTGGTGGAGGAATTGGAACAAGGGGCCCAGGGGAAACGAAACTAGAATCTGATAGACGCCATATTAGGAACCGGATTACAGAAATAAAACGGAGATTAAAGCTAGTGGTCAAGCAGCGCGAGCAATATCGGAAACGGAGGAAATTGAATGCCGCGTTTCAAATTGCAATTGTAGGGTATACGAATGCTGGAAAATCCACGATATTTAATCGTTTAACATCCAGTGACTCTCTGGAAGAAAATCAATTATTTGCTACATTAGACCCTTTAACAAGGAAAATTAATTTACCATCTGGATTTCAGGCACTCCTCACGGATACAGTAGGTTTTATTCAGGATCTTCCAACAGCATTAATTGCATCATTCCGATCTACTTTAGAAGAAGTGAATGAGGCAGATTTTTTACTTCATGTTGTGGACGTATCACAGGAAAACCAGGTAGAACAGCAGAAAACAGTGATGAAACTGTTAGAGGAACTAGATGCAAAGTCCATTCCAATGCTTACGGTTTATAATAAAAGGGACCTCACAGAGGAGGATGTTATTCCATTACAACATCCGTATATTTTTATTAGTGCATACGAGTCAGAGGACTTAGAGAAGCTTCTGTATAAAATAGAATCGGTATTACGGGAGCTTTGGGAAGAATATTCTGTTGAGATTGAGCCAGAAAATGGTAATGCGTTAGTGAAGTTGGAACGTAATACAATTGTGACAGACAAACAGTTTGATGAGGATGAAAATAAGTATATCATACAAGGGTATAAAAATATAAATGATCCATTAATCTACATAACTAAGAATTAAGGAGTTTTTGAGAAGAATGATTGAAAAAATTATACAGAAAGCGGAAGCAGATTGTCTTCCAATTCAACAGGGGATTAATCAAATCGTTGAAAAAAATCAGAAACGTGTTTTAGATGCATTTGTTCATCATCGAATTAGTGATAGCCATTTCCATTCTACAAGTGGATATGGCTATGATGATCTTGGGCGTGAAGGGTTAGAGGATGTTTATGCGGAAGTGTTTGGTGGGGAGGATGCGCTAGTAAGACCACAAATCGTTTCTGGTACCCATGCCATTTCTACAACGCTATTTGGGTTACTCCGACCGAATGAGGAATTAATTTATATTACTGGTAAGCCTTATGACACGTTAGAAGAAGTGATAGGTATTAGAGGGAATAATGCCGGTTCCTTAATGGATTATCAGATTTTATTTAATCAGGTTGCTTTAACAGGGGAAGGAGCCGTTAATTATAAGGAAGTTGCTGCAGCTATTTCGGATAAGACAAAGGTTATTGGGATACAGCGCTCGAAAGGATATGACAGTCGTCCATCCTTTACTATAGAGGAAATAGAGGAAATGGTTAAATTTATTAAGGAAATTAATGAGGAAATCATCATCTTTGTAGATAACTGCTATGGTGAGTTTGTAGAGGAGAAAGAACCGCTACATGTTGGTGCAGATATTATGGCTGGTTCTTTAATAAAGAATCCTGGTGGGGGAATTGTAAGAGCTGGCGGATATATTGTAGGGAAATCTAATCTTATTGAACAATGCGCTAATCGTTTAACTGCACCAGGTTTGGGAAAGGAAACTGGTGCTACATTTAACATGCTTCAAGAAATGTATCAAGGTTTCTTCTTAGCACCACATGTCGTTGGAGAGGCACTTAAAGGAGCCGTTTTTACATCCAGATTTTTAGAATTAGTTGGTTTTCAAACGGCACCACATTATTTAGATAGGCGAACCGATTTAATTCAATCCGTTACCTTCCAAAAGGCAGATCAGATGATAGCTTTCTGTCAGGCTATACAAAAAAATTCACCAGTAAATGCTTATGTGACACCATATCCTAGTGAAATGCCAGGATACGAGGATGATGTTATTATGGCTGCCGGGACATTTATCCAAGGGTCAAGTATTGAATTATCAGCAGATGGCCCAATTCGTGAACCATATACCGCCTATGTCCAAGGTGGCCTTACTTATGCCCACGTAAAAATTGCATTAGTTGAATCTGTAAAACACCTTATTGATAAGGGATACTTAACTATCGAAAGTGTATGTTAGGAAACCTTACATCATATTGACATGTAACCTAACACATACTATACTAATACAAGTAAAGAAGCAGGGGGGGAATGATTTGAATGATATACAGCGTCGTTCGATGCCCTTGTTTTCAATCGGCATAGTGATGAAGTTGACGGAATTAAGTGCAAGACAGATTAGATACTATGAAGAAAATGAATTGGTTTTTCCCGAAAGAACGTCTGGGAACCAACGACTATTTTCATTCAATGATGTTGATAGATTGCTAGAAATTAAAAACCTTTTAGATAAAGGACTTAACCTAGCAGGGATTAAACTCGTGCTGAATGAATCGAGTGAGATAAAAGAGAAACAACGGGATAACCAAAAGAAAGAGGCATTAACTGATAAAGAATTAAGAGAAATTTTGAAGAATGAATTAAAACACCCCGGAAATCTAGGTCAATCTAACCTAAGGCAAGGAGAACTTTCACGCTTTTTTATAAACCGTTAAAAAAGGGAATCATACTTATATATGCTTGTTAGGTATATTTTCTTTTAACCTATACTTAATAAATCTCTACTAGGAGGAAATACTTTGGGAAGATACACCAGGGAAGACGTTGTAAAACAGATTAAAGAAGAAAATGTTAAATTTATTCGATTACAATTTACGGATATGCTAGGTACGATAAAAAATGTGGAGATTCCGGTAAGTCAATTGGAGAAGGCTTTAGATAATAAAATGATGTTTGATGGGTCTTCCATTGAAGGATTTGTACGTATTGAAGAATCAGATATGCATTTATATCCTGATATCGACACATTTGTCATTTTCCCTTGGACATCTGAAAAGGGGAAAGTAGCCCGTTTTATTTGCGATATTTATAATACAGATGGAACTCCATTTGAGGGAGATCCAAGATATAACCTTAAACGTAATCTAAAGAAAATGGAAGAACTTGGATTTGATGCATTTAATATCGGTGCAGAACCAGAATTCTTCTTATTCAAATTGGACGAAAAAGGTTATCCATCCCTTGAATTAAATGACCAGGGGGGGTATTTTGATCTAGCCCCAACAGATTTAGGGGAAAATTGTCGACGTGATATTGTATTAGAGTTAGAAGAAATGGGATTTGAAATTGAAGCATCTCATCATGAGGTAGCCCCAGGTCAGCACGAAATTGATTTTAAATATTCGGATGCTGTAAAACATGCAGATGATATTCAAACCTTTAAACTAGTTGTAAAAACAATCGCTAGAAAACATAATTTACATGCAACATTTATGCCTAAGCCATTATTCGGTGTTAGTGGTTCCGGAATGCATATAAATATGTCCTTGTTCCGAAATGGGGAAAATGCATTCTATGATCAAACGGGTGATATGGAGTTAAGTGATACTGCCTATCAATTCATAGCTGGGGTTATGAAGCATTCACTAGGATTTACGGCAGTTACAAACCCAACGGTTAATTCATATAAACGTCTAGTACCTGGTTATGAAGCACCTAGTTATGTTGCCTGGTCTGGTTCGAACAGAAGTCCGCTTTTACGTATACCGAAGTCGCGTGGAATCAGTACACGAGTAGAAGCTCGTAGTGTTGATCCTTCTGCTAATCCATACCTAGCATTAGCAACGTTATTAGCAGCTGGTTTAGATGGAATTGAAAACAAGCAAACTCCACCAGCACCAGTAGATCGGAATATTTACGTGATGTCGAAAGAAGAGCGCGAAGAGGCTGGTATTCTGGATTTACCTACCAACCTATACGATGCATTAGAAGGCCTGAAGAAGGACGAAATCATTGCTAATTCTCTAGGTGAACACTTATTTGAGCACTTTATTGAAGCTAAAGAGATTGAGTGGGATATGTTCCGTACTCAAGTACATCCTTGGGAAAGAGAGCAGTATATTACAAGTTATTAAGGTTTTTATAAGAAAAAAATGTTTAGCTGGGCAAACTCAAAGTGGGTTTGGCCGGCTTTTATTTTGTTGTTACTTCCTTTTGATTGGAATTTACAACAAATAGGATGTGGATAAAAATATCTTTTTGTTTATTTAGCATCTGGTTTACAGTTCGGATTTGCATATTTATATGGTAGAATTATTTATCCTTTTAAACATCTTAGGTTGGCGAATATGGAGCATATGAAAATTAAAGGGTATGACAGGAGGTATTTTTCTGTCTTACCCCTTTTGTATGCAGGTTTTTATCAGGAATTTATATTAGTCCCTGTTTTAATTTCATTATTCGATACATGAACCTGGCATCTTTACCTATTTTTCCTGGATGACGGGTAAAAGGTTCAAGTTGTTTTAAAAAAAGTTGATCACAATGTTTATGTTTATTTAGTTTGTTTTTCCGATAACAAGCGTCATGCTGCATACAATAGAAATCCAATTGATTGGTTGGTGCACCCGGACCACTACATCCGGGACCACAGTAACGATAACCTGGTAAGCAAGGCACAGTATTCCTCCTTTCTCATGGAGATTATGATTCGTTTTATACATTTTATGAATATTTTTCAAATACAGAAACGGTCAAATTACTGGGGGGGAACGTGGAATTTTTCAACTTTCAGGACGAAATATGTGAAGATAAAATATAAGAAAAATATTTCTATATTCCTACATGTGTTAATAGAAAATGGGTAATTTGGAGTTTTGATATAATACAGAATATTCATTATAATGTAACAGTATATCGCATTGATATTCATTAATAAAAAATAAAGAGGTAATGATAGCAAGGGAGTGGATTATATTTGCATGTGAATAAAAGCCTTAGCCCTCTAGATAACATAGGATTTACGGAAGATGGATTGATTTACTCAGGGAATAGTAGATCAGTGTTAACCCCCACATCATCCTTTGGTATATTAAGAAAGGATCTGTATCGAAATATCGGTAAAGAAAGAGTTAAGGGCTTTCTAATGCGTTATGGCACAGATCTAGGTCGTAGAGATGCAAAAATGGTGTTAGAAAAATTTAAAAATGAATCGGTTGAATCTATTATAAAAAAAGGACCTATCTTTCACCAAATACAAGGACATGTTATCGCCACGCTTAATAAAATTGAAGTGATAGAAGAGGAAAATAAAATATCTACTTATATAGAGGGGATATGGAAAAGTTCCTTTGAAGCGGAAGAACATATTCACCATTTTGGTAAGGCAGAGGAACCTGTTTGTTATATGTCTGTTGGGTATGGAAACGGATACCTTAGTGAAATTTGCAATCAAACGGTCCTATTTAACGAAATATCTTGTGTTGGTAAAGGTGATAAGGAATGTAGATGGGTTGGAAGAACCATTGATTATTGGACAGATGAAATGAGTGATGAACTTCAGTACTACAAAGAACAACCAGTGATAAAAGAACTGGAATTAACATACGAGAAATTATTGGAAGAAAGAAATAATTTAAAGAATGTATCAATTATATATAATAAATTGACAGAAGAAATTTTAAAGGGGAAGGATTTAAGTGCTATGATGGATATTGTCCATGATTATACAGGGACAGCTATTATAGTAGAAGATCAAGAGTTCCATCAATTGGCATCATCTGGTATTCCAGATGAAATGTTATTTAAAGTAAATCAATTATTTAAAGATTATGTTCAATCGGTAGAGTCATCTTTCCATCATACCCAAACACTTCAAATAGATCATCATACACGATTAGTTACCCCAATTTATCTTCAAGGAAGAATTATTGGTTATTGCTCATTTATTTATGAAAATTCGAAGAAAGAAGATACGTATAACCTCCGAGCAATTATAGAGCGAATATCATCTGTTTGTGCTCTGTATTTATTAAATAAGAAAACAGAAGCAGAAGCGGAGGAAAGGATGAAGGGGAGATTCTTAGAGCAATTATTAAGTGAGGAATATTCAAAGGAAGAAATTATAAGACGTAGCGGTTTTATCGGATTGAACCTTTTTCAGCCTTTTCATATCGTTGTTATTCAATATAAAACATATCAAAAGGATTATCGGGAAGAAATGTCATTTTTAGAAGAGGTCATGAATCAGTCATCTACTTATTTTAAGAAAAAGGGAATGAACATTCTGATGGGACAGCTATCAAATAAACTTGCTTTTTTGTTTCTAGATGGCGAAATAAACAAGAAAGATGGAATTCTTTCAACCTGCGAACATTACATGAACCATCTATCTGAATTGTATCCAACTGTTTCGTTTCAGGCAGGCCTTAGCATGGAGTCAGATCAAATTGAAAAGGCTTCCGAGAGTTATTCAGAAGCCCTTACTGCGATGAGGATAGCCACGAATACAAATAAAGTTGTTCCGTTTTATTCGCTAGGTATTTTGGGCCCCTTAGTAAATACCAATAACAAAATAGAAATAGAAAAAATTGCAATGTATACCCTTCATCCATTATCTAGTAATTTAGATCACAAAAATATGGAATTGATTAGGACTTTGTACGAATATCTACGGAATGGTGGGAATTTAGAGAATACAGCAGAAAGCTTGGCTTTGTCATTGAGTGGACTTCGATATCGTATAGCGAAAATAGAAGATTTACTTGGGAAAGATTTAAGAAATCCTGAGGTAACGTATAACCTATTGTTGTCCATTCAAGCGTTAATTTCAATAGGAAAATTGGAATTTTAAAGTGATAGAAAATGTCTTCATTAGTGAAGACATTTTTTTATCGAATACAACTAACATATAATGCTTAATAATTCACTATATTCAGACTACAACTGTCGTTGTTTATGAAAGCGTTTTAAAATAAAATAAGATTAAGAAATATAGAAATATTAAAAGTAATGGAGGGTGAAACAATATGTTAACGGGTAAAGAGTATTTAGAAAGTTTAAGAGATGGTCGAGAAGTTTATCTAAATGGTGAGAAAGTAGATGACGTAACATTACATCCAGCGTTTCGTAATGCGGCTCGTTCTTATGCAAGAATGTATGATAGTCTACACGATCCGGAAAAAAGCAAAAAGATAGTCACCGAAAATGAATACGGAGATAAAACTCATAAATTCTTTAAAACACCTACGTGTTCAAAAGACCTTATCGAAGCTAGAGATGCCATAGCAGAGTGGTCTAAATTAAACTTTGGGTATATGGGACGTACTCCTGATTATAAAGCTTCTTTTATGGGGCATTTAAACAGTTATGCTGATTTTTATAAAGGATTTGAGGATAATGCTAGATCTTGGTATAGGAAAGCATCGCGTGATGTGTCCTTTATTAACCATACTGTTATTAATCCACAGGTAGATCGTTCAAAGCCACTACATGAAAACAAGGATGTCTTTGTTCGTGCTGTAGATGAAAAGGATAATGGTATTGTTGTAAGCGGTGCCAAGATGGTAGGAACAGCTGCACCATTAACACATTACAATTTTGTAGCAAATTATGGACCAAAAGATCTCGGAGACGGTGACCAAAGCCACGCGCTTGTTTTTTTTGTGCCAATGAATGCATCAGGTGTGAAGATGATTAGTCGACAATCTTATGAATTGCAAGCGGCAACAAATGGCTCTCCTTTTGACTATCCATTATCTAGCCGTTTCGATGAGAATGATGCAGTTATCGTACTAGATAATGTATTTATCCCTTGGGAAGATGTTCTTGCATATAAGAACGTTGATGTTTCAAACAAATTTTTCACAGAAACTAAGTTTGTTAATCGATTTTCTTTTCATGGAGCTACAAGATTGGCTGTTAAGCTTGACTTTATGGCGGGGTTATTGCTTAAAGCGACAGAAGCTGCAGGTACACAGCAATTTAGGGGCGTACAAGTAAATATTGGTGAAGTATTAGCTCTTCGTAATATGGTATGGGGGTTGACAACAGCAATGGCTAGTGAACCGGACGTGGGAATGAATGGTGTAGCTGTTCCCAATGGTTATTATGCCAATGCATATCGGGTTTTAGCTCCAAACACGTGGGTTAGGGTAAAAAATATCTTTGAACAAGTGGTTGCAGGCGGGTTGATTCAGTTACCTTCAAGTTCAAAGGACCTGTTAAATTCAGACTTGAGACCATATATTGATAAATTCTATCGTGGAACAAATACTAGTTCAGAGCAGCGTATCAAATTATTGAAGATGATTTGGGATGCCATTGGGTCTGAATTTGGCGGTCGTCATGAGCTATATGAAATTAATTATGCTGGAAATACGGAAAATATTCGATTAGAGGCATTAAAACATGCGGAAGGTTCAGGAGCTGCAGATAGGTACAGAGCATTTGCGGGTTCAGCTTTGAGTGACTATGATTTGTACGGATGGACAAATGATACGTGGATAAACTCTTCTGAAATCGACAATTTAGTAAAACAATAAAGAAGATATTTGAGTTATGAGGTTATCATAAATGGCTAATCTATTAGAAATTATGAGGAGGATTTTTGAATGGACGATCGTCAATTTAGAAATGCTATGGGAAACTTTGCAACGGGAGTAAATGTCATTACAACAGAAGTGGATGGTGATGTGCATGGAATGACTGCAAATGCATTCATGTCTGTATCATTAGACCCGAAATTAGTAGTGATTTCTATCGGTGAGAATGCAAGTATGCTAGAAAAAATTAGAAAAAGCAATCGATATGCTGTTAATATACTCTCTCAGAGTCAAAAGGAATTATCTATGATATTTGCTGGTCAAAAGGAAGCGGATAGGAACGTTTCATTTGATAGGTTAGGAGATTTACCAGTAATCAAGGATGCTCCTACACAAATTTCCTGTGAAGTAGTCAATGAACATGTAGAAGGAGATCATGCTCTGTTCATAGGAAAGGTAATCGATATCAACCTCCAAGGGGACGCGGATCCGCTATTATTCTATAAAGGAAAATATTCTTCAATAGAAAACTCCAGCGTTGTAATGTAATGGGTTAAGATAGCAATTTGCTAGGGTATAGAACGACTTGTTATCTTCTCCTAACGATATCAAAATAAAAATTATTGATGTTAATAAATAGGGAGGATTTTGGATATGAGTATTTTTAAAGAACCTATTTTAGATGTAGCACAATTAGCCCATCTGGAGATATTATCTCCTAAGCCAGAGGAAAGTGTTGAGTTTTTTACTAGATTTTTAGGAATGAATGTAACAGCAAAATCTGGTCAGTCTGTTTATTTAAAAGCATATGAAGATACTTACCATAATACCTTGAAAATTACGGAATCTAAGGAGGCAGGCTTAGGTCATGCTGCTTGGCGTACGATCTCTCCACAAGCACTAGAGCGACGTGTGGAGTCTGTAAAGGCAACCGGGTTAGGTCGTGGTTGGATTGATGGGGATATTGGGCATGGGCCCGCTTATCAATTTACAACACCGGATGGTCATCCTATGGAATTGCTTTTTGATGTGGAATATTATAAGTCTAAAGAGGGAGAACAGACCAAGCTTTTAAATCGTTCCACAAAACGTCCTGAACGTGGTGTACCTGTTAGACGTTTAGATCATATTAATCTTATGGCATCTAATACGAGTAAAAATATGAAATTTATGGCAGATGCACTGGGATTCCGTGTAAGAGAACAAATTGTAGATAATGGGACTACGATAGCTAGTTGGATGAGTGTATCCAATCTTGTTCATGAGATTGCATTTATGCCTGAACCAAATCAGATTCCTGGAAAATTACATCATTTATGCTACTGGTATGGGATACCACAAAATTTATATGATATCGCTGATTTATTAAAAGATAATGATGTATTTATTGAAGTGCCACCAAATAAGCATGGAATTAGTCAAGCCTTTTGTATGTATGTTTATGAGCCAGGTGGAAACCGTGTGGAATTATTTGGTGATGCAGGATATCTTATATTAGATCCAACTTGGGAAACGGTTACATGGGAGATGAAAGATGTTCCGGGAAACGGAGATACTTGGATTGGAACTGCATTTCCTGATTCATGGTGGAATCAAGGGACACCGGTAACCGTTCCTGAAGTAGCAAAATCCAAGTAAGCTGCAAAAGTAGACTTCTTTAGTAGATACAACTATATATAGGAATACCCTTATTGAAGCTAGGAGTGAACGCATGATTAAAACGGAAGTTATAGATTTGATCGCGAAGAAGCTATTTGAAGCCGAGAAACAAAAAACCCGTTAATAAATTCGTCGATAGATTTCCGGAACTTGATGAGAGATTAGCATATCAAGTACAAAACCATTTAATGGAGATAAAAAGTAAGGAAGAGAATACCAGGGTAGTAGGTTGGAAACTTGGTTTAACAAGTAAAGCGAAACAAGAAATGATGGGAGTTCACGAACCTTCTTATGGTGTCTTATTAGAAAGCATGAAATTGTGCGAAGGAAAAGCAATTTCCATCTCTCCATTTATTCATGCTAAAGCAGAACCGGAAATTGCATTTATTTTAAACAAAGAGTTGAAGGGGCCACACGTGACAGTTGCAGACGTTTTGGATGCGACTAGATACGTAGCACCAGCCATCGAGATTATTGATAGTCGTTTTTATGGTTTTCAGTTTACACTCCCAGATGCTGTAAGTGATAATTCTTCTTCTTCCAGGTTTATTATTGGAGAACGAGTCTATCGTCCAGAAAATTTAGATTTAGAATTGATGGGAATGGTATATAGCAGGAATGATGAAGTTATTGCAACAGGTGCAAGAGCAGCTGTAATGGGGCACCCAGCTAAGGCAGTAGCTTGGTTAGCAAATAAATTATATAAAGTAGGAAAGTGTATCAAACCAGGAGAAGTTGTCTTAAGCGGTTCTTTATCTGCGGCAATAAAAATAACCTCTGGAGATCAATTTACTGCTAGTTTCGATGGTATTGGCTCTGTGCATACTAAATTTACAGATTAAAGGAGGTAGAAAAATGCCTTTTATACAGGTCAATATTTTAGAAGGAAGATCGGCAGAAAAGAAGGAACGTCTTATTCGGGAAATGACGAGTGTGGCTTCAGAAGTCTTAGAGGCCCCTGAACAGAGTGTTCGTGTAATGATTAACGAATTAAAACCGGAACATTGGGGAATTGCCGGTGAATCGGTAAAAAAGCGGAGGGAAGGTTAAAGTGACCAGTATGAAAACAGAAGTGAAGGAAATCGGACTATATATTAACGGGGAGTACGTACCTTCCAGTGATAATGAAACATTCAATGTGACGAATCCAGCTACACAGGAATTAATTGCACGTGTTAGTGAAGCGACAGTTGAGGATGTAGAACGTGCCTGCCAAGTAGCAAGAGAAGCGTTTGAAATTGGGCCGTGGAGAAAAATAACAGTGCAAGAACGTAGTGCAAAACTTCGAAAAATGGCTGATATTATTTTAGAAAGAAAAGAAGATATTGCACGCTATGATGCAATGGATGTAGGTAAACCCTATGAATCTACTGTTGCACATGAAGTTGCTCGTGCTGCAAATAATATACGTTTCTTTGCGGATTTTGTGGAGGAACAAGGTGGAGAAACCTACCCAATGAGGGAAGCGTACATTAACTTTACAAGGTATGAACCAGTAGGTGTTGCGGCATTAATTACACCATGGAATGTCCCATTTATGCTGACAACATGGAAGCTTGGACCTTGCCTTGCAGCAGGAAATACGGCTGTTATTAAGCCAGCAGAAAGTACACCTTTATCTGTTTCCTTACTTGGTGAAATTGCAAAAGAAGCAGGAATTCCTGATGGAGTAGTTAATGTTGTGCAAGGACAGGGTGCTACGGTAGGTAATACATTGACGACACATCCAGAGGTTGATTTAATCTCCTTTACAGGTTCAACAACTACTGGAAAAAGTATCTTAAAAAGCGGAGCAGATACATTGAAAAAGGTTTCTTTTGAGTTAGGTGGAAAGGCAGCAAATATTATTTTTGATGATGCTGATCTTGAAAAAGCAGTTCCAGGTTCTATTCGTGCTGCATTTATGAATTCTGGGCAAGTTTGTCTTGCGGGGTCAAGAATTTTGGTACAGCGCTCCATTTTTGATAATTTTTTAGAAAAGTTTAAAAAAGCTGCAATGGATTTAAAGGTTGGTGATCCGCAAGAAAAGGGCATTGACATGGGACCATTAGTTAGTAAAGTACATTATAATAAAGTTACTAGTTATCTTGATGTTGCAAAGGAAGAAGGTGCAACACTTGTCTGTGGTGGGAAACGACCAGTCCTACCTGACCATGTGAAAAATGGTTATTACCTTGAACCAACCATATATGTCCACAATAATCCAAAATCACGTATTTGTCAGGAGGAAATTTTTGGGCCGGTGGTAACCCTTATTCCATTTGATACAGAAGAGGAGGCGCTTCAAATAGCAAATGATACAGAATATGGATTAAATGGTGTAGTATGGACAGAAAATCTTCAACGAGCACATCGAATTTCATATAATGTTCGAGCAGGCACAATCTGGGTAAACTGCTGGTTCGTCCGTGATCTTCGTGCCCCATTTGGTGGATTTAAGAAGAGTGGTATTGGTAGAGAAGGTGGTCAACATAGTATGGAGTTCTTTACGGAAGTAAAAAATATTTGTATGGCATTGAACTAAGTATGGACGATTCTCCTTAGTAGAAAGGAGAGTTGTTTTTTGAAAAGGTAAAGATGCCTTCTAGCTAATATGAATTTCAGCATCGGTGAAAAGAATAAAGTAGAGACATACCATACGTCTCTACTTTATTCCTTGGCTTGTCTAACTAGCAGCCGCCGTGGTGACCCTTTCCATCATCTTCAATAACTCTTACATCATCTGCGCTCACAAATACTGTATCCGCATTAATTACCCTTGGACGATTGTTATTACGATTGCAACCGTTGTTTCCTCTACCACCATCTTCAACTACAATCACTCTGTTAGCACGAATAAAGACATTATCTTGGTTATTCCCACCATTATCGTTGCCATTTCTATGATAAACACGCATGAAAATCCCTCCTTTCTTTCGTTTGCTACAACATATGTTGCTATACTAAACTTGGCTAGACAGGTATAATTACAATCATTGAAATGTGCGATTCTATTGAATGATGCGCACAAGATTATTAGATTTATGACGGTTCGATTGTTCATTCCTTTAATGAAATGTTCACTATGGTAAAATGAGAGAATGGAGATAGGATATATAGGAGTGGAATAAGGTTGAATAAAAAAGACATTGCAAATATTCGTAAACAATTCAAAGTAAATAATGATTTATTAAAAATCCACGAAATTTTTAATGTGTACATTATGAGAGAGTCAAGTGAGATTTATCATCATCAGAGTCTACCATTTGATTTGTTAGAAGAGGAACAAAAGGAACTATTTTTGGCGAATTTTAAGAAAGTATTGTCAGGCCAGTTAGACCAAAAATTATTTGAATTAAAATTTCAACGTGATGTAGAAGATAATAGTCAGCTCATTCTACACCAAGGTCTATTAAGTAATGATACAGAAGAATGGAAAGCACATATGCTTCTCCTTGTAGAAAAAATGTTGAAGGATAAGCAATATGAAATGGACATTGTTATTACTTTTATCCGGGGAGAATATATGAAACCTATGAAACGCCGTAGTGAGGAATCGGAAGAAAGTGATAGAGATACAGTCTATTCAAATTCCTTTATTTTATGTAGTATGAATAAAACGCAAGATCCGAAAAAGGAATTACTTTTTGACTATGTGGAAAAGGAGTTTAAGTATAATTTTGTCGTAGATCCAATTATTAATCTGAAGTCACCAATTTCCGGATTTTTATTTCCTTGCTTCACAGATAATGCAGCAGATGTTAATCATGTCCTTTATTCGGCGGGAAAAGCGAATGAACCGAATTACCATTTCATAGAAGAAGTGTTAAATGCCGAAGAAATGATGACTGCCCAAGAAGATAAAATTGTTTTTGAGGAAATTGTTAGAAAAGTAACTGGAGACCGCATCAATACGTCCACCCTTTCGAACGTTTACGAAGAGATTCATCAAGTAATAGAAGAGAATGAAGAAGAGGAGGAAGAAATACCGAAATTAGACTATAAGGATGTAGAAAAAGTATTAAAGAGTAGCGGGGTAGAGGATGTTAATAAAGAAAAAGTAGAAGAGGCTTTTAAGACGGTGATTGATGATGAAACATATGAGTTTAAAGCGAATAACATCGTTCCGAAATATACGACAAAATCCATTAAAATCAAGACAAAAGTAGCGGATATTTCCATTAGTCCACAAGACTTGAGATATGTACGTCAAATTCAATTTAACGGAAAGCTTAGTTTAATGATTGAAGTGGATGAAAATACAGTAATTGAGGGATTTGAAATGATTCCAGAAGTATTATTTCATCAAGCCAAAGAGGAAGAAGAATAACTCATGTATAAATAGACAGGGAGCTATAAGCTAGTAACCCTGTCTATTTTTTTGAGCTATAAAAGGATAAAACGAGAGTGGAATTTATTGAATACTAGATTTTTATGGAAATTTAAATTCTCCCTGAACCTATAAGCTTTCACTTTCCAATATGGTAGTGATATAATACTGCTAGGTTTTCATGTAGTTGAGAATCTCGGTACTTTTTAAGAGGGGACAGACTTATGTATTGTGTGAAAAAAGTATTAAATAACAATGTGATAATTGCTGAGGATAATAGAGACGAAGAGGTTATCCTGATAGGAAAAGGAATCGGATTTAACCGTAAAAAAGACGAATATATTCCTGGTAACATGGTTGAAAAATTATTTGTTCTTCGTAGTCAAAAGGAACGTCAAAGTTATATGAAATTACTTCCGCAGATTGATGAAAATTTATTAAAAACCATTATCGATTCCATCGCAATCATACGGAATAAATCAAATTCTATCTTAAATGAAAAAGTACATGTTGCATTAACAGACCATATTCTTTTTGCGGTAAATAGATTGATGAAAGGAATGGAGATAAAAAATCCTTTCTTGGTGGAAACGAAAGCGCTTTATCCTGCCGAGTATGAGATTGCTGAAGAGGTAGTTGATTTTATTAACCACTCGTTAGTTATACATTTGCCAAAAGGGGAAATTGGTTTTATTGCACTTCATATTCACAGTGCCATTTCCGATCGAACCATCTCAGATATTAATAAATATTCCAATTTAATAACGCAATTAATCAAGATTATTGAAAATCAGCTGCAAATAGAGATTACAAAGGACAGTGTTAATTATATTCGATTAATTCGACATTTACGCTATACAATTGAACGCGTGTTGAATGATGAATATGTGGAGGAACCAATAAAAATTAGAAATCTCTTGAAAGAAGAATATCCAGTATGCTATAATCTTTCCTGGAAATTGATTAAAATTATGCAGCAAACAATGAAAAAAGATGTATATGATGCGGAAGCGGTTTATTTAACCATGCATTTACAACGTCTAACAAATAAATATGAATCATAATTTACCTACGTGTAACTGATTCGATCAGGCATGAGTGGAGAAAAACGTTAAGAAGATAATTCAGGATGTTCCTAATTATTCTTTTTAATGCTCTCTACTCATGCCTTTTTTAATTGTTTCATGCTTGTTGCATATAAATTGAGGGGGATGTAGATGTTTAAGCGGATATTTGGTGTCTTACAAAAAATTGGTAAGGCATTAATGTTACCGGTAGCATTGTTGCCTGCAGCAGGTCTTTTGCTTGGGTTGGGTAATGCGGTCCAGCAGGATACGATGCTCAACTATCTTCCATTTTTAAGTGCTGAATGGGTTCAGCTAATTGCGATGGTAATGGAAGATGCGGGTAATATTATATTCAGTAATTTGGCATTAATCTTTGCCATTGGAGTGGCGATAGGTCTAGCTGGTGATGGAGCAGCTGGATTGGCAGCACTGGTTGGTTATCTCGTATTAAATCAGGTGATGGGATCCTGGTTGGGGGTAACAACAGAAATGGTTGAAAATGATCCTAGTTTTGCAAACGTTTTAGGTATTTCCACACTGCAGACAGGTGTGTTTGGAGGGATTATAGTCGGTTTAATCGCAGCGTTCTGCTATAACCGCTATCATGATATTGAAATGCCGTCATTCTTAGGATTCTTCGCAGGAAAACGATTTGTACCGATTATGACTGCTGCAGTTTCCTTTGTTGCTGGTCTAGTTTTGTTATTTATTTGGCCAACTGTACAAGATGCGATGAACACTGCTTCTTATTGGCTAATTGAAGAAGGAACATATTTAGCAGTATTTTTATTTGGATTTGTTAAGCGTCTGCTTATTCCGTTTGGATTACATCATATTTATCATGCCCCGTTTTGGTATGAATTTGGATCGTATACAACAGCAGCTGGCGAGGTTGTGCGTGGGGATATGACGATTTTCTTTGCACAGTTGAGAGATGGGGTAGAAATTACGGCTGGTAACTTTATGACTGGGGAATACCCAATCATGATGTTTGGTCTGCCAGCAGCGGCATTGGCCATGTATCATGCAGCAAGACCGGAGAGAAAGAAATTAGTTGCAGGATTGCTTGCTTCAGGTGCCTTAACCTCATTTTTAACAGGGATTACGGAGCCACTTGAGTTTTCATTTATGTTTGTTTCACCATTGTTATTCTTCTTGCATGCGGTACTCGATGGATTATCGTTTGTCTTGATGACTTTCTTAGGGGTCAATATTGGATATACATTCTCAGGTGGAGCAATTGATTTTGCCTTATTTGGTTTATTACCAGGACAGGAACCATGGTGGTTAGTCATCCTAGCAGGACTTGTTTTTGCTGTCATTTATTACGTGTTGTTCCGATTCTTTATTAAGAAGTTTAACTTGATGACACCGGGACGAGAAGAAAGTACAGACCAAGGATCTGAAAATACGAAAGATCACGGAAATCTAGCGTATAACGTTCTTCAAGCAATGGGTGGACAAGAAAATATTGCGCATTTGGATGCATGTATTACTCGACTTCGTGTTTCTGTAAACGATATTGGAAACGTGGATAAAGATGGATTAAAGGAACTAGGTGCTGCTGGTGTCCTTGAAGTAGGGGATAATATTCAAGCGATATTTGGACCTCGTTCCGACACCATTAAAAGCCAGATGCAGGATATTATTTCAGGTAAGAAGCCTAGACCTGTAGACGCTCCTGATCAAGAAGGAGTAAAAGAAGCTAATCAAGTTTCAATAAAAGTTAATGATAGCATTCTTTCACCAATGAAAGGAGAAATTATTTCCATTACCGACGTACCAGACGAGGTATTTGCCGGTAAAATGATGGGAGATGGATTTGCTATTCAACCATCTGACGGAATAGTGGTAGCTCCTGTAGATGGAAAAATCATGACGGTCTTTCCAACGAAACATGCTATTGGAATTCAATCAGAAGGTGGAAAAGAAATTCTTATTCATGTTGGACTAGACACCGTAAATTTACAAGGGGAAGGGTTTGAAATGCTTATTAATGAAGGCGATACAATAAAGGCTGGCCAACCTTTATTAAAAGCAGATTTAGCATTTATTGAGCAAAACGCTAAATCAACGATAACTCCAATTGTTTTTACTAATTTAACAGGTGGACAACCACTATCACTTAAGAAAAAAGGACAAGTTGATATGGGAGATATCATCATGTAAAGAAAAGAAACAACTTTAAGGAAGAGATACTGGCAAATTATTTTCACATAAATCATCCACTAAGGAGAGGTTAAAAAATGTTAGAAAAAGAATTTAAAATTATAGATAAAGCAGGAATTCATGCACGACCAGCAACGACACTAGTACAGTCTGTAACAAATGTATCATCAGAGGTTAATCTGGAGTACAACGAGAAGAAAGTTAATCTAAAATCCATTATGGGTGTTATGTCTCTTGGAATGACACAAGGAGCAAAAGTAAAGGTCATTGTCTCTGGATCAGATGAAAAGGAGACAATGGAAAAAATTACTCAAACATTAAAAGAGCAGGGGTTAGCGGAATGACACAATTTTTAAAAGGTATTGGTGCTTCAGCAGGTATTGTCATTTCAAGGGCATATCGATTAAAAGAACCGGAATTAAACGTGGATAAGAACTCGATAGAAATGGTAGATGAAGAAATTCTACGTTTGGATGGAGCGATTGAGCAGTCAGCATCAGAGCTCGAGAAAATAAAAGTTCACGCCGAAAAAGAACTTGGTGGAGATAAGGCAGCTATTTTTGCTGCCCATCTTCTGATTTTAAATGATCCAGAATTAGTCAATTCCATCAAGGATAAGATTAAAGGTGAAAAAGTAAATGCGGAATTTGCTCTCAAGGAAGTATCAACGATGTTCGTTAGCATGTTTGAAACGATGGATAATGCGTATATGAAAGAACGTGCTGCCGATATAAGAGATGTAACCAAACGTATTCTAAGTCACCTTTTAGGTGTTACAATTGTTTCCCCAAGTATGATTACGGAAGAAGCCATTGTTATTGCTGAGGATTTGACACCGTCAGATACGGCGCAATTAAATAAAAAATATGTAAAAGGTTTTGCGACAGATATCGGTGGACGTACGTCTCATTCAGCAATTATGGCAAGATCATTGGAAATTCCTGCAGTGGTTGGAACGAGAACAGTAACAACTAAAGTGGAACACGGATCAATAATCATTATAGATGGAATCGAGGGAGATGTGATCATCGACCCAACAGAAGAAATGGTTCAACAATATGAAGAGAAAAAAGCTGCCTATGAAGCTCAAAAGGTAGAATGGGCTAAGCTAATTCATGAGCCTACCGTTTCTTCTGATGATTACCATGTAGAACTTGCTGCAAATATTGGTACACCTGAAGATATTGATTCCGTGTCAGAAAATGGTGCAGAAGGTGTAGGATTATACCGTACTGAATTTCTATATATGGGTAAAAGTGACCTCCCTTCAGAAGATGAGCAGTTTGAAGCGTATAAAAAGGTGCTCGAAGGAATGGAAGACAAGCCGGTAGTTGTTCGTACGTTAGATATTGGCGGAGATAAAGAGTTAAGCTATTTGGATTTACCTGAAGAATTAAATCCATTTCTAGGTTTTCGTGCAATTCGATTCTGTTTAGAAAATGAAGACGTATTCCGTCCACAATTACGAGCATTACTACGTGCTAGTGTATATGGGAATTTGAAAATCATGTTTCCGATGATTGCAACATTAGAAGAATTTCGCCAAGCGAAAGCAATCTTGTTAGATGAAAAAGAATTGTTAAAAGCAGATGACATCCCAGTTTCAGAGGATATTGAAATTGGGATGATGGTTGAAATACCATCAACTGCTGTAGCCGCAAAACAATTTGCTAAGGAAGTAGATTTTTTTAGCATTGGAACAAATGATTTAATTCAGTATACAATGGCCGCGGATCGTATGAATGAAAAGGTTTCTTATCTTTATCAACCATACCATCCTGCAATTCTCTCCCTAGTTAATCAGGTAATTGAAGCTGCGCATGGAGAAGGAAAATGGGTAGGAATGTGTGGAGAGATGGCAGGAAATCCGATTGCTATCCCTATTTTACTTGGTCTAGGATTAGATGAATTCAGTATGAGTGCAACTTCCATCCTACCAGCAAGGACACAGATTAGAAATCTTTCTAAGAAGGAACTTCATGCTTATAAGAATCAATTATTAGCAATGGGTACCGTCGAAGAAGTTGTAGCGTTTATTAAAGAAAAAATCAATATTTAATGTTAATGAACAGGGACATTTTCTTTCTTGCGTGAAAAGAAAGAACGTTCCTGTTTTGTATATTCGGGATAGGGGAGTTCTGTATCCTATGAAAGTTGTCTTTGGCTTAACCTCCTATATTGAGGGGAAAGGGGAGAATGATATGGATGAATTTTATAAGGAACTTTAACTTTTCACCAGGATACCAATTCTTCTGGAACAGCCTTGGGTAAATTCATATGCGAATCTTTACTTCTTATATTAAAGTATTGTAATGATCTCTTATAAAGGTAGATACCTGATCAAGAAAAGGATAACTTTAGGGCTGAAATTTACTTTCCTGCAATCGGTCAACCTCCCTATTTAGTGGTTGAATAATGTAATAGAACAAGTTGAAGAAGCTATAAAAACAAAATAAGTATAGGCTCTCAGCCCACCACTGCAGTGATAAAGCGGTGGTGGACTGATACCTATTTTCTTACAATATATAGACTAAATTTGGATAATTCCAATAAATACAGCGATGGCTAGTAAAACTAGACTTATTCCCCACATCCAAAATAGGGAATAGCGCAAGTGGCGACCCATTTCTAAATTTGATAAACCTAAGGCTAGCCATACTGCTGGCGCTAAAGGACTGATAAATGTACCTACAATATTTCCTATGATCATGGAATAAGCTGTTGATAGAGAATCGATACCAAATCCCGTTGCTATTTGTTCTACGATAGGAAATAACGCAAAATAGTAAGCATCTGTACTTAATAATAAATCAAATGGTACTCCTAAAATTCCCACAATTAAATGTAAATAAGGAGCAATCATTGTTGGAAGGATACCTACTATATCATTGGAAATTGCTATCAACATTCCTGATCCATTAAGGATGCCTAGAAACAGGCCTGCAGCTATAATAATCGATGCCATGGTTAATGCATTAGGTGCGTGAGCTCGAATTCTTGCCATCTGTGCCTTAACACTCGGATAATTGATTGGTAGCAAAATACTAACACCAATTATAAAAGCTAAACCTGAGGGAATGATGCCGGAAACAAGAACACCAATCACTGCTATAGCAATAATAGCATTTACCCATAGTAATTTTGGACGATTTAAACTAATTTCATCCTTAGCTGGCTCTATAGTATCATTGGTGACGTTCTCCGTTAATGCATATTCGGTTGTTGCAGCGATTTCTAAAGAACCATACTTTTTAATGATCCGACGCTTTTCCCGCATTCCTAGGAAAACGGCTAGTAATAGCATAATGACAATACCTATCAGTTGAATTGGAATAAGAGGTTGCCATAATTCTGTTACATCCATTTCCAGAACGGAAGCGGTTCGTCCTAAGGGGCCAGCCCATGGGAGCATATTCATAATACTCGCACTTCCAGCTATTAATAAAAGGAGCAAATACGGATTCATTTTCAATCGATTATATACTGGTAGTAGTGCTGGTATTGTTATTAAAAATGTAGAAGCACCTGACCCATCCAATTGAGCAACTATTGCAATTAGAACTGTAACGACACTAACAGTGATGACATTCCCTTTTGTAAGGGCTACCATTTTGTTGATCATAGGATCAAATAGACCGGTATCTTGCAAAATCCCAAAGAAGAGGATTGCAAAAATAAACATAACGGCTACGGAAATGACCGATCCAACACCTTGTTCAAAAAAACTACCAATTTCTGAAAACGTAAATCCTGCTAATAGCGCACCAATTATCGGGGGTAAAACCATTGCAACTATCGGCGTTACCTTTCCACTAATAAGCAATGCTACGATAATGAAAATAATAATAAAACCAATTAAACTTAGACTCATATTTTGTCCCCTTCCTAATTAATTAAAGTTTTTATCTACCAACTAGCATTTGATTTATTTGTTGTATCACATTCTAGTAGAGTAGAAATACATATCTAAATTTTTAGATTACTGAGATAGTAACATGAAGATAGGAAGGGGGGAATAATTATTACATAAGTATAATAATCAGTATATTATTCATTTTGTTCATAAGTTTCACGAAGAATGTATTTACGTTCTGGTCTTCCAACAGTTCCATATATTAATTTTGTTTCAATTTTTTTAATCGACACCAAATATTCTAAATAACGCCGTGCTGTTGAGCGACTAGTTCCAATTTGTTTGCTTAGTTCTGCTGCAGTGGTTCCTTCCATTTTCTTCTCTTCAAATAAACGAGTAATCTTATTTAACGTAATAGAATCTATCCCTTTTGGGTGATTTGTGTTTTTATTAGAATGAGAACTTGAACTTGGGATTTTCTTAAAGTCCTTAAGAGAATCAATCTCTTTCTGATTTAATTCTATGTTCGTATCTAAATGGAATCGGAAATCCTTATACCTTTTCAATGTTTGCTCAAAACGTACATTATCGAATGGTTTGACAATAAAATCAAATATACCTCCACGAAGCGCTCCTTGTATCGTCGTTACTTCTTTCGCAGCTGTGACAATGATAATATCAACCTCATGATAAGCATTACGGATTTGCCAAAAGAGATCTAAACCTTCTACATCTGGTATGTAAATATCTAATAAAATTAAATCGGGGGTATATTTCATTTCTTCGAGATATGTTAATGCTTCTTTTCCGCTATTAACGACTTTTTGTACAGTAAAACCTTTAACATCTTCAACATATTGTCGATTAACATCCGCAACCCTAAAATCATCTTCTATGATGAGTACAGAAAAATCATTATTCATTTTTATCACCTCTAGTCCTTTGGAACACTTATGATGAAACAAGCGCCTCCTAAATCTCCTTCTTCTGAAAAGATTTCTCCACCAATATCATGTAGTACTTTCCTAGACAATGCCAAACCTGTACCCTGGTGTGCCCCGTTTTTTGTGGAAAATCCTTGTTCAAATATATTTATCTCATTCTGTGCTTTGATGCCATTACCGGAATCTTCTATTTCGAAAATAATATCATCACCGATATCTGAAAAGAAAATAGAAACAGCTTTTTTTCTGTTTTTATATTTTTTAATTTCATCGAAGGCGTTTTCAATCACATTTCCCAACGCAGTTAAGAGGGCATCTCTCTGAGCCTCATTCAACTGATACACAAGATGACTATCTAGATGGATAGATAATGATATCCCAAGCTCTTGTGCTTGATTGAATTTCCCTTGTAATAACGCATTTATTAAAGGGTCAGATACTTTTTCTGTTAAAATCTTTAATGTATTACTTTGAAAATTATTTTCTTTTTTTATAAAATCAATTGCTTCTCTTAATTTGTTATTTAGCAATAAACCGAGTATAATATGAAGCTTATTTGAATGCTCATGTGTTTGGGCACGTTGTGCGTTCGCGTATTGTTTAATTCGTAATAATTCTTCAGTCATTTCCTGAAGCTCGCTTTTTTTGCGAAAGGTAAATACCACTCCAGTTATGTTACCTTCCTTATGCATTGGGGTTTGATTGATAAGGACAATATTGTCTCCAAGAATCATTTCTCTGCCATGAAACCTTTCCCTAAAATTATGGAAAGCTGGAAGGAGCTCTTTAATGGAAGTACCAATATAATCCTTCTGTCCATCTTCCCTTGTAATAATCCGTTTTGCGGCTACATTTAATGTTGTAATTTTTCCTTTATGATCAATGGCTATAATCCCTTCATGTGTGGATTGTAAAATAGCTTCGTTCTGTAAATACAAGGAAGATATCTCTTCTGGCTCCATATGAAAAAGTAACTTTTTAATATAGTAGGAAATAAAAATAGCACCAATTATTCCTAGCAGGACAATTAGAACAAGTGTATACCAGATTGATTTACTTTGGTTGTTGATGATTTCCTGTATATTTTCATTCAGAAATCCAACAGACACGACACCGATGATTTCCCCAGCTGAGTATATTGGCACCTTTCCCTGTATGGATAAACCAAGCGTACCTTCTTTTTTCGAAACATAGGACTGTCCATGGAGTAAGGCCCTTTTATTATCTCCTCCTACCATTTTTTCACCAATTCGACTTGAAATTGGATGGGAATACCTTATTCCATCTCTATTCCCGATAACAATAAATTCAGCTCCGGTTTTTTCTTGAATCGGCGTAACAATCCTTTGAATAACGGATGACGGATTACTTAATTCAAAAGCCTCCTTTATTTCTGGTATATGCGCAACCCCTTGCGCTAAATTTAACGCCCGTTTTCCTACTTGCTCTTCAATCGTTTTTGAAATGAATTGATTGAGGAACAATGCAAATATAACAAGAATGGCTACGATTAATAGACTAATAAGTGTAATCATTTTTAGTTTTAAATTAAATTTCACTTTTGGATATAATCCTAATTTCGACTTAGTTCCTAACGTTTTTTCCATTAGATGTGACTCCTCAAAAATTACTAAATATATTATAACATTGCTTCTCTTCCTGTCACGGAAACATATTAGTTTAAGAGAGAAATATGAATACAAAAAAGCTTGGCAGTATAAAAATCCAAGTGTTTTGAACTATTTAAAAATATGAGGCATTCTTTTAACTGTAGAATAAAATAGATTCTTAAATATGAAATAGAGGCCCAAAAGGAATATTTCCTACTTTAGGGAACCTCTAATTATTTTTATATTTTCTAAAAAATGGTTACAATGGGACCAAAGGGATAAGATTGGGGTAATCGTATGTCAACGATGGATGTTTTTAATTTAGATGAAAATATCAAAGAACATAGAAATGAGGCTAACAAAGAGGACTTAGATGTAATCGTAGAAGAATTTAAACGGAGCCACTTTACAAATGTCTTGTCTAAAACAAAGGTATTTTGGGAAAAACATGAAACAGATGTAAGTTTAGAAAGAATTTTATCAATACTTGATGCCACTTGTCATTCACAAATAGGGGAAAATAAGCGGGCGGCAGATATTATCAAGAACATGTATCAGAATTCAGGTGAAAAGTCGATAGATGATTTAATTTTATATGGTAACTTGGCTTTCATGTGTGACTATAAACTTGCTCGAAAAATAATGTCGGATGCTGTGAAACAAATTGAAAAGGAGGAAGCCCCCAACCCTATGCAAGCAGCTCAAGCTTATCTAGTACTAGGAGAGGCGGAAGAAAACTTAGAAAAGTATGTTCGGGCAATAAAGTATTATAAGCAGGGCTTGACCTATTTCCAGAAAGAAAATGAACCAGACAATCAAATGATACTCTTTTTACATTTTAAACTCGGTGCACTGCATTCCTTGATTAATGAAACAGATGAAGCAATTGAGGATTTGCAAAAAACGATTGAACTTGCAGGCGAAAGTCATTCAGAAATAAAAATTAATAGCTTAGTAAGTATTGCAAAGATGTATGGCAGCAAAAATGAATATGAAAAAGCTTTTATTTATTTAGAAGAAGCAATTCCAATGCTAGAAAATTCAACACTTGCTAATAAATTGGTCCATGCAGAGGCTTATACAGAGATGGCGTATAATTATTTTGAACAATCCCGACTTGATGAAGCCATTCCATACTATGAAAAGGCAATTGCCATTCATCGAAAGCTTCCTCCATATTCTGCAAGAGAGCTTGGAATGATTTATATGCAATATGCTTATTGTATGGAGCATAAGGAGCAACCCGACAAAGTGATTGCAGGAAGAAATTATGAAAATGCATTGGAACAGTTGGAAAAATCAAATGATGCCGATGTATTGGAAAGCGCTCTTGCAGATATTATTGCATTTTTTGAAAGTACAGGTAATGCTAAGAAAAAACGTTTCTATGAAAATAAATTTGTAAAGCTAACGAATGAAAAAGCTCATACTCAATAAAGAAGTGATATCACAGTGTTAAGGGAAGGGGTTAGATCTCCCACACTTAATCAGTTGTTAACGAAAACCCAAGGACCTTCATCCGAAGTTCCTTGGGTTTTTAATTTTAAGCATTTAAAACCAAGTATCCTCTCTTTTCTAGGCGGAAATTCTTTTCTTTCTTTCTAATACCTCATCAAAACTTTCAATAAGCTGACCAAAGATTTCATCCCATGACTTGGTTTTTGCAAACGTTCGAGCCACAGTTGAAAAGGAAGCTTGTAATGAACCATTCTCTAATAAAGCAGCTGTTCGTTGTGCAAACTCTTCAACATTCTTTGGCTCACATAAGAAACCAGTTACCCCATCTTCTACTAAATTTTGCACACCACCTGCGTTTGAACCAATGACAGGTAATCCTGATGATAGAGCTTCTAAGACGACATTACCAAACGTTTCTGTTGGTGATGGAAATAAGAAAAGGTCACTTGATGCGTATAACTGTGCTAAAGCTTCTCCTTCCATAAATCCCGTCCAAGTAATATTTGTTTGATGTTGTTCAGACAAGGTACGATACAGGGGACCATCCCCAACCATTACTAAGTGTGTATCTTTTTTGACATGATCTGGTAAAGAATAGAATGTTTCTAAAACAATATGAATATCTTTTTCAGGTGCAATCCGTCCAACGTAAAGGATAATCTTTTGATCATGGATATGGTAATGATTTTTGAATAAGTCTTTCTTTTGTTTAGTAGGTGAGAAAAGTTGGTGGTTAACCCCACGTCCCCATACTTCAATTTCAGGATGGATGTTCAAAGATAGTAACTTTTCTTTTGTACTTAAAGAAGGAACATAAACTTTTTCGAAAGAGCGATGAAACCAATTCATATACCTCCATATCCATTTTTTGAGGAACGTTAAATAATAATATTCGAGGTAGTTGTCAAAATGAGTATGGTAAGAGGCTATCATTGGAATGTCATGTTTTTTTCCATAGTGAAGTCCGTATAATCCGAGGTTAAATGGTGTAGCAATATGAATTAAAGTAGGTTTAAATTCGTCGAGTACTTGTTTAATATGAGTAGGATTGGGGAGGGTGAATCGGCATTCTGGATAAAACAAAAAGGGAATACTAGTTAGTCGTTGAACTGTAGAAACACTTCGAACAACTTCATTTGAAGATGGAACAAATAATCGATATTCCATTCCTTTTTTTTCAAGATAATTGGTATAATGATTCAACGTTAGAGCGACTCCATTGATTTCCGGTACATAAGTGTCAGAAAAGATAGCAATTCGCATTCATACACTCCTCTCTTTATATCCACTTTTGCTATCCTAATGTCAATGTAACAAATGAATTTTGAGACAGTATGGAGTTTATGTAAAAATGAGATTAATGAAATACTTTTTGGATAAGGAACGTGATGTCCCTAATGTGGCGATGTGGTAATATTGGTTTAAAGTGGGGGTGATTGCCATTTCTGTAAATAAGGAAACGTTAATAGTTGATGATTTGATGCAGGAAATTTTGATGAAAAAAAGGAGTCCTGGTTCAAAGCTTCCTTCTGAAAATGAACTTGCTGATAAATACCATGTTCCCAGGTTTACTGCAAGAAATGCATTAAATAAATTGGAGGAGAGGGGATATATTTACTCCAAGCAAGGGAAAGGACGCTTTTTAAACAATGAATCCATCCAAATACAGTTATCATTAACGGGAAAAGTTAGTTTCACTGAAAAAATGGAGAACATGGGTTATGAGCTAAAAACAGAAAATATTTGCTGTGAAAGAATAACTTATGACCCAACTATCTTTCGTATTTTAAATGTTGATGAAAAAGAAGAAGTGTTTCAGATTGGCAGGTTACGCTATATTGATGAAGAACCAATTGCCATTCACTATTCGTTTGTCAGTCGGAGTAAATTTCCGAATATTGTAGTTGATGGCCCTAACATTCTTTCTATGTTTTCCTATTATCGAGAGTATGGAATAAATCAGTTTGCAAGCAACAAAACGTTACTTAGTGTAACTTTTCCAACCTCTGAGGAGCAAGAAATGCTTTCCTCTAAAAGTATGGTACCATTAATTGTAGTTGAGAGTGACTGTATTGATGCGGAAACGGGAAATGTCCTGGAACATACTAAAATAGTATACCGTAGTGATAGATTTAAATATGATATAACAATGGATGCTTAATAAAAAAACAAGTACAAAATTCCGAATAGGAGTTTTGTACTTGTTTTTTTAAGGCAAGATTTACAATTATTTTATAGACTCTTAACACACGGCAACTTGGCGACAAGTTACGATGAATTTGTAAGGGAGGTTACAGTAAAAAATGAAAAGAAGAAAACGAACAGAAATTCTCATTCAAGGTAATCCCGATTTAGCAAAGGATTTTGCTGATGAAATTATACGATATTACCCCTGCCAGGAATTAGTTGCACCTAGATATGGCTTAACAATGATAAAGATGCGGGAAACAGCTAAAAATTCCCTGTTTTATGTTGGTGAGGTTCTTATCACGGAGGCCAAAGTAGAAATTCATGAGCAAATCGGGACAGGAATTGTGGTTGGAATGAACGAGACACTTGCGAAACAGTTAGCCATTATTGATGCAGCATATCAGGCGAATTTGCCAGAGACGAAGAAATGGGAAGGGCGACTCCTGGATGCTGAACAATCCATCATTCAAGAAAAAGCGCAGAAACAGGCGGAGTTATTTGAAACAAAGGTTAACTTTGAAACGATGGATGTTTAAAAGGGAGGTAAGAAAATGCAAATTGATTCTGTACACGATATGCAAGTGGTTTATCGTAAGTTGCTACATAGTATGTCACGACCAGGCACCATTTCATCACTTGAGACTAATGTAGAAAGGTTAAATCACCGCCTTCCATGTAATAGAGCAACTTTTCTGTTGGCATTAACGTTATTCGATGCGGAGGTTACCTTTCATGTTCTGCCAGAAAATCAGTCGGATGTAGCAAAAAAAATCTCGGAATATACATTCGCTCGACATACATCAATGACAGAAGCGGATTATGTCATTGTGTTACAGAGTGCAGAAGAAGATGAAATAACTAGTAAGATGAAACACTGTAAAATTGGAAGCCTCCAAGACCCACAGGAGTCGGCAACATGGCTAATGGAAAGAAAACAAATAGAAGAAGGAAGGAAATGGAACCTTCGAGGGCCAGGGATTAAAGAACAAGTTCAACTTCATGTGGACGTTTCGGAACAATTATGGAGAGCAAGGAAGGAAAGAACGAAGGAATTTCCATTAGGTATCGATATTATTTTTACAGATGACCAAGCTCAAGTGGTCTGTATACCGCGTACCACTTTAGTAAAAGGAGAGGCGGAGTAAATTATGGGATATGTTGCAGTAAAGGGTGGAACCAAAGCCATTGATGCTTCCATTCGGCGTTTGAAATACGAACGTTTGAAGGAACGGGGTACCATCAATGTGGAAACCATTTTATCCACCATGAGACTACATATTGATCAAGTGATGTCAGAGGCTAGTCTCTATTCACCATATTTGGCTGCGCTTGCTATTAAGCAAGCAGAGGGGAGTATGGAGGAAGCGGTCTTCCTTTTGCGCGCTTACCGTTCCACATTACCCAGAATTTATTATAGTCAAACCGTTGAATCGGAGTCTATGTTTGTGGAGCGCCGGATTTCAGCAAGTTTTAAAGACATACCAGGAGGACAAATTCTTGGAGCCACCTATGATTACACCCATCGACTATTGGATTTTAATTTAATAGAAGAAACAAAAGCAGAAATAGATGAATGGTTAAGGGATTACCAGCAGAAATTACAATCTACTAACCCACCAGACGACATTACTTATTTTCCAAAAGTAGTAGAATATTTACGGGAAGAAGGCCTTTTTGAAACTTATGAATTAGACCATACGCCTCCAGATGATATAACCAAAAGAAGTTTACAATTCCCGGCTTCCAGAAGTGAGAGATTACAAGTACTGTCAAGAGGGCAAACCGGTGCTGTAACATCCCTTGGATATGCTTCATTAAGAGGGTATGGCCAAGTTCATCCCACGGTCGGTGAAGTTCGTGTTGGTTCCTTGCCAATTTATATTGCACCATTAAACGAAGATGGAGCAGATAGTGAGGAGGACTATTACATAGGGGAAGTGAAAATGACGGAAGTGGAATCCTTTGTTCCGGTGACGAAAAAAAATGAAAAGAATGAGAATGAACTAGAATTTGAGATTGGCTATGGTATTTGCTATGGACAAAACGAAACAAAGGCGATTGCAATGAGCATTTTGGACCAATGTCTAGAGCATCCAGAGGCCCCACTTCCGACCCATGATGAGGAATTTGTACTGCTACATGTGGATTCGGTGGAGTCGACAGGGTTTATTTCTCATTTAAAGCTGCCACATTATGTCACATTCCAATCCAAACTGGACAGTATACGAAATGTCAAACAAGGGGGAGAGAAAGATGGAAAATAAGCTGCATTTTGCATTTCTAGATGAAAGCTCCAAAAAGGAAATCCGCCGTGCAACCTTAAAAGCAGTTGCTATCCCTGGATATCAGGTTCCATTTGCATCCCGGGAAATGCCGATTGCTAGGGGATGGGGAACGGGTGGCTTACAGCTAACATTATCCCTTATTGGTAAACAGGATGTATTAAAAGTGATTGATCAAGGGGCGGACGAGTCAGTAAATGCGGTTAGTATAAAAAAATTGGTACATTCCACAACAGGAGTAAGGGTAACAGAACGCACAGAGGAAGCAACGGTTATTCAGTCTCGACATCGTATCCCTGAAGTTCCGTTAACCGAAGAACAGATTCTTGTATTGCAGGTACCAATGCCTGAACCGCTAAGAGTGTATGAGGAAAAGGAGTACCTGACAAAAATCCTCCATGCAGAAAATGAATATAGTGGTGCTTGGATGATGCTGTTTGAACAGATTATGAAATACGGAAAAACAGCTACTGACGCAGATCATCCTGTTTATGTGAATGATCGTTATGTCATGGCACCTAGTCCCATTCCAAGGTTTGACAACCATAAAATGCACCAATCCGATGCATTAATTCTATTGGGAGCCGGAAGAGAAAAAAAGATTTACGCGGTACCACCATATACAGACGTAAAGTCTCTTGCTTTTGACGATTATCCATTCGTAATAGAAGACTTTTCTGGCAAGCATTGTCATTTATGTGGAGCAACAGATGTTTTTCTCGATGAATTAATCGACTCTCATACAGGTGAAAGCTTTTATCAGTGTAATGATACAAGCTACTGTATCGAACGTTTAAATGCGGTTGAACGAAAAGAGGTGGAGCATGTTGAAGCATGAACAGCCATTACTATATGTCCAAAACCTTCAGAAAAAGTTTGGTTCAGGATGTGAAAGCTGTAAAGATAGCGAAACCAGGATGTTAACCAAAAACTACTGCGCCCATTGTGGGACAGTGTATGCATGTCGCAATGTCTCTTTTGAAGTATATCCTGGTGAAATTTTAGGAATTGTTGGAGAGAGTGGGAGTGGAAAATCCACGTTGATGCAATGTTTATATTTTGACACAGAGGTAACATCGGGTGAAGTGTATTTCAATGACATGGAGTTAAGGAATCAGAATTTATTTACTTTATCATCCCAGAAAAAGCGTTATATTCGTAACCATAAATATGGAATGGTATATCAAAATCCAGTAAATGGACTGAAAATGAACTTTTCGTCGATTGGCAATATCGCGGAAAAATTAATAGCAGCTGGAAACAGAAATGTTGGTGAGATGGAAACTGTCGGAAAGCGGCTGCTTGGTACGGTACATATTCCCCTTTTTCGCATGAAGGAAGAACCAAAGAATTTTTCTGGGGGAATGCAGCAGCGTGTGCAAATTGCTAAGGCATTATCCAATAACCCGCCAGTATTATTTTTGGATGAAGTAACGACAGGACTTGACCTTTCTGTACAAGCAGCCGTGATTGATTTGATTAAAAAAATTCAAAGAGAGCTCCACATTAGCATGATTGTGGTATCTCATGATTTAGCGGTAATCCGAATGTTGGCCGATCGGACATTGGTGATGTTAAATGGCGAGGTGATTGAAGAAGGATTAACGGATCAAATATTAGAAGACCCAATCCATGCTTATACCCAGCAACTAGTTTATTCATTGTTATAGGAGGCTCGTTTCGTTGTATATCATTCATAATGGAAAAATTGTAACGGAAGAAAAAATTTTAGATGGCTATGCAGTCGTGGTAGAGGGGGAAGTGATTAAGGATATTATCCCAAAAAATATGGTTATTGATGATGAAAGTGTTCAATTGATTGATGCGGGTGGTGGGTATATTTCACCGGGATTTATCGATATTCATTCAGATTATATCGAGTCGATTGTTTCCCCAAGGCCAACCAGCATGATGGACTTTGATATCAGTTTAAGGGAAGCGGAGAAAATATTAATTAGCCACGGTATAACTACCATTTTCCATTCACTTTCTTTTTACCGGGAGGATGTCTTAACACATAAACCGATACGATTTCCGAAAAATGTGCAGAAATTGGTTGATGCTATTGATGCGACCCATCATAGATTGCATTTGATTCGGCATCGGTTGCATGCCAGGTTTGAACTTGACAACATTGATGAGGTAGAAAATCTAATTGATAATATCGAAAAAGATAAGGTCCATTTTTTATCATTTATGGATCATACACCAGGACAGGGCCAATACCGTGATCTTGAAGTATTTCGTGATACACTTCAGGGTTATCGGGATTTAACGGATGACGAGGTTAATGTCGTTATTGCCGAACGAAAAAGCAGGGAATCGCTAACTATTGAAAAAATAAAAGAAGTGGCAAATATTGCAATCGGAAAAGGTATTGCCGTTGCCTCTCATGACGATGACAATATAAAAAAACTAGAATTAGTAAAATCATTTGGGACAACTATAAGTGAATTTCCGATTACATTAGAAGTGGCAAAAAAAGCAAAAGAAGAAGGTTTACAGACAATAGTCGGAGCTCCAAATGTGATGCTTGGAGGTTCGCATTCCGGAAATTTATCCGCAGCAGAAGCTATTCATTGTCAGTGTGCCGATATACTTTGCAGTGATTACTACCCGGCCGCATTATTACATGCTATCTTTACGCTGAACGAAAAATATGGCAATGACCTTCATCAAATGTTTATGATGGTCACATTAAATCCAGCAAGAGCAGTCCGGCTTGATCACGAGCTCGGTTCAATTAAACCAGGCAAGAAGGCAGATATTCTTATTATTGAACAAATGGAGGATGGTTATCCGATGCTCACCATGACCATGGTTAACGGCGAAATCATAACGACAACCAATTATCGTACTAGGTGAAGGGAGGAAAAAACATGCCCATGCTAGAAATTGACAACTTTGGCAAGCAATTTACCAGTCATCAACTGGGAACAACTAGGCAAGCTGTATCCCAAATTAATTTTAGTTTAGACAAGGGGCAATTTATTGGAATCGTCGGTAAAAGTGGAAGTGGCAAATCAACGATTCTAAAAAGCATCTATCGTACGTATTTACCTGATCAGGGAAGTATTTATTTTCACTCCAAACGATTTGGACGGATTGATTTAATGAAAGCTACGGAAAGACAAATCATTTATTTACGAAAACATGAAATTGGCTATGTGTCACAATTTTTAAATGTCATGCCAAGGACAACCGCTAGACAATTAGTGGAGCAGGCATTAAGGGAAATGGATGAAACAGAAGAGACTGTGAGGGTAGAGGCAGAAAAATCATTAGCACATTTTGAACTTGATCCAAGTCTGTGGGACACATTTCCAAATATCTTTTCAGGTGGGGAGAAACTGAGATTGAATATTGCCATCGCAACGGTGAAAAAACCGCGGCTACTATTACTAGATGAACCAACCGCAAGCCTTGATCAGCAATCGAAACTTAAGGTACGTCAAGTAATTGAAAAGCTAAAAGAAAGTGGCACCACATTGGTTGGTATTTTTCATGATATCGAATTTATGGAAAATCTTTGTGACAAGGTTTTTGATATGAATACAAGACAGCTTGCCTTATTAGTCGGTGATGTTCATGAAGGCTGATTTGCATGTTCATAGTCATTATTCGGATGGTTCTGATTCCTTAGAGAAGGTCATCAAGCAGGGTGTCCGCAATGGTTTAACACATCTAAGTTTTGTTGATCATGATACGGTCGATGGATTACAAGAGTCCTTAACACTTGGAAGAGAATACGGCATCGAGATTATACCAGGCATTGAAATATCGGCATATGATTTTAAAAGAAATCGAAAGGTTCATATACTTGGGTATAACTATCACCCAAAAGGATCGCATATTAGAGCTCTATGTCAAGCCCTGCTGAAAAGAAGACAAGAACATTCCTTATGGCAAATTAGACAAATTCAAACATTAGGCTACCAACTGGAAGAAGAGAACATTATGGAATCAGCAAAACCGAGTCATACCATCTACAAACAGCATATTATGGGACACCTGACGAATGCAGATTATGATTCCCCTCCATATAGGGAGCTTTATCAAAAACTTTTTAAAAATAATGGGATAGCGGCAGGAGATATCGAATATGTCGATGTGTTTGATGCTGTATCTGCAATAAAAGCTGACGATGGGATGGCTGTTGTTGCCCATCCCGGCCAGTTGGATTCCTATGATTTAATCCCAGAACTAGTAAAGATTGGATTGGATGGGGTGGAGCGGAATCATCCGGATCATACCAGAAAGGATTTCCACATGGTAGAGACTTTAGCAGAAAGGTACGGTTTAGTAATGACAGGTGGAACAGATTATCATGGTTCCTTTGGTACCCCAGTTGAAATTGGTAGTATTACCAGTCCTTTAAACGTAATGCTTAGTGAATGTAAATAACCTAAAGGTACTGTTAAAAGTTAGTAAATTCAAACATTTAGTGATTTAGTCATGATTTAATGAAATTAGATTTTACACGAGTAGTGATTTGGTGATTCTCGAAAGTATTGCCAAAAGCATTCCATGTGTCAAAAACAAATGAAAGAGAGAGGGGAAATGAGAATGAAAAAGTGGATGTTAATCGTGACGTTGCTAGTAACTACAGTATTGGGGGCTTGTTCTGCGGGTAGTGCCGGAGAAGCAGATAATGTCATTGATATCGTTTGGTATCCAAATGAATCTGGAAATGAGCTGAAAACAGCAAGAGATGCAATTGGTACGGAAATTGCCGAGGCAACCGGGGAAGAGGTTCAACATCACTTAACAACGGATTATGCTATCGCTATTGAAACGATTGTAAATAATAATGCAGAGGTTGCATTCATGGGAGCGCAAGGGTATATCGAAGCAAAAGAGCAGAATGATGCCATTCAGCCGATTGCTGTATCAACAGGACCATCTGGTACGTTAGATGATGCCTTGTATCATAGCTGGCTAGCAGTAAATGTGGACAAGCAAGATGATTATAAAGTTAACGGTGAATTTTCATTAGATACAATTGAAGACAAAAGATTCTCCTTTGTTTCCAATAGCTCCACATCCGGTTTTGTTGTTCCATCATCAACCATCATTGGACATTTTTCGGATAAGGACTTAACTCAAGAAGATTTAATGGAGGAAGGGCCATTATTCTCACAAGTACTATTTGGAGGCTCTCACCAGGGATCAGCTGTAAATCTATTAAATGGAAATGCTGATATAGCAGCATTTTGTGATACTTGTGTTAATAATTACGTAGAAATCGCAGAAGGGGAAGAGAATACAGTAGGTGCCGTATACCGAGTAAAAGATGATGCTGCTGAGCCTTTTAACACGGTAACTGGAAGTGAGTTTACATTAATGAGTGTTACACCTGTATTAAATGCACCATTTGTAGCAAACACAGAGGTACTAAGTCAAGAGGATTTCGATACCATTCAGGAGGTATTTACATCGGATGAGGTTGCAAATAATGAAGAAATTTTCGTTCCTGAAGATTCCGAGGCATCTGGACTATTCTCTAAATCTGCCAATGAAAGATTTGCACCTGTAGAAGATGCTTGGTTTGAACCTATTCGCGAACTTTCTAACTAGTTGAATGTTCCAAAATCCACACGGAATAAAGAGGCTGAGACATAACGAAAGTTTTTAACCCAGAAGACGAACAATTCACCTACTTAGCGAAATATATTTCCGGAGCGGTTTTTCGCGCCGGTCATGTTTGGGTTTGGTGGTGGGAAAATACTTTTGTCCCGGCCTCATTATTAAAATTACCTAAAAAGGGAGTTATATGAGATATGCCATTATTAAAAGCTGAAGGTCTTGGTAAATCGTATAGTGCGGAAACAAAGGTTTTAAACGATATTAACTTTGAGGTGAATTCTGGAGAGTTCCTATGCATTATTGGTCCTTCTGGTGCTGGAAAGTCCACATTACTACGGTGTATTAATCGAATGGTTGAAATTAGTGAAGGAAAGGTCATATTTGATGACATGGATGTTGGGTCCGTAAACAAAAAAGAATTACGTAAACTGCGTACCAATATTGGAATGATTTTTCAACATTACAATCTTGTTCCTCGGGTAACCGTCATTGAAAATGTGTTACATGGTCGATTCGGATACAAATCAACCCTACAAGGGATTTTAGGAAGGTTTACAGAGGAAGAGAAAGAACGTGCTTTTTTCTTGTTAGAAAAACTTGGGATAGCCGAGCATGCCTATAAACGATGTGATCAATTGAGTGGTGGACAGCAGCAACGTGTTGGGATTTGTCGAGCTCTCATACAAGAGCCGAAACTCATTCTCTGTGATGAACCAATTGCATCACTAGATCCAAACTCCTCCAAAATAATCATGGACTATTTAAAAACGATTAGTACGGAATTAGGGATAACTTGTCTTGTTAATCTACATCAAGTTGAAGTTGCAAAAGAGTATGCAAACCGGATTATCGGCCTAAAACAAGGGGAAATTGTATTTGATGGCTCTAGTAAATCGCTGTATGAAGACCAAATCAAAAATATCTATGGCATGGAAATGAGAGAATTAATTACGGTTTAAGGAGAGTTTTCATGAACGAAAAGAAGATGCGCAAAAACAAATGGCAGGCAACGATTTTTTTACTCATTATTATTCTCATTACCTTTTTATCTTCAGCGATAACCGAATTCAGTCTAATGGAAAGTTTGACAACAATACCTGCAGCATTAGGATGGATTTTTTCTAATTTATTTGTTACACAGGATTCATTGGAAAAATTGCCTTCGATATTAGAAAAACTAAATGAGACCATTTTTATATCCATTGCGGCAACCACTCTTGCTGCTGTTGTATCTTTGTTTTTGGCCTTATTGGGTTCAAAAACAACAAAGGTGAACAATATCTTTACTATACTTGCCCGATTTGTTGCCTCTTTCTCACGTAATATACCTGTAGTGGCATGGTCTTTAATTCTGTTAATCTCATTTGGACAAAATTCAATGACAGGATTTCTGGCATTGTTTGTTGCCACACTCGGTTTTTTAACAAGGGCATTTATTGAATCCATTGATGAAGCAAATCAAGATTCGGTGGAGGCACTTACCGCTACGGGGGCTAGATATTTTCACATTGTTAGTAAAGCAGTTATTCCGCAAAGCCTTCCACAAATGTTAAGCTGGATATTGTTCATGATTGAGACCAATATTAGAAGTGCCACTTTGGTAGGTATTTTGACAGGAACGGGTATTGGGTACATATTTGATCTTTATTATAAGAGTATGAATTATAATGTCGTTGCCTTGATTACCTTTATCATTATCATTGCAGTCATTGTTATTGAGTTAGTATCCAATAAAATACGGAAGGTGATTCTGTAATGGAAATAGGTCATAGTATACATACAACGCACATGCAGCGGAGTAAGGACGGGCGAATTAACATCAAAGCTGGAAATAAAATTGATTTGGTTGTCAAATGGACACTATGGGTACTTACGATTTTAACCATTATGGCATTTTTCTTTTTTGATTATACTGGTCTGCAACTGGAACGGGCGTTTACGGAAACATTGTATAATTTAAGGGTTATGTTTCTAGAACCAGCCTTAAATCACTTCAGTTGGGGAGAAGCAATGTATCAAATTGGTGTTACACTTGGCCTAGGCGTTTTAGCAACTGTACTAGGAGCTGTGATTGCTTTCTTTCTTTCCTTAATGGCAGCAGAAAATTTGTCAAAACCGTGGTTATCGAAAATAGTTCGAGTGGTTGTTGCCTTTATCCGAGCCGTACCAACCGTTCTTTGGGTTCTTATTTTTGCGATTGCTGCAGGGCTAGGAAGTGAAGCTGCGGTATTAGGAATGCTGTTCCACTCGATTGCTTATTTGGTAAAGGCTTTCTCAGAGGCGATGGAAGAAGTTAATCCAGGAATTATTGAAGCATTACGCTCAACCGGTTCCAACTGGTGGCATATTGTTGTTCATGGTGTACTTCCATCAACGTTCACCTATTTATTATCCTGGACATTCTTGAGGTTTGAAATCAACTTTTCGGTAGCAGTTGCAATGGGAGCAGCAGCTGGTGCAGGTGGTATTGGATTTGAATTATTTATGGCATCTGGTTTTTATTTTGATTTACGAGAAGTAGGGTTCATTACCTATGCAATATTATTCATTGCCATTGTGCTGGAAATTATTTCTAACCGTTTAAAGGATCGTTATTTTCCTACCTCTATTCAAGGGTGAAGTGGGATGAAGGGATTTTGTTCATTTTCCTGTTTATCGTAAAATATCAATTGAAAATGAAACCCAAGGATCTTTCTTACAAAGTTCCTTGGGTTTTTAATTAGAATTTTTAAAATCCAAGTATCAAATCATATAAAATAACAAAATATTATGTGATATGATGAATAATAGGGATGAAAGTCTATCATTCTAATTACTTTTCCAAAATGAATAGAAATCAATTAAAACAATGATGGACATTAAGGGGGAACACCATGTTGAATAAAAAATTTTTAGACTTACTAGCTGAGAAATTTGATAGTGAAGAGAAAGTGATAAATGAGATTATTAATCTAGAAGCTATTCTTAATCTACCAAAGGGCACGGAGCATTTTGTCAGTGATTTACATGGGGAATATCAATCCTTCCAACATGTGCTACGAAACGGATCAGGTAGGGTAAGAGAGAAGATAGTAGAGTTATTTGAAAGCGATTTATCAGAGGAAGAAATTAATGAATTAACTACATTGGTCTACTATCCCGAAGATAAGTTAACGTTAATAAAGGATAGTATGAATAATAAGGAGCAGTTACATCGGTGGTATTCAGATACCATTAAGAACATGATTAAGCTCATTTCTTTTGCTTCTTCTAAATACACACGTTCGAAGCTACGTAAAGCATTGCCACAGCAGTTTGTGTACATTATTGAAGAGTTATTATACAAAACAGATGAAGAATTAACCAATAAGCAACCATATTACAAGGTTATTGTTGAGCGCGTCATCTCTCTCGGGCAGGCTGATAAGCTTATTATTGGACTAGCCTATTGTACACAGAGACTAGTAGTGGATCACCTCCATGTGGTTGGCGATATTTATGATCGTGGTCCTGAACCAGATAAAATTATGGATACGCTCATCAACTATCATTCGGTAGATATCCAGTGGGGAAATCATGATGTACTTTGGTTAGGTGCTTACGCAGGTTCTAAGGTTTGTCTAGCTAATATTCTTCGCATCTGTGCTAGATACGATAATTTGGACATTATTGAGGATGTCTATGGGATTAATCTTCGACCACTTCTTAACCTTGCTGAGAAATATTATGAGGATAATCCTGCTTTTAGACCGAAAATTCATTCTGATGAAAAGATAACGGATGAAGAACGATTGCAAATTACGAAAATGCATCAAGCTATAGCCATCATTCAGTTTAAACTCGAAATGCCTATTATCAAGCGTAGACCCTTTTTCAATATGTCAGAGAGGCTATTACTTGAAAAGGTAGATTATGAAAAAAATGAAATTACCTTACAGGGAAAAATGTACCCGCTAGAAAATACTTGCTTTGCAACAGTTAACCCTGATAAGCCGGAAGAACTTTTAGAAGAAGAACAGGAGGTCATCAATAAATTATTATTTTCTGTCCAGCATTCGGAAAAGTTAGCAAGACATATGAAATTTCTTATGAAAAAAGGTAGTCTCTATTTGAAATATAATGGAAACTTACTAATACATGGTTGTATTCCTTTAGACGAAAAAGGAAATATGGAAAAAATGGTTATTGAAAATACAACCTATGCGGGCCGTGACTTGCTCGATATTTTTGAATATCATTTACGACAGTCCTTTCTCCACCCTGAAGAAACGGATGATCTTTCGACGGATATGGTCTGGTATTTATGGACAGGAGAATATTCATCCTTATTCGGAAAAAGGGCCATGACAACCTTTGAACGGTATTTTATTAAGGATAAGGGAACACATAAAGAGACCAAGAATCCATACTACTATTTACGAGAAAATGAAGAAATATGCCGGAGAATCTTATCAGACTTCGATCTTGATCCTGAACATAGTCATATTATCAATGGTCACACACCTGTCAAAGAAATTGAAGGTGAAAATCCAATTAAAGCAAATGGGAAAATGATTGTTATTGATGGGGGCTTTTCGAAGGCTTATCAATCAACAACAGGAATTGCTGGATATACGTTGTTATATAATTCCTATGGCATGAAGCTTGTTGCGCACAAGCACTTTAATTCAAAAGAAAACCTTTTAGAAAATGGAACGGACGTTTTATCGGTGAAGCGAGTGGTTGACGAAGAAGTAGAAAGAAAATTAGTTCGAGAAACTAATGTAGGCGCAGAATTATTAGAAGAGGTATCTGCTTTAAAGAGCCTGTTGCAGTATCGATATATGAATTGAGTTGATTAAAAGTTAAAACAGCTAAAAAGAAATATGGTTCTGTTGGTTAATAAATGAATCATTATTAGAAAAAGGATACCAATTTTATTGGTATCCTCTTTTACTTGTTTAGAAGTTAACTTTTTCTACATTAAATCTATTGAAGTGTTCATTCCGAATAACCCAGTAGCTCCATTCATTTCCCTCCGTAATTATTCCAAGTAGAAGTTTACTGCCTATTATGATTAATTGAATTATCAAACCATTATTAACAACAATAATTTTTTAAAAAATAAAATTGTTTATAATATTGACACCCTTAATTATACCTGTTATTATACATATAACAGATTTAAATATGACGTTTTTAAAACGTTATACATTTTATTCGTTATATAACAGGAGGTGGAAATACGTGAATGAAGATATGTACGATGTAACCATTATAGGAGGGGGGCCGATTGGACTTTTTGCAGCTTTCTATGGTGGGATGCGACAATTGAAAGTCAAGATAATAGATAGTTTACCGCATCTAGGTGGACAGCTTAATGCCTTGTATCCTGAAAAATATATTTATGATGTTGGAGGGTTTCCGAAAACAAAAGCAAAGGACTTAGTCGAACAATTAGTTGAGCAGGCCATGCAATTTGATCCAAAGGTTGTTTTAAATCAAACCGTAGAAAATGTTGTAAAAAATGAAGATGGCAATTTCCAGGTTGTGTCAAATCAAGAAGTACATTATTCAAAAACGATTTTAATTTCAGCAGGGATAGGTGCGTTTGAACCTCGGCGCATCCAGGATGAAAGATCAAGAATGTATGAAGGGAGTAACCTTCATTATTATGTTAATAACATGGAACAATTTACAAAGAAGGATGTTTGTATATTAGGCGGAGGTGATTCCGCTGTGGATTGGGCCTTAATGTTGGAACCAATAGCAAATCAGGTAAACATTATCCATCGTAGAAATCGGTTTAGAGCACATGAGGCTAGTGTAGAGAGATTGAAGGAATCAAGGGTGAATATTCTTACACCTTATCAATTAGTAGATATTCACGGGGATAACGATAGAATTCAATCGATTTCCATACAGAAAGATGGCGAAGATGAGAACATTCATTTAAAGCTGGATGAATTAATCACGAACTATGGATTTGTATCCTCTTTGGGACCAATTAAAGAATGGGGATTAGAATTTTGGAAGAATTCTATTGTGGTTGATTCCGCTATGCGTACCAATATAGAGGGAATATACGCAGCGGGCGATATTGTAACATTTAACGGAAAAGTAAAATTAATTGCTACTGGATTCAGTGATGCTGCAACTGCTATAAGTAGTATAAAAACATATGTTGATCCGAAAGCAAGACAACAGCCACAACACAGTACTAGTTTATTTGAAAAAATAAAATCCTAATAGGAGAGAGAGGAGAAATGAGATGGCATTTGTAATCACTTCACCTTGTCGTAATGAAAAATCAGCAGAGTGTGTAGAGGTTTGCCCAGTTGATGCAATCCATCCTGGAGATGACATGTACTTTATTGACCCAGATGTATGTATTGATTGTGCTGCATGCGAAACTGCTTGTCCAGTTCAGGCCATCTACCCAGAAGAAGAAGTACCGGAAGATGAGGAACATTATATTTCACTCAACAAGAAATACTTCGAGAATGTTTTCTAAGTTGCCAATTCGTTAGGAGGTATTAGTTGAAGTGTATTTTAACAAAGAAATGGAGACGCTTGCAAAAGAAGATAAGGAAGTATTGCAATTAGAAAGGTTAAAGAAGACAGTAAATTCAGTTTTTGAAAATGTGCCATTTTACAGAGCGAAGTTTGAAGAAAATCATCTACAACCAGAAGATATACAGTCTTTGGAGGACATTCGCAAACTTCCTTTTACAGTGAAAAGTGATCTTCGCAAAAACTATCCATTCGGATTATTTGCTAGGCCGATAGAGGAAATTAAACGTGTGCATGCATCAAGTGGTACAAGTGGTAAACCAACAGTTGTTGGATTTACAGAAAATGATCTTAATGTATGGTCAGAGATAGTTGCGCGGGCAATCTGTGCATGTGGTGGTGAACCTAAAGGAATTCTTCACAATGCTTATGGTTATGGATTATTTACAGGTGGACTTGGTATCCATTACGGATCAGAAAAATTAGGGATGGCTACTGTACCTATTTCAGGTGGAAATACGGAACGTCAAATTACACTTATTGAAGATTTTAAACCAACAGTAATTACGGGCACCCCATCTTATGTTTTAAATATAGTAGATAAGATGGAGGAGATGGGTAAGGATCCTAGAAAAACTAGTTTGAAATATGGGATTTTTGGTGCTGAATCATGGTCTGAAGAAATGCGAGCTACTTTAGAGGAACGTCTTAATATTAAAGCGATGGATATATATGGGTTAAGTGAAGTGATGGGTCCCGGAGTGGCGATAGAATGTAAAGAAGCACAACAGGGATTGCATATTGCTGATGATCATTTTTATGTGGAAGTGATCAATCCAGAAACATTAGAACCGGTTCCAGACGGTGAAGAAGGGGAACTAGTTTTTACTAGCTTAACGAAGGAAGCGCTACCAATTATTCGTTATCGTACAGGTGACATTGCCTCCATTACAAAAGAACGATGCTCCTGTGGTCGAACATCGACTCGTATGTCTAGATTGAAAGGCCGCATTGATGACATGTTGATTATTCGGGGAGTTAATGTTTTTCCATCTGAGATTGAAAGCGTTCTATTAAAAGTTGAAGAGCTTGTACCTCATTATCAGCTTGTGATATCACGTCAAGGTGCGATGGATAAAGTAACATTAAAAGTTGAAATAAATGAGCGATTCCATCAATTAATTGAGCAAGATATGAATCATGAACAAGTAAAAATGCTTTCTAATAAGATCTCGAAAAAATTAAAGAGCTATTGTTTGGTTACCATTGATACGAAAATTGAATCTCCTGGCAAAATACCTAGATCCGAAGGGAAAGCCATTCGTATTATTCGGGAAGAAAAGATCCCTTCTATTCCAAGTTAATTGGCATTTTCTATCATTACCACAGTGACAAAATGATGATAAGGAGGAAAGACGATGAATTTAAATTCACTTAGTGAATTAACCGAAGAGGAAAAATATCAGCATTTTATGGAACGAATTGAACGTGATGAAAAAATAGAAGCGGGAGACTGGATGCCGGATGACTATCGAAAAGCTTTAATTAAGCTGATTTCCAGTCATGGTGTAAGTGAAATTATGGGTGCTTTACCTGAGAAAGAATGGGTTCCGAAGGCTCCAACTATCAATAGAAAGCTATCCATTATGGCTAAGGTACAGGATGAAATGGGACATGGGCAGTTACTTCTCCGTGTTGCGGAGGATTTATTGAAACCATTTGGTAAAACAAGGGAGGATCTTCTTCAAGATTTATTTTCTAAGAAATTAAAGTTCCACAATGTCTTCCATATGCCTTCTCCAACATGGGCAGATGCTGCAATTATTGCATGGCTTGTGGATGGTGCTGCTATTCTTACACAAACCATGTTACTGAAGACATCGTATGGACCATATGCTAGAGCGCTAAAACGAATTTGCCAAGAGGAATCTTTCCATGCAAAACATGGAGAAAGCTTGGTGTTAGCCCTTGCATCAGGTACTCCTAAGCAAAAGCAAATGTTACAAGAATCCCTCAATCGTTGGTGGGAGCCACTACTAATGTTTTTTGGTCCTAAATCCAAAAAAGATATCGGACATTCTAGTGTAGATTTAAATATGAAGTACAAAATCAGATTTAAGACGAATGAGGAGTTACGTCAGGAGTTCTTCACTAAATATGTTCCGAAGATACAGTTATTAGGATTGACTATTCCAGATGAAACGGTTCACTTTGATGAAGAAAAACAAGAATGGGTTTATCAAGAGCCAGATTGGAATAAATTTAAACAGGTTGTATCGGGTAATGGACCGAGATCAGATGCAAGAATTAATTTAAGAAAAGAATCGTATATGGATAATCAATGGGTACGCGAGGCTTTAACAAGCAGTAAAAAAATTGAATCAGTAATTATGTAAGATTAGGAAAGGAGGAAACTTAAATGGCGGAAGATACGTTCTATGAAGAATATGAGGTTTTTAGTAGAAAAAAAGATGGGTTGTCATTGGAACATCGATTTAGTTTACTTGCACCGAATCAGGAAATGGCTTTTGTAATGGCTAGAGAAAATTTCTTTCGCAGGGAACCAATAAAAGAATTGTGGGTCGTCAAACGTTCAGAAATTAGAAAGATGACTCAAGAGGAAAGAGAAGGATTTAAAAAATTGGACAATAAAGCATATCGGGAAACAAAAGGTTATACGGACTTACCGAAAAAATGGAAGAGTTTCCAACAAAATAAGGAAGAGGGGGGTGTTAGTCAATGAGTGAATCTAACAAATATATTTGCGAGTTAATCTACCAATTGGCAGATGATAATTTCATTCATTCTTATCGTGGATCAGAGTGGCTTGGTTTAGCTCCGCACATTGAAGAAGATGTCGCTTTTTCTTCCATTAATCAAGACATCATGGGCCATGCGTCTATGTACTATACGCTCCTTGAAGATTTAGGTGAGGGTAATGTAGACGATATTTCCCATAGGAGAAAGCCAGAAGAATTTAGGAATGCCATTATTTTAGAGGAAGTAAATGGGCCTGGTAATTATTTGAATAAACCTCAATATGATTGGTCATTCACTGTTGTACGTCATTTATTTTTTGATGTATATAAAGATATCCGTTTAGAATCACTTAAACAATCAAGCTATGAACCACTCGTTCATACTGCAAGAAAAATTCATACGGAACAATATTATCACCTCATGCATTGGAAGACATGGTTTAAACAATTAATGTCTAGTACAGAAGAGGCAAGAAATAGAATGGAAAATTCTATCTACCGGGTCTATCGCAATTTTGGAGGAGTCCTTTCTCTAGGGAAATATAGAGATGAAATCAGTGCATATCGACTTATTGCACACGAAGAAGAATTAGCATCGGAATGGATAAAACAGATGAATGATTTATTTGATGAAGTCGATTTTACCATCGAAGGACATCCAGGAATGGAAAAAGGTGATGGGCGAAATGGGGAACACACAAGTGATTTAACCGATGCATTAACCGTTTTAAGTGAAGTATACACCTCTGATAAGGAAGCGATTGGCTGGTAATCGAAAAAAGAAGGAAGTGGCAAACATGCAGAAGGTTCAATCTGATTTGGAAGAAGAGGTTCTACACGTTTTGCAGGATGTGACGGATCCGGAGATGCCATTTATCAGCATTGTTGACTTAGGCATGGTCGAAAAAGTAGAAGCAGAGGATTACCATGTCTTTGTTAAGTTATTACCGACCTTTAGTGGTTGTCCTGCACTGGATATGATTAAAGGAGATGTGTTAGAGAAAGTTAGAAAAGCCATCTCCAAATGGAACGAATCTTTAGATATCCAGGTTGAGTTTAGTTTTCATCCACCATGGACAACAAACCGTATTAGTGAGGAAGGCAGAAAAAAGTTAAATTTGAATGGAATTTCTCCCCCACCGGCTGAACATAAGCATGGTGAACCATGGGAAGTTGATTGTCCATATTGTGGATCAACCTATGTCACGATGGAGAACATTTTTGGACCAACAGCGTGCCGAAGCATTCTTTATTGTGATGAATGCAATAACCCGTTTGAAGCGATGAAACCTATCGCAAATTTAAATGAAAAGGTGGAATAATAATGGTAAAACTAATAGCTTTATATAAACAACCAGAAGACAAAGAGGCATTTGATGAACATTATAAAAATGTGCATACACCCATTACCAAGAAAATACCTGGTTTAAGAAAAATGGAAGTAACAAGAATTGTTGGTTCACCAACAGGAGATAGTAAGTACTATTTACTTTGTGAAATGTACTATGATGATCATGAATCATTGAAGAAGGCAATGAAAACGGAAGAATCTAAAGCATCTGGAAAGGATTTAATGTCATTCGCCGGAAATCTCGTTACGATGATGGTCGGTGAAGAAGTTGAATGATTATAAATATATTCATACTTGGGTGGAGGATGAGGTTGGAAGAATCGAACTAAATCGCCCAAACGTATTAAATGCACTAAAGCGTCCAATGATAACAGAAATTTTAGAAAGTCTATCTTATTTTGATCAATCAGATGAAGTGGCAGTTATCGTTATTTCTGGTGCGGGGAGAGCCTTTGCTGCAGGTGCGGATATAGATGAAATGGCAAATGATGACCCTATCTCACTAGAAAAAATAAATCAATTTGCAGAATGGGATAAAATCTCTGATATCAAAAAGCCAATCATAGCAGCTGTTCAAGGCTTTGCTTTAGGTGGGGGACTTGAATTGATGCTAAGTACTGACTTGGTCTTTGCATCTGAAAATAGCACATTTGGTTTTCCGGAAGTAAATCTCGGTGTTATGCCCAGTGCAGGTGGAACCGTAAAACTTACGAAAGCAATCGGACATAGAAGAGCCCTTGAGTGGCTGTGGACGGGAGAACAAATGGATGCTAAGGAGGCCTATCGTTTTGGATTAATTAATCGAATTATTCCAAACGAAGTATTAATAGATGAAACAATGGTATTTGCTAAAAGATTAGCACAACAACCTCCTTTAGCATTACGGCTCATTAAAGATACAGTTAAAAAAGCGGAAGACCTTTCTGTTCATGAGGCCATGCAATATGAAAGGAAAAACTTCTACCTGCTGTTTGCCTCGGAAGATCAAAAGGAAGGTATGACTGCATTTAAGGAAAAACGCTCACCAACCTTTACAGGTAAGTAGTAGGAATGGGAGGTTAGTTTTAGATGTATGAAACGATACAATGTCAAATAAAAAACAATGTAGGATGGCTAATACTAAATCGTCCTGAAAAGTTAAATGCGTTTACAGAAACCATGAACCGAGAAATTATAAAAGGATTAAAATCATTTGGAGAGAATCCTGAAGTTCGATCCATTGTTATTACTGGTGCCGGAAGAGCTTTTTGTTCCGGTGAGGATTTAAGTGGTCTAAGCGAAGATTCAGATCACAGAGAAATGATCCTGAATCGCTACAAGCCCATGATGGAGGCCATCCAGAAGGTGGAGAAGCCTACTATTGCAGCAATTAATGGTGCGGCAGCTGGAGCAGGATTTAGTTTAGCCCTTGCATGTGATTTTCGAATGGCATCAGAGAAAGCTTCGTTTATTCAAGCTTTTATAAATATAGGCCTTATCCCAGACTCAGGGAGCTTATACTACCTTCCTCGTATTGTTGGAATGGCAAAAGCAATGGAATTAACGATGTTAGGTGAAAAAATAAGAGCAAACGATGCCAAAGAATATGGATTAGTAACAAAAGTTGTTTCGTTAGAATCCCTGGAAGAAGAAACTCAACTATTTGCTGAACGACTCGCTAGTTTGCCAACCAAGGCCATAGGATTAATAAAGCGGTATATTCATCAATCCTATGAAACTCCTTTCAGTCAAATGTTAGATTACGAGGCATACGGTCAGAAGATAGCTGGTTTAACAGAGGATTATAAAGAAGGTGTGCAAGCATTTATTGAAAAAAGAGAACCACAATATAAAGGGAATTAATGAGGAGGAGATAAAATGTTAAAAACAGAAGAAAAACAAACATTTCCAGTGGAAGTAAAAAGAGAAACCTATCAAATGATTGTGAATGGGCAATTAGTTGATGCACAATCAGGTGAAGTATTTACAGTCTATAATCCAGCAACAGGGGAAGCAATTGCAGATGTTCCAAAAGCAGGTACAAAGGATGTTGATTTAGCAGTAGAGGCAGCTCGTAATGCTTTCGATTTTGGTAAATGGAAAAAATATCCTGTTGGTAAACGTGCTAGAGTTCTAAATAAAATCGCTTCTATTATGAGAAGTAGATTCAAGGAATTAGTGGAAATAGAAGTCATCAATAGTGGCAAGACATTATCTGCAGCCCAAGGGCAGGTGTCCCAAGCGATTGAGGACTTTGAGTTTTATGCTGGTGCCATCGTTGGACATCGCGGAGAAGTAAATAATGTACCAGGACAGTTCTTTAACTATACACAAAAGGAACCAGTTGGCGTTGCAGCACAAATTATTCCATGGAACTATCCGATGATGATGGCTGCGTGGAAGATTGCTCCCGCTATTGCAGCAGGTTGTTCGGTTGTTTTAAAGCCAGCTAGTTTAACTCCTATTACGGCTATTCTTTTAACAGAAATTTGCCATGAAGCTGGAGTACCAGAGGGAGTAGTAAATGTTGTTACAGGACCAGGTGCAACGATAGGATCTTATTTAGCGAATCATGAAGGGGTAGATAAGGTTGCATTTACTGGTGAGACATCAACAGGTAAGGATATTATGTCTAAAGCTTCCCAAACCTTAAAACGTGTCACACTAGAACTTGGTGGGAAATCTCCAAATCTTGTATTCCCAGATGCAGATATAGAAGCAGCTGTTAATGGTTCTTTATTTGGAATCTTTTATAACACAGGTCAATCCTGTGAAGCAAGATCTCGATTGTTCTTACATGAGGATATTTACGATGAGTTTATGGAGAGTTTTGTTACGAAAACGAAAAACTTAATAGCAGGTGACCCTCTATCAAAAGAATCACAAATTGGAGCAATTATTAACCAAGGTCAGTTGGATAAAATACATCAACATGTCGAAGGCGCTGTGAAAGATGGTGCAACGGTAGTTACTGGGGGACAACCGATAGATGTTGAAGGATTTGAAAATGGATACTGGTATGCGCCAACCATTATTACGGATGTAACCAATGATATGGCTATAGCCCAAGAGGAAATCTTTGGTCCTGTTGTTGTTGTCATGAAATTTAAGGATGAAAAAGAAGCCATTCAACTTGGGAATGATACGGATTATGGATTAGCAGCATCCATTTGGGCCAAAGATCAAGGTTTAGTGAAACGAGTAACGGACAAATTGCAAGCAGGTGTTGTCATGATTAATTGCCCATTCTCTGCATTTCCAGGAACACCATTTGGTGGCTATAAACAATCTGGTTTCGGCCGTGAACTAAGTATTGAAACACTAGATCTCTATACAGAAACCAAGAGTGTCCTTTCCTATGCTGGAGCGAAAACACTAAATCCGTTAAATGTATAAGCTTATAGATGAAATAAAAAGCGAACTGAATCTTCTACTAGGTAAGGTTCGCTTTTTATTATCACAATGAAGGAGGGTATTTGATGAAGGATCAAGTAGTTGTTATCGGTGCTGGTGTAATGGGACGAGGAATCGCCTATGTAAGTGCACTTGGTGGATATAATGTCAGTTTAGTGGATGTAAGTTCAGAAGTTTTACAAAATGCGCAAGTGGAAATGGATAAGAATTTTGACAAAGGGATCGTACGAGGGAAACTCACAAAAAAGGAGGCCGAAGAGGCTAAACAACGATTAAATTTTGTAACAAATGTGGAAGAAGTTGCTACAGAAGCAAATTTAATTATCGAAGCTGTACCAGAAAAACGAGAATTAAAGAAAAATATTTTTGAAACGATAGATGCTATTGCACCAGCGGATTGTGTTTTAGCTACAAATACTTCCACAATGAGTCCTACAGAATTAGGGTCATATACGAATCGTCCATCTTCCGTGATTGCGATGCACTTTTTTAATCCTGTTCATAAGATGCCACTTGTTGAAATTGTACGCGGATTGGAAACCAGTGATCATACAGTACAGGTGGTAGAAGAGGCAGCGAATAAGATGGGAAAAGAAACCGTCCTTGTAAACGAATTTCCTGGTTTCGTTACTAGTAGAATTAGTTGTCTGGTTGGTAATGAAGCATTTCACATGTTACAGGAGGGAGTAGCTACAGCAGAAGATATCGACAAAGCGATTAAGCTAGGATTAAATTATCCTATGGGTCCTCTTGAATTAGCCGATTTAGTCGGTCTGGATGCTCGTCTGAATAACCTTCATTACCTACATAGTCAATTGGGAGAGAAATACAGACCAGCTCCACTGTTAGAAAAGTATGTTAAATCTGGAAGACTTGGACGCAAGAGCGGTATTGGTGTCTATGACTATAGGGAAAAAAAGTGAAAGTGGTGAGGCATGATGAAAGATGTTGTTATTGTTGATGCGGTTCGAACACCAATTGGTAGATATAAAGGTGCACTAAAACACGTACGTCCAGACGATATGGCTTCCGAGGTAATTAAGGGGATTGTAAACAGACAGCCCAAACTACCTGTTGAAGAAATAGAAGAAGTTATCTTCGGAAATGCCAATGGTGCAGGGGAGGAAAACCGAAATGTTGCAAGAATGGCAGCATTACTGGCAGACCTTCCAATTAATGTATCCGGCACGACAATTAACCGTTTGTGTGGATCCGGACTTGATGCAGTAAATATGGCGGCGCGATCAATTATGGTTGGAGATGGTGATATTTATATTGCTGGTGGTACAGAAAGCATGACAAGAGCTCCATTTGTGATGGCTAAACCATCAAAGGAATATCCACGCGGTAATATGGAGCTTATGGATACAACGATTGGATGGCGCTTTACTAATCCAAAATTAGAAGCTATGTATGGAGCAGATAGTATGCCACAAACTGCAGAAAACGTGGCTAAACGATATGATATTTCAAGAGAGGCACAAGATGAATTTGCTTATCATAGTCAAATGAAGGCAAAAGCAGCCGTCGAAAATAATCTATTTGAAGATGAAATTATCCCCATTTCGTATCAACAAAGAGGGGAAACAGTTACTGTCGATAAAGATGAACATCCACGCCCAAATACAAGTATGGAAAAGCTTTCTAAGTTAAGGCCCATATTTGAAGGGGGTACGGTAACTGCCGGTAATGCATCAGGAGTGAATGATGGTGCCTCGGCGGTATTACTAATGAGTGCGGAAAAAGCAGATGAATTAGGAATAATCCCAATGGCTCGTTTTGTATCGAGTGGAACTGCTGGGGTAGAACCAGCATACATGGGACTAGGACCTATTCATGCGACTAGAAAGGCAATCAAACGAGCAGGTATCACTATAGATGCGATTGATTTGGTTGAGTTGAATGAAGCATTCGCTTCCCAATCTTTGGAGTGTATGAAACAGCTAGAACTAAATCAAGAAATTGTGAATGTAAATGGTGGAGCAATTGCTTTTGGTCATCCGTTGGGGGCGAGTGGTGCTAGAATTTTAACCACGCTTTTACATGAAATGCGTAGAAGAAATGTAAAAACGGGTCTAGCAACAATGTGTATAGGTGTAGGGCAAGGTATTGCAACTGTTGTTGAAAACATATAATTTGTAAGGAGGATATGTTTTGGATAATATCTTATGTGGAATAAAGAATCATATCGCTTATATTACGATTAATAGGCCAGATGTTTTGAATTGCTTTAATTATCAAACATTGGTTGAATTAGGGGATGTATTGCAGGATTTGCATATTGATCAAAAAGTTCGAGTAGTTATTTTCACTGGGGCAGGTTCCAAAGCCTTTAGTGCAGGGGCAGATTTAAAAGAACGGAAAACCTTAAATGATAAGGAAGTACGCAGGAATGTCAAAAAAATCAGTGAGGTTTTTGAACAGGTTGCTAATCTTCCCCAACCAACCATTGCGGCAATAAACGGTTATGCATTTGGCGGGGGATTCGAACTGGCACTTGCCTGTGATTTCCGTCTCGCTGCTGGGAACTCGATAATGGGACTTACCGAAACGAGTATGGGAATTATTCCCGGTGCTGGAGGTACCCAGCGTTTGCCTCGCTTAATTGGGCCATCCCAAGCAATGGAATTGATTTTTACTGCTAAACGACTAACGGCAGATGATGCTTATCAATACGGAATTGTAAATCAAGTAATTGACGAGGAACAACTATTAAGCAAATGTGAACAATTAGCCAATGAAATTTTAAAAAATGCACCAGTCGCAGTGAAGCAAGCGAAATTCGCTATTAGAAATGGCATGAATACGGACTTAGCAACTGGGTTACAAATAGAATCAAATGCTTATGAATTAACGATTCCGACTCAAGATCGAAAGGAGGCGCTAAAGGCATTTGCTGAAAAGAGGCCCCCTGAATTTATTGGAGGGTGAAAGATTGAAAAGGAGTTTATATATGGACAAAAAACCGAATACTCGGTCAATGATATTTACATTATATGGTGATTATATTCGTCATTATGGGAATGAAATTTGGATTGGTAGCTTAATTGAGCTACTAGAACCATTTGACCATAATCCCCAAGCAGTAAGAGCTGCTATCTCTAGGATGAATAAGCAAGACTGGATAGCTAGTCGCAAAGAGGGGAATAAGAGTTATTATTCTCTTACAAAACAAGGGATAAAAAGAATGGAAGAAGCAGCAGGAAGAATTTACAGTGAGAAGCCAACACACTGGGATGAGAAATGGAGAATGTTTCTATATACCATTCCAGAAGAGAAACGTCAAATTCGTGATGAATTAAGAAAAGAGTTGGAATGGAGTGGGTTTGGCCTATTATCGAATGGATTATGGGTCACACCAAATGATCTAACCCAGCAAGTGAATGACATCATTCAGAAATATGAAATAGAAGATTATGTTCATTTCTTTGAATCTGAAAATATTGGTCCCAAGGATAATCAACAAATTGTCAGGGAATGTTGGGACATGGATTATATTAAGAAACGTTATGAGTTATTTATCAATCTGTATACTGAAAAATTTTATCAGGATCGAGAGGAATTAAAAAAAGGTACGGTTAGTGATAAGGAATGTTTTGTGAAACGTACTCGATTAGTTCACTATTACCGTAAGTCTCTTTTTATCGATCCAGGGCTTCCACAAGAGTTATTGCCACCTAATTTCATCGGGGAGGCCGCAGCAAATCTATTTAGTGAATATTATAAACTCCTTGCAAAACCTGCGAATGCCTTCTTCGAGGAAATTTTTTCAAAAGGGTACAGCGAGATGAAGAGAAATAATGATTATGACATTTACGATCATCCTTTGATAAAAACAGAACCCTAACTATTAAATTCTAACTTGATTGGAAGTGAAGAGATGGGAAATCGAGTAACGGATATATTAAATATAAAATATCCGATTATTCAAGGAGGAATGGGAAATATAAGTGATCCGAACTTAGCGTCAGCTATTTCAGAAGCAGGAGGATTGGGAACCATTGGTGTAGGGACAATCCCGGTAGAAGAAGTACGGTTGAAAATAGAAACAATGGTAAAAAACACGGACCAGCCATGTTGCGTTAATATCCCCATATCTGTACATCCAGATACCGAACAAGTTGTCAAAGAAGTGATTAAATATAAGGTTCCTGTTGTTTCCTTATCTGCTGGAAATCCGTCAACGTTAATTCCTTTGTTTCATGAACACGATATTAAGGTAATATGTGTTACAGCATCCGTACGACAGGCTAAAAAAGCGGAGAAGGCTGGAGCGGACATAGTTGTTTGTGAAGGCTATGAGGCTGCAGGGATAAATGCCTTAAATGAAAGTACTACCATGACGCTTGTTCCACAAATTGTAAAGGAACTATCTGTTCCAGTTATTGCAGCTGGTGGTATTGCAGATGGAAAAGGTCTTGCAGCCGCTCTATCTTTAGGGGCGCAAGGAGTCCAAATGGGAACGCGCTTTGTTGCGACAAATGAAGCTGGCTTCCATCCAACCTATAAAAAAGCAATCCTTGATGCGTCAGATGAAGCAACCATGATCATAGGGCGTAGATTTCAGAAAATACGGCGCGTTATGAAAGGTGAATATGCGGCCATACTTTTAGAATTAGAAAATGGGGATATGAACCTGGAAGAATTCATGGAGAAGACAGATGAAGACTATCATGAGATAGGTGCGAAAAAGGGAAATATGAAAAACGGGTTTATAAATGGCGGTCAGATTGCAGGTCTTATTGATGATTGTCCTTCTGTCGCTGATTTAATGAAGAGTATCGTTAAAGAGGCCAAGGAAGTGTTGGAAATTAGTGTTAGACAATTATAGATTAATAGACTTAATAGATGAAATAGGTTAGGAGGAGGCATTGGTGATTAAAATAAACGATGAAGTAACCATTCATCAAGACCATCATAAAGAAATACTTCATAAATTGAAAAAGGATCGGTATGCAGAATTTTTAGGAATAGAAATTGTTGACTTTAGTGCTGGTGGGGCTACTGTCCAATTGAAGATAGAAGATCACATGTTGAATGCCCATGCAACGGTTCATGGCGGTGTTCTTTATACTTTGGCTGATTTTGCCTTTGCACTTGCTTGTAATTCGTACGGGAAGACCTCTGTTGGACTTTCTACAACCACTCACTTTATGAAAAGTGCTGAAGTCGGTGACATAATTACCGCAAGGGCTATGGAGGTAAAACGAAACCATAGAACAGGTTTTTATCGTATTGTTGTTGAATCTGAGAATGAAGTAATAGCCTCGATTGAGGCTATTGCCTATCGAAAAAGTCAATATTTTATTTCGATAGATTAAGATAAATGCTGTGTCAATAGAACATTGACACAGCATTTTTAATCGCTACTCTTAGTTATTTTGAATTATCTCCTTGAAATCCTTGCCTTTTTTGATGTATGTATCGATGGAAAGGTTAATTAAATCCAAATCTTTATCTGTTAATTCACGAACAATTTTACCCGGAGAACCAACAACTAGTGAACGAGGTGGTATCTTTTTTCCTTGTGGAATAAGGGTGTTTGCCCCAATGATACATTCTTCCCCAATTTCAGCATGGTCCAGAATAGTTGCCCCCATCCCAATTATGGATCGTTTCCCAATGTGGCAACCATGTAGGATAGCATTATGGCCAACAGTAACCATATCTTCAACAACTACGGGACAACCTTCATATAAATGAATGGTTGAATTATCTTGAATACTACACTTTTCCCCAATTGTAATGGAATCCTCGTCACCACGTAAAACAGAATTGAACCAAATAGAAGATTCTTTCCCAATAGAAATATCTCCAATTAAATGGGCGCCTGGTGCAATAAAAACAGTATTGTGAATAATAGGCTGTTTATCACTGTATGGAATTATCATATTTATTCCGCCTTTCAGAATGTTTGTATATTTAGTTTAATTGTACCATTATTTTAGGATAATTGTGAACCTTTGTTATGATGTGTAAAACCGTTCATTCATTTATAACCTTCTAACCCAGAGGTCTAATATTACATCCGTTCAAAGATAGACAAGCTCTTGAATAGTCTTTTAAGAGAGGACGATAAAGGACTGACATGGTGGCTGAAAATAATCTTCATCATTTGCATTAAGAATTTGCCTTCACTATACTAGTATCGTTATAAGGAATTGATATGGGAGGTAAAAAATGGTACTGCCTAACTTTGAAGAAAATTTACAAAAGTATGCAAAACTATTAGTAGCAAAAGGGTTAAATGTGCAACAAGGTGATTGGGTAAAGGTAACGATAGCTGTTGATCAAGCCCCATTAGCCCGTTTAATTACGAAAGAATCCTATGCCTTTGGTGCTGAAAAAGTAATCATTAAATGGTCTGACGATGAAATCACCAAGCAGCATTACATACATCAGCCAGAAGAAGTGTTAACCAATATTCCGAAATACGAAATTGAGGAATCCGAGGACCATGTGTTGAATCATCATGTCTGCAGACTTTCCATTTTATCAAATGACCCTGGTTTATTAAATGAGGTGGATCCAAATAAAGTTGCAGCTTTCCAAAAAGTAGCTGGAAAGGCCTTCAAGGCACAACGTAATGCTACACAAAATGATGATCTAAAATGGACAGTTGCCGCTGCAGCGGGTGCAGACTGGGCTAAGCACGTGTTTCCTGATTTGGAAACAACAGAAGAACAAGTGGATGCATTATGGGATCAAATTTTCAAAACGTGTCGTATCTACCATGATGACCCTATTGATGTTTGGGATAAGCATAAGGAAACGCTGAAGGAGAAAGCATCAAAATTAAATGACTATCAGTTTGATGCACTTCATTACACGGCACCTGGAACGGATTTAACGCTTGGATTACCTAAGAATCATATTTGGGCAAGTGCGGAGAGTTATGATCCAAATGGAGTAGAATTTATTGCCAATATGCCAACGGAGGAAGTATTCACTGCTCCCGATACACGTCGAATGGAGGGGGTTGTTCGGAGTACAAAACCATTAAGCTATGCTGGGACATTAATTGAAGGCATTGAAGTCCATTTTGAAGATGGTAAAATCGTTGACATTTCTGCCGAAAAAGGGGATGAAACGATTAAAAGATTAGTTAAAGACAATGAGGGAGCTACTGGCCTTGGTGAAGTTGCTCTCGTTCCAGATCCGTCTCCAATTTCGCAATCAGGCATCACCTTTTTTGAAACGCTATTTGATGAGAATGCGTCTAACCATTTAGCAATCGGTGCAGCCTATCCGACAACTATTCAAGGTGGAACAAAAATGAGTGAAGAAGAGCTGTTAAAACATGGCATGAACGTATCAGATACCCATGTTGACTTTATGATTGGCTCAAGTTCGATGGACATTGATGGTATCAAAGAAGATGGCACAATTGTACCGATTTTCCGAAATGGAGACTGGGCTTTTTAGCAAAACGTATTAATCGATTTTAATAATGCTGTCTTTAGTTGAAAAATTTCTTCTAGGAATGTTAGGACACCCTTAGATGTTGATACATACACGTCTAAGGGTGTTTTTTTACACCTAGAATAGAAGGTTGATGACACTATAACTTCCAGATTAGTGGTTTAGGTAAGGGTTTTCTACCAGTATGTTGATTACGATTAAGGAATTCCAACCAAAATGTGAAAAAAGTATATGACTTGATTATCTTAAAACAGAACATTTGCAATCAAAATAGTGTTATGATTTTTAATAGAGACAATCAATTAAACGTGGCATTTGGAGGCTTTTATGGAGGATGTAAAAAAGGATACAAGGGAAGTTCTATCAGAATTAGAAGAATTATCTAAGCGTTATGATCAACTTTATGAAAAATTACATGAATCAAATAAAACTAGAGATCATACTTATACGAAGCGAAAGCATATTAGATACTGCATTCGTCTTTTCTATCATTTTATTAAAAATATCAACTTCGTGCTTCGTTGGGTGATCACGTTAGTTCCTGTAGTTGGTATGTTTATTCCAAGTGTTAGAACATGGGTATTAAATGGGCTTTCTAATCCTGTTGGGTTGACTATATCCATTTCATCGATTGTTTTCCTTGCAGTTCTACTCATTTGGTGGATTGACCGAACAACCATACTTAAAGTGACAAATGTAGATGATGAATCGTTCCATATTGGAGCATTTGAAAAGTACCGAAACAACGAATATAAGCGACTTTATAGTTTTTACAATATACGTCCATATTCATTTCAACAATTAGCATATAGAATAAAGGAGATTGTTCAAAAACTTGAAGAAGATGAAAGAGCTAGAGTTCTTTATTATATTGAGAAATTAGAGGAACAAGGTGAAAAAATGAGCGATGCTCTAGAGGAAATGCAACGGCAAAGCCATGCTTTTAGAGAAATGAACGTTCAGTTTGAAGTATATAATGAATTATTAAACAATATATTATTGAAACTAAACGATTTGAATCAGGGAAATTTACAAATAGGGAATATGCGCTTTATTCGGTACTATACCATCCATTATTATGAAAATAACGTGTTCCTGTTCAAGGATGGGCAACATCCAAGATTAAATAATCTACGGGTGAATTATGAAAATGGTGAAAACAACTTCATGGATAAGGCGCTTGATTTAAAGCAAGGACAGTTTATTGTTACATCTGATCAAAAAAAGGTCATTTTTACGTCACATGATAGCGATGGTATGTTATTGATTATTACGCTTTATGCCTCACCTGGATGGAACGAGAAAAACATCGAAGAATATGGTATCATTGGTGTAGAGGATGAGATTTCATTATGGTATAACTTTCTGCAAATAATGGAACAAATTGAAACGAAAGGGGATAGACGACATGACTACGATAAAAGTTCATGATATGAAGGAACTGAAAAACCGTAGAAGAGGAGATAAACTCAATCAGTATCGTCGCCGCTTAGAAGAATCCGAAAAAGTTTTAGGAGAACTCAAAAAGTCTACGAACGCAGATTATTTGAAAGAATTCGAGGAATACAAGAAGAAATATAGACAAAAAAATGCTAATTAATCAAAGCCAACCTCTAAGTTTGGCTTTTTCTTTTAGTATTTTTACATCCTCCTCGTTCTGTTCGATTCCCTTTTTTAGGTTTTGTATTGCTACATTATGTTTAAACATGGATATTCTGTTTTTTCTAAGGATTATTTCTCTTTCCGCCTTACTCATTTATCACACCTCCTTATAATATATAGTCTTTCTACAATAGATGATAATTAATCCATATTTATTCCTATGGTTTGCCTCTAAAAAATTATTCTTACGGTGATCGGGATGGTACTTGTAAATAATGTTTTTCTTTGAAAACGCTTAATATTTTTCTTGACATTGCTGTTAATTAAGATTAATCTAAATATATAGATAATTTGGGTGGTTGACGGTTGTAGGAGAGTGCTTATTATGCCGCCGAAGGAGCAAACTCCAAAAAATCCCTTGGAGTGAATCTCTCAGGTAGAAGAAACTACAACCGGACACATTTCTGGAGAGAGCGTATGGATTGATACGTCACCAAAGGAGCAAAACTCTCAGGTACAAGGACAGAAAGGGGCAGAGTGTAATAATCTGCCTTTTTCTGTCCTTTTTGTTATGCCTAAAATCTTAGGTTTACCAACTTAGACAAACTTCTATGAAGGAAAAAAGATGTTTATGTGATAGTTAACAAAAGGGAGAGGTTTACATGGAAACAAGCTATAAAGGTAATAATAAAATGTTAACAGGAATTGTACTTGGGGTTCTAACTTATTGGCTTTTTTCACAGGCACTGGTTAACGTGGTGCCCGTAGTTCAATCAGATATGGGAATATCACTAGGGATTCTGAATACAGCCATAAGTTTAACCGGTTTATTTTCAGGCATTCTTGTTGTAGTAGCTGGAGGATTATCCGATCGAATGGGGCGTAAGAAAGTTACGATGACAGGATTAGTATTAAATATTATTGGTTCACTTTGTCTTGTCATTGCACGGGAAGAGGTTCTTTTAATTATTGGGCGTGTGATTCAAGGTTTCTCAGCAGCATGTATTATGCCAGCAACAATTGCTTTAGTGAAGACCTATTTTAAAGGTTCTGAACGTCAAAGAGCCTTAAGCTATTGGTCTTTTGGATCTTGGGGAGGCGCGGGAATTTGTTCATTTGCTGGAGGTTTAATTGCTACTTATTTGGGCTGGCGTTGGATTTTCATTTTTTCCATCATTTTAACCTTGGTATCCATGTTTTTGATTAGAGATGTACCGGAGAGCAAAGCTAAACAAAGCCGTTCATCCAAATTTGACTTCTCTGGATTTTTTATCTTTATCCTAGTGATGGTTGCATTAAATGTTGTCATTACACGTGGGGCAGATTTCGGTTGGACAAGTCCTACTTCATTAACGTTAATGGCTGTCACTGTCATAGGAGGATGGGCATTTTTTAAAGTTGTAAATGGAAAATCTAATGGATTTATTGATATTTCGTTATTTAAAAATAAATATTTTACTGGTGCTACTGTGTCAAATTTTTTATTAAATGCTGTAACTGGAGCACTCATTGTTGCAAATACATATGTCCAAGTGGCTAGAGATTACAGTTCGTTTCAATCTGGATTATTATCTATAGGATATTTGGTAGCTGTATTATCGATGATTCGTGTTGGTGAAAAAATACTACAAAAAAGTGGTCCAAGAAAGCCGATGATCTTAGCTAGTATTTTAGTAATGATGGGACTTACATTAATGAGCTTTACAAACTTACCAAATTCGATGTATACCATGTTTGTTATTATTGGATTTACAGTGTATGGAATTGGACTCGGTATGTACGCGACACCATCTACAGATACAGCAGTAGACAATGTTCCGGAAGCAAAGGCAGGAGAAGCGGCAGGTATTTATAAAATGTCTAGTACACTTGGTGGATCGTTCGGTCTAGCGATATCTGTTGCTGTCTATAGTGCAGTTGAAATGACGGGTAATTTGGAAGCAGCCGCAAGTATAGGATTGATGACAAATGCAATTTTTGCAGGAATAGCATTATTAGCTATAGTAGTCATGATTCCAAAAGAAAAGACCAACGAACAAGTGATAGCAGATATTACGGAACCAATGGAAGAGAGGAAAGCACTTTAAATAAATTTTTCTCATTTTTAAAAAAGAAGGTGTTCCTAAAGTAATGCAAAAAAGGTGTTAGTCCCTCGCTATTTTATCGCTATAAAAAAGTGAGGAACTAACATTTTTTGAAAAAAATAGACTGCCAACACTCTTGAAGGCAGTCTTCTATACTATAAAAGGGGGGACTTAAGTACATATTATTCTTCAGAATCTAATCCAGGCTCTGAACCAGCATCAGGTTCTTCAGAATCCAATCCAGGTTCTGAGCCAGTGTCAGGTCCTTCAGAATCTAATCCAGGCTCTGAACCAGCATCAGGTTCTTCGGAATCTAATCCAGGCTCTGAACCAGCACCAGGCTCTTCGGAATCTAATCCAGGTTCTGAACCAGTGTCAGGTCCTTCAGAATCTGAACCAGGCTCTGAACCAGCACCAGGTTCTTCAGAATCTAATCCAGGCTCTGTTCCGGATGCAGGACTTTCTGGTTCCACTTCCTCCGTATCAGGCGTTTCAGTTGGCGTTTCAGTTGGAGTTTCAATGTTCTCTTCGTTGTTCGTTTCTTCACCACAAGCGGCTAAAGTCAATGCAGTACCGATAGAAACTACACCTATTAAGATTTTTTTGTAATTCATTTTCTATCTCCTTTCAAATTTGACTTCTACTAAAGAATATCAAAGGAATGTATCATATGTGTGGAATAGATATGACATGCTATTTACAAGTTCATGGCAAAAACAGGTAATTTAGTACTGGGTTAATGGAACTTTAAAAACTATAATGAAGGGAGTATATAGAGAAGGAGCGCAAGAATCGTTATATTACTTTGTAAATGGATTGTTAAATAGATCCTACTAAAGTTGTTGAATTTTGTTGACAACAAGAGATGTTTTCTAAGATTTATGTAGCCTTAGTTGATCGCGGGTTAAGGAGCAGTCAAAAGGTAATAAAACTTAATCATATAATATAGTAACGATGGATGAAAAGTTCGATAACCTTATTAAAATTGCCGGCCTAGAATTTTGATAAAATAATATGTAACAGTATGTTATGAAGTTGTTTGGGTGACTGTGAAATAAAGAGTATATAGGTATAATAGAAGAAGGTTTTGTTTGTAGCATGTGACGTATGCTACGGATAAGAAAGAATTCAATCCGCATTTAAAAGGAGTCCAAGTATGTCCAATAAATACAATGAAAAAGAAGCATTATTATTACAAGCGCTAAAAACACAATATACTATCTTACAATTGCTAGAAAATACACTTTATGAGACATATCTGTCAGAAAAAGAATTACCAGAAGGTGAACAAAATAAAGAATTGCTACTATTCTCTGAGCGTGCGCGAACCATAATAGCTAAAAAACCAAAACTTAAAGAAATCTATAATAAGTTGGAAGAGGAATATGACATCAGTCTCTAATGCGTGGTGATTTAAAAGCGTTATGTCAGAGGGAGTTACACCTATATTCAAGTTTATTATGAGAAGAAGTTTCTAAACATCGGCAAAGAGTTGGAAAGGACCACATTAAAGTAAAAATCTCCAAAATTAAAACGCAAGAATGCTGTTAAACCAGCATTCTTGCGTTTTGTATTTCTTGAGTGCTTTGTTGTAAATGGTTAGTGGCTAAAATTTCTTCTTACTGTAAATAATAGATATGATATCGTCGTAAAAAATTTACTGAAGAAAATATTTTATATGTTAACCTGGCTAAATCATAATCCAATACTTAAAACCAATAGTTCAATGAATCTATAACGAAATGACTACATATATATTTATTTATAGTTAAACTTTTTATAAAAAGAGGTGCAATTTTTGTGGTAATGAATGTCAGAACGGAAAAAGCTAAGAATTTCTTTCAATATTTGCTTCAGCTAAATAATCTGGTTGGGAAAGTAACTAGAGACTATAAAGAGTTTGAAAAAAATTGGCCTTTAGAGGAAATAAGGAATTTTGAGGGATGTAATGTTTTAGAAGAATGCCTTGGAGAAGACAATATAATAGAAATTCATAGACCGATAATCATGGAAGAGGATAAAATGCCACCTAAACCGAATGATTTATTGGTCGATTGGATAGATTTTGATTTTCATAACGAGAATCTTTCGCCATCCTATATAACAGAGAAAACTTCTTATGAAAATAACGATGAGATATTTGTATCATTTGAAGAAGATAGTAGAAGGAAAGAAGTATATCAAGTGTGGTCTTCTAAATGGAAAGAATGGGCGGAAAATTTAAAGGATAAAAAGAAGGGTTTAAGGTTATATGAGGAATTCTTTGAGTTAATAGCTCGGTTCGAAAAAGAAGGAGAAGCGTTGGAACTTATTTATGGAACCGGATTAATTTGTTGGAAACATCCGGATTCAAATGTTCAGACTATTCGTCATCCACTTCTTACTAGTAAACTCGAACTAGAATTGGATGCAGAACGAGGAATTATAGAAGTAAAACTGGTGGATGAAGAAATAACTGTAGAACGTGAGATGTTTACGAATATTCGAATCCCAAATATAAATCAAGTTCGTGAATTAATCCGTGAAGTTCAAAATAAACCAATCACCGGTGACCTGTCTGATTTCTTTAATCAGTTTATTCGATTGATTGATGCAAATGGACGATACATTCAGAATTCTACTAAGATAACCGTTGGGGATAATCCTGTTATTTATGACTTTGAGGTTATCGCACTTAGATTAAAAAACACAAGAGTTTTAAGGGATGATTTAGAACAAATTATTTCAGGTATCCCTTTAGGAACGGTAGACCTTCCGGAAACGATTGAGTCTTTGATTGGAGATAAAACAGATGAACATCTAATGGAAGAAGATGATCAGAATGAACGTACCAGTAGTTTAGGAGAGAATAATCTATATTTTCCTTTAGAGTCGAATGAGCAACAAAAAGAAATTGTCAATCGCGTGGAAAGACAGTTTGGGGTTACCGTTCAAGGGCCACCAGGAACAGGGAAAACACATACAATAGCTAATTTAGTGTCCCATTTTTTATCGGAAGGAAAAAAGATTTTGATTACTAGTCAAAAGGAAAGCCCGTTACGTGTTTTAAAAAATAAAATTCCAGAAGATATTAGGGATTTATGTGTTCCTGTATTAGGCGGAGGAAGAGAGTCTTTACAAGAAATTGAAGAGTCGATACGTACCATAGGAGAGAAACTTGGTGAATTAAATGTACAAAAATTAGAAACTGAAATAACACGAAATAAGGCTAGTCTAGATGCAAGCAAAAGAAAAGAAGCTCAGCTTAAAAATCGGTTGAAGGAGTATGCCAAAAAAGAGGGAAATGTACTGGAATACAAAGGAAAAAAACTGCTTAAATATGATATTGCTAAGCTCCTCTCTCAAAACATGCTTCCATATAAATGGCTACAAGATGATATAACGCTAGATGCAACATTTCCATTAACTGATATTGAATTTCAAGAACTTTGGCAGATAAGAGGACAATTAACAGAAGAGGATTTATTACTAAATGAACACATACTACCAGAAGTGGATATCCATATACGTAACAATAACTCGTTTGCTCAATTACTTGTTAAAGGAAGAGAGTTAGAAAAGTATGTTGAATCTGGAAATGAGATTATTGAAAAATATGCACTACCAAAAGATGAAATCCAGCTTAGTCAATTGGTACAAATGGTTAATGAAAATATAAACCGTGTGGCTATATTAGCTAATGAGGATTATAAATATGTTATAGAGGATTGTAAGGCAGGAGGTGTTAGGGCTACCCGTTGGGAAAACTTTGTAACGGAGATGGAAAAGGTGAAGCAGGAATTGTTCCACTCTTATAATCAGCTTGTCCCACATCAAATTGAATTGCCTAACAAATCGTTATCCGAACGAAAAGAAGATCTCCAAATTGCTAAAGAGCGTTTAGAGAGTGGGAAAAAGCCTAATTTCTTATTTTTTATGTTTAAAGGAAAACAAACAAAATATTTATTTGATTCTCCAGTGATCAATGGCCGACCACTTAAAGGGTTAGAAGATGTGAAAGTGCTTGAAATGTTTCTAGATAATGAGGAATTAAAGAAAAAAACAGCACGAATATTTAATAGTAACATGGAAGAAATAGGACATCCAGCTATAAACAAGAAGGAAAAAAGGTTTCCACATCGATTAGAGGATAAGATGAAGGGGTTAAAAATAGTTATACATGCAGTCGAAGAGGTGGGAACTTTTATAGAAAACATGAAATCCTACAATATGAGTCACATTGATCTATACGACATGGAGGAGAATAAACATTTATCTAATGAACTCGAAATAGCAATCAAATGTACTCAATCTGAACATTGGACAAAAAACTATAAAATGGAGCTACACACATTAATAGAACAGAAAAACAGTAAAAGATTTCATCCAATATTACAAGATTTTATTTCAGCTCATCAAAGTAAAGATGAAAATCGTTGGTCTCAATTATTACATTCATTAAAGGACCTACAAAACAAAAAGAAACGTGTGGACCGTTTTTACTTTTTATTACAGCAGTTTGGTGAAACATTGCCGTTAACGAGTAAGTCCATTGAGCTGATAGTAGGTAAAGAATTGGAAATTCCAGAAAAACACAAAGAAGCATTTGAACTTAGGAAACTCCAAACATGGATGGATGAAACGAAAGATATGAATGTTGCTTTGTTAAGAAATCGAATAGAAGAAGAGCATAAAGAACAGCAGCGACTCATCCAGGAGCTTGTCACTGCATCAACTTGGAAAAATCAAGTAAAGCGCATTACGGATAGTCAAAAACGAGCATTGTCAGCTTGGAAGTCCAATATAAAACGTTTCGGGAAAGGGACAGGTAAATATGCTTCTGTTTATCTAAAGGGAGCACGGGAGGCAATGAAGCAAGCACAAAGCGCCATTCCTGTTTGGATTATGCCAGTTAACCAAGTCTTAGAAAATTTTCCCGTTACCAACGAAAAGTTTGATGTGGTAATTTTTGATGAAAGTAGTCAATGTGATATATTTTCTGTCAATGTACTGTTGAGAGGAAGGAAGTCCATTGTAGTGGGAGATGAAGAACAAATAAGTCCTCAATCGATAGGGGTTAAGTTGAATGAGGTTCATGATCTTGTACGGAGATATCTTCCTACCATTCCCAACGCGAATTTATTTGATGGTAATATTTCGCTGTATGAAATAGCGGAGCAAACATTTCCTAAAGAAGGAAAATTAATGTTACGGGAGCATTTTCGTTGTGTACCAGAGATTATTCAGTTTTCGAATGACCTTAGCTATGGAGGAGAAATGATTCCATTACGCTTGCCAACGGAAGAGGAGAAAATTGAACCTCCAGTTACTGCGATTAAAGTTCATGAAGGATATAATGATACAAAAAATAAAGATGTCAATGTACCGGAAGCTGAAGCAATTGTTTCGGATATGGTAAAGATCATTCATGATTCTAAATATGCCAATCAAACATTTGGTGTAATTACGTTACAAGGCTCTAAACAACATAGGTTGTTAGAAACAAAAATACGTGAAGAAATTGGGGATAGAGAGTTTGTAAAACGGAAGGTAATTTGTGGAGATGCTTATACACTACAAGGGGATGAAAGGGATATAATTTTTTTATCCATGGTCATTGCTCCTAATCGTAAGATTACGGCAAGAACAAAAATAACAGATAAACAACGCTTCAATGTTGCTGCTAGCCGTGCAAAAAACCAAATGAGATTATATCATTCTGTCGACCTAGAAGACTTAAATCCGATTGACTTGCGTTACCGTTTACTAAGTTACTGTAAAAATCCAACTAGATTAAATGAAGAAGTCGAAAATCTGGAAGAAAAATGTGAATCTCCATTTGAGGTAGATGTTCTCCGAATGATTCTGGCAAAGGGATATAAGGTAACCCCTCAAGTCAAGGTTGGAAGGTATAGGATTGATTTAGTTGTGGAAGGGATGCGTGATCGCTTAGCTGTTGAATGTGATGGTGAAAAATGGCATGGACCTGAAAAATTTGAAGAGGATATGCAACGACAGGAAACGCTAGAGCGCGCAGGTTGGAAGTTTTGGCGAGTACGAGGTAGAGAGTTTTATTTGGATAGAGTAAAAACAATGACAAGTCTTTGGAAGAAGTTGGATGAATTAGGCATTGAGCGTAACTTTGTGGAACATCCTTCTTGATGGAACATTAACAGGATTAAAAAAGGTTATAAAGCGTGATTACTACCCTTGGAATAGGGTATGGGGGGAGTTTATACCACAAGGGTATGACACAAGGCCCTCCCCCATCTAAAAAACTCGTTTTTCCTGAGGTGGGGTATTACTTCCCCTTAACCTGAGGACATGGAAGGGTCAGGTAAATCTCATGATGGTGGGAGAAAGAACCTGACCCTGCTCTGAAAAATAATCCGTTTCTAATCATTCGGGTTTATGATCTGGTATTTCTAGCATTTGATTTTCCTTTTGCTCTTCTGTGTTCATCTGATCTTTTAGCTTTGTTTTGTTTCTTTTTGGGAGCGTGACTGTCTTTAACCATTCTAATCCCTCCATTACGGTTGTATTCCATGTTGTTCACCAATTATCTTCACCTTAAGGTACTTAATTATTCATATAGTAGGATATCGACCAATGGAAAATAGTGAAGTGTGGAGTCGATTTAATATGAAAGAATTGGTGATAAGGAGGAATTTTATTAACGAAAATAATCATTGATTTGAAATTTATTGGCAGAAAATTACCCGATCTAGAACTTAAGTCTTATTGAAAACTACATTCTAAGGTCATTATGAGAAAGCATGTTCATCGTATATTCTTAATACATAAGAATATGAAAGGGTTGTTGATGCGTATGAAAAACATCATCCTTATTAGTACTGTCTTGATTGTGGTTGTCGGGTTGAGTATGATTACTTATTTTCCATTTGGTTCAAGTGGTATAAATGAATTAGAGATTGATAAGCGTTTTAGCAAAGTGGATGTTGAAACTGAAAATGCTAAAGTAATTATTTCACCAGTAAACGGGGATGCAGCTTTTGTAGAATTATCTGGCAATAAAAATAAATATAAACTAGATGCAAATGTAAAAGGGGATACTCTACAAATAGAGGTGGATGATAGATGGTTTAGGTGGTTTTCCTTTAATCTCTTTTCCATTTCTTCACAACCTATGTTACATGTTTCCTTACCTCAACATCAGTATGAATCCTTAGAAGTTACGACAGACAATGGAATGATTGATGCAAGTAAACTTGATACGGTTGACATGAAGGTTGAAACGAACAATGGGAAGATTGCTTTAAAGCATATATATAGTAGCTACATCGATGCTAAAGCAGATAATGGTGAAATTCGAATGGAGGATGTAGAAGGAGAAATTTCCAGTAAGACTGACAATGGACAAATTTCACTATTGACTGATTCTTTGGACCGGCCAATTGAGATGAAAACGGATAATGGGGCAATTCACATCTTAACAACTACGGAACCTACAAACGTTACTTTTGATATTAAAGTAGATAATGGTAAGGTTCAAATTTTTGATGAATCAGTCTATGATACAGTCATAGGAGACGGGGATAATTTAATTAAGTTGACCACAGATAATGGAAAAATAACTGTGGGAAATAGTTAGCTGACCAAATCAATAAAGATTTGGTCTCTTCTTTTTTTATATTTTTAGTGCTCATTCCTTTCGAAGAGCAAAAGGACATCAGTTAGGCGTCATGAGATGGATGAGAACACCGCCGTCAAGCACGGGGTATAGTTAATTCTAGATTGGAATTACGCTTATCCGTTAAATTACTTTTAAAATAATTTTTCCGATATTTTGGTTGTCCTCCATATGTTTATGTGCGGATTGGATTTGATCAAATGGAAATACAGAATCAACAATTGGACGAAGTTTGTTGGTATGAAATAACTCCATGGTTTCAGCTGAAAATTCGGATGTTAATGCTGTCTTATACTTGTCGCTCCTAGGAGTAAGTAGCGTTCCCGTTAATTGGATTCTTTTTACCATCATATCCATTAGACTAACTTTTTCTATTTCCGCACCACCTAAAATCCCTATCAATACCCATCGACCATCTACTTTAATACTGGCAAGATTCTTATTCCAATATGATGCACCAACGAAATCAAGAATTAAATCAACACCTTGATTTTTAGTTGCATTCATTACCTCCTTATCAAAATCCTGTTCTTTATAGTTTATACAAACATCTGCACCTATTGACTGACAAAAATCTAATTTCTTTGTAGATCCTGCTGTAGTAATCACATTTGCCTGTCCGATTAGTTTGGCAAGCTGGATGGCAGCTGTTCCAACGCCACTCCCACCAGCATGAATCAACACACTTTCATTTGCACGTAATCGACCTATCCAAAACAACGTTTGATAAGCAGTTAAAAATACTTCGGGAATAGCAGCAGCTTCTTCAAATGAAAGGTTTTCCGGGATAACCATTGCTCTCTCATCCGGCATCACGACGTATTCCGCGTAACCACCTCCATTTACAAGTCCCATAACACGCGTACCAATTCGCGTTTTAGCACCTGGACCTATTTCTTCAACAGTTCCTGCGACTTCGACACCTAAGATGGGATTGTCCAAATATCCTGAACTACTTTCCCTACTAACGATATCTGTTCGGTTAACGGCTGCAGCATGTACTTTGATTACTATTTCTCCCTCCTTTGGGATTGGTTTTGCGTGCTCTACAATCTGTAATTGTTCTGCACCGCCTGGTTGTTTAACTGTGATTGCTTTCATGTAGCGTCCTCCTTTTATTAGCTTTTTAGCCATACATCCTTTTCTGTATATTAAGTGTATCATTTTGAATAGATTTTTTGTTTTTTAGAAGGTGAAGTATAGGTGCCATATATTAAAATGAGTAATTATAAAATTTTGAACAATGTTATTAGTTGACTTGTGTTCAAATTTGGGCGATGTTAGAATTATTTTATAAATATTTAAATTAATTAGATAATTAAATAAATCCCAAATTCGGTAGAGGCTTATTTTAGGTTTTAGGTGGGGGAGGAAGGTGAAAAAAGTAGAGCACAATTAAAGAATAGAATGGATATAAAAAAGGAGGAATATATATGTTAAAAGAAATTTCAAGTAGAGCAGAAAAAATGAGAGAGGAATTACTAGAATTCATGGAGGAGAATGTGTATCCAGCGGAAAAGGAAGTAGAGGAATATCTAGAAAAAGCGGAAAACCGCTGGACCATCCCACCAATTATTGAAGAATTGAAACAAAAAGCAAAAAGTCAAGGACTTTGGAATTTATTCTATGCAGATGATAAACATGGGAAAGGACTAACCAATTATGAATATGCCCATCTTTGCGAAATCATGGGTAAATCCCTAATTGCTCCGGAAATTTTCAATTGTAATGCACCTGATACAGGAAATATGGAAGTGTTAATTAAATATGGAAATGAAGAACAAAAACAAAGGTGGCTTACCCCTTTATTGGAAGGAGAAATACGCTCTATTTTCTCCATGACCGAGCCTAACGTTGCTTCATCCGATGCGACGAATATTCAAACGGAGATTGTTCGTGATGGGGATGAATATGTCATTAACGGAATGAAATGGTGGTCAACTGGTGCCATTGATCCAAGGTGCAAAATTGCAATTGTAATGGGTAAAACAGATCCGACTGCAGAAACGTATAGGCAACAATCGATGATTTTAGTACCAATGGACACTCCTGGTGTGGAAGTGAGGCGTCCATTAAAAGTATTCGGATATGATCACGCTCCATCAGGTCATGCGGAAGTACATTATAATAATGTCCGCGTCCCTGTATCTAATCTTTTATTAGGAGAGGGTCGAGGCTTTGAAATAGCACAAGGCCGTTTAGGACCTGGAAGAATCCACCATGCGATGCGTGGGATTGGTCAAGCTGAGCGTGCCTTAGATTTACTTATTGACCGAGCTGAGGAAAGAGAAGCATTTGATACGAAGTTAATCGATAAGGATGTTCTTCGCGCGCAAATTGCAGAAAGTAGAGTTGAAATTGAACAAGCAAGGTTATTAACTTTGAGTACCGCTCATAAGATTGACGAGCATGGCGCAAAAGCTGCTCGTAAGGATATTGCAATGATTAAGATTGCCGTTCCACGTGTGGCACTTAATGTTATAGACCGGGCCATTGAAGTACATGGTGGTGGCGGGGTATCTCAAGACTTCCCACTAGCGGAACATTATGCACATGCAAGAACACTACGTATCGTGGATGGTCCTGATCAAGTTCATATTCGAGATGTTGCGAAGTTAGAGATTCGCGAAAGAAGAAAAAATAGAGAAGTAGTAAATGTAAAGTGAGGGGTTCATTTGCAGGCTTGGGAGATTACTAAACTTGGAGAGCCAAGGGAAGCATTAAAGGTTCAAAATCTTTCTCAAAAGGAAATATTAGAAAAGCATGTAAGGATAAAAGTAGATGCGTTTTCTATGAACTTCTTTGACATTCTACAATGTCGTGGTGAATATCAAGAAAAGCCCGAACTTCCTTTTACACCAGGTGCTGAAGTATCTGGGGTAATTACAGAAGTCGGTTGGAATGCAAACTTCCGTAAAGGTCAAAGAGTATTGGCTACACCACTTTTACCAAATGGCGGATATGCGGAAGAAGTAGTCGTCGATGAAAAAAACGTATACAGAATTCCGGAAACCATGTCATCTGATGATGCTGCGGCAATCTATATTACGTATCAAAGTGCTCTATATGGGTTGAAATATCGAGGGACTATTCAAAGCGGTGAAACGGTACTCGTCCATGCGGCCTCTGGTGGAATTGGCTCTGCAGCTGTACAACTGGCAAAAGCATTTGGTGCCACCGTTATTGCAACTGCTGGTAGTAAAGATAAATTACAGAAATGTACGGAAATTGGAGCAGATTTTACGATAAATTATCGTGAAGAAGATTTTGTGCCTATAGTGAAGGAAATTACCAATGGAAAAGGGGCAGATATAATTTTCGACCCTGTCGGAGGAGATACCTTCCAAAAATCAAGGAAATGTATCGCATTCGATGGGAGATTACTCGTTATCGGTTTTGCCGGTGGGAAGATTCCAGAAGCTCCAGCGAATCATGTGCTCATTAAAAACTATTCCATTGTTGGTGTACATTTCGGATATTTCAAAAGTTTATTCCCTGAAAAAGTACAGGAATTACATGAAGAATTAATGGATTTATATGTACAGGGTAATGTCAAACCATTAATCTATAAAAAATATAGGTTTGAAGAAGTGATAGAAGGTCTAGAAGCGTTAGAAAGTAGATTAACGTATGGGAAGTTAATAGTTCAATTGTAAGGAGGGTAGTTAGTCGGTGAGAGAACTTGTTCAAATGAAGGTTCACTTTATTCGGGTGGTGAGTAACTTTTCTTGTGAATAGTCCCTTAACCGCTGGAATAAAATGACTTATAGCAGTTGTCATATCGGAAACTTTCTAACATACATATTTAACTATGTAAAGTGGTGGATCAATATAAAGTGAATCTTTAATTAGTGAGGTATTACTGCGCCCTAGCCTGCGATAAAACTATTTTATTATTAAAATAGTAGTCAATTAAAATAAGACAGGAGGTTGAGTAATTTTATATATTTGTTAGTTAGATGGTAGAAAAACACACTAAAACGAAATTAAAAATAGGATTAATGTTTAATTGATTATTCGTTTCAAATCAGGGTTTTAAATTATTTTTATGAAAAGGGGTATGGAGCATGCGTAACTACTTAAAACATTTTATTAATGGGGAATGGGTGGAATCCACTGGTTCAAAGACACTTGATGTAATCAACCCGGCTACAGAGGAAGTGATTGGTCAAATTAGTGATGGAACAAAAGAAGATTTAGATAAAGCTGTTGCAGCTGCCCGCACAGCATTTCCTTCCTTTTCTCAGACAACAAAAGAAGAGCGTATTCACCTATTGAATCGGATTGCGGATGAATATGAGAAGCGTAAAAGTGATATTGTTGAAGTGATTACACAAGAATTGGGTGCTCCAATTTCAATAAGTGAAAATACGCACTACGTCTTGGGATTAGCTCATTTCCGACAAGCAGCAAAAGAGCTGGAAAGCTTTGAATTCACCGAAAGACGCGGGAATACGGTAGTTCGTAAAGAACCAATTGGTGTAAGTGGACTAATTACCCCATGGAACTTCCCAACGAACCAACCATCCACGAAGCTTGCAAGTGCTTTTGCTGCTGGAAGTACGGTGGTATTAAAGCCGTCAGAACTTACACCATTTGCAGCCATCATTCTTGCTGAGATTTTTCAGGCTGCTGGTTTACCAAAAGGTGTTTTTAACCTTGTGAATGGAACAGGTGAAGTAGTTGGAAATGGTATCAGTTCTCACCCTGATATTGACTTTGTGTCCTTTACCGGTTCTGGACCTGTTGGGCAAAAGGTAAGCAAAAATGCAGCAGAAAATATAAAAAAAGTGGCTCTTGAACTTGGAGGGAAATCCCCACTTATTATACTTGATGACTTCGATATGAAAAAAGCAGCAAAAATTGCAGTTGCTAATGTTGTTTTAAACTCTGGTCAAGTGTGTTCAGCAGCAACACGGACAATTGTTCCAAAATCAAAAATGAATGAATTCACTGAAGCTGTCATGGAAGTCTTACCTAATTTTCCTTATGGTAATCCACAGGATGCTACAACATTCTTTGGACCACTCGTATCTGAGAAACAATATAATCGTGTACAAGGGTATATAGAGAAAGGAATAGAAGAGGGTGCAACGCTTCTGACTGGCGGTACTGGAAAACCAGAAGGATTGGAAAAAGGATACTTTGTAAAACCAACCGTGTTTACAAATGTGAAAAATGATATGGTTATTGCCCAAGAAGAAATCTTTGGGCCGGTGATGTCAATTCTAACTTATGAAGACCTCGATGAAGCGATTGAAATTGCCAATGATACGGTTTATGGATTAGCTGGATATATTGTTGGCGAAGACAAAGAAAAAGTACAGAAAGTTGCATCCTCTATTCGTGCTGGTCTTATAAATGTTAATGGGGCTTCCTTTGATTTCGCTGCTTCATTTGGAGGTTATAAACAATCTGGAATCGGTCGTGAGTGGGGGGTATTCGGTATAGAAGAATACCTGGAAATTAAATCAGTAGTTGGTATGCCTTCATAAAAATTGAAACCATTTGAATGGGCTGCTAAAAGTTAGTGATAACTTTTTTAAAAGCGTTCGAACGATTGGAAACCGTTCGAACGCTGCTTTTTATGTGGACATACTTTAATCCTAATGGCTTAAAATATATAATGACTATTTATTCCCCTTTGGACTAGAAGATGTTTATTTTTAAAATCCTTGCTACTGCACCGAATTAGTACTACTATTATTAAAATATCGGAAAAAGCATTGTACATTCTGTAAAATATAGTTTTAAGGAGGTAGTAAAAATTGAGTATTCATTTTGAAGTAATAAGAACCATGCCTGTATCAAAAGAAAAGGCATATCGCGCCCTACTTGACCTTGATACTGCGAAGAATTGGATGCAAGGCTTAGTACGGATGGAACGTCTAGATGAGGGGCCGATGGAAGTGGGAAGCGAGTGGAAGGAAACAAGAAAAGTGTTTGGAAAAGAAGCTTCGGAACACTTTGAGGTCGTTGAACTGAATGAACCTGATAAAATTGTACTTCGATGTGATGGAACAAAAGGGACAACAGGTCAAGGAGAATATGTGTATACGTACTTAATCACTTCGTCAGGTAATCATACAGAAGTTACTTTAAAAGGCGAGATAAAGGGGCTTACAGGCTTGGCAAAAGTATTCGGAAAAATGATGGCAGGGACTTTTAAGAAAGCTTGCGCCAAAGATTTAGATGCTTTAAAGAATTATTTAGAGAATAATATGTAACTCTATCCCTGCGTAATGAGGGAGAAAAGAGATTGATCTTAAGCGATGGCTAGGAATATAACCACATGGAAAGCTTATTAAAAAATCCGAACTTACTCGAATTCTAATAGAAGAATTTATTTCATTGAAGTGTCTTCAATCAATGGGGGGTTCTTTTAGCTCTCACTGAATCAAAGGCTGAAGACGCAACGTCCGTTATAACCCCTCCTGAGACATACGTTTTCTAGGCCCGAACAAATCGGGTTTTATTTTTACCATGGAAGAAAATCATTGGTTCTATTACTTAAAAAAGTATAAATCATACTTTTACTTGTTACAATCAATCATCCACTATAAACACTATCACACGTTCCAACTGCAGGTTCATAAAAACAATGCTGTTTAAATTGCCCTGTAAAAGGCTGGTCGTACCATGTTGGAGGACATGGCGCATATGGGTTAAAGTACCAAAGGGCATATTTTGCAGGGTTGTCCTCCAATATTCCAAATTCTTTCTAGCTAACCTTCGTTCCGATTCTTTTGCTCTTTGGTAAAACATATTTCCTTTCTGAACAGCTTCAAAAGAGTAATTACCTCCCTGTACATGAAAAATGACTTGTTCAATAGTTCTTAGATCATTAAAGTCCGTACAGTTCGCCACAGCATGATTTACAATAACATTTCCGACATATAGCATTCCTTGTTTGCCTTCACCATCAGCTTCCGCTCTCATCATTCTAGCCATTAAATTGATATCTGCATTCCGGTAAGCTACTCTTGCCATTTTTCCACCTCCAAGATATGGTATGAAAATATTGGACTATTGATTTTTATTAATCATTGGTTACAGAGAATGTAGATAGCAATGGCTTACTCTCTTTGTATTCTATAAATTTAGTATTGTATAAGTATTCTTTTTCATATATAATGATTGATATTCATGCAGAAAAATGTATAAATTTGCAAGTTGAATTTTCACTAAATTGGTGTTACATGGTAATAGCCAAAATAATGAACAACGAAAAAGGAGTAATTATCACATGGAAAAAACAGAAGGTTACGAATGGCAGCATATGGTGGAATCCATTGGAAACTTCTTGGCACCAAGTATGGCGAAGGATCATCCAAACCTACCCGTTGTAAAGGCAGAAGGCTGTTATTATTATGGTGCGGATGGCAAAAAATATTTAGATTTCACTTCGGGAATCGCCGTGGAAAATGTTGGACATCGACATCCAAAAGTCGTAGAAGCAATTAAGGACAGTGCGGATCATTTGGTTCATGGTCCATCCGGCGTGATTATCTATGAATCTATTTTAAAACTAGCAGCAGAATTACAGGAAATTCTACCATCTGGTCTAGATAACTTTTTCTTTGCAAATAGTGGAACGGAAGCAATTGAAGGTTGTATTAAATTAGCGAAACATGTGACCAAGCGTCCATATGTCGTTTCGTTTACAGGTAATTTTCATGGAAGATCTATTGGTGCACTAAGTGTTTCCACTTCCAAGAGTAAATACAGGAAATATCAACAACCCTCTTGGTTAACCTATCAATTACCATATGCATTCCCAGAATATGTACCAGAGGGGGAAAATCCAGAGGCATTTTTCCCAGAGAAACTGGAACAGGATGTGAAGTCATTATTTCAACATCAAGTGGATCCGGAAGAAGTGGCATGTATGATTTTAGAACCCGTGATGGGAGAAGGTGGATATATCATCCCACCAAAATCATGGATGAAAAAAGTACGTGAAATCTGTGATCGCTATGGAATTTTGCTTATCTTCGATGAAGTGCAAACAGGTTTTGGACGTACGGGAGAATGGTTTGCGGCTCAAACGTTTGGAGTTACTCCGGATATCATGGCAATTGCTAAAGGGATTGCGGCTGGACTTCCATTAAGCGCGACGGTTGCATCGAAGGAGCTCATGCAAAAATGGCCACTTGGTTCACACGGCACAACATTTGGAGGGAATCCAATCGCTTGTGCGGCAGCCCGTGCATCGTTATCCGTGATAAAAGAGGAACAGTTATTGGATAATACAAAGGCAATGGGTAAATATGCATTTTCCAAATTACTAGATTTGAAGAATAAGTATGATGTCATTAAAGACGTACGTGGTGTTGGATTAATGCTTGGTATCGAACTTCAACATGTTGAAACCGGAGAACCGGATGGAGATGCTGTAATGGATGTGTTAAATAGTTGCTTGGAAAAAGGGGTTCTCTACTATCTATGTGGAAATTCAGGTGAAGTTATCCGAATGCTACCTCCATTAACAGTTACAAAGGAACAAATTGATCAAGGCATCCAATTACTAGATGAAGCACTAGGAGAATTATAAAGGATTTAGCGATAGGAGATAACTTTTCCCCTATCGCCTCATAAATAATGGAGGTTTTACCATTGAATGAAAGTCTGAAACAAATGGAAGAGATAGAAGAACAAGAAGTGTATGATTCGTTAAATCGAAAAGGACTTATGAAATTTATAATACCGTCACTATTCGGAATCTTCATTTTTCTATTCCCGATTTTTGATGGCAACACATTTAATATCCCATTAGGAATTATTACGGAATATTTAATTGAAGCACTGTCCGCCTTTCTTCCAGCAATCGTAACAACGATTATTGTCGTTTCAACGATAATGAGTGTCATCTCGGCTTTATTTAAGCCCGCATTTATTCAGAAAAGTGAGATTTTGACATCTTTATTTGATGTATCTTACTTCTGGACTGTTACACGAATTCTGGGAAGTATTTTTGCAGTGATGACGTTTATTGGTTCGGGTTGGTCGTTTATTTATTCTGACGTCACCGGGCAGGTTATGTTTGATTTATTGACAACCTTAATTGTTTGGTTTTTCGTAGCATCTTTTTTAATGCCTTATTTAATCAATTTCGGTATTATGGAGTTTTTCGGAACATTGCTACGAAGAGTTATTAAACCACTATTTACGTTACCAGGACGTTCCGCGATTGATTTACTAGCTTCGTGGATAGGAAATGTTAATGTTGGTGTGGTCATTACGAGAGAGCAATATGAAACTGGTTTTTATACAGGACGAGAAGCTGCAGCAATTGCTACCTGTTTCTCAACAGTATCGCTACCGTTTTGCTTAGTTATCGCAGGAATGCTTGACGTAGACCATATGTTTCCATTATTTTATTTAGCTATTGTCATTGCGGGTGTCGTAAGTGCCGTCATTGTTCCAAGAATTCCGCCGATTTCTAAGTTACCTGACACCTATTATTCTAACAATACTTATCAGGAGGATGTGCCTGAAAATGTATCTAAATTTCGCTGGGCACTAGAACAAGCGGTAAATCGTGCAAAAAATGCCGGAACGTTTAAGAATCAAGTGAAACAGGGAAATGACATTTTCCTCGGAATTGCATTTGTATTACTGCCACAAGTTATGGCTATAGGTACGGTTGCTTTATTGATTGCTGAGTTTACACCGTTTTTCCAAATGATATCGAAACCAATTATCCCAATTCTAGAACTCATGCAGCTTCCTGAAGCAGCTGAAGCAGCCCCAGCAACAATTGTTGGATTTATTGACATGTTCCTACCAGCTGTATTAGCGTCTGGAATAGAAGCTGAGATTACTAGATTTGTGATTGGTGCATTATCACTCGTACAAATTATATACTTAACAGAAATGGGTACCCTTTTACTAATTTCTAAAATTCCAATTAAACTATGGCACTTACTTCTCATCTTTCTTGAGCGTACAGCAATATCTCTACCAATTATAGTGTTGATTGCTCATATGATTTACTAATGGTATGAGGGGATAGTCCACTGTCCAATAATTGAGAGGATGTACTTCATGTATATAGAACAATTAAAGAATAAATTAGGTTCAGAGAAAGTTAGTCTAGAAGAAAAAGATCTGAAACAGCATAGTCATGATGAGTCACCACATGAAGCGATAGACCCTGATGTTGTTTGTTTTCCAGAAAATCGCCAGGATATTAAAACCATTCTGGAAATTGCTAGAACATACAAGGTACCGGTAACTCCTTATGGAATAGGTAGTGGACTGGAAGGTGCAGCCATTCCAGTCCATCATGGTATTTCCATAAATTTTAATAAAATGAATCAGATCATCGATTTTTCCCCTGAAGATATGACCGTTACGGTGCAACCTGGCATCACTCGAGTTCAGTTAAACCAATTTTTGAAAGAATACGGTCTAATGTTTCCGATTGACCCCAATATAGATGCATCGATTGGTGGGATGGTAGCAACCAATGCTAGCGGAACAACTGGGCTTCGTTACGGTGCAATGAAAGATCAGATACTTGATTTAGAAATCGTTTTATCCGATGGAACCGTCATACATACAGGGACAAAGGCGAAAAAGTCTTCCTCAGGATATTTATTTACGAATCTTTTTGTTGGCTCGGAAGGAACATTAGGGATTTTTACAGAAATTACCATGAAGCTTTACGGAATCCCAGAAGAAACGGTGATGGCTAGATGTACCTTAGATACGTTGGAAGTCTGTGCAAAGGCTTCCCAAATCATATCTCTAAAAGGGATACCCATTTTACGCTTGGAATTAATGGACAAAGAAAGTATCGTAGAAATGAACCGACAAAATGACTATCATTTTCCTGAAAAACATTCCCTATTTTTGGAATTTGCTGGTACGAAAAATGCGATTATACATGATGTAGAACTTGTAAAAAAACTACTTCATGAACTCGGTTGTGAAGATTGGGTGGTATCTAGAGATCCATCAGAGCAGCAAGAAATTTGGCGAGCGCGCAAAGAGCTTTCTTTGGCATTTGTTCAGGAAGAAGGAATGGATGAAGTTGGTGCCGATGTGTGTGTTCCAATTTCTAGGCTCCCAGAACTATTAACCTATGCACGCCAGCTCATTCAAGAAACAGGTCTAAGGGGTGGCGTCTGGGGGCATGTTGGTGATGGGAATTTTCATACCCTTGTTCTTTTTGATACAAGAATCAAAGGTGAGAAAGAACTTGCCGAATCAACCAATGAAGCACTTGCTAAACGAGCCATAGAAGTTGGTGGAACATGTACAGGAGAACACGGGGTTGGTCTGGGGAAAATCAAATACCAGGAAATAGAACACGGACCAGCAGTTAGAATAATGAAGGGGATAAAACAACTTTTAGACCCGACTGGTATTTTAAATCCTGGGAAGATATTTTAAACGATAAAAGAAGTGATTTTCCTAAACTGTGTTTATAGTGTAGGGCAATTACTTCTTTTTTTGTAAACACAAATCGTCTCGAGTTTTTACTAGGAATTAATAGAGTTTTTCTAATTAAACGAAGTATTATTATAATTATTTATTTACAAAAACTCCTCTTTATACTAAAATAATGTCAACTATAATCGAAAGGTGGTTGACAATGGAAATTCAAAAGCTTACTTATGTTTCATTATTTGCAGCACTAATGGGGGTACTTGGACTGTTACCTGCGATTCCATTAGGGTTTACCCCTGTACCCATTACAACGCAAACACTAGGGGTTATTCTTGCTGGAAGTGTGCTTGGCGCCCGGATAGGTCCCAAATATGCTGCGTATAGTCAAATGCTATTTCTATTATTAGTAGCAGCAGGTTTGCCATTATTATCCGGTGGACGTGGTGGTCTAGGAGTGTTTTTATCACCGTCTGGAGGCTATTTAATTAGCTATATTGCTGGTGCGTATGTCATTGGTTATCTATGTTACAACATGAAAGAAGCGAATCTGTTTAAGTTGCTTCTGGCCAATGTAGTAGGTGGGATGGCAGTAGTTTATTTGTTTGGAATCCCATTTCAGGCAATGATGATGAATATATCCATTTGGGAAGCATTTATCGTCAACCTTGCATTTTTGCCTGGTGATTTTACAAAAGTGATGATTGGTTCCCTGCTAGCGATTAAACTTCAAAAAGCAATCCCACTTTTAAAGGAGGAGGTCAAAGCTGCATGAAGGTGACGAGTACTTATGCAAAACATAAACACTTCCATCCAGAAAGGTTGGCAATAGTAACTGCTGACGAAAGTCTTACATATCGAGAATGGTACATTTTAGTACATCGAACAGCTACTGCCTTTTTAAAGCAGCCGGAAAAGAAAAAGAGAGTTGCTATTTTTCTGCCGAATGATGCTTTATTCTTACAACTATTTGCTGGTGCCAATGAAGCCGGATGGGCGGTTATTGTTGGAGATATGAGGTGGAAACAAGCAGAAATAATCGATCGAATGGAGCAGACCTCTCCTGATATAATTATCGCTGATCAAAAGATGAGAATGGACTTTCGGGATATCTCTTATCCTGTTCTTTTTTCAGATGAATTGGATAGTTGGATAACGGAGGAGGCCATGGAGATAAAAAAAACAAAGGGAGATGTGCCATTTTATATGGGCTTTACTTCGGGATCTACAGGAACTCCGAAAGCCTTTGTACGATCCCATGCATCTTGGATTGAATCCTTTCCATGTAATGAGGTTGACCTTGGCTTGAATCGGGATGAGCATGTGTTGATTCCAGGATCTTTTGTCAGCTCCACATTTGTGTATGGTGCATTGAGCACACTTTTTTATGGTGGAACCATCTATTTACTAAAGAAATTTTCTGCTAGAAAAGTCTTGGAATATATAGAGGAATATCCAATATCTGTTGTGTATGTGGTACCAACAATGATTCAGGCGTTAATAAGCGAAGGATCCGCAAGTGAAAAGCAAGTGACGTTTATTTCTACTGGGGCTAAACTTTTGCCAAGTGTTAAGGAAACCTTTCGAAAACGATTTTCAAACGCATTGATTCACGAATTTTATGGTTCTTCAGAGCTTAGTTATATTTCTTTTCTTAAGAATGATGACAACCCAAACTATGATTCATCTGTTGGTAGACCCTTTCACAATGTTGAGATTTTGATTCGGAAGGAAGATGGATCGGAAGCAAAAATAGGTGAAGAAGGGACGTTATATGTAAAAAGCAGGATGGTGTTTGACGGTTATATTAATAACCAGCTTGAAACGAACAAGGTGAAAATGGGCGAATGGGCAACGGTTCATGATATCGCAAAAATAGATGAAAACGGTTATATTTATATTCTTGGCCGAAAAAATGACATGATTTTATATGGTGCCTACAACATTTACCCTCAGGAAATAGAGCATGTAATGAGTAGTTTTGGTGGGGTGGAAGAGGTTGCTGTTGTAGGAATTCCCGATAAATACTGGGGAGAAAAGGTGGCTGTTTTTGTAAAAGGAGATGTCTCTTTGCGTTCCTTAAAATCTTATTGTCTTCAACATTTGTCAACGTATAAGATTCCTAGAATTTGGAGAAAGCTGGATTTCTTCCCAAAAACTACGGGAGGAAAAATTTCTAGGCAACAATTGAAAGAAATGGTCCAGGTAGGAAGTGTTCTATGAAGAAAGCAGTAATTGTAAATGCGAAGCGAACGGTGATTGGAAAGAAGAATGGTATGTTAAGAGATTATCCACCAGAAAAGCTAGCATCCTATGTCATTCGTAATCTCGTAAAAGATATAGATGAACCGGTTGATGATATTGTATTCGGAAATGCGGTTGGTCCTGGCGGGAATATTGCAAGGCTTTCTGCTTTAGAAAGTGGTCAACCTTATCAAACACCAGGGATAACGATTGACAGACAATGTGGTTCAGGATTAGAAGCAATCCGGCTTGCTTGTCATCTCATCCAAGGTGGTGCGGGTGATATCTTTATTGCCGGTGGGGTAGAAAGTACTAGTACGTCACCATTTAAGTGTCGTGCGCGTTTCTCCCCAGAACATATTGGTGATCCAGATATGGGGATTGCAGCAGAAAACGTTGCCGAAAAATATGGAATTACTCGTGAAATGCAGGATGAATTTGCGCGCTTAAGCTATATGAGAGCTTATGCATCTTTAAGCAAAGGCTATTTTTCTGATGAGTTGGTGCAAATAGAAGGCATTCCAATGAGAGATGAAGGATTAAAACCCAATTTGAATTATGAACGTATGTTGAAACGGGTACCTCCATCTTTTAAGAAGAATGGAACCGTGACGGCGGGGAATTCATGTGGGATTAATGATGGAGCAGCAGCAGTGTTAGTCATGTCGGAGGAAAAGGCGAGAGAGTTAAACGTAAAACCGGTTCTTCGTTTTGTTGATAGCACGGTGATTGGAACAGACCCAAATTTTCCTGCTACCGGACCAATTCCAGCTGTTTCTAACATTTTGGCTAAAAATAACCTTTCCGTGGAGGATATCGATCTAATCGAGATAAATGAAGCTTTTGCTGTGAAGGTTGCACTATTTTCCCGTACCTTTTCCATTTCGTATGACAAAATAAATCCAGAAGGTGGTGCGATTGCATTGGGACATCCATATGGTGCTTCCGGTGCCATTCTTGTGACGCGATTGTTTCATGAAGTGAAGAGATATTTTCCTGACCTTATGCTGTCTGCGATAGGTATTGGGGGCGGGCTAGGTATAGCTATATTATGGGAGAGGATTTCATGAAGTCAGAAAGTGTAGCAGTGACACTCACGCAGGAGATATTGGATCATTATGAAAACATTTTTGGGAAACAGAAATCTCTACCACTGTCCTTTCCTATGCTATTTTACCAGTTTATTAAGGTGCCATGGGAATATGGAGGAGCTCCCATTCATCGAAAGCAAAAATGTTATCGGAAAAAAGACCTCAAGGTTGGGGAAACCTATTATTGTGAAGTGGAACTTGTTAGAAAAGTAGGAAGAGATAAACATACGTTTTATACGCAAAGTCTAGTTGGATATGATGAAATAGGGGAGGTGTGTTTTCGATGTGTGTCCGAGTTGATCGTACAGTTAGACTAACAGAGGAGATAGTGAGGAAATACGCATTCTTATCAGGCGATGATAACCCGATTCATCAGGATTCACAAGAAGCACAAAAATATATGTTTCAGAGACCAATTGCACATGGCATGCTTGTAATGGGATTCGGAGCGGAGCTTGTTACAGCACTGGCTGGGGAGCATTGTTCTGTTTCGGAGTATGAAATGAATTTCCTGAGACCTGTTTTTGTCAATGATTCGGTTCAGTTGATTGCGGAAGATAGAAACGATTCCAATTGGATTGAAATTAGAGGAATAGCCAATGGAGAAAAAGTGGTAAAAGGGAGGGCGAGATACAGGAGGAAGTTACGGTTATTGTAAAGCTGTTATTTCAAATTATAACGTGACGATAATAATTTGATTGAATAGTACCATAAAAAAATAAGATATAAAAAAGTGATTTCATGGCAAGTACATAGCAAATCTTTCTAAAATAGAAAGCAAACATTAAGCATTCCCATTGACGGCATTTCTTAATCATGTCAGAATAATTTTAAGATGCAAACTTAAAATAGGTATTTTATAAGGAAAGTGATGGGAAAAAATGCTTTATATTTGGAATATTGAACGGATTGTAAAAGCAACATTAAAGGAACTTAACTTTGACATTAACTATGAGTCTAACAATGATTTAACTGTCCCCATGAGTTATAATGTATCAACTAAGACGATAAAATTTAATTATCTTAAAGTAAATGGTTATATTGGTGAATTATTTAAACTAAAAGAGTCGGATGAAAACATAGTTAAACTAATCCTTTATCGTGTACTTGGTTATTATTTGGATTTTAAGAAAAACAAACGTGATTTAAAGATATTAAAGTATGGCGAAGATGATGAAATAGAGGAGCTTCAACTGGAAATAGAAGCAAATGCTTGGGAATACGGAAGGACATTAGTACCTGAATCATTAGTACAGTCCTATGATAAAATACGTGAATTCGAAAAGATGCGTAAAAAGGGAGTTATGAGCTAATAAGGTAAAAGTAAATTTACGTATGGTCCTATTATACTCTCCATTCTAATAAGCGACTTTTCGAAATGTTTAAAATATAAGTGTGAATTAATACTCACTACTACTACACTGATACGCATTAATGAAGATTAGAGTTAAAAGTCTAACATAAAGTGAATTTTCAATCAGTGGGGGTTTTCTAACCGTTAACCTTCGATAACTTTAGTCGCCCAAACAATAATTGATAGAACGCAAGGATACCATTTTTCTTTATCGCGAGGTTGATATGGTAAAGTCCTTAATATCAGTAGAAATGCTGATAAGAAAATAGCAAATATCAAAAACAACAACCCACTATGTAAGCTATTAACAACACCAATTTAAGCTGCAATAGTAATTGTGACTTTGGTAGGATTTTTATTTTTGTGGATAACTATACTATTTACAAATATGGGTTATTTAAGGTATTATACTAGAGTAGCTATTACAATCGCTTAATCTAAATGAAGAGCGGGGGACCCAATTAATTACGGACATATCCGTGTGGGTGAATCCTTTAATAGGAGGGGCTTCTCATTTCTCTTAGTCCTAACCCGAAAGCTAACCTCGCAAGCGTTAAGAGGAAGCAAAGTGAGATATCTAGATTGAAAGATTACACAACGGATAGGTCCGACGTGTATCTTTTTTAATTATTAAACATTTTATCAGAATCATCTTGTTTCCCTTGCCTATGCATATTCTTTATAAATTCAACAAGAAGGTAGGGTACGTATGAGAAGAAAATTCAAATTAAGTTTAGCAAGTCAAATTTTAATCGGTCTTATATTGGGTATTGTTGTCGGTGGAATTTTTTATGGAAATGAAACAGCCCAAAATGTTTTACAACCATTTGGTGATTTATTTATTCGATTAATTAAATTAATTGTAGTTCCCATTGTTTTATCGAGTATTATTGTTGCCATTGCAGGTGTGGGCGATATCAAGTCAGTTGGTAAGCTGGGGGTTAAATCCTTAACTTATTTTATCGGTATGACATTGGTTGCGATTGCAATCGGTTTAATTTCAGCTAATATCTTCCAGCCTGGTACAGGATTAAATATGGACGAGTTACAGCAAAGTGACATTTCAAGTTATGTTAATTCATCAGAAGAGCAAGAAGGTAAATCCATAGCGGATACAATTCTTCACATTGTTCCGACCAACCCGATTCAGGCGATGGTTGAAGGGGATATGCTAGCTATTATTTTCTTTGCTGTCGTATTCGGTATAGGGATTGCGGCGATTGGTGATAAAGGGAAACCTGTTCTAAAATTCTTCGAAGGTATGGCTCATGCAATGTTCTACGTAACCAACTTATTTATGAAATATGCACCAATCGGTGTCTTCGCATTAATTGGAGTAACTATTTCTAAATATGGCTTTGAGTCACTCATCCCTTTAGGAAAGTTAGCTATAACGGTTTATGGAACAATGATTTTCTTTGTAATCGTCATATTAGGGATCATGGCCAAAATAGTTGGATTTAATATCTTTAAATTAATAAAGATGATTAAGGAAGAATTACTATTGGCATTCTCCACTTCTAGTTCAGAAACCGTACTTCCAAGGATTATGGATAAAATGGAAAAAGCGGGTAGCCCAAAACATATTGTGAGTTTTGTTATTCCAACAGGTTATTCTTTTAATTTAGATGGCTCTGTTTTATATCAAGCGATTGCTGCTTTATTTGTAGCACAAATGTACGGTATTGAGCTAAGCATTGGGCAACAAATTACGCTAATGTTACTCCTTATGGTTACCTCAAAAGGAATGGCAGGAGTACCGGGGGTATCATTTGTCGTACTTTTAGCTACGTTCAGCACAATTGGTTTACCAGCTGCAGGCTTAGCATTTATTGCAGGAATCGACCGTATACTTGATATGGGGCGTACGGCAGTTAACGTTGTTGGTAACTCCTTAGCGTCTATTGTGGTAGCTAAATGGGAGGGACAATTTAATTCCCCTGTTGAAGAAGTGCAACAAGCATCATAAAAATAAGCTATTTCGATGAAACACTCTCAAATGTTGGAAAGCCAATGTTCGGGAGTGTTTTTTTGGAAATAGCATCTCATTTTTTGGATGACGTTATCTCGAACCTTGATAATCACAATACCCCCTAGATTAGGGGATAAGCTTATACGAGGTGGAGATCAACGTCCCTTTAGGTTTTCCTTTTTTTCGGATATCTGATGAGTATAGCGATGATTCCACAGATACCTATGAGAAGAGGATAGAAGGCATATTGCATAATGCTTACTGGCGATATTTCCGCTACACTTGCGGCTGCCAAAAATTGTGCCCCGTATGGTAGTAGGCCTTGAACAGTACATGCGAAAATATCTAATATACTTGCAGACTTCCGTGGTTCAATCTCATACTGATTCGCTATGTTTTTGGCAAGCGGGCCGGCGATTAAAATAGCAATCGTATTATTAGCAGTAGATAAATTAGTTAAGCCTACAAGACCAGCAATGCTAAATTCAGCCCCTTTACTCGATCTTATCCTTCCTGTCACAAGATGAAGTAGAAAGTCAACCCCGCCATTAAATTTAATAACCTCTACCATTCCAGCTATTAATATGGCAAGAAAGGCGATTTCATACATGCCTGCCATTCCTTCGCCAATTTTTTGCAAAAAGCTCATGACATGATAGCTACCATCCGCTAAGCCAACAGCTCCGGAAAGAACAATCCCTAATGCTAGAACAAGGAAAACATTTATACCTACTAACGCAAATATAATAACCAAAATATAGGGAATGATTTTTATCCAATTATAGTTTACATACTCAACTTGTGCCGTTTCCCCTATTGTCATAGTCCCTAAAAGAATGCATGTTACAATAGCTGCCGGTAACACAATCCAAAAATTCACCTTAAATTTATCTTTCATTTGGGCGCCTTGTGAACGGGTCGCGGTAATAGTTGTATCGGAAATAAAGGATAGATTATCACCAAACATGGAACCGCCAATAATTGCTGCCATTACAAAAGCCATCGAAAGCTCGGTTTGCTCGCTTATTCCAACTCCAACAGGTGCCAGTGCAACAATCGTTCCCACGGAAGTACCCATGGATAGGGAGATAAAGCAGGCAATAATGAACAAGCCAACGACAAGCAGATTTGGCGGAACGACCGATAATGCAAAGTTAACAGTAGAGTCCACCGCACCCATCCCTTTTGCAACTGCTGAGAAGGCCCCAGCTAAGAGAAAAATAACAACCATCAGCATGACATTTACATTTCCGGCGCCGTGGCAAAAAATATCGACCTTTCGTGCAAATGTTTCTTTTCGATTCATTGCCAAAGCCACAGCACCCGAAATGGCAATGGCTACAATGACGGGAAAGGCATAAAAATCACCTGTAATAACCCCTGAACCAATAAATAAAATCAAAAAAACTACAAATGGGATCAGTGCCCATGGATTTCCTTTCCTCATTGTTTACCTCCATAAATAAAACGAGACACGTTTTTTTCTATCTAGATATATAAAACGAATAAGTCTTTGCTCGTTAAATTTGGCAAAGGACTTTAATCACTAAATATCTTTGTCAAAATCTCAATTGAACCTCTATCTTTCTTATAAGAAGCTAAAATCTAGTTTTTGTCACATTAATATAGAGTACATGATTTTTATTCCGTTATCAACGTTATCAACAAAATTTTTATCCAGGTTAAGGGGCAGCATCTCAACTCAAAAATGGAGGAAAACGAATCATTTAAGGAGGGGGGATGAAGGAACCTTGATTGATTGAAAATTTACTTTATTTTTTCACCTTTTCCGTTAATTGGTTAAAGAAGTATCAGAAATAATCCCAGCTTCCACATTTTACAAACAGAACTACTAATCCCTAAATAGACTATTGTTCCTATAAACGTTAAACTAATAGTAAAGAAAACTATTTTTTATTACGGCTAGGCTGGTGAGATTATGTATAAGCGTGTCAAAGAGGCTACGTATTTAACCGCTGAAAAAGCTTGGAGTTATCGTGCTATTTTACGCTATTTTTATATTCAACATGAGAGAATGAAAGAATTCCTGTTCCCGGAAGAAATTTATGCCCATTTAACTCAATTTAGTGAATTTAAAGATTATACGATGGAGGCATTACATATAGATTTAGATACACTAGTTAAATGGGGTAACCTGATTGCAAGGCAGGAGATAGGTAAATCAAGAACTGTGGAAGAGTTTAAGAAGAAACGATTTCGTTACCAATGTACTCCTTATACGGTTGAATTTGAACGTATGATGGTGCAAATGGAAAATATGGGGGAAACATTTGGGGGGTCTCTAGAGCGGTCGCAGTTTGAACGTTTATATCAATCTCTCCTCAAGATGGAACGGATTATGTTAGGAATAGAAATAGAAGATGATGAAGAATGCGCACAATTATGGGATGATGTACTCAACTATTTTCGACAAATAACAAGGAATACATCTGACTACATTGCTTATATAAATAGTGAGGAAGTTGAGGATAGGATGCAAACCGAAGCATTTCTAGTTTATAAAGATCAATTTACCGCTTATTTAAGAGATTTTATTATTGCTTTACAAGGGACAGCGTTGCAAATTCAGGATTTATTATTAGGGATCACTCAAGAGAATCTACACGGATTTTTTAAAAGAGTGATTGCTCGTAGTGAACAAATATTCCGTTTAGAAGATAAGGAAGATGCTAATCTGTATGAGGAATATCATGAAAAATGGTTCAGTATAAAAGCATGGTTTTTAGGTGATAAGCATGGTGGGAGTGAGTATGAGATGCTGCAACAACGAACAAATGAATCGATACGGCGTATTACTAGAGTAGTTCAGCGATTGGGCGAGAGACATCTACATTTTCATAGTAGGAAGAAGGACTATCTTCATCTTGCTAAGTGGTTTGACTCAATGGAATCGATTGAAGATGCACATGAACTTTCATCCGCAGCATTTGGTGTGTTCCATACTCGTCACTTATACATCGACCATTTTCCAACTGAGGATATTTATGTGGATGTATGGGACGAACAACCAATGGAGCATGAAACGAAGCCGATAACGAGGAATTATCGGGAAAAAACAAGACCTGGGGCTATAACTAGCAACCAAAAAAGAAAAGAAGAAATGAAGCAGTTTTATTTAGAGGAAAGGCAACGCGAAAAGAAGCTTATGGAAAAATATGTTCATGGGAATGAAATAAGGGTAGAAGATTTGCCAGTGGTAGAAGCTCATGTACGGAAAATATTGCTCTCTTGGATAGGGAAAGCGATGGCTAGGAAGGATCGAACGATTAAAACAGAGTTTGGGACAAAGGTGCGGGTTATTCTGCATGAGGAGATAGTAACTCTAAGATCAGAGGATGGTAGCTTAGAAATGCCGAAAGCTGTTTTTCAGTTTGTCGCAAGTTAAGAAGAGGAGGTAATCATATGAGCGAGCAAACAGGCTTTGATGAGAAAACGCAGGAAGCCTTAGGTCTTTTATTTGAACAGTTCTGGATACTACGTGCAGAAGAACCCGTGGCATATCAATTGATTCGAGAACGGGAAAAAGGCTTAAAGAGCTATGTTTCGGAAAAGTTTGGGTTTGATCTAATTATCCATCAACATTTTATTAAACTGGAAAAAATCCCAGTTGACCCCAAGCCATGGATGGGGATTCAGGATTTTACGACTCCTAGGGATTATGCCATTTTTTGTTGTGGATTAGCCTTTACGGAACGTCGATCAGTGGATGAACAATTTCTTCTGTCTGATATTACGGAGGACATAGAAGATATGTATCCGGGAGAATTTCCATTAGATTGGACAAACTATCAGCATCGGAAGTCTCTCGTTCGAGTATTAAAGAAAATGGTTGATCTACATATTATTAAAGCGGTAGATGGAGACATTGACATGTTTGCTAGTAATGAGGAACAAGAGGTATTGTATGAAGTTACCGTATATGCGCGGTATTTCATGCGGTCTTATCCGGATGACTTGTTCCGATATCAAACAGCAAGGGAAATTCTCGATAGTGAGTGGGAGAGGCACCAGGCGGATACAAGGAGAAAAAGAGTTTATCGAAAACTGATGTTTTCTCCAGTCGTGTACCGGGAGAATGAAGAGGATGATGATTTTGCATATATTCGAAATTATCGTAACCGGCTGCGTGATGATTTGGAAGGACATACACCATTCAAATTAGAGGTATTTAAAAATGCTGCTTTCCTTGTACTACCAGAAAGAAAACAACGGTATACCTTATTCCCTGACCAGAAGGCCATTATGAATATTGCACTCCATTTTCAAGCCTACATTCGAGAGCATATCGAACAATTTTCTATTAATTCAATGGGCGAAATAAAACTAACTTCAGCAGAATTTGTACAATTAGTAGAAACGATAAAGCGGTTGTATGGGCATGGATGGAGTAAAAAATATCGTGATATGTCACACATGAATGTTGCAGAAGAACTGCTACAATTATACTTAGAATGGGAAATGGTCGGTATTGAGAAGGATACGGGTATGTATAATTTAAAATCAGCTATTGCTCGTATGATTGGATATTATCCAGAAGATTATGTAGTGGAGGTGAGTGGAAAGCATGAATAAATGGAAAATGAATCGGGCAGGGCTATTAAACTTTTGGTACTATGATGAGGAAATTTTTTCATTTGCAGATGGTAAGCTATTACTCCGAGGAAGTAATGGTTCAGGAAAATCTGTAACAATGCAAAGTTTTTTACCGGTTTTACTTGATGGTAAAACGTCTCCTGATAGATTAGATCCATTTGGCTCGAAAGCAAGAAGGATGGAAGACTATTTATTGGGCGAAAAGGATATTGTTAATCGGGATGAGCGGACAGGTTATTTATTCATGGAATTTAAACGGCAAGGAACGGAACAATATATGACGATTGGTATCGGATTGCAAGCAAAGCGCAATAAGCAAATGAAGTTTTGGGGTTTTGTCTTTACAGATAATCGGAGAATAGGGATGGACCTCGAACTCTATAAATCTGAAAATAATGCCGGTATAAAACAGAAAATCCCTTTGTCAAGAGTGGAGCTTGAGAATTTAATTGGTGAAGGTGGTCATGTCGTTCAGACAAAATCAGAGTATATGAAGTTAGTAAATAAGTATTTATTTGGATTTGAAACCATTGAAGCTTATGAAGATTTAATTAAGTTACTAATCCAGCTAAGAAGTCCCAAACTATCAAAGGATTTTCGACCAACAGTCATCTATGAAATCTTAGAAGCTGCCCTGCCCCCTTTATCTGATGAGGATCTTCGACATCTTTCTGATACGATTGAACAAATGGATCAGACCAAGCAACAGATAGAGCAGTTACAAAGGGAATCAGAAGCATTACAAAATCTAAATAAAGTCTATCATACCTATAATCAACGAATTTTAGTGGACCAAGCCAGTGAATTTCTTGCCTCAAGTAAACGTTTGGCCAAAGAACAACGTGCATATAAGGAGAAGACGGAAGAAATTGCTCGACTGAAAGAGGAAATTACGCAATTAAGCAATGACATTAAAAATTTAGAATTAAAACAAGTGACGAATAGAAAGCAAGAGGAACGGTTAAAAGCTCATAGGGTTTGGAATTTAGAAAAAGAATTACGTGAAGAGGAAATAAAACTTCAGAACGATACTCAAGTATATCAGCGTAAAGATAAGCAATTACAGGATCGGAAGCGTAAAGAAACCAGTTTAATGCAAGATATGAACCAACTGGAAGAAGAAATCGGAAAACGAGAAGTAGAGATAGAAGATATCTTTATTGATATGGCCAATGATGCGGAGGAATCATCTTTTCTTGAATCTCATAATATAAATAAACAAGACTTTGAGCGCCAACAAAGGGATACTTTTAATTTCAGTGTCTGGATGAAGGAAACGAGTAAGCATTTATCCGATTTGGAAGAAATAGAAGAAGACTTGAGAGACTATGAGAACATAAAAGAAAAATATCAAGTAAAAGATAAGGAACTAGCAGATGAAAATAAAAAGCTAGATGAATGGACGTACCAAGAACAGGAATGGACACGCTTATTTGAAGAAGATAAAGAGCAAAAATTGAATGAAATCTATACGTGGCTTGGAGATAACTCGTGGCTAAAAGTGGGGGATGAGGTGCTGCAAGAAACCTCACGCTCTATTCATTCATTGTATGAGCCTATTCCTTTTGATAACGTAGTATCCCCATTTAGACAGGCTATTTTCCAATATAAACAAACACAAGGGGAACAATTAAACCGATTAAACTTTAATCTTAAGCAGTTAAAGGAAAAGTTAGAGGAAAAAGAAAATGACTTGAAGGTTTGGAGAGAGAAAAAGGATCCTGAACCAGAGACAGATCCGTTAACAAAAGAGACCAGACAAAAGCTAAAAGCAAACGGAATTGCACATATACCTTTCTATGCAGCCGTGGAATTTCAGGACCATGTGGATCAAGAAGTTCGAAAACGGTTGGAAGCAGCCTTAATGGATAGTAGAATATTGGATGCTTTAATTACAGAGAAGGATTGGAACATCGAGCATGATCGAATTTTATGCCCTAATCCGAATATGATGGCCCATACGTTAGCAGATTATCTAAAACCCGATCTAGATGCAGACAGTAATCTACCGGAAAGCTTAATAGATGAGGTATTAAGAAGTATTACGATAGAGGGGGATGGTGATTCTACAGCTTCTGTAAGTGAACAAGGTATGTACCAAATTGGTCTATTAAAAGGACATGCAATACCAGTAACGGATGTTCGATATATCGGTCGTAATGCGAGGAAGCGATTTAGAGAAGAACAAATTCAACGTATTCAACATGAGATCAATGCCTTAAATGAAGATAAACAATTGCTAGTTAGTCAAATAGAAGATGTCGAAGCAACGATTGCTCAGGCAATGAATCGCTTAGAGCAGTTTCCAAATGATAAAGATTTACAGGAGAGTTTTCGTCAGATTAAAGATGCCCGACTAAAAATAGAGCATTACAAAGAGCAGATAAACAAATTATCGAGGGAATTAAAGAATATCTATCGTGAATACACAACAGTAAAGCATCGGATTGATGAAAAAGCGAGAAATTATAATTTAGAACTAACTTTTACATCCTATCAAACAGCCATTTCTGTCATGAAACGATATGAAAAAGACCTATCCAATTTGGAGAAACGACATATTCAATATGTGAATGAGTTACAACGTAGAAAGGATATACAGGCTCGATTGAAAGAATTGGAGCAAGAAATAATCGAAATGCAAGGGGAACTCAATAGTACCGAAGACCTGATGAAAGGTTTAAAACAAAATATAGAGCAAGTTAAACAGCAATTGGACCAGCAAGGTGTTGCAGATATCCGTAAACAAATAGTTGACTTACAGCAAAATATCGTTGAAATTGATCACGCGCTAACTGAAAAAAATAGGACTCTACCAAGTAAAGAGACTAAGATGGAGCATGTGGAAGAACATATCGAAACAAAAAGGAAGCTAGTTGGCTTTTGGACGAACATGAAGGAAACATGGGAATATTCGTTCAAACAAGAGCTCAATCGAGGATTTATTGATTATGATATGGAGCAAAGTACGGATACAATTGCCGGAGATGTTATGAAGGATCTTGGCCATTTACTCAAAGAAACCGACCGAGGTAAACTCGCATCCCAGCTATCACAGACCTTCTTTAAACAAATAGGTGATTTAATGGAGCATCGACCTAATCTATATGATGCCCCATTTCAAACGCCAGAATGGATAAAAGAGGTTGTGGAGGAGGAACAGACTCCACATATCGAACAATGGAAACAAAAGATGCGCCGTCAACTCATTGAGCTAAACTATCTAGGGAAGCAGGTAAATCCTTATACAGTTGGGCAGCAGATTGAACTGCAGCACGCGCAACAGGAAAGCTTCTTGAATGAACAGGATCAGGCCTTGTATGAAGAGATTTTATTTAATTCCGTTGGGCAAAAACTACGTGCTAGAATTCGGAGAGCGGAACAGTGGGTGACTAAAATGAAACATTTAATGGAGACGCGAAATACATCATCAGGTCTAACGTTCTCCATCAAATGGAAACCCCGTACAGCTGATTCGGAAACGGAAATGGATACCGTTGATTTGGTTCATTTGTTACGACAAGACCCTAAATTGCTTAAGGAAGAGGATTTAGAGAAAATTACCGTTCACTTCCGTTCTAAAATTGCGAGGGCGAAGGAAATGATTGGGGAAAGTAGTGAATTACAAACCCTACTTCAAGTCTTAAAAGAAGTTCTTGATTACCGTAAATGGTTTTCCTTTGTTCTGTACTTCCAAAGAGAAGGAGAAAAGAAACGAGAGCTGAATAATAATCAATTCTATAAATTTAGTGGTGGCGAGAAAGCGATGGCGATGTATATCCCACTATTTACTGCATGCTATTCTCGTTATTTAGAAGCTGACCCAGAAGCACCTTATATTATTTCATTAGATGAAGCCTTTGCTGGTGTCGATGAAAATAATATTCGAGAAATGTTTGAGATAGTGGAACAATTAGGGTTTAATTACATTATGAACTCTCAAGTACTTTGGGGGGATTATGACACGATCAACGAATTATCCATTAGTGAACTAGTCCGACCCAAAAATGCAGATTTTGTCAGTGTCATCAGTTACCATTGGGATGGCAATCAAATGAATCTGGAAGTTCCAGTAGAAAAAGACGAAGATGAAACATTGGTATGAAGGTGAAACAATGATAAAGGAAGCATTAGCATATTTTAGCGATGATACAAGTTATCATCGTCTATTTTCTCTCTTCAAGAAGAAATACGAATCCCTTGGCCGGATAGGTGGTACAGTGAAAGTTGATCATTTTACGGTGGAGGAGTTAGTGGCTATCGCACGCTTTTTTGGATTAACGGTCACAGAGTTGCGACAAAAAGGAAAAATCTCTTTGGAGGGCTTTGACAAACAATTACAATCTACTAAATTTGTTGGAGTCAATCTAAAGACATTACTAGAGGCATATTTTAACGAGCCACTCTACTCTAAAATGGAAAAGAAGCAGTTAAAAGCTAGTCAGCAAAAACAATGGTTGGATAAGATGGAGAGTGATTATCCAGCTCTTGCTTTTTGGATCAATTATATACGGAGAAAAACACCAGATACCTATTGGATTTATCGCATGATGGAGGAGTCTTTTGATCAATTTCTCAAGAAAGTACGTCATCTGGAACAGGCTTATAATCATTTACCAATCCAATTCGAACGATTACCGTTATTTAGCCAGCGTATTACCCGAGACCCTCACGCATTTGATCTAAATACGAATACAGGAAGATTATGGGTTCATTTACTTGCTGTCAATTATTACAATAGTAAATCAGTTATTGTTCCAACGGATAGTGAAGGGATTAATGATTTATTACTAGCTTATCGAATTTTACGTGATGACATAACCAATTATGTGACTTGTGTGAATTTGGTAGCAGAGACAGAAAAGGGAATACACTCTATGTGGGAATCCGCAGCAGAAACACACAGTGTCATGAACACCCCACTAAGGGAACTAATCCCACTAGAAAGAATCTATCCATTAAATAAACATAAATCTGTTTGGATTGTGGAGAATTCGGGCGTTTATTCCAGTATCTTAGACAAACTACCAGAAGTTCCTTTAATTTGTACACATGGGCAATTTAAGTTAGCATCCCTGTTATTGATTGATTTGTTGGTAAAGGATGGCTGTACGCTCTATTATGCTGGTGACCTTGATCCAGAGGGAATCGGTATGGCAGATAGATTATTAAGGAGACACCCGGAACATGTTCAACTTTGGCATATGGATGTTTCCTCCTACCATAAATGTGAATCACAGATAGAGGTATCTGCTGGGAGATTAAATAAATTGGATGCTGTCGAAGCACCAGGATTAGTAGGGGTGGCCCAGGAATTGAAAAAGAGAAAAAGAGCAGGTTATCAGGAAGCATTAGTTGATGAGATGGTACTCGAATTAGAAAGAAAAATAAAAAGCAGTTAGCTGGATTACGAAAAGACAGGTTAAATAAACCGTTACAGGAAGTATTTTTAAGGATGGTGTTATTCCCAATTTATTGATACGGAAGAGGAATTCAGCCATATATGTATGAAGTCTTTTCTTCCCTGTTGGGTAGGTATTCACGCACATCCATGAAGTAATCAAAGAAAGAAAACAACAAGAAGGATGGAAAGTAAAACGAGAGGATTGGAAAACAGTGCAATACAAATGGGACGGTTCAGATGCGTTGATGCAAAAGAATCGCCCCTCTAAAAATTATTTTCGTTTTGAGCGTCTTTTTCCTAATTCCTCTGATATCTCTGTTTGATATTGAAGATTTCTGGATCTTGGATTTCTCTCTTCGTTAAGTAAGATATTGTTTGCTAAATAGCGATGAAAGAATAATTCAAACAAACTTACACCTAATGCTGCAGGCAAAGAAGCAGTAAATGCGTTAACATCAAAAGTCATCCCATTTAAAAACCAATAAATAAGTATCCAAGCTAATCCAAAGTCAGCAGTTGTTGCTACCGCGTTATTTGTTCTTGGTAATATAAGCATGTCTCCGATAACATAAGCTACTACTCCCAAGACAGCGGATAAAATTAGAACCTCGCCGAAGGTCATCTCATACATTACACCGAGAATTATATATAGAAGAGCTAGAGACCCTATAAACTTAATAAGTAAAGCTTTAACATGTTTCATGTGTTAACCTCCTTTATAATCATATTGTTTATAGCTTACAATGAAATATTCGTTTATATAGATACCTGTTTTGGAATTTATTGGGATTCTCCCCACAAATTGGCTGGTTGGAAATAATTAAATTCATGTTATGATATCTTTCTATATATTAATAGAAGGAGGATGCCGCATGGCAAAAAAATCATTAGTTGTAAAACAGCAAAAGCCACAAAAATTCGCTGTTCGCGAATATAGCCGTTGTAATCATTGCGGCAGACCACATAGTGTATTGAAGAAATTTCAATTATGCCGAATCTGCCTTCGCGATTTTGCATACAAAGGTCAAATACCTGGACTGAAAAAAGCAAGTTGGTAAACTGAGTTTATTCTATTTTTCCTTAAATGGGAGTTATCTAAAAATATTCTAAAAAGCCTTGAATTTTATTCAAGGCTTTTTAGTGATTCTTATTTAGATTGTATCGAGAGTTATTATTGTCTACTTGCATTAATCAAACTAAATCTCACCAAAATGGTTATTTTTATAAAAATAATCTATAATGTTAAAGACAAAGGGTGGTCAGCTAAATGGATTTATCAGAGGTAATTCTAAGAATAGTGGTTGTGATAAGCCAAAGGTCTTCCCGATACCAACAGAAGTTATATCCGATGGGAATATTCTCAGTATGAACTTGGAAAAATTGATAAAAATTAGATTAGACAACAATTAAAACAACAAAATATTAATTCAGTTTCGGAAGTGTTTTTTGCACAAATTCAAATATAAGGAATGTTATTTGCGGATAGTAAGGACAAGGGGTTAAACGCTTAAAATGCAACTTATTATCACGTGATAACTGGCTGTAAGACCCTTACGAGAAAAATTCGCGATATCTCAGAATTATAAGTGGGGGTCGGGCAGCCAGTAAACACCTGATTCGTTCATCTAACAATCAGTGGAGGATGGAAGAAAAAACTCCCACTAATTGAAGATTCACTTTATATTTTAATACCCATAGTCCCAGTCAATCGTATTATCATACCAAACGACCTTACTAATGGGTTCAAAGTTAACATTTTTGCCATTAATAGTACATTGTTTATGCTTCGAATCTTCCTGACCAACTAACTCTTCATACACGCGATGCTCCACGTTTTCCAATACTGTAACAGAGTAATCCCTGTTGATTAATAATGCTGTGCCTGTCATTAGCTCGCACCTTCCTTGGAAGATATTTTAAATTCAATTACAGTATAACGCTATTTCATCGTTTGAAAATACCTTACTGGGATTTTTTACAAATTATTCATATATATGTTTTGGAATTGTAACAATTTACTAAGGAATGCCCCATATATATCCACGTCAACGATTCTTTATTCCCTTATGTTTATTCAAGACAGTAGCGGGAATAGATTACTAGTAACGATAAATTAAAAATCTTTAAGCAATGCAGGAAAGTAAAATACAATCAGGAACAGGAGGATTTAGATGAGTAATATACTTTTTACTTCCGCTGCAACAGCAAAGAATGGACGAGATGGTCATGTGAAATCAGATGATGGAATAATCAATCTAAATCTAGTTCATCCAGCTGGAAATGAAACAGGAGCAGGTTCGAATCCAGAGCAATTATTTGCTGCTGGCTATGCAGCTTGCTATGATGGTGCCTTAAATTATATAGCTAAAGAGAAAATGACACCAATTATTTCGGAAACAACTGCTGAAGTAAGCTTCCTAAAAGATGAGTTTGATGATGGTTTTAAAATTGGAGTTGCGCTAACTATCAAAATCGAAGGAGTAAGCCCAGAAGAGGCGGAGGAATTAGCAGAAGAAGCCCATCAACTTTGTCCGTATTCCAAAGCGACAAGAGAAAATATAGAAGTGGTTTTAAAACCTAGAGTAGGGAAGAGTGAACCATCCTAATGATATAAGAGGTCGGCGAAAAAAGTTCGTTCATCGAATATGAGTCGATCACAGCGAATCATCTGAAACAGGGGTCACATCCTAAATTTCTCGTTTCATTCATGATTGGACCGTTTTTATGTAGGACAAGAAGGGTAAGTTTCACCGATTTATCCCATCTTAGCAGTGTCCCGAGTTGCCTGTCTCCGCGACTCACTGTTATCCTAGTATATAGCGTTTGTCCACTTTTAGAATAAAATTTCTATCATATTAAATGGGAGATAGATGGTTGTACTGCATTCGTTGGTTTTATTTGGATAAACAGGAATGTTTCATTTTTCGAAACAAAAGACTGCAGAACATTGCAGTCTTTTTTATCTATTAATAGTAAATACAGATGCTGATAAATTCTGGTATTATATAGATAATAATGAGAGAAAATAATAGTAAAGAAGGAATAGAATGTATGACAAACAACAATCAATGGGGTTGCTTCCCTCTATTATTAAGCAAGCAGTACAAGTAAATAAGAAACCATTTCCTTGGTTAAAAGCATTTAGTGCGGGGGTAGCAGCCGCACTGCCTGTTTTGATTGGATTAGCTTTTGGTCATTTACAATATGGTTTAATAGCAGCATTAGGAGGCTTTACCTATTTATATGTTTTTAATATCCCGTATGCGCAGCGGGCAAAGAAAATATTTTCTGTCGTTCTTGGACTAACCTTAGTTACCTATTTGGGAACGATTAGTGCACCATATCCACTAGCTGTTGCCATTTTGATGGGAATTATAGGAGCAGTAGTCGTTTTTGTTTTCGGAGCTTTAAAAATAGCCGGTCCTTCTGCCATCTTTTTTGTATTGGTTTTTTCCATGTCAACAGGAATGCCAATCAATCCGGATGAAGCCTTTTTAAGAGCAGGATTAGTATTTCTTAGTGGTTGTTTATCATGGGTCATTTCCATGATTGGGTGGTTTTTTGATCCACATGGTCCAGAAACTGGTGTTGTGACAAGAGTTTATTTGCAATTAGCAGAACTACTGGATTCTGTTGGGACCAATCGATTCACGGAAGCCAAGCATAAAGTGATGGAAGTTTTAAATGAATCAGAAGAGACTCTTTCAGCGGGATATATTTCGTGGCGAACAACCGACACGTTCAATCGATTATATCGATTGAATATGTATGCAAATGAGTTGTTTGTGATGATTGTAGAAAACTTTTCATATGAAGATGCTACACTGCCGAAAGAATTAGGAGAGACTACTCGAAAGCTTGCAAATTCCTTAAGCAACCGTGATAAGCGGGAAGGGACAAGAATATTACAGCCTGAAGCGATGGATAGCCGGGTAAGTAAGCTGTTTTCCACCATCTACCATGCAGATGCCATCCTTAATGAACCAATTAGTAAAGTGAAAAATTCCATTCAATTTGATAAGGTTTCCCTAAAGACCATCTTCATGGGAGCATTTGATAAAAATTCAATTGTGCTTATTTCCTCCATACGCTTTGGAGTGGTCACGATTATTGCTGCGATTATTGCCTATCAATTTGAATTTGCTCGTTCCTATTGGGTACCGTTATCCTGTGTAGCGGTGATGTCGGGGGCGACGATTGTGGCAACATTTCATCGCGCGATTCAACGGTTTTTAGGTACAATCATTGGTATAGTTATTGCGAGCTTCATTCTGTTATTAAATCCATCTGGTTTTGTAATTGCGTTGTTTATTTTACTTTTGACCTTTATAACCGAGTTGTTCATTGTGAAAAATTATGGTTTGGCAGCACTTTTCTTTACGCCAAATGCATTGTTAATGGCTGAAAGTACAAGCCAGGGTGTGTTTAGTTTCTCTTATTTTGCACAAGCACGCTTCATTGACATCGTAATCGGAAGTGCGATTGGTTTATTAGGGGTTTATGTGGTTGGAAGAAAATCTGCTTCTAGTAGGGTTCCGCATTTACTGAGCAAAACACTACGAAGCCAAGCCCAGTTTCTCATGGTGCTTTTTTCAGATCAGGGAGAAGGGTTTAATGCAAGGAAAAGTCAAGAGAGAATTAAGATGAGGACAAATTTAAATAATTTACAAACCTTATATAATACTGCCTCTGGAGAAATTCCGGCTAATCGTAAGGTACTAGATTATTACTGGCCTGTGTTATTTCGGGTGGTTCAATTAGGATATTTATTAGAAAAATGCTCAAAGGAATCGAATAGGCCGACCCTTTCCGATGAAAAATTAGCACAACTCTTATTTGCATTTGAAACAATGGCAAATGCTACAACACGAAATGTTACATCAAAGCAGCGAGTAATACCAGAAATAGACGACTATCCTAGTATACAGAAGGAAATTCAATCTCTTCAAAAAGAACTTGGGAAATCGCGTATGTAATGTACAAAAGCGAATCGTCGTCCAGTTCAACGACTCTGTTTAAATGTTATAAAGCAACAAGAGACATTTTGAGAAAGATTCGTTAACAGAAAATATAGGCCATTTAGTTGTAGAAGCGTTATAGTTTCATTGTAAACATAAAGTGGATATTCTTTCTAACAAGGGTATCCACTTTATGTAATTGCTACATTTATCCGTAATTACTTATTAAAAACCCGCGTAAGTAGACTAGGAAACTGAGTATTCAACTGATTTCAATGCGCCAATCCGTGGAACTAGTTGTTGCTGCCTTTGACCTTCATTGTTTGTCCACGCTTAATCCTCTTTTAACCTCACAGGGTAAGTCCAGAAATGGTTGAATATCTTGTACATATTCTAAGATTCCTAAGTACTCTCCGTCTTCATCGAACACACCTTTATACGTAACATGAATATATTGATCTTTCTTTTTAAACCACATCGTTTCTGATGACCGCTTCTTTGTCTTAAGGTCACGGATGACTTGCATAACTTTCTGCAAACTCTTAGGAGGATGACAATTTGCGACATTTCGGCCAATCGAAATGGGTGTACGTATAAACATCATCTTTGATGATTCCACGATTTCATTGAAATATTTGAAGATCCCATTTTTATCCACGAACGTTATTTCAAGTGGCAGGTTGTTCAGAATATGGTTGGCTTCTTTAAGGGTTAAGTAACCCCCACCAAATCGCAAATGTTCTTTATTCGTTGTGTTCGTTGTCTTTACTTGATCATCCGTAGATAACTTGTTTTCAGGGATCCAATCTTCATCAGGTTCATTAATGGCAAATCCAAATGCTTTACTTTCCTTTGCGATGGCACTCCAGTCAGCTTCTTTAAAAATGGACTGGGCGATAGGTAATAAGAAGTATTCTTCTTGCTGAATCATGTCATGACATGCCTTTTCTAAATCTTGATAAGCTTGTTTGACGTATGGAAAATCGATGTGCGGAATTTTCTCCATTATTCTTTTGGCCCCTTTATATAACGTGCGAATGCGATCATCATCAGCCCACATCGTACGAGTCGGGGTATAAATACGATAACGCTCTAGTATAGGGAAAAAGAGTTTTTCTTTACGATTGTAATGACTGTACATTTGCCCTAATTGGTTCATGTCATCAATAAGTGGATCTGTCGGGTGTTGTGAATCTTTTTCAATAGCTTTGAGTAGGCAATTTATTCGTGTTAATAGACGCTCAAATACCCGGTTTTCCTCATTAAAGATTTGAATAGGATGACTTGGATGTTGCGATTTTGTAACAAGGATGTTTTGTAACGATTGACCGTATAGGGAATGATAGATGTCAAAAAACTTCTTAATCTCTTTCATTGTAATGCCATTATCTGCAGCTTTTAATTCTTGCAAAATCAATAAAATGTCTACAGTATCTGAGTACTGAATATGCTGATCAACATCCTCTTGAACGTTCTTTTCGGACTCCCCATGAAGTAATCGGAGTAATAAATCTTTTACCTTATTTATTTGTTTGATATCTAAGTGTGCTTGAACCATTTTTTAGCCTCCATATGATGCTCTTTTTAAGGGCTGTTAAGCGGAGCAATAGGGAACAATTTCTTAGTAACTGCCTTTAAAAAACACGATTCCTATTATGTCTTCAACACTTATAGATGGAACCATATTTATTATATCGCATCATTACGGGATAACTCTGTGATATGAGTCACTGATCCCCGGACTTTTACTTTTCTGTATTAGTTGGTAAGAAAATATTTGAGATTAAAGCGATGTCCTTACGTTCTAAACTTAAATATTTTTCTGAAAAAAATAATTGACAAATAACAAGGATGCAAGTAAGATGTGAACAAATAATATTTATCTGAAAATATTGATAAATATTATTTATTAGGAAAACAGGTATAAGGGGGGGATTTTTCCTAATCGAAAAGGAGATGGATGAATGAGAAATAGAAGCGATGAGATTGTAAGCATAATTGGTAGAAAAATAGTTAATGGTGCAATAAAACCAGGTGAAAAACTACCAAAAGTAGAAGATTTAAGTGAGGATTATGGGGTAAGTCGGACGGTGGTACGAGAAGCCCTTCAAGGATTATCCACTCGGAAAATGGTTCGATCCACTAAACGTTCAGGAACAGTAGTCCTGCCAACGAGTGATTGGCAATGGTGGGATTTGGATGTCATGACATGGATTGGTGACAACCAAGGAGGAGATGGAGCGTTCTTTCTTGATTTGACCAATATACGCCTGGGGATTGAGCCAGTAGCGGCTAGGTTAGCAGCAAGAAACGCTTCAGAAGAGGATAAAGAAGGAATCACTATCTGCTTTCAACAACTAAAAGATACGATAAACGATACGAAAAAATGGGCTAAAGCAGATTATAACTTTCATTTACGAATTATCGAAGCCTCGCATAATTCCTTGATGATCAGCTTGCTTAAATTATTACATAAAGGGCTCATTATCAGCAGAGAAAAAAGTATGGAAGCTCTACATGAACATCCTGAATTACAACAGAAAAAACCAACCTTAGAGGTATTAAATAGGCATCATGATTTATACGATGCTATTATGTCCGGTGATGAAGAGAGAGCTAAAACGGTTATGACCGATATGATTTTAAGGGTTCAATTATTATTTGAAAAAACGCTACTAGATCAAAACAAGTAAAAAGTAGGAGGAGAGGCATGATGGGGATGCAAGTTGTTCGATTTGAAAAAAATCACACAGAGAAATGGGGAGTAGTGGAAGAAAATCGAATCAAACTAGTAAAAGGGAATTATCCAACTCTAGCAGACTTTTTAGAGAAAGGACAGGAGGAAGCACAAAGAATATTAGAGGATACAAGTGCTGAGAGCGTTTCATTTGATGATGTTACCTTATTAAGTCCCGTGACGAAACCGGCAAGGATTATTTGCCAGGGGGCTAATTATTCTAGTCATCGTACAGAGTCTGGTATGGAAGCGAATCGTCCACCATTTAATTTGCTATTTAGTAAAGCAGATAGCTCTCTTAGTGGTGCGTATTCCGAAATAATTCGTCCTTCTAATGTTGAATTGCTAGATTATGAGATTGAATTAGGGTTGGTTATCGGTTCGAATATTAATGAAGCTATAGAAGTAACAGATGATAACTTGCATGAATATTTAGCTGGGATTGTTTTAACAAATGATGTTTCAGCACGTGACGTACAGTTCGTTCAAGGTCAGTGGCTTAGAGGAAAAAGCTATCGTACGTTTTGTCCTACAGGGCCAATTCTATACTTACTAGACAAAGAGGAGGTCCCTCGCATCCATGATCTTGAATTAAATCTTTGGGTCAATGATGAGTTACGTCAATCTGCAAGTACGAATCAGTTACTCTATAAACCGGCAGAAACTTTGACAGATGTGTCTCAAGTCATGGATTTATCGAAAGGAGATATGGTTCTATCTGGAACGACGGGTGGAGTTGCGATGAATTTAACTCCTGATTTATTAAAACAAGTGTCAGACCCCACTCAGTCTGTGGAGAGTAAACGAAAAACATTAGTAGAAAATCAGCTGAAAAACGGTAACAAATACCTAAAAGAGGGCGATGTCGTTCGTGCTTCAATCAAGAGTAAGGATGGTAAAATCAATTTAGGAGAACAAAGAAATGTTGTTATTTCTCACTCCTTAGTGACAGCAGAATAATTTTCGTGGTGCTTCTTAAAGCACCTATTTTTATTGCAAGAAATATGCGTTTACAATTTCGCTTCATCGTCTAAGAGCTAAAGTCAAATGGTTGGTTCTTAACCTGTTCCCTTAAACGTTTGAACATTCTAATTTATTTTTATTCAAAAAACCTATTGACGAAAAGTAATTATTTAGTTAAACTATTTTCAAACATTCAAAATCAATGATGGGAAAGAGTAGGTTATAACCCTTGTTCTTCAGAGAGTCGGCGTTTGGTGGGAGTCGATGAACAACTTATTTCTGAAAATCATCCCTGAGGTGCAATGCTGAACAAAGTAAGTATTGACGGTATCCCCCGTTACTGGGAGCATGTATGATTGTACGTGGCAGAGAGTCGTATGCAAATTAACGCATATGAAATATGGGTGGTAACGCGAGCACAAACTCGTCCCTTTTTATAGGGGCGAGTTTTTTGTCTTTTAAAATACTAGTTTCCAGGCGCCGGTAACTAGGTTTAAACTGCTTAAGGTTACTAGTTACTCTCTGTTCCAATCATCTGAGAAATTTACTTTCAACAGGATTAGGAGTGGAAAAAATGAGTAATAAGCAAGTGTTATTTACAGGTTTAATGCTATTTTCGTTATTCTTTGGTGCTGGAAATTTAATTTTTCCGCCACTATTGGGCTTAGAGTCAGGCGGTAATTTTACACCAGCAATGGCTGGTTTCCTTGCAACTGGTGTATTGCTTCCCTTTATTGCGGTACTTGCTGTTGTTACGGTTGATGGAGGATTAGTTACAATCGGTAGTCGTGTCCATAAAGTATTCGGTGTGGTGTTTGCTGTAATCATTTATCTTTCCATCGGTGCATTTTATGCCATCCCACGTGCGGCAAACGTGGCTTTCGAATTAGGTTTCCAGCCGTATTTTGATAATAATGGGGGAGGACCACTTATTCTTTTTACCGTTTTATTTTTCGCTGCGGCATATTATATTTGTCTAAATCCACAAAAATTAGTGGAACGTATAGGCCAATGGCTTACACCAATTCTACTTATTGCGCTTGCAATCCTGTTCATCCGTGCTTTTTATTTATTACAAAATGTAACAGGTCCAGTAACCGCAAAATATGAGGCCAATCCGTTTGTCACGGGGTTCATTGAAGGGTATTTCACGATGGATGCAGTGGCAGCGCTGGCCTTTGGAATTGTTGTCATCAATGCGTTTAAAGACTATGGGATCCAATCGAAAAATGAAAAGATTAAAGGAAGTGTCGGTGCCGGTATTGTTGCCGTATTGGGACTTGCAGCGGTTTACATTTGTTTAGGATGGATTGGAGCTGTTTTGCCACAAGCAGGACAATTCACGAATGGTGCGGAAATCTTAACGACAGCTTCTCAGTTATTGTTTGGAAATACGGGTAGTTTGCTGTTTAGTATCATTGTTATCCTTGCGTGTTTAACGACATGTGTAGGTCTCATCAATGCAAGTGCAAGCTTTTTCCAAGGTTTATATCCGAAATTTAGTTATAAAACATATGTTAGAGTTCTAACTTTCGTCGGATTTGCGATTTCTAGTCTTGGACTAAATGCAATCTTAGATATTGCTGTTCCCATCTTAGTATTTATCTATCCGATTGCGATTGTCCTGATGATGCTATCCCTACTAACTCCTTTTATTGGAAAAGGAAAAACAATGTATCGTGCGTCGATTGCCTTGACCTTTGTTTATGCGCTCTATGATGTGTTAGCAAATCTTGGAGTTAATGTAGATGGTTTTGCACAAGTGATTGGTTTTGTCCCATTCTTTGATTTAGGATTAGGATGGATTGTTCCTGCGGTAGTCGGTGCAACTTCGGGGTACGTGATTGATCGGTTTGTGTTACACGGGCGCGGTCAAGAGGCTATTACATTAAAATAGATTTTTAAAACTATATTATTAAGGCTGTTCTCTAAAAGGAAGAACATCCAAAATAAAAGGGCACTCTCTTCCATCAAGGGGGTAGCCTTTTTAGTATCGTTCCCCAGAAACCCTGTACCATAAAAGATGTCTATCAACTGGTAGATATATGGATGTACACAAACATAAAAAAGGCTAAAGATCACTAGCACCAACTTAATATAAGCAAAAAATTAATGCGTAATGGATCTTTAGCCTTTTTGATCTACTTGACAGAAATACTAGCTCTGACGCTTATACTAATATGTCAGAGAAATGATGGACGATTTAATTTTAGAAGGCAGGAATAGATGCTTTTCCTTCACGGGAATTTAAAAACTCGCGAACGTCTTCGCTCGTCATCGCGTCCGCTAATTGTTGGATCAATTCTGAATCAGCATTATCTTCACGTGCAACTAATGTAATCGCGAATTTATTATCTTCTTTTTCCGTAATGAGGGCATCGTCAGCCGGAGTTAAACCTAAGTTATCCGCGTGGGTAGGGTTAACGATAATGCCATCAAAATCCTCATATAAACGAGTTAATGCAGTAATACCCGCTTGCTCAAAACTAAAGTTGTGTGAGCCTTCTTTAATATCATCTAATCCGTACTGTCCGTCATCAATTTCGTTCAATTCTATTAAATGATGTGAAGCTAACAGGCGTAGGGAACGATCGACGTTGGATGGGTCATTTGCAATACCAATGGTTGCATCTTCAGGAAACTCTTCCACGCTATCGTATTCTTGTGCATAAAGCCCGAAATTAGCATAATAAATAGGCTGAACCTCTGTTAAACTAGCATCTGAGTTTTCGTTGAACTGCTCCATGAATGGGACATGTTGTGAGAAGTTTGCATCAACCTCTTTGTTTGCTAACGCTGCATTTGGTTGAATATAGTCACCCATTTCAACGATCTCTACTTCAATATTTTCTTCAGCGAGATTTTCCTTTGCAATTTCAACAATGTCTAACATAGGGGATTCAACGACTGCAACTCTTATGGTTTGCTCTTTATTTTCGTCATTAGTATTGTCTTCACTTGACTTTTCAGTATTCTCACTGTCGTTGCTGCCGCTACACGCGACTAGCACAGATGCTAGGACCACCATCATGGTCATGAGCCATTTTTTCATCCATGATCTCTCCTTATCGTTTGTCTATTTTTCTTGCTAATGTAATGCCGGCAAATTGAATGAGTTGAACAAATATTACCATAATAATGATAATATAAATCATCAAATCGGTTCGAAATTGTTGGTAACCATAACGGATGGCGAAATCACCGATACCCCCACCGCCGACGACACCCATGATCGTCGAGTAGGAAATAAAACTAATCGTGGATGTCGTCATACTTAAGACGAGCGCTGAGCGTGCTTCCACGTACAAAAATTTAAAAATAATATCTTTAACCGACGCGCCCATCGAAACAGCCGCTTCCATCACGCCTTTAGGGACATCGAGAAGGGATTGCTCTACAAGACGAGAGTAGTGTGCGATTGCGATAACCGTCATAGGAACCGTTGCTGCTGCTGTACCAATCGCTGTTCCAATAATAAAACGGGTGAACGGAATCAAAAAGATAACGAGTAACAAGAATGGAAACGAACGAATAATATTTACAATTAAGTTCAATGATGAAAAAACAAATTTATTTTCAAGTAATTGCCCTTTTCGACACAAGAATAGGAAGGTCCCAACTGGAAGCCCGACTAACAATGCTGCTAGTATGGAAAAACCAACCATAATAAATGTTTCACCAATCGACACCCAAATCTCCGTTTGATATTCAACTAATATATCAGGCATCATTATCGTCACCACTTGATTTCAATCGTTTGATAAACCCTTCAGCGCTGTGTTCCATTTTATGTACACCGGTAGGATTAATCTCCATTTCTTCATAAACTCGGCCATCTGCCATAACCGTCACTCGTTCACAGATGCTTTTAATTACTTCCATTTCGTGACTAACGATGACAATGGTGACACCAAATTCTTGATTGATCCGCTCTAACACTTCGAGCACTTCTGCCGTCGTATTCGGGTCGAGTGATGACGTGGGTTCATCACATAACAGCACCTTAGGTTGGTTGACAATTGCTCGTGCAATAGCGACACGTTGTTTTTGACCTCCACTAAGCTGCCCCGGATACTGATCTTTTAACCTCTCGAGGCCAACAAACCGCAAACTCTCCATTACTTGTTCTGTCCGTCTTTTTTTCGGAACTTTAGCTAATTCTAATGGTACAACGACATTATCGAAAACCGTTTTATTTCCGACCAAATGGTACCCTTGGAAAATCATAGCCAACGATTGACGTATCTGACGAATTCGCTTCCCTTTTAAATGGTTTAGTGTATCTCCATCGATGATCACTTCTCCTTCGTCAGGCTGTTCGATGAAGTTCATCATACGCAGCAATGTTGATTTCCCTGCACCACTCGCGCCAATAACCCCATGAATTTCGCCTGACTTTATACGTAATGATACCGACTGAATGGCTTCAAATGAACCGAACCGTTTGCTGACATTATGTAAGGTAATCATAAAAAAACCCCTTCCTCAAATGAAAGGTGATTCAAAACATATTTATTATACCTTATCCTCACGTCGTTGTCATTCATTGTCAGATTTTGACGATAAGGGTCATTAGATTAAGGCACAACCAATGAAATATTAGCTAGTTGCACTTTTTTACCTAACCCTTCCAATCCAAACGTAACCTACATCTTTCTCTCTTTCGCATACTGTGATGGCGTTTGGTTGTTTAATTTTTTAAATACTTTGCTAAAGTAATTGAGGTCATTAAAACCTACCATATAAGCAATATCTGTAACCGATAAATTGCCTTTTTGTAAATATAATTTTGCTTCGTCTACTCTTTTTCGTTGAATAAATTCTGTTAAGGTCATTCCGGTATCTTCTTTAAATTTTCGTGAAAGATGGGAAGGATTAACGTGTATTTGTTTCGCTATATAATGAAGACTTAGTGATTCCTCTCCTAAATTTAGTTGGATATAATCCACAGCCTTTTTTATCATTGGGCTATAATGTCCCGAAGAGAAAGTTATTACAAGATCACAGTAATCATTCGCCATAAGAACCATTAGTTTTTTTAATTTTGGAATATTCGTAGTACGTTCAATCAAAATCGCAAATCTTTCCGAAATATTATGCAGATAAATGGGGTGGACGCCACTTCTTTCTGCAGCGACACGAGACAATGTGTTCATGACAAATGCAATATTTTTAAAAGACCGAATAGGTTTTCCCGGAACTCGATCCGAAAACGCCACGAGTTCGGACATGGAATGGAGTAAGTGATTTACTTCTACTTTATTTCCTTTTGTTATAGCATTCATTAGCTTATTCTGATATTCATATCTATTTTCGATAATCTGTTTATCTCCTTCCATATCCATCTTTCTGATATGTTGGTTAGGTGCTGGTTTCAGGGTAGGAGATGATATTTTCTGAGCATTCATAAAATCATGATGACTCATATTTACAAGCAGTTCTCCGATATGTTTACATTCCGTCTGACTTAAAACTGGTAACGACTGATAAAATTCTTCCAATTGCTTCCGCTTACCGATAGGGAGATTGTTTTTAGAAATAATATCACTTATCAGATCCATTACGGAAATACTTGTAATGATTGGACCGATGACGATACTACCATGAAATGAATTACTTCTCCAGATACCTACTGTAATGTATTCAAGTCCGTATGTATTGATATAATGGTAGTAATGATTGCGTTGGTTCTTTCTTAGGACCTCATTTATATGGAAACACTCATTATCTGGTTGGTTTAAAACGCTAGGGATGGAATGATTGATTAATGGGTATATCATATTTCCATCATAATCATACCAACGGATATCAATTTTTGTGATAGAGTGTATCATTTGGGATATTCTTTCTAATTTTTCCTCCATAAAATCTACCTTTCTACTAAATTTGACTAGAAAAATGAAAAACAGCAATAAAATTACTATAATAGTAAAAATGATACGATGATTATATCGCGAAATTTACTATAATACAAAATGTAAACACAAACAAGCTTAAAAAGAAAGTATCTATTTCATGAATTTGGATACGATTATGAATGGATTCTCATTCAATAAAAAGATTAGGATTCATTTGCAACTTTGTATGATACATGAATGGAGGAAAAATTATGTTATATCCAGTAGCTACAAATAGCCGTGTCGTAATGGATTTAAGCGGAGTTTGGAATTTTATGATAGATGACGAAGTAAAGGAAGTGGATGTGACTCAGCCGCTACCAACAAGTGAATCGATGGCGGTTCCTGCTTCGTTTAATGATCAAGCAGTTAGACAAGAAGTTCGTGAACATAGTGGTTTTTTCTATTATGAAAAGGAATTTACAATTGCGAAAGCTTTACAAAATGAAAGACTAGTATTACGTTTTGGTTCTGCTACACACGAGGCATGGGTTTATGTTAATGGAGAGTTTGTCGTTCATCATAAAGGTGGATTTATGCCATTTGAAGCAGAAATTAATGATTATTTAGTACAGGGTACGAACCGCTTAACCGTAAAATTGAGTAATATTTTAGATTATACGACATTGCCAGTTGGTAATTATAGTGAAACAACGGATGAAAACGGAAAACTAGTACGTAAAGTTGATGAGAACTTTGACTTCTTTAACTATGCTGGTTTACATCGTCCGGTAAAAATCTATTCAACACCAAAAAACTATATTGAAGATATTGTTATTGTTCCTGAAGTTGATTTGCAGAAAAAACAAGCAAATGTACAATTTACGGTCCAAACTGGTGGCGTATTTGATGAAATACGAGTGACCGTCCTTGATGAAGCTGGTAAAGAAGTGGCTCAAGCTACAGGTACGGAATCTAGTGCGGTACTAGAAAATGTAAAATTATGGCAACCAATGAATGCCTATCTTTATACAGCACGCGTGGAAGGACTAAATAATAGGGAAGTAGAGGATGTCTATGAAGAACCATTTGGTGTGCGTAAGGTAGAAGTGAAGGATGGTAAATTCTTAATTAATGGGGAAGCGTTCTACTTCAAAGGGTTCGGTAAGCATGAGGACACATATGCTCATGGTAGAGGAATGGATGAAGTGTATAATGTTCTTGACATCAACCTAATGAAAGAAATGGGTGCCAACTCCTTCCGTACGTCCCATTACCCGTATTCAGAAGAGATGATGCGTTTATGTGATCGTGAAGGAATTGTGGTGATTGATGAAACACCAGCTGTTGGTTTAATGGCGTCCTTCAATTTTGATGTATCCATGTTAGAAAAAGAGGATTTTGAGGACGATACATGGAGTACAATGAATACTTCAGAAGCACATGAACAAGTGATTCGTGAATTAATTAAGCGTGACAAAAACCATCCTAGTGTTGTCATTTGGTCTATTGCCAATGAGTCTGCTACGTATTCAAAAGGTGCTTATGAATATTTCGAACCGTTATTCAATCTTGCACGTGAGTTAGATCCACAAAATCGTCCACTAACAAATGTTCTTATCATGATGGCCAATCCAAAAACGGAAAAATGTGCCGATTTATATGACGTGATTGCTTTAAACCGTTACTACGGATGGTATATACAACATGGTGATTTGGAAACAGCAGAGGAAGAAACACGTAAAGAGCTACAAGCGTGGCAGGAAAAATATCCTGAAAAACCAATTATGTATACCGAGTATGGTGCAGATACCGTTGCGGGTATGCATAGTATGTCTGGTGAACCATTTAGTGAAGAATATCAAGAAGATTACTATCGCATGAATAGTAAAGTATTTGATGAAATTCCGAACTTTGTTGGGGAACAATTGTGGAATTTCGCTGATTTCCAAACGAAATTTGGAATCATGCGTGTTCAAGGGAATAAAAAAGGTATCTTTACAAGAGCAAGAGAACCGAAAATGGTTGTACGTTATTTAAGTGAACGTTGGAAAGAGATTCCAAATTTAGGATATAAAAAATAATATGCAAAAAACCTCGTAAAAGTTTATTTTACGAGGTTTTTTTACCCCTATTTCCATAGAATGTTTTATGAAAAAGCATAAAAAGCACTTTTATTTTAATCCTAGCATTTGGTTTACCAGCATTATTGTTAGGGGTTTTCCTTACATGTATGAAATTCTATAAATTAACCGATAAGAAAATGGAAGAAATTCAATCAGAGCTAGCAACAGTGAAAGCACAAAGTAAAACAGAGAATACGAATTCTGATAAGGATCAGAACTAAATGCAGTATAATAAGATGAAAAAAACTGTAACCGGCTATTATCATGGCTGGTTACAGTTTTTTTATGCCAGTTTTTCTTCTTGTATGGTTGGGAGGGTTTTAATGTGATACAAAAACATGGTGCATCGGAACCACAATTTTATCATATTCTTATAAAAGTAAACCATTAGAGGGAGGGTCCGTTGTTGAAAAAGGTGACAGTTAGATTACGGCCCATTGTAAATAAGATAAATTTACCCACTGTTTTGAAGACGGCAATCCTACCAGGTGACTCCGTGGAAAGGTTATTTATTGCAACCCAAGTAGGAGAAATCTTTTTCATTGGAAATGGGGACATTAGAACGTTCTTAGATATTCGACCACTCATCCTAAAGCTAGGTGTCTCTGGCGGAGGATACGATGAACGTGGATTACTAGGGTTAGCGTTTCATCCCGAATTTTACTATAATGGCATCTTTTATCTTCATTATTCCGTGGCCGGAACTCAAGGTCCAGGTGCTTTACCTGATTCGTTTACTCCTAATCCATGTGATCCAAATACATTAAACCTAAAGTGGGAAAATAGAGGGACGCAGTATGATCATGTGGATACGATTGAAGAATGGATTCTAAATTTAAACGGCCATCCTCAAAAACGACGCACATTACTTAATTTACGAAGACCTTTTTCTAATCATAATGGTGTCAATAGTTTAAACTTTTCACCTGAAATAGGAAAGCTTGTGATAACAACTGGAGATGGCGGATCAGGCTTTGACCCGTTTAACCTAAGTCAGGAAGATATCGAAATCGCCGGAAAAATCATAGAAATGGATGTAAACAAAAATACATACTTCCATCATCCTCCCATCGCCACTCGTTTTGATGAACTTCCCCCAACCATTCAGGAAACGCTCACAGTAACGGCTAAAGGGGTTCGTAATATTCCTGGCATTTCATTTCAAAAGTTTCACAATCAGTTTATTAAATATGTTGGAAATGTTGGACAGGAATTGGTAGAGTCTGTCTTTTCATACGTTAATGATAAGCCAATACCGGTCACACAGCTTCTTCAAGCTTATGATATGAATACTAAACTTGACCAAGAAGGCTTTATTAACCTTGGCTGGAGAGGATGGGAAGGTGATTTTCCAACTATGATTTTAAGAGACTGCTCTAATGATTCATCTTTGAATGAGAAGATAGTAGCTTTCTACCAAGAGGCGGCAGCACTATCAGGGAAACGTCTTCACCCTTTAACAAGTTATTTTCACTCCGATTCTAGAACCGATAAGTTTGAGGGAACGGCTCTTACAGGCATTCAGGCTTATATGGGGACTGGAATTCCAGATTTAACCGGGTGTGTGGTGTTTACAGATTTTGTTAAAAAAGAACCCCAATCACCGGCGAGAGGAGCTTTAGCCTATACTTTTATGAGACCAGATGGTAAACATAATGATTTCAATGAAATTCAAATTAATCATGATTTCGGGTCTTCATCAGCTTATTACGTTAGTTTGGGAACCAACCTAAATCAAAGTAGATTATTTTTAGGAGTTTATGGCTCTATGGAAGTAACAGATTTTAACCAAGGAACTATATTCGAAATCATTTCATGAATTTGAATGGCTATCGTTCCATTGACAGTTATGAGATCAACCTGTTTAACCGTTTAACAATGAATAAAGCAATTTCCACCCATAACCAGCTATAAAGAAACGTAAATACAAAAATACCACCAGCCTTAAGAAATGAAAAAGTGCTAGAGACTACTGGTCCTAGAACGGGAAAGTGAAAAATAAAGAGGAGGCTCAATATTCCTATCATTAATAGAACGGATCCGGTAAAAATAATACTTATTCTCCTCCTAAAAAGGGAAAAAGCTGTCCCTAAACCTAGTCCTAACAATCCTGTCGTAAAAGGAAATATAATCAGTTCCGTTGGCTGGATAATGAATAACAGCATCATGGTCAAAAAATAGATCATTACTCCCGATGGAATGGAAAATATGGTACATAACAGAATAGGAGCCGTGGCAAGAGGACTGATTACGTATCCTATATCTGGTAAAAAACCTCCAGAAGCTTGGAAAATGGCAGCAAAACAGGCAAAAATCGATCCTAATATAAGTTTCTTCGTATTTTTATAGTGATGGAATTCTTTTTGAAACAAACGAACCTCATTTGAAATAGGTTGAAAAAAATACACGTTTCCACCTCCCATAAATGATGGATACGTAACTAGATTACTTTTTATGAATAGGGAACAATGGGCGATGGACGTAAGGATAGGTGGGTGAATTGTTCATGCCATGGTTATTCGCATAGTTGTTCTTATCATATTGGAATTAACAAAATCCAATAAAAATATATATCATGCTTGTGGTATTAGCAGACAGGCGAGGAAACATTTTCTAGTTACTGTATGCTTGCATTAATTAAAATTAGTCCTACACATATCTTTCCTTAAGGGTATCGAATATTATGGCCCATAAAGAAAAAAGGGATAATGCCTTAATTAAAGCACTATCCCTTTTTATTATCCTTCTATTAACCCGTTTTCTACTAGGAACTCTTTGGCTACCTTGTTAACACTTTTTTCTTCAATATCCACTTGATAGTTTAAGTCTCGCATAATCTCACTAGTTAGTAAGTCAGAGAGTGGTGCAAGAATTTCTTCAATTTCTGGGTATTTTTCATAAGTATCTGTTGTCATTGCTACGGCCGCGTTATAAGATGGGAAGAAGGATTTATCATCTTCTAGGTTGATAAAATCGTAAGCATCGATGCGAGCATCGGTTGCAAAGCCTACGGATACATCTACTTCATTGTCACGCAAAGCATTGTAATTTAAGCCAGTTTCCATATCGATGACATTTTCGAATGTAAAACCATATGTTTCATATACACCAGGTAGTCCATCTTCGCGGTTAGTGAATTCAGCATCCGAAGCCATGGTAAGTTCTCCAGGGTTATTATTTACATAGTCAGCCAAATCACTAATAGAAGTAATACCTAATTCGTCTGCATCGGAAGCACGCATCATTAGTGTATACGTATTATCCACTTCATTTAAGTTTGTCCAGACAATATCATTTTCTGCTTGGTCCATTTCATTTAATTTCTCAAAAGCTGCTTGAGGATCTGTCATTGGATCTTCACCTAAATAGGTTACTAGACCAGTACCAACATAATCCCAGGTAATATCTACTTGTTTATTCTCTAAAGCTTGTCGTAATGCTGTACTACCTAGGTCCGTTGTTTCTTCCACATCGAAGCCTTCTTCTTCTAACATATACGTTGTCATTTTAGCTAATAGATATTGTTCGGTAAAGTTTTTCGCTCCAACGGTAATTTGTTTGTCATTCCCCCCTCCACACGCAGCTAGTACAGCTACAGTAATCAATAGGGTAATGAGTAATTGTAGTTTTTTCATTTTATTGCTCCTTGTTTTATGACTTTTGTGTTTGTTTGGCTAATCTCAGCCCTTTTGGTACGAAGACTTTTTGCATAAGTCGGAAAAAGTAATCGATTAAAATAGCTAGCAATGTCACTGGAACAGCACCAGAAATTAAGAAAGAATTATCAAAGAGTCTAATTCCAGTAAATATCCAAGCTCCTAGACCGCCGCCTCCAATCAGATAGGCAAGTGCAGCAGTACCGATATTAATTACGATTGCAGTACGAATTCCTGCGATAATAGATGATGCCGCATTTGGTAATTCTATTTGCCATAAAATTTGAGCTGGAGTTAGTCCCATACCGCGAGCAGCATCTTTCATGTTTTCGTCTACGGATTGGATTCCTGCTATCGTATTTTGCAATATAGGAAGCAGGGAATAGATGAATAGGGCAACAATTGCTGCTTGCATTCCGATTCCTAAGAACCCCATTGCTAGTGCCAATACAGCTAAACTTGGAATGGTTTGACCAAGATTTGCAATATTGACTATCCAAAATTCAGACTTACGAAATTTCTCTCTCGTAACAAAAATGCCAAGTGGTATGGATATCATGATTGCTAGTAATCCGGATATTAACACAATGGTTATGTGCTCGATTAATAGATTCAGAAAGGTGTCGAATTCTTCATATATCGGTCGAAATAAATCATTCGCAAATACCCAAGCAAAAAAGGCAATGATAAGCAACCAAAAAGCGATTTTAACGATTTGGCTAATTAGTTTATTTGTAATCATCGTTTCACTCCTATCTATTTGGAGTTTCTTTCACTTCTTTATGAAGGAATTTTTCTACCAAATCTAGTGTTAATTTTCCTAATTTATTCCCTTGTTTGTCCTCAACTACTAACTGATCTGTTTCCTGATTAAGCAGTTTGGAAATGACAATACGAAGAGAAATGTCTTCAGTAACTGCTTGAGCACTATCTGCTTTTTGATACGAATCTAAGGTAATCGTATCAGCTAAATCTTTAACGGAATATAGACTGGTACTTTTTAGTACGCGATCTTGTCCAACAAATTCGGAAACAAAATCATTAGCTGGATGATGTAGAATCTCAGATGGGTTATCATATTGCATCATTTTCCCACCACGTAGTAAGGCAACTTTATCCCCCATTTTCACCGCTTCATCAATATCGTGACTGACAAACAGGATGGTTTTGTTCACTTCTTTTTGAATTTGTAAAAACTCTTCCTGCAATTTGGTACGTATGATTGGATCTAGTGCTCCAAAAGGTTCATCCATTAACATCACGGGCGGATCTGCAGCAAGGGCACGTGCAACACCTATACGCTGCTGCTGTCCACCTGAAAGTTCATGTGGATACCTTTTTCTGTATTCATCTGGATTTAATCCAATTAATTCCATTAAATAGTTGAATCGATCTTGTTGTTTTTTCCGGTCCCATCCTAGTAAATCAGGTACAATCATGACATTTTTTTCAATTGTCATGTTTGGGAATAATCCATTACTTTGGATAACATAACCAATTTTACGGCGCATCTCAATTTTATTGGATTGTTTAACACTTTTATTGTTAAGGAGAATATCCCCATCGGTTATTTCTTCTAATTGGTTCACCATTCGTAATAAAGTTGTTTTCCCACAACCAGACGGACCAATTAATATAACAAATTCCCCGTTTTCCACGTTAAAGTTAATATTATCGATAGCTTTCACACTACCGTTATATACTTTAGAAACATTCTTAAATTCTATCACCTTATCACCTACTCTTAGTTTTTAATTCCTTTTGGAGTAACTCTTTTCTCGATGTATTTTAATAGATAATCAACTAGAATCGCTAGTATGGATACAACCACTGCACCAACAAGTACCATGGTATTGTTTGATCTGGAAATTCCTTGGTTGATTAATGAACCAAGACCTCCAGCTCCTATGTAGGCTGCAATAGCTCCAATTCCAATATTTAATACGGTTGCTGTTCGTACACCAGCCATAATAAGTGGCATGGCATTAGGGATTTCGACTTTTAGTAATCTCTGTCTTGTTGTCATACCAAGTCCCTTTGCAGCATCACGTACATTTGGATCAACATTATTAATTCCTGTATAGGTATTACGAATTATTGGCAATTGAGAGTAAAGGACAAGCGCGATTAGGGCGGGGAGAAATCCAATACCTTGTCCAATGGTTGATAGTATTGGAATCATGATACCGAATAGGGCGATACTAGGAATAGTCATCATAATAGAAGATATTTGAAGAACAGTTCCAGCCAAGTCTTCATTTGTCGTTAAATAAATACCAAGGGGAACACCAATCAAAATGGAAATAATAATGGCAAGTCCAACTAGTTGTACATGCTCTATCGTATATTCCAGTATTTGACTATAGTTATTACTAAAGTAATTGAAGAAATCAATAATTGTTTACACCTCCATTAAAAATATTCATAAAAAAACTTTTGAGTAGCACCCAAAAGAAAAACAACAATATGATTCTATCACTATAAAATTTGTTTATCAAACACTGTTTGTACAGTTAATACTGAATAAACAGTACATACTGGGAGTAAAATGTTTGAAAAATGTCGAAAATACCATAATTCGAGCGAAAATCGTCGAATTAACTTTAATATACTTAAAATAAAAGTGGATTGTGGATAATTATCATCCTATTTAAATTGACAATACTATGTCATTAGAGCGAGGATGAAATTAGCAAATGGGGTCAACCTACAATTTCTAAACCATTTCAAAGAAAAGCTCTAGTATTACATAATATCCCAATCAGGACAAAACAGAATGGAGAGGCATAGAAATATGATGGAGTAGTACGCTATGTATACCTCATGTCCAAATCTGTTTAACGATTCAATCAATAAAAAATTAGGTTACCGCATGGATCTTCTATCGTTATGAATGCAGATTCTGATTGTAAGTAACTCGCTAATTCTAATATAAAGAAAAACACATAGGAAATTCCATGTGTTTTTCAACTTAACTGAGATAGGTATTTTTTATTCGGGCTTCACAGCTATAAATTCGTCAATCGTTTCAGGGGTATGTTTACCCTCTTTTCCTTGGAAAAGATCGAGATTAACGGTGACATCCATGCAGCCCAGGTATTTTCCATTTTTGTCACGTACTGCCATGAATTTTTGGTAAATTTGACCAGATTCACCAGAGCGCTTTGGGAACCAAAATTCCCATTCGTCGCGTGCTCCTGAATGGAAATCATTTAACAATTTTTCAACGTGATGAGTCACTTTTGGGTGAAGCTCAAGTACATGACGACCAATCGCTTCTTTACGGCGACCATGTACACGGTTTGGATTATTTGAATACCAGCGGAAAATATCGTTCTCATCGCAAAAACCCATTTCAAAGGGCAGAAGATTAATGATGGAATCCAACGTGCTTGCTTTAATTGCACCAGTTTCAAAATTTATCACAGCTTCAGGACTAATTAATTCAGACAATTTTTCTACAGACATTTGCATATCTCCTTTATATAATTGATTAGAAATTATTAACATAAGGTGAAACTATCCTTATTATAACGAATTCTGTGGGTTGATTATGTGATATATATCACTTATAGGACTAACATTTTTTCAATTGGAAAATGAGGGTCTGTCCTCGCGGTTCCTTCTATTTACTATCCATCCACTTGTAAAATTTCCAAATCATAACCATGAAAATAAAATAACCTACTAGGGAAAATTCGTGCTTCCAGGCACTGGAGTGGGTAAAAAATCCTAGTAGTTCTGTAATTTGTTCAACTACAAATATTATAAAGCTGCAAATGAATATGAATATGTATCTTTGCAATCTAGTTAATCTTTTTAATACAGCAATAACAAAGACAGAAAAAATGGGCAGGATACATAGTGTAAAAATGATATGAATAGAAAATACTTCCGGGAATGGCCGGATTGGAAAGGAATACAGACCTGTTCCAACCATCAGAAGATCTAAATAAGTACCTATTAGGGAAGATAAAATAACAGTAGATAGGTAGGCATGGATTGTGTTTTTATTTTTCCAATGAGAATGTTTCTTTTGCGAGGATTGCCAGTTCGATTCGCTCCAATGTTTCACAATATTCATCAAAAATATCTCCATTCACTTTTTGATTATTCTTTTGCAAATAATAGATCACGTTCCAATCTGTATACCAGTCACCCTGTTCAGCGGCTTTCTGCTCTATATTGTTCCAGGCGTAAGATAATTGGGGACTATATAATTTTGGTGAATTTGATTTTAGACTACAGTTCTTTATTCTTCGCTTATACGAGGTTCCAGGTATGGACTCATCTATATCGTTAAATAAATGGATCCAGTAATCCTTTCTAGAACCTGTATGGGGGTGTTGGATCGCCCATTGGTAAAATTTGGGGGACGTTTCTTTATGAAAAAGTAATTGGTATAAACGTTTCCCCAACATAATCCGATCATGTAAAGAAGCGAATTGATGAATCGTTTGACCAACAACTTTGACTTCCTTTTCATCAGAGTAAGGAAAGAGGATTTGATTTAAGTTTAATAGCTCCTGAAGTTTAAATTCTAGTGTTTCTAATACAGTAGATTGATAATAAGCATTTTGGATGATTCTTTTTTCTAAATAGCTTTGTTCATTGATTATCAGAGCTATGGCCAGAAGGTATTCATCCTTATTGGTGTAAAAGTAATTCCAAATTACTTCCATAAAATAAGAAACGCCGAACAATGGTAAAAGGTAGAACAGGTTCGTGTTTCGTTTTACACTTTCTTCGTATAACAATAATTGAGGATAAATATCTTGAAAGATTAACCAATTTCCTCGCTCTAAAAAAAGGAAGAATTGTTCCTGCTCGTTTATTGATAAAAGTCTTGGTAATAGACTTCCTTTTAAATCAGTCATGTTCCATCCACCGTTTCGGGATACCATATGTCCAAGAAAGGCCCAGTGAATTTCAGGGAATTTTTTATAAAAATCTAAATAAGCATTCGTTCTCGTGATGTTGTTGACATTTTTATTTTTTGTCTCCAGCTGAATAAACTGTATGATATTACGTTCGGATTGGTTTAATTGTTTTTCACTGATGGTGTTACTGCTTTTACGAATTAAATATTTTTTTATGTTTTTTAATTTGGGAGTCAGCTTTTTGTGCTCTAATTTCTTATTTAAGCATGGAAGTATGATTTATCCCTCCCTTTGTTCATTTAAGCTTCTATATAAAAGAAGGAGAATAGGAACGTTGTAGGGTGGCTACGTATAAGATTATTGTATTAAACCTTCTTGTAATAAATGATTGTGTTACAAAATTTAGAGGATTAAGTAGTCTAACTGTTAGCGAGTATAAGGGCCGAAAGATATTTTCATCATGATGTACAAATAGACATAATCACTACATGAACATGGAACTGATGCGTATAGTATATTACTAACCTTAAAAAGTTGAAGGCTATTCTAATCTGTCAATGAAGGGGCATGCTAGAAATTTAACTATGGATGCATGCCCACAAAAGTTGTGTGTCTACTTGGGAACATAAAATGAGATGGTAGTAGTCTATTTAACAATTAAATGATTAGAAAAAGAAAGGGAAAAAGAAACGTCTTATTCCAAAGAATGGAAAAGTAAATCGGTGAAATCTTCTAAATCTGAATGGGAACCGGCCATAACCTCCATAAGGATAACCATATCCGCCATAACCAAATTGTCTGTTTTCATCGAATTCTTCCGGGCGCTGGTCACCGACAGGCATTAATATAACTACATTGTCAGCTTCTACATTCATAATGATGCCATCATATACTTTTCCATCATCTGTTTCCATCATGACATAATGATCTTTGTAGTTTCTACAAAAATCATACATTTCCTTTTGATGATCATACCCTTTCATTGTGCCTGCTTGCATTGGACTTTGCATGGTCGGATAATTCATATTCCTATCATAATGTGAGTTCATTACCATTTAACCTCCTAATCGTTATACATGTTTATACTATGTTCCACTGTTGTCCTAAGTACTGGGCATTTGTCCCGCCTTTTGCAGAAAATTATGTAATATAAATATATGATAAATGCTGAAGACACCTTACATTGATTGGCTATTTTCATATAGACAACAATCTTTTCTTATAACGAAACAAAAGGCTGCATTTATTGCAGCCTTTTTATTGAGCCATTCTTTTTAATAACCGTAGCCCCATGTTGCTCCCACAATAATGAGTAGGATGAACAGAACAACGATTAAGGCAAAACCGCTTCCGTAGTTATATCCTCCTTGAGACATATTCATTTCCTCCTTTTTTTGTTCTCTAAATTAACATATGAATGACGGTCCATAACCGTTAGGGCGTTTGTTGAGAAAATTTATACGATTTAAAACGATGATTTAAGCCTCTTGATGAATGTTTTTCTTTTACTTGAATAAAAATGGTTAAATAAATGGTTCTGGTAGCTTGAGGGAGGATGGTGAAATGAATGAAAGAAAATATCGAGAAAGAAATTGCCCGTATTGTACAGACATTAAAAAAGGACCAAACTTCTGACGGATCATGGGACTATGCTTTTGAAACAGGTATATCAACGGATGCTTACATGATTATTTTATTACGGACGTTGGAAATGGAAGAAGAAGAGTTAATAGAGGCTTTAGTGCAAAGAATTTTGAGTAAACAGGAGAAAGACGGTTCTTGGAAACTTTTTTACGACGAAAAGACAGGGAATTTATCAGCAACGGTTGAAGCTTACTATGCACTGTTGTATTCTGGGTACCTCCATGAAGGGAACAAGGAAATGCAAGCTGCTAGAAGAATCATCTTATCATTAGGCGGTTTGGAAAACGTCCATATGTTTACGAAAATAATGCTTGCCTTGACTGGACAATCTAAGTGGCCAAGATTTTTCCCCATCCCAGTGGAATTTATCCTTTTTCCATTAGCTTTTCCTATTAATCTCTTTGATTTTTCTGTTTATGGCCGAGTCAATATAGTTCCTATTATGATTCTTGCGGATAAAAAATATCAAAAAACGACGAACAGAAGTCCAGACCTTTCGAATTTATATCGTTCCAGTGTAACAGGAGAAAATGATGATTTTAATTGGAATCGGGGCGAGTGGCGTTCATTTCTGTCTTTCCTTCAAAAAGGAATTCACCACATTGTTGGATTACCTGCCTACATCCATTCCGTCAGCATGCAACAAGCGGAGAAATATATGTTAGACCGAATAGAACCGGATGGAACATTATACAGCTATTTTAGTTCTACTTTTCTAATGATATTTTCATTGTTATCTCTTGGGTATCAAAAGAATGACCCTGTCATTATAAGGGCAGTTAACGGATTAAAATCAATGGAAAGCCAAGTGGATGGACATATCCATATGCAATATACAACAGCTAATGTATGGAATACAACGTTAATAAGTTATGTTATGCAAGATGCTGGAGTTTCATGGCAGGACCCTGTGATTCAGAAAGCAAATAACTATCTACTAACACGCCAACATCATCGATATGGAGATTGGATGGTGCATAATCCGTACAGTTTACCAGGTGGATGGGGATTTTCTCATGTTAATACGATGAATCCGGACGTAGATGATACAACAGCAGCATTAAGGTCCATTGCAGAGCTTGTTCATAACGATTCTGTATATCAACAAGCATGGGACAGAGGAATCAACTGGCTATTTTCCATGCAAAATAACGATGGCGGATGGCCGGCCTTTGAAAAAAATGTGGATAAAACCATATTACACCATTTACCAATTGAAGGTGCTGCATTTTTACTTACGGACCCATCTACTGCCGATTTAACTGGAAGAACGTTGGAATTCTTCGGGAACTTTACAAATTTATCAAAAAATCATCCAGTTATAAAAAACGGTGTTAACTGGTTAGTAGATCATCAAGAAAAAGATGGCTCTTGGTATGGGCGTTGGGGGATATGTTATCTCTATGGAACATGGGCTGCGATAACCGGGATGGTTTCTGTAGGAGTATCCCCTCAAAACACTTCGATACAAAGAGCGCTAAAATGGTTAGGTGACATACAGAATTCTGATGGAGGCTGGGGAGAATCGTGTAAAAGCGATATAAATCAAGAGTATACCCCCTTAGGAGCTAGTACACTAACTCATACTTCGTGGGCATTAGATGCTTTAATAAAGGCCTCAGATCAACCAACTCCAGAAATAAATGCCGGGGTAAAATTTTTGCTTGCATCCTCCAAAAAGAATGATTGGACAATAAGTTATCCTAAAGGACAGGGTATGGCAGGAGGGTTTTATATTCATTACCATAGCTATCGTTATATCTTTCCTTTATTGGCCTTAAACCATTATAAAAAGAAATTTCTGTAATCTTGGGGACTGACTCCAAAATCTATGAAACGGCATCGAGTAGTTATTTTAGGTTATCCAATCGTGAAAGCCTCCAGTGACCATGTATTAAACTCAGTATTCTTTGTTGCAGAACAATTAGGTTTTCAAATCATAGCTCTTACTGCGCATGTAGAAGGGAAGTTTCTTCAGGATTACTTCCCAATCCTCTATAGCTCCCACCTAAGATCATCACAAGATTCGAATAAAAAAGTAATGACGAAGGCTGTACCATGCTTATTTCCAAGATCATGAACCACAGGGTCTAGAACGGTTGGGTGAGATAGAGCAGAAGGAGTTGTTTTTTAAAAAATAAGTACTTACTTGAGAATTTATGGAATAGGTCGATGCAGATAAAGTGGAGGAGGGTAGATTCCAATCATCTACTCTCCTTTTTTCTATATGAATATCCAGTTATTGGATGTTCCCATTGTATTTATTCCCACCATAAGGGAATGCTTTTGCTATACATAAATCATTTAGGGGTATGGTTCGATAATGGATATTGCTATCATGGGTGCCGGACTCTCCGGTTTAGCATGTGCCATTACGCTTGAGAAAAATGGCATTACTCCAACAATCTATGAAAAAAGAAGCAAAGTAGGGGACCGTTTTGTTAACGGAGAAATTTTACTGTCTATTCTTATTAGACCAGTGTATGATTCTATAGCAACTTTATCAGAGGAATTTGGAATTTATCTCAAACCTACTTCAAATATTCAGGAAATGGTGCTTTTTTCAAAGAACGAAAAAACAAACATTGAGGGGCGACTAGGATTTACCAATATCCGTGGTAGGGATAAGGATTCATTTGAATCACAGCTGGAACAACAAACCAAATCAGTGATTCATTATCATTCAGAAGAAACATATGAACAATTACTAAGAAAACATTCGCATGTAGTTATCGCAACTGGAGACGGGGATTATGCAAAGGAGCACCGAAATTTTAGGGAAGACCTAACCGTTTCGATAAAGGGCGTAACAGTTAAAGGTGATTTTGACCGCTATACTGTCATGGCTTGGCTTGATTATGACATAGCGCCGTACGGATATTGTTATCTCATTCCATTTTCAGAAAAAGAGGCAAATATTTCACTTGCTATTCCAGACTACCCTGAAAATGCGGACATCATCTTTGGAGCTCATTTTATGAAAAGGTACGCTCTCAGCTTCAACAGGAAATACGAATAACTGATCAGTTCCAAATTACCCGTTATCCAATTGGAATATGTGGCTCAGGGCGGATAGGGAATACTTTTTACGTGGGAAATTGTTTCGGAACCATGATGCCTTTTTTGGGCTTTGGACAGTATGCTTCTATATTAAGTGGGGTGTTTACAGCCTATGATTTATGTGGTTTAGGTAAGTATGAGGAGTTAATGAAACCACTTCGCAAGAGCTATAAAAATGCTCTCATTTTAAGAAGATCATTAGAGCAATTATCGAATACAGGATTGGATCGAATGATTCAATCGCTACAAGGTTACTGGGGTAAGAAATTATTCCAAACCAAAACCGATCCGTTAAAAGTAGCAAGTTATTTACTACGACCTTATATAAGGTTGAAAGGGAAATAACATGATATCGAGTTTTTAACTTGGTTATCTAAGGATAGTTATTCTATTAAATGAGTCCTAGAAACCTATATTCCTCCTTCTTTATATTTACTCAAAGTAACGTCGGGAATAGATTATTAGGAATGATATATTTTAAGTTGAGATCTATCTAGGCAATGTCAGAAAGTAACATTGCTCAAAAGAGGAAATCTTGGGGACTGACCCAAGATTTTAAATTTTTGTAGCGGCATTTTGTATTCGATTAACACGATCAGTTGATAATTCAGCTTTTATAAGCATGTTTCATCACTACTTCATGAAAGAGTACATACATATATTACATAACCATTACATTTATTACAATTGTTTTAGAAAGATAAAAGTAATGGATAAAAGTATGGATATTACACCGAGGAGGGTGATGATGAAAAGTTTGAAATTCCTTATGGCACCGATTTTAGCTGTTGGCATGATCACAGGAATAGGAGTAGATCATGGCCACGCTGAAGTATCTACAGTAACTGTAGAGGAAGGGGATACACTTTGGAGTATTGCAGCGTCTCAAGAAAATGTTACCATCTATGATTTATATGAGTGGAATCCAGGAATTGATCCTTACCATTTACAAATAGGAACGGAAATTATCATTGATCCAGGAAGTGATTGGTATCACACGATTTCGGCCGGTGATACTTTTTACAGCATTGCCACCATGTATGAAGATATCAATTTAAGAGACTTATATGTATTAAATCCGAACGTAGACCCATATAACTTACAAATTGGATCCAAAGTTAGAGTCAAATACGACGCTGATTACGGCAACGAGTACTATACAATCAAGGCAGGAGACACACTCTATTCGATTAGTATGGAGCATCCAGGTGTAACGCTGTTAGATTTATATAATCTCAATCCAGGAATTAACCCGTATAATCTACAAATTGGAACCGAAATTCGTTTGAAATAATGAGTGGCTTATTAGAGATGTTAAGCAGGGACAGGTGCATGTTGAGCCCCAATTTTTTGCAGTGAGACAATGTACCTGTTTCCCGCTGCTGCTAAAGTGCTAACGCGACGGGGGACAGAGATCATACCCCCCGAAAATTATCAGTTATTTGTATGGTGTCAATTAATTAGTAAATCATCAAGAGAAAAATGGCTCTTGGTATGGGTGTTGGGGTATGGTCTATAGATGGAACATGAGCTGCCAGGACCGGGATGGACCTGTTCTTTTATTGCGGTTTGGAATGGTGCCTGTCTCCCAGAACGCTTTAGAGAAGTGGGGGACGGACACTATAACCGTGTCATGTAAGAAATGATATTGATGTTATAATAGTCTACCGGGAAGAAGTACTCACGCTACGAATGATACCTAATTAGGAGGATAAGATGATGAGTAAATATGGAACACTACATGAGGTAAATGGCCGTTATGCTCTAAGATTCGAACGCTATTTCGAATATAACCAGGAAGATGTTTTCAATATGATTACCAACCCAGAATATTTTACTCAATGGTACCCTTTTGCAACAGGGGATATGGACCTGAGGTTAAGAGGGAAGATTGCCTTTGATGATGGAGAGGGTACGAAGTATGAGGGGATTATAACGGAGTTAACAAAACCGCATACCTTTGAGTTTCAAGAGGTTGATGATTTGCTACGAATCTCATTACATGAAAAGGATAAGGGTTGCGAAATGGTCTTCACTCACATTTTTGATGATAAGGACATGGTAATGTATGTTGCGGCTGGGTGGCATAGATGTTTAGATGTGCTTGATCAGATCGTCAACGGGCAACAAGTTGAATGGAAAGATAATGCTACGGAGTTAAGGGAATATTATAAGGAAGCATTTGATTTGAAGTAATGCCTTGTTGAAATTATCTAGACTATAGGCGAGGAATGAAAAGTTCAAATAAATCATCCATAACCGTAGCTAATGATTATTTTCGGTGGGGATGAAAAAACAACTGGTTAAAGATTTCATTTATTTAAAAGGAGGTTAATTGATGAAGCTAGGAGCGTTTTCCGTAAGTTTAAATGTAAAGGATATTCATCGATCAAAAGAATTTTATGAGGGACTGGGATTTAAGACGTTTGGTGGGGACATTAAACAAAATTGGCTTATCATGAAAAATCAGCAAACGGTAATTGGTCTTTTCCAAGGAATGTTTGAGAAAAACATCCTGACGTTTAATCCAGGCTGGGATAACAATGCTGAAAACCTGGAAGATTTTACAGATATTCGAGAATTACAAAAAGAGTTGAAAAAGAAGGGATTTAAGTTAATACAAGAAGCCAATGAATCAACAGAAGGACCAGCATTTATTACAATAGAGGACCCAGACGGAAATCCAATTTTAATCGATCAACATCGTTAAGGGGAAGTCTCCACAGAAAATTAAATTAATACATAAAAAAAGGAGCGTGAGAACGTGCCTTTTTTTGGGGTTGAAATTTTTCTATTTTGCATTTACATCAGCCTAACACCATAGCCGATAAATAGGTATTGACTATGATAACAATAGGAAATTACTAATTGATAATCTTTTTTCCACGCTTTAAGCTATATATAGATTGACTATTAAGGAGGTATTTATAGTTGAAAAAAGCGGTTTTTTATCATGCTGGCTGTCCTGTGTGTGTTGATGCAGAGAAAATGATGTTAGGATACTTAGACCAATCAAAGGTGGATCTCGAAATCGTTCATTTCGGGGAAGACGCTTCAAGAATTAAGGAAGCAGAATCCGCTGGAGTAAAATCAGTTCCGGCTCTTGTTGTAGATGGCCAAACCTACCATATTAATTATGGAGCAAGTATGGAAGATGTGAAAAACGGATAATTAAGACAAAACGAGAGGCAGTTTGATGGTACCTCTCGTTTTTTTATCGCAAGTTAAGGGGAAGTAATACCCCCATCTAAAAAAATGGAGGATAAACGAAAATCATTTAGGTGGGATAGGGCCTTGTGTCATACCCTTGTGGTATAACCTGCCCCCACTGATTGAAAGATTACTTTATGGGATGGATTTGCTCGTTTCCGTTACTTGGTCAATGAAGGCTCTTGTAGCTGTACACATGAATTTATCTTTTCTAAACACAAATCCAATCTTTCTTTTTGGGGTTGGATTCATCAACTTTACGTTTACAATCTGATTATTTTTTAAATTATCAAGATATGGTGCAGGTAAGATGGTGACACCGATCCCTTCAGAAACCATATGGATCAATGATTCCAATGTCGTCATTTCAAGTGATGGTTCAAGTGTTATTCCTATTTCTGTACAATATGTATCAACAAGCTGCCTAAGGAAATAATTTTCTGGTAGTAAAATGATTGGTACATTCTTAAGTTCCTTCATTTCAACCTTATTCATTTGTGCAAATGGATGATCCAATGGAACAGCCAAAGAAAGTTCTTCCGTAAATAGTGGAATGAACTCAAATTCTTCCTCCTCTATGGGTAAGAAGGTAATCCCTAAGTCTAAATCATTTTCTAACAGTCCCTTTTTAATATCCCCAGACCTTAACCCTAATACCGATAACTCTATATTTGGATATAAGCGTTTGAACGTTAAAATCGCAGGAGGAAGCAGATAGTTGACACACGTCAGCAAGGAACCTATGGTGAGTTTTCCTCTTTGTAATCCATTTAGGTCCCTTAGTCTAGCCTGAGCCTGTTCAAGTTCGTAAAACACACGTTGGCTATGACGTAACAAAATATTTCCCGCTTCTGTCAATGCTGTTTTTTTACCAATTCGATCAAAAAGTGGAATTCCTACTTCATCTTCTAAACTTTTAATTTGCTGGCTTAAGGTTGGCTGTGCAATATTTAATTTCTCTGCTGCTCTAGTAAAGTGTAGTTCTTTCGATACCGCCATAAAATATTCAAGTTGTCTTAACTCCATTTCATCCTTACTCCCCCTCGATGATGGTCCTCACCTAATAGTATGATTTAGTTTATATGGTTAGACAATAACTTTTGAAGTAAGTCCTTTCGAAACAGATTTCTCAAATTCTAGCGAGCTACTTAATGGGTGGTCGCAGCTTGATAAAGTTGCTTCCGGAGTACTAGAAGTAAAGGACGGACCAAGTTCCAAAGATAAGTGTTTTTTTGATATTACGTAGAAGGAGTTAAGGTGGATCCAAAGAGAGGATTATCCTAGAGAATTTGAAGATTCACTTTATTGAAAAGAATTTCATCGAATAGGAATAGTATGGTGAGATGCCGGTTCTGTATAACTTCTACGGAGAAACCAGTACATTACTTGGATACTGTTATTACCTGTGAAAAAAATAGTTATTGAAGAACTAGAATAAGGAAGAAGCACAGGTTCAGCTCTTGTAGATTTCCTTTCTCCGGTATGGAAAGTGTAATTTTGATGCCTGACATCATAGTTAAAAAGCACAAGATAAATACTTGTGCTTTTTAACAGTATTCGCTATTAAAATAATTCGAACGTTGAAAAACATACATTAATGTACTTTTCGCCACGGTTCCTATTATTGCATGGCTGGTACAGTCCCATGTTTTTATTTCCTTTTCAGATTAGCAATCTCCTCTTGAACGGTGAAATGATGGTAAACGGTTAATATAAGAATAATCACACTGAGAAGATTAGTTAAGGTTGTACTGTTCATGGTAAGTGAATTTGTTCTTGATTGAGCCATAATATCACCACTTTTTTCAATTAATATGGCTAATTTTTATCATTTTATACAAAAATACAAGGGGAGACAGTTTCTCTGGTTCTCTTAGTCATCGTTAGAAATGGGTCGATGAACCTGAGCAAACGTCCCTGTACCTATTAGGTATAAATTTCCATGTATCATCCCATGCTATTAATACTATTTTTTCGGATTATGAAGGGGTTGGCGGTGTGAAAGAGGGAAGTCAATATCGATTACTATCCAAAATTAGGTCAAGGAAGGCGTCTAAAACCAAAAAAGGGAAGAAACCCCAACCCCATGGAGGGAAACAATCAGAAAAGACACAAGACACCTTATCTAGCAGTTTGATGGATAATGAAACAAAATTTCATTCCATTTATAGCGATTGCTCGGACGTTGTTTTTCGTTCCTTTTACATAGGTGAAAAAGATAAAGCTATTCTTATTTACATTGAAGGCCTGTCAAATGTTGAAGAAATGGATGATAATGTACTATCTCCACTTATGAAACAGGCTGAAGAGAAAAGTTATCGGATTGATACATTAATTAACAAGAGAGTATCCGTTTCCAGTGTTAAAGAAGTTAAAACATTTTCTGAATGTATCGGGGAGATTTCTTCAGGCAATCCAGTAATAATAGTAGATCAGCAAAAATCAGGTTTTTCAATAGGACTTTCGAAATTGGAAAAACGGTCCATAGATGAGCCACAGGCTGAAAGGGTTGTCAGGGGTCCCCGTGATGGATTTATTGAAGACCTGTCGGTAAACACATCTTTACTGCGAAGAAGAATAAGGAGCCCCAAGTTAAAAATGAAATCCATGGAAATTGGGGAATACACCAAAACTAAGGTGGTCCTTGCGTATGTAGAAGGGATAGCTGATAAAACGTTAATTGAAGAAGTAAATAATAGGATACGAAGGGTAAATATCGACGGAATTTTAGAAAGTGGAGTTTTGGAAGAATTTATTGAAGATAACCCGTATTCGCCTTTCCCGCAAGTTTTAGCAACGGAACGACCTGATGCTGTAACCTCAAATTTGCTAGAGGGACGTGTCGCTATACTAGTTGATGGAACACCTATTACAATGGTTGTTCCAACGACGTTATATTCCCTATTACAGTCCAGTGAAGATTACTATGGAAGATTTTTGATATCAACGCTGATTCGTTGGCTTCGTTACCTATTTCTTGTCCTTTCCCTTTTACTCCCATCCTTGTACGTGGCCATACTCACCTATCATCATGAGATGGTTCCAACAACTCTTTTAATTAGTATAGCTGGGTCGCGCGAACAGGTACCATTTCCAGCAATTGTAGAGGTTCTACTGATGGAAGTTACTTTTGAGGCATTAAGGGAAGCTGGATTACGCTTACCAAAACAAGTGGGATCTGCTGTAAGTATCGTTGGTGCTCTTGTTATTGGGGAGGCAGCAGTTTCGGCAGGTATAGTCTCTGCGCCAATGGTAATCGTGGTAGCCATTACAGGAGTTGCCTCGTTTACGATTCCGCGTTATTCAGCTTCTTCTGCGATTCGAATGCTACGTTTCCCGATTATTTTATTAGCCGGTACCCTTGGATTACTCGGAATCATGCTTGGTATTATTACGATTATTATCCACCTTGCTACACTAAGGTCATTTGGAGAACCATATCTTAGTCCAATGGGTCCAATGAAAAAGCAAGATATGAAAGATGTGCTTGTGCGTGCCCCGTGGTGGAAGCTGAATACAAGACCACATTTGACTGGAAATTATAACAAATATCGTCAATCCAAAAGTCAGAAACCGTCACCAATTAAAGGGGAGGATTAAATCAAGCTATTTTTATTGTTTATGAGGTGAACGAAAATGATTGAAAAAGGGAGAATTAGTGCCATGCAGATGGGCATTCTCATCTATCCAACCATTATGGCGACAGCAATTCTTCTCGTACCGGCAATCAGTCATAAGTATGCAGAGCAGGATATGTGGTTGTCGCCAATATGGGCATCTTTTGCTGGTTTCATTTCCGTTATCCTTGCCGTCCAATTAAATCGGCGCTTTCCAGAGCTGACATTTATTCAGTATACGGAGAAGATTATCGGCAGGATTCTTGGAAAATTAATTGGTTTTGCTTATGTACTTTTTTTATTTCATATAAATGGATTGATTGTAAGAGAATACAGTGAGTTTGTCGTGGGAAATTTTCTTCCAAATACCCCTTTAACCATCGTACTAGTGAGCATGGTACTGGTCTGTGCCTTTGCTGTAAGGGGAGGACTGGAAGTGATGGCGAGAAGTGCTCAAATTTTTGTCCCAATCGTTATCTTTCTATTTGTAGGACTCCTTATTTTACTTATCTCAGAATTAGAGCCTGGATATTTATTGCCATTTTTAGAAAAAGGAATGGGACGTTCTTTAATGGGAGCAATTGTGCCGGCAAGCTGGTTCTTGGAATTTTTCCTTATTTCTTTCATGCTCCCATTTTTGAGTGATCGAAAGAAAGGGATGAAATCGGGCATGGTTACGGTAATCATTGTGGCGCTCACAATGGTAGTCACCAACTTGATTACGATGTTTTTATTTGGAAACTTAACAGACAGGTTTACATATCCGGTCATGGAAGCTATTAGGTACATTAGTGTAGCGGATTTTTTTGAACATTTAGAGTCGATTGTGATGGCAATTTGGGTTGCTGGTACATTTGTTAAGATCGCTGTTTTTTATTATGCCATTGCAATAGGTACTGCACAGCTGTTAAATTTATCAGATTATCGTCCAATTATTTTTCCAATAGGTTTCCTTTTGGTTCTAATGGGGATTTGGTCAGCATCCACTTTACAAGAGCTTGAGTCCTTTTTAAGTACAATCTTTCCTTTTTATGCCATTGTTTTTTTTACATTACTTCCAACAATATTGTTGATCCTTGCTATTATTCGCAAAAAGTCAGAAAAACCAACGAATCCCACAAAGTGATTCTTTAGTCAGGCTTTACGGGTAGTTTATCTCCGCTTATCCTTTTTAGTTTCACCTTATTGTGTAAGTAGGGTCTGTTAACCTGCAATAATATGAACGCATTAAAGGGGAGAGAAGGGACATGTTGAATATAAATCTAAAACCAAAAGTTACATGTTTGTTGTGTTTCATGATGCTCATTCTTACGGGCTGTTGGGATCGTGTAGAAGTAAATGATGTAGCCATTGTTACAGGAACAGGCGTAGATAAAACGGGTGACGGAGAGATGGAACTTTCTGTACAAATAATCATTCCAAAAGCACCTAGTGGAGGTCAAGGGGACAAGTTATCAATTGTTGAGCAAAGTACAGGAAAAACGATTACTGATGTCAATTCCAAACTACAGCAAAAGCTTTCTAGAAAACTATTTGTGGGACATAATAGTGTTCTCTTTATTGGCGAAAAAAAGGCCGAAGAAGGAATTCATGATGTTCTAGATGTTTTTGCAAGGCATCCTTTTGAAAGGCTACGAACATATGTATTTGTAACTAAAGACAAGCCTATCGACCTTTTAGCAGTCACTCCCGATTTAGAAAGAACCTCTTCTGAAGTTGCAAGGGAATTAGCTAAGGGTAAGACAGGATTAAGTGTTACTGTGAAAGATGTGCTGCAAATGCTGAATGCTAAAGGGAGAAGTGCTGCATTGCCAATCCTTAAAATAGATAAGGGATCACAAGGATCAGCTAATTTGTCGTTGAGTGGAACCGCTATTTTTAATAATGGAAAATTGGTTGGAGAAATTGACGATGCCATGACTAGAGGAGTGCTGTGGGTAAGGAATGAAATAGAAACAGCAAACGTGACCGTTAGCCCAGAAAATGGGGAAGGATTAATCACCTTTGAAATCTTAGAAGCTGATTCAAAATTAATTCCGATCATTGACAAGGGAAAATGGAAGTTGACGGTTAGAACTACATCAATAGATGATGTCTTAGAAAATAATTCGAACTTAAATATCATGAATCCAGAAATTTTGAAAAAGCTAGAAAACCAAATGCAAAAAGATATTGAGGAACGCATTCAATCGGCATTAGAATACGTTCAAAAAGATTTAAAATCAGATATATTTGGTTTTGATGAAGCCTTTCATCGTCATTACCCTGATGAATGGGCAAAAGTAGAAGATAATTGGGAGGAAAAATTTTCAGAAATAGAAGTAAAAGTCCAAAGTTCCGTAACTATTGAAAGACCAGGAAGATCCACTACTCCACAAGGCATACCTAAAGATGAGGTGATTGGCGGTAAATGAAACTTTTATCTGTATTAGGTATCATTTTTTTAGGTATTTTAATTACACTTGTTGAATGGCCAAGAATAGGCAAAGACCAGAAAAAGGAAAAGATAGCTTTTGTATTATTGACAGTAGTAGGGATTATACTTGCTACCCTTCTTGTTTACTTTCCGGAAATGCCAGGACCAACTCAAATGGTTGAAGGAATGTTAAAGCCTTTAGGTAAGCTTTTGGAAAAGTAGATTTTGGTTTACTATTTAGGTATTAGGTACTCCCATTACGCTACTTTCTCACATGAAAAAGCTTTTAGTACTTTCAACAGCTATGGTTCCTGTCCCCACTGCGCTAAAGTGAGTAGCGAGCGATTGGCACCATAACTTTTAAAAATTTATTCAGAATATGGATGATATTCTACCAAACTGTTAACGTTTTTAGTTTACGGCATGTTAGAAATATAGTACTCCAAAAAAAATAAAAAATAAGGCGGCAGTTGCCCTTAAAATAGAAATGACTGATTTGCACCCGGAAAAAGGGTCAGTACCCCATTTTTTTAAAGTGTTAGTGTAATGGGGACTGATTCCAAATTCTATATTACTTAACAGGAGGTTAAACCGATGAAAAATATTATTTTAGACGTAGATACAGGTATTGATGACGCACTCGCACTCGCCTATGCTGTCCATTCTCCTGAGCTAAATATCTTAGGTGTCACAACAACCTTTGGGAATACATCCGTTTCGGAAGCAACAAGGAATACATTGCAATTGTTACAATTACTTGGTGCCGAAAATATCCCAGTTTTCCATGGTGTTGAAGAAACCTTTACAGGACGAAAGCCTGCAGAAAAAACGACTTGGATCCATGGTGAAAATGGTCTTGGAAATGCCCAATTACCTCCTGCACGTAAGCAGGTTGAAAACATGAAAGCTCATGATTTCCTTATTTCTACTGTACATAGTTATCCTAATGATATTACGATTATTACAACAGCAAATCAGGGGAACCTAGCAAGGGCCATTCAAAAAGATCCTGAAATCGTTCACTTAGTAGAAGATGTCATCCTTATGGGAGGGGCTGTAACCGTTCAAGGTAATACGACGCCTTATGCTGAGGCAAACATTTATCACGATCCGGAAGCAGCAAAGTTTACTTTCCAATCTGGCATTCCTATGACCCTCGTCGGTTTGGATGTCACACTGAAAACCTTGCTTAAACGATCTACATTGGATGATTGGAGAAAAAAAGATACGCTGCTATCTCATTTCTTAGCAAATATGTGTGAGTTTTATATGGATGCCTATGCTGAAAGGAATTCGAATTTAAACGGATGTGCATTACATGACCCCTTGGCGGTTGGTGTAGCTATCGATTCTTCTTTCGTTAAAATGAAAACGATGAGTGTCCATGTGATAACAGAAGGAAAAGAAAAAGGGCAAACGGTAGGTAAAGATAACGAGGATGGTAACATGAAAGTTTGTATGGATGTTGATGTTCAGCGCTTCGTTGATCACTTCCTAAGTAGGGTCTGTTTAGATTCTTAATTGATGGTCAAAGGAGGAATAAAAGGATGCAACCAAAAATCACGGTTATTGGTAGTATAAATATGGATTTAGTAACGGAAGCATACAAACGACCAAAAGCTGGTGAAACGATTCTTGGTAAAAAGTTTTCTACCATTCCCGGGGGCAAGGGAGCTAACCAAGCTGTAGCGGCTGCTCGTCTCGGTGGAAAGGTAACAATGATCGGATGTGTGGGGGAGGATTTGTTTGGCAAAGAACTCTTAATTCGTTTAGAAGCAGAAGGGGTAATGACAGACCATGTGAGGTCAGTCCCCAGTTCAAAAACTGGCACTGCCGCAATCACTTTAGCGGAAGGGGATAACAGTATTATAGTCGTACCTGGTGCAAATAATGAGCTAACGGAAGAGATGATAGTACAAAACGAAGAGGTAATAGCGGATAGTGACGTTGTGATAGTACAGCTCGAAATTCCTCTACCAACGGTTGTCAAAGCAGCTACAATCGCCCATCATCATGGTGTTAAGGTTATTTTAAACCCTGCACCTATTCAAAAATTACCAGACAAACTTATCGACCTCGCTTATGTGATAACACCAAATGAACATGAATATAAGGTGCTCATAAAGAATTACTCAGGTGATTTAAGCAAACTTGAAAGGAAGCTAATCATCACCAAAGGCGGAGATGGTACGGTTTTTTATGACAAAGGTAAACAAGTACATCTTCCTAGCTATCACGTCGATGTAGTAGATACTACTGGAGCTGGTGATTCATTTAATGGGGGATTAGCTGTTCAACTGGCTAAGGGATTATCGCTTAAAGAGTCGTGTCGTTACGCCAATGCTGTAGGTGCATTATCTGTAATGAAATTAGGTGCACAATCTGGCATGCCAACTGACACAGAGGTAAGGCAATTTATCCAAAAAAATGGAGATAATCAGTAATAATATTTCTTACTGTCTAAACAGATGATGGGATCTTAGGAAATAATTTCAACAGGTCCCAGCGATTTTGGGTAGAAAAGTTATATGGTTTATATGGAAATGGCGAAATTAATTAATCAAAATAGGTATGAGTAGTTATTATTTGTAATGGGATGGACTAAAGCTAAAGTGACACCGTTTGATAGAATTGGTATGGATAAGAAACAAAGAGGCTGTACCGTGAAAAAAGGATCACATAGGAATAGTTTACCGGGATGGTATCTTTTTTAAGTGAAACGTGCTATACTATAAATAACTTAATTGTTCGTGCTAGCAATACAAGATTTATGTCATAACTTTACAATGTATATCATCGTCTTGAATTATTGTCAGAACAACCAAAGTAATAAACGTGCACTATGCACAATGGAGGAATTTCATATGAACACAGGTTCAGTAAAATGGTTTAACGCAGACAAAGGTTTTGGATTTATCGAAGTTGAAGGTGGAGACGATGTATTCGTACACTTCTCAGCAATTCAAGGCGAAGGTTTCAAAACATTAGAAGAAGGTCAATCTGTTACTTTCGATATCGAAGAAGGTAACCGTGGACCACAAGCAGCTAATGTTGTTAAATAATATTTTATAATTGGTAAAAAGCTCTTCTGTCACAGAAGGGCTTTTTATTTTTGTTATTTAAATAGAAAACGAATCGCCCTTATTTCTGGCAAAGACGCTCCTATTATGGGAGTTAGCGGTCCTTGTTAAACTGTAATTGAGTCATTTTAAATCTCCTTTTCAATGTTTTTCGTGGTTGAATACATTGTTACCAAAAGAGATTAAAATGACTCTTTTCTTTTTACACAATTATATGGACCTAATCTGCAAAACTTAAACAATGCAAGAAATGGCCGATAAGCGACGAAAAAGGCCTGAAAAATTGTGGAAAAAGGTAAATAAGGTTCTTGTAGATGCGATGTATATTAAAGTAAGAGAACACCATAAAGTAGTCTCGAAAGCTGAATATAGTAAAACGAATGGTAGAAAGGAAACTAGTACGAGAAACAAATGTTAGAGCGGAATTATTAGAAGAAGTATCTGCTTTGAAGAGTTTATTGCAGTATTGATATATGAATTGAAATGGATAATGGGAGTGAAAAAATGAAGGCATAGAACCTAAATGGTAAATCCTCTTAAAATTAAAAATATTTACAATAAATTAAAAATAATATATTATACTTATTTCCTTTCAATCAATACTAGATTAATAGTTAGAATGTTTTTCTATGGCAGTATGCTTATTAATTTTTATTATGCCACTTCTATTTATGTATGCAAGGAAATAGGTAAGCACATAGTGGTAATATATTTAACCTTTTTATTTGTTTTATCTGTTCAAAAGATTTTGATTTTATATACAGTTTACTTTAAATTGAATGGCGCATAATGTACAATAATATTGGGAAAATTTAAAAAAATGGGATGAGGAGTAAAATGAATACATTCGAGAAATTATACAAAGGTAGAACAGAACGATTACAACGAATGTTTACAGAAGAAGAAGTGAAATTGAGTAGTGGATTGACTAGAGATTATAGTCCGGTGTATGACCAGAACGAGGACATCTGGAAAAATCATTTTTACAAACCAATCGTACCTGCTTTGTTAACAGAAGGATTAATTACTCAAGTTATCAGTACAAAACTTCCTGGAATTCCAAGTGTATTATTGCAAAAGGATTTGGTGTTTAATTCCCCTGTATATGTAGGCGACATGATTACGGCAGAACTAGTTATTATTGACATTAACGAAGAAAGAAATTGGGTTACACAAAAAGTAACCTGCTTTGATGTGGATGGTAAGGAGGTAATTAGGGGTCAAGTTGTTCTTTTACTATTATCGAATTAATAATGATGGGTGATGTGAATGGTACTAGTAAAAAAGCGGATAGATGAAGTGGATGATAGGTTGTACGTAGAGACAAATAAAAGCCATAAGATAACAGATGTTAGCCCAGCCTTTTATAAAGAATTTAACATTAATGAAGGAGAGTTAATTGGAAAATCAATTTATACGATAGTTAGTCGCCATACAAATTTTGGGAAAAATAAAGTTATTTTTGGAAAACTATTTGGCTATTCCTGTTTACTTAGGATGAAAAACTTGGAAGATAAAAAGATTTACCATATTCTATTAAGTGAGCAGAATATTGATTATATAGAACTAATTTCTTTTATTAATTCAATCGAAGCAAAAAAATATAAGAAAAAATCGATTAAGCAAAACCGATATAGTTTTGATGATATAATAGGTCAAAGCCCTGCCATACAGAGGGTTAAAGAATTAGCATCAAAAATTGCAACGAATAATTCTACGGTTCTATTAACAGGGGAAAGTGGAACAGGAAAGGAGCTATTTGCCCAGGCTATTCATGAATTAAGTACACGAAAGAATCAGTCCTTTATTGCAGTGAACTGTGTCGCTATTCCTGATGAATTATTTGAATCAGAACTTTTTGGATACGAAGCCGGTGCTTTTAGTGGAGCGAAACAGGAGGGAAAACCTGGGAAAATTGAATTAGCCCAGAATGGAACATTATTCCTTGATGAAATATCAGAGCTTTCCTACCAATCGCAAGGCAAATTACTCCGTGTTCTTCAGGAAAGAGAAGTAGAAAGACTAGGAGGAACAACAAGTAAGAAAGTTGACATTCGAATTATTGCAGCGACAAATCGTGACTTAAAAACACTAGTGGAGAACGGAAAGTTTAGGCAAGATTTATATTATCGTTTATATGTGTTCGATTTGCAAATTCCCCCACTTCGAGTTAGAAAAGAAGACATTTTACCATTAACATACAGTTTTATTGAGTTTTATAATAATAAATTCGATAAAGAAGTAACTTATATTGATTCAGGTTTGGAAGATTGGTTATTAACTTACGAGTGGCCAGGGAATATAAGAGAGTTAAAAGCCTGTATTGAAAGGGGAATGAATATAGTTGATAACGATACTTTAACATTAAAAAACCTATATCTTCCCTCCAACAATAAATCGAGTATGCCTGTTTCATTAATGCAAGAGAACATGGAATTTTTGAGTCTCCATGCAGCTGTTGAAAATGCTGAAATTAGCATAATTAAACAAGCTTTAGATGATGCAAACGGAGATAGAACGATAGCAGCACAAAAGCTAAAGATAAGTGTAGCTAGTTTATATCGGAAAATTTCTAAATATAAACTAAAATAAATGTTAGGATTACTGGATAAGAGACCGCCTCTTTAACGGTATTGTGTTTAATATGAAAGAAAAAGTGACCATTTGAAAAGTTTTGATTGCTTATTCAAATGGTCATTCTAGTTTTCTAAAGGTTTAATTGAATATTATACAAAATTTGATTACTCATCAATTTGTAAACTTTGCATCGCTCGATTACTCACAGGATAAGCCTATCCAGATTCCTCTATACGTTATTTGAACAGACGCTTCTCCTCCTTATAGATGAGACGAACATTCCCTTTTGCTAAGATAATAGTATTTAATACGTATTCTACTATCCTCAACCTTTTTACTAAAGTTCTTTCCAAATATTTTTTCCATCCAATCTAATTTAAGTGTTTGTAAAAGCTGTAGCCATCAATCACATTTTTTTGCATTTATAATTATCAAGTTTGAGGATTTATTATCAATTTTGCGAAAATATTAGGTTGTAATGCTGGTTTGTTCATAAATAAGTGTTGGCATATTTTTTGCATATTAAAATTGAAAACGGAAAGGGAGGGTATTTATGTTGAATTTTTCATTTACACCGGAACAAGAAGATTTTAGAGATATGCTAAAAGAATTTGTTCGTGCGGAATTGCTTCCTAATTATACAAGATGGGATAGAGAGGGAGTATTGCCAAGAGGCTTATGGAAGAAATTAGGACTGTTAGGAGTGAATGGCCTTAGGATTCCAGCAGAGTATGGTGGTAGTGAAGCGGATTGTGTAACAGCAGGGATTGCAGCTGAAGAAATAGGTAGGGGGGACTTTAACCTAACGTATGCCGTCATGCTAAACTCTCTTATTGGGGAAATCATTAATAATCATGCTAGTGAAGACTTAAAAAAAGAATGGCTTCCACCGATTGCAAGTGGAGATAAAATTGTTGGGATTGCATTAACAGAGCCTGATGCTGGTACAGATGCTGCTGGAATTAAAGCTACAGCTATTTATAAAGATGGAGTTTATGTATTGAATGGAGAAAAATCTGGTATTAGTGTGGCAACAATAGGTGACGCTTTCCTAATTTTCGCAAAAACCAAACCAGACTTAGGAAGTCGTGGAATTAGTGCATTTATCTGTCCTTCTGACTTACCTGGAGTGGAATGCAATGGGTATGAGGACATGGGAAATATCCCAATTGGTCGTGGTTCGATTTATTTAAATGATGTTGAATTACCGGAAAAATATCTAATTGGTCTAGAAGATAAGGGATTTATTCAAGTTATGAATGGATTTGATCTTAGTCGCCTACTTATAGGCTTGCAATGTGTTGGTGCAGCATTACAGAGTTTAGATGAAACAATTGAGCATGTAAAAGGGAGACTATCTTTCGGGAAACCGTTGGCGACATATCAAGGGGTTTCATTCCCACTTGTAACCCATTATACACAAATAGAAATGATTAAATGGCAAGCATACCGTGGACTTTGGCTTCGGGATCAAGGGTTAAAACACTCGAAGGAATCTGCATCGGTTAAATGGATGGGGCCAAAATGTAGTCAAGAAGCGATACATGAGTGCTTATTATTAAATGGACATTATGCCTATACAAAGGAAATGCCACTGGAACAGCGCTTACGTGATGTCATTGGACTTGAGATTGGTGATGGTACTGCTCAAGCGAATCAAATGGTTATAGCAAAAGATATTATTGGAAAAGAGTTTCGTTCTTATGAAAGACCAGTACCTTCAAAATAACTAGAATGATGAAGGAGGAAATGTAATGGAATTAACAGATATTCTATATGAAAAAATAGACGGAATTGCTAAAGTAACAATTAATCGTCCCGATAGTTTAAATGCATTTCGAGCAGAAACAATTAAGGAGTTAATTTGGGCTTTTTATGATGCTTGGGATGATAACCGAATAGGTGTAGTTGTTCTGACAGGTGCAGGTGAAAAAGCCTTTTGTGTTGGAGGAGATCAGAAACAAAAAGGGGAAGAAGGAGGGTATGATTATACTGGCGGTTTAGGTGGTGGAATTGGTCTTGAAATTGAAAACTTACATCAAACCATTCGTAATATTCCGAAGCCGGTTATTGCTGCAGTGAACGGTTATGCCATTGGTGGTGGCCATGTGTTACATGTAATTTGTGATTTAACAATTGCGGCCGATACGGCAAAATTTGGTCAGGCCGGACCTAAAGTTGGTAGTTTTGATGCTGGATATGGTTCTGCTTATTTAGCAAGGATTGTTGGAGAAAAGAAAGCAAGAGAGATTTGGTACTTATGTGAGAAATATACAGCTGAGGAATCAAAAGAAATGGGACTAGTAAATAAAATAGTTCCACTTAATGAATTACAAGAAGAGGCTGAAAAATGGGCTAGGAAAATTTTGGATAAAAGTCCAACAGCGATTAAAATGTTGAAGTATTCATTTAATGCGGATTCCGCAAATATTCAAGGAATAACACAACTGGCAATGGGGAGTTTGGCTTTGTTTTATAACACAGAGGAGTCGAATGAGGGTAAAAATGCTTTTCTTGAAAAACGACCTGTAGATTTTAATAAGTTTAGAAAATAAGGGGGCATGGCTATGGGAAACTTTGAGACACTTCTGACAGAAGCTTATATAGCAAAGTATCAAGAAGTTTGGCCGAATAAAACAATTCTAGACTATTTAAATCAAGCAATTCAAAAAAATCCAAACAAACTGGCGATTATTGATAAAAAATCTCGGTATACGTATGCTGAGCTTGGAAAACTTGTAGATAGAGTTGCTATAGGATTGATCGAGTATGGGTTAGGGAAGGGAGACGTTATATCCCTACAGCTACCTAACTGGAATGAGTTTATTATACTTCATTTAGCAGCAACACGAATTGGTGCCATTACCAATCCATTAGTACCAATTTATCGAGATCGGGAAATTAATTATATGATTAAAATGTCGGAAGCAAAAATGCTAGTAATACCTGATACATTCCGAAATTTTGATTATACGGAAATGGTTTCTCGTCTTCGGGATGGGTGGGAGAGTTTAGAGCACGTTTTTGTAATAGGAGATCATGTCCCAGAAAAAATGAAGGCGTTATCTTGTTTAACGGATGAACCTTGGGAAAATAAAAAGAATCTAGCTATTTTAGACCGGATTTCTATTAATCCTAATGATGTTACGGAAATTATTTTTACTTCGGGAACGACAGGAAAACCTAAGGGCGTCATGCATACACATAATACACTCTGTGTATCGACCAATTATTGGATTAATCGTTTACGTTTAACTTCGCATGATGTCATGTTTATGGCGTCCACCTTTGCACATCAAACTGGATTTGGATACGGAGTAAGGCTCCCATTTCATATCGGAGGGACGGGTGTCTATCAAGATATTTGGAATCCTCATGAATTCATTGATTTAATCAAGAAAGAGAACATAACATTTACTGCATCAGCTACACCTTTTCTCCAAGATACGATACAACTAGAGGGTATTGAAAACCAAGATATTGGAACATTCCGTATATTTGTCTCATTAGGTGCACCGGTACCAAGATCTTTAGTTAAAGAAGCGAAGGGAAAAGTTAATTTCAAAATCATAGCAGGATGGGGACAATCGGAAAATGGCTTGGTGACATTAACTTCACCAGATGATCCGGAGGAAAAATTAGTAAGTACGGATGGTTTTCCTTTTCCAGGAATGGAAATAAAGGTGGTAGATGAAAATTTTGTAAACTGTTCTCCAAATGTAGAAGGTACTTTGTTATGTAGAGGACCAGCACAGTTTGTTGGGTATTTAAAACGGATGGATATAACCGAGGCAGAACACAGGGATGGATGGTTTATCACTGGTGACAGAGCTGTGATGGATAAAGAAGGTTATATCCGTATTACCGGTCGTAACAAAGACATTATTATACGAGGTGGAGAAAATATTCCCGTTGCCTATATTGAAAACGCTTTATATGAACACCCGGATATCTCGGAAGCACAAATTGTTGCAATGCCAGATATAAGATTACAAGAAAAAGCTTGTGCCTATATTAGTATGAAACAAGGTAAGAAGCCTATTACATTGGAAGACTTAAAGGATTATTTAGAGAAAAAACATGTGGCGAAGCAGTATTGGCCTGAGCATTTGGAAGTTGTGGATGATTTTCCTAGAACTCCTAGTGGTAAAATTCAAAAGTTTCGCTTAAGAGAGCAAGTCAAAGAAAAATTTAGTCCTACCCAATCATAATGGTAAATGAAATTAATTGAATGGGAGAGATTTAAATGATAGAGAAAATTGCATTCATTACTGGAGCTGGAAGTGGGATTGGAAGGGAGATTGCAAGAGTACTAGTTTCAAAATCTATGAAAGTTATCGTTGCTGATATTAATTTAAACAATGCTGAAGAAACAGTGTCTATTTTAAGAGATGAAGGTGGAGAGGCAGCAGCTGTTTATTGTGATGTCACTACATTAGAAAGTGTCCAAGAAGCAGTAAAGGAATCGTTGTCCCTATATGGATCTATCGATGTATTAGTTAATAATGCTGGATGGGATAAGATTGAGCCATTCATAGAAAGCGAACCAAGTACTTGGAAGCGAGTAATCGATATTAACTTAATGGGGCAAATTCATACTACGAAAGAAATTTTACCGATTATGATGGAGAATGGTTCTGGAAAAGTCATTAATATTTCTTCAGATTCTGCAAGAGTTGGATCAAGTGGGGAGGCGGTATACTCTGCAGCCAAGGGAGGAATTATTGCTTTTACCAAGACAATTGCTCGTGAAATGGCTAAGCATAATATAAACGCAAATTGCGTGGCACCCGGACCAAGTGATACCCCGTTATTTGCTGAAATTGGATCGTATAACAAAGGAATAACGAAAGCTTTAGAAAAAGCAATCCCATTCAGACGTCTAGCAAAACCGACGGATATTGCTAATGCTGTTGGCTATTTTGCATCACCAGAGGCAGATTACGTAACAGGGCAGACATTATCAGTTAATGGCGGATTAACAATGGTTTAAAACAAATAGAGGCTGGGACGAAAGTATTTTCTTAAATCAAAACCCGCAGATAATTGGCGTATACGAACCGCTCCAGAAATATACTCCGCTAAGTAATGCGTTTTTCATATTTTGAGTAAATACTTTAGTTATGTCTCATCCTCTTCTAAAGAAAATATTTTAGTGGGAGGGGAAATAATATGGTCACTAATATTGCTGTTATAGGCAGTGGAACAATGGGGCGTGGGATTGCTTATCAATCAGTAATTTCTGGATTTAACGTAAATCTTTAGGATATTTCATAATATGCGATTGAGAGCGCCCAAGTTTATATGAACGACTTAGCAAGAGTCAGTTGTGAAAGAATCTATTATTTTGACTACTAATACCTCGACAATAAGCACAACCGAGATTGGTACAACTACTAAATACCCAAACGGATTCATTGCTATGCACTGTTTTAATCCAGTTCATCGGATGAAATTAATTGAAATTATCCGAGGAATGGATACGTCTGATGAGACTGTAGAAGTGATTAAATTTATTGCCGATAAAATGGAATGAGAAACGGTTGGGGGTTAATGAATTCCCTGGTTTTGTTACTAGTAGAATGAACTGTGTTATCGGGAACGAAGCGATGAATATGTTGATGGAAGGCGTGGCTTCACTAAAAGAAATTGATAAAGCTATGAAACTTGGATTAAATCATCCAATGGGCCCACTTGAAATGGTAGATCTAGTTGGCTTGGATACTAGATTATGTAATATGGAGTATTTGTATGCCCATTTAGGTGAAAGGTATCGCCCATCTCCATTACTTGTAAAGTATGTGAAATCAGGTAGATTAGGGAGAAAATCTGGACGCGGGTTTTATCATGATAAGAAAGAGGGGAATTTGAAATGAACTTTGAGTTATCGGAGGATATTCAATCACTAAAAGAAGGAATACGTGACTTTATTGATCATGAAGTGGAACCATATGCGATGGAAATAGAAGAAATGAACGAAATTCCAGAACGGATTATGGAAAAGACGAAGCAAATGGGGTTATTTGCGCTAAGTGTACCTGAAGAATATGGTGGACTTGGATTAAGTATGGTAGGGAAATGTGCAATTTTAGAAGAAATTGGAAGAACCCACAATGGTTATACGACTGTCATTGGTGGTCATACCGGTATTGGTGGAGTAGGTATTGTTGAATTGGGAACAGAAGAGCAAAAGAGCAAATACTTACCAGGCATGGCTTCGGGGGAAAGAATTGGTGCATTTGCTCTAACAGAACCGAGTGCGGGGTCACATGCCTCTAATTTAAAGACAACTGCTATTAAGAAAGGGGATAAATATATTCTTAATGGTAGTAAGCATTATATTACTAATGCCCCAATTGCGGATATATTCACTGTAATGGCAGTTACGGATCCAGAAAGAGGAGCACGGGGGATTACATCCTTTATTGTGGAAAAAGATACTCCTGGATTAGTTATTGGGAAGATTGAACAAAAGATGGGGCTGCATGGTTCACATTCATCAGAGGTTTTCTTTGAAGGTTGTGAAGTACCTGTGGATAATGTGCTGGGTATGGAAGGTGAAGGATATATTAATGCCTTAAAAATTCTAGCAAATGGAAGAGCAGGCATGGCTGCAAGGAATTTAGGATCAGCTGATAAATTACTAGAAATGTCCATCGATTATGCTCATAATCGAATTCAATTCGGAAAACCAATCATGGAACAACAGATTATTCAACATTATCTAGCAGAAATGGCTGTAGAGGTTGAAGCGCTTCGTTCCATGGTGTATCGAGTAGCTACCATGGTTGATCAGAATAAAAAGGTGATTAAAGAAGCGGCCATGGTAAAACTACTAGGCTCAGAGACTTATAATAGAGTAGCAGATAAAGCTGTTCAAATTCATGGGGGTATTGGATACATCTCTGAATATCCGATTGAGCGCTTTTATCGTGATGCTAGGATTACAAGAATTTATGAAGGTACCTCTGAAATTCAAAAGAATATTATCGCGTCGCAAATTCAAAAGGAGTATAAAAAAGGAGGAGTTTCGGTTGGACTTTAAAAATATTCTTTTAATCCAAGAAGAGAGTATTGCTACGGTTGTAATCAATCGTCCTTCGGTGCGTAATGCCATTAATGGGGAGACAGTTAAGGACTTACTATCTGCTATGGAAATATTAGAACAGAACGAACAAATTAGGGTCATCATTTTCACTGGTTCAGGTGAAAAAGCATTTGCAGCTGGTGCGGATATTAATCAACTGACGAAAAGAAAACCAATGGATGCTTTTGTCTCTGGCAGTATGACTGAATTATATCAACGTATTGAAAGTAGTAAAAAGGCAACGATTGCCGCAATCAATGGATATGCCTTAGGTGGAGGTTTAGAATTAGCGTTAGCTTGTGATATTCGTATTGCCTCAGAAAATGTCAAGTTAGGATTACCCGAGCTTAATCTTGGAGTCATTCCAGGTGCAGGAGGTACACAACGCCTTTCCAGAATCATAGGTAAGGGTGTTGCTTTGGATATGATTTTAACCGGTGAATTTTTACTGGCAGATGAAGCGAAAGAATTGGGACTAGTATCGAAAGTTGTAAGGCAAGAGGATCTCTTGGATGCAGCTAAGGATAAGGCTAGACGGATTACCCAAAAAGGACCATTGGCCATACAAATGGCAAAAATTGCAGTGCAGAAGGGAAATGACTTAGATACAGACACGGGCTTGTTGATTGAGACATTAGCGCAGGCAGTCTTATACGGAACAGAAGATAAGGTGGAAGGTACAGAGGCATTCTTAGAAAAACGAACAGCTGCTTTTGCAGGAAAATAAAAATCTTAAAGGGGGCATGCGGTAATGAAAATAAATTTAAAAAATAAGAATGTGCTCATTACCGGAGCAGCAAAAGGGGTTGGGCGCGAGCTTTCGCTTGCTATAGCTGAAAACGGAGCTAATGTTGCGTTACATTATCGTGAATCAGAGCAAGAAGCAATCCAATTAGTTAAAGAGATAGAAAGGCTAGGAGTTCATGCTACATCTGTTCAAGGGGATTTAGCCAATTATGATGAAGTGAAGTCAATGAAGGAGAAGCTCGGTGGGGACTTTGGTCACATTGATATGATCGTCAACAATGCTGGCTGGGCTCAGATGAAAGGATTTTTCGAATATGAACCGGAGGAGTGGAAGAGAGAAGTAGATGTGTGTTTTTATGGTGTATTAAATCTGGTTTATGAATTCGTACCTTCTATGAAAGATAATCATGGAAAGTTTATTAATATAGTTGGAGATTCCGCTAGAACTGGTGATAGGAACTTAATTGTGTCTGCAGCAGCTAGAAATGGGGCAATAAGTTTTCTGAAGTCTTTAGCCAAAGAAGTCGGAAGAAGCAATGTCCAGTGTAACACTATTTCGCTTGGACTGATTGACCAGGGCGAGTTCGATGAGTCAATTGTAAATAAAATAGTCAAACAATATCCTTCAAGACGGTTGGGCACCACAAGTGATGTAGTTGGTGCAGTATTGTTTATGTTATCTGATGAGGCTAATTGGATTACTGGTCAGGTTCTAAGTGTGAATGGGGGACATAGCATGATCGGATAAAAGAGATGAATGGAGGAAGATAATGGATAAGGTGGTAATAGTTGATGCAATTCGAACACCGATAGGTAAATATCGAGGTGCTTTAAAAGACGTACGCCCTGATGACCTTGCAGCTATTGTTATACTGGCGATTGTTAAGCGAAATGATTTTCCAGTGGAAGAACTCGAAGATGTCTATATAGGGTGCGCTAATCAGAGTGGGGAAGATAACAGGAATGGTTGCTAGAATGGCATCCCTAATAGCAGATTTACCACTGTCAGTCGGTGGAGTTACGGTAAATCGCTTGTGTGGTTCAAGTCTTGAAGCAGTGAATCAAGCGGCAAAAGCAATCATGTGTGGGGAAGGAGATATATTCATTGCCGGTGGAACAGAAAGTATGACAAGAGCTCCTTTCGTCACGGCAAAACAAACAAAATCTTTCCAGAGATCCATCGAAACATATGATACAACTATTGGGTGGAGATTTGTGAATAAGAGATTAGCAGATAAGCATTATCCATATTCCATGATTGAAACTGCAGATAATGTAGCGAAGAAGTATGACATATCCAGGGAAAGTAAAGATGAGTTCGCTTATAAGAGTCAACAAAAGGCGAATATAGCAATAGAAACTGGAAGCATGCAAGAAGAAATGGTTCCGGTTAAAATAAAAATCAAGGGAAAAACAAGCTTAGTAAAACAGGATGAACATCCACGCCCTAACACTTCATTAAAAAAATTACAGACCTTGAAAACGGTTTATGAAGGTGGAACCGTAACAGCAGGGAACGCTTCAGGAATTAATGATGGAGCTAGTGCTTTATTATTAATGACGGGAAATAAAGCAAAAGAATTGGGGCTATCCCCAATGGCTTATATTGAATCATTTGCTGTGGCAGGAGTAGATCCAGCCATCATGGGAATTGGGCCTGTACCAGCAACAAAGAAAGCTATTAAAAGAGCAAATATATCCATAGATAATATTGGGCTGGTTGAATTAAATGAGGCCTTTGCCGCGCAGTCTCTAGCTTGTATTAATGAGTTATCAATCGACATAGATAAAGTAAATGTCAATGGTGGATCGATTGCTTATGGGCATCCATTAGGTGCAAGTGGGGCCAGAATTCTAACTACTTTATTGTATGAAATGAAAAGAAGAAAAGTGGAGTATGGTCTAGCAACTATGTGTATTGGTGTTGGCCAAGGAATCGCTACAGTAGTGAGGAAATATGAAGGATAAAAATAAGATATTTTTTCGGTCATTGGTATTTCCTAATAAATAAAAGTAGTCTACAAAATGTAAAATCATAATTAACGCAAGTGGTAAACGAAGAGGTAGAAAGGAAACTAGTACTAGAAACAAATGTTGGCGCGGAATTGATAGAAGAAATATCGGCTTTGAAGAGCCTATAGGAATGGTGCCTATCCCCCAGTGTAGTAAAGCATTAATGCTTTAGAGAAGTGGGGGACTGACACCATTCTCAATCAATTAACTTTATACCTTTCTATAAAAATTGTATTTCTTGATTACTAGAATTCTCCATCTTACAATGAAAGTGTACAGAAAATTACAACGAGAGAAGGTGGAGGAGAGAAATTGGCAAACGAGCTTGTATCAAAATCAGTTGAGGAATTAGCACCACTTCTTAAAAGCAAAGAGATTTCTCCTGTTGAATTGACAGAAGCGGTACTTGATTGTGCGGAAGAAACGCAGGAAAAAACGAATGCGTACATATCCATTTATCGCAATGAGGCAATTGCATCTGCAAAGAAGGCAGAAGTAGAAATCGGAAATGGTAACTATCGTGGAATGTATCACGGAATCCCAATGGGAATGAAAGACAATATTTTCTTTAAAGATAAATTAACAACGATGGGCTCAAAAATACATAAAGACTATGTCCCTTCTTATGATGCTACGGTGGTACAAAAACTTCGGGATGCTGGAGTTATTTTTACAGGGAAATTGAATTTACATGAATATGCGCTGAGTATTACAAGCAATAACCCGTATTACGGTCCAGTCCGTAACCCATGGGATTTGGAGAAGACACCAGGTGGTTCTAGTGGTGGGTCAGGCGCAGCTGTTACAGTTGGTGCAAGTGCTGCATCTATTGGAACAGATACAGCCGGTTCTATCCGTATTCCAGCGGCTGCTTGTGGAATTGTTGGATTAAAACCTACTCGTGGGTTAGTTAGCACCCATGGAGTGTTCCCATTATCATGGACTCAGGATCATGTTGGCCCAATGACAAAAACGGTGAAAGATGCAGCTGGATTACTCGAAATCATCGCTGGTCACGATGAAAAAAATGCTGGCTCTGTTGAACGGAAGCCTGAAAACTATCTCAATCAAATTACGGGAGATGTGAAAGACTTAGTAATTGGTGTTAATGAAGAGTACTTCTTCAACAACATCGATTCCAATATTGAAAAGTCTGTTCGTGATACCATCCAAGTACTTGTTGATCTGGGTGCAGAGGTAGAAACGGTTAAAATACCTACGATGAAAGATGCTGACTGGGCAGGATTTACGTTCTCTGTTTCCGAAGCTTCTGCTGTTCATTATAATAGTATTATTGAAAGACCCGAAGACTTTGGGAAAGATATACGTGATTCCCTAGTTTCTGGATTTTTCCCATCTTCCAAGCAATATGCAGATGCTGCTAGAGTAAAAGAACAGTTGACAGAAGAATTCAATGACATATTCAAAAAAGTAGACGTGCTAATTTCACCGACATTACCAGTTATGCCGAATAAAATCGGGGATGAAATGGTTGATTTGAACGGTGAGCAGGTGCCATTACTACCGAACTTTATTCGCTTGACAAACCCATTAAATATGACTGGTACACCGACCCTATCCGTTCTTTGTGGATGGAATGGAAAGATGCCAGTAGGAATCCAAATTACGGGACCAGCATTTGCGGATGGACGTGTACTGAATACCGGTTATGCGATTGAAAAATTGAATCCACTTGGTGGCAAGCGACCTAATTTATAATGCTTCGTTAAATAACATCCGTTGCGTTTATCCTGACGGGTGTTTTTTGTTTGCGGCGGGTTGGGGGCTAATCCCAAAATCTGCAGTTCTCCATGATGTTTCAATTGGATAGGAAATTGGTTAGTATGATAATAAAGGGGGTTTTCACATGGGTTCGATTTCGGTACTAGGTGCAATCGTTCTCCTTACTGGGTGGTTTGCACTTATTGAATACGACCAATTTTCTGAATCTGAACGCACAAAGATTTTAGAACGTATTAAAGGAAGTCCAGTTGTTATCATTGTGATTGCTTTGATGCCTGTTGGGATCCTTATCAATATGTTAGGAACATTTATCGGCTCACTTTGGATGGTCATCATTGGGGCAACAATGATATTTGTACAAAGCATCATCGTTTCCCTATTGTTCTGGAGGCGAAAAAGGTGGAAAAGTATTGTACTGCTTATTACGATGATTTTACTAGGAATATTCCTCTACTTGCCCTTCTTCATTCACTCAAGCTGACGTTGTTTTATCATATTCAGGCAGCATAAATATTATGGCCATTCATGCTGTTGGAAGTATGGTGGACGGTTCTGCTTCTATTTTTGGGTGGGAGCATTAGAACCGTCCTTGTGTTTTATAACAGATGAACTTATTCTAAAGAGGTTATTTTAATTTTCCCTCAAAATAGTTATTGACAAACACATAGTACTGTTATATATTATAAATATAAAATAATCTCTGTTATATAACAAATAGGAGGGAAATAATGGAAAATATGTGTGTAGCAGCATACCGTGGTTACTTGTCTATTTGTGAAAGATATGGAATGAAGTCAGTTAGCTTTTATCATTTTATAGAACAATTAACAGAAGAACAAATTAACGAGTATAGTAAGTTGGCTATTTAAGAAAAGGACGTGTTGAAAACGGAATTTCCATTAGAATCAGAAGTCGAAGTCAAATAAAACCCTACTTGTTCATACAAGTGGGGTTTTTAGGTTAGTTACACATTTAAATGATGACAAAAAATCTTCCTATACTATATTAGTTCCCACGTTCTCAGTGCAGAAAAGTATTAACATGGAATGACATCATATTCGCTTATTTGTATAAAAGTGTTAAGCCTAGTTTAGCATTTACAGTCTTCCACGGACGGGCCATTTAATGGAATAATGGTATTATTCATAATCGTTATTTACTAAAATATCATGGGGGCATCCATATGGAAATTCAAAAAAGAAAAGTCCAAAAAATTTTCGGAAGCGTTACAAAGAAAAACAAATACATGAATCTGTTCTTCTTGTTGAAAACTTTAATGGAGATGTTTCATATAGTTTTGGGTACGGGGGTAAGAATAAAGATACACCGTTCTTACTTGCAAGCATCACAAAGCTGTAAATTATTTAATCATACTGTTTTTCATAAACTGAAAGTAAACAACAGGTTGAAGGTTTCTATGCTTCCAATTCGTTACGGTTCTGGATTTATGAGAATTCGACTAAATGGGCTTGCATACTTTTTATGGGAAAAGGTGAATTAATTGGCCATTCTGGTTCAACAGGTTCCTTTGCATTTTACTATCCCGAAAAGGACAAGTTTTTTATAGGAGATTTCAATCAAATGGAAAGCCCCGCGACCCCTGTACGGCTAGCGATGCGACTTGTCATGTCTATGAAATCTTGAAGATGAAAGTATCATCTATTAACGAGCGCATTTCCAGAAAATGAATTTGCACCTATTATGCATTAGACTACCAGTCCCCAACACCTGGAATGGTACATATGTTCTTGAGTGGTATAATGGTCATATACCAAATTAAAGGAGTCTTGCTTTATGAGTCAAAGGGTTTCTTATTATGAAATTGCCCCTGAAGGAATGGAAATGATGATGGGGATGGAAAAGTACACAAAAGGGACAGCGATCGAACGAAAACTTCGTGAGCTTATTAAAATTCGAGTTTCTCAAATTAATGGGTGTGCATTTTGTTTGAATATGCATACAAGTGATGCACGAAAAATGGGGGAAACCGAACAAAGAATTTACTGTGTTAGTGCCTGGGGCGAGTGTGAATTCTATACAGAAGCAGAAAAAGTAGCTTTAGAGTTAGCTGAGCATGTGACATTAATCCCGACAAAACGTGTTCCAGATGAGCTTTACCAACGAGTGCGAGAACATTATGACGAGAAACAATATGTTGACCTTGTTCTGATCATTAATCAAATTAATAGTTGGAATAGAATTTCTATTGCAATGGGGAATATAGCAACAGAAAAATAACAATTTAATAGTTATAATATGTTAGATTTGTAAAAAAATTATACGCTTGGCTGAGACAAGGTTCATTTCTTGACCCCTTTGAACCCGGTTAATACCAGCTGAGGGCAGTGAAGAACGCTGATTCTATCGTCGAAGAATAAAGGCTGTAAAAAACTGGCTAACAAAAGTGTATATCCTTTCCTCCTCCAAAGTCGGAAACGAAAAGGGGAGGAATTTTTTTGTGTTTTACAGAAGAATTTGAAAGAAGCAACCAAGCAAAGTTGGGAACTGAGCTTGAACCATTCGTTTGTTCAGGGTATCTTCAAACGAGGTTTAGTACTTGAGCTATTTAAAACATACATCTTTGATGGGAACAGGGTGGCTGATAGATAGAATGGTTGTTGAATAGACTAAATTCATTAGTCAATCCATGATAACTTGTCAAGGAATCTCTTCTATAGTTCCTATTCAATTGTTCCATATTATACTTAAGCATTTCCTAAAACTATTAAGTTACATAAAAAAAGTTCACAAATATGTCACAATTACTTGATTTTCTTCGTTAGATATAATAGAATATTATTAAAAGTCAGAAAGAGGCGATATAAATGAAAACGGTTTCAAATATCTTTGCAAAATGGGTAGTTTCTTATTTAGCAGTTATATTCACTATAATTCTTATGCCTGCCTTTTTGATAACGAAAGATGTATCGGCGTTTGAGAGTGTTATAAATTATTTGTTTAATAATAATTCTTGACCGTGATATGGTGGCTATCCCCCGGTGAAGTAAAAAAATTACGTATAAAGAAGCGGGGGACTGACACCGAAATCCACGTCAACTAAATCCCTCATGACTGTGGTGCCTGACCCCCAGTTAATATCTGTAGTGCACCCCAAAAGTTAGAGTGAAAAAACTAATTTTTGGGGTGTTCTATTATGGTCAAAAAATATAGTGATGATTTAAAGATAAAAGTAGTTAAAGATTATCAAAATGGATATTTAGGAATTAGAGATTTAGCTAAGAAGCATAATATAAAATCAAAATCCAGTGTAGGTAGATGGATACGAGTATATGAAGAATTTGGTGAAGATGGTTTAAAAAGTGTGAAGAAGAAACATACTTACTCTGTTCAATTTAAGCTAGATGTATTAAGATTTATAGAGAGAACAGGATATTCAGAGACGGAAACAGCCCTTCATTTCGGGATGAAAAATTCCACTATTATAGCTGACTGGAAGAAAGCCTTTCTTAAGGGGGGTGTTGATGTTTTTGAAACGAAAGGACTGCCATCTATGACTAATACATCTAAGAATAGAGAAAATAAACAAACAAAAAAGAAGCAAATAAATGAAAAAGAAATGACACGTGAACAATTGGAAAGAGAATACGAATTTCTTCGTTTGGAGGTAGAATACTTAAAAAAGTTGCGAGCTTTTCAGATAGATCCGGAGGGNTATTAGACCTGAAGAGCGTTTATGATTGAGAAGCTCATGAAATAGATGGAGGGTACCATTTTTAAACCCTTCCTTCTTAATCATTTCATTTGCAAGCGAATTAAATGGAATAATAAATAGAGTAAAGGAGAGGTTGCATGGCAACTGAAAAACAATTGAGTAAAAAGAAAATTGGTGTTGGCATTATTGGTGCAAGCCCATTAAACCCTGATAGTTGGGCAGTCAACGCACATATTCCAGCTATTAAAGCATTACCAGAAGAGTATGAACTACGGGCAGTAAGTACGAGCCGTCGTGAATCAGCAGAAGCAGCTGAAAAGGAATTTGGAGTGCCAGCTTTTGATCATTATAAGGATTTAGTAAATCATCCTGACGTGGATTTAGTTGTTGTAACAGTAAGGGTTCCTTACCATCATGAACTAATCTCTGCTGCTCTGGATGCGGGTAAAATGGTATTTTCTGAATGGCCACTTGGTAACGGTCTAGAAGAAGCAAAAGATCTTGCTAAACGCGCTGAGCTAGCTGGTGTTCGCACTGCTGTAGGCTTACAGGCACGTTTTCAACCAGCTATTCGTTACGTGCGTGATTTAATTGCAGATGGTTATATTGGTGAGGTGCAAGGATCCATTCTAGTTGGATCAGGCATGGCTTGGGGAAATGTTACCGATCGTAACCATGCCTATTTATTTGATGCAGCAAACGGAGCGACACTACTATCTATTCCAATTTTTCATGCCTTAGATGCTTTATCTTACATGCTCGGTGATTTTTCAAGTGTTTCAGCTAACCTAGTATCCAACCAATCAGAAGTTCTGTTAATGGAGGAAAATGAGAGTATTCCTGTTACTTCTCCAAATCATGCTTCTATTATAGGTACAGTGAATAGTGGTGCAGCTATCTCTGTATTTTACCGAGGTGGTAGCTCTCGTGGAGAGAATATGCGTTGGGAAATTAACGGTACTAAGGGGGACTTGATTTTAACTGCTCCAATTGGACAAGTTCAGTTAACAGATTTAAAACTGGAAGGTGGCCGCGGGGAAGATACCGTGGTCAGCGAAATGACTATTCCCTCTGTTTATTATGATTTAGCTCAAGATGGACCAGTTGATGGATCAAGTAATTCAGGGGAACTATATGAGCAAGGTGTATCAAATAATACGAGAAGACTATATGCGCAATTTGCAAAGGATATTCGTGAAGGTACGAACCATACGCCTGATTTTGCCCATGCTCTCGTTCGCCATCAACTTCTCGACGCAATTGAAACATCTTCACGTACAGGAACAGCACAGAAATTAAACTAAGTGGGACATAGGGTCAGGTTCCTCGTCCCATTTCCAACTATTTTAAGCCAAAGCCAAAGGTTCTCCTTTGGCTTTTTTGATTTGCTCACTTGTTCTAGATACGTTTGCGAATTCTTTTATTCAACAGCATGCGCTTCAAAAATAGAGCAACTTGTTTTTGGTAGATTCTAATGAAAGGAAGGATTAATCAATAAAAGAAGGAAAGGCACACTTTCTTCATTACCGAAAACTAAGCCTCTATGCTACCACAGAGCTTTTATCTATGAAGGGGAAAATTGCGGGACGAGGAACTGTAGTGCACCCCAAAAGTTAGAGTGAAAAAACTAATTTTTGGGGTGTTCTATTATGGTCAAAAAATATAGTGATGATTTAAAGATAAAAGTAGTTAAAGATTATCAAAATGGATATTTAGGAATTAGAGATTTAGCTAAGAAGCATAATATAAAATCAAAATCCAGTGTAGGTAGATGGATACGAGTATATGAAGAATTTGGTGAAGATGGTTTAAAAAGTGTGAAGAAGAAACATACTTACTCTGTTCAATTTAAGCTAGATGTATTAAGATTTATAGAGAGAACAGGATATTCAGAGACGGAAACAGCCCTTCATTTCGGGATGAAAAATTCCACTATTATAGCTGACTGGAAGAAAGCCTTTCTTAAGGGGGGTGTTGATGTTTTTGAAACGAAAGGACTGCCATCTATGACTAATACATCTAAGAATAGAGAAAATAAACAAACAAAAAAGAAGCAAATAAATGAAAAAGAAATGACACGTGAACAATTGGAAAGAGAATACGAATTTCTTCGTTTGGAGGTAGAATACTTAAAAAAGTTGCGAGCTTTTCAGATAGATCCGGAGGGATATCTAGAAAAGCACAAGCAGCACTATCATTCGAACTCAAAGAAGAATTCAAATTAAAAGATGTCTTACAAATAGTTGGCATCCCTGAGTCTTCATATCATTATCATATTAAAATAATGATGAAGGAAAATCGAGATCAGGACTTAGAGAGGCTCATTCAATCCATTTTCAATGAACATAACGGTAATTATGGTTACCGTCGTATTCACCTTGAATTAAGAAACCGTGGACATAAAGTGAATCATAAGAAGGTTCAACGTATCATGAAGAAACTAGGACTTAAAGGCAAGAAATTCTGGACAAAAACACGTAAATATCGTTCCTATAAAGGTACCATTGGGAAGGTTGCCAAAAACCGCATCAATCGTCGATTTTACACCAATGTGCCACTTCAAAAACTAACGACAGATATTACTGAATTTAAATGTACCGACGGAAAATTATATTTAAATCCGATTATGGATATGTTTAATGGCGAAATTATTTCATTTGGAATAAACAGGCGCCCGAATTTAGAACTAGTGATGAAACCTCTCAATGAAACGTTAGAAATCGTTAAAGAATCAAAATACAGAACAACTATTCATTCTGATCAAGGGTGGCACTATCAACATAGAAAATGGGTAGAAACACTGAAAGTGAATAAGATTTTTCAAAGTATGTCTAGAAAAGGAAACTGCTTAGATAATTCGCCGATGGAAAACTTTTTCGGTTTACTCAAACAAGAGATGTATCATGGAGAAGCATTGTGTTCTTTTAAGGAATTAAAAAACAAGATTGAGAAACATATAGTTTACTATAATAATAAACGTATCAAGCAAAAATTAGCTGGTATGAGTCCAGTTCAATACCGCAATCACACCAGCCAATTATCTGCTTAATATAAAACTTTAACTTTTGGGGGTCACCTCAATCCTGTGTCCCAATTACCTGCCTTTAAAGCTAGGTTGTCTGTTTTCTAAGCGGGCTGTTATTCCTTCTTGTGCGTCTTCTGTTGCGAAAGCACCGTCATAGCTCGTTGCTTCAATGGTCAAAGCTGATTCAAGGTCAACATTGGCACCGGTATTGACTGCCAATTTCAACATACGCATCGCTACAGGGGCTTTTTTAGCTAGTCTTTCTGCCCATTCAATCGATGTTGGTAAAAGGTCACTCGATTCCACCACTTTGTTCACAATTTGCAGCTCGTACGCTCGTTCGGCATCAATTGGTTCCCCAAAGTATAATAACTCTTTCGCAGTTCCTTGTCCTACAACTTTTTGAATTCGTTGCGTTCCGCCGCCCCCGGGGATGACACCTAAATTGATTTCCGGAAAAGAAAGTTGTGCATCATGGGATGCAATCCGTAAGTCACAGCTTAAGGCAAGTTCAAAGCCACCACCGCGTGCTTCCCCATTAATGCATGCGATAACCGGTTTATTCAAGTTTTCAATCTTTGAAAAAGCTTCTCTCGTTACCTGGGTCAAATCCATCATTCCAACCGTACTTAGGTTTTCCATTTCACCAATATCCGCACCCGCAACAAATGCATCTTCGCCATCTCCAGTGATAATAATGGCGTTGATATTTTTATCTGTTTCCAGATACCCCATTAATTCAGTTATTTCCTGATACACTTGTGTGTTTAATTGATTACCAGGCAAATTGCTAATCGTCACAACTGCTACATGATTTTCTCTTTCGTAACGTAAATATTTATAAGACATCTAATACCCTCCTCCGGTACAAGGTGACAGTGCGTGCACCTGTCCCTATACCTTACTAATTTATAAAATTCTACAAAGAAGTCAAAAATCCTTTAGCAATCGTTTGACAAATATCGACGAGTAGACGCAAAAAATAGATGGAACCCGTCCGAGACCATTGAAAGAGTCCTTTTAGAAGACACTGTACATCCATAAAGGTCATCATTGACTTTAAAAAATGTTCGTTGTATGTAGTTCCTCATTTTGTAATACGTGCACGTTACTAATCTCTTTATCCGTTATAATACCACCAAATTAGTTGTATTCTTCGTAACCAATATAACCCATAGTGATAAGTTAACCAGATGGAAACCTATCCACTTGTAGCATCGGCGAAACCAAATTTCAAAGTACACCTAACGATTCCTTTCTTAGAACCAATAATTATGCGTTGTTACATTGTTAGGCTTTTATTTACCCATTTTATGAAGGAACGTGCGAAATTGATTAGGATAAAGATACTTATAAACGTGCACGTGTAAAACCATGCCCATGCATGGTATTCAATGACATCAGTGTGCGTATCTAACAAAACTTCCATTAAGGATAGAGCAGAAGTATATAATAAGCCTTGCAGGATGATTCCGGTATATGTCGAGTGATAGTTGTTTTATAAAATTAGAGGAAAAGGACTGGTAATGTAATGTGAGCATTTCAAACTGCAAGCTGGATTCAAAATGTTTTTCAAGAATTTTAACAGGGTAGGATAGCATTTTTTTCTACAACAACTGTACCAGCGATTACCAAGATATAACTAGTAAACAAAAAAATAAGCAGCCAATCTTTAAACGGTAACTTTAGCAAGATAAAAAACAGCATTGCAGCCGCGACGATAAATGCTCCCCATAAATTTATTTTTTCCATGAGTAGCTCCTTCATCCTTAATGATCATGATATGGTCTCTGCTAATAGGAGATAAAACAAATTCTTATAAAGCTCAGTAACTATTCTCCGTATAAAATGATAGGCTCTTTTCGTATATCTTGTTTTTTTAGTATGCAATTTAAAAATGATGCTAAGTAATTGGTCAAAGCTGTTCACAACCACTTGTATTTTTATTTTGAGAGAGCAGGGAAAACTGTCATTAGGTGATGAACTAACAAAATATTTAAAAAAGGACACATTAAGGAACCTTCATGTTTACAAAGGTCGTGAGCATTCTAATAGACTTACCATCTCGAACTTATTGTTTCATACTAGTGGATTGAGGGATGTGATTGAGGAGGGGAGCAGCAAGGTGAAAAAAAGCGCTCTTTATAAAGATGCGCAAATTGGTTTTGATGAAACCATCATAAAGACAAAGGAAATCAAACCACACTTTGCATCGGGTATGGGGAAAAGAGCTATTACATAGATATAGACTTTGAAATTCCCGGAAAAATAATTGAAATAGTTACTAATTCAACATTGGAAGAAGTTTATAGACAATTAATTTTTAATCCTTAAGGAGTACCTATCTTCCGGTAGATGAGGAAGATTTTATCCCGTATATTTATTACAAGAACACTGCCTTTTACCGTCTAAAATTACTTATGAGCATTCGCGCAAGTGGCGGTTAAGTTTCTATGGCTCGTGAATTAATGGTATTTACGAAGGCTTTCTTTAAAGAAAAATTATTTAATCATACTGTTTTTCATAAACTGAAAGTAAACAACAGGTTGAAGGTTTCTATGCTTCCAATTCATTACGGTTCTGGATTTATGAGAATTCCACTAAATGGGCTTGCAACACTTTTTATGGGAAAAGGTAAATTAATTGGTCATTCTGGTTCAACAGGTTCCTTTGCCTTTTACAATCCCGAAAAGGGCATGTTTTTTTATTGGAGATGTCAATCAAATAGAAACCCCCGCGACTCCTGTAAGGCTAGCGATGCGACTTGCTATGTCTATGAAATCTTGAAGATGAAAGTATCATCTATAAACGAATGAATCAAACTCGTTAATTTACGGACAGTAGTTTTATTTTGCTATTACCACAGCTGTGGTAATTGAATATAAAAGCTATTGACGATAATACTCCACCAACTCCGGGTATTGCTTCAATTCTTTCTTTCCTTTTTCACTAATCACATAGATTCCTCGTTTAACGCGAGTAAACCAGCCGTAATAGTTTTTACTTAATATCGATTGTGTTTTCTTACCTGTCCCCATTTGCACTAATTGCTTAGGAGATAGTTCCCCATGTTCATCTAGATAACAAGCGATTTGGATGCAGTTTTCACGATATGCTGTCATAATCTGTTTTCTGTTCGACCCACCAATATTATAATCCGCACTTCGACCATTAATCTCTTTCATGATTGCTTGCCTGCGATATTTGGCTTTCCCCATACTGATTGGACGCTGAAAAGGGGTTGGCTCAATGACAATTTCCACTCGTCTTTGCTTTTCGGTAAAGGAAACAAGAATCAAACCTAACTCTAATCTTCGTAATAGATGGCACGTATCACGCCACTTTCTTGAGCGAGGGTTGTGCTTTTTCGGCTTCGGGATGGCAACATACACATGCTCGGACAATCGTTGTCGTTTGGTTGCTTGAATGAGTAGGTCGACCGTTAAGTTTAATTTTAATTCCACAATAATGAGCAAGTCATCTTTAATTACAGCAATATCACAATCTTTAACCTCTCCGTAAACTTCATATCCTTTGCGTTTAAAATACTTATTAATTGGTTCATACAAATCGACTTCTTTCCTTTTCACTTTTTCCAATGCTAGCACCGTCCAGTTTGAAATACTAGATTTTATTCTATCATAACTAAGGATATTTAATAGTACTAGGTGTGGAGGCGTGCCACTACTTATCAAAAAGAAACATTTTAACTTCGATTCGTATTATAGATAAGAGTAAAAGGAGGTAAAGGGTTGAAAAAACTATTTATCAAACAAAAAGTCTTTAGTTTAGGGGAGAAATTCACCGTGAGGGATCATGAAGAGAATGATGCTTATTATGTAGAGGGGAGTTTTATCGCAGGTTAAGGGGCAGTAACACCCCCACCTCAAAAATGGAGGAAAAACCAATCGGAGGGCCTTGTGTCATATTAGGGAAAATGATTCCGTTGGCAGGGGGAATCATTGGAGGAACTTTTGATGGCATTTCAACAAATGTGATAAGAGGGGTTGCAAAAAATTATTTATTGGAAAAATAGGACACAGGGACAGGTGAACTGTCCGTAATTTTGTTAATACTCGGAAGATGAACCTACCATATGTTTCATGTCTACATGTCCCAATTGGATTCGTTTTACATAAACTTATGGATTATAGATGTTACACTTTCTATAGAAAGGAGGGAGAAGATGGTAAAAAAATGGAGATATATTTGGTCCTTTATGTTTGTTCTTTTAATTGGATTGGGGATATATAGCGATGTTTCAGAAGACGGGAAAAAGGCCGCTGAAAAACAAGTGATTTCCATCGCTGATGGGGGATGGGATAGTATGCAAGTACATAATTTTATTGCAGCATTCATTATTGAAAATGGCTATGATTATCCTGTTGATTTTGTAAATGGTTCTTCTATTGCAACATTTACAGGGCTTACGAAAGGTGAAATCGATGTTTATATGGAACTTTGGTACAACAACATGGAGGAACCGTACTTGGAGGCAAAAGCTGCTGGTGATGTGGTCGAACTTTCGACGAATCTTGTGACCGATGACCAAGGATTCTTTGTTCCAACATATGTTATTGAAGGTGATCCTGAAAAGGGAATTGAACCAATGGCACCTGATTTAAAAACGGTGGAGGATTTGAAAAAGTATCCAGAGCTATTTAAAGATCCCTCAGATCCATCGAAAGGCGTGATTATTGGTGCGCCCTCTGGAACAGTTATCCATGATGTTTTAGAGGAGAAAGTTAATACATATGGTCTTAATGAGTATTATAATTATTTTACACCTGGCTCTGCGGGAGCAGTCTCTGCATCGATAGAGAAAGCATTTATGAATAATGAAGCATGGGTTGGTTATCAATGGTCTCCAACATGGACAATGACTAAGTATGATATGACTCGACTTGAAGAACCCGCGTATAATGAGGAGATTTTTAATAAAAACTTTGGTACTGCATTCCCTGAAAATCCAGCTTATATTGTAGCGAATGCAGAATTTACAAAGCGGGCACCAGAAGTTACAGAATTTCTAAGTAACTATCAAACTTCTAATGTTTTAACAGGAGAAGCATTACTTTATATGCAGGAAAATGAGGCAACGCCAGAGGAAGCGGCTTTATGGTTCTTAGAAAATTATGAAAAAGTGTGGACAGAATGGCTTCCAGAAGACATTGCTGAAAAAGTAAAATCTGCATTATCAGGAGTGACCTTGTAAGCAAGTATACATTAACTATTGTCATTGCGAGTATGGTTATGACTATCATTATTGGGTTCCCCTTGCAATTATCATGGTTTCTAGTAATCGGTTTGAAACATTAATTAAACCATTGCTTGATGCGATGCAAACAATGCCTTCTTTTGGTTATCTTATTCCAGGTAAAAAGGAAACGTTGTTTAATTCCTATAGGATGCGAAAAAGCCGGGAATTTGTAAGGTCTTATTTGGAAGCGCCGAGTGAGGATGCCATGGAGGAGGCCTACAAAGGGGAGAACTGATTATTGTGGTGGCAAGACCATCCGTTGGGAAAACGGCTTTTGCCTTAAATCTTGCTACAGATTATTGAAAAAATAAGGAATCATAGCTCGTGCTTAACTTGGAAATGGGGACAAAGTAATTCGTGGAACGCATGATTTCTGCTGAAGGTATGATTGATCCTTTCTCAGCTGTCCCTGTCGCGAATCGAGACGGGACAAACGCTCGCTTATGTCTAATCTTAGAGAATCTGGAAACATCGAACAAGATGTAGTCATCATCGCCTTTCTCCATCGGGATGAGGATGACTATTATAATAGAAAGATAGAAAGCCCGACGATGACAGAGGGTATTGATTTCCAAGCATCGAAATGGACCGACGACTTAGAAAGAAGGACATAGGGACAGGTGTAATGTCTGCAATTTTGTTAATACTCGGACGATGAACCTGTCCCTATGTCCTGCAATTTACAAACAGAATAGGTAAATCTTAAAGCATTTCTTTATTGGGAATGCTTTTTTTTATTAAAAAAACCAAAAAATCAAACAATAAAAATACTGTGTAATTCAATATTTTATTATTGAGTTACGATAAATATTTTGTTACCATCAATTCATAGGAAAAGTGAGGTGGATTATTTTTTTATGTAAAAAATATTGAAGATGTGACTTGTTATAGCAATCTGACATGATATTTTTTTAAAAATGACAAAATATCTTAAAGTTAGAAAAGGATGATGTATCTTGAATAGAACAACAAAACAATTATTAACTTCAAGTATTGTAGCAACAGCTATTTTTAGCTCATTAGCAATCCCTCAAGTTCAGGTGAAGGCGAATCAATTTCTATCATTATTTCGAGTTGACCAAGTTGAAATGGTTAAGTTGACACAAAATGATTTAAGGGAAATTGAGAATTGGGTTAGTGAAAATAAAGAAGGAACTCTTGATTTAAAGGGGATTGGAGAGTTGGAAATATCTGATACATCTGAAGAGCCGAAGTACTTTGAAACATATGAATTAGCTAAGGAATCTGGGTATCATATACCGAAGTTAGAAGGATTTGTCGTTGAAGGAGTAAAAGTGACCCCAGCATCAACCATAACGTTTACTCTAAATGTAGAAAATACGAATCAAATCTTATCTCAATTAGGTTCTAACTATCAATTTGAGGCATTGTTAGATGGAAAACCATTTACCGTATCAACATATGAAGCCATTAAAACAGATTATAAGATGAAAGACCAACGCATCTCTTATATGCGTACAAAATCTCCAGAAATTAAAGTTCCAGAGGGAGTGTCTATTGGAGAGTTAAGAAATACGTTACTATCTCTACCATTTTTACCGAACAATGTAAAAGAGCAGCTTGCTGGTATTCATAACTTTGAAACAACAATGCCAATTCCTTTTGTGGAAACAGAAGAATATACGGCCTCGAAAGTTGATGTAGGCAATTCTAAAGGAGTTTTAGTTGAAAGTGAACAGAAATCTGCAATTATATGGCAGGAAAATGGCAATATCCATACAATCGTTTCTGAAGGTGAAATTGGTGCGGATGAATTACCACAATTAGTTAAACAAATGAATTGAATAGCAAGTTCAGAGCATATCGCGCTCTGAACCTATGAAATATATCGGAGGAAAGATGATGAACGTTATTCAGACAAAATCTTTAACAAAAACATACAACGGAAAAGGTGGTATTAAAGATGTGACATTATCGGTAGGTGAGGGAATTGTGTATGGTTTTTTAGGACCTAATGGCTCTGGAAAAAGCACATTCGTACGCACGCTTCTTGGATTAATCCAACCTACAAGTGGAGAAGGTTTTATACTCGGAGAGCCGATTGGGTCACCGAAGTCACTGGAAAATGTGGGTTATCTACCTGAGTTATTTCGTTATCCAGATTGGTTAACTGGGAAACAATTGTTAAAAACCCATGCTGAGTTATGTAAGATACCAATCAGACAACGAAATATTCGAATTGAAGAAGTGATAGAACTAGTAGGGATGACAGGAAGAGAAAATGGCCGTATTAGTGGATTTTCTAAGGGAATGTCCCAACGGATCGGTCTTGCTTGTGCAATTTTAAATGATCCAAAGGTAGTTTTTCTTGATGAACCGACTTCTGCACTTGATCCAATCGGACGCAAAGATGTGCGAAATCTCATGGCATATCTCAAAGATCGGGGAAAAACAATTTTTTTAAATAGTCATTTGTTATATGAAGTAGAGTCCGTTTGTGATTATGTTTCGATTGTTCACCAAGGAGAAATGATTGTACAAGGACCTTGGCGAGAACTAATGATAACCGATGCACAAGTTGAAATTGTAACAGAAGGGCCTATCGATGTGCCTCTTCCTTCATATGTAACACATTATCAAAAAGTAAATGAGGAAAAATCACGTATGAGCTGGGTTATCCAACTAGAGGACGAAACCAATATACCAAGACTTATCGATTATCTTTCCTCAAATCAGGTCGCAATCTATAAAGTAAAACCAATCAAACCATATTTAGAAGATGTCTTTTTACATTGGGTAAACCGGAAAAGGGAGAGCAATTATGTGGACAATCAGTAAGCTAACCTTTAAAGAAATTATTTCGAAGCGGATATTTTTAATTACTATTATTATGACAGTGATTTTTCTAGCGCTTTATGGAACAGCTATTTATTTTGCTGGAAAGGATACCCCGGGTGGTGGATCGGTTCAAGGTACAGAACACATTATATTACAAAAGTTTGTTGCCTCACAATTTTTAGGAATTGGATTATACTTTTCATCTTTTATTGTTGCTTTACTTGCGATATTGTCAAGTGTTAGTGCAATATCAGGTGAAATATCTAATCATCAAATTGATACATGGTTAATGCGCCCAATTTCTAGAACCCAATACGTGTTAGGAAAGTTTATAGGATTAGCTTTTTTATTGATGGCTTATACAGTCTTCCTTTTTTTAAGTATTATTCTACTCCACAAATCGTTTGGATCGGAATGGATGTCGCTAGATATTAAACCGATACAGCTATTCAAGGCAGTAAGTGTATTTGTTATTCAGCCCTTTGTTCTGATATCGTTCGGGTTGTTATTAAGTACAAGAATGACAACTTTAAATGCAGGAATTATTTCGATCATTATATATGGATCGGCGTTTATTGGAGGCTTTATTGAACAATTTGGAGTAATAGCAGAAAAAGCAAGTCTAGTAAATATCGGGATTATCATGAGTCTTGTCTTTCCAATAGACTCGATATATCGAAAGATGACAATTTTATTATTTGATTCATCAGACAATCCATTGTCACTAGCTCAAGGCGGAATGTTCACTAGTATTTCTTCTCCTAGTAATATGATGGTTTGGTATGCGTTGTTTTATGGATTAATTATCCTACTCATTGCAATATATAGTTTTAAAAAACGTGATGTGTAAAAGTAATTATTAAAGTGTTAACAATTTTTATAAAACTACATCTCCACAAAAAGCTATTAGATTATAGGATTCATAATTGGAGTCTTCCGCCTATATATGAATTCAGATATGATTCTATTGTTCTTAGTGTTTTCTTTACTATACAGAACAGATTTTTTCCTATTTCGTTGTATGTTTTTTCTATATAAGGCAGAATCAAGTTTATTAATAATTTGAAATAATTAAGTTTGTTAAAAGTTGATATTTTTTTACAGAAAATATCCGATTTATAATTGATATGAAAATATTAAAGTGAGGTGCTTTTTATGAAACAAGTTTCAACATTATTTTTAAAAATAACTGTGATCATTATGGGAATTCCGGTTCTTGCTTTATGTATATTTGGATTACCACAGCTAGTAAAGGTAGCATTTAGCCATACAGCAAATGGTGATACGCTAGGTTATATTGTACTTAGTATTTTAATTGTTATGTATATAGCTACGATACCGTTCTATATGGCATTGTATCAAACGTTAAAATTATTAAATTATATTGAAAAGGATCAAGCCTTTTCTCAAATTTCGGTAATAGCTTTAAAAAAGATAAAAAACGGTGCCAAAATAATCAGTGGCTTATATGTTGTCATACTACCATTGGTGTATATTGTAGCGGAGTGGGATGACGCACCGGGTCTTCTATTAATTGGAATGATAATTATTGGTACGTCATTTGCTGTTGCAGTCTTTGCTTCTGTTCTACAAAGACTCTTGCAAAAAGCTATTGATATAAAAGAAGAAAATGATTTAACGGTCTGAGGTGAAAACAATGGCGATAATCATAAATATCGATGTGATGTTGGCGAAAAGAAAAATGAGTGTTACGGAATTATCAGAGAAGGTTGGAATTACAATGGCCAATATTTCAATATTGAAAAATGGAAAGGCAAAAGCAATAAGACTTTCAACTCTAGATGGGATCTGTAAAGCATTAGATTGCCAACCGGGAGATATTTTAGAATATAAAAGTGA
>NZ_LT839648.1:833048-1550245 GCF_900176885.1 Oceanobacillus senegalensis | reverse complement strand
ATAAAAGAAGAAAATGATTTAACGGTCTGAGGTGAAAACAATGGCGATAATCATAAATATCGATGTGATGTTGGCGAAAAGAAAAATGAGTGTTACGGAATTATCAGAGAAGGTTGGAATTACAATGGCCAATATTTCAATATTGAAAAATGGAAAGGCAAAAGCAATAAGACTTTCAACTCTAGATGGGATCTGTAAAGCATTAGATTGCCAACCGGGAGATATTTTAGAATATAAAAGTGATGATGAAACTTGAAGTTAGTAAACAAGAGATAGATTGGTCACTCGGTAGTAGAAAAGATAGGAGAAACAATAACAGTTAGGAAATTAAAAAGCGTTTATGTGTTGGTTCATCCCTATTTTTAAAAAGTCCTTTGGTGTTACAAAGGCAGGATGTATATTCCAAAGGCCACACCAATTAGTTCTAATAAATTATATGAATATATATTTTTTAAAGTGGGGGACTAACTGAAAGTCTTGACCTGATTCGTTCATCTAACAGTCAGTGGGGGAAGAGAGACCTCCCACTGATTGAAGATTCACTTATACAATTTACGTAGTTCTTGACGGGTTTCCTCTGAAAGGGAACCGCCGAAATCCATTAATTCCACAATGTCTTTAAAGGCTCTTTCAGGAATTGCTAAATCAGCTAGTTCCTCTGGAGAAAAGCCTAAGTTAATTTGGTTTTCCTGACCATCTTTTAATTTGGTTACAAAGTCAGGTTCGGTAACCAAGGGTGTAGACATACCGACTAAATCAGCGAACTCTAAGGCTTCTAGCGCTTTATCTGGTGAGTTGATACCACCGGTGGCCATAATGGGAACTTGACCAGCGAGGTGGTCGTACACTACTCGGTTCATGAATTCGCCTTTATATTTCCCATGACGAATGGTTTGCTTATAAATGTTCTTACCCCAACTTGCGGTTGCGAGATAATGGATATTGGCTACTTCCATGATTCTATTCATGAAATCAATAAAGTCTTCTACACTGTAGCCAATTTCATTGCCACGCGTTTCTTCTGGTGTCCCTCTAAATCCGAGAATAAAGTCTTGAGGTGCCTCTTTATCAATGACCTTCTGAACAGCCTCCATCACTTCCATGCCAAAGCGTGAACGATTTTCAAGATTCTGGGTTCCATATTCGTCATCACGCTTATTGGAAAAGGTGGAGAAGAACGTTTGAATTAATAAGCGCTGTGCACTTGAAATTTCAACACCATCAAAACCTGCTTTAATCGCACGGCGGGTTGCGTCCGCATATTGGGTAATGACATGCCTGATTTTACGTTTTGTCATTGGTAAGACGGTATGTTCCACGGGACTTTTCAAATTCATTTTACTTGGTCCATAAACAACACCAAAATCCTTAAGCGAAATTTTAGCAAATCGACCAGCATGTGTTAATTGGACAATTGCTTTAGCACCGTCTTTCTTCATCGCTTGAGCAAGTTGCTTCAGTCCTTCAATGTTACGATCATCATCGATACTAAAACCATATTCAAACAACTGCCCATATTCCTCAATGTATGCAGCACCTGTAATTTGTAGAGGAGCGGAACCTGCACGTCGCTCTGCATAAGCCAAATCTTCTCTCGTAACATAGCCTTCCATTGTAGAAGAATTTGTAATCATCGGGGAGAGAACAAAGCGATTATCTAATTCTGTGCCATTTGGTAGATTGAATGTTTTAAATAAGGGTCTGTACTGTTCTGATGTCTTCATTGTATATAATTAATACCCTCCATCTACTATGTTCGTTGTTAACATAGTGCTAACAGCTAGCTAAGCTGTAACATTACATGTTGTATTTTTAGTGTAACAATCGATTTTAAAATAAAGTTATCATAAGTTAGAATAATTTGCTAACTTTATACTTTTACCACCATTTTTAAAGTATGAATATGTTATACTAAAATTTCAATATTAAAAAAAGGAAAGAGGTTTTAGTGATGAAAAAAAGAGTAAATTTCTTATTCATAGAAAAAAAGGAAAACATTTATACGATTAGCCTGACACCAGAATTACAAGATGATATTGGAACAGTAGGATTTATCGAATACAGCAATCAGGAGACGCTTGATGTAGATGATCCCATTCTAAGCTTAGAAGCATCCAAGACAGTACATGAAGTCGATTCTCCATTAGCAGGTACCATTGTGGAACGCAACCAAGCAGCAGTAAGTGAACCAACTCTATTAAACTCAGCTAAGACGGAAGAAAATTGGATTGTAAAATTAACAGATGTAGATGAAGAAGCATTTAACCAACTAGAAGATGCTTAAATCGATTTTTTTTAGTTAGCGGGGAGCAGGATATGAATCAAGAAGCAAGATTAGATTATTTAATTGATTATTTACTGGATGAAAACCCGAATGCAGACGAATCGATGAGTCTGGATAAAACGGATACGGTAGAAGAAAAAATAACCTTGTTCCGTGGGTTGTGCAATATCCGAGAACCGAAACCGGTCACAGAAACATTTACGAAGGTTCAAGATGCTTTTTTAACAGAGTGGAATCATGAACGAAAAATAACCTCGTTGCAGGATTTAGAACCTGCCCGGCCACATCTTTATTTATGGCAAGGTGATATAACAAGTCTAGCAGTGGATGCGATTGTGAATGCAGCTAATAGTAGATTGCTAGGTTGCTTAAAAGCGAATCATAATTGTATTGACAATATGATTCATACACGTGCGGGCGTGCAATTACGATTAGAATGTCATGACTTAATCACAACACAAGGTCGTAAAGAGCCAATGGGGAAAGCGAAAATGACCAAAGCGTATAACTTACCGTCCAACTATGTCATTCATACCGTAGGGCCATTTATCGATGAGCGAGGTGTTTCCCCGTTTAAAGAGCAATTATTGGCTTCGTCTTATCTATCCTGTTTAGCATTAGCAGATGCATATCAGTTAAGTTCTATTGCTTTTTGCTGTATTTCAACTGGTGAATTTAATTTTCCTAACGGGAGGGCAGCTGAAATTGCAGTGGAGACGGTGAGAGAATATATAAATAAGAATCAATCCAAGCTTCAAGTTATTTTTAATGTATTTAAAGAGAAAGATGTATTAATCTATCAGTCATTATTAGAAAACTAGAATAGGAGATTGTTATGCTACAACCTAATAGATATTGGCAGACATCAACGATTGCATCATCTTTGTCACAAGCCGATTTATTAAACCAACTAATCGATGAAGCAGAGGCAATTGTTATTGGGATTGGTGCAGGAATGTCTGCAGCAACTGGATTTACATATATAGGGAAAAGGTTTACCGATGCTTTTCCTGATTTTATAGAGAAATATGGCTTATTAGATATGTTACAAGCTAGCCTATTTGAATTTGAAGATAGACAAGAGTATTGGGCCTTTCAAAGTCGCTTCTGCTTATTGAATTTTTTTGATCAACCAGTTGGACAAGCATATGTTGATTTGCGACAGATGATGAGCAATAAAAATTATCACATTATTACGACAAACGCAGATAATGCGTTTTATGCAGCAGAGTACGACATGGATAAAGTATTTCGAATTCAAGGGGAATATGGACTATGGCAATGTTCGGAACACTGTCACCAACAGACGTACCAGAATGAGGCTTTACTTCGGGAAATGGTTGAGAAACAATCCAATATGAAAGTTCCTGAAGATTTAGTTCCTTATTGTCCTAAATGTGGAGCTGCTTTAGAAGTTAATAAACGTACAGAAGAAAAAGGAATGGTAGAAGATGGTCATTTCCATGAACAGAAAGATCGTTATGAACAATTTCTAAAAGAAAACAAAGATAAAAAAGTACTCTTTTTGGAAATTGGCGTGGGACATACAACTCCACAACATATTAAACATCCATTCCAGCAAATGACGGAAAAAAATGAGAAAGCTTTGTTTGTGACAATGAATCAAAAAGAATACTTCATTCCACGAAACATTCGTCCGAGAACCGTACGAATAGATGAAGACATTGAGGAAGTGTTACATAGAGCGAGCAGCAAGTGAAAAACGGAGGGTAACCAATGTATTTAATCGAACCTAAGCGTAATGGGGAATGGATTTATGATCCGGGAACTTCAATGGCATTACAAGAATATGTGAAAGACCATATTTTCCTAGATGATGATGTTTTATTCCCATACATGATGCATCCTGCTGTTCAAATTGGAAAATTCCAAAATGCTTATGAGGAAGTCAATCAGCCTTATATGGATGAACATGATATTAAAATCATTCGCCGTGAAACAGGTGGTGGTGCGATTTATCTCGATGATCGTAATATGAGCTTTTGTTTCTTATTTAATGGTACGAATGATGCTTATGGGAACTTTGAACGTTTATATGAACCGGCCATAAAAGCGCTTAAGAATATAGGTGTAGATGAAAATCTTTTAAGCCAAAAAGGTCGTAATGATTTAGTATTAGATGGTAAGAAGATTTCCGGTGCGGCGATGACGGTGCAGAAAGGCCGTATCTATGCCGGATATTCACTACTACTAGATCCTGATTATGAAGCAATGGTATCCGTTTTGAATCCAAATCTTAAAAAAATCGAATCCCATGGCATTCAATCGGTCCGTAGTCGAGTAGGATCCATTCGTCCCTATTTAGCACCTGAATACCAGAATATGACGGTTTGGGAATTTACGGATTATATGATTTGTCAGTTACTTGATATTGATGATGTAAGGGAAGCGAAACGTTATGAATTAACTCCAGAAGACTGGGCAGGTGTGGATAAAATTGCTGCTGAGAAATACAACAGCTGGGATTGGAATTATGGTCGCTTTCAACAGTTTGGATATCGTTTAACAGAACGTTTTCCAATTGGGACGGTTAGTGTTGACTTAACAATTGAACATGCTAAAATTGCAGCCATCCAGATTACAGGTGACTTCTTTGGAACAAAAGATGTAAAAGAAATAGAAGAAGCTTTAGTCAATGTACGATTGAAGAAAGACGACTTGTTAAACGCGTTAGAGCCGCTCGATTTGAATCATTACTTCGGAAATCTAACGAAAGAAGAATTTGTTAGCTTTATCTTAAGTGAAAAAGAATCATAGAGTGTCCTCTTTATTGGATTTATTGAACATCCCCTATCAGAATCATGAAACACAGAGAGTAGGATAACATTGGTTAAATTAGGAATTTTAGATTACGCTCAAATTGATGAAGGCATAAATGCTCAAAAAGCTTTGGAGAACTCAATTGAGCTAGCACAATTAGCTGAATCATTAGGTTACATGCGGTTTTGGTTGGCAGAACATCATAACGTTCCTGCTTTTGCCAGCAGCTCACCAGAACTAATCATGATGCGCATAGCAGATGCTACACAGCGGATACGTATTGGTTCGGGTGGTGTCATGATTCCCCATTATAGTCCTTATAAGGTTGCTGAGAATTTTCGGATACTCGAAGCATTTCATCCAGGTCGAATTGATTTGGGGATAGGAAATACGGTAGGAACGCGCATGGTGAATCAGGCATTGAATGAGAATAAAAAGGGTAAACTTCATTACGAACAGAGTATTCTAGATTTAAGCCGTTATTTAAGTGACCAATTAGATGAAAACCATCGTTTTTTTGAAATCACTGCTAATCCTGTTATTTCTACTGTTCCTGAGATGTGGGTACTATCGACTAGTGTCAGAAAAGCTAAAATGGCTGCTAAATTAGGAATAGGCTATTTATTTGGGTTATCTATCGCAGGGATGGATAAGGTTAGAATGGGTATCCAAGCAGTGGAGACGTATCGTAATGAATTTAAACCTTCTTCTTTCATGCCAGAACCAAAAGTATCTATTGCTCCGTTTGTAGTCGTTGCTGAAACGAATGAAGAAGCAGAAGCGTACGCAGAAGCCTTAGACTTTTGGTTACTTGGTAAAGAAGATTTTGGCTATTTGAAAGAATTCCCATCTGTTAAGACCGCTCGACAATATACGTATACGGAAGAAGAAAAGGGAATGGTTCAAGCAAATCGAAACCGAATGGTAGTAGGCGATGTAGAAAGGGTTAAAGAAAAATTAAATGCGTTGATTACCCAGTTTAAAGCCGATGAGGTCCTGTTAGTACCACTAATGCCGGGACTAGAAGCCCGTAAAAAGGCGATTGAACTATTGGCTGAAGTATTTTAGGGTATTCGTACAAAAGGAAACGTATAAAGATGTAACGGACCAGGGAATAGGACCCCTAAGTATTAAATATTATCATTGAAACTCAGATCCTTGATGAAGGATATGAGTTTTTTTATATCACGAATGATTTTTTTAAATGTCCAAACCAATCCAATCTCTGATAAACTAATGCTAATGAATAATATTAGGTGATATGATGACAAACATAGTGAAAATCTCAGTTAGAAATTTAGTGGAATACGTGTATCGTAGTGGCAGTATTGAGTCTGGTTTTCGTACGGCTACAACGATGATAGAAGGAACTCGAATCCATCAATTAGTCCAAAAAGGCTACCAGGAACAAGATGAAAAAGAAGTTTTTGTAGAAGCAGAAATTCCTTATGAAGACTTCGTTGTTCGAGTGGATGGACGTTGTGATGGATTGCTTAAAGATGGAGATACCGTAACAATTGATGAAATAAAATCCACTGTACACCCTTTGGATGACGTTCAGGAAGATACCCATCCAGTACACTGGGCACAGGCTATTTTTTATGGTTACATTTATGCCGGAGATCATGATTTATCTAAGGTAACGATTCAACTTACGTATGTTCAAGTAAAGACGCTCGAACAGAAACAATTTCGTCGAGTGATGACGTATGAGGAAATGGAATCCTTCGTTTATAAAGTAATGGAGGAATATGCTCTCTTTTTAAAAGGGAAGATAAAGCATAAAATAATGCGAAATAAGACAAGTAAGACACTGGAATTTCCGTTTGAAACGTATCGTGAAGGCCAACGAAAACTTGCAGGTTCCGTATATAAAACTATTGTTGACAAAAAAACATTATTCGCAAGTGCCTCTACAGGAATTGGTAAAACTATTTCTACTATTTTCCCTGCTGTTAAAGCAATCGGCGAGAGGAAATTAGAGAAGCTATTTTATTTGACTGCAAAAACCATCACAAGAACAGCAGCAGAGGAAGCATTTCGTTTATTAATTGATCATGGCCTAGATATCCATGTTTTGACCATAACCGCTAAAGATAAGATTTGTTTTCAAGAGGAAACGATTTGTACTAGTGTAAATTGCCCTTTTGCAGATGGTTTTTATGACCGAATCAATGGGGCGGTTATTGATATTTTGGAGCAAGAGAAGATGATCAATCGGATGGTTATCGAACAGTACGCAAGAAAGCATCGGGTTTGTCCTTTTGAATTTCAGGTCGAACTCGCTTATGTAGTAGACGCTATCATTTGTGATTACAATTATATTTTTGATCCAAGAGTATCGTTGAAGCGGTTGATGGAGGAGCAGAAAAAGAAAACGGCAATACTAGTAGATGAGGCGCATAACTTAGTGGATCGTGCGAGAGAAATGTATTCTGCGGAAATAAATAAATCCAACTTTTTGCAGCTGAAACGAGAATTTAAAAATAGTTCGCTTGCTACAGCTGCTAAAGCTATCAATGACCACTTATTACAGGTGAAGAAGTCTGAGGACTATTTACGAAAGGACTTAGATAAGGAGCTAGTAGAGCTATGCGAAACCTTCATCATTGAAGCCGAGGCAGAGCTTGTTAAGATGGAGCACGAATTGTTACTAGATACGTATTTTGCTACCAAAACCTTTGTGAAAATAGCTGAGTTATACAATGATCAATTTGTTACTTATGTGGAAGTTCAAAAGAGTGAAGTGAGAATGAAGTTATTTTGCCTTGACCCATCTGAACAGATTCTAAAAATGGGAAAAGGCTTCAGAGCAAGGGTATTCTTTTCAGCCACGTTGACCCCTGCAGGTTATTATAAAGATTTGCTTGGTGGACAATCGGATGATTATGTTATCTCTATTCCATCTCCTTTTGCAAGGGAAAATACAGAAGTAATCATTCAACCGCTTTCGACGAGATATCGGGATAGAGAAAAGACAATGGAGCCAATGGTACACTTTTTCAAAGATGTGGTAGATAAGATGGATGGAAATTTCCTAATCTTTTTCCCGTCCTACCAATATATGAGAAATGCGTACGAGCAATTTACCGATCATTATCCAAGTGTGGCTACGATGATTCAAGATGTGGGAATGTCGGAAGGAGAAAGGGAAGATTTTTTGGCAGAGTTTAATTCGGAACGTACCGAAAAATTGGTGGGATTTGCTGTACTCGGAGGGATCTTTTCTGAGGGAGTGGACTTAAAAGGTGATAGATTGCAAGGTGTAATTGTAGTTGGAGTTGGAATGCCACAGATTGGTTTTGAAAGAGATATGATGAAGGACTATTTCCAATCGGTCGGAAAGAACGGCTTTCATTATGCTTATGTATATCCTGGAATGAATAAAGTGCTGCAAGCTGGTGGAAGACTGATACGTTCCGATTCGGATACTGGCGTGATAGCCTTAATTGATGATCGATTTTTACAGAGGAAGTACCAGGCATTGTTACCTTATGAATGGCAGCATTATACGATTGGTGTGTGAATTGTAAGAGTGGACCTGTTGCGATTTAACTGCTATTAATCTTTTATCGAACAGAGGGTCTTAACATTGGTGTTTGTCCCCGAACACACTAAAATGGTAGAGAAGTAGGGGACTGACGCCATAATCTAAGATTTATGTGCTAAATAAAAGGATACTTTTTCAGGTGGTCCTGTACCTGTCCCAACATCCCTCTCATTAATACTTCCCACTCCTCAGATTCTCCGCCCATCTTCTCCATTTCTTCCTTGCCTGCTTTCCCCAATCTTTGACCGCTCCGCCACTAGCACCTTCTCGTACTTCAATTTCTTTTAAGGACATTTCCAAAATAATAATACCTAATTTCTGGATAAAATAGTGGATCCTGTTTTCATTCTGTTGAAAAATTTCCTCAAATGTAAATGAATTCTGGTTTTCCATTGTCCTCTTCCTCTCTATTCTATTTGGGATAAGACTTGTCCATGCGTCTTGCTAATCATAGAATAGTTTTCTAATTTCCGACAAACTGGCTAACTTGGACTTTTTATCTAAAAACAGCGAAAAAAGCCCGGAAAATAGGGGTCTAAAATTAGAAAATGGGGAAAAAGTCCAAGTTAGAGTATATTTTCTTACGAGGAAAATTCAGCAAAATAAAAAAGTCTCTAACTTGGTACTTGTTATTAAATTATAGGCAAATATACTTATAACAGGCACCTGAAATTCAATTTTAGACAAAAAAGTCGAAGTTAGCGCATTCGACAGTTTTTTCAGGTTGCTACAGGATAATTGTATTAATAAGTTAGAGAATATATTACCTATCAGGAAGGTGAATAGAATGAACTATATCAAAGAGATGAACGCGTTTTATGACCGAATGGAATTGGATCCACTATCAAGCTCAGCTATTTCCTTATGGTTTGCTTTCATGCACATCAATAATAAAACAAGATGGAGCGAAACCTTTACGGTTGCTGGAACCGTATTACGTATGAAATCTGGACTAAAGGAAACTTCATTCAAACGCGCTAGAACAGAGCTGAAAGAGAAAGGGTATATAGACTATCAATCTCGTAGTCATAATCAAGCACCCATCTATCAAATGAAGTCTCTCGTATTGGATTATGAACTACAGTGTGGACGATGAGATGAACCACACTATGGACCAAAATACGGACCAGCCTTATGACCTAGAAGTGGACCACCATACGGACCACCACACGGACCAGGATGCGGGCCCATTAATTAAACAAAAAGAAAGGAAATAAAACAAGTAATAATCATGCATCAGAAGCAACCAAGTTTTGTCAGGAGAATTTCGGGAAAATGAGTCCATTTATTTCCAATTCACTTCACAAATGGTTAAATGAAATGGAAGACGATTTAGTTACGGGAGCAATGAGAAGGACCTTAGAGAGGAATAAAACCAGTTGGAACTATGTGAAAAGTATTATGGAGGGATATAGGGATTCTGACCCTTGAGGCTGAAAGGGCAGGAGACATTGGTTTTAAAGATAAGATGGCTGTTAACCTGAATACCAGCTATTAGAAGGCATTTCAATTAATAATTTGCCATAGGTGAATGGTTAAGAGAATTAAATTTAAGAATCATCGACTACTTAGGACAAGATGAGAGAGTATTATTTTTGAAAGAGTGAAACGTTTGCTCTAATCGTTAGTTATACTGAGGGTAGGATACCTTTTGGACTTACATGGGAAGAACGGGATGATGGATTTACTTACCTTAATGAATGATACATACCAGTTAAGGGATTTAACTACCATGCATCAATTAGGTTTAACCTTCAATAATTTACATTTATGAATATACCAATTATATATCCATAAGGAGGGTTTATTTATTAAGGGATTCCATAGAGGATATATTAGGAAAGAAGCAGAGTTGGCATCTTCCAAAGGTAGATTAAACTTTAACAAAATCACTGAAAATCAGTGCTTAAAAAAAGCAACATTGCCATCTAGATATTTTGAAAGAAATGAGGTAATTTACTCAATTAAGTATTACTCGCGGGATTAAAGATGTGTGTTTCATTAGCAAATGATCCAACCTTAATCTTACATTTACGACGTCTCTGCTCATATCTAGATGAATATATTTAGACATTGTTCTTACTAGACAAATTATTAAAAAAAGTACAAATAATATAAACAGATTAACGGAAAGGTACCGACCATTACTCGAAATCATATCTATATTGCGAGAAACTCAAGAGATAGAACTTGAGGGAAAGTAATAAGAAAGTGAAGCTGCAAGGTTTCTTTTTAACATGAATCGTTTCTTTGAATCATTGGTGGGTAGATTGCTTCTTCATTTTTGTTCCAGATTATACTGTTAGGGAACAATTCAATCTACAGCAAATGTTTACATATACACCAAAAATCATAACCCTAAAAATAGAAGATCACCTACACCAATACCAGACTTTGCAATAATGCAAAATATAAGGATTTCTGGGAGAACTCATTACCTTGTGATATGTTATATCAGCTTTCGGTTTATGCTTTGAGTAGTGAAGGTGATAGAATAGCGACAATTCTCTATCCTTGTTAAAATGAACTTGCTATTACTCAAGACATAGATGTTCATAATCCAATATCTGATGAGTGCATAGGGTCAGTATTTCTAGAACCATTAAATTTAGTTTATCTATCAAGTTGTTTGAAGAATTTCACAAGCCAGCAAAAAAATTTAATGAATTATTTAGGTCGGTTAATATAAAGACGTGAACTGTATTTGACCATACTACGTCGTCTACTAGGATCTTGGGTTTTGACCCCAAGACCCTATTTCATAGCATGTACGAACCCTACCTTTGAATAGGTGGGGGTATTAGATCCTAATTAAGTTTATTCCAGGAACAGCTGATATCGTTATAATTCTTCATTTAAGAAAAAGGTGAGGTTCTTGAATAATAACTTACAAAGTTTTTTCTTTATAAATTACGGAGCCCTGATAATTAATAAAACCGTTCAACCAAAATGTTGAGTTGTTCCGCGATGTTAGAAAAATCAGTATTCATATCCAACGTTTTTATTCCTATATGGTTTCCACTTAATGAAAATTTATTATCCGGTACAATATTCTCATCTGTCTTAGCATAAAGTAAAACTCCACTCACATTACCGGAATTGGTATAATCTTTATTTTTAACGTATGTAAATAGTTGGTACAGATTATGAGAGTGAAAGCTTTTACTATTATAATAACTATTAGATTGCATCGTACGCTGGTAGTATTTTGTATCTATAATAAGTGTCTTTTCCTCATAGGTAAGGGTGATATCCGTCTTCATAACAGGTAGAAACTCAATGATTCCTTCATCAACATCCCATTCGATATGAGAAGGGGAAGCATTGAATTCAGGATAATGTTTTCGATAATATTCCAGTACAAACTTTTCAAAAAGCCGATGCATTTTCTGGTCATCCACAAATCTGGCTAATTTATGAGTACCCTCTTGTTCCGTTAATAGAAGACCCTCTATAACTAAATAGCAAATATTAATGAGCATTTTATAAGTAGCATTGTTTTGATTGTATCTGATGCGTGACCACTGAATTCTTCGATAATCTATCTGATCAACGTTAGAAAAGTACAGCATCACTTTTTTTAAATTTTTTTTATGTTTATTTGCAACTTCAGGAGTCTTAATTAATAGTAATGCAGTAGTTTTTAATATTTGATTCATATAAGAGTTTTCCGTGTATTCATCAAAACTACATACCAATTGCTTATTAATCATAGTTTGCCGTTTTACGGAAAGGGCAACATTAATTTTACCTCTCGGGAACCTTAAGGACTCTGTTTTATCAACATATTCCCTACCTAATCCCCGTTTGATTTGATTACCGATACCTTTGGCTAGTATTGCAGCAAACAAGTCAGAAGTATATTCAAAGTGCTCGGTTTCTAACTCTGCATAGTTTCTCTTATTCAATACTTGGAATGCGTAAGCAAGCATGTGATAGATATTTTTTATTCGAATCATTTTAGAACACCACGAAGTCGATTTGTCCATTGTTCAACTTTAGATGGCTCATCAAACCAATATTCATCTAATAAAGGTAATAATTCATACTCTATTACCGATGACAACCATTCATCTGTTGCTTCTTCATCAGCACACAGATAGCTATGGCCGATTTGAAATCCATTACCTAATGATTCATCTTGCTTTATATAATTATTTAAAGCTTTTATTTCCTCAACAAGTGGACCGAATTTTGGATTATTTGTTTCACTCAATATCCTCTGAAAACCTTTAGAATCAAATGCAGGTTCTAATTTGAAGAAAGCAAAACGTCTTCTAAGTGCATAATCTATCATAGCTAGACTACGATCTGCCGTATTCATCATGCCAAGAATATATACATTTTTAGGGACGGAAAATAATTCATTGGCATAAAGAAGACGCAACTTTTGGCCACGCTTATCTTTTTCAAGTAACATTAGTAGTTCTCCGAATATTTTACTTAGGTTTCCTCGGTTAATCTCATCGATAATAAAGAAATATTCTCGATCACTATCTTTTTCAGCTTTTTTACAGAACTCATAAAATGGTCCCTTTGCAAGCTCAAATCCATCATTTGTTGGGCGATACCCCATAATAAAGTCTTCATAACTATAACTTTGATGGAATTGAATCAACATTACTCTACTCGTATCTTTTTCGCCCATAATGGAGTAGGCAAGTCTTTTAGCGGAAAATGTTTTTCCGACACCTGGAGCCCCTTGTAATATAATGTTTTTTTTCTTTTTCAAGAGATTTACTAATCTAGAGTAGCGCTCTTCATCCATGAATACTTCGTGAAGAAAATCCTCTTCTGTATAGTAATCATAATCAACTGCTCTTTCTTCTGTATCGTCTTCGTCTTCATCTAAAAGGTTCTCCAGTTTTTGTACATAATCGGTATAGGAGGTTATATCTGTAAGTGTCTTATTAACAGCCTTGCCGGGATGTTCCCATTCTCCATTTTTATTCCAATCCACTTTATGGATATGCTTATACTCATCTCGAGTTGGGTCATACATATACTCAGATTCAACTATGCCACGTCCGATTATCTTTGATGTTCCTTTTCTAACATAAATGGTATCACCTGGGAGTAGTTCATTAGCGAATTGCCATGTTGCATGGGCAATATTCACATATGTATATTCTTGTCCATATAGTTCTTTCATTTTGGCCTTCATTTCTTCTTTTGATGAATACTGACTTAAATCACCCATCTTATCCCAACCAATTCCCATAATACCTTGAGAATAAAATTCCTCCCATTTGGAAGCTCCGTGACCGGGTGCGTAAATCCAGTATCTTTTTTCTTTTTCATTCACTACATCTGAAGGAGGGGAGGATTCTTCTTCTCGTTTCTTCTTCATTTTATCTGCCCATTTGACAAATATATCACTAGCCATTTCATCATCCATATAAGCAGATTGTCCCTTTTCAGTTAGTGACCATTTACCTCTAATAGAGTTATCTATGTAACCGTCATAGACCAGATAATTTCTTGCAAAAGCAACTTCATTATCAAATTTTTTTACTCCGCTTTTTCCACGAGTTTCATTCACAATTTCATCTGTAAGATTTAGGTCGGAGGTTATTTGATTACGAACTTCTTCTGGAGTACCAGAACCACCGAGTTTTTTTAGTGCATTGATAAGTGGAGCAAACCATTTAAGGAAGCTTGCATTTGATCTCTTATGTTCTAACTGCTTAGGAGAAGGCGCTTTCCATGCTGCGAAAGATAAATCTGGAAAACTTTGATGTGGAAATTCTTCTTTTTCAAAGGTGTCTTTCAAGTAATCAATTAATTCTAGATAGTTTGCGGCATTTGGCAAGTCCTTCAACTTTGATATTTTCGTTATATCATCAGCATAGGGACTGTTACGTTGTAATAAGTATGATCTATTCCTTTCGTCTAAGTTCATGTAAAAAAACGGGCGAATCCAATATAGACCCATCGTTAAATTCCATTTAACCCCAAGCTGATTTTTTACCTTATCGTAACTGTTTATAAACTCTTTCTTTAACCCGACGGATTGTTGGTCTGCAAAGTGTAATCCTACTTCAAACATAGTCCAAAGATTTGGGATATCTTCTGGGTTTCTTTGATCTTTGTCGTAAAAGAAACGAGTCTTCATATTGTTTAAAACAGGAATACCATCAAAATCAGTTGGTACGGAGATCTTAACTCCAATTTTCCTGCTAATTCCTTCAGCTATTGCTATACGATTTTCATTCTTAATTCGTTTGTTGAAACTACCGAAAACAGTAAAAGGACAAACATCGTCTAAGGGTTCGCCATTTTCAGTGAAAGGGTATCGTATATTTAAATCACTATAGACATCTTCTAATATGGATAAAAGGTTTGTTCTATTATCTTTATATTGCAGGAGCTTATCAGCGAACTCCATATAAAAGTCAGTCCAAGAAAAGGAAATTGTAGTCGGATTGTCTTTTTTCATTCATTACACCTCTAAATTCTTTTATTTTGTATATGTATCATTATTCCCTATTATAGGGTTTTAGGTGAGTAAATAAAATGTATAGAAGATATTTATGGAAGGTGTCCTATTCTCTATTACGTTAAAGTGGTAGTGAAGCGGGGGACTGACTAAGAAATTCCTCGTACTCCTTTAGAAAATTAACCTCTATGATTAGCAAGATGATTAAATACTACATATTTACTTCACTCACCTAGATGATTCTAAACTTCGGAGATATATCTTCTGGGAGATCTTGGGGTCTAGTATAGTAAATAGATAAAAAAAACCACCATTTTCATAGTAAAATAGAAGTACCTACCACAGAACTTCCAATTACTTAACCTCAAAGGAGATGAAAATGATGGTTCAATCAATATTTAATCATATTCAAGGTAAGATTAGAAGTCGTTGGACAAAATTTATTAAGGAAACAGGAGTAGAGAACATACTTATAGTTGGAATTGATGAGGCTAAATTTACGCATAAGGCTATCGTATGTACATTTCATGGGGATGTATTGGTGCAACCTTTTGAGTTTGATGCATTTTTAACTGGCTTTAATATGATCAAAAAGTGTATCCAAAAGAAGGTTGATGGATTTAAAAAAGTTGTTGTTGGTATTGAAACCACAGGTCATTACTATGAAGATTTAGTGAGGTATTGCCATGCGGAAGGGTATCCGTACGCATCCTAAATGCTGCAACCACTGCACAAGAGCGAGAGGCATTAATGAACTGGTCAAAGACAGATAATTTGGATCTCATGGCCATTGTTCAATCTATTATTCATGGGAGAGGAACTTCTAATGAACTTCCCTCTGGGGATGTGTATCAGCTACAAAAATTAACACGTGCACGTCGTTCATTAGTAAAAGAGAGAACTAGCCTTCAAAATCTTATTCGATCGTATTTGGATCAGATTTTTCGGGAGATGCAGGGTAAAAGCATTTGGAATGATGGTAAGCGGGAACATGTAAAACCATTTACTGATTTGTTTGGAAAGACTTCACGTTACTTGATGCGTCATTATCCTCATCCTTCGGATATTCTCCAGTTGGGAAAAGAGGGTTTACGAGAAATCTCAATAAATGAGAATTTAAAAATACGAAATGATTCTATTCAAATTCTTTTAGATTTTGCGGAAACCTCCATTTCTCAACCTAAGGAGCTATTAGAGGCAGAAATATTTCTTTTCTCCCAAAAGTTGGACCAGCTAGATTTATTTGACCAACATATTCGAGAGTTGGAAAGGAAAATGGAAGATTTATTTATTCAAACGGATGGTGTTGTGATCTTAACTGTCCCAGGGATTAGTATTATTACAGGTGCAGAGTTGTATGCAGAAATGGGGGATATATCAGACTTTGATCATGCTGGTCAATTGATTAAAATGGCTGGTACAAATCCAATTGTAAAACAATCAGGAGGAAGAAAGCCTTCTTATTACGGTATTTCCAAGCAAGGTAGAAGAACCTTTCGTGATATTACTTACCAAGTTGGAAGGTCACTCGCTCAAAACAATCCAGAAATGAAGAAACATTATCTCGCTTTAAAAGACCGTGGTAAACACACAAACCAAGCATATATAGCACTAGGAAACCGTATGATCCGTTTGGCTTTTGCCATGATTAAAAATCAAAGTTTGTATCGTACCAAAAATGAAAAATATGTACTATATCATGAGCTGAAGAAAAAGCTGCGAAAATCCAATGTAGAGCTATTTTATAAACGATATGTTTCCGTTCAAACTGTAGCTTAGAAAGTATTTTACCAGTTTTAGTGAAAGTATATTATTAAATAGAAAGTGAAAATGGAGCTTCTCTAGGACGTTAGATCACATTGTACCGAGTGTCTGAGGCTTTTGACCTCGTGGGTCAGCGTTATGGATCTTGTCCTTCAAATACGAATAATACGTGAAATTTAAGTTTAAATTTACTAGGTGGTATCCCTGTTGGATGAAAAAGCAAGATCCCTTTTCACGTTCTAGAGAGGCTCCAATATAAAGTTCTGGGGTAGTTGAACTTTTCAAAAAAACTATTTTTGAGAGTTTTAGTTAAGCTTGGCCTTTTTATCTAAAAAACTGTGCTTGACTTATTTGCCATTATACGCTGACCCCAAGGTCCCCCGTTCAAAGAACGCCAAACAATGGAACAGATTCTCATCAATGATATTTGATCCAAGGGAGAACTTATATTTTATCTTTTATACAGAGAAGAACGATACATTTTGGATCATACCATCAATAAGCATTGCCAAACCTTACATAACGATAAACATCAAGGAAAAAGGCATTTAATACTCCCTACTACTGAGAAAAGTGTTAAAGGAAAAGCTTTTAATAGATTTAGTGGAGAAAGCGGATTTAGGTTATTAGAATTATTAAAGTAGGTCTTAAAAAATAAAGTGGTTATTATTAAAAGAGCTTATATGAATATGTATGGTTTTAACTACAGAATTAAAGACTGATTTAGAAAGGAGTGGACGTATGTCTCTTACTAGTTTACTAAGAGGATCAAGAGTCAATCAAAAAGAGTTTCAAACGATTTTAAGAGAAGTTATACCAGACAAGAAATCATTTCAAACAATCTCTGGTAAAAAGGCGTTTTCTAAAACGGATTATGAAGTATTAGTTCCCTATAATCTGGTTAAAAGTGATAATTCTTCAATTATTGGAATTGCCTTTGATTATTTAGCGAGAATTATGCTGGCCCGTGTAGTAAAAAAAAATAGGGATGAATCATACTCAAATACAACAGCCGAGAAAGGAATGATGGTTTTATCAAAATTTTTACAAAATCACCGTTCTATTGAGAAGAAAACTGAAAAAAGATTAAAAAAAAGCATAAAAAGATTAAAAGCATTTAGTAATAACAAACGAGATATCAAAGAATTAATTTTGGACGTTTGTTTTTTAGCTAAACTCGAACGCATTTTTCGTTCTGGACTCCCACCAATGAACCTATTCAAAAAGTCGTTTTTTGATGATCCTGATGATGAAGTTATTAAAGATTTGGAACTACTATGTGATGTGTTTCAAGAAAAGTTCATTCCAACAATCAGTCCAACTAGTGAAATCACCTACAATCCTAATTTCGGTGCTTCTTCTGCTTTTGTAGGAGGTGCAGACGGTGATATTGTCATTGACGGAGTGTTATATGATTTTAAAACTGGAAAAAAAACAGGTTATAAATGGCAAGAGGTTGCACAATTAGTAGGATACTTTTTACTTAATGAAATTTCTTTAGACATTCAAAATGCAGACAATAGTATAGGCGATTCCTATCAATATTTGGATATCAAGCGAATTGCCTTTTATAGAGCGAGATTTGGAGAAGTTGAATACATAGATATATCTTATTTTGATAAAGAACTTATTGAAACAGCTAAGAAGAACCTTGCATCTTATTTTGTAAAGAATCCTAATTTTAGTAAGCCGATGATTGAAAGTCTTCATATTTTAAAAGCTTTAGCGAATGATTAAATATACTTTTATGAAAAAATTTATTAACTTTATCCGAAACCAATATCCACAGACGGCTTTTAAAATTATAAAAATTCCTTTGTTCAATTGGATAGTAAAGTGAAATAAATAGTATTTTTCCTTCAACTAACTGCTGCTTATGTTAGATAAGATATACAATCTTTGTTCCATACAAGTGGTTTACGGGATGTGATTGAGGAAGGTGGCAACAAGGAGAAAATACGTCCTCTTTATAAGGACATTCAAACTGATTTTAATGAAATCATAATGAAGACGAAGGAAATCAAACCACACTTTACATCGGATATGGGAAAAAGAGCTCATTATGCAAATATAAACTTTGAAATCCTCGGAAAAATAATTGAAATAGATAATTTAATATTGGAAGATGTATATAGACAATTAATTTTTGAACCTTTAGGACTTAAAAATACTTATTTTCCGGTAGATGAAGAAGATTTTATCCCGCATATTTATTAGAAGGACACTGCCTTTAACCATCCAAAGTTACCTATGAGCATTCGCGCGAGTGGCGGTTGTGTTTCTACAGATTGTGAATTAATGATATTTATTAAGGCTTTAGTTAAAGCGAAATTATTTAATAAGACTGTCTTTCATGAACTAAAAAGTAAAAAACAGGTTGTAGGCTTCTATGCTTTGACTTCATTACGGTTCTCGGTATATGAGAGTTCCGCTAAATGGTCTTGCAACACTTTTTATGGGAAAAGGTGAGGTAATTGGTCATCTGGTTCAACAGGTTGCTTTGCATTTTACTATCCCGAAAAGGACATGTTTTTTATTGGAAATGTCAATCAAATGGAAAAAACCACGACTCCTGTACGTCTGGTGATGCGATGTCTATGAAATCATGAAGATTATAGTATTTTCTATTAACAATCGCATTTCCGGAGAAAGAATCTGCGCTTATTATGCATTAGACTACCAGTCCCCAACACCTGAAATGGTACATATGTTCTTGTAGTGGTATAGTGGTCATATACCAAATAAAAGGAGTCTTGCTTTATGAGTCAAAGGGTTTCTTACTATGAAATTGCTCCTGATGGAATGGAAATGATGATAGGGATGGAAAAATACAATAGGGACAGCGATCGAACGAAAACTTCGTGAGCTTATTAAAATTCGAGTTTCTCAAATTAATGGCTGTGCATTTTGTTTGAATATGCATACAAGTGAGGCACAAAAATGGGGGAAACCGAACAAAGAATTTACTGTGGTAGTGGCTGGCACGAGTGTGAATTCTATACAGAAGCAGAAAAAGTAGCTTTAGAGTTAGCTGAGCATGTGACATTAATCCCGACAAAACGTGTTCCAGATGAGCTTTACCAACGTGTGCGAGAACATTACGACGAGAAACAGTATGTCGACCTTGTTCTAATCATTAATCAAATTAATAGTTGGAATAGAATTTCTATTGCAATGGGGAATATAGCAACAGGAAAATAACAATTTAATAGTTATAATATGGTAGATTTGTAAAAAAATTATACGCTTGGCTGAGACAAGGTTCATTTCTTGACCCCTTTGAACCTGAACTGGTTAATACCAGCGGAGGGAAGTGGAAGAATGCTGATTCTATCATCGAATGGAAAGAATAAAGGCTGTAAAAAATCTGGCATATTTCCTTCCCTCCTCCAAAGACGGAAACGAAAAGGGGAGGAATTTTTTTGCGTTTTACCGAAGAATTTGAGAGGGGCAATCAAGCAAAGTTGGGAACTGAGCTTGAACCATCCGTTTGTTCAAGATATCGTCAAACGAGATTTACCATTTGAAACATTAAAAATACATTATGCAGGATATTTATTATTTAAAGCATTATGGAAATGCGCATGCTATTGCTGTAGCTCATCGCTAGATAAATTGGCTGACCAATCTAGCGAAGCAGAAAAAGAGAAGATTAAAGAACAGTTTAGAATAGCTGAAGAATACGTACTGGTATGGTATTCTAGGAAATGTCCTATACTTTTGAAACGTGTCTATCGGAAAAGGAACGAGTAGAGACTTCTATATAAAACTAATGGAAACAGGGTGGCTAATAGAAGGCCACTCTGTTTGTTTGATTACACCATGTGTTGGCCGAAGACTAGCTGAAGCTAATATTTGAATGGTTGTTGAATGGACTACCATGATAACCTGTCAAGGAATCTCTTCTAAAGAATCGTTCCACATTATCCTTATGCATTTCCTATTACTATTAAGTTACATAAAAAAGTTCACAAATATGTAATAATCACTTGTTTTTCTTTTCTATATATATATATATATATATAGAATTTTATTAAAAGTCAGAAACAGGCGATACAAATGAAAAACGGTTTCAAATATTTTTACAAAATGGATAGTTTCTTATAATAACTCTTGACCGGATAATGAAATGGGTTATAGCAAAACATGGAAAGGGGTGCATTGAGTGGTACTCACATTCCTGCCGAGGATATTTTCAGAAGAAATTAGACATCTTTAAACATCTATATGACCATGTCTATCTAATTGATGTTCTTGTTTTAATGGACAATGGTGAGGATGATGGGGAAATGATAATTGAAATAAGTAATGGAAAAATTCTTATCTGCTAGTTTAAGAGAAAGATTTTTTCTGGTATTTTTTTAAGCCTATTTCTAATTACTGTTTTGGAATGTACCGTTAAAAGTGATGCATGCGGATACAATTGAACGATGTTCAAAAAGAGTGCTGAGCTCGGTGTAATCACTCGTTCCAGTCCCGGAAAAGATAAATGTAAAATCGCATGCATTTTGCCCCTTAGTTGGGTTAATTATTCATCAACTTCGTCGTAGTAACGTGATAGTGCACGCATTTGATTATAATAGGTGTCTTGTTGAAGTGTTGGCTTACGATTCATTTTAAAGTGTTTAGCTAACTCATGCGCATCGCTTTTATCGGTCTTATTTCTTCGCATAGCTGCTGTCTGAAGTTTTGCCTCAAGTGGATTTAAGCGACAATATATGTATCCATGATCTTGAAGAAATTTTTCCAAAGCCATTGAATAAACTCTAGTAGCTTCAAAAACAATTTCTGGTCTTTGACCCGATTGTTGTTCTAACAACACCATTCGCTCATGAAGTGATTCGAAGTCCACTTGATAATGCTTTAATTCTCCTTCAAATATACAGCGTTTTTAATCATAAATAACCAACGTACTTTTACCTTTACTTACATCGAATGCAACAACAGGTTTCATTTCGTCTCCTCCAGTTAATTACTCATAGAAGTATTCACATAACCTTATCGATTCCACTTTCTTATACACGGTCTCTATGGACCCAACATACTAAATTGATTCAAATAAGGGTTGAAGTGAGCCTGTTTGGGGTGGAGATTCAATACATCCCAAAGTTGGATCGGCTTTTCTTCACTTCTACTATAAAAAAATAGTAGCACGAAACCATGGTCATGGTTTTGTACTACTAATCTTAGTATGTTTGGGGTCACTTCATATACCTGTCCGCTCTACGCAAGAGTGGTAGAGAAGAGAGCGAGGACAGGATTAGAATCATCTACAAACAGTATCATAATGAAGGATAAACGCTTGGAATTGAATCACTGTTTTAATATTTAGGGATGTATTCCTTTGCCAATTAGATTATTTGCTACTTCCAATAATCCTTCAGAAATTGATGGGTGAGGTTGTATCATTTTTGCTAGCTCATCAACTGTACCTTCTAAAAACATGTAGGCAGAAGTTTGGCATATTATTTCAGTGACGTGAGCACCAACCTTTACTACCCCTAGTATTTCTCCATATTTATTATCAATCATTATCTTTGTAAAACCTTCTGTGTCATCATCTGCTAAAGCTTTTCCGTTTACTGAGAATGAATACTTTTCTATTTTGTAATCTATACCTTTTTTCTTTAATTCTATTTCAGTCATCCCTACACTCGCAACCTCTGGACTAGTATAAACACATCTTGGGATAACATTATAATTCATTTTTTCCTTAGGAGAATCTAGATTTTCAATAGCTGTTAATCCTTCTGAACTAGCTACGTGAGCTAATTGGAAACCTTCTATTACATCGCCAATTGCAAAGTAATCTTTCATATTCGTTTCAAGATAATCATTAACAGCAATATATTTTCCATTCATTCTCAAATCAAGTTCAGAAATAGCTGATAAATTAGGCTTTCTTCCAACTGCAATTAGTAGATCATCACAATTAATAGTTTTTATATCTCCTTTATTTGTGATAATATCGATAATTTTTTTATTATTTATTTCTTTCTTTAACACTCTTCACCTGTGTTTGGTTAATATAGTAATCCCTTTTTTCTGAAAAACCTTTAGTAGAGTGTTGGATGCTTCAACATCATCGGTAGGTATTAGGTTATCACTTAACTCTATGACAGTTACATCCGTATTTAAACTAGCAAATATATTTGCCATTTCGACTCCTATCACTCCACCACCAATAATAACAATTGAACTAGGTATTTTTGATATATCAAATATTGTGTCAGTCGTATAATAATTAACATATTCAATACCCTTAATTGGCGGAAATTACTGGTTTACCACCTGTAGCAATAATTATTTTCTGTCCTCTTATCTTTTTTGCAAAAGCAGTTCTAGATATAGTCACGTACGCCATTCTCTTTTTCCCTTTTGTTATTTGTTTATTTTTAATGGGGATGGAAGTTGCGGCTCAGTCCTGGGCAATTAAAGAAGTAAGTAGTTCATTATTCCAAGCTCCAGTTTATCTAACTAAAACAGTCATACCAGTTGCGTTTTTTCTGTTAATGTTACAAGGGCTTTCCGAAGTACTAAAGAGAATAGTATTTTTGAGAAATGGTGAGAAGATATGAGTATTGAAATTTTTATCCTAATGATGTTTGTTGCCATGTTGGTTGGGTTAGCAACTGGGCATCCGCTGGCATTTGTTCTTGGAGGAATAGCGGTAATATTTGGTTTATTTGGGGTGGGTCCTGGTTCTTTAAATATATTTATTAACGGAACGTTGGGTGCAATGAATGATTATTCATTAATAGCGATACCAATGTTTGTCTTGATGGCCAACTTAATGTCTGCCTCCAAAATTGTGGATCGACTCTTTGAATCTTTAAGACTTTTAATTGGAGGAATTAATGGTGGATTAGCAATAGCCGTCATTATTGTCTCGACTGTATTCGCAGCTACTACGGGGGTAGTTGGAGCATCGGTTGTAACGATGGGATTAGTATCGATTCCTGTTTTATTAAAATACGGATATGATAGTAAATTAGCAACAGGAGTAGTTGCAGCAGGTGGAACTTTAGGTATCTTAATACCTCCTAGTATCATGTTAGTGGTTATGGGAGTTCAATCTTCCGTATCAGTTGGTGATTTATTCAAGGCGTCATTATTACCTGGGCTAATGCTAGCGTTTGCTTATTGTATATATGTTCTTGTGGTATGTTATAAAAATCCTAAGCTAGGACCTCCAGTAACCAAAGAGGAAATGGAAAGTGTATTACTTCGTAAAAGAATAAAAGAGGTATGTATCTATATGATTCCACCTGTACTAATAGTTTTAGCTGTACTTGGGTCCATTTTTGCAGGAATAGCAACACCAACTGAAGCTTCCGCCGTAGGGGCTTTTGCAGCATTACTTTTAACGGTTTTCTATAAGAAGTTTAGTATAGAAATGCTAAGTAACGCAGTATATGACACAGCAAAAACTACTGCCATGGTATTAATTATATTAGTTGGTGCAACAGCATTTTCCTCGTTATTTCTTTCTCTTAATGGAGCAAGTATCATACAAACTTATGTTGAAAGTTTTGTAGGTGGAAAATGGGGTGTACTGATACTAGCTTTAGTAATAACCTTTATCTTAGGAATGTTTATAGATTGGATAGGGATTATTATGATTGTATTCCCAATCTTTATGCCGATTTTAGAAACCTATGATTTTAATATGCTATGGGTATTAGTGTTGGTTTGTGTTATGTTACAAACTTCCTTCTTAACACCACCTTTTGGATATTCCCTATTCTATGTTAAGGGGATTGTTCCAGACGGAATTAATTTATTAACAATATATAAAGGAATTGTACCATTTGTATTAATCATTGTAGTAGTTTTAGCTATTCTAATGATTTTTCCTAATCTAGCTTTATGGGTTCCAAATCTATTAAATGGCTAAGAACCTAAATTACTAAACCATAATAAGGAGTGTATATTTTATGACAAAGTTTTTGGCGAAAACAGATATTTCAAAGGAAAAAGGATATAGTTATTTACATCAAATGCTTCTAATTAGAGAGTTTGAAGAGACAGTAGAAAAATTATTTATGAAAGGAAAAATTCATGGAACTATGCATCTATGTATTGGACAAGAAGCAACTGCTGTTGGTGTTTGTTCACTATTAAATCAAACAGATAAAATCATCACGAACCATAGAGGTCATGGTCATAGTATTGCAAAGGGAACAAACGTGAATAAAATGATGGCAGAACTTTTGGGGCGTGAGACAGGTATTTGTCAAGGGAAAGGTGGATCCATGCATATTGCAGATCTAGATGTTGGAAATCTTGGAGCAAATGGAATTGTGGCTGCTGGTCTCCCAATAGGTGTTGGTGCTGCGTTGACATCCAAAATGAAAGAATTAAATTATGTTGTGGTATGCTTTTTTGGCGATGGAGCAACAAATGAGGGAGCTTTTCATGAATCACTCAATCTTGCTTCCATTTGGGACCTTCCAATAATATTCTTATGTGAAAATAACCAATATGCTATGTCTGGAAGAACGGATGAAATGTTCAATATTAGTAATATTTCTGAACGCGGTGGCTCATATGGCATACCCGGTATTACTATAGACGGGAACGATTTGTTTGAGGTTATGAATACCACGAAAGAGGCGATTGACAGAGCTAGGGATGGTAAAGGTCCAACATTTATTGAAGCAAAGACTTATCGCTGGAAGGGACATTCAAGGACTGATGCTCGAAAGTATAGGACACGTGAAGAAGAGAATTATTGGAAGGAAAATAACGATCCAATTAAAAATCTAATATCTGTATTAAAAGAAAATGAATTAATATCAGACAATGAAATAAGTGAGATTAAAAATACAGTAAAAATAGAAATTCAAAAGGCACTGGAATATGCAGAAAATAGTCCTGAGCCATCCATTGATTCACTTGAAAATAATATTTATGCATAAATTCATATAAATAGGGGTGTGAAAATGAGAGAAATAACTTATTTAGAAGCGGTTAGAGAAGCAATGGTTCAAAGAATGGAAAAAGATGAAGATGTTTATATCATGGGAGAAGACATTGGTATTTATGGTGGAGCATTTGGACTTACCAAAGGAATGATTGAATCTTTTGGTCCAGAGCGTGTACGGAATACACCAATCTCTGAAGCTGCAATTAGCGGAGCTGCTGTTGGTTCAGCTGCTACGGGAATGCGACCGATACTTGAATTGCAATTCTCAGATTTCGTAACCATAGCGATGGATAATATTACGAATCAAGCTGCAAAAATGCGTTATATGTTTGGTGGCAAAGCCAAAGTCCCTCTAGTAGTGAGACTTCCTGGTGGATCAGGAGCTGGGTTTGCTGCGCAACATTCACAGAGCTTAGAAGCATGGATGACACATATACCAGGCTTAAAAATAGTGCAACCGTCTACAGCCTATGATGCTAAAGGATTAATGAAAGCTGCTATTGAAGATAATAATCCCGTTTTGTTTTATGAACATAAGCTTCTTTATGGCACTAAAGATCAGGTTCCAGAAGAAGAGTACGAAGTTCTAATAGGTAAGGCGAAACTAGTAAGAGAGGGAGTTGACGTAACCATAGTAGCGACTGGTATCATGGTTCATCGCTCTCTTGAGGCTGCTAAAATCTTAGAAAAGGAAGGTATTAGTGTTGAAGTAGTTGATCCGCGGACGTTAGTACCATTAGATACAGAGACTATTTTAGAATCAGTTAAGAAAACAAGTAGGGTTATGGTTGTTTATGAAGCGGTAAAAAGAAGTGGGTATGGTGCGGAGATTGCAAGTATGATAGGGGAGAGTAATGTTTTTGATTATTTAGATGCCCCAATTAAACGTTTAGGTGGTGTTGCCACACCTATTCCTTATAATCCAAATTTAGAAAAGGCGGCTGTCCCTCAAGTAAATGATATTGTACAAGAATGTAAAAAATTAGTTTTTGGATAAGGGGATGTTTTAAATGACTTTGCAAGTAAAAATGCCAAAAATGGGAGCTACTATGGAAAAAGGCACGATAGTAACATGGTTAGTAAATAAAGGTGAAAAAGTTGAAGAAGGAGAACCGTTAGCTGAGATTGAAACGGATAAAATGATACTAGAAATTGAATCAGAAGCATCAGGCATCTTACTTGAAAAATTGTTTGATGAGGGAACAGAGGTTAATGTACATGAAGTGATTGCTTATATAGGCGAAATGCAGGAAGAAGTTGAGGTAATCGAACATAAGTCAACCAGTTCACCAAATAGTGAATCAGCAGTAGCAGTAAATTTAGTAAGGGAAGAAAAATCGGAATATTTAGATGAATATGATGTTGAAAAAATGAATTTTAGTAGGAAAGTTAGAAGAACGCCTGCAGCTAAGAAATTGGCTGAGGTGAGTGGAATTAACATACATGATGTTCGTGGAACGGGTCCGCTTGGTAGAATTCAGAAAAATGATGTGGAAAATTATATAAAAGAAAATATGAAAAAAACTACACCACTAGCAAAGAAAATAGCAGATACTCAGAATCTAGATTACTCAAAAATTGAAGGAACAGGTGCCAATGGAAAAATTATAAAGGAAGATGTGTTTAACAATGAATCCAAACTTCTAAATGAAAATACTGTAAAAGACTTAGAAAGTGATAGAAAAGTAATGACGGGTGTCAGAAAAGTTAATAGCGGAACGTATGGTGCAAAGTGTATCTACATCACCGCACGTTACAATGTCGTGTGAAGTAGATATGACTCGTTGTGTTTCATTACGTAAGGATATAATGCCTTTGGTAGAAGCACAAACTGGGTATAAAATTTCTTATAATGAATTAATCGTTAAAGCTACAGCGATAGCAATTAATAATCATCCGAATATTAACGTTTCTTTAATAGATGATGAAATTATTCACCATAAAGAAACTAATATCGGGATTGCAGTAGCATTGGATGATGGCATTGTTGTCCCAGTAATTAAGAATGCGAATGAAAAAGGACTTGCTTCGTTAACAAAGAAAAGTAAAACAATGACCAAGCTAGCTCGTGATGGTAAACTACCACCCGAAAAGATGAAAAATGGGACTTTCACAATTTCAAATTTAGGTATGTATGAAATAGATATATTTACTCCAATTATCAATCAACCCGAGTCTGCAATTCTTGGTGTTGGTAGAATTACTGAAAAACCTGTAGTGCATCAAGGTGAAATTGCTTTAAGATTTATGATGACACTCAGTTTATCTTTTGATCACAGAATAATAGATGGCGTTCCTGCAGCAGCATTCTTAACAGATTTAAAAAAGATTTTAGAGAATCCTAATCATTTAATGTTATAGCTTTAGGGCTTTTATAAGGGGAGTTAACGGTTTTATTGTGAAGGAGGTATGTTTGTGAAGGCTGTAAGGATTCGTAAATATGGTCATTATAACAATTAAAGGAAGAAAGTATGGAAAAGCCGAATCCATCTGAAAATCAAGTTCTTATTAAAAATTGTGCTATAGGAGTTAATTTTGCTGATACGAGAAGAAGACTAGGGAAATATCTAGAACCAACCCCCTTACCTTTTATACCAGGAATGGAAGTCTCTGGAGTCGTCGTAGAAGTAGGTAGGAGGGTTAGGAGTTTCAAACCTGGTGATAGAGTCGTGTCTCTGATTACTAACGGTGGATATGCAGAGTATTTAGCAGTAGACGAAAGTATTCCTGTCCACATTCCAGATGGTATTAGCTATGAACAAGCAGTTGCCATACCCCTGCAAGGCATTACTGCTTATAGAATATTAAAGGAACAAGCTAAAATAGAAAAGGGAAATACTGTTCTTGTACATGCTGCCGCTGGTGGAGTTGGTTTAATTGCAATTCAACTAGCGAAAATATTTGGAGCAGATAAAGTTATTGCCACTTCAAGTTCTACTAAAAAGTTAGAAATTACCAAAAGTCTAGGTGCGAATTATTTAGTAAACTATAAAGCTAATGGTTGTTGGCCCGAATTAGTAAAAGAAATTACGTCTGGTAGAGGTGCAGATGTTATTTTAGATTCAATAGGTGAAGAGATATTTTATAAGAGTTTAGAGTGTTTAGCGGAAAATGGAAAAATAGTTGTTTATGGACGTGCAAGCGGAAAAGAGACTCTTTTTGATCCACGCCACTTAATGATTAAAAATCAACAAGTAAATGGATTCTATTTTAAAGGAGAAAATAGCCATGAAAAGAACAAGAGTATAATGCAGATATTATTAGATTACCTCAGGCAAAACCAACTAAAAGTAACCATTGGTGCTACTTACCCTTTGTCACAGGCTAACTCAGCACATAAATTAATTGAAAGTAGATCTAGCCATGGGAAGATTATCTTAAAGCCATAAATTCAAATTATAATTAATTGGGGTAAAAAGGAGAAGTGTTGCTTAATGAATAAAAGTGGGAAAATAGATTTAACCAGCCAGGTCGCAATCGTAACTGGTGCAGAAGGTGGAATAGGTAGATCTGTTGCTTTAACGCTAGCTAGGGAAGGTGCAAAAATTGTAGCTACTGATATACGTAATCCAGAAAATATTGTAACTGAAATTAATGATAATGGTGGACAAGCTATAGGGGTAATTTGTGATGTTACAAGTGAAAAAGACATTAAGATGATGGTTGAAAGAGTAAAAGAAACATACGGAAAAATAGATATTTTAGTGACATCAGCAGGTATTGCAAGCAAAGCAAGTTTTTATGAAATTTCTGATTCAGAGTGGGATGCTATTCAGGATGTTAATTTAAAAGGAACCTATCTGTGCTTAAAGGAAGTTTATCCAATTATGAAAGAGAAAGGTAAAGGAAAAATTGTTACACTTAGTTCAATAGCTGGAAGAATGGGGGGAGTTTTATCGGGACCTCATTATGGAGCAGCTAAAGGTGGTGTTCTATCTTTAACAAAATGGTTTGCAAATGATGGAGCTATTTACAATGTATATGTGAATTGTGTAGCTCCAGGGCCTGTAAATACTGATATGACAAAAGAGTGGCCATATAGCGCAGAGAAGATTCCGCTTAAACGTTTGGGAGAACCAGAAGATATAGCAGAGGCAGTGCTATTTTTATCTTCGCAGGCATCAAATTGGATAACAGGTTATACACTTGATGTTTCCGGTGGGTTAATCCTAAATTAGTATTAATAGGGTATGGTAACCAATCGTCGCATAAATATACCATATCAATATTTAGAGTCATAAATAACCCGATTCAAATGTTATCTAAGATAAATTTGAATCGGGTTCCTTCTATCTTTCTCCTAATCCCATAATATCCACTAAATAAGGGCGAGAAGGTAAGAGGTTACCTTCTCTATCCTCAGCCGGTGCATAGATGATGCATTGTCCTTTTTTAAGATTGGCTAATTTTACTTCCCATTCTTTCCGCTCAGATGCATCTTGTGTCAGAGTGGACGCAATGGATGATACTTCATTTTCCATTGGTAAGAAGTAAATTTTTGCAGCGGCATTTTGTAGTCGGTTGACCTGATCAGTGGAGAATCCACCTTTTAAAAACTGCGTTGCAAACCAGCCAGACCAGCCAAATTTTCTTCCTTCAACCAGAATTTTGGAGCTTGGCGAGTCTCCGCTAAAGTCTAATCGTTGTGATTCATCAAGAATGACAGGGAAGGGGAGATTCTTATGGCCATGCTGGAGCTTGTAATACCATAAATCCCATAGTATGAACTCTGTAATCATTTTCTGTACATCTGGTGAATATCCTGTTAATTGCACAACAAAGACTTTTCCTTTTTCTTTTTCTAAAAACGACCAATCAAAATCCTCTTCATAATTGAATGGATTTTTATCAATGAGAAGGTTCATTTGCGATATCGCCGTTTTTGCTGGTCCTGATCCATCCTCCTCGAGTAATTCCCGAAGATGAATCAAGTTCATTTGCTCACCGTGAATCGACATTCCTTTCATTACTGCTTGATAAATGGCATTTAGCTGCTGTGGTCCAAGAGTGGTGTAGATGGAGCTAATCACATTTTTCATTCGCTCCGCTACATCTGAGTCTTCCTCTTCTACAATAATGTCTTCATCTAGTTCCTTCAGATTTCGTTTAAACGGATTTACTGGAAATTTGTTTTTTAAGACAATAAATTGCTCCAAATTATCGCCCAGTTTGTACTTGAATTCGTCCTCTAATTGAGACTTCTTAAATCCATCCGTATAATCGACAATCATACTAGAGATGCCGTGCTTCGATAATTCCCAAAGCAGACATTGAATAAAATAGGTTTTTCCTTGGCCAGAACGACCGGTGATAAATAAGTGCCGATTCGCTAATCCAGGATTTCCAAATTCCCAATGGAGAGTACGATTCGAACCTGAAATCTTTCCTAAAGGAACGCGAATATTGCTTAGATCTGTTTCCTGCCCTATTTGTTGCGTATCCTCGTCGACGATTCCATGGTTTTGTTCCTCTGAAACGTGTTCTTCCTGATTAGAATCCACTTGACTATCCTCAATAACACTTTCGTAAGAGGTTTCATTATCCTGCATCCATCCAGAATACTCATTCTCAATTTCCTCTACGTCATCTGAATTATCCGTAAGCTCTACATCAGGTTGTTCGGCTTGACGATCGGCTTCTGCTGGCTCTTCCTTATTAGTTAAAGTGTCTTCTCTAGCCTCGGGCTCGTCATCCTTTGTATTGGTTGTCCAGCTAACAGATATATCTATCGTCTCAGGGTCATAAGCTGCAAATAGCATATCCTCGGGAACAAAGTCCATATATCCCTTTTGCATTTTCTCGAGAATTTGCTCCATATCGATTGCTAACCCTGCATAAGCATCCTCTTCAATAAAGGTAAGCTTCAAAATTTGATTATTAAGCTCTGCGGTACGAAAACCATAATCTTTACGAAATGTCAGTACAGCACCTTGACCGATGAAGCGCTGCAGATGCTGAGCAACTATGAAGTCATCATTCATTAAACGAGACTTTAATTGATGGATGGCTTCAAATTTCTCATCGGACCATAAATCATTGGAATGGAGCTTTTTCGCATTAGCTAATAAAATTTGTGCAAAGAAATTGCGGAAAAATTTCTTTCTAAAACTACTCTCTCCAGGCTCATCGATTAGATGGCTTTGAAATAGGCTAGTTGTTTTGTCAATTTGAATGTTTGCCTTCTTCGTTTGTAAGCGTCCAATCTTTACTTCAACTGGATAAAAATGTAGATAGAGCTGCCCATCGATTTCCTCTATCCCCATCATTAAAATATCATCACTATGTTTTCCACTAGAGTTGAGATTCTTAGCGGAGAAGATGCCTTCACTTTTATCCAGCTTGACAGCGGAAGCGATACGAAGAATCTCCTCTAATGATACAGGAATCCAAGTGATGTTTGGATGATATAAATAATTTTCCAGGTACTTCATGGCAGCTACTAGGCTTATTTTTTCCCGTGCTAGATGTCCCTTGCTACCAATAATGTTTAAGAGCCATTCGCCATTAATTGAATTAAAGGATTTAATTGCTAAATCGATATTTCCTGGTGTAATCTTCACTTTTTCTCCAATATAATCAGAAATTACTTTCTTATATTGAGCAGATTTGTCTGTTACTGTAATTGCATCATAACGATCAGAAGAAGTATGTTGATCATTATAGTGAATCACTAATAAGTTCTGACTCGATTTTTGGAAAAACTCAAGATCTACACCTGGGTCGATAAACGTCACCCAAGCCGATGATTCATAAAGCTTCTCTAGTAATCCCTTGGCCTGTGTGGATGTACTCATGACAATGGATTTGTTCTTACTGTATGAATTTTTTCCTTCATTTTGCATGTTAAAGGAAAGCTCGTTATAGCAGGCAGCTAGATTGATTAAAGGATTCGTGTCCTCTGGCGCATTCAGCAGCCCGAATCCTGAGCGATAATCGGAATCACTTGCAATGGCCACTACAGAAGAGAGCAAACCATTTAAAGCAATTCCCGTTTCCATTTTATCGACTTGATGGGAAGCGTCGATATCCTGGGTAGGCAGCTTAAAGAAGGAAATATGAGCATACTGAAATTCCGTGTTCTGTGTTAAATCATTTTTAAAGTAGTGTATATGCTCTCGAATGATTCTTAACACATCTACTTCATCGAAATCTCGAGATTTTAAGCTGATATTAAACTCTGCCTCGATTTCTGCCGGAGTCTGCAATGTTGAAAACAGTTCAAATGCACTTGGAGCTTGTCCTGCATTTCGATACAGCGCTACTTCAATCGGTAGCATGCCACTTCGACCCTTAGTTTCTAGTAATTTCTTTAAAAAGTGAAACAATCCACGAACAACTTCCTTGTCATTATGAATCTCTATAACATTAATCAAAAGGGGAGAGTGGGCGCTCTCCAGGAACAGATAATCAAAATGTCGGATAAACTGTTTGATTTTCTCTTCCACCACTGTTGCTAAAAATTCGTTTGCTGTTCCTACCGTTACTAGATGCTCTGGTTCATATTGATACCATTCCGCAAATGGGGAATCCATTGTTGGGCGATATAGCTCGTCGTTCTCCGAGTAAAGGAACGGCAACAGGTTTTGCGGATGAAGTCGGTCCAAAATAGGGTAATCCAACTCCTCATCCTTGCTCTCCTTTTCTAAGGTTAATTGATAGGCGACATTCAATGGATGTACGGGAGTCATCCAAATTTCTCCGTTATCCACCTGCATCCCCAGCTTAAATAGATTCTTTTGTGCTTGATTCAAAAGAGAGTGCTCTTCAATTCCTTTTATTTCTTCAATAACAGCTTCTACATAATGTTCGGCAAGGGGAATAAGCTCTTCATCCATATAACTTAAGCTTGGCAACCTTTGATGGGTATGGAAGTAATTTAAATACTCCCCATATGCCCTTTGTACTTTATTCGGTAAAGGGAAATCCTCTTTTGGGTCGCCATCGATAAGGTAGTAATACTTCTCCTTAATCCACTCTCTTTCAAACGAAAGGATTTTTTTGAAATTTTCATGTGGATAGAACGTATTGGTTCCATAGCGCAGGCGAGTATTTTCATAATAAAAATGCTCCTGCTTTTCCCGTTTAAGTTTCCAAACTCGTTTTGCTTGGATGGGATAGGATTTTGTATCTGTATCCTTAAATTGCATAGGGAGGAAGTGTCCGTTGATTTTGATGGTAAATTCAAGGGAATCCTCATCCCAGGCTCCTGCATCAACATCTAGGATTAGTTTTTCATCTTTTTCCTTAGTAATGGTTTCATAAGCTTCTTGAATGGTATATTCAGTTGTCTTATCACCAGAACCGATGTTTGTTTTATCTCCTTGATATTTTAAGAAAATCCCTTTTTCATTGGATTTATTTTTCACTTCAAAAACAGCTTCAATGCCTTCTAGCTCGGTCGATGCAAATGGGACAATACAGAAGTTAAATTCATAGCTCGAGCGAGTTTCCTTATTGTGCTGGTATTTTATTTGATAAAATGTTATTTCATCTGATGCAGGTAATGTCACTTTTAATTTCTTCCCATTCGTTACTGCATAAGGCTGACTTCGCTGTTGAATGAATTGTTTCTTCAAGAAATCATCAAATTCAAATTGCATTTTAATTTCCGATTCTCTATCTTCGTTGAAAATCAGAATATGGCGCTTCCGTTGACCTACGCTTGTTTCTAGCTGTGGACGCTCCCAAAAATCAATGCCTTTATTGATTTTCTTCGTTTCGCTGCTCAAATAGCCTAACGAACGTTTGACATTGTTATAGGCATTTTTAACAGGCATAAATTCATTTTCATACCAGTCTTCTCGCTTTAGTTTTGGAATCATTTTTTCATCAAATAATGGTTCTAATTCCGAATCCAACGTTTCATAATCATGGATGCGCTGAACTCTTTCAAATAAATGATTATTTTCCTCTAAACGACTACGAATATCAGCCGGCTTCATGTAGTTATCCTTACCCAATTCTTTGTCAGGGAACAGGTAAAGCGATTTGAAATCCTCTTTTTCAATTTCCGCTTTATTTATTAGGGCAATGATATCTGCGTAATCCCAGATGGAGGATTGGATGACAATGTCTTCCAGCTTTTTATCAAGATGAAAGTTAATGATTTCTTTTTCTGCGGTAGAAAGATTGTCATTATAATCCAATTCTTCCTTTATGTAATTGGTAATGCTTTGGATATTAAACGGCATACTCTTTTGCTGTAGATTCTTACTCCCACCCTGGATACTATCAAGAGATAGGTGAGAAATAATAATTAGTGCTGTATTTTCCCATTCCCCATCCTGGGCACTGACTAGATTCCGTATGGTTACTAGGAAATCTGGTGTTATCTCATCGATTGTAGCACCGACGACAACCTTTACTTGTTCAATATTAATAGAAAAGGTGGTATAGAGAGATCCCAGCTCATGCTGATAGTGAAAGGATTCCGATTCAGGTAAATCTTTTAACGTCGCATAAAAATCCTCCACATTTTGTTCTTCATCAAACTGTAGATAATAACGCTCTCCTCCTACTAGCTGTTGATTTTCTAAAAAGGTAACCAGTTTTTTTGCCATGTACTTATAAAATTGGTTTAACATATTGTGCATCACCACTATCACTTTTTTTCTCGATGAGGTTTAGTTTATTGAACAATTCCACAACCTCCTCCTTTGAGTAACGATCCAGGAATACGCCTCGTTTTTCAAATTCAACGAATAATTGCTTTAATGAAATTTTAGATTGCTTGACAGATAGAGCGGTTAATAGGATTAGAAAATCTTGTGTGACATTTAACGTATTACCAAGCGATCCTCGTGTTTTTAGAAAATATACCTTACCAATTTCATTAATAGCGAGGGCATAACGATATTTCGTTTCGAGCTTTAACCCCTTTGAAATTTGTTGCTGTAGCTGCCTATAGCTCTCTTTAAAGGTATGCTTTTCTTCAATTTCGTCTTGATTTCCTAGGACAATCTCTGAGTATTCTAGGGTCCATTGATATACATCATCTAGGATTCTTGTTTGTTCCTTTTCCTCTAGGGCACCAAACTGTTCATGAAGCTCCAGATAGTTCCGTTGTTCAGTTTGCATAATAATGTTTAAGTGCTCCAACGTATTGACATGACTTAAAAGCTTTCGGGAGTTTTCCATAATAACCTTAAAGCCTGTTGTAGTTGCCATTCGATTACGGTTAGAGGCTTCCCAATCCAAATTGTAATAAATAGGAGTAGGGGATGTAGATTCCATTTTCTCAAACTGATTGATTTTTAATATCAATTGAGAAGCAGAATAAAAATAATAATAAGCTAAAAATAGCTGGATATGATTCATGAAAAATTCCTTGTTTGTTAAAAGAGTCTTTAAGTCCTCCTGAAACGTTTCTCGGATAAACGGAAGCGAAGCCGTATATTTTCTATAAGAAGGTTCCGTTGGGAGCTGTGGCATATGCTGATGAATCAACCGGGACAACACATGTTCACTCCCCTTTAATTCAAGGATTTCACTGAACTCCTGTGACTCATTTTCTAATAGAGCATTATAGATATACTGGGCAATTTCGCCTTCCCCTTTTGCTTCCTTTGAATCCGATAAAGGGATGTATTTATACATAATTGGATGGAACACCCGAATGGAATTGTCCTGGAATAGATAATCTTCTAGTATTCGTTCGAAATGAGGACGATCGGCTTCATCCATTTCGACATCCTTTGCAATCTCCGAGATGAGCGCTTCCTTTTCCAATTCAAATGTAGAACTAACCTCCTCCACATAGCGGAAGAATTGCCCTAGTACAGGTGCAAAACCATTCTTGAATTTCGCCCTTTCTGGATTTCTCGTTTGAAAGGGGAGGAAGGATGTTTTTTTGTTGATATTGTGTTTCAGGGTAAGCTTCCCGTTCTTTTCTTTCACATTTAATGCATCTCGTAATTCTTCTAAAGCACTCACAATCATCACTGCTCCTTGCTAAATGAATAGGACTCAAAATCAGAATCAAATTGTAATCGGAACGACAAATGATGTTCATTATCTATAATCAGGATTTCTTCCTGCTGCTTGCCATAAGGAAGGAGCTTATCAATGAAATCGATGAATTGAATCGAATCCTCACGATCTTTCTTGTTTAAACGATAACCATTTATTACGCGGATGACCATTTCATATAAGGGCAGGTCAATCTCCACTTTTTGAACGTCTGGGTATGGTTCACACCGGAAACCAAGAAATAGAGTAGGGGTGAACCGTTCTACCACTTCCACCTTTTCATTCTTAATCGTAATGGGTGACTTTCTAAGCTGTAAGGGCTCCGCAATTCGAATCCGATTGCTTTCATCATCAATGAAGAGATGATTGCTTTTTGGACTACCTTTCCACAGGTAAATAGCTTTTTCAATTTCATAATAAAGATGTTGAAGCATTGGCTTTCGGTCTGTATTGTATGCATATAAATACTTCATATAGTTGGCATAAACAGGGTCCCGAAAAGCTTTTTGTAGATGTGATTCGTATAAGAATGTCGAACGAATAAACAGCTCACTCAATTCCCTTTTTGTATCTTTATCAAGTAAAGCTACTTCCTCAAGAGGCTCCAGTAAAGTAATCCAATCTTGAGCAGCAGGGTCGTAAATAACATCTCTAAAATATTGATAATAGCTTCCTGCATTATTCAAGCTAATAAGTTTCTCATCTATCTCCTTCTCTCGCCGATGAATCAAATCATGCGTAGCAATCATTCTTAGGAAGTGTGATTTTTCTCCCCCTTCGAATAATAGGTTAGGCAATAGACTTGGTAGCATATCAATAAAGTCGGATGTCCGTATCTCATCAACAGATGGAGGGACAAGAATATCGTAAATAAAGTTTAATAGAGCCCTGGAAGAAACAATCACCTTATCCTTTATAATGGTTTTGATAATCAATTGAATGATCTGTTTTTGAACCGATTCAGATGAAAACATTTCATAATTAATGAGGATTGGGTTCACATTTAATGCTTCCTGGTCCTGTAGATAAGCCTGGTAAAAGGGATTATCCTCCGTTTTTTGGGTGATTCGCTGAAATAGCTCAGATAAGTAGGAGGACTTAGGACCATCGACAGTCAATTCAAATGTCTTATAATCCGCAAAGTTAACGAGAATAAAATGCTCATTTTCCTGTGGCGTTGTAATGGTATTGGATTCAAACACATTTGCGCTTACAATATACTCCTTTAATTTTTGGTACTTTTCATCCGCATAAGGCGATTCAATAAAATTATTAAGTACACCTAAATTGATAGCTAGAATCCGCTTTTCATTACTGGATTCAATCTTTTCATCAGAAAAGGCATCTAAAACCTGTGCTAGGGTATCTAGTGAGTTTTTCTTCGGATCAAAACTTTCTGTTGCATCATTATGTATCTCGAATTGATTCATAACGTCGCCCATGGTAGTCGATAACTGGGCAAGAAGATGTGACTTTCCATCCCCGACACTTCCGCATAGAAAAATAAGCTTGCTGCCAGAGGCGGTGGCACATTCACGTACATGAGCTTCCAGCTTTTCTTCAATCGGGCGCTTGACATGTAAATATTGTTTAAATTCACTAAGGCCCTTAAAGCCCTCTACAGCCCCTCTGGATGATTCCCTTAGTTTATTTAGTTGATAAAGCAGCTTGGAACCATGAAGGGAAGGCATATCCTCTTCTTGATCTGTATCCTCTTCTTCATTGGGCGCATCCCCGACAGAGTTTCCTAATTCCTTTAGATAATTCGGCAGGTATTCCTGCAAAAGCTGTTTAAACTTATCATCCATCTTTTCATCCAAATTCTCAGGCTTTGGATCCTGATACTCGGGTACTTTGATTTCAAAACTTAAATAGGCTTCTGTATACCATTTGAGTATCGTATATAAATTGAAATGAACCTTTAATCCATCCGAGAAGGGAAGAGCCTTTTTATCATGGACTGCAACATTACCCATGCGACGAATACGATCAAACGCTTTAAATAGCTCTTCATCCATAACTCCAGAGTTCTTTAAAATCATAACCCTTTCCGCATGTCGTGCAAATTCCGGATAATCGATGTCTTCTTTGTGATAGACATCCTCGATCAAATGCTCCGTTAGCTTTCTTGCTTTCATTAAAGCAGCTTCCATATCTGAAAAGAGCATTTTCTCAAAGTCCTTCGCAAGCTGTGCCCATTCCGGCAATTCCTCCTGTAAAAAAGCAAAAGCATAGTCCTGCTTTCCCATTTTTTCACCCCCGTGTTATTGAAAAATAAATGTTCTAGAATTAGGTATTTATGGGTTATTGTGTCCATAGTAGGTAAATTAATTGATATTGGTATAGTAACTGGTTTTAATTTTTTGTTACAATTTATACCTTTTTGTCATTATTATATAAGAAGAGTGGGGAAAATATAAAGGAATTGCTTTTAGGGGGGAGAATTATTAAGTTTGTGGGGTGGGGGAAGGAACGGTTGTATTAATAGAAATAAAATGGCGAATATATAACTTGATGGGACGATACACTAATTTTTTTTACAACTTTAACACCTGTACGAAATGAGAAGAAAGCTATTGATTATCATTTTATTAGAAGCTAGATTGATATTTAGTATTAATTGCGGTGAACCGTACCATAAATAGAGGCAAAAAAAGTTGTAAATAAGGTGGGATTTTGTTGTCAGAAACGGGTAACGGCTGTGAAAAACCATCTTCTTTATCCGTTTCTCGATACAGCTTGTGTATAAGTGTAAAGGTCTTGGATATGTTGACCTCTGTAAAGTCAAAGTCGAGTTCAATCTTATTAAGCGTTCGTGACCGTTCCTTTAATTGTATAATCGTGATTTTGTTAATTAGAAGTTGAAGCAAATGTTTTTTATTGTCTCTTGATGTTTCCTTATATATTAAGAGGAATCGCTCCAATAGTTTTTCGATTATTTCTGGCTGTATAATTTTCGTTTCAGTAGAACCTAATTGTATGGTTATCTCGTTTTTCCTTTGCTCTAACTCTCCTTTTTCATTAGCAACCTTCTGTAACCTTTCCTGTAGAATTGCTGTAGGAAGAGTATTCTTTTCGAATGCTTCCAAATATCGGTTCTGCAATAACGCTATCTCAGGCAGTTGATCTTCAATCTGTTCTAACTCTTTATTGAGCTGACTAATAGAATCAACCGAATTCGAGTTTATATCTTGTAGCGTTTTTTTTAGCCTTTTCTTATTGGAAAGGAAATTATCAATTTTGTTGATAACTGCATCTTCCGATTCATACGCTTTTATTGAGTTTGCTTTACAAGCAGAAGATCCTTTATTGTGGAAGTCACCACAAACATAATAACGGTGTTTTCGTTTTGTCCCATCTTTTCGTGTATATGTAGTAATAGAGGGAACCATCCCTTGGCCGCAATCAGGACAACGTAATAGGCTACTGAGTAAAAACGGTTCATGTGATTGACGCTGTTTAAATGATTTACTTTTCCTCCTTGCTTGCACAACACTCCACAATTCATCTGAAACTATAGCTTTGTGCTGACCTTCAACAAGTATAGGATTGGGGTTTTTACCTCTTCTTCGCTTAGTATCCCAATTCTCTACCTTTAACCAACTAATTTTTCCGTTGTAGATCACATTATCTAAGATGGTTGCTACCCCATTAATGTAAAAGTGACGGTTACGTTTTGTTCTATATCCTGCTTTATTTAAGTGATTAGCAATTGCTTTTAGACCTTTACCATTGGCATACAATTGATAGATAAGTTGTACTACCTTAGCTTCATCTTGATTAATTACAAGTTCCTTTTCGATAGTGTCATAACCAAAGACAACACCGCCGTTCCATGAGCCTTCTAAAGCCCTTTGTTTCATTCCGAGCTTAACGTTTTCAGATAGCGTATTACGCTCCATCTCGGCAATGGAAGCCATTAATTGTACCACCAATCGGCCAATTGGTGAGCCTGTATCGAAGTTCTCAGAATATGATATGAACTTAACCCCATAGTCCTCAAATTTATCTAAAAGGGTGAGGGTGTCTAACATATTTCGTGAAAGACGTGAGATTTTCCATACAAGAACCGCCTGGAATTTATCCTTTTCCACATCTGCTACAAGTCTTGTCATAGCAGGGCGACCTTTAATATTTTTTCCAGATATCCCTTCATCAACATATTCTTCGGCTATTTGCCAACCATACAATTGTGTGTACTGGCGTAAGGTTTGTAATTGGGCAGAGATACTGTAACCTTCACTTGCTTGCTCTTCTGTACTAACTCTACAATAAATTGCGACACGTTTTATCTCACTCATATATCTTCTCCTTTCATATGTAGTTTAATATGAAAATAAAAAAAGAGAAAGGATGTTCTCCTTTCTCTTTAGGCTATATTTGAAATGTTATTTAGGCTAAAGTCGTAAATGATCTTCTTAATCGTACGATCCTTTGTTCTCTTACCTTGGTTTATCTGAATGTCTTTAAGAAATGAATGAAGAACCGTTTTCTTGTCTTCATCTGACATCATATGAAAGAATAGCTCAAACTTTTCAAAGGTTATTAGAATCGACTCGTTTAAATTGGGCTTTTTCCGTTGTTCTATTTGTCTTTCTAAAACCTTAACAAATTGCATCAATTGTTCTTCTTCCTTTTGAGTATCAGCCATTTCTTGCTCAAATGTTAAAGGATTAATTGTACCTTTGCGTTTCATTTTAATAAGGTCTTTCTTTTCTAAAGTGATATCTTTAAGTTCCTTTTTCATGGATTTTAGTTTCTCGTCGAGAGGCTCAACTTCACTTTTTAGAGAGGAATTGGTTGTTGAAAAAACAGGAGTCGCAATATCGAGGTTTTTTATTGTGGCAAAAAGATGGGTGTATACAAATTCTTCTGCATATTCTTTTTTGACAAGATTTGAGGAACAGACGCTTTTACCTCCACTTTTATTTTTACTACACTGATAATATTTGTATTTAGGACTACTATTTCCTTGTACCATCGGAGAACCACATTGAGGGCATTTCATCAGTCCAGAAAGTGGATAGTTACCAGGGTGAACTTTTATTGGCTCACTACTTCGAAGTTTAAGCATTTTTTGTGTTTGATGCCAAAGTTCATCATCTATAATCTTCACATGTTTCCCCTTTTTGTATTGACCTTTCCACTTGGTCATTCCATTGTATATGCGATTATTCAATATGGTCTTTATCGCAGTAATAGTCCAATGTTTATCATTCTTTGTTTTGATACCTTGGTCGTTAAGGTTAGAGGCAATTTTACGATAACCCCATTGATCATAAGTGTATTTCTCAAAAATATATTGTACAACCTTAGCTTCTTCATGGACTAATTTCAGTTCCTTGTTTTCTGAGTGGTATCCATAGATTTTCCCTCCATTGAATTTACCATCTTCCGCATTTTTTTCCATACCTGTTGTAGTACGGAAACTGATCAAATCTTTTTCGAGTTCAGCTACTAAAGCCATAATATGATACAGTAATTTTGCTTGTGGATCTCTTGTATTAACGTTATCCGCAATACTAATAAGGTGCTTATCTGCCTGAGTCATTTTTTTGAAAATATAAAGAGCATCTAAGTTATCTCTGGAAATACGATCTGCTTTAAAGACCACAACGTAGTCAATCTTTTCCGTATTATCAAACGCATGGTGATACATTTCCTTGAATACAGGTCTGTCCTTCATATTTTCTCCTGATCTTGCCCCCTCATCATATATTTTGACAAGAGTAAGATTGTTTTGCACACAGTATCTTTTTATTTCTGCCTTTTGTTTTTCAATAGACGTGTTGTCTAACTGTTTATTTGTGCTTACACGTACGTATCCAATTGCTCTTGGCATGTTAATTTCCTCCTTGATTATTGATTAATTGTTTTTCTATTTCAGATTCATACTTTAAGAACATTTCAGATAGCAAGTTTATGAATTTCTTCGCTCTTACTTTATCCTTTTCTTCTTCCGTCATTAGTTGTTCTTCAAATTCTTCATTGTAATCAATGTTTAGGGATTTTTTCACATGAGGGCTTCCTTTCTTGTTGTGAGGTTTGTGTTTTGAGGAAGAGCAACTTGCTCTTATATTTTGTAGTATAAAAGATTTGGAATATATGTCCATAGGTTAGTTGTTGTATAGAAACATATATTCCTTTATGGTGACAAATATTGTTGTTTGTTAATGGGAATGTTGTAACTGATTTGAGCGTGAATTGGTAGAAGTTGATTAAATGGTGATAAAAATGGGGAATTAGTCTAAAGAAGTGATTCTTATATTGTTATCTTCCAGAAAGCTATGAATAAGCGTTAGTAAACCACGATTTCTAACAAATCTCGTTGTATCGGTCATTACAATAGTATTGATTTTTCCATCCGACACATCGTTGAGTAACTCCTGTAGAGCTGAACGGTTGAGTTTTAAGCCTCCTACGATATCTTGATAAATATTGTATAATTCATAACCATTGTCTCTTACGAATCTTTTGCACAGCTCCAATTGCCTTCCATGTTGTAGCAGACCTTCATTATTTATAGTTGCGGTGCGTACATAAATTGCACATTTGTAATCCATTGTCATTCTCCTTTTTGTCCTTTTTGTTTTCTGTAACCAAGTATGATTTAGAGGTATGCAGTCATTTTCTATTGGCTACGATGTAAGTATAACAAGATGAATAATTACTTAGTTGACATTTTGTCAAGAATTTGAGGGATACAGAATGAGCAATGAGTTACAAAAACTCTATCTTAATGTTAAATTGCTTCTTGAAAACGGGAAGTTAGTAAATGAGCTAAGGAAAATAAGAGATGCGTATGAAATATTGGTAGAACCAGAAATAGACTTTACGTTTGATCATACTTTTTCCAGAGATAGTTTCATGAAGTTTGAAAAGGCGGTAAGAAGTAGTACGGAAGATAAAAGGGAGGGCTTTCAGCAATACCTAAACAAATTAATTGGGGAGAAAGATTTGAGCCAAACAATAATATCAAGGCGAAGTGGTATAAAGGAGTCTACACTTAGTAGGTTTGTTAGTGGTAGTAGAACTCCATCAGTAGATATGGTATTTCGTATTGCTTTAGCGTTAAGGCTGAATTTGGTAGAGACCGAGACATTACTTAGAAAGTTAAATAAAGGGTTCAGTAATACCCCAAAAGATGGAGTAATGATTGAGGCACTAAAACAAAAAATATATGACTATTTAAAAGTCGAAGCGGTACTAAGAAAATTAACGAATGCTGAGGAATCATTGCTTTCTAAAAAAGAGATAGAGGAAATTGGTTTTGCGGAAGAAGATTGGGAAATTGAGATAAGTGATTAGGGATACAAAAACATGTTCCCTTTACCCAAAATTACTATTAATCTTTATGTAGATGGGTTAAAATTACATTAACAATATTACACTTAGAAATGAAATAAAGGGTGCATGAATGATGTTGAGGTTCAATCCAATGCAACTGTTTATATTGAGAAGCATTTATCCTGACTATAAGGATAGGTGCTTCTTTTTTTATTTATGGTAAATTATTTTTTACTAAATTCATTGGCAAGTGTATGCCAAAACACATCTAAGAGTATTGAATTGGGGAAGAAGTCAGCAATTAGAAGAAGGGATGGGGAAAATGAGTAGTAAAAGTAACAATGAAAATATCATTGAAGAGGCAAGGCAAGAAGTTAAGAATATTATGATACGGTTAATTGAAAACAATGTTGACATAAGTACCATACTGCATGTCCTATCTATCGATAGGTTGGAATTAGTAGAGCTAAAAGGTGTACAGGATGAAGAAGTAAGGGAATCAAAAGTAAGGCAGTCTAACGCTGTAACTAATACTAATAGGAAAAGAATAAAAGCGAGAAAAATTACTAAATTTCCATCTAATTATAAATCAGAACTGTCAAAGGAAAATGAACGAGTTATTAAATTGATAAGGAGTCTACTTTAATATCCTGTAAGGAGGTGATGATCTATGTACCACTTGGAACCTATGAAGAATGGAAGTTTACTAACAGTGAAAGATTGGGAGAAAGTAACTCCATATGATAATAAATTTGAATTGTGGGATGGGATTGCATTTGATCCAGAAAGCAAACAGAGAGACACACTCTGCCTTGCGTTAGTCTACAATATGGGTTTACAGCACCTTATTGACATACTTCCTTATAGTTCAAAACAAACACTCAGAGAATAACTTGAATCAAATAAGAACTAAGATGTAGTTGCCTGAACAACCCTATTAGAAAAAAATAGGAGGGATTAACATGGAGCTACTTATAGTTGCTGTAATATCTGTTGTGATCATTACTGTCATTGGATTTTTAACAGCAAAGATAATAGTAAAAAAACGAAGTAGAATGTGATTACCTATATTTTTGATAACTATTAGATATAAGGTAGATAAAGGCTCGCTGACTGATTATCGAATGATTATCTATAAAGATGATAGAAATAAGGAAGTAAATAGGGGTAAATAGACTATCTATCAATAATTGAAAAAATTGAATGATAATGGAAACGAGATAACAGTTATAGTTATCTCGTTTTTTTATGAAAAATTTTATGGTTGGTTCTTTATTGAATATAACAATAAAGACTCGAACGTTATTAGACATTTATAGGGTTTTAACAAGTGAATTATCTCTTTATATTAAAGTAAAGGGAAAATAAATATAGTCGGGTTGGGAGAAAAAAGGAGTCGCTAATCCCTTACTGGTACTGGATTAAATGTCTCCCAAGTCAGCTATCAAAATAACAAGGAGGAATAAAAATGATTCACACATTGAAGATGTATCTGCCAATTCCATATCAAGATGTACAGGAATTGAATAAGCGGTTTAATATCAAATCCTTTGAGGTGAATAAATTCATTGAAGGTAGATTTCCAGGAGTAACTATGAGCTTATCTGCAATGGGAAAAGGTCAGTGGAAGCTATCCATGTTTATTGATGCAATTGAGCTGTTGAACAAGCCGAATATTGCAGAAGGAGATTACCCTAAAATGGAAGAGGAAATTAGAAAAATTCTTTTGTATCTGTTTTTACATTCATCAGCTTATGATGATCATGTATTGCAACGAATTGATTATAGATATGATGTATTTGTCGATAATCAAATAATAAGACAATTATTACTGGATATATACAAGAAAACTACAAGGATCTATAAACGCCAAAATAAGATTCTCGGTTATATAGATAAAGAGACTAAGAAGTATAAACCCTATAAAACTACTGTAGATCATACGTCTGGATCAATTAAATCTACCGTTTATTTGAAAAATGAAGAGAGAATTGCAAAAGGAGAGGTTCCTAAGTATTATGAAAAGGATATTTTACGGTTCGAAGTACAGCTATGGGAAGACCACATGTATTACCAAGAAAGGATTGGTCAGCGTTCTCGGAAGTTGCGGGAGTATATGAAAGATGACATGTATAAGGAATATTTTAATGAACGCATATTCTCCATCTTCTTCAAAGGTGATTTTCATAAAATTGATCAGGCTCGAAATATTATCTATGATTCCTCGCTATCAGCCTCATATAAAAGAAAACTTGTTGATTTCCTCAAAAAAGTAAGTTCCTATGACGTTTCAACTCCATTAAAGAATATGTCTAAAAAGACATTGAATAGTCGCTTGGAAATGCTACAAGACCTTGGCATTAACCCCATTCTTATCCCAAAAAACTATACTAATGCCCCTTCTACAATTATAAATCCACTAAAAGATTTCCAAGATAATACTAAATAGAACTGATAGAAAATGCGGCCCACCAATTAGAACAATTTCTTTATGGTGGGTTTTTGTTGCCTAAAAAGAATAAAAAGAATTCTTACACTATATGGAATTTCAAACAGTGTCGAACAAACATTTGGTAGTATAAAGGCAAATCTTATCATGTATTTGTCTTTGGGGAAAATAGCTATGTTTCTTTATAACGAGTGGGGATAAACCTAACAATGGCGGTTATTGAACTCGATGTAAAAGAATACAATACAGTAGTCAATAAAAAACAGGTATCGTAATTGCGATAGATAACAAGGGAGTTGAACGTATTGAATAATAAAGGACTACCAGTAGATAAGAAAGAGAGGGCAATCTCGTCTAAATTTGCAGTTAAGATTAAACAAGCAAGGGAAAAGAAGGGCTATTCTTTGAAAGAATTGGCTGAAAAAATCGATTCAAGTGCCAGTTACATTAACCGCTTAGAAAGATATGAGAGAAAAAATCCTACATTCAGTTTGTTTATTCTTTTGTCGGAGGCGTTAGAGATTGACTTGTGGGAATTACTACACATTGCGGTTGAAGAAAAAGAAGCGGAAACTAAATCGGTTGATGCAATACTTCTACAAAACAATTTCTCAATAAGGGGTATCAATAATGTATCCATTGATGCCAAAACATGTTTTGTTGACATTATTGACATGATTGCAAATAAGTTGGACAAGCGGTGTGATTTTAAAGAATTTTTCCAGTTAGGGGAGATGATACGTAGACTACATGAAATATTGGATAATGATGAAGAGGTAAGGAAAGGGGCTTAAATAGCTTCTTTCTTTATATTTTGGGAGGAATGACATGAGTATTAAAGGATCAAGGAAGGAGTTCATCTTAAATATAATTCTAAAGCAGAATCCATCCTTAATTTCACAATTTTTAGGTGGCGATTATAGACATGTTGAATTAGAACGGTATGAAAATACAAATGAAAACAAAATGTATATTGATATGTATGGATATCATTGTGTGAATAACCTTCCTGTTTATATTGAAACACAGTTATCCAAAGCAGACAAAAGGCATTATGAAAAGGTGAAAAATATTATTGAAGCAATAGATGAAGGAATAATATTATGGATTGCTACAGATTTTGAGGAAGAATGCATGCATAAATTATACAAATTGCTACATTTTAGTGTAGCTAAACCTATCAATCTTTATATGGTATTGCTTTCAAACAGTTGTCTCTTTCAATTGGATGTTCTTAACAAGCAAGGTCAGGTTGAAGTATGGAACAATATAAAAAATCAAAAGGTTGGTCTACCGATTTTGACTTTATTTAAAGCTATTGAGATTATTCCGTCTGATTTTCAAAGCAAATTGAAGGATGACATATTTGAACCTCTAACAACAATCAAAGGAGTAAATAAATATTTTATTAGATGTCTAAAAGAAAGAGTTCCTTATTTCTTGAATGCACATCGATCAAAAGCAAACCTTAACAAACGCCAAATAGTCTTTGGAGCGGGGGTTGGAGGATTAGACTATGTTGTTTGTCTGAAAGATATAAACGAAAGGTGCTACTTTAAACTAAGGTTATCCTATGAACGTCATCAAGAAATATACAATAAAATACTACAGGTCATAAAGAAAGAAGTCAGGTATAATCTGCTTGCTATGGAACAAAATGAAATAATCTTTTCGTATCCTGAAAACTTCGATATGCTTAAACGTATAACAAGTATTATTGATCATTTTGAACGATTAATCTTGCTCGTTGATCCGATTGTAGATGAACAGAATGGTATTAATATTGTTAGTTAGCTCTCGGTACAGGGGGCTTTTTTTATTTTTGGAAAAAATAACAAGAGATTGGTTGACTTCCATATTAAAAAAGTCATATACTGTATTTAACAAATGTTATATACCCTATTTGACATTTTATGTGGGAGGTGTGATATGGAGCTTGGAGATATAGCAAGGATAAAAACAGGTCTTGTGTTAAGTAGGAAGAAGGCCAAGGATGAATATGATATTAAGGCTAAGTATAGGCTCCTTTCCCTGAAAAACGTTACAGATGAAGGTATCATCAATACTGATTCTTTTGAGGAATTTAATAGTAATGATGAATTAGATGATCATTACTTTACAAAAGAAGGGGATGTATTGATGCGTCTAAGTCATCCAAATACTTCTGTGTATATTGGGAAAGAACATAATGGGTTGTTAATACCATCATACTTTGCCATTATTAAAGTAGATATAAATAAATATCTACCAGAATATATTGCATGGTATTTAAACACATTTGAAGTAAAAAAAGAATTGGAACGGTCACAATCTGGTAGTCGCATTCCGAGTACAAACAAAAATGTATTAAAGGCATTACCAGTTGTCAAGACAACGATATCAAAACAAAAAGCATTCATAGAGCTACTTAGGCTACATCAGCAAGAAAAGTTACTGTATAAGAGACTTTTAGAGGAAAAAGAAGTGTGGTTTAAAGGAATTTCCAGACAAATATTAAAGGATACGAATTAGGAGGAAAGTAAATGGAAGAGAAAATAACTCAACAGCAGATCAATAATGTATTATGGCAAGCGGCCGATACATTTAGAGGGAAAATTGATTCAAGTACATATAAGGATTACATTCTTACAATGTTATTTATCAAGTATCTAAGTGATACTTATAAAGCGCATTTAGAAGAATATACAAAACGTTATGATGGTGATGAACGCCGTATTGAACGTGCGTTATCAAGAGAAAGATTTGTATTAGATGAACAGTCAACATTTGACTATCTTTATAGCAAACGAAATGACTCGGAAATAGGAGAAATTATAAATAAAGCATTGGAAAGAATCGAAAATGAAAATACAGGGAAACTTCGAGGCGTATTTCGTAATATTGACTTTAACAGTGAATCCATTCTTGGTAAGGCAAAAGAACGAAATGCAATATTGCGTTCTCTATTAGATGATTTTAATAATCTATCTCTAAGGCCATCGCAAATAGGAAATGAGGATGTAGTAGGTAACGCATATCAATATATGATTGGACAATTTGCATCAGATGCAGGAAAGAAAGGTGGGGAGTTCTACACTCCTGCTGAGGTATCAGAACTATTAGCCCGATTAGTAAGGCCGCAAGAAAACGATCGAATCTATGATCCAACATGTGGTTCAGGTTCTTTGTTAATTAAGGTTGCAAAACAGGTTCCAAGTAGAAAAGTAGCAATATATGGTCAGGAACGTAACGGAGCAACACATTCTTTGGCGTTGATGAACATGTACCTCCACGGAATAGATGATGCAAAGATAGAGTGGGGGGATACTTTAGCAAATCCATTACATTTAGAAGATGAAAAGCTAATGAAATTCCAGGCGATTGTGGCAAATCCCCCATTTTCATTGGACAAATGGGCTATGGGTTTTGCAGGAGAAGGAACTAATGATAAAAAATTTAAAATGGAAGCAAGCCTTGACCCTTTTCAAAGATTTGATTGGGGAGTACCACCGTCATCTAAAGGAGATTATGCTTTTGTTCAACACATGCTTTACTCACTTTCAGAAGACGGTAGAATGGCTACGATTGTCCCACATGGAGTTCTTTATCGAGGATCAAGTGAGGGCAAAATTCGACAACAGATAATAGAAATGAATCTACTTGATGCTATTATAGGCTTACCTGAGGGGTTATTTTTTGGAACTGGAATACCTGCATGTATTATGGTTTTAAAAAAAGACCGAAAATCGAAGGATGTTTTATTTATTGATGCATCGAGTGAAGGTAATTATGAAAGAGGTAAAAATCAAAATAAATTAAGAGAGCAAGATATTAAGAAGATTGTTGATACCTATGAGGATAAAAGAAGTGAAGAAAAATATTCTTATGTAGCAACATTAGAGGAAATAAAGGATAATGACTTTAACTTAAACATCCCTCGTTATGTAGATACTTATGAAGAAGAAGAACCTGTAGATATGGATAGTGTAAAAGAAAACATAACAAGTATAAAACAAGAAATAGAAGAAATTGAAATACAGATGGACAAGTATTTAAGAGATCTTGGATTGTAGGTGGTAATATGACTTCAAACGAAGAACAAGGAGCTTATTTGAATAATTTGCCCTATGGATACAAGTTAAATGAACAAAAGAAAATTCCTTCTAATTGGAGTGTGAAAAAATTAGAAGATGTATCTTCATTTAAACAAGGTTACCAAATTCCCCATAGTCAGCAAATATCTAAAGAAAAAAGGGGTTACATTCGATATTTATATATTAGTGACTTTTTTTCGGATAACAAAAGGTTATTTGTAAAAGATAGCGATAAGTATTATAAGGTATATTCGGAAGATATATGTGTTGCTAATACTGGAAATACAGGAGGTAAAGCATTTAGAGGTGCAGAGGGTGTTCTAAGCAATAATATGTTTAAAATATCAGTTGAACAATCACAAATTGAAAATAATTTCTATTGGTATTTTTTGAATAGTAATTATTATTGGCATCAATTACAGAGAATGTTTAATTCTGGTGGACAGCCACATGTTGGTCATAAAAATATGAGTAATATAAAAATTTTACTACCTCCACTTAAAGAACAACAAAAAATTGCTTCCATTCTATCTACATGGGATGAAGCAATTAGTATGAAAGAATCTCTAATAGAAAAAAAGAAAGAACAAAAGCAAGGCTTAATGCAAAAATTGCTAAAAGGGCATGTAAGGATACCAGACTTTAAAAATGAATGGAAAGAATTTAGTTTAGGTTTTTTAGGGAAAACTTATAATGGATTGTCAGGTAAAAATGCAAGTGACTTTGGTGAAGGGAAACCATATATCCCATATAAGACGATATTTGATGATTCAAAGATAAATATAGACAAAGTAGATTATGTTTTAATCGGAAATGATGAAAAACAAAATGTTGCAAAAAGAGGAGATATATTTTTCACAACATCTTCCGAAACGCCAGATGAAGTGGGAATGAGTTCTGTACTATTAGATGATGTAGATGAAATTTATCTAAATAGTTTTTGTTTTGGTTACAGGTTAAATAACTTTGATATATTAATCCCAGAATTTGCACGATATTTATTTAGAGGTAATGATTTCAGAAGAAAGACATACAGCCTTGCACAAGGCTCTACCCGTTTCAATATATCAAAAAATGAAGTAATGAAAATAAAAGTCTTATTACCTTCTATAGATGAACAAAAATCGATTGCAAAAGTCTTGTCTGATTCAGACATAGAGATAAAACTAATTGAAGAACAAGTGAAGTATCTAAAAGAACAGAAAAAAGGTCTTATGCAATTGCTATTATCGGGGAAGGTTCGTGTAAAGGTGTGATAATCTTATTACTTTTAACAGAGTGGAGGTGCAAAAGTGAGAAGAATAAATAGTTTTGATGAACGTTATATCAGTCAAAATCCTGCAATTGAATTATTAACGAATTTAGAATATCAATATCTATCGCAAGAAAGGTCAGAACAAATGCGTGGTAGCTTATATAATGTCCTTCTTATTGATATTTTGAAAGAAAAACTCCAATCATTTAATGATTATGAGTATAAAGGTGAATTGTATAAGTTTAGTGACTCTAACATTAAACAGTCTATTCGTGACTTAGACGAACCACTGACTAATGGTCTAATCAAAACAAATGAAAAAATATTTGAAACGCTAATGTTAGGTCGATCATATACAGAATTCCTCCCAGACGGTTCTAAAAAGTCTTTTACCATTCAGTACATTGATTGGGAAAACTTTGAGAATAATGAGTTTCACGTTGTTGAGGAGTTTTCAGTTGAACGTATGGATGGCCGAGGAACTGTCCGTCCCGACATAGTTTTGTTTGTAAATGGGATTCCATTTGTAGTAATTGAATGTAAGAAGGCTTCAATATCAATGGAACAAGGAATAAGTCAAATGGTTCGTAATCAAGGGAAAGATTATGCTCCTCAGTTATTCAAGTTCGTCCAAATTGTAATGTCAACTAATAAAAATGAAACAAAGTATGCTACTACAAACACACCAAAAAAGTTTTGGTCAGTGTGGAAAGAAGAAAAAGAAGATTGGTTACAATCTTGGTTAGATAAGACGGTCATTGATCGTTTACCAACAACACAAGATAAAAATATTATCTCTTTATTCTACCCAGAGCGTCTATTAGAACTAACTCGTTTCTTTACTCTTTTCGACAAGGATCAAAAGAAGGTCACACGTTATCAGCAATATTTTGCTATTAAGGAGATTCTAAAAACCATTGAAGAACGTGATGAAAATGGTAATCGACAAAGTGGTGTAATCTGGCACACGCAAGGATCTGGAAAAAGTTTAACAATGGTTATGTTAGCTAAATATATAATGTCCGAGTTAGCAAATTATAACCCAAAGGTAGTAGTAGTAACAGACAGAGTAGAGTTAGATAAACAGATTCATAAGACATTTAATCATACAAGGTTAAAAGCGAGCAGGGCAACAACGGGTAGTCATTTGGTTGATTTAATAAATGATAATAATGCTGATATCGTAACGACCTTGGTGCATAAGTTTGACACAGCATCTACCAAACAAAAACCAGTAGATTCAAGAGACATCTTTGTACTGGTAGATGAAAGCCATAGGACGCAGTATGGGGAACTCCACATCAAAATGAAAAAAGTTTTCCCGAATGCGTGTTATCTTGGTTTTACAGGCACGCCTTTAATGAAAAAAGAAAAAAGCACCATGATTAAGTTTGGTAAACTAATTCATACTTATACCATTGCTGATGGCGTTAGAGATAAAGCGATTGTACCTTTGTTATATGAAGGGAAAATGGTTGATCAATCAGTAAATCAGCGTGCAATTGACAACCGCCTTGAAATGATTACTCGAAATTTGAATGACGAGCAAAAAGATGATGTTATGAAAAAGTGGAGCTTGTTTGAGAGAATAGCATCATCTAATCAACGCATAAGTATGATTGCTTTTGATATTAACCAACATTTTTTGGATAACTACAAGACACAAGGTAGTCAATTCAAAGCGATGCTTGCAACCAATAGCAAGATTGAAGCAATCCGTTACTTAGAATCCTTTGAAGAACTTGGAGACATAAACTGTGCAGTTGTTGTCTCTCCTCCTGATCAAAGAGAGGGACACGAAGCAGTAGATGAAGAGTCAAAGGACAAAGTACAGCGTTTTTGGAAGAGAATGATGGATCGATATGGTACGCCAGAAGCCTATGAAGATGCTATAAAAGAGGAATTCATTCATGGGGATGAAATTGATTTATTGATTGTTGTTGATAAACTCTTAACTGGTTTTGATGCCCCAAGAGCCACAGTTCTTTATGTAGATAAACCTATGAAGGAGCATACGCTTTTACAAGCAATTGCAAGGGTTAATCGTCTTTATGAAGGTAAAGACTATGGTTTTATAGTAGATTACCGAGGCTTATTAGAAAAATTGGATGAAGCAATGCAAATGTATTCAGGGGCAGGATTAGAGAACTTTGATCCTAAAGATATTGAAGGTGCTATACATGATGTAATTAGTGTGATTGGTCAATTGCGTCAAAACCATTCAGATCTATTACAGATCTTTGCTCCTATCAAAAACAAGCGGGACACCGAAGAATATGAAGTTTGGCTTGAAGATGAAGAAAGGCGAAATGACTTTTATGATACATTAAGTAAGTTCGGCCGCAACCTTGGCATTGCATTAGAATCAGAGAAGATTTATAACGCCTTGTCACAAGAAGAGTTGCAAAAATACAAGAAAGACCTAAAGTTTTATCAAGAGCTTCGCAAAAGTGTTAAATTACGATATTCAGACACCATAGACCATAAAGAATACGAAGCTAAGATGCAGAAGTTAATGGATAACTACATTTCTGCAGAAGAAGTTATCCGTATTACAAACCCTGTTGATATATTGAACGAAAAAGCGTTTGAAGAAGAATTAGAGAGATTAGATTCTAAGCGGGCAAAAGCAGATGCGATTCGTACACGCTTATCTAAAAGTGTAAGTGCCAAATGGGATGAAAACCCCGCTTACTATAAAAAGTTCTCTGAAAGAATACAGGAAGCTATACAAGAATATAAAGATAAACGCATATCAGAAGCAGAATATTTGAACCGAATGAAGGATATCATGAAGGATTACCGTAAAGGTGAAACTGATGATGATTACCCTGACGTAATCAAAGAGAATAGGAATGCACAGGCATTCTATGGCGTAACAAAAGACATTATGAGTGAAGTGAAAGAGGAAACAGCAGAATACAACCTTGGTGGTTTGGCTTTAAAGATGGATAATATAATTAAAGAACACCAAAAAGTAGACTGGCATGATAACATTGAAATCCATAATCGTATTGCACAAGAGTTAGATGATCTATTATTCGATTTCTCTAAAGAGCAAAACGTGGACTTGGATTTTGATACAATCGATAAAATCATTGAGCAGATAAAAACAGTTGCTCTTAGAAGATATTAAGGGTGAACAGCATGGAGCTACATCAAGTTCAATATGGAAACAAAACAATTTATTTTATAGTGGAAAGAAAAAAGGTTAAGAACGTAAATCTAAATATAAAACCCGATATGACAGTAGAAGTCTCGGCCGCAGAAGATGTTCCGCTAAGTTTTATTTATGAGTTTGTAAAGAAAAAGAGTGCTTGGATTAGTAAACACGTAAAAAGTTTTGAATGTGTGCTACCAGAGAAACAAAGTGAACGTGAGTATGTCAGCGGAGAATCGTATAAATACTTAGGTAAACAATATCGGTTGCGTGTACAAAAATCTAAGGATGAAGAAGTAGTAAAATATTTTAGAGGTTTTATCTATGTTTTTGTAAATGATACAGACAATGTTAAGAAAAAGGCTAAGTTATTAGATGAATGGTATAGAGAAAAGGCTCGGAAAACATTTCAGGAGTCGTTAAACAAGCTGTTTCCTTTAGTCGAAAAGTATGGGGTAGAAAAACCCTCCGTTGATATGAAGGTGATGAAAGCACGTTGGGGTTCAGCTTTATTGGATACAAACACTATCCTTCTCAACTTAAATCTAATAAAAGCACCTAAACACTGTATTGATTACGTTATTTTACATGAGTTAATCCATTTTAAGTATAATGATCATAGTGATAAATTTTACAACATGCTCTATTCTCTTATGCCAGATTGGGAAAAGAGAAAGGCAATTTTAGATGAAGAGATAGTGAAAGAACTATAGCGAACTTCTCGGCATTACAACATAGAAATAACAACAGAAGGCAGTTCCTAACAGATTAATGTAAAGGAACTGCCTTTTTCTATTTAGATATTGTTTTGGTTGGCGTATTGATCAGTAAAGGTGAGGAGTAGTTGGGCGATAATGTCCTGTAGTTTAAGGTGAGGAAATTGTTCATCGCAGGTTTTAGCAAATAGTTTATAGATATCATCAGATATGCGGAAGTTCTTGGTTACTGTCTTAGAAGAGGAATGGTAGATTCGCTTGTCCAATATGAAGTCATAGTTGCCCTTTCTACTTTCAATAAGTGATTGCAAAATAGCAAAGTTTTCTTTGATGAAGGCTACTTCATCACTATCTGATGTAGGATCATCAACTATTAAACTTTCATCTTGAACGAATTTACAATACATTCCTAATCTCTTAATATACACGTAATCATCTTCCTGCATAAGTTTTGTAAACGTGCTGTATTTGATTTTGAGGATATCTGCAACCTTTCGCAAATCATTTCCTTCCTTTTGGAGAAGGTCGTTCACAACTTTTACACGTTGTTTGCTGTTCATTGTAGTGAAGTTGTCTTTATTCATGGGTACACCTCCTATCTTTTTGTTTTTTAATTATAGATTGATAGAGAGAAAATATTCATAATTAGGGGGATTTATTTAATGAAAAATGTGGTTCAGGAAAGAGCAATTGAGAGCTTTGTTAAAGACAGAGACATAACAACTTTAGTTCATTTTACTCGCATTGAAAATTTAAGTAGTATATTTAGTAATGGATTATTACCCATTGATTCTTTATCTCAAAGAAGATTGAATTACATAAACAACGATGAATACAGATTAGATAACTGTTTAGATGCTAATTGTGTATCGATACAATTTCCAAATTACCAGATGTTTTATAAGTATAGAGACAAAAATCAAGATATTGATTGGGTTGTTTTAGGGATAAAAAAGAAGATTTTATGGGAGAAGGACTGTGCATTTTGTGTTGAAAATGCGGCCAGTGGGAAAGTAGTTTCGATGCCGTTAGATCAAAGAAAAGGTGTTGACGCTTTAAAACGTCTTTATTATGAATATCCTGGAAAACCAACAAGAAATGAATTGAACTTGAAAAGTAGTATTCCTACTCATCCACAAGCCGAGGTGTTGGTTTTTGATAAGATAGAACCAGAATTAATATGGGGAGTTGCATTTGTGAGTGAAGAAAAACTAAACCAGTATAGTTACTTAGTTCCTTCAACTGTAAGACCAAGTGTGGAACCATGGCTTTATAGTTATAGGCACGATTTCGAGCATTGGAGGTTATAAGGAGAATATATGGCTAAAAGACCTGTATTTATTGCAAAAAAGTATAAAGAAAGTTTTGTTAAGGAGAAAGAGATTCAGTTCGATTGGTTTCCAGGTTTTTCTATTACACAGAAACAAAAATCAATAGATTCATTGCATCGTAATACAAAGGAGTATGATGAATCACTAAAGTTATTAGAGATTTCGAGCAAGTCACAAGATGAATTGGGTGTAGCGTTAAGTGCATTTAACTTAATAATAACGGCAAAAAGCGGTAGGAGATTTAGTGTTGAAACTGCCTTTCAAGCAAGCAAAGTATTTCAAAAAGGTGGCCCTTTTTTAGATCTCTATGAAAAAACATCAAAAGAGGCAAAAAAAGATCCACGAATTAAAAATAGTGGGGATTTGTTATACTTTCAATATTTTAATAGAAAGTGGAATCTTGAACCTAAAACATTGTTTTATGATTGGTTGTATATAAATGCTTTAGCTTTAAATAAGGAATTGGCAGATAAGGTAATTGAGTATAACGCATTTACAGATATAGAGTTTAACCCACAGAAATCTATTAATTGCCAGGCAAAATCTGTTGCACTTTATGTATCGTTGTATAAAGAAAACCTATTAGAAGATGCATTAGAATCTGTTGATAGTTATAAGCGAATAATTATTGGTACACATAGTAATGAACATGACGAGAATGAGAAAATTGGAGAAAGCACCGAGCAATTAAGTATTTTTGATGATATTGATTGATAGATTTTTGCTAAGAAGGGAAAGGAGTGTTTTAATTGAACTACAGTGACTATATGTCAGATGTAACCTCGGATATAAAAGAATGCTTAAATGAACTTGGTACACAGCCAGTGCTTTTTATAGGATCGGGATTATCTAAAAGATATTTTGATGCACCAAATTGGATTGAGTTGTTAGAAAGACTGCAAAAAGAATGCCCTTATATACCTCATGAAGTAGGATATTACTTACAAGACGGGGTTTCGTTAGAAGAGGTAGGTAGTGAATATACCAATTATTATCGAAAATGGGCATGGGAAAATAAAGATAGATTTCCTAATGAACTGTTTGACGCATCTATTCCAAAATCATCATATATCAAGTTTATGATAGCTTCTATACTGGATTCAATTACACCAGATAGTATTGATAGTGTGCAATCAGAGCATCATCGAACAGAAATAGAACTTCTGCAAGAGATACAGCCACATGCAATCATAACTACCAATTATGATCTGTTTATCGAGAATGTTTTTACGGACTATCAATCTATAATTGGACAAAGAATATTAAAGCCTGACACAATGTCTATTGGTGAAATCTTTAAAATTCATGGAAGTACAAGTGAGTTTAAGGATCTGGTATTCAATAAAGAGGACTATGAGATATTTTTAAAGAAGAAGAAGTATCTTAGTGCAAAGCTATTAACTTTTTTCGCAGAACATCCTTTAGTTTTTATTGGGTATAGTGCAAATGACAAAAACATTCAAAGAATACTATCGGATATAGATGAAATCATCTCTACAGATGGTGACTTAATTCCTAACATTTACTTCTTAGAGTATAATAAAAACATAACAGAGAATGATATACCACCAAGAGAAAAAGTATTATTCATAAATAACAAAGAGGTAAGAATTAAATATATAGAAACTAAAAATTTCGATTGGGTATATGAAGCATTCAGTGCGAACAAAGCATGGGATAACGTACATCCAAAACTTCTAAGAGCATTACTTGCAAGAACATATAAATTGGTGCGTAGCGATATTCCAAGAAGAAGTGTGGAGGTAGACTTCGATATAATCGAAAAAGCAGTCAGTGATGAACAATCGTTACCAAAACTTTATGGCGTTGCTATGCTTGATGATCCAAGCCAACTTAACCTTCAATATCCATATAATTTAACACAGATTGGTCAACAACTGGGATATTCGAATTGGCATAGTGCAAATAGATTAATAGAATCAATACAAAGGAATAAAGGGATAAACATTAAAGAGACAGATAATAAATATCATATTTTAATTAAGACTGGTAAAACTGAGATGCATAAATACTCCAAACATACTTTGGAACTTCTTGACGCAGTAGATAAAGGAGAAGAATATAAATTAGAGTTATAGTTGTAAGAGTCACTTTTGATGGGGTGATGTATATTAGAGTAAAGAGTGACAGCAAGTCGAAAGCGTATTATGGATGAAGAAATTGTCCGATAACTTAAAACAAGAATTAACAACCAGATATAGAAGAGGCAGTTTCTAAATGAATTAGAGCTGTCTTTTTTTATTGAAGTGATGAAGTCAGAACCAAGTTATAAATAAAAATGAAATTAATATTGAAAGGAGAATACTCTAAATGATTAAAGGAAAAAAGTACATCAGATCAATTGAAAAGTATGTGAAGTCAATTGATGGGAACTTTAAATTAGGGTTAAAGATTACGAGCGAAAATAAAGAGCAAATCGAAGGAATAGGTTTTCCTGTTTTAGAACCAGGACAGGCAATGTTTCCTCCTATAGTTGGTAGGTTCACTCGCTATAACATTGAAGGGAAAGAAAATATTCGAAAGGACTTACCCAAAGAAACAATTTACATCTCTATGTATTCAACGAGGAGGGAGTTCCGAGGTAGGGACAAAACAGAAGAAGTAACTGATTTTGTCGATATTCCACGTAAAGTTTATAAAAAAGAACTTGAACCAGGAACAGGATTTGAAATTGTATTAGAAGAAAGAGATGATGAATTATATCTATTGATAAACAAAACATTTAATAAAGAAATAGATTTAGAGCTTGCAACAGTTGGAGCAAACATTATCTTAGAGTTGGTTGGGAAGTGTGAAATATTTACGGAATCCTTAGATTCTTACTATAAACCTAATCGGTTAAAACGTTATAACTGGATTTTCTTAGAAAGTAATGGATTACCATGGGAGAAGAGAAAGCAACATTTTAAGGAAATAGTTGAATCAAGTAAAAAATCTAAGCAAATGGTCATTTGGGAAAGGCTTGAAACGATTGCTGAGTATAAACCTGACTTTGAAGCAATTGGACAGAATGGATTTTCTGGTTATGTTGTGTTTGGTTTTGAAAAAAAGGACATCTATGTTTTTGAAAGTGCAACTTTAGGTAACGCTACTTATGTTGTCAAAGGTGATTGGGAGAATGTATCTAAAATGAGTAAAGCGGAAATTATACAAAACAATCTTCATGAATGGAGATTGATTCATCGGAATGATTGGAAAGGAAAGGTGAAGGAGGTTCTTGGCTAATAGATAAAAAGAATTAACATTAAAGAAGCAGTTATCAAGTATTCATTGATAACTGCCCTCTTTTTTTTTTGCCTCTTAAATAACCACGGTGAACCGTATCATAAATTAATAAGCATTAAGATTATCCTAATAATATAGATTCTACATAGAAGAATTTTAAAGCGGCACAGAAAAATAACTGAACTTAAAATCAGGCCTCAACCACCCCAATCCTTACCATGGTTAGAGCTATACCCTGTCTCAGGTTCGGTCCACCATTCGAATGCCGTTCATAAGGATCCGAATGACAATCATCTCATCAATCTCGATTACCTACAGCTTATCACCCCAGCCACCATTCGAAAGGACAGCAGAGATTTAGAAATCGGGGAAATTACCAGGGAGCTAAAGCTACTTGCCATGGAATTAAAGGTCCCGCTATCCCGAGGCGTCGAATCGAGACAAGACAAATGCCCGCTGATGTCGAATCTTAGGGAATACTCGAACAAGATGCAGACGTCATCGCCTTTCTTTATTGAGATGATTATTATCATAGAAAAATAGAAAGTCATACGATGACAGAGGTGATTATTTCCAAACATCGAAATGGACCAACAGGAACGGTGGAATTGGATTTTTGGAAGGAGTATGGGCGGTTTCAGGATGAGAGGAGTGACGATTTATTCTGATTCGTAATATCCTCTTCTCGATATAAAGTTGCAAGTATTATGTTATATTTACCAAATTAGGATTTATGTTAATAAGCATAACCTATTGCCTTACACAATCCGTAAGACTTTTACGGTTAATTTTGTTATACAGAACCTATCAAATACTTAGGGAGCGAGTAAGTTGAAATTTAAATATTACAATGATACAAACAGAGTTGTAAATATTCATCCCACTACGTTTTCGCATGGATGCATTGGTAACAAAGAAGCAATTAGACCACTTGAAGAAAGAACTTTTATATTACCTGAAGGCACTTATCCATGGGTTAAGATGTGGGATCATGGAGAAAGTGGACTGAGTATCTTAATCTCACCCATTTTAGAGGAAAACGAGATAAAAAATGTAACGAACAATGATTTTTGGAATCAAGTATTACTTCTGATCTCTAAACAAATATCTTCTGATGCTTATGAAGCTTGGTTCCAACACACCAAAGCACTTATTAAAGATACTACCATCATTGTTTATTGTAAAAATGAATTTCAGCGAGATTGGATTAGAAAACAATATCAAGAATTAATTTCTTCAGCTGCTAAGGATGTAACCGGAAACAATCTATATGTAACGGTTCTAACCGAAAACGGCGAATAAAAAGGGAATTAAGCTTCCTAGAAAAAACATGGAATGGCGTGAAGGATGTTGGTTCAACCGTAGCCAGCGGAGCCAAAGAAGTAGCAGACTTCATGCTATTAGACGATGTAAATACGCTAACTAGTTCAGACGCATCACTCATTGATAGAGGCATCGCCACAGCTTCGATAATTCCGGTTGGGAAGGTATTAAAGCTTAGGAAAGTGGATGATATACTTAAGGTAGATGCGGATGGGGTGCCGGCTAAGAAAGTAGAGAATGTCGCGAATATGGGTAGTAATAAAGATATTAAGAATTATAGAAACACATTTTTTGATGAATATCCTGAACTTGAAGGAAGTGTTGTAGTTCATCATGCTATTGAGCAACAAGTTCTAAAAAATATCCTGACTTGTTTACACTTGAGGAAATTCATGCTCTAAAAAATCTCAGAGGAATACCTAAGGAAATTAACAGTGATATACACTTATCAAAAATAAGAAAAGATTGGAATAGATTTTACAGAAATAATCCTAATCCTACAAAAGAAGAAATAATAAACTATATGGTTGATTTGGATAAAAAATATGGTGAAAACTTTAATCCACCCATAAAAAATGAGTAAATATAGAAAGGACGATAACTAATGATATTATATTTTTTAGAGCCAGAAGTGTCAGGGGGTCATGGTGAACAAACGATTTATGGAACAGAAGAAGATGTTGCAAAAGAGGGTATATCAGGGAAAATAAAATTCTTGCATTATGAGTTTGAGGGGTGGCTAGGAGATGACCTCTTAGAGTCTACACCAGTCTTTATAATATCAAGCAATCTAGAAGATGAATTAAAAAAGAGTGAATTTAAAGACTATAAATTAGAAAAATGTCGAATAACTATGTCCGATGTATTTATGGAATTATATCCCAATAAAGAACTTCCTACTTTTACTAGATTTATTCCACTTGGTACAGTTGAAATAGAAGGAGAGAATTTCAATAATTGGTCTGGACACGATTTTTGCCTATCCCCAAGAGGAGAGTTAGTATTAACTAAAAAGGCCTTAGACTTTTTTAACAAATTTTCCATTAAACACTGTGATATAACAAGCCTGACACAACTATAACTTAGATACCTTAGAGGATTTAGTGTCCTCTAAGGTATTTTCTAATAAGGAGTGTCGAATAAACTTTAATTATTTTATTGATTGAAATAACTCTTGTAAGCCCAATATTGTACTTTATTGATTTACATTGACGTACAATTTCTTTAAACGAGGGAATGGTCGGAGGATGAACAAACAATGGAAATAATAAGTGGTAAAGCACCAAAATATAAAGGTAAAACTATGATTGGACACCATACTTATGGTGCATCTAAATATCCACAAATAGCGGATAAAGGCGAAATTATATATCCGGTAACGTTTAGAGAACATTTGTATCGATGGCATGGTGGGAGCCATAGGAAAAGTCTACCTGGTAAACCACTAATTGAATCAGTAGATAATGATTTTTAAGGAGGATATAAATATGTCTGTAATACTATTAGTGATAGAAAAAGCTGAAAATCAAATGAAGTATATAACTACTATAAGGAAAAATACAAATTTAGGATTTTCTGAGATAAAAAAAGAATTGGAAATGGTAATCCAATAATAGAATGTCATGTGTTTAAAAATGATGAGAATGATAAAAAATTAAAAAATCTAATAAATGAATTGATAGATGTTGGTGCTAAGGTAAGACTGTTTGATGGTGAATTAGTATAAAATAAGGAATTTTCTGTTGATTACTTAATGAATAGATTTGAAAGATATAAAGAAATACAACGACAAAATGAAATGTTAGATGACTTAATGTATGGTGAAGATTAATTTGTGGTAAGGTTAAGTATTTTCAGGAAAGCAAACTGTAAAGGGAATGGATTAAACTTTTTGTAAATATAAAGAGATAAGGGAATAGTGACACCTACTTAAATGAAAAGCATTGGAAACAGCTTAAGGGAGTATGATTTTAACCAAGAGTTAATTGACGCAGTGAAAGGGAAAGTCTGGAATAACACGTTATCACTAGACGTACTGCTTGGGGTGGCTGGAAAGTACATCTTATCGCAATTTGTCCCACTAGCCGACGTTCTGATTCATTACCTTCAGGAGAAATATGAAATGCGGACCATGGATTACACTGTTCGATCACTCAGTGCCATTGCGGCGGCAAGTGATGATGGGATAACTCATCAGGAATTTGCGACTATCTAGGGACAAATTGTTAGCAGTGTAGAAGTGACAGACTATAAGGATGAGTGGCAAGAAAGTATTTCACCCTGCTCGATGGTAGTAAAGTTAGAGAGTTTACTGGTGTGGATGGAAATGTTAATTATGAGTTTGTGAGTGAGATTCCTGAGGATCGGGTATTGGTATTACGGAAAGGTGCATGCTATTGCTGTAGCTCATTGCTAGATAAATTGGCTGACCAATCTAGCGAAGCAGAAAAGGGGAAGATTAAATAACAGTTTAGAATAGCTGAAGAATACGTACTGGCATCCTAGGAAATGTCCTATACTTTTAAAACATGTCTGTCAAAGGAACGAGTAGAGACTTCTATATAAAACAAACAGGGTGGCTGATAGAAGGCCACTCTGTTTGTTTTATGGCACTATGTGTTGGCCGAAGACTAGCTGAAGCTAATATTTGAATGGTTGTTGAATAGACTAAATACATGTCAATCCATGAAAACCTGTCAAGGAATCTCTTCTATAGTTCCTATTCAACTAGTTTGTATCCCCCTTTAAATTAGTGAATTACAATAAGGTTGTATTCTAATGGGATCATCTCTTGACAATAAAATCGTTACTATATAAAGATAGTGGATATAGTGAATTAAATGTAAACTTAATCTTGGTATAGCTACACCCGTTTTCACAAGGGTCCAAGTGCCAATCATTTTACCTTCATCGATTACCAGCAGCTGATCACCCCAGCCACTATTCGAAAGGACAGGAGAGAAGAGCTCCCTTTGAAATTATTACTCTATTATTTTTTCATAATTCTTGTTGGATGTAACAATCGTAATGGGGCTCATACTTAACATCTTTTCATGGCATTTCCCAATGCGTTGACATAGTCATAAAAATCTTGTACGGGGTTTTCACGATTGAGTCTTGATAAGTCACCATTGGCAAAGAAATTTCTTCGTTGCCCTGTGCTGATTTCTAATTGAATACCTTGCCTTCTTCTATTCTTGTTGCAAATATTTTCTAATGAGTTACCATTAATAGGTTCAGGTGGATTAATGTCAACATGAAAACCTGCTTTGGTTAACTCTTCTTTCACAATATGAATCATAGATTTATCTAATCCACCAATATACGTGTTTCGTTCATCCTCACTGTAGCCATGTATAGAAAGTGTATGGAACGTTTTTGAGACAATATCAAGGGCTTTTGGTTCATCGAAATTAGTGGCCGTTATATGCAAATCCTTGTTATTCCTACTCTTCATCGCATCAAACTCATAACCAACAAACCAAAATCGAGCGCACAATTCCCTTACTAATTCACTTGTTCCCGGTTCAATCCCACCTCCATGAATAGCAATTGCTGAACATAAAGAGGATTTAGACAGGTATGTTCTTATTGCATAATCTACACCTTCCACTTCGTTTTGTGACAGTTCTTCGTAATTAGAATATAAATCCATCATTTAAAAATTCACCACTGTAAACGTTGTCGCATCAGAGTCTCCCGTATTTGTTGTTTTTATTAACATTACAGGAATGGAATGACTTACTATATGCGAATTATTACATCCTATAATAATACAACCTCCCACTATTTTACTAACAGAATCAATTTCACTATTGATGTTATTTAAAGTATATGCTCTATCATCGATGGTTGTTCTATGCTTCATGAAGAAAACACAGAGAACTTACCCTCGAATGATTCATCTAATTTTACTACAAAAACAAAGCTATTATGCCATTTACTTTTTTTACTTAAACATCCATTTCCCACATTTTCCTCCTTACCTGTAATACAATTCCAAAAATAGTCAATAATGATTGGTAATAAAATCGATGAGGTGGTGATTGTAGTGGAGAATAATGAATTTCAACTAACGGTCAATGATCAACAGATAACGGCCAAACAAGGACAGTCTATTTTGGAAGCAGCCTTAGAAAGCAATGTGTATATACCAGGAATTTGTTCCTCCCAGCCAGACTTAGGCGTTGGAGCCATTCAAACCTGTGACACGTGCTTTGTGGAAGTAAATGGGAAACTAAAACGCGCATGTGCCGCACCAGCAGAACCAGACATGGTCATTAATTCCGTCTCGGAAAACGCCAAAGAGGCCCAGTTGGAAGGGATGTCACGCATATTAGAAAACCACGAACTCTATTGTACAGTCTGTGACAACAATAATGGCAATTGCGTTGTACATAATACGGCGGAGTATCTGGAACTGGAGCATCAGAAATATGAATTCACACCAAAACCTTATCCACCAGATAATTCGCACCCATTTTATCGCTACGAACCAGATCAATGCATTCTTTGCGGACTCTGTGTGGAAGCTTGTCAAAACTTACAAGTTAGCGAAGTATTAAGTATCGATTGGGATAGGGAACACCCTCGCGTTGTCTGGGATAACGATGTACCAATCAATGAGTCTTCCTGCGTCTCCTGTGGGCACTGTGTATCTGTTTGCCCTTGTAATGCACTAATGGAGAAATCCATGCTTGGGGAAGCGGGCTATATGACGGGAATCCCAAACAATATTTTAGAACCGATGATTGATTTAACCAAAGAAGTGGAACCAGGATATAAGGAAATTTTCACGATTTCCAATGTAGAAGCCGCAATGCGGGAAGACCGTATTGAAAAGACGAAAACCGTTTGTACCTATTGTGGAGTTGGTTGTAGTTTTGAAGTTTGGACCAAAGGCAGAGATATTTTAAGGGTTCAGCCACAAAGCGATGCACCAGTTAATGGGATTTCTACGTGTGTGAAGGGGAAATTTGGTTGGGACTTTGTCAATAGTGAAGAACGTCTGACGAAACCACTGATTCGTAAAGGGGATACGTTCCATGAAGCTACATGGGATGAAGCATTGAGTTTAATGAAAGAGAAATTTATGGAGCTTAAAGTAAAAGAAGGTGGCGATAGTTTAGGTTTTATCGCTTCTTCTAAATGTACCAATGAAGAAAACTACTTATTTCAAAAACTGGCTCGTTCTGTTTTTGAATCCAATAATGTGGACAACTGTTCCAGATATTGTCAAACACCGGCATCTGCTGGATTAATGCGTACAGTAGGAATTGGCGGTGATTCGGGAACCATTGAGGACATTGCAGCCGCTGATTTAGTACTTGTTGTTGGTGCGAATCCATCCGAATCTCATCCGGTTCTAGCAACGAGAGTAAAACGCGCACATAAACTACATGATCAGAAATTAATTGTATCGGATTTACGTAAAAATGAATTAGCCGAGCGCGCGGACTTATACATCCATCCCAAACCAGGAACCGATTTAGTATGGTTATCTGCTGTAACGAAATACATCCTTGACCAAGGCTGGGAAGATAAGAAGTTTTTACAAGAACGTGTCAATCAAGTGGAAGAATATAAAACATCGCTTGAAAAATTCACACTAGACTATGCGGAACAAGTAACAGGTCTCTCTAAGGAAACCGTCATGAAAGTTGCAGAAATGATTCATGAATCGAATGGAACTTGTATCCTTTGGGCGATGGGTGTGACCCAACACGTAGGTGGTACAGATACAAGCACCGCCATTGCGAATTTACTATTAGTTACCGGAAATTTTGGGAAAAATGGCGCTGGCGCTTATCCGCTACGTGGGCATAACAATGTACAAGGTGCGAGTGACTTTGGAACGATGCCAAACTGGCTGCCGGGATATGAACCAATTGAAAATGATTTGGTACGAGCTCGTTATGAAAAAGCATGGGGAACCAAGATTCCAAAACAACCTGGACTGGATAACCATCAAATTGTGGACGGTATTATGGATGGAAAAATTAAGGGAATGTATTTATTTGGTGAAGAAATGGGGCTTGTGGACTCCAATATCAATTTCGTTCATGAGGCTTTTGAAAAATTGGATTTCTTTGTCGTTCAAGACATTTTCTTTTCCAGAACGGCGCAATTCGCAGATGTCGTGTTGCCGGCTGCACCAAGCTTGGAAAAGGAAGGGACATTCACGAACACGGAAAGAAGAATTCAACGTTTTTATCAAGTGCTTGATCCTCTTGGCGACTGTAAACCCGATTGGCAAATCTTCCAGGACTTTGCGAACCAATGTGGTGCGGAATGGAAATACGAACATCCATCCGACATCATGGATGAAGTTGCCAAATTAGCTCCTGTCTTTGCTGGGGTTAGCTATGACCGTTTAGAAGGATGGGACAGCCAAATTTGGCCAGTCAAACCAAATGGAGAAAGCACAGCCTTACTTTATAAGGATGAATTTAAGTCCAAAGATGGGAAAGCAAAACTATTCCCTGTTGATTGGACGCCACCAAAAGAATATGGGGATGAATTTGATCTTCATTTAAATAATGGACGGTTATTAGAGCAATTTCATGAAGGGAATATGACAGGTAAATCAGAAGGCATTAATCATAAAGTTTCGGAACCATGGCTGGAAGTCTCTCCAGAGTTAGCGAAGGAACGAAAGATTGAAACGGGTTCCCTTGTACGCCTGATTTCCCCTTATGGAAAAGTGAAAATTCGTGTACTCGTATCGGAAAGAGTGTCTGGCAATGAGCTCTACTTGCCCATGAATACAACCGAACATGAAAAAGCTGTTAATGCACTAACATCCAGTTACTACGATAAGGATACACATACACCAAACTATAAGGAAGCCTCCGTAAGAATGGAGGTACTTGAAAAATCAGGTGAATCTCCATTACCGAAACATAATCATCGTTTTGGTCATCCACAGCCACAACTTGGTGTGGAAGTAGAAAGAAAATGGAGAAGGGATGATTTCACTCCGATTCCGAAAGTATTAAGAAGAGAGGGTGGTCTTCGTGGCAAGGGCAATCAGGCAAATTGAGAAAAACCAACGTAGTGCAGAAGAAGAACGTGCAGAAGATATTGCAGCTATTATCAAACAGATTGCTGAGAATCGGGAAGCAATTGAAGACACGCTCATTATATTAGAAGAACTCCATCAATTTGGAGTTCTTGATATGCTAAAAGGTTTATTACGTACGAGAGAAAAAGTCGGCGCTATCGCTATCGAACAATTGAATCAATCGGGGATGCACAACATTATCAAAAATGGAATGAGCACGGTTCAATTACTTGCTGATATGGATCCAGAGCAAATTAAAACGGTCTTTAATGGGGTCAATCACGGGTTAAAAAATGTAGCTGAAACAACCAATTATAATGAAGACATCGGTATGTGGAATCTTTATAAATCCGCGAAAGATATCAAAGTCCGTAATTCCTTGAATGCGATGGTACAATTTTTAAATGGCATGAGTGAAGGATTATCCAAAAAACATACTTCTTAAGTTAAGGGGATGCACATGATTACACACAAACTATCTATTCCACAGCTGAAAAAAGAAGATGAAAAAAAAGTAAGTGAAGCCCTCCATGATGTATGGGGTGTACGTAATATCAAGATCAATACCCAGACAAATGAAGCGATTATTTACTACGATGAAGACGCTGGATCCTTAATGGACTTTGAACAGGCCATTAAGGATTTAGGGTATGAAGTGAACAAATCTGAAAACGAATAGTAACCTTAGGAGGTGTGGGCCCATGCCAAGAGTTTGTGAGGTATGTGGGCGGGTAGAAGAAACGGAACATGAGGAAAATCGTTATCGCATTTTAGACGTTTGTCCAGAATGTACAGAACATCTTATCCACCCATCTTATGACATGGAGCAGGAGACAGAACAAAAACCATAATAAAAAGGGCCTAGAGATCTACTCTTGGCCCTTTTTATTATGAACAACAGATGGGATAAATCAAGGAAGTTACCTCAATGGACCAATCCTAAACATCTATTTTTATATAACACATAAGCCATATAATAGAAGCTCCGCCAAACAATGCTCCACCTACAGCATTACCTAAAATACTGCCACAACATTCATCCAATATTCTCCTCACGTATACTGTTATTTGCAATAGAATTCGTTTTATCACGTGATGAGAAGCTTAATAGGAGATTTAATTACCTGTTTAATAAACATAATTTGAGGAAGAGATGGGAAAATGTATTATAATTAATTACATTGAAGCCATTTTAAAAAGGGGATAGGTGGCCTATTGATACAAGAAAAGGAAGCCTCTTTAGAATGCTGCTTGTACTATAAATATATAACAGAGTTGGAGGCAGTAACATTGAATCAAACAAAACTGTGGACGAAAGACTTTATTATCATGTCTGCCGCGTCTTTTTTTATTGCATTAGTCTATTTTTTATTAGTGACAACATTAGCTGTCTATGCCATTCAACAATTTAATGCCTCAGAAAGTATGGCTGGATTTGCAGCTAGTATCTTCGTCATTGGAGCCGTTTTTTCTCGTCTGTTTACTGGTCGGTATATGGAAACCATTGGACGTCAAAAGGTGCTATATGCAGGCCTTTTTTTATTTTTGGCGGCAACCCTACTATACTTTACAGAAATGAATCTGTATCTACTATTATTGATTCGCTTCATTCATGGGGCTGCGTTTGGAATATCAACAACAGCTTTAGCAACCGTTATCATCGATATTATTCCTAAGGAACGCCGTGGTGAAGGCATTAGTTACTTTTCATTAAGTGCTACTTTAGCAACATCGATTGGTCCATTTCTTGGCCTATATATTAGCCAGCATGGAGATTTCTCTATGATCTTTATCCTATGTACCATTCTTTCCATGATTAGTGTGATTATCTCATTATTTTTAAAAATTCCACGCTCCGTGATGACAGATGACCAGGACAATAGCTTGAAAGGGTTTAAGCTATTAAGCTTTTTTGAGAAGAAAGCCGTCCCTATTTCACTCATGATCACCATCATGGGATTTATTTATTCGGGAATCTTGTCTTTTATTACGGCATATGCAACGGAAATTAATCTAACAGAAGCAGCAAGTTTCTTCTTTCTTGTCTATTCTATCGTTCTCTTAATCTCGAGACCTGTCACTGGTAAATTATTAGATATAAAAGGAGATAATTTTGTTATTTATCCAGCTATCCTTTCATTTGCGATTGGTCTATTGATACTCAGTCAATCTTACAATAGTTTTACCCTTCTCTTAGCAAGTGTGTTCATTGCACTTGGATTTGGAACGATGCAGTCCTGCTTTCAAGCTATTGCCATAAAAGAATCGCCAAAGCACCGGATTGGACTCGCGACTTCCACTTATTTTATTTGTATGGACCTAGGGGTTGGAATGGGTCCGTTTATATTAGGTTCCATCATTCCATTGTTCGGTTTCCGTGGATTGTATTTCATGTCAGCCATTGTTGTTTTCTTGTGTATCTTTTTATATTATTCTTTGCACGGGAAAAAGGCAGCGAATCAAAAATTGTATTCCTAATCGTATGATTGGTGTCTTTCCTCCAACGTCTCACTTTAGAGCGTTGGGGGGACGGACATCCTATTCCATTTATTTCCTATAGAACTATTGACTTTAAAAATTTGTGGTGTTAAAATCTTTTTAACATTTAAATTAACAAGTAATTAAATATTTTCTTATCAAGAGTGGCGGAGGGACTGGCCCGACGATGCCCGGCAACCTACTTTAATTTCTTAGTAAGGTGCTAATTCCTGCAGGAGAAGATCCTGATAGATAAGAAGAGTGATGATGATAAAAACCCTCTTCTTATAGGAAGAGGGTTTTTATATTGCATAAAATAAAGGAGGTAATAAATGCATCTATACTGTGCCGACTCGGTAATCCGTTCGTTTGGTCCTATATGGCAGAGATGTTTGAATGTTACTATTAGGAGGAGGTAAAAAATGAGAAAATTAACGTACTTGACAATGGGGATGATTGTATTTGGTTTGTTACTGGCAGGCTGTAGTTCTTCAGCAAGTTCAGAGGGGCAACCAGAAAAAATAAGACTGGATTATGCCTATTATTCGCCTACTAGTCTAGTTTTAAAGAAATTTGGTTGGATGGAAGAAGAATTTAGGGAGGATGATATCAAAGTAGAATGGGTGCTAAGCCAAGGAAGTAATAAAGCATTGGAATTTTTGAATAGTAATAGTGTTGATTTTAGTTCAGCTGCTGGTGCCGCTTCATTAATGTCGAAAGCAAATGGTGCGCCAATAAAGAATGTATATATTTATTCAAAACCAGAATGGACTGCACTTGTGGCAAATCCTGATTCTGGAATTGAAACGGTTCAAGACTTAAAGGGAAAACAGGTGGCCGCGACACTCGGGACGGATCCATATATCTTTTTACTTCGTTCCTTACATGAAGAGGGAGTATCAGCTGATGATGTGGAGATTGTAAACCTACAGCACGGAGACGGGGCTTCTGCCTTAACGTCGGGATCTGTTGATGCATGGGCTGGACTTGATCCACACATGGCAAGACTGGAAATTGAATCAGATACTACATTATTTTATCGCAACCCAGATTTTAATACATACGGGTTTTTAAATGTGAGAGAGGATTTTGCAGATCATTATCCCGACTATGTCAATAGGGTAATTAAGGTTTATGAACGTGCAAGACAATGGACCATCGATAATCCAGAGGAAGCAGCAGAGATTTTGGCGGAAGAAGCAAGTATTGAACTAGATGTTGCCAAAAAACAGTTGGAACGAAATGATTTTTCACAAGCCGTACCGGGCGACGTTCATCACGAAACATTAGTTGAAGCAGGTAAGATTTTACAGGAAGGTGAAGTGATTGATGCGGCAGTGGATATAGAGAAAATTACTTCAGAACTTATTGAACCTTCTTTTGCAAAAAAGACAATCGAGCAAGAATAAAGATAGGTTGGAGGGGAGAATAACATGGCAAAATATGAAGGAAACTTAACGTCAGCCGTACCTATTGAAGACCAAATCAAAGAAAAGAAAAGCATAAGGAAAAAAAGAAACGTTAATACGGGGAGGACCATTATTTTAGGAAGTATATTACCAATCACACTTGTCATGATATGGGAAATTTTTAGCAGACTTGGCGTATTTCCTGCTTATCAGCTCCCTGCACCAACAACTATTTTAGAAACCATTCGAGAAATGGCGCAGGATGGGAGTTTATGGATCCATATTGGTATAACGACTTTTCGAGTGTTGGCAGGCTTCGTATTAGGTACGATTGTTGCCATCCTTTTAGGCTCCTTAGTCGGATTTTATAAAAAGGCAGAACAACTATTAGATCCGATGTTACAAGCTTTTCGGGCGATTCCATCCCTGGCTTGGGTACCGTTATTTATTCTTTGGATGGGAATTGGAGAACCTTCTAAAGTAACGATGATTGCAGTTGGGGTATTTTTTCCGGTTTATTTAAATATAGTGAGCGGTATTACTGGAGTGGACCGTAAATTAATAGAAGTTGGTAAAATGTATGGCTTACATACATTTCAATTAATAAGAAGAGTCATTTTACCGGCTGCGTTACCCTCTTTCCTTGTCGGTTTACGTAGTGGTCTTGGTTTAGGATGGATGTTTGTTGTCGCAGCTGAGTTGATGGGTGCAAGTCAGGGATTAGGTTATTTACTTGTACTGGGTCAGAATACACTCTCGCCTGAGACAATCATCGCAAGTATCATTCTGTTTGCGATAATCGGAAAAGTCTCAGATTGGGTACTGAAACTCGTTCAAGAGCGAGCATTACAATGGCAGGACAATTTTGGTCAAACCTAAGGTAGGAGGAAGATGAGATGAGCTTAGAATTAAGGAATGTCAGTCGAACCTTTGATGGAAAGAGAGTGGTGAACAATATTTCGTTTTCAGCACAACCTGGTGAAATGATTGGGCTTCTAGGAACGAGTGGCTGTGGGAAAAGTACCTTGTTACGTGCTATTTCTGGATTGGATAGTGGCTACGACGGTGAAATTGCAATTAATGGGGATACGACAAAAGAAATTCATGACAAAGCTGGATTTATTTTTCAAGAACCAAGATTATTTCCTTGGTTAACCGTATTGGATAATGTCACTTTTGGACTAAAAGGGGATAAAAAGAAGAAGATTTCCCGTGCAAAAGAGTATTTAAAAAACGTTGGTTTAGAGGGAAATGGGGATCTTTATCCAAGACAATTGTCTGGTGGGATGGCTCAGCGTGTAGCTATTGCAAGAGCATTAGTAACGTCACCGGAAATCCTTTTATTAGATGAGCCATTTAGTGCACTGGATGCCTTTACAAAAATGCAGCTCCAGGATTTGTTGCTTGATGTTTGGAAAACCTATCAATCAACTATTGTTTTGGTTACACATGATATTGATGAAGCTACATATCTATGTGACCGCGTTATTATTTTAAGGGGCCAACCTGGTGAAATGGATAAAGAGATCCAAATCAAGGAAACCCGGCCGCGAGATCGTGGGAGTAAACACTTAGCAGCATATAAGGCAGAAATTTTAGAGAGTCTAGATTTAAATAAACCAAGTATACAGATTTCTTAAAGGGGGATGTTATATATGTCAACAATAAATAAGCGGATTCCACCGTTAAAAAATAGCTCATACAATCTATCTGACTATAAGAAGATAAGAGAGGGATTTTCCTGGAATGATATTGGCAAAGACTTTATTCAGAAGAATGGGAAGGTAAATGCCGCATATGAAACCATTGATCGTCATGTGGAGGAAGGGTATGGAGATAAAATAGCCCTTCACTATGTAAATGGGGATGAAAAGCAAACCTATACATTTAAAGAAGTAAAAGAAAAAACGGATCATTACGCACAGGTATTAAAGAATCATGGCGTAAAAAAAGGAGACAGAGTGTTTGTCTTCCTCCCGAAAACTCCTGATTGTTATGTTTCCATATTGGCAATTATCAAAATCGGGGCCATTGCTGGTCCATTATTTGAAGCTTTCATGCAGGAAGCGGTGAAAGATCGGATCAATGACTGTGAGGGTACGGTCCTAATAACGGATAAAGAAATGGTCAACCGAGTACCGCAAGATGAGATCCCTTCGTTGGAAACGATATTATTTGTGGAAGATATCGAAAGCCTTCCAGTTAAGGCTGTTAATGGGGATGTAGTGGAATGGGTTGATGTAGAAGATGGATTAATTATTCATTATACAAGTGGATCTACTGGAAAACCAAAAGGGGTATTACATGCACATCGAGCGGTCGTCCATCACTACATATCTGGAAAATGGGTATTAGATATTAAAGATGATGATGTGTATTGGTGTACATCCCACCCTGGCTGGGTAACTGGCAGTGTTTATGGACTATTTGCCCCATGGTTAAATAGGGCAACCATTGTGATTCAAGGAGGACGTTTTAAGGCAGAAGACTGGTATCAGTTAATCGATGAATTAAATGTTACCATATGGTACAGTGCTCCAACCGCATTTCGTATGCTCTTAAACCAAGAAGAATTATTGGAAAAATATGATTTATCTTCTCTTCGACATGTATTAAGTGTTGGTGAACCATTGAACCCCGAAGTCATTTATTGGGCATGGAACAAATTAGGTGTTCGTATTCACGATACATGGTGGATGACCGAGACAGGAGGACATTTAATCGTTAATTTTCCATCGGAGGAAATAAAACCAGGTTCAATGGGCAGAGCCTTTCCAGGCATTACGGTTGGTATTTTGGATGAAGAAGGGAAGGAATTGCCGCGTGGGTCAATCGGGCAACTCGCTATCCGCACCCCTTGGCCGGGATTAATGAAGGAAATTTGGGGAAATAAAGAAAAGTTTGCTAATTATTTTAAGTATGAAGGATGGTACCTTTCCGGTGATTTAGCCATTCAGGATGAAGAGGATTATGTATTTTTTCAAAGTCGGAATGATGATATGATTAATTCTTCTGGAGAAAGAATTGGTCCATTCGAAGTGGAAAGTAAGTTAATTGAGCATCCTGCCGTTAGGGAAGCCGGTGTGGTCGGTAAACCAGACCCCATTCAAGGTGAAATTGTAAAAGCCTTTATAACGCTTCGAACTGGGTATGTGGAGTCAAAAGAGCTTTTAGAAGAAATTCGTACGTTTGTGAAAAGTAATCTAGCAGCACATGCGGCACCAAAAGAAATCGAAATACTAGACGAATTACCGAAAACAAAAATCAGTGGGAAAATTTTACGAAGGGAATTGAAAGAAAGGGAGATAGAGATAATTAAAGTGAAGTGATCTAAATAAGTGTTATTTATAGGAGTAAACTGACTGTGTAAGAAACAGGAAATATAATCAGTAATTAGTTGTATTGGAGTATTTTGCTGTATGGTATGGTGGAAAAAACCTCTATGTCTACTGATGGATAAGTGGGGACGGTTCTGGCTTCTCTATTTTGGGAGAAGTTAGAACCGTGCTTGTTTTAAATATAAATTTCCTACTAGATGCCTGGTTGCAGATATATTGGGGATTTGGATGTTTATATTTTATAGTGATGGATTGGAAAAATATGGATTTCCATACATCCTTGCTGTCTTTTTAGCTTGTACACTTTTACGTCTTTCACAGGATAAATAACTTAGATTCCCATAAGATCATTTACTTTTTATTAAATCCCCTTTTTGAAAAGGGGTTAAGACCTACCAATTCTCTTAGCAATTTATGAGCAATCGCTCCATTTATGGAGTAACGAAAAAGCCTAATGTCTCAGCATCTATTTTGAGAAATTAGGCTTTTCATATTTCCTTAACATTGTTAATTCAGATTTTCCAAACGCTACTGCTACTAGCAATTTACTATATCAATCTTATAGCAGGGGGGGATAAACATCGTCCTTTTCTAGCTATTTAACGACTAATACGGGGCAATTTGCTTGATTGGTAACTTCATTGCTAACGTTTCCCATCACTAAGTTATTTTTACTGCTTTCCCCACGTTGTCCGATAACAATTAGGTCTACCTTATTTTGTTCAGCAAAAGTACATATTTCTTTTGAGGGGTTACCCGTGATTATTTCAGTTTTGACATCGATTAAGCTACCAATAAGCTTAGCTTTGGCAATAGTAACAGTTTGGTATGCCATATGTTCATAATTGTTCCAATTATTTTCTACAGGGAAAGTTTCTGTATGTACATTTGTTTGATTCATCATAGTTGCGGCAGATGCTATTACTCCGTGCATTGGTGGGGCTTTGACTTCATAAGTGGATTTGTAGTCCTGTACATAAACAATAGTTAAACAAGCATTACTTAATTTCGCTATCGTTCCTGCCTCTTTTAAAGCATTAACACTTCCTTCAGATCCGTCAAAAGCTACTAAAATGTTAGAATAAGTATTACCCATCCTAGTCAACTCCTTGTTCTAATTTTTAGAAGTAAAATCTAGCGGACAATATTTATGAAAGAGGTGGGTGATGGTCAATGCGTTACCAAAGAATAATTTTATTAGTGTTCTTCCTCATCTTCTTTCAATTTTGGCTTTTTTTAAGTTTAGCAAACATTTGTATCAAAACTATGGAAAAAAATGACAACCTATATACAAGAATATTAAAATTTAAAAAGATGATAGATTAAATCGGTTTCGATGCTGTTATGTAGAGAGGGGGATAAGAACGAGTTTAGGTTATTGTCCGGAGCAATGTATATCAAAAATCGATTAGTAACTGGTTCTAACTCTTAGTAAAATTTACCAGTTGATAAATAATTATCACTTTTTGAACTGAGATTCACTTTCCGATTTATATAATAACTATTAATGAAAGTATTAATATTCTTTTTGGAAGGGATAAGAACAACGCTAAATTAATATCTATCGGTAATCGTTTCATTAAAACAAGGAGTTGTTCTTGGAATCTTGGGGGTTGACTATGAAATTGATTGGTTGGTTGGTGGCTTACTTTAGGTAAGAAGGTACAGGGATAGGTACATTATTTGTAATTTTAGTATACTATGACAACGAACCTTTCCCTGTCTCAGTGTTATTTTAGGTAATACGATGAAAGTTGTAACTATCACAAGTATTGCTTGTCCCTATTCGATCTTAATTTATTGTAATATTCAATCCCAAACTGGGAACCCTCCGAAACCATCTTGGCATTTTCTAAATTATCTTCTTCTGGTACTAATGCCTGTTTAATGGGAAGGTCATCGTTGAATTTCTTGTCATCGCTTTCGTTGTTCTTCGGTTTGGTGATAAGGTGGGTAAGAGCACCAACACCGGCTACGCCAAGGACTGTATAGATCATGTCTTTTTTTCTCATGTTATTCCTCCTTGTCCTATGTCTTGCTAGTACTTTTCCCGTGACTCTGTTTTCCTAAACGTAAAGAACAAAATATAGTAACGTCCATGTAAAAAGGGAGTATATCAGTTGATTTACTCCCTTTAATTTGTCTACTAATCCTAATAACCCTTCGTGAAACATGTATTCGTTACAGTGAGCCTAAGCTTTCTTTCAGTTCATCTATACTATCTAAAGTTGTCTGTATCCATTCTTTCATTTTTTTAATGTCAGGTTCTTCCTTTTTAGCTTCAGCAATAAGTGGATAGAGGGTTTCCTCAATTTTGATATATTGGTCTGGAAATTTTTCTTCTACTTTCTTTTCAATACGGTCCCAATCTTCCTCGAGCGTTTTTCCCGATTCGTTGATTGTATTTACGTCGTCAGTGTTTTCTATATCAGAATCCAATTGCTTCAGTGAGGTAATCACCGTATTGACACCAGATGTTAAATCACTATCTTCTCCTTCGACAACGGCAACATTCACTTCAGAGGTCTCCTTACTATCTTGTTTTGTGGCATTCGCGTTTTCATCGTTATCCGATTCGCCACCACAACCTGCTAAAATTAAGCCAATCACTAGGAAAAGGCTGAGGGAGTAAATAGACTTCATGTCAACGCCTCCTTTCTATACATGGAATTTATTTACATCATCCCCTTAATACCTTGAATTTAAACAGGCCTCCGAAAATCAGATATTCTTTAAATGAAGAAATCAGATTGATTTAGTTGGTGCTTTGTTGGTGAAACCATACTCCGCACTGAACAAAATTTAAAGTTTTGTTATAATAATCATAATTAACTGTATTCTGAAAAAGGAATGATTAATGTGGCAAATGATCAAACTCTAGCAGTAAAAGAGGCGTTACTAGAGGCAAAAAAAATTGCAGAGAAAAATAAAAATTATCAATTAGATATCCCGCATGTTTGGTCTGCTTTATTACACCCCGAACATTTTGCATATGAATTTTATGAGAGTTTAGGTATTGATATGAATGAGTTTATTCAACTTGTAAATAAAGAAGTTGAAAAAATTTCTACAATATCCGGTACAGATATCGCCTATGCTGAAAAGCAAAGCCAACGATTAAGAAAATTAATTAACAATGCTAATAAGGAATCTGAACGTTTACGTGATCGTTATGTTACAGTAGAACACTTCATTATCGCGCTTTTGGAGCAGGAATTTAATCCTATTACTTCTTTTCTAAATGAAAAGAAACTGGATAAAGAAGTCATTTATAAAAAACTGAATAAGATTCGTAAAGGTAAAAAAGCAATTTCACAAAATCAAGAAATGGTTTATGATTCACTGAACAGGTATGCTGTTAATTTAAATCAACGATATAAGGATGGGAAAATGGATCATGTAGTTGGTAGGGACAGCGAGATACAAGATATTATTCGTATTTTGACACGCAAAAATAAAAACAATGCAATTCTTATTGGGAGTTCTGGTGTTGGAAAATCTGCCATCGTTGAAGGATTGGTTCAAAAAATAGTGGATGGTGATGTACCAAAAATGCTGGAAGATAAACGAGTATACAATTTAGACATGAGCTCTTTAGTATCTGGGTCCAAATACCGAGGTGAATTTGAAGAAAAACTAAAAGCAGTATTGAATGAAGTACGTGATTCTAACAATCGAGTTATTTTGTTTATTGATGAAATCCATACCATAGTAGGTGCAGGTAAAACGGAAGGTTCGATGGATGCTGGGAATATTCTTAAACCTATGCTAGCCCGAGGTGAACTTCGTTGCATTGGTGCTACAACTCAAGATGAATACCGTGAAAATATTGAAAAAGACAAGGCGTTAGAAAGAAGGTTTCAACGTGTTATGGTAAATGAACCATCCATCAAGGATACAATGGAAATTCTAAAAGGAATAAAACAAAGCTATGAACTATTCCATGAAACGACCATTACAGAAGAAGCGATGGAATCTGCTGTAAAACTTTCAAAACGTTATATAACAGATAGATTCTTGCCAGATAAGGCGATTGATCTAATGGATGAAGCGAGTGCCGTAAAACACATTACATTAAATGAAGTTCCTAAAGCAATTCAGAACATTAAGGATGAAATAGTACAGTTAAAAATAAAATCATACGAGCTAGAAATGAATTCTGATGATTCAAATGAAGAAATGTCAACCATTCATCGATACCTAACAGAATTAGAAAATGAAAGAGAAGTGATGGAACAACAATGGAAAGAAGAGCTTAACATTTTAGATGCCATTCAAGAGGAAAAACAAAATTTGGGAAGATTGAAAAGGTCATATGAAATGGCTTTAAGGGAAAATGATGTTGAGAGGATTGTTCAATTATCTCATATAAACATTCCTGAAGTGGAGAATAAAATACGCGTCTTAAACGAACAGAGATTATCTGTAACGAATTCGGAAACCTATGTAAATAAAGTTGTCACGGAAGAGGATATTGCAAACGTAGTAGAGAGACTAACCGGAATTAAAATAAGTGGCATCATGGAAAAGGAAAGAGAAAAGCTTTTACATCTAGAAGAGGAACTACGTGAACATATTGTCGGTCAAGATGAAGCCGTTTCCAAAGTATCCGAAGCTGTCCTGCGATCAAGAGCAGGAATCGGAAATCCAAACAAACCTACTGGATCTTTCTTATTTCTTGGTCCAACAGGTGTTGGAAAAACACAGCTTGCCAAAAGCTTAGCCAAGGTTTTATTTGGTAGTGAGTTAGATATGGTAAGACTTGATATGTCGGAATACATGGAAAAGCATGCAGTAGCTAGACTGGTTGGACCACCGCCAGGGTATGTCGGCTATGATGAAGGCGGTCAATTAACGGAAGCAGTAAGACATCGATTGCATTCCATTGTAGTTCTCGATGAAATTGAAAAGGCCCATCCAGATGTGTTTCATCTGCTCCTACAAGTGTTAGATGAGGGGAGACTTACAGATTCTCAAGGAAGGACTGTTGACTTTAAAAATACCATATTCATTATGACGAGTAACCTGGGTTCCTCATTGTTATTGGATTCCATAGAACAAAATGGGGAAATCTCTTCTGATGTAAAAAATAATGTAACGCAAGAACTACGCGGTCATTTTAAGCCTGAATTTTTAAATAGAATCGATGAAATCCTAATATTTAACCCATTATTAAAAGAACAAATGTATCCAATAATAGAGTTAATGATCCATGAGTTAAATCGTCGTATAGCGGACAAAAAAATGAAAATTGTAGTAGATTCAGAAGTGATACAATGGATTGCAGAAAATGGATATGATCCTATCTATGGTGCAAGGCCGTTACAACGATTCATTACGCAAGAGTTAGAAACACCATTAGCCAGAGATATCATTTCAAATAAGATAAAGAAGAATGTTGCTATTCATGTTAAGTTGCATAATGACAAACCTATTTTTGAATATGAAATGAATCAATAATCAATCTACAAAAGAGGCCGGGACAAAAGTGTTTATATCAATGTGAAACCCGAACATGGTCGTCCATATAATCCGCTACGGAAATACACTACGCTTTCCGCTGCCGCTGCTGAGCCTACTTCGAGCTATCGCTCTTCGTAGTCTCACCTAGGCTTTTCTTGCCGCAGGAGTCTCCGTGTATTTCCTTCGCTAGTAAGATACAATGTTCGAATTTGGGCTAAACACTTCTAAACACTTTAGTTATGTCTCAGACTCTTTGCTTTTAATAAATTAGATTCATTTTATATTTATTAAAAGATTATGAACAGTGTTGCTTTTTAATAGAATATTCGCTACAATTAAATCGGAAGATGTGAAAACGCTTCCAGACAACTCCTCTAGGGATTTTATTATAACTAATAAGAATTAGGTGAGGTGATTGCTTGGCAAACTTTGATATTTTAATTATTGGAGCAGGACCAGGAGGATATGTAGCCGCAGAAGAAGCTGCCAAATTAGGTAATTCAGTAGCAGTAATTGAAAAAAATGCTGTTGGAGGATGTTGTCTCAATGTTGGATGTATTCCATCCAAAACATACTTGCAATATAGTCATTGGTTATCATCAGTAGAATTAGCTAACAAGAGCGGTTTGACTGTAACAGTAGAAGATATTGATTTTCCATCTATTGTTCAAAGAAAAAATAGAGTAGTTTCTACGTTACAAAGTGGTATCCTTACTACTTTTAAAAACAAAGGAATTCAAGTTATTGAAGGAGAAGCGAAGTACGTAAATAAAAATACGTTTGAAGTAAATGGTAAAGAATATTATGGAAAAAATATACTCCTTGCTACTGGAGGGTATCCATTTGTTCCAGATATTCCTGGTTTAAATAGAGTGAATTATTTGACAACAGATACCTTTTTTGACATGGACGAACTACCTGAAAAGATTGTAACCATTGGAGGGGGAGTTATTGCTGTTGAGTTAGCTTTTGCGCTTAAAAAGTTTGGTGTAGAAGTAACAATTATAGAGGTTGCTCCAGATATTCTATTAACGATTGATCATGATGCTCGAAATACGATTAAGAATAAGTTAAAAAATATCGGCATAGATATAGTGACAAATGCTAGTATTCAAGAAGTGAAGGATCAAAAGGTTATGCTTTCTGATAGTAAGGAGGTTGAATTTGATAGATTACTAGTCGCTACAGGTAGACGCCAAAACCTTGAAATACCTAAAGCAATGGGCTTGCAATTAGATAGAAAACAACAATTTGTCGTAGTAGATGAATACTATGAAACAAGTGAAAAGGACGTATATGCTATTGGTGATTTAATTGGCGGGTATACTCTAGCACATGCTGCTAGTGCTGAGGGGGTAAAAGCGGTACGAGCCATGAGTGGTAAAAAAGAAAAGCCGGTTAACCCCAATAGCATCCCCAGACCACTGTTCACGGAACCAGAAGTTTCGGAATTTGGTATGAGTGAAGAAGAAGCCAGAAGTGCAGGGTATGATGTCATGGTTGAACAAATGCCATTTTCATTTAATGGACGTGCCATCGCATCCACTGAAACAGAAGGTTTTGTAAAGATCATAACCGAAACGAGATACCGTGAAATATTAGGAGGGGTTATTGTAGGCTCACATGCGGCAGATTTATTACATCAAATCTTGGCAGTATATGAATCGGAAGGTACTGTTGATGAATTAGCTAATACTGTATTTGCTCATCCTACCATATCCGAGTTAATCCAAGATACTGCTAAAAATATAATAGATTAATATATTTAGGAGGAATAAATATGATGGAAAAAGCAAAAGGAATGCCGAAATCAGCACCTAATGTTGAAACGTTATTCAAAGAACTGGTAGATTTAGAGGTTCGTACATCAACAGATACAGCTGTAAAAGATTTAACAAAAGATAAATCCAAAGATATGTATAAGAACATGGAAGATATACGGAATTTTGAAGAGAGTGCGAAACGATATTTTGCTGCCGGTGAAATCCCTGGATTTGTTCACTTATATGCTGGTGAAGAAGCGATTGCAACTGGTGTTTGTGCTCACCTATCCGATGATGACTATATTACAAGTACACACCGAGGCCATGGGCATTGCGTGGCAAAGGGCGGAAATCTAAAAGGAATGATGGCGGAGATTTTCGGAAAAGCTACGGGACTTGGTAAAGGGAAAGGCGGTTCCATGCACATTGCTGATATCGATAAAGGTATTCTCGGAGCAAACGGAATGGTTGGTGGCGGTTTTGGTATAGCAACTGGTGCCGCGATGAGAAATAAATATAAGAAAAATGGCAAAGTAGTCGTTTGTTTCTTTGGTGATGGTGCAGCTAACGAAGGAATATTCCATGAGTGTTTAAATATGGCATCTATTTGGAACTTGCCCATTGTTTTTGTTAATGAAAATAATTTTTATGCTGAAGCAACACCTCAATGGTATTCTTCTAGTTCTCAAACTATTGCAGAAAGAGCTGTAGCATACAACATGCCTGGGGTTCGTGTTAATGGTAAAGATATCGTTGCCGTTTATGAAACAGCTGGGGAAGCGATTGAACGCGCTCGTAAAGGAGAAGGCCCGACTTTAATAGAATGCGTGACTTATAGAAATTATGGTCATTTTGAAGGGGATGAACAAAAATATAAAGCATCTTCTGGTGAAGAAAAAGAATGGGCAGATGTTGATCCACTTGATGTATTCAGAGACTACGTTATTGAAAGCGATTTATTAACAGAAGAGGAATTAGATGATTTAAGAGAAGAATCAAAAAGAGACGTTGAAGAAGCAGTTAAATACGCGAAAGAAAGTCCAGAGCCACAACCTGAAGCGTTACATGAAGATGTTTTTGCTGACTAAATATCCAATTTTTGAAAGGGGTAGAAATTTATGGGTAGAGAAAAATTATTTATGAATGCAATCAATGAAGCGCTTGATCAAGCAATGGAAAAAGATGAAGATGTTATTTTACTTGGGGAAGATATTGTAGGTGGAGCTGATGTTAAACATTTAGAGGAAGAAAATGTGGATGCATGGGGCGGAACCATGGGAATAACGAAAGGTCTTATGCCTAAATATGGTCATGAACGTGTAATAGATACCCCGATTTCTGAGATGGGGTATATGGGTGCAGCTGTCGGAATGGCGGTAACCGGTTTACGTCCTATTCCAGAATTAATGTTTAATGATTTTATTGGTTTTGCATTTGATTCCATTCTTGGACAAGGTTCTAAAATGCGCTATATGTTTGGTGGGAAGGCTAAAATTCCAATGACTGTTCGAACCATGCACGGTGCTGGTGCAAATGCTGCGGCTCAACACTCCGGTTCCTATTATGGAATATTTGGCTCCATTCCAGGGGTTAAAGTGGTCGTTCCTGCAACCCCATACGATGCCAAAGGACTACTCTTATCATCTATAGAAGACGACAATTTGGTCATTTTTTCTGAAGACAAAACATTGTATGGCACAAAAGGGGAAGTTCCTGAAGATTACTATACTATTCCTATAGGTGAAGCAGATGTCAAACGTGAAGGGGAAGACCTGACAATCGTTACGATTGGGAAAATGCTATTTGTCGGTTTAGAAGTAGCTGAGACTTTAGAGAAAGATAACGTATCCGTTGAAGTCATTGATCTAAGAACCGTTGCTCCATGGGATCAAAAAACGGTCATTGAATCGGTTAAGAAAACGGGAAGATTAATCGTTATTGATGAAGCGAATCCACATAATAATACGGCTACAGATATTGCTTCGGTGGTATCTGACAAAGCATTTGATTACTTAGATGGTCCTATTAAATGTGTCTGTGCTCCAAATACACCAGTACCTTTTGCTACTAGTCTTGAAAAACTATATATACCAGATGCGGATAAAGTCTTAAAAGAGGCTGCAGAAATCATTGATGATTTAAAAGCTTAATAGGGGAGGTTAAATGATGGCTACAGAAATTGTAATGCCTAAATTAGGTCTAACCATGACAGAAGGCACAGTTGAACATTGGTTTGTTAAAGAAGGGGATCAAGTTGAACAAGGTGATCCAATTGTTGAAATCAGTTCTGAGAAATTAACAAGTGAAGTAGAAGCACCTCAATCTGGAACGATTATTAAGATAGCTTCCCAAGAAGGAGATGTAATTCCTAGTAAGGAAGTGATGGCATACATCGGTGAAAAGGGAGAAACAATTGATTCAACTGTAGAAACAGAAGATAAATCAGTGAAAGAAAAGGGTAGCAACCATAATCAGGAAAGTGTGGAAGCAGTGTCTTCCGTTCAGAGAAATAAACAAACAAAAACAAATGATGGTGAACGTATTTTTATCACACCGGTTGCTCGGAAAATGGCTGAAGAACAAGGTATTGACATCCGCGATGTAAATGGGACAGGTGGAAACGGAAGAATTACACGGTTAGATATTCAACGATATCAACCAACAGAAAAAACAGTATCACAACAACCTGCAGCTCCAACTGCGAATACCACTTCTGAAATGGAATATGGGGCTGGGCTGAAAGGAATGCGTAAAACTATCGCTGAGCGTATGATGCGAAGTGTTCAAACAACTGCTCAAGTGACAAATCAGCGAAAAGTAGATATTACAGAACTGATGAAATTCAGAACGGAAATGAAAGAAAAAGTGAAGCAACCCCTGGATAATGGGGAATTGAGTATTAATACATTACTTACTAGAGCTGTAATTTTATCATTATCAGATACTCCTGAGATGAATGCCTGGTACTATAACGGGGAGTATATTCAAGTAGATGAGATTCATATCGGTATGGCTACTGCTATTGATGAAGGTCTTGTTGTTCCTGTTATAAAAGATGCGCATCAAATGTCCCTATCACAACTCGGTCCAGCTATTAAAAAAGTAACATCGGAGGCGAGAAAAGGAACGTTAAATGGTAGTTTATATACGGGATCCACGTTCTCTATTACAAACTTAGGCGGTTATGAAATAGAATACTTTACACCGATTATTAATACGCCTGAGGTTGGAATTTTAGGAGTTGGAGCATTACAAAAAGAACTAGAATTAAATGACAATGGAGAAGTTGTAGAAAAACGAAAACTTCCATTAAGCTTATCATACGACCATCAAATCATTGATGGTGCCCCTGCAGCAGAATTCTTAAGTAAAATTGCTAATTACCTACAAGATCCTTATCGATTACTGATTTAATAGATGATTTTTATAAAAATCAGATAGACATAAATAGATCTATCGTATATCACCTGAAGAAAGCTTGGAATGCTGTAAAAGGTAATAGAAGAAGTGCAGGGCAGATGAAGAAAATCTTGAAGTAGAACTAGACCAAATATCCGTGACATGTAGCGTTTGCTAGAAGAGAATCGTAATGACCCAAACCTGTGCTTCGGCGATAGATTAAAAAAGATAATGGGAAGAAACGCCTTATTATATTCAAAAGGTTAAGTTTAAGGATTGAATATTGGAGACCTAAGAAATTCACAAACTCTCAAAATTAATAAGGAGGAAATAATTTGAAACCATTATTTACCGGAGTACTCCAGGTTGGGGTTGTAGTAAAAGATGTGAATGAGACTTTAAAAACATATGCCGACAAATACGGAATTGGACCATGGAAAGTATATGAATTTAACAAGGATACTGTTGCAGATATGAGTATTGGCGGCAAACGGGTGGATTATGCCATGCGCTTAGCTCTTGCAGATGTTGGAGATGTCCAATGGGAGCTAATTGAACCACTGGATGATTACAGTGATTATGCCAGGTTTTTAATAGAGCATGGTGAAGGTATCCATCATGTGGCATTGGATACCGAATCCTATTCTAGTGCACTTGAATTTTGTCAGAATAATGAAATAGGCCCGATGCAATATGGCTATTGGGGACGAAATTTTCGCTACGACTATAGAGATACTAGTAATGATTTAAAATGTATTGTTGAACTATATGGGCCAGACCCAGACTTCGAGTGGCCGGAGCCTCTTTTTGTATATCCGGAAGAGTCAAGGGTAAGTAAACCAGCATTTACAAATGTCCTCCAGGTTGGAGTCGTAGTAAAAGATATAAATAAGACGTTAAAAACATATGCCGACAAATACGGAATTGGACCATGGAAAGTATATGAATTTAACAAAGATACTGTTGCAGATATGAGTATTGATGGTAAACGAGTGGATTATGCCATGCGTTTAGCCCTTGCTGACATTGGAGGTGTCCAATGGGAGTTAATTGAACCATTGGATGATTACAGTGATTATACTGGGTTTTTAAGAGAACATGGTGAAGGTATTCATCATGTGGCATTGGATACCGAATCCTATTCGAGTGCACTTGAATTCTGTCGGAAAAATGGAATAAACCAAATACAATATGGTTACTGGGGACGGAATTTCCGCTATGATTATAGGGATACCAGAGCTGATTTAAAGTGTATTGTTGAACTGTATGGTCCAGATCCAGATTTTGATTGGCCAGAGCCTTTACTTGTTTATCCTGAAGAAAAAACGGAGTAAATTCGTTGTCTATTCGGTCATCGGACGCTCAAAGTCATTAGACCATCACCCTATAGAACTAAAATACATTTTAAATATATCTATCTATTAATTTTTTAAACAACAGACGCCTATCCTAATGGTAGGTGTCTTAATTTTTGAAAAAATATTTGAATTCGGTTCCTTATTTTGAAATAATTAGTTTAAGTTATTAACGCAGGTTGTTTCGATAAAAGAAGAACTATAGGCTAAGGAGGTAATGATGATGGAGGAGTTTGAGCTTAGCTTTAAAAATAAATATGTAAGAATGTGGATCATTTGGGTGCTACCTGTTATCTTCCTTTCTACCCCACTCCTTTTTCTTGTTCCGACGAAGTACGAGTGGGTCGTTACTTTTATTCCTATCACTGCTGTCCTTATCTTTTATAGCTGGTACAAGTGGGATAAGAGGGGAAGATAAACGGTACCTATTTATTGACTGTTTTCTAATAGATTGTTTTTTTACGCAATGTGTATTTGGTATATCAAGTGGGTGTTTCTTTCATTCTGCGTAATCATTTCCTAACATTCGATTTTTATAACATCATCCTTCACCTACAACATAAAAAACACTTTAATTATAAACGTGTACTTTTCTTATGCCTAATCATTATGTTAAATGATGGAAAAGGATATAATAGTGCTAGTCTTATCCAGCAAGTATCAAGGGCACTTTCGTAATAGTAAAACCAGAAGGGATGATAAAGTGTCAGAGATTAAGGATGAAATCATCTTAAGAGGATTGAAGGAAAATAATTTAAAAGATATCGATTTAAACATACCAAAAGAAAAAATCATTGTATTTACTGGTCTTTCAGGTTCGGGAAAAAGTTCGGTAGCTTTTGATACCTTAGCAACTGAAAGCAGAAGGCAAATGACGTTGAACTATCCACACTATGTCCGGTATCAAATGCCAAGGTATGAAAGGCCACACGCTGATTTGATGCAACATTTAAGCCCGGTCGTTGTCGTCGAGCAAAAACCTGTGGGAGGCAATTCTCGCTCAACCGTTGGTACCTATATGGATATTCATCCAATGATTCGACTTCTGTTTTCCCGAATAGGGAATCCACCAGTTGGCTCTGCTACTGAATTTTCGAGCCAGAGCTCATTTGGTCGCTGTCCGGAATGTGGTGGATTTGGGGAGGTTATTGCGCCAGATTTACATAAAATGATTGATTTTGATAGGTCACTACGGGAATATGCGGTGAGATTTAAGCCATTATCGCCTTCAGGGTGGCAAGGAAGGTGGATGATGACATGCGGATTATTCGATCCAGATCAACCGATAAAGGACTATTCCGAAGAAAAGCGTCATCTGCTATTATATGGTCCCAAAGAAGGGGAAACAGTCTATGCGCCGTTTCATACTAAGCATGGACCGCAACAGCATGAGTGGGATGGGCTATTGCCTCGATTTACGCGTCTCTATATCCATCGAGATGTTTCGAAGCTAAAGCAGGTCTCACAGGATGATGTTTTAGCCGTATCCAGCCATACCCTATGCCCAACCTGTCAAGGGTCAGGTCTAAACCCCAAGGTATTAGAATGTCGAATCAATGGTTACAATATCGCGGAATACGATCAATTAGAGTTAACGGAATTACTAGAGGAGCTAGAGAAGATTAAGGACCCGATGGGGGAAGCAATCGCCCAACAAACCATCCCACACATCAACCGACTAGTAGAGATGGGATTAGGGTATTTGAGCCTTTCCAGAAAAATGGGTACCTTGTCTAGTGGTGAAGCGCAACGGGTCAAAATCGCTCATCATTTAGGAAGTAGTTTAAATAACATCACTTATATTTTCGATGAACCAAGTGCAGGACTCCATCCAGAGGAAGTAACTATGCTAATCGATATGCTAAAAAGTCTGAAAAACCAGCATAATACCGTAATTGTGATTGAACATAATCTATCCGTCATACGAGAAGCGGATGAAATCATTGAGATGGGACCGGGAGCAGGAGTACATGGAGGAGAAGTAGTCTATCAGGGGAAATTAGAAGGATTAAAAACCTCCAATGCCGCCACAAGCCTAAACCACAAGCTAAAACTAAACAACCATCCAAGAGAGATGACTAGTTATTTTTCACTAGAAGGAGTAAGTAACCATAATTTAAAAAATATCAGCATAGCTATTCCTAAAAATGTCTTTGTCACCATTTGCGGAGTATCTGGATCAGGTAAAAGCTCTCTCATGTTGCAAGCATTCAAGGAAAGGTACCCAGAAACAATCCAGGTAGGACAAGGTAGTATAGGGAGATCAAGCCGTTCGACACTGGCTACCTATATGGGAATTATGGATGATATTCGTGCTCTATTTGCAAAAGAAACAGGACAATCAGCCGGCTTATTTAGCTTTAATTCTTTAGGAGCATGTCCTGTCTGCAAAGGGAAAGGAATCATAAAGCCAGACGTAGCCTTTGCAGATCCAGTAACCATCCCCTGTGAAACATGTGGTGGTACGAGATATTCAGAGAAAGCACTGTCCTATCGTTATCAGGATAAAAATATAGTAGAGATTCTAGATTTAACGATAGAGGAAGCAAATACGTATTTTAGCATGCCAAAAATGATAAAAAGAGTGAATACGCTAAAGGAAGTGGGACTAGGATATCTCACTTTAGGACAGACAACAAGCTCGCTAAGTGGCGGAGAAATCCAGCGCTTAAAGCTGGCGAGTCACTTAAAAAGGGAAGGACAAATCTATCTACTTGATGAGCCATCCTTAGGGCTGCACACGAACGATTATGGAAAACTCTTAGACGTATTTCAGAAGCTTGTAAACAAAGGGAACTCGGTTATTATTATTGAACATAATTTAGATTTTATCGCGGCGAGCGATTGGGTCATTGAATTAGGCCCAGGTGGAGGAAAAAAAGGCGGAAATATTATATTTGAAGGCACACCAGAAGATATGTTAACTGCAAAAACTCCGACAGCGAAATGGTTAAAACACGGCGTTCATGCAGATTTTATTTAGGTATACATACAGAAAGAAGGATTCGATGCGCGTTATAGGAATAGATTTATCAGGTCCTAGTAACCATAAGGATACGGTACTTACCGTGTTTGAAGTTGAAGATAGACAATTGAAATTTGTAAAATACAGAAGTTCTATGAGTGATGAAGAAATCTTAAATGAGGTTACCACCCAATCACATTTAGATGAAGTCGTCATCGGTATCGACGCTCCTTTGTCCTATGAGGATGGTGGAGGGGACAGGGAATCGGATCGTGCATTAAGAAAGTTTATAGTTAAAATCGGGATGAAATCAGGATCCATCATGCCTCCTACATTAAATCGAATGGTTTACTTAACATTAAGAGGAATCAAGCTTACTAGAGAAATCGCAGCACAATCATTCCCACAACCTATATCCATCGTGGAGGTGCATCCTGGTGGGGTGATTGGTTCAAGGTTGTCATCAAGTGAAATGGATTATGTACGAACCTATAAACAAGACTTAGAAGTGCGAAAGGTTCTTCTCCAATGGCTAGAGCAACAAAATCTTATCGGGATTCCAGAAGCTGTTGCAAAACAAAGCCATTCGATGGATGCCTGTGCAGCAGCCTTGGGTGCCTGGCACTGGAAAGATAAACGATTTACACCAAAATGGAAATTCCCTGCTAATCCGCCTCTACATCCGTATGAGTTTTGTTGTTAATGAAGGTGATTGGAATAAATTAATATGATACACATATGAAGTATTCCTGTAATTGCAATTTTAAATTTTTTGTATTCTCCATGAAACTTGTGCAGGATGAAGCATTATGTTACGGTTAATGTAATATTATATGGAAGAGGTTCGAAATTCCATCCCTCTATAAAAAACTAAGGAGACGAAACAACACCTTACTTAGTGTTGTTTATTTTTTTGGCTGTTATCTAACAAATTGACATGCATATGATGGTACATTAATACCGCTACGGAAATACACTACGCTTTCCGTGGGCGCTGCTGAGCCTGCTCCGAGCTAACGCTCTCCATAGTCTCACCTAGGCTTTTCATCCCACAGGAGTCTCCATGTATTTCCTCCGCTGCTTAGTGCTCTAATTATTTTAATATCCACTTTTGTTATGGGTGATAGAGCGGAAGGTAGTCACCTCCTACGGCTAAAGCACATGTCTGAAGACCCGCAGGACAAGGAAAGCTTCGACAGCGTTTTCGCACGCAGAAAATGTTTTTCTTTTTAAAGGAAGTGAATTTTTCTGAGTAGATTGAATTCGTTTCTAAGGCCCGTAATTACCCGGAGCAGAAATCAATGTTCGCACAAATTAAGTTACTGTGCATAATCCTTCGATTGTGACAAAAACAATAAGATATACGAAACAGCCATTTTTTTGAGTGTAGAGAACCTCGCAATATATTAATATTGGGGAGGAATATATTATGATGCAGCAAATTTACCCTACTGTTACGCATCCTTTCGAATATGAGATAAATAAGGATTTCCATTTCGCAGCAGCTCATTATATCCCACATGAGGATGCAGGAAAATGTCAGGTAACACATGGGCACACTTACTTTACGAATATAACAATTGCTGGTGATAAATTAGATCATACAGGGTTTTTAGTAAATTTTAAGAAAATCAAAGATTTAATTCATAAGCGCTTTGATCACGGATTATTAAATGATGACGACAAATTCTCAAATGAGAATGCCGAATTTTTCCCAACTAGTGAGGTATTAGCCAGAACTATCTATGAACTCGTGCAGGAATATTTGGATTCATTACCTAATAACCCTAAATGTTTACAAGTTTTTCTACGTGAAACACCAACGAGTTATTGTATTTACAGACCAAAGGAGTTAAAAGCATGAAAAAGATTCCTGTACTTGAAATATTTGGCCCAACCATTCAAGGGGAAGGGATGGTTATCGGTCAGAAAACCATGTTTGTAAGAACAGCAGGGTGTGATTATTCTTGTTCATGGTGTGATTCAAAATTCACTTGGGATGGATCAGAAAAAAAGGCAATTCAAATGATGACGGCTGAAGAAATATATGAATCCCTAAAGGAAAAAGGCGGTAGGACGTTTTCTCATGTAACTATTTCTGGAGGAAACCCAGCTCTTTTACCTCAAATGGATAGTTTAATAGATATATTGCATAAAAATCAGATTAAGGTAGCACTTGAAACACAGGGAAGTAGATGGCAATCTTGGTTTACAGAAATTGACGACTTAACCATTTCACCTAAACCCCCTAGTTCCTTAATGAAAACAAACTATGAGATTCTCGACCGTATAATAGAATTATTAACGCAGGATCAAAAGGGAAAATTTAGTTTAAAAGTTGTTATTTTTGATGATGCAGATTTAGAATATGCAGTAGAGATTCATACGAGATACCCAGACGTACCACTTTATCTTCAAGTTGGTAATGATGATTTGGAAACAGAAGATCAATCGGAATTGGTTGCCTATTTGATTTCTAAATATGAACATTTGATTAATCAAGTCATGCAAAACGAAAAATTAAAAGATGTTCGGGTATTACCACAGCTACATACTTTTGTATGGGGGAATAAAAGAGGGGTATAGTATCCATTTTTCATATTCTATTCAGTGGCTTAATAGCAAAATGAGAAGCAAAAGCCTGTTTCAGGTTATTGCTTCTTTTTTTATCTCTTCATAGTATGTCCTAATTAAATTTTTAGTATAATAGTCACAAACAGGCATTATAGAAAAATAGGGATTGGTAGAATTTTTATTTCTAATACCGTTAAGAAACATGAATACTCATCAAGATAGACCTGTAAAGGCAGGATATCTATGAATGTTGAAGAATTATAAAATGTATAATATAAGGAAACGTTTCCATAAGGAGTTGTTTTATCGTGGTAACCATAAAAGAAGTAGCTAAGGAAGCTAATGTTGCAATTTCAACCGTATCGAGAGTATTAAATAATAGTGGATATACAAGCGAAAAAACAAGAGAAAAAGTTCTTCAAGCAGTAAAAAAACTGGATTATAAAGGGAGTCTACTTGCTGCGGCAATGACGAAGAAACAAACATTAACGCTTGGGTTAATCATACCTGACATTAAAAATATTTTTTATTCGGATCTGACCAGAGCTGTAGAAGATGAAGCGAGTAAACATGGATTTAATATCTTTTTATGTAATACGGACAATAATTTGCAAAAAGAGGCAGAGTATATCAATCTTCTAATTGCGAAAGGGGTAGATGGAATCATTTTCTCATCTCCAGAAATCGAAGCTGAAAATATAAAAGATGCGAAAGAAAAATATCCTGATCTTCCTATAGTTGTTCTGGGAAGTAAGATTTTCAACTTACATGTGCATGAAGTATTAGTTGATAATTTTGATGGTGGATATAAAGCAACGAGCCATCTAATCGATTTAGGGCATAAGGATATTGCATTTATTTCAGGGGGGAAGGAATCTTATGCATCCGTTGAAAGACATAAAGGATATGAATACGCATTGAATGAAAACGGAATTTCCATAAATGATGAATATGTTGTATTTGATAAATTTTATATGGAAAGTGGATACAAAAATGCTTTGAAATTATTACAGAAGAATAGAAGACCAACAGCAATATTTGCTGGTAGCGATAGTATTGCTGTAGGGGTTTATCGAGCGGCAAATGAGCTTAACATTAATATTCCTGAACAATTATCAGTAGTAGGTTTTGATGACTCACAATATGCGGAAATATTGTCACCTATGCTGACAACCATTCATACCCCCATTAAAGAAATGGGACAAAGGGCTATAGAAATTATTGTTAAATTAATTAAGGAAAAACAATTATATAAAGAATCATTGGTATTTTACCCAACGTTTATGGAAAGAAAATCGACTGCAGAACCCTACAGTACCGGGTGAAGGGAGTAGAAACACAGCTGTTACGGGATATCTATAAATTTGTAATCAAATATTATTTTAAAATTTTCTAAAAACACTTGAAATTAATTTTCCGGGCATGTATAATTTGAGTTGAATAAGGAAACGTTTCCACAAAAACCTCATTAGCTATAACAACTAGACTGATTATATAAAGTATTTCGCTTTTTGCTGGAGTTGTTTTAGTCCTTCTTAAAAATATAGTTGAAACATCACTTTGTTGAATGTTGATCTATCCTATAATCTACCAAGCATAGATTCAAACCGAGATAATAGACAGAAGTAAAAAATTAATATTTTCCTGGAATTTAATGATTTAACTACTTGTGAATGTAGATTAGTCAAAAATGAAACCAATTACTTAGATAAACGTGTATGCATTAATTTCTGAATAATAATAATGTTCTGGTAAAATGTGCGGCTTATTATTCTAAATCTACTACATAGATGAAAGGAGGAATCTAATGTTTGATTACAACATATTTATCCAAGGGTTTCCTGGAAAGTCCTCAACTCACGGAGGGTTAGGCTGGAGTACAGTGGCACTGCTGTCGCAGAACGATGAGAATATAATTATTGACGTCGGTAGTTTTGGTGTCCGTCCACTTCTATTAGAGAAGTTACATGACAAAGGTTTGTCACCAGATGATATAACTATGATTTTATTGACACATACGCATTGGGATCATTGTGTAAATTGGACCATGTTTCCTAACGCAACCATTGTAGTAGGGCGAGTGGATATGGAGTGGGCATTAAATGAACCAGCGGGAGGATGGCATGTACCTGAACTATATGTAAAGGAATTAAATCGTTCCCCACAAACAAAATTAGTTGATCATCTTGAGGAAGTTGTTCCTGGGATTGTTGCTCATCAAACAAAAGGCCATACACCAGGACACCTAACCTACACGGTAGATAATGGTGATTATGATTTGATATTTTGTGGTGATGCAGCAAAAAATAGAGCTGAACTTTTATCAAGCGATGCGGACATGACGTTAAATCTATCGGAAAGCCAAGGTTCCATAGATTATCTATGGAAATTGTGGAAAGAAAAGCCGGAAAATATTCTAATCCCTGGCCACGATATACCGATGAAATTGATTAATGGGAAGCCTATGTATCTCCATAAAAGAGAAGCCGATTTACAATGTTGGTTTTCTGACACACTAGAGGATTATACCACAATAGAATTGGAACAGAAATCTGTCTTCACAAAGTAGTCAAAATAGAGAACATGTTACTAAGTGTTAAAGGTGGTGGTTAAACGTTAGACAATGCACTTGTGAAATTTGCTGGCAATAGTTTTGTAAACACGAAGAAATGGTTTGAAAAGAAATTAGGAGATTATGGGATTTCTGTAAACTGAGTATTACCAATACTCAGTAATGTGAATCTAACCTTTTCAAATCTCGAACGTTAGAAGGTTAGCGTTTGAATAGATTCAGAGATTAAATGGAAATAAATGAATTGTTAACCTACTTTTTCACAAACACTTAAATAACGGTACTTAGAAGGAGTGTGAATAAAATTGGGTAATAAGGTAAAGCAACGCGTTATCGTGACCGGTGGATCAAAGGGACTTGGCCGAGGAATAGCCCTTTCTTTTGCTGAGATTGGTGCGTCGGTAGTCATCGCAGATATTGACGCGGAAGCCGGTGAGCGATGTGTGCAAGAAATCATCGAATCAGGTGGCGATGGGCTGTTTGTATATACGGATGTCTCATCAAGTGATGATGTAAAAAATCTGTTCGAGGTAGCCAACGGTTTCCAGGGTGGTATCGATGTGCTTGTTAACAATGCAGGCATAGGTCACGGCCCGCTATCGGAAAGACATTTCCTACAGACAGACTACTCCATGTGGGAAAATCTAATGAATATCCACCTTAATGGCCTATACCACTGTAGCCAAATGGCGGCAAAGGCGATGGTTCATCAAGGTGAAGGTGGAAACATTATCAATATGAGTTCTGGAGGAGCTACACGTGCACACCGAAATCGTGTCGCTTATGACGCGACAAAAGGTGCTATTGAGGCTGCTACACGAGCTATGGCACTTGATCTGGCTCCGTGGAAAATCCGAGTTAATGCTGTGATGCCTGGAGCTATGTGGGTAGAAAACCGAACTACTGTCGGGGAAGAATCCTCACCAGACGGTCTTATTCCATTGGGAAGGCTTGGAATGCCTCAAGATGTTGGTCAAGGTGTTCGCTTCTTAGCATCACCGGAAGCTTCATATATCACAGGTCACATCTTATCCATCGATGGCGGACTTACAGCACAACTAAGGGCGCCGAGTATGGATGCGGATGTGAAACTGCCTATGGATGTAATTGAATAAAGTATATGACTAATAGTCAACCATGTTAAATCCATGCTATATAAAAATGTTCTATAAAATAAGGAGGAGTTTAGTTTGACAAATTCATTAAAGAGTACTTTCGGTGTTGAAAAACCAGTATTGGGTATGGTTCATTTACAGCCTCTACCAGGCTCTCCACTGTACGATGGGAATATGGAACAGGTTTTAGAAGCCGCCATTCGTGATGCGAAAAGCTTGGAAAAGGGTGGAGCTAGTGCAGTTATGGTAGAAAATTTCAATGATTATCCGTTTTATCCTGAAACAGAGGAACCAGAAACAGTGGCAGCGATGACCATGATTGCTCATGAAATTCGCCGGGAAGTGAAGCTTCCTATGGGGATTAATATACTAAGAAATTCGTGGAAATCTGCATTAGCAGTTGCTGGAACAGTAGGAGCTGATTTTATCAGACTTAATGTTCTTACTGATGCGTACGTGACGGATCAGGGTCTCATCAACGGTACAGCGCACTTAGTAGCGAGATATCGTAAATTCCTTGGTTTAGAGAATAAGGTTAAAATTTTCGCAGACATTCAGACAAAACACGCTGCACCGTTAGCAGAACGTCCTATTGATGTTGTGGCTCGTGATGCAGCTTATCGTGGGATGGCAGACGCACTTATTCTTGCTGGAGAAGAATCGGCTCAGCCTCCATCCATTGAGAATTTAACAGCAGTTAAGCGTGCGGTACCTGATGTGCCTATTATTATTGGGAGTGGAATGAAAGTTGAGACAGCGAATCTTCTCAAACATGCAGATGGAGCAGTCTTTGGTTACGGTTCTAAAATTGATGATATCATGACGAATCCAGTAGATGAGGAGAAAACGCGTCGCTTTTGCGAAGGTGTAGACAGAGAAAGAAACCCTCAACTAGCATAACTGCACGAAGAAGTTGGTCATTTTAATAGATTCCTAGTATGGAAGGGAGTGGAGGGGGAAGTTAGCCCCTCTTCCTATCTTTACTTACTTAGAAGAGGAGGATAAGAGATTATGGTAGAACGAGTTATTATTGATACGGATCCAGGTGTTGACGATCTTGCGGCAATCTATCTTGCCATCGCATCACCGGAGTTACAAGTTGAAGCTTTAACGACGGTGTATGGGAATATCGAGGTAGATACTTCGACGCGTAACGCACTATCCTTACTTGAGCTAGCCGGAAGAACAGACATTCCTGTTTACCGAGGAGCTAGCAAACCTCTTGTGCGTCAAGCCTATTTTGCCAAGCACATTCACGGCAACAATGGTTTTGGAGGTGTCGAGGCCCCAAACCCGACGATATCAGAAGAGAAGACAAGTGCTGCGCTGGAAATAGTAAGGCGCTGTAATGAAACACCAAACGAAATAACGATTATCGCGTTAGGTCCTGTAACGAACGTAGCGCTTGCCCTCTCTATCGATCCTAGTCTTGCAGAGAAGGTGAAAAGAATTATCGTCATGGGCGGAGCTGTCCGTGTATCCGGAAACTTTTCCCCAGTGGCATCCTTCAATTTAGCTAGTGATCCGGAAGCAGCACGAATGATGTATGAGTCCGGTGTACCTATTGTTCAGGTTGGGCTTGATGTATGTACAAAAGTGCGAATTTCTAAAGAGAACCTAGACCACATTCGTGAAGCAGGTAATCGACCAGGAGCATTTCTTCTTGAAGCTGCTGAATTCCGTCGTAAAGCATACGTCAAAGTACAGCAATCTTCAGCAACAGAAACAGGTGTCTTTTTCAACGACGTACCCGCTGTAGCATACGCATTGTGGCCAGAACTATTTGACGAGCAACCAGCTTTTGTTTCCATCGAGACAAAAGGGGAATTGACAGCTGGACAAACCGTCGCAGAGTTCACAGGACAATGGGGTCATTCCGAACCCAACAGCTCCGTTCTTATGGGAGTGGACGGACAGAGCGTAGCAAAACAATTCGCCAACCGTATCGCTACATTAGAAGACACAAGATCGAAAATTAAATAAAGCATTTTTTTAGATAGCTGTTTTCGTATATATTCTTGCTAATTTGCTATGCAGTTGAGTGCTAAAATTAGTGCGTAAATACCGCTACGGAATTACACTACGCTTTCCGTGGGCGGCTGATGAGCCACCTTCGTGCTAACGCACTACGGTGTCTCACCTAGGCCTCTCGTCCCACTGGAGTCTTCGTGTATTTCCTTCGCTGGCCTTGAGCTTTCTAGCATTTGATCAATATAAATTAGTTGAATAAAGTACATGTTTCCACTATTAAGCTGATTGATGGAGGGAGGCCAGTCGACTCCTTGAAAAAGAAAAACACTTTTTCTCACGAAGGTGTAACGCTGACGAAGCCTTCCTTGTCCTGTGGTAATAGCACGTGTCTGAAGACTCCGAAGTGCGGTCTTCCGCTACGGAGCCTGAAGCCGCGCCCGCGGAAAGCGACTGCCTGGAGAGGAAATCAACATGAGCACCATACCAATATCTTTTACAAGTAAGTGAACATACTATCTATTCCGCGACACAAACAACAGTATCTAAAAAAATAGCCTTATAGAAAAAGGGGGGGAGTTATGTCAATTCTAATTAAAAATGCCACCATCATCACGATGGATGATAATTTAGGCACGATCCAAGGGAGTGTGTTGGTGGAAGATGGAATTATTATGGAAGTTATTCCACATTCACCAGAAAGTGAACCACCGATTCGTGCCAAGGAAACAATTGATGGATCGGAAATGGTTATCATGCCTGGAATGACAAATGCACATTATCATTCCTATTCCAATCTATTAAAAGGGACTACCAGCCATTTACCATTAGAAATATGGTCGCTGTATACAACGGCATACGGACATTCTCTAGATGATGACGATATTTACCATGCCGTGCTTTTAGGTTCAATAGACATGATCAGAAGTGGTGTTACTAGTTGCATTGATCATTTTCCACATATCAAACGATCAGAAGCCGCTCTAAAAGCATATGAAACTTCTTCTATTAGAGTCGGGTTTGCTCCCATGATGCACGATGTACCGGATCATCACTTCCTCCCCGTAGAATTACCAGGAGATTTAAAGACACAATTAGATTATAATACTCCGATTTCAGTCCAGGAAATGAAAGCGTTTTATGAGTCTCTTTTTACGAAATGGCATCAAAGGAATAATAAAATCAACATCTTAGTAGGACCAAATGCACCACAAAGATGTTCCAAGGAAATGCTTGCGTTATGTAAGCAATTAAGCGATCAGGAAGGGGCATTGATTCATACCCATCTTTTGGAAACAAGAATCCAAAAGAAAATAGGTGATTCGACGTTTCCTGGTGGGATCATAGGTAGATTACAAGAACAGCAGTTGATTTCGAGAAGATTGTCCGCGGCCCATGCTATTTGGCTGGAAGAACATGAAGTGAAAGATCTTGCAAAGCATGACGTTTCTCTTATTCATAATCCGGTAAGTAATATGATGCTTGGAAGTGGGAAAGCGGCAATTTCATCCTATATACAAGCAGGAATGAATGTAGCTTTGGGAACGGATGCCTCTAATTGCGGGACTGCTCATAACCTGTTTGAAGCAATGAGAACAGCAGTCATGCATAGCCGACAAGAACATTCCGATTTCCGAGAATGGCTAGAGCCAATCGATGTTTTTAAAATGGCTACAGTTGGTGGTGCTTACTTGTTAGGTGAAGAGAAGCAGCGTGGGAAAATTAAACAAGGTTTCGAAGCGGATATCGTATGTTTAACCAAACAATCCTCTTCCTTGGCTGTAAAAGCAGACACCATCTCTCAACTAGTATATTACGAGAATGGAAGTTCCGTTGATTCGGTAATGGTCAAGGGTGAATGGGTTCTTAAGGATCGAAAAATAGTCACTTTTGATGAAGAGGCCATCTTAAAAGCTGTTCAAGATAAATATGAGTCTATCCTTGAAAAAAGTCAATTGAGTCTACAGTTGGCAAAGGAATATGAACCTTACTTTACCAACATGTATGATCAGATTCATCTTCATTTAGAGGAGGGAAAGATATGAAAGGTATAAAAAAGGATTTTACACTTATGGCAATTTTGCTTATTCCTGTTGGTGTTGCAGTAAACGTAGTTGCTGGTGAATTGGTCCATTTGTTGAAGATACCTATCTTCTTAAATCAAATTGGTACGATGATTGTCGCTATGTTAGCTGGTCCATGGGTTGGAGCGGCAACAGGAGGTCTCTCTAAATTGATTTTTGGGGTATTTGACCCTGCACAGTTAGCGTTTGCACCGGTTTCTATGGCTTCAGGGATTGTAGTAGGTCTTCTAGCTAAGAGGGGCATGACAACAAAGATTTGGAAGGTCGCGATTACTGGTTTTATTGTAGCAATTGTTGCGATACTAATTGCTACACCGACAACCGTTATTGTATTTGGAGGAGCATCCGGAACTGGATCAGACGCTTTCACAGGCTTTCTATTAGCTTCAGGGCAGGAAATATGGACAGCCGTTGTAACACAAAAACTATTTGTTGAAAGCTTTGACAAAATACTTTCTATGTTTATTGCTTACTTTGTTGTTCGAAAAATGTCCGATCAATACCTTTCTAAACAAAATTATGGCTCTTTATATATTAACAACAAAAAAGCAGGTTAATAGAATTCAACTTACCTTGAGTCCAATAATGAAAGGGAGGTAAACAAGTGGAAAATCTTAGATCCTATATTCTAAACCTATATCCAACGACGAAACTTTATTGCACCTTGTTTTTGTGCATCCTATCGTTTCTATTACCAGGATTTCTATATGCATATATGATCCCGATTGTTTGCTTGATCATTGCTATGTTAGTTGGTAAGTCAAAATTATTCTTAAACTTCGTCCTTAAGGGATTTCTTCCTATAGTTATAATGATTTTTCTTTTACAATCATTCTTCTATCCGGGAGAAACCGTACTGTGGTCATGGGGTTCATTCTCCATTAAACAAGAAGGGATTACTTTCAGTTTACAATTAACCTCCAAAATTGTGGCGATAGGATCAGCACTAATTTTATTTTTCCAGATTACTAAAATAACGGATTTGGCTCGTTCGTTAGAAATAGCGGGAATCTCTCCTAAAGCTACGTATACGCTAATCGCAGCATTTAACATTATTCCTGAGATGAGACAGGATATGATAAGAATAATGGATGCACAAAGATCCCGTGGCGTGGAAACGGATGGGAAGCTAAGCGTACGTATGAAAGCCTTTATACCAGCATTAACTCCTTTGATTTTATCATCCTTTTCCAGTACTGAGGAGAAAGCAATTACCCTAGAATCAAGAGCTTTTACAGCCCGGACTAAAAAGACAAGTCTACATCAATTGGAAAAGACAAAGAATGATAGCCTTATTAAAGGCGTAGTAATTATTCTATTCGTATCCATCTTGATCTGGAGGTTTTTCCTATGAGTGAAGTAAAGATAAGAAATCTATCATACAAGTACCCTACTGGGAATGATGAGGTTTTGCGAGATATTAACCTTGATATCGAGAAAGGTAAGCTATATGCCTTAGTTGGTGTCAATGGTGGAGGTAAGACCACACTTTGTAATGTTATTAGAGGATTTATCCCTCACTTTTATAAGGGTGATCTTCATGGTGATGTGCTGATAGATGGAATTGATATTCGTAATTGGGATACAAGTGAAATTTCACAAAAAGTGGGATTTGTCTTCCAAAATCCTTTTACTCAAATCAGTGGGGTAAAAGAAACGGTTTTTGATGAGATTGCTTTTGGACTCGAGAATTTAGGGATTGAGGTCAGTGTGATAGAAAAGCGAGTTCAAGACATTATTAAGTTGTTAGGGATTGAGTATTTACAAGACAAAAATCCGAATCAGCTCTCTGGTGGTCAAAAGCAAAGAGTGGCTTTAGCATCAATCATTGTTATGGAGCCAGATATACTCGTTATTGATGAACCAACATCACAATTAGATCCACAGGGTACAGAGGAAATATTTAAAGCCATAGATATTATGAAACAAAAAGGCAAAACCATTATATTAGTAGAGCATAAAATAGAGTTAATTGCCGAATATGCAGACTATATTGTTGTCCTTCAGGATGGACAAATTAAGAAACAAGGAAAAGCAGAGGAATTGCTAGCTAATGAGGATACACAAAACTATGGTGTGGAGTTAACACAGTATACCCAATTAAATTTACAAATGCGAAAACACAATATGAAGACGGATAAAATTCCAGTTACAGAAGATGAGTCTATTAAAGTTATGAAGCAATGGCTGGCATTAAAAGGGGTGAAAACATGAGTTTTTTAACGTTAAACGATGTTACTTTTTCTTATCCAAATGGTTTTACAGCTGTTGAAAATGTCAACATGTCCTTCGAAAAGGGAGAATCGGTAGCCATCATTGGGCAAAATGGAGCAGGAAAAACAACGACAGTGAAAATGATGAATGGATTATTGAGGCCAACAAAAGGGGATGTCATCATCGAAGGTTTAAATACCAAAGACTATACAACGGCTCAAATATCTAGAAAAGTAGGCTATGTCTTTCAAAATCCTGATGATCAAATTTTTCATGAGACAGTAAAAAGCGAAATCATGTTTGGTCCGAAAAATCTTGGGTTTTCAGAAGAGAAGATGAATGAAAACGTGAAAAAGGCCGCAGAATTAACGGGGCTCGAGTCATTTTTAGATATACACCCGTACAATTTGCCTTATTCCATGAAAAAAATGGTTTCCATTGCTTCAGTAATCGCGATGGATACAGGGACAATTATTTTGGATGAGCCAACAGCTGGTCAGGACTCTATAGCCATTAAAAAATTAGGTTCCATTATTAACGCATTGGTAAAAGAAGGCAAAACCATCATAACCATCACACATGATATGGAATTTGTGGTTACGAATTTTGAGCGTGTCATCGTGATGGCAAATAAAAAAGTAGTTTCAGATGAAAATAAGCGGGGAATTTTCTGGAATTTAGACATTTTAGAGGAAGCGATGTTAAAACAACCACACATCAGCCGTTTGAGTAATACATTGAATTTTAATGGAAAGATATTAGATATTGATGAGATGATTGAAAGTCTAAAAAAACAACAAGCTAAAAAAGGCCAAAGGAAAAATGATAATAATGAGTCCTATAAACAGGTTAGCGAAATACTCTAAAAAGGAGAATCGTGATGAAAATAGGTATTATTCATGCAACGTGTAATGCTGTAGCGCCTTTAAATGCAGCATTCAAAAATCTAGCTCCAGAGGCAACAGTCTTAAATTTTGTTGATGAGAATATTCAGTATTATACCAATCAAATAAAAGGTATTGACGATAAAGTCCATCAAGATTTTGTCCATATTGCCATTAAAGCACAGGACGCAGGTGTTGATGCGATTATTGTCGCATGTACGGTGCTAACACCTATCGTAGAATCTGTAAAGCCATTTATATCCGTACCGATCATGGCGGTTGATCGTCCGATGTTAGAAAAGGTAGTTAATAATTATACTAAAATCGGCGTTGTTGCAACCAATGCACCATCAGGACCATTAACCAAATCTCAGTTAGAAGCTATTGCTGGGGAATTTGAGAAAGAAGTGGAAATAGATACAGAAATTACGACAGAGGCGATGACTGAATTGAAAGCAGGTAATACGGTAGAACATCATCGCCTTAATTATCTTGCTGCAGCGGAATTGAAAAAAAGAGGGTGCGAAGTAATCATTCTTGCACAGATAACACAGGCAGCTGCGGAAGAGGAGGTCCGTACCTTAGGACTACCCGTTTTGACTAGTCCTAAAGAAGCGGTGAAGGCAATCACTAGTGTGGTAGTAAGCTAAAATAAATAAGGTTGATAACAAGGAGCATCCAAGAGTTAAGATACTATTTTTGCGTATTTCTAACTCTTGAAACCATTCAAAAACGAAAAGGAGAGATTTTTATGAAAGTAAGTTTTATCGGTTTAGGCGTAATGGGAACAGGGATGGCATTAAATCTTGCAAAAGGGGAACAAGAAGGAGAATTTCGATATCTTGTATGTGATGCCAATCCAGAAGCACTGAAGCAGTTTGAGGAAAAAGGGATTCAAACAACTACGAATATTATAGATACAGTAGATAGTGATTATATCTTCCTTTGTTTACCAAACTTAGAGATTGTAAAAGAAGTTATTTTAGGAGAGAACGGACTTTTAAAGAATCTGGAACCAGGTCAAACGATTGTTGACTTTAGTACTATCAGTTATATTGGGGCAACAGAAATCGCAGAAACCTGTAAATCCAAAGGAATTGAATTTTTGGATTGTCCTATATCCGGTCAACAGAAGAAAAGCATGGCTGGAACCCTTAGTATCATGTGTGGTGGAAATGAGGAAGTATTCAATACAATAAAACCTATGCTAGATAGAATGGGTGAACAGGTACTTTATATGGGTGAGAACGGATCTGGACAGCTTACAAAGATGATTAATAACTGTGCGTTAAATATTTGTGTTGCAAGCTTTAGTGAGTTAATGCCTGTTGGTGTTAAACTTGGTTTAGATCCCGAAAAGCTTGGGGACGTATTAATGACCGCTACTGGGTCAAGTTTTGCATCAAAAACATTGGTTCCAAAGGTTTTAGAAGGGAATTTCGAACATGGATTTTCACTTGAGAGAGCATATAAGGATATGGAGAGTATGGCAGAAGTATTAGTAAAATATGAAATTCCTCTACCTACATTAAGCGGAACTATGCAAACCTATCAACTAGCATTACATGCCGGTCAAGGAGATTATTACAAACATGCCATGATTCGTTTCTATGAAGATTTGCTAGGTGTCAAAGTTCGTAAAAACGACGTGGAAGAATTAGTTGAAAAATAAGGGGTGAATCTAATGCGCTTTGGTTGCATTGCAGATGATTTTACCGGTGGCAGTGACCTTGCTTCCTTTTTTGTAAAAGGTGGACTAAGTACCATTTTATATAATGGCGTTCCAGATTCGGATGAAATTCCCCAAGCAGAGGTATGTGTCATTGCCTTAAAAACCCGTACTCAAGATACAAAGGAAGCGGTTAAAGATTCCTTAGAGGCGATAAGCTGGTTAAAAGAGAAGGGTGCACAACAGTTTTATGTGAAATACTGTTCTACTTTTGATTCAACACCTGAAGGTAATATTGGGCCGATTTGTGATGCGGTAATGGAAGAGCTAGATGTTCCATATACGATTCTTTGTCCTGCGCTTCCGGTAAATGGGCGTACCGTAAAGGACGGTTGTTTATATGTAAATGGCGTTCCATTACATGAGAGTCCTATGAAGGATCATCCACTTACACCGATGTGGGATTGTGATTTAGTACGATTAATGAATGTGCAAAGTAAGTTTCCTAGTGTGAAACTATCAGACTCCCTTTCCAAGGATAAAGTGGATGAATTAGAAACATCAAATGATAAGGATTACAAATTTTATATCGTACCAGACTATGAGAAAGAGGAAGATGCGGAAAAACTGGTAGAGGTATTTGGAAATCTAAAACTTATTACTGGTGGCAGTGGTTTAGCATATCCATTGGCCAAAATGTATAAAGAAAATATAGCAGCACATCCATTTGACCGTTCTGATTCACCAGCATTAATATTAGCTGGAAGTTGCAGCGAAATGACGCGAAACCAGATTACTGAATATCAAAAATCTGGAGGAAAAACCTATTTTATGAATCCAATGAAATTGCTAACTGGAGAGGAGTCGGTAGAGAGAATATGGAATGTCATTTCTCAAAATAAGGAAGAATCCGTCTTAGTATATAGCAGTGACACCCCTGAAAATGTGAAACGAATCCAGGAACAAGGGAAAGAAGAAGTTGCGGAAAAATTAGAAAAGGCAACCGCAGATTTAGCCGAACTTGCGGTAGAATCAGGGTTTCATCGGATTATTGTTGCGGGTGGAGAAACGAGTGGAGCTGTAACAAAAAGGCTCGGATATACGGGATACCATATTGGAAAGAGCATCGCACCTGGAGTGCCAATCATGATACCTACACTGGATCATCGAATTCGAATGGTATTGAAAAGTGGTAACTTTGGAAAACCTGATTTTTTCACTCGTGCCTTATCCTTCATATAATAGATAATAGAATAATAGAGAGTGTGGTAAGTATGGATAAAACATTAGATAAAAAGCTGGATAATGCGATTTGGGTTGCCCATAGTCTTTTTCAACGTGGGAAAGCTAGTGGAAGTGTTGCTAACTTAAGCTTTGTACATGAAGATAAAATGTATATTACGGCTTCTGGTACCTGCTTTGGAACACTGAAAGCTGATGAGTTTGCTGTGATGGACATGGATGGAAATCCATATAATGAAAAAAAGCCAAGTAAAGAATGGCCATTACATTTATCCGTATTTCAAGCTAAACCTAGTACAGGAGCAGTTCTTCATGTACATAGTACGTATAGTGTGCTTTGGAGTTGTTTGCCTGATTTAAATGAATCAGATTGTATCCCGGATCACACTCCATATCTAAAAATGAAATTGGGAACAGTTGGCTTAATTCCTTATGAAAAACCGGGAAGTCAAGAATTGTTTAACGAATTTGAAAAACGAGTAAAGGAAAATGATGGCTGGCTTTTGAGTCATCATGGTCCGGTTGTACCAGGAAACGATATCATGGAAGCGTTTTTTGCATTAGAAGAATTGGAAGAAAGTGCACATATTGCATGGGAGTTGCAGAAAATAACTTAACTTCCAGTATTATTTTTAAAAGCCAATGTCCTAGAAATATACGTAGATTAGTAAATAGGTCAATGCAAACATGTTTACATTGAGAAAAAAGCAGCAAGATCCATTTCTTTAGGTCTTGCTGCTTTTTTTATATTCTATCCATACTCCACTATTTCTATGAAAATAGCATATTAATTAATGAATATTCCGATACAATCCAATAACCTTTCCTAATATCGTTACATTCTGATAAATTAAAGGCTCCATCGTAGAGTTCTCAGGCTGCAAGCGAATATGATCTTTCTCTTTAAAGAAACGTTTTACTGTTGCTTCGTTTTCCTCTGTCATGGCTACGACAATTTCCCCATTAAGGGCTGTGTTTTGCTGTTTAACAATAACCATGTCTCCATCTAGAATACCAGCCTCTATCATACTTTCTCCGTCAATGACTAATACAAATAAATTATCATCCGGACTAGCAGTGGAGCTAGGTAATGGGATGAATTCTTCGATATTTTCAACCGCTGTAATCGGCAGTCCTGCGGTTACTTTTCCGATAACAGGGGCATAACGAGCTTCCTCTTTTGGAATATTATTGTTTTCGTCTGAATCTAGTACTTCAATCGCCCTTGGTTTGGTAGGGTCCCTTCTTATGTATCCTTTACTTTCTAATCTTTCAAGATGACCATGAACAGTGGAGCTAGAAGCTAATCCCACTGCAACCGCAATTTCCCTTACGGATGGGGGATATCCCTTTTGATTTACTTCGTCTTTTATAAAATCAAGAATCATTTGTTGCCTATTTGAAAGTTTTGTCATCTACTACACACCTCACGCATACGATTAATTAATGCTAGTTTACCATTTTCTACAAGTAGACGCAAACATTCGTTCGAAAAACGGTTGACAAGACCATATGTTCGTGTTTATACTAAAATAAATGAATCGAACAGGGGTTCTGTTTTTATTAAAAGGGGGACTTTATATGTTTGGAAATATTACGAAAACGGACTTATTTTATATTGTTTCTTTTGGATTAACATTGGTGTTATTATATGTATCTATGATACTTAGTGCATGATAAGGAGTAGAAGAAATGAAAGCCATTATATATTGTCGAGTGAGTACAGATAAATCCACACAGGAAACGTCTTTATCTCGGCAAAAAGAGGAATTGGTTAAACTAGCAGCTAGACATGATATAACAGTGGTTGATTGCATAGAAGAACAAGAGAGTGGATATGAGATTGATCGTGATGGCATCTTTCAATTATTACATTATTTTGCAGAGGGTGAAGCAGATTGTCTGCTTATCCAGGATGAAACAAGACTGGGACGGGGAAATACAAAGATAGCCTTGTTTCATCAGTTACATAAATTAGATATACCTATATATACATCTGTAAATGATGGGGAGCTAGAACTTTCAGAATCCGATTCGATGGTATTACAAATAGTTGGAATCGTTGAAGAATACCAACGTAAAATACATAATGCAAAAATTAAACGAGGCATGAAACGAGCCATTAAAAATGGATATAATCCTAGTAAAAATCTATCCAACCAACATAAAGCTAACGGTAGAGAGCGTGTTGATTTTCCGATAGAAGAAGTTGTTCGGTTAAGACAAAATAAATTAACCTTCGAAGAGATTACTAAAACATTAAATGGAATGGGATACGATGTTTCCAAAGCAACGGTACATCGGAGGTATCAGGAAATACGTGAGACTTGAATATCTGTGAGTGGAATAGTAATATTTAGGCAGGAACAGTGATCGTTGTTCTTGCTTTTTTTGTGTTTTGATTGTTTTTTCTTTTTAGTGTTGTAATAGGTGCGTTGATTTCTACTATAGCATACCCTTTGTTCCTTCGTTTCAGTGGGGGATGAAAGGCCGACAAAAATGCGACGTCTTGTCACTTTATTTTCAAGAAGTAAACTGCCCACAACAAGAATTAACAATCAATATAGAACATTTATTTCCGTAGCGGTATTATGTACGATTGAAATTTCCGTTTCATGCACAAAATACATTTTATGTGCACAATACGACTATTATTTTCAAAATAGAAAGGAATATAGAATGCTTTCCAAAGAGAAACTAAACCGTATCAATGAGCTAGCAAGAAAGTCCAAAAGTGAAGGGCTATCAGATAAAGAAAAGAAAGAGCAAAAAAAACTAAGAGAAGAATATTTGAAAAATGTTCGAAGCTCTTTTAAAAATCATATGAAAACGATGACTGTCATTGACCCTAGGGGGAATGATGTGACACCGAAGAAAGTTCGTGATATGCAAGACCGAAATAAAAAACATTGAGTATTTATCTGAAAATAAAGAAAGATTAATTAGTTGGGGAAACAAACAAATAATACTTGTGACTTCGGCCATTTCCGTATAGAATAGGGAAGGGTACATAAACCACAAGTGGAAGGAGCAATCATTATGTCAAATATTGAAAACTTATCCATCAATACAATTCGTACATTATCTATCGATGCAATTGAAAAAGCTAATTCAGGGCACCCTGGTTTACCTATGGGGGCAGCACCTATGGCTTATACATTATGGACAGATTTTATGAATCATAATCCTAAGCATTCAAAATGGTTTAACCGTGACCGTTTCGTTCTATCTGCAGGCCATGGTTCTATGCTTCTATATAGCTTACTTCATTTATCTGGTTATAATGTAACAATGGATGATATTAAGGAATTCCGTCAATGGGGATCTAAAACTCCGGGACACCCAGAAGTACATCATACAGATGGTGTCGAAGCAACTACTGGGCCATTAGGACAAGGTATTGCTATGTCTGTTGGTATGGCAATGGCTGAAGCTCATTTAGCTGCTAAATTTAATAAAGATGATATTTCTGTTGTAGATCATTATACGTATGCTCTAGTTAGTGATGGAGATTTAATGGAAGGTATTTCTCATGAAGCTGCATCATTAGCAGGACATTTAAAATTAGGTAAATTAATCGCGCTTTATGATTCTAATGACATTTCACTAGATGGTGACTTGCATAAATCATTCTCTGATAACACAGAAGAACGCTTTAAAGCATATGGCTGGCAAGTACTTCGTGTAGAGGATGGAAATAATGTTGATGAAATTAGAAATGCAATTAAAGCTGCACAAGAAAACACAGACCAGCCAACACTAATTGAAATCCGTACGGTTATTGGCTATGGTTCTCCAAATAAATCAGCTTCTGCAGCGTCTCATGGTGCTCCACTTGGAGGCGATGAAGTAGTACTAACAAAAGAATTTTACGAATGGTCTCATGATGATTTCCATGTACCAGAAGAAGTTTATGCTGATTTCAACGAGAAAATTGTGAAAAACGGTCAAGAAAAAGAAGCTGCATGGAATGATTTATTCAGCACATATAAAGAAAAATACCCAGAGCTAGCTAAAGAATTAGAGCAAGCTATGAACGATGAATTACCAGAAGGTTGGACAAGTGATCTACCTGTATATGAGCCAGGTTCATCTCTAGCGACTCGTGCATCATCTGGTGAAGTTTTAAATGCTATATCGAAATCTGTTCCAAACTTCTTTGGTGGTAGTGCGGACCTAGCAGGTTCAAACAAAACAACAATGAAAGAAGAGGAAGATTTCTCTCGCGAAAACTACGCCGGTAAAAACATCTGGTTTGGTGTACGTGAACATGCCATGGGTGCAGCATTAAATGGTATGGCATTACATGGTGGATTAAAAGTATTCGGTGGAACATTCTTTGTTTTCAGTGACTACTTAAGACCTTCTATCCGTCTAGCATCTATCATGAATATGCCTGTGACCTATGTATTCACACATGACTCCATTGCAGTTGGGGAAGACGGTCCAACACACGAACCGATCGAACAATTAGCTTCATTACGAGCAATGCCAGGACTATCTGTTGTTCGCCCAGCTGATGGAAATGAAACACAAGCAGCTTGGAGATTAGCAATCGAATCTCAAGATACACCAACAGCTCTTGTGTTAACAAGACAAAATCTACCTACATTAGAAGGTACAAAAGAAAATGCATATGAAGGTGTGAAGAAAGGTGCTTATGTTGTAAGTAAAGCAGATAAAGAAACACCTGACGCACTTCTTCTTGCAACTGGTTCAGAGGTTTCGCTTGCAGTTGATGCTCAAAAAGCTCTTAAAGAAAAAGGTATCGACGCTAGTGTTGTAAGCATGCCTTCATGGGATCGCTTCAACAAACAAGATGAAGCATACAAAAATGAAGTTATTCCACCACAAGTGAAGAACCGTGTTGCCATTGAAATGGGCACTTCTTTAGGATGGCATAAATATACGGGAGACAATGGAATGGTGATGGCAATTGACACATTTGGTGCTTCTGCCAATGGTGACAAAGTTATTGCGGAATACGGATTCACCGTTGAAAATGTAGTTAAAAATGTAGAATCCCTAGTTAAATAAGGTCATTATTTTAAAAAGGAAGGTGGCTTTCCTGAGTGGAGGCCACCTTTTTTCACAGCAAATTCTAGTCATTTTTACTTATTTTTTCTCTTTTATCCCTAATCGACAAAACTAGTGATAGTTTACATCTAGAAATGACATTATTTTTAGATAGGATACGTATAATAGAATAAAAGGGAGGAATTTCTATGTATATGTATTCTATTTATTGGATAAGAGAAGAAATTGCTAACCATTATTTTCATAAAAGTGATATCCTTTATCGCTTTTTTAAAGAATATGAGAACACTCCAAGACGAAGTGATCTCAAGAATCAATATAACTTTATTACACATTTTTTTCACATTGACAGTTTAATGACTCATATAAAAAATCATTTGAAAAAACATATGAAAGTACATACAAATGGCACTTATATGGAAATATATAGTGGAAAGCAGTATATTTCTTTACATATAAGTGAAAAACAGATAAAATTTCGTTGTGAATCTTTGCAAGATGCTGAGGAATTATTATTTCCAATCTTACGTTTATATCAACCGTATATGTTTGTCGTGGGTGATTCCTATCGTAATTTTGGATGGATTTCACCTGTGAAAATGCCAAGGGATGAACAGAAGAACCAAGTATTGTATTCTTGTCAATGATTTACTATACTGTATAAGTGTGTGTTCAAAAGGTGGATAAAAATAAGACATAGTAGTAATCGGTTGTCTTAGTAGAGGCGTCTATACTACCAACATTGTAATGTCATTTTATCGGACTTTTTTGAACGACCTTTATAAGAGACAACACGAAGGAGGAAACTTGAAATGGCTACAATTTGGGTCGTACTAATTGCTATAGCAGCGTTAATAGCAGGTGTTGCTCTTGGTTTTTTCCTTGCACGGAAATACATGATGGATTACTTGAAAAAGAATCCTCCGATTAATGAGCAAATGCTACGTACTATGATGATGCAAATGGGGCAAAAACCATCACAGAAGAAAATTAATCAAATGATGCGTGCTATGAACAATCAAATGGATACGAATACGAAAAAGAAATAGAACGCTAATTTGAGGGGTTTTCCTAATCTTTCCTTGTAAAAAAGGTTAATTTTACATAAACCACTTTTTCTACCAGAAAAAGTGGTTTTTTGCGTTGTTGTTTGGTTGAATAAGAGGAATGAATAGTTTGGGAAGGTTTACGAAAAAACGATGAAAAAGCATTACATATTTTGATCTATTGTAAGGCAAAAGATTTGATAAATAATACTGAAAATGTTGGAGTAGTCATAAAAGAATGATTTTACCTAACGTATACATCGATGCAAACAGTGTTAGAAAGACAAATTTCGTTAGTAATTAGAAGAGGCTACATTGACTTTTAAAGGATAGGTAGAACCTTAAGGTTATGGCGATTATTCTAATAAACATTGATTAGATTAATTTGGCTTATCTAATGCCTAAATACTTCCTAATCTTTCCGTATTTTGTCATAATCATGCTAATTAAATTTGGTAATTTTTGATACAATAGAAAGAGAGGAGGTTTCGTATGTCTGAAATAAATATATTCCTTGCTTTTGGTGCAGGTTTTTTATCTTTTGTTTCACCATGTGTATTACCTTTATTTCCGGTGTTTTTATCTTATATTACGGGAATGAGTGTAAGTGAGATTAAAGATGAGAATACAAAGTTAAATAAAAAAGCAATCATTCATACACTATGTTTTTTACTAGGTTTCTCCAGTATCTTTATCATGATTGGATTTACAACAACGTTTATATCCGATTTCTTACTAACCTATCAAGATTTAATTAGACAAATCGGTGCAATCCTTATTATTTTCTTTGGTCTAGTGATTGTTGGGGTATTAAATTTCAAATTTTTAATGAAGGATCGAAAAATTACATTTAAAAACCGTCCAGCAGGTTTCTTCGGGTCCTTTATTATTGGAATGGCATTTTCCTTGGGGTGGACGCCTTGTACAGGACCGATTTTAGCTATTGTCCTTTCCTTAGCTGCAACAAACCCTAACGTTGGATTAATCATGATGATTAGTTATATTCTTGGATTTTCTATTCCATTTCTCGTACTTGCTACATTCATTGGTAAGTTTAATTGGTTTAAAAAGCATAGTCAGCGATTAATAAAAATTGGTGGATACATCATGATATTTACTGGTATCGCTTTATTCTTTGATTGGATGACGAAACTAACCGCGTTTCTAGCAGGATTCTTTGGTTTCTCAGGCTTTTAAAGCGTTTTTACACGTGGTATACTAAAATAGAGTGAAATTATCAACTATAAGGAGTAAGTCAAATGGCAGGAACAAACAATCTTATATTACGTACAGCAACATCCCTCATTTCCTTTCTATTACTAGGATTTGGCGTTTATGCATTCTTTGCTGGGCATAATTCACCTGGTGGAGGATTTATTGGGGGACTAATGACATCTGGAGCTATATTATTATTGTATATGTCCTACGGTATGAAAACAGTAAACCAAATGCTGCCGATAAATTTTAAAACAATGATTCCAGTTGGTTTGTTAACAGCTGTATTAACTAGTGCTGGGTCATTTTTATTTGATGTTCCATTCTTGTCTCACACTTTTGGATATTTCTATTTACCAATCTTTGGGGAAGTTGAACTAGCAACGGCTATGCTATTTGATTTAGGTGTTTACCTAACTGTAGTGGGTGTAGTTATGACAATTATTTTAACGATTACAGATGATCAATAATGGTTGATTATATGTGGATACATACCGTTATTTTCTAATCCATTACATAGTTTCGTAATGAATTCATGTTAATGGTTAGTCGTATCTATACCATATTATCCTTATAGGAAAGTCCACCTCATACAAATCTGTTTGGTGGACTTTCTTCAATTTATTAACAGAAAACAATAGGGCAATGAAAGAGTGATCTGTGATGTTATGGTTAATTCTAAGTACTGTAGGATTTGCATTTATGGCTATTCTTGCAATTATTGTTCGGTTAAAAGCTGCGAAAAAACCTGCTTCCGTTAAAAAAATTATTATACCACCAATAGCGATGAGTACAGGTGCACTTATGTTTGTCTTTCCTGTGTTTCGAATTGAATGGATGCAAGTTTGGGAAGCTTTAGTAGTAGGTATCATTTGTTCTATTTTTCTAATTAAGACTTCTAAATTTGAAGTGAAAGGTTCCGATATATTTCTAGTACCTTCCAAGGCATTTCCTATCATTCTACTTAGTTTATTAGCTTTTAGATTGGTAGTTAAATTAATTATCGGAAGTTACATATCCTTAGGGGAAACGTCTGGAATGTTCTTTATATTAGCGTTCGGCATGATTGGAACTTGGAGAATTTGTATGCTTTATCAATATTTGCAATTGAGAAAGACAATGGCCTCCTAATTAAAAACTCCTATTCTATATTTTACAAAATCGTAAAATTTGAATAGGAGTTTTATTTATAGACCAAATTTTATTTCATCCTTTATTGGCTTCTTTATATTTACGTTGCCAATTCGTTTTGTATCCCTCTTTAGATAGAGCAAACAAATGCTCATATGGTGTAACGTCAATTTGTTTTTCCTTCAATTTTTTCCGTAGAAATTTATGGTCTCGTTTCGGAGTTGCTAATATATATCCTTCGATGACTACATCCTGATTAATAGATTTTATCTCTTTTTTTAAAGCAACTTCACCAATTTTACTTGCAATACTTTGCTTGGCTACATCTCGAAAAAGCTCTGGAACAGGAGAAACCAATTCTTCTAATAAATCCTTTTCCTTATCATTCCACATATGTTTTGTTTCTTCAATGTAATGAATTTCCCAATCCATAACGGATTTTCCATCCTCTTTTGGAAGCTGTTTGAGGAATTTACGGAACATAAAAAATCCACCTATGGATAGTAAACTGATAAGAAGAAAGCCCCATAAAACTAAAATTATTTCCATTTATTCCACCTTATCTTTTTAATTTTTTTAAAAACCACCTATTACTTAATAAACAAGGGAAAATTCCCTGTCATTAATAATTATAACCTCTCGTTTGACGTAAATTTACACAAATACGTGTAAATTCGAAAAATATTTATTTTATTTTTAGTATGATTTATAGTATTATTACTTAGTAATAGGAATTATTTACAAATTTAATTATAATATGGTTAAAAAAGACAAACAAGTTTCATATTCGATATTAATTTATCATATAGTATATTGAACATTAAATAAAACAGAAAAGGGGAGGTTGTAATGAGTTTTGAAAATGTAAAATCAGACAACAAGGTTGATTCAAGTCAAACCGTTCCCGGCCGTTCTGTGGACGAGGGATATTTTTCAAATTACTCAATGCTACCCTTACCTATTCTTGATTGGATTGAAAATAATCAAAATGAGGTAATCGAAGTTTGTGATGAAAAAGGAAAAATAATCTTTGTATCGAATTCTGCAGAAAGATTAATAGGTTATACGAGATCCGAATTAGTTGGGACGTTCTGGTATGATAGATTTACCCTGGAAGAACGAAACTATATCGAGAAAAATCATGAGGATACGTATAACAAAAATCAACGCTTTACCGTTGATCTCATTCATAAAAGTGGAGAGCGAATGACAACAGATATTGTGACGAATAAAGTATTTGATGAATACACACAAAAAAGCTATTATGTCATTACTTTGAGAGATATTTCGGATCGTAAAGAAACAGAGGAACTACTTGTTAGGTCTGAAAAAATGTCTGTTGCAGGTCAGCTGGCTGCGGGTATCGCTCATGAAATACGCAATCCCTTAACATCCATTAAAGGTTTTCTTCAATTATTACAAGCTGGTGTGGATCGAAAAGAAGAGTATTATAAAATCATGATTGAAGAAATAGAGAAAATGGAAAAAATTACTTCAGAATTACTATTTGTTTCCAAACCACTTACAGATTTTAAACGGTTAGAATCAATTAAAGAAATGATAGACGATACAGTGAGTCTACTTCACTCTCAGGCGAAATTAAAAAATATTGGGCTGATTATTCAAGAGCCTATTACAGCTAACATCCATTGTGATAAATCGCAAATTAAGCAAGTGTTAATTAACATGGTTAAAAATGCAATCGAAGCCATGGATAAACCGGGAGAAATAACCATACGTGTTTTATCCAATACCTCAAGTATAGAAATACATATTATGGACGAAGGTCCGGGAATACCAGAAGATATCTTACATAAATTAGGCGAACCCTTCTTCACAACTAAGAAAAATGGAACTGGTTTAGGTATTATGATTTCAAAGCAAATCTTAGAAGAACATCACGGTAGATTAGAAATTATACAAAAAGAAAATAATCAAGGGAGTATATTTAAGCTGATTTTCCCAAAACCAGACAGTGAAAAACATCTATAAAATTGTAGATGTTTTTTTCTTTTGGATTTATCGCAGGTTATTGGGCGGTAATACCCTCACCTCAAAAATGAAGGAAAAACGAATCCATTTAAGTGGGGAGGGCCTTGTGTTATACTCTTGTGGTATAAACGGCCCCTAAAAGCCCGATTCGTTCCCGACTACAGGACGTAGGTCTAGAGGAGAGCGTTGCAGCGGACGTTACGACTTTAGTCTTTGTTTAGTTGGGGATGAAAGAACCTCGCATTGATTAAAGATAGCTAAAAGGAACTATCTGCCATGATGGAGATTAAAATCTTGATAATATGACTAAAGTATCCTCTGTTTTAACGTTTATTTTCAACAATACCTTTCTAGGAAACAGGCTTTCCAACCACTATTCATTCGACAAATTTCGCGATATGAAAGGCTTCAGTAATTATTATGAATCAAAAGCCTTTCAAACCGATATCTTTTACTTATCACTTTGAATAAGTATTTAATATAAAAGGACATGCCAAAATTATTTGTCAAATGACTATTTATCCGATAATATATAAGTGTAGGTTTTCTATTTTAATATTTTTATAGTTTCAGAGTATTTTGCATGAGAACTATTTTTGTCGAATATTGAACGATAAAAGTAGAATGAAAGGGGCAGTAATATGGGGAAAGATACTTTTAAAGCAAAAAAGCAATTTGATCTAAATGGAAAAAAGTATAATTATTATGATTTAAAAGTACTAGAAGAAGCTGGTTTAGGCGATGTTGATCGTTTACCATTCTCTATCCGTGTGCTATTAGAATCCGTTTTACGTCAACATGATGGTCACCAAATAAAAGATGAACATGTAAAAGGGCTTGTAAAATGGGGAACAAATGACCAAGGTTCGGATGTACCATTTAAACCTTCTCGTGTTGTTTTACAGGACTTCACAGGTGTTCCAGCTGTAGTTGACCTTGCTTCTTTACGTAAAGCAATGGTTGATCTAGGTGGAAAACCAGAAGAAATAAATCCAGAGGTTCCAGTTGACCTTGTTATTGACCACTCTGTACAAGTTGACCAATATGGTACAGCAAATGCACTAAGAGCAAATATGGATTTAGAGTTTAAACGTAATGCGGAGCGTTATGAGTTTCTAAATTGGGCTCAAAAAGCATTTGATAATTACCGTGCTGTTCCACCAGCAACAGGTATTGTTCACCAAGTAAACCTTGAGTACCTTGCTAATGTTGTTCATGGTATTGAAAATGAAAATGGGGAATATGATGCATTTCCGGATACTTTAGTAGGTACAGACTCTCATACAACCATGATTAACGGTCTTGGTGTACTTGGCTGGGGTGTTGGTGGTATTGAAGCAGAAGCTGGAATGCTTGGCCAACCATCATTTGTCCCTACACCAGAAGTAATTGGTGTTAAATTCATTGGTAGCTTTCCAAACGGAACAACTGCTACTGACTTAGCGTTAAAAGTAACGCAAGTGTTACGTGAGCAAAATGTTGTTGGTAAATTTGTTGAATATTTCGGTCCTGGTCTAGCAGATATGCCACTTGCAGATCGTGCAACGATTTCCAACATGGCGCCTGAATATGGTGCAACTTGTGGTTTCTTCCCAGTTGATGCGGAATCATTAAATTATTTACGTTTAACTGGAAGAAGCGAAGAACAAATTGAATTAGTTGAAAAATATTGTAAGGCAAACAATTTATGGTATTCTGCAGATCAAGCAGATCCAGAATATACAAAAGTGGTTGAAATCAATCTTTCTGAATTAGAACCAAACCTATCTGGTCCGAAACGTCCTCAAGATTTGATTCCATTATCAAAAATGCAGGATGAGTTCAATAAAGCAGTAACTGCTCCAGCAGGTAACCAAGGATTTGGTTTTGATAAATCAGAATTTGATAAAGAAGTTACAATCCAAAATCCAGATGGAACTTCTTCTGTTATGAAAACGGGTGCACTTGCTATTGCAGCGATTACATCTTGTACAAATACATCGAACCCTTACGTTATGTTAGGTGCAGGTTTAGTCGCTAAAAAAGCAGTAGAAAAAGGACTAAAAGTACCTGGATATGTTAAAACATCTCTAGCACCAGGTTCTAAAGTTGTTACTCGTTACCTTGAGGATGCTGGATTACAAAATTATCTAGATCAATTAGGCTTTAACTTAGTTGGTTATGGATGTACAACATGTATCGGTAACTCTGGTCCATTACGTGATGATATCGAAAAAGCAATTGCAGATAATGATCTGTTAGCATCATCCGTACTTTCTGGTAACCGTAACTTTGAGGGTCGTATCCATCCATTAGTAAAAGCGAACTACTTAGCTTCACCACCACTTGTAGTTGCTTATGCACTTGCGGGTACAGTAGATATCAACCTTACGAAAGAACCTATCGGTAAGGATGCAGACGGAAACGATGTTTACATGAATGATATCTGGCCAACTATGCAAGAAGTAAAAGATGAAGTAGAAAAAGTGGTTACACCAGAAATCTTCCGTAAAGAATATGAAGATGTATTTGATTCCAACGAAAAATGGAATGCTATTGATACAACGGATGAACCATTATATTCTTGGAATGATGATTCTACGTATATTCAAAATCCTCCGTTCTTTGAGGGACTATCGAAAGAACCAGGAACCGTTCAATCCTTAAACGGCTTACGTGCGGTAGGTAAATTTGGAGATTCTGTAACAACGGATCATATTTCACCAGCTGGTGCTATTGCAAAAGATATGCCAGCAGGTAAGTATCTACAGGATAAAGGAGTTTCTCCAAGAAACTTTAACTCTTACGGTTCTAGACGTGGTAACCATGAAGTTATGATGCGTGGTACATTTGCGAATATCCGTATTAAGAACCAATTAGCACCAGGAACAGAGGGTGGATATACAACATACTGGCCAACAGATGAGGTCATGCCTATTTATGATGCAGCTATGAAATACCAAGAAGATGGAACAGGCCTTGCTGTTTTAGCTGGTAAAGACTATGGAATGGGCTCTTCTCGTGACTGGGCTGCTAAAGGTACGAACCTATTAGGAATTAAAGTTGTAATCGCAGAAAGCTTCGAGCGTATCCACCGTTCAAACCTTGTAATGATGGGTGTACTACCATTACAATTTGAAAAAGGACAAAACGCAGATAAACTTGGATTAACTGGTAAGGAAACATTCAGTGTTGACATCGACGAAAATGTGAAACCACATGATCTTGTGAAAGTAACAGCTGTTGATGAAGAAACTGGAAAAGAAACAACCTTCCAAGCTATTGCACGTTTTGATAGTGATGTTGAAGTTGATTACTACCGTCATGGTGGTATCCTTCAAATGGTACTTCGTGATAAAGTAGCAATTGAAGCGTAATCTAAGATCTTAAGCCCATGTACAATTCGTACATGGGCTTTTTTGATAGACAAGAGTATGTGAGTTTTATTAAAAAGTATTCGCATATCGGGTTTCATTAATTATTGAGCAGTATATCCACCATCAACCGTAATCGTAGTTCCTGTAACATTCTCATTTTCAATAAACATTTTTGGAACACTGATTGATTCACCTTTACAATCAATGAAATGAAATCCACCTGACTTTACACTGGAACCTTAGCAGGAGAAGAAGTCCGTTTTTCAAATCTAAAGGGAAGAAAGCTGATATTACGGTACAAAGGATGGATGAGCTGGAATAATTAATAAAATAGTTATAAAATTTGGAAGAAATGGCGATACTTCATGTAAAAGATAAAGGGGTGAATCGCTATTTCTTTGAAAAAAAAGCTCACTTTTGAAGAACTCGTTAAAGAGAACCGTAGAGAAATTTTGGAGGATAGTGTACTCTTAGACGAAATTGATGAAAAATTAGAAAAGAAGGCACGTCAATCTTTAAAAGAAGCAAAATAAGAATATTTTTTATCAATGTCATAAGTATTATCCCTTTCTCAATGAAAGGGAATTTTTTTGTATAGGTTCATCTATTTAAGAAACAATAAAAATAGTTTTTTATAGAAAGGAGCATATAAAAATGACACATAAAAATCAGCAACAGAATCAGCAACCAAAACCAGATGATCGCAGTGATAATGTAGAAAAGCTGCAAAACATGGTGGAAGACACAATTCAAAATATGGAAAAAGCGGAGGAAACGATGCAACACGCAGATGGTCAGGATAAGCAAGATATTATGGCCAAAAACCAACGTCGTGAGGAAGCAATTCAAGGATTCCGCGAAGAAATCAAAGATGAAGCACAGAATCAAAAGAATATGGAATAACCACAAAACCCTCAAATCAACTAGATTTGAGGGTTTTCATATACTAGTGATATTAAACAATGTAGAAAAATTTCATGGTATGATAAAATAGTAGCGATGAATCAGGAGGAATGATGTTGAGTACTATACGAACTCCAATTGAGGTAAGATATCAAGAAACAGATCAAATGGGTGTTGTTTATCATGCCAATTATTTAGTCTGGTTTGAAATTGGAAGAACCAAATTCATTGAAAGCCTTGGATTAAATTACGCTGAAATGGAAAAGGAAAATGTTGTGTCCCCTGTACTAGATGCAAACATATCCTTTAAAAAACCAATTCGATATGGTGAAAAAGCATATGTTGAAACGTGGCTAGAACAGTATGATGGACTCCGAACCGTTTATGGTTACTATATTAAAAATGAAACTGATGATATCGCGGTGATTGGCACTACAAAGCATGTCATTGTTAAGAGAGACACATTTCGACCACTATCATTAAGAAAATCTTTTCCTGAGTGGCATGAAAAGTATTTACAGCATATTGAAGGAGAATGATGATGGCTTTTGGATTAAAAAGAGATGAACTAAAAGCATGGAAACGTAAAGTTAAAAATGGAGAAGTAGCTATCATCACGCACTATTGGATGGACGACCGGTTTCCAGACAGCTATACCGTTACAAAAGTAGGATGTAGCGATATCGCGAGATTAATTGAATGGGGAAAGCAATATGGCTTAAAACAGGAATGGATACATAATGATGAACAATATCCTCATTTCGATTTATTTGGTGAACACCAACAAATGGTACTTAAAGAAGAAAAACATTTTGATCAGCTTGAACGATTTAATTTAGGCTTTTAATGGTTTAATTCCTAGGCGCTGTTGCGAATATTCAGCAGTTAACGCACCGCATTGTCTCACCCAGGTCTTTCATCCTACAGAAGTCTTCGTGTTTTTCTGCGTTAGGTTGTGCTTTGTAATCCCATATTTTATTGGATACTAGTATAAATTAACTATTTAAGATGGTTCATTTAAGTGAAGGTTATTCGACTCTATTAAAAGAAAAGCTCATTTTCTAAAGAACTTTGTCCTGCTTTAAATAGTACGTATAGATTTTCTACTATGGTAGATATGGGGTTATTTATGATGGAAATCGATTCGAGCATCAAACATACTTGCACCCTAATTTTTTATCAAAACAACAATAGGAAGGAAATAGTTAATAAAGAAAGAACAAACGCTATCGATGATTCACGACTTGCGTTTGTTCTTTTTCTCTGTTTTTTCCGGAACATAATCTACACCGCCCGGATGAAATGGATGGCATTTACTTATTCTTTTTACACTTAGAAATAGTCCTTTAAAAAATCCAAACCTTTGAAATGCCTCTAAACTATATGCGGAACAGGTCGGATAAAATCGACAAGTTGCTGGGGTAAAAGGGCTAATTGCATTTCGATAAAATTTGATTAGCCCGATAAAAATATATTTCATTCGCTCACCTTATTTCTGAACGTCTTGAATGATTTTCATTATTACATCCATTTTATCTTTGGTTCTGTTCCTTGTCGAATTCGTTTAATATTTTCACGATGACGATAAAAAACAAAAATAGTTAAGGCAGATAGCAAGATGACTATCCCAATATCCTGAAAGACTAATGCAACCAAGACAGAAACTACTCCCGTTATCATGGAAGAAAGAGATACATATTTTGTTAAATAAAGGGTAAGTAAAAAGGATCCAACCATGATGATAAAGAGAATTGGATTGATTCCTAATATGATACCACCAGATGTGGCAACTGCTTTTCCACCTTTAAATTTAGCGAAAATGGGGTATGTATGACCGAGAACCGCAAAAATACCAATGATTAACTGATTCACATCTGCATCAAATAAAAGTGGAAGGATAACAGCAATAGTTCCTTTTAAAATATCAGATATTGTAACTGTTAACCCAGCTTTCTTTCCTAAGACCCGGAAAGTATTTGTCCCCCCTAAATTACCACTACCATGTTCGCGGATATCTATCTTATATCCTACTTTCCCAACGATGAGAGCAGAAGGGATGGATCCTAATAAATAAGCTATAATGGCAAAAACAATATATTCCATACTTCATCCTACTTTCCATATAATAGTCTCCATCTTTATTTTACCAAAAATTGAGATGGATACCTATAAAATTATTTTATCGCAGGTTAAGGGTCCGTAATACCCTCACCTCAAAAATGGAGGAAAAACGATTCCTTTTAGGTAGGGGAAGGCTTTGTGTCATTCCCCTTGTGGTAAAGTTGCCCCTAAAAGTGCGATTGTTGGGATGAAAGAAAACTCGCACTGATTAAAGATTCACTTTATATTTCATCCATTTATGCTATAGTAAACCATAACGATACTTATTAAGATATAGCAACCGAGAAATGATAACAAGTGTTTATCGAAAATGGAAGGGAGTTGTAACATTTGGCTTGGGAAAATCCTTCAAATGAAACATTAAAGGAAATTTTAGAAAATCATAAAACCATCGCAGTTGTTGGTTTATCCGCTAATCCAGAACGTACTTCATATCAAATTTCAAAAATTATGCAAGATATAGGATATCGTATTATACCAGTTAATCCCACCATTGATGAAGTACTAGGTGAAAAGGCTTATTCGTCCTTAACAGACATTCCTGAAAAATTTGACATCATCAATGTTTTTAGAAGACCAGAGCATCTACCGGAAATTGCAAAAGATGCAGCCCAAACCAATGCTAAAATTTTTTGGGCACAGCAGGGAATTGTCAATGAAGAAGCCTATCATTACCTAAAGGAACGTGACTTTACTGTGATTATGGATTTATGTATTAAAGTAGTTCATTCTGTTTTGGTTAAATAATATAAGGAAAAGGGTGACAAGATATAGTCACCCTTTTTTTTGGCTATTTGCAGAAAATTTATTTGTCATTTATAATGCGAAAACAGTAAGAAGTTTATCGTAGGTTAATGGGCAGTCATACCCCACCTCAAAAATGGAGATAAAAACGAATCCTATTAAGTGGGGGATGAAAGAAAACCCCACTGATTTGAAGATTCACTTTATCCGAGCAATTCCATCCTACTTATTGATTTTTATGCATTCAAATTAGAATTATAGTATACTTATAATCGACTCTATTTGCGCTAAACATGATTATATCAGGGTATTTTACAATACGAAACATTTGTTCTATTATAAAAAATAAGCATGTTAGTTGTAGTTTTGAGGGGAGAGAACATTTATTGACTAAGAATTCAACCCAATATACTGACGAATCCATACAAGTATTAGAAGGTTTAGAAGCCGTTAGGAAAAGACCAGGTATGTATATAGGAAGTACCGACAGTAAAGGTCTACATCATCTTGTTTTTGAAATTGTAGATAATGCTGTTGATGAAGCACTATCTGGGTATGGAGATAAAATAAATGTAACGATACACAAAGATAATAGTATAACAGTTGAAGATAGCGGAAGAGGAATACCTACTGGAACGCATCGAACCGGTAAATCTACGACAGAGGTTATCTTTACTGTCCTCCATGCCGGTGGTAAATTTGGACAGGGTGGCTATAAATCAAGTGGTGGTTTACATGGTGTTGGCGCCTCTGTTGTTAATGCACTTTCCGAGTGGTTAGAGGTTACGATTCACAGGGATGGGGAAACATTTTTCCTACGATTTGAAAATGGTGGCAAGCCTGTCGGTAACCTAGAAAAAAAAGGAAAGACTAGAAAATCAGGAACCGCTATTCATTTTAAACCCGATCCAGAAATTTTCTCAGTAACAACTTATGACCGCGAAATACTATCAGAACGATTAAGAGAATCGGCATTTTTATTAAAAGGACTGACCATTAACTTAAAAGATGAACGTATTGACCAGGACGAAACATTTCATTATCCAAATGGTTTAGAATCCTTTGTTGATTATCTAAATGAGGAAAAAGATACATTACATCCAGTTGTATCTTTTGAAGGGGAACAGGATGGCATAGAGGTAGATTTTGCCTTCCAATTTAATGATGGATATGCAGAAAACATGCTATCTTTTGTTAACCATGTCCGTACACGAGACGGTGGAACGCATGAATCAGGTGCTAGAACAGGAATAACAAGAACGTTTAATGACTATGCGAGAAGAACGTCCCTTTTAAAAGAAAAGGATAAAAACTTAGATGGCTCCGATATTCGCGAGGGAATGACTGCAGTGATTTCTGTACGCATTCCAGAGGATAAGCTTCAATTTGAAGGACAAACAAAAGCAAAGCTTGGAACTACGGAGGCAAGATCTGTAGCAGACGCCATTGTTTCCGAACACCTTGCCTATTTTCTAGAAGAAAATGCGGATGTAGCTTCCATGCTTGTAAAAAAAGCCATCAAAGCAAAAGAAGCAAGAGAAGCTGCACGGAAAGCTAGAGAAGAAGCCAGAACTGGTAAGAAAAAACGAAGAAAAGAAACTCTTCTAAGTGGAAAATTAACGCCAGCACAATCCAAAAATCCGAAACGAAACGAACTATATTTGGTGGAGGGTGATTCCGCTGGGGGATCTGCTAAACAAGGAAGAGATAGGAAATTCCAGGCGATTCTTCCTTTAAGAGGAAAAGTTGTTAATACGGAAAAGGCAAAGCTTCAAGATATTTTCAAGAATGAAGAGATATCAACTATCATTCATACCATTGGTGCCGGTGTCGGGGCTGACTTCAATTTGGAGGATGTCCAGTATGATAAAGTGATTATCATGACTGATGCTGATACGGATGGTGCCCATATTCAAGTATTGCTTTTAACTTTCTTCTACCGTTATATGCGCCCACTCATTGAATCAGGAAAAGTATATATCGCATTACCGCCACTATTTAAAATCTCCAAAGGAAAAGGAAAAAAAGAAAAGATTACTTATGCCTGGAATGAGGAAGATATGAAACAGGCTGCGAAAGCATTCAAAAATGGATATATAATACAACGTTATAAAGGGTTAGGTGAAATGAATGCGGATCAACTTTGGGAAACCACTATGGATCCGGAAACCCGAACACTTATACGAGTATCCATTGATGATCTTGCGCGTGCGGAACGACGGGTAACTACATTAATGGGAGATAAAGTGGAACCTCGAAGAAAATGGATTGAATCACATGTTGATTTTGGGCTTGAAGAGGATGGAACAATCTTAGAAAACGATAAAATATCAAAAAACTAAGGGGGAATTGATTTGTCAGAAGCCGAACAATTTCTTGACCTTCCATTAGAAGAAGTTATTGGTGACCGGTTTGGAAGGTATAGTAAATATATTATTCAAGATAGAGCGCTGCCAGATGCAAGGGATGGACTAAAGCCGGTTCAGCGTCGAATTCTTTATGCCATGCATGAAGAGAGAAATACACATGATAAAGGTTTCCGTAAATCGGCAAAAACAGTTGGTGTGGTAATTGGTAATTATCACCCACACGGGGATTCATCTGTATATGAAGCAATGGTGCGATTAAGTCAAGATTGGAAAATTCGAAATGTATTAGTAGAAATGCATGGTAATAATGGGAGTATCGATGGAGATCCACCTGCGGCAATGCGTTATACTGAAGCACGTCTATCTTCCATTTCGAGTGAGTTATTACGTGACATTGACAAGGAAACCGTTGATTTTATCCCAAACTTTGATGAAACAACTATGGAGCCTATTGTACTTCCGGCAAAATTCCCAAACCTCTTAGTAAACGGTTCAACAGGTATTTCATCTGGATATGCTACTGACATTCCGCCACATAACTTGTCAGAAATCATTGATGGGGTTATTAAGAAAATCGATAACCCAAATGTTACGGTGGAAGAATTAATGGAAGTAATTAAAGGTCCAGATTTCCCTACAGGCGGTATTATTCAAGGGATTGAAGGGATTAAGAAAGCCTATAAGACCGGTAAAGGAAAAATTGTTGTTCGTGGTAAAACAAGTATTGAACCGATTCGTGGGGGCCGTGAACAGATTGTTATTGAAGAAATTCCTTTTGAAGTGAATAAGGCAAATATGGTTAAAAAAATGGATGAACTTAGAATTGATCGTAAAGTAGAAGGAATAGCTGAAGTTCGTGATGAAACAGACCGAACAGGACTCCGAATCGTAATCGAGTTGAAGAAGGATATTAATAGTGAAGGTATCTTGAATTATTTATATAAAAATACGGATCTTCAAGTAACCTATAACTTTAATATGGTAGCAATCAAAGATAGAACTCCTTCCTTGTTATCGTTACCAGAAATGCTAGATGCTTATATTGTTCACCAAAAAGAAGTTGTCACCAGACAAACTGAATTTGATTTAAAAAAGGCTAAAGACAGAGCACACATCGTAGAAGGTTTGATCAAAGCGATATCCATTCTTGATGAGTTGATTGCAACCATTCGTGCCTCGAAAGATAAACAAGATGCTAAAAACCGAATTATAGCAGAATTCGGTTTTACCGACGCACAAGCAGAGGCAATTGTTACATTACAACTGTACCGTTTAACCAATACGGACATTAGACAATTAGAGGAAGAAGCAAAAGAATTACAAGGGAAAATCTCTAAATTTGAAGCTATTTTAAGTAGTGAGAAAAAGCTTTATCAGACGATTAAGCAGGATTTACGTCGAATCAAGAAAACATTTGCAACGGAAAGAAGAACAACTATTGAAGATAAAATTGAGGAACTCAAAATTGATATTGAAGTTATGGTTGCAAGTGAAGATGTACTTGTATCCGTAACAAAGGATGGCTACATAAAGCGCACAAGTCTCCGCTCCTACAGTGCTTCCAATGGGGAAGATTTCGCCATAAAGGACCAGGATTATCTCATTTCATTAATGGAGATAAACACAACGGATACAATCCTCCTATTTACAAACAAAGGAAAATATATTTCTATACCTGTTCATGAACTGCCGGATATACGTTGGAAGGACTTAGGTCAGCATTTATCTCATTTAGCCACACTTGATAAAGAAGAATATGTTGTACAATGTATTCCGGTACGGGAATTTAAAGACGATACCTACCTTCTATTCTTTACGAAGAACGGTATGGTGAAGCGAAGTGAGATGAAATTATATAATGCGAATCGACATTCCAAATCATTAATTGCCTTAAATTTGAAAAAGGATGATGAAGTAGTCAATGTATTTCAAACTAGAGGTCAATCCGATGTATTTATAGCTTCCAATAAGGGATATGGCTTATGGTATCATGAGTCAGAAATAAATGTGGTTGGTCAACGTGCTGGTGGTGTTAAATCCATCCAATTAAAAGACGGCGAATATGTGGTAAATGGACAGGTGTTAGATGTGACAGAAGATCCATCTCTCGTAGTCGTTACACAGCGTGGTTCATGCAAGAGGATGAAATTAAAAGATTTTGAAAAATCTTCAAGAGCTAAGCGTGGACTAACTATGTTACGCGAACTTAAAAGTAAGCCTCACCGAATAAGAGGGTTCTATGTTTTAGAAGAGAATGAAAGTATTGGCTTCTTAACAACGGATGGGGAATTCCATCAATTAAATCCTCTAGAATTGAAAGTTAGTGATCGTTACAGTAATGGTTCTTTTGTCATTGATAGTGATACACACGGTGAAGTTACGGAAGTTTGGAAAGAATCCACATATATTAAACCATTTGATGAATCAAATGAGTAATGTGTTAATAAAATAGAATAAGCCTTTTCTGTATGACCTGGAAAACACTTTTCAGATACAGAACTGAATAAAAAAACTAGGTATGCCTATGATGGGCTGCCTAGTTTCGTTTATCTAAAAAATATGGCTGTTTTCTGGAAGAATGTTGTGAAGACATAAATCAAAGCAACAAAATAGAACGGAAAAAGCCAAAATGAAAGAGGTGTTTTGCGATGGATTTTGAGTTATCAAAAGAACAACAAATGATTCAAGCAACGGTTCGTGATTTCGCCGATAAAGTGATTCGACCTAGAGCTATCGAGATTGATAAAGAAGGAAGATTCCCAATAGATATTTTTAAACAAATGGGAAATTTGGGCCTTCTAGGATTACCATTTCCAGAGAAGTATGGTGGCTCAGGTGGAGATACGATTTCCTATGCGCTTAGTGTAGAGGAAATTGGAAGCGTTTGCGGGAGTACAGGGTTAAGCTATGCAGCGGCTGTATCCCTTGGGGCTAGTCCCATCTACTATTTCGGTACGGAAGAGCAAAAGCAAAAATACTTAAAGCCACTAACTCGTGAAGGAAAATTAGCCTCGTTTGGTTTAACCGAACCGAATGCTGGTTCGGATGCCGGAGGAACAAAAACAACAGCCATTCGCGAAAAAGATGAATTGGTAATTAATGGTGAGAAGTGCTTTATCACCAATGCTAGTTATGCAGATACCTTGATTGTAACAGCAGTGACAGGTAAAAATAAACAAGGAAAAAATACCATCTCTTCTATTATTATCCCAACGGATACAAAGGGGCTTTCCATTTCCAGTAATTACGATAAGATGGGGGTTCGTGGTTCGGATACGGCAGAAATCGTATTAGAAAATGTTCGTGTTCCTATAGAAAATATTCTAGGTGATCCAGATAAAGGCTTTCATCAATTTCTTTATACCTTAGATGGTGGACGTATTTCCATTGCAGCATTGGGGGTAGGGATTGCTCAGGCCTCTTTAGACAAGGCGTTACAATATGCGAAAGAAAGAAAGCAGTTTGGAAAGTCCATTTCTAAATTTCAAGCTATTCAATTTAAATTAGCTGATATGGCTATGGAAGTGGAACTTGCTAGAAACATAGTATATAAAGCAGCATGGCTAAAAGATCAGGGAAAGCCTTTTCGAAAAGAAGCGGCATATGCCAAACTGTTCGCCACGGAAACTGCAACAAGATGTGCGAATCAAGCCATCCAAATACTTGGTGGAAATGGTTATATGAGAGAGTACGAGGTAGAAAGATATTTACGTGATGCCAAGCTATTAGAAATAGGTGAAGGAACGTCCGAGATTCAAAGGCTTGTGATTGCCAGGGAACTAGGTTGCTAGAATGTATTAAGAGAGATTCCTCATAAACTGATTGAAAATTTGCTTTATGAATAAGCATTATTTAAAGGAGGATAAATAATGTCAGAAATAAAAGCGGCTATGGCTGGTAGTATTTGGAAAGTTGTTGCTAGGGAAGGAGATCAAGTAGAAGAAGGTCAAGAGATTGTCATTCTAGAATCGATGAAAATGGAGATCCCCGTTACTACTGAGAAATCGGGAACCATTGTATTAATGAAAGTTTCAGAAGGTGATTTCGTTAACGAAGAGGATGTTATTGCAATTATAGAATAATAGTTAAGGAGGTTATCACTTGTCGTCCATGCATAGATTCCAGGAAGAAAGGGAGAGAATTGCAAAAGGTGGAAAGCCAAAATATCACCAATCCAATGATGAAAAAGGAAAGTTGTTTGTACGAGATCGATTGAAATTATTATTTGATGATGATAGGACCATAGAGGATGGGTTTTTTGCAAATGGTATAGATGACTCTCTACCAGCTGATGGCGTTGTTACAGGAATAGGAAAAATAAATGGTCGGGATGTCTGTGTCATGGCTAATGATTCAACTGTCAAGGCAGGTTCATGGGGAAAACGTACAGTTGAAAAAATTTTACGGATTCAGGAAACGGCATTAAAATTAGAGATACCGATGATTTATTTAGTTGATTCAGCCGGAGCACGTATAACAGATCAAATTGATATGTTTCCCGGGAGACGTGGTGCTGGTCGAATCTTTCATAATCAGATTAAATTGTCTGGGCGGGTACCTCAAGTGTGCTTGTTATTTGGTCCCTCTGCAGCGGGTGGTGCCTATATTCCAGCGTTTTGTGATATTGTCGTAATGGTTGAAGGAAATGCATCCATGTATTTAGGTTCACCAAGAATGGCTGAGAAGGTTATCGGGGAGAGGGTTTCTTTAGAAGAGATGGGTGGGACCAAGATGCATACGTCCGTATCTGGTGTTGGCGACGTATCTGTTGAATCCGAAGAAGAAGCCATTATCTTTGCTCAAAAATATTTATCCTATTTTCCTACCAATTATCGTAGCAAACCAATGGTACAACAGCCTCAAAATACAAAGCATTCCGAGAAATCTATATCAGAATTAATCCCTCCTAGTCAGAATGCAGCATTTAATATGTATGATTTAATTGATTTGGTTATTGATGAGAACAGTTTTTGTGAAATAAAAAAGAAGTTTGCACCAGAAATAATAACAGGGCTAGGGAGAGTCAATGGAAAATCCATTGGCATCATCGCCAACCAACCACGGGTAAAAGGCGGGGTGCTTTTTACGGATTCGGCAGATAAAGCAGCCAAATTTATCCAGCTATGTGATGCCTTCCATATTCCATTACTATTTCTCACAGACGTGCCCGGATTTATGATTGGTACAAAAGTAGAACGACAAGGGATAATTAGGCATGGTGCTAAAATGATTTACGCCATGAGCGAGGCTACGGTTCCGAAGATTTCTGTTATTGTAAGAAAAGCCTATGGTGCAGGTTTATATGCCATGGCTGGTCCGGCATTTAAACCAGATTGTGTGCTAGCATTTCCTAATGCTCAAATTGCTGTAATGGGACCAGAAGCTGCTGTTAATGCTGTATATGCAAATCAGATAGAAAAACTTCCTGAAGAAGAACGTGTTAACTTTATTAAAGAAAAACAAAATGAGTACCAAGATGAAATTGATATTTATCGATTAGCATCCGAGTTGGTGGTGGATGATATCATTGATCCTGACCGACTGAGAGAGGAGCTTATCAAACGCTTTTCGTTTTATGATACGAATATTGTTGGTGCAGGTGTAGAAAGGAAGCACGGGATTTATCCTGTTTAATAGAGGATATTTGTTTAGTATGGGGAATCTAGAAGCATCTAGTTTCCTTTTTCTTTTGTTAGAAAAATAGGAAGAAGTACGTATTGTGATAGTGACCATGGGAGAGCAGATCCAAGTAGACAACTTATTATTTACAATAATAATATTATGTAAACAAGTGATTGGTATACTAAGTAGAGGAGATGTCATTCGCTACATGACATTAGATGTGATAAGACGCCTTCACTCCTGATTTTTACCATACTTTTGGAACTACCCCTAGAATAAACGCCTTAACTTCCGTATAATAGTTGATAAGTTAGGGATAAGGAGAAGGGGCAGACATGAATAGTATAGAAATAAAAAGTAAAAAATCAACAATGGGATTAGAGCATTTAACTGCTCTTTATAAACTGATGATGGATAATGGAGACCACGCATCAGCTAAGAAAATAGTAGACTTGTATGATAAACGGGATAAAAATGAATGGTTGATTAGTTTTTCTGGTCACTTTTCGGCTGGAAAATCATCCATGATTAATGCATTAGTTGGGGAAGAAATATTGCCGAAAAGCCCAATACCAACCAGTGCTAATGTAGTAAAAATTACATCTGGTGAGGGTTTTGCTCGGGTATATTTATATAATGATGAAATCCTGGAATTTAAGGAACCGTATGATATCGATCAAATCAAGGAGTATTCAAAAAACAAGAACGATATCAAGGAAATTGAAATAAGTACTGGTGAGCAGTTTATTCCGGCACATTGTGCTTTGATGGATACACCTGGAATTGATGCAGCGGATGATGCGGATCGAATTATGACGGAGTCTTCCTTACATTTAGTGGATGTACTATTTTATGTAATGGACTATAATCATGTTCAGTCTGAGGTAAACCTGCAATTTTTACAGTCCATTCAAGAAAAAGGAATTCCTTACTATGTCATTATCAATCAAATTGATAAGCATGATGAGGAAGAATTAACCTTTAAACATTTTCAGCAAAGTATTTATCAAACCTTTGATCAATGGAATATTAAACCAGTGAATGTATTTTATTCTTCATTAATGGACCCAACCGTCAAAAACAATCAATTTGCAGAGATTCAACAAACACTTTTTCGAATGATGAGTCGTGATCCTAATCAACCAATTGAAATAAACAGCTCTCTGAAGCAGGTTGTGGAAGAACATAAAGTATTCTTGAAGGATGCATATGAATCACAGATAAATACGGATTTAGATGAAAAGGAATTAGAAGAACGTTTGGATGAAATGGAAAAGATTCATACAAATCTTAAGACATTACAAGGTGAAGCTAGTAGTCTTGCAAGAGAATGTAATGAAGAATTACAAAGTACTTTAAGTAACGCTTATCTCATGCCAGCTAAACTGAGAGACAAAGCACATGAATTTTTAGAGTCCCAACAAAGCAATTTTAAGGTAGGTTTTTTTTCCTCCAAGAAAAAGACACAGCATGAAAAAGAAAGAAGATTAGATGAATTTTTACATCCACTACAAGAAACAATGGAAGCATCCATCCAATGGAAACTAAGAGAAAAGTTCGGCCAGTTATTGGATAAACACGAAATAAATGATCAGGAATTATTAGGACAAGTTCAGTCCTTAGAGATACAATACGATGAAAGGGATTTAATCAAATTAATCAATCCTGGAGCAAAGGTAAATGGAGATTATGTGCTAAATTATACCAAAGAGGTAGCTAATGATATTAAAAATAAATATAGACGGGAATTAAGTGATTTCATTTCCCAAATTAAAAATAGAGTATCAGAGAAGAACCGTCTGAAGGAAAACGATTATAAGGATCGGTTATCACAGTTAGAACAAGTACAGAACTATAAACAGAAAAAAGACCAGTTGGATAAGGAATATAAAGACAAGCTACATCTCATGGAGACTCTATTAGACGAGCCAAATCCAAGTGCAATCGATTGGGAGAGAATAGAATCTGCAAGAAATAAAAAGCTACAAAATATTAAACACGTGGATGAACCTATTGAATTTAATGTAAAAGATAAAGTTGATGAAGCAGTAGAAAGGAAACGAGAAGATGCTACTGCACAGCAAACAGTCACTGGTCAATTATCCGTTGAAGAAGTTGTAAGTAGTATTGAAAAAACAATAAACAGTATTGGTGACTTACCTGGATTCGAAACACTTCAAGAGGACTTGAAGGAAAAAAGCAAGCGATTAACGAACCGCTCCTATACCATTGCCTTGTTTGGTGCTTTTAGTGCAGGAAAATCTTCCTTTGCTAATGCTTTAATTGGAGAGAATGCTTTACCAGTATCACCAAATCCAACTACTGCTACAGTCAATCGAATTTGCCCTGTAACAGATAAATATAAGCATGGAACGGTTGTTGTTACTTTAAAGGATGACCAAACGTTAGTACATGACTTGCAACAGATGATGAAGAAGTTTTCACCAAAAGAAACAGAATTCCAATCCCTTTTACAGTGGATGGAAAAGGAAAATATTCATAATAGCAATCAATTGAATAAAATGTATCAATCCTATTTACATGCTCTTTTAAAAGGTTACGAACAAAACAAGGATTCGATTGGAAAGCAAATTGAAATTACGCTAGATGACTTTGAAGCCTATGTGACCGATGAATCTATTGCATGTTATATCGAATCTATAGATTTGTATTATTCTAGTGCTTTAACCGATCAAGGAATTACATTAGTCGATACACCGGGAGCGGATTCCGTCAATGCTCGCCATACGAATGTTGCGTTTGAATATATCAAACATGCTGATGCGATTCTTTATGTAACCTATTATAATCATGCATTATCACGTGCAGACAGAGACTTTCTGATGCAATTAGGCAGAGTAAAGGAAGCATTCCAGCTAGATAAAATGTTCTTTATGGTCAATGCTGCAGATTTAGCTCATGACGAAAAAGAACTTTCTTTAGTAGTTGACTATGTTCAAGAACAATTATTAGAACTAGGGATTCGATTACCTAGACTTTATCCTGTTTCTAGTAAACAATCATTAAAAGAAAAACAAAACAAGCTAGCATTAAACGAACAAATGACCGTTTTTGAAGAGTCATTCTATTCCTTTATCAATCATGACCTAGCTTCATTAACAGTTGATGCGGCACTATGGGATATGAAACGAACCTTGCATGCTCTGACAAACTATATCCAATCGATGAACTTGGATGAGTCAGAAAAGGAAAGAAGAAGACTAGAGCTAACGGAGAAGAAGGATACACTTCGGGAACAATTGGTAAATAGTGATACATCTATCTATGATGACCGGATTCGTGATAAAATGGATAAGCAACTTTATTATGTAAATGAGAGATTAGGTATTCGTTTCCATGATATGTTTAAGGAGTATTTCAATCCTACAACCATCACAGAGTCAGGAAAAAAAGCACATCGTCAATTAAGGGCTAATTTGGAGAGTTTAATAGATTATGTTGGATATGAGCTTTATCAGGAATTGCAAGCCGTATCCTTACGACTCGAAGCATTTTTGCAAGAAACGGCTAATGATTTTTATGAAACCATTAGAAGTCGTAGCATCGAAATGGATGAACTTTTTGACCTTGGTAACTGGCCTCAACAGGATATAGAAACACCTAAATATCAGATAGCTTTTCAAGAAATAAATTTGTCCGTTTTTGATAAGGCTATAACGACTTTTAGAGGAACAAAAGCCTTTTTTGAGAAGAATGAAAAGGAACAAATGAAGGATCAATTGTATTCCATCCTATCCCCGTTTGCCAAGGAATATATCGACCAAAATAAATTGGTGATGCAGGATGGTTATTTTGAGCAATGGAAAGAAATCGCAGAACGTATGAAGAACTTTGCTACCAGCTCTATCGAAAATCATGTAAAAAATTATGAGGAAATGATGGAGTCAACACTCGATATGTCTGTACTAGTAGCTAAGAAAAATAACGTACAATCGGAATTAGAAAAGCATGGAATCTAAGGAAGTGTAAATGTGGAAAAAAATAAAATTTTATTAGTGGACGGGATGGCATTGTTATTTCGTGGATTTTTTGCTACATCCTTTAGAGGAAACTTCATGAAAAATCCCAAAGGAATCCCGACAAACGGTATTTATCAATTCTTGCGTTACTTTTTAGATGCAGTGGATAAATTTGAACCAACCCATGCAATTTGCTGCTGGGACATGGGAAGTAAAACTTTTCGTACAGAACTATATGACGGGTACAAATCAAATCGTGATGCACCGCCAGAGGAATTAGTTCCGCAATTTGATTTAGTTAAAGAAGTTGTTAGCGCATTTGACATGCCGAATATTGGTCTGGAGAATTTTGAAGCGGATGATTGTATCGGAACCCTGGCTACATCCTATTCAAAAGAGCATGAGGTTATTATCCTAACTGGCGATCAGGATATTCTTCAGCTTGTCGATACAAATATTCAGGTCGCTATTATGCGTAAGGGACAGGGGAATTACGAGGTATTTTCCATGGATAACTTTTATGAGAAAAAAGGAGTTTTTCCTAAACAAATAATAGATATGAAAGGCTTAATGGGAGATACGTCTGATAATTATCCTGGAGTAAAAGGAATTGGAGAAAAGACAGCTCTAAAATTACTCCAGGAATATGAATCCATTGATAACGTATTGGAAAATATAGATAACCTATCAAAAGGGATTCAAACAAAAATCAAAAATAATTTGGATATGCTACATCTATCAAGAACACTTGCTGAGATTAAATGTGATGTACCAGTAAACTGTTCACTTGATGAGGCCATTTGGCAATTGGATGAAGCCAAAGTACGTCATAAATTTTCCGAGCTTGAGTTTAATCATTTCAATAAATTACTAAAAGCTACGGTTTAAGAACTACTTTGATACAATTATCCGTCCTCGAATTAAACATATCATAAGCTTTATCTGCCTTATCTAATGGAAGGCAATGGGTTATAATATCGGTTGGATCGAACTTTTCATCCACTATTTGATTGTAAAGCTCCTGCATGTAAGCACGTGCAGGGGCTTGTCCCATTTTTAAGGTAATATTTCTCGTAAAAAAGGGGCCGAGTGGAAACATATTATATAAACCTCCATAAACTCCTGTTAGCTGAACGATTCCAGCCTTGCGAACTGCTTTGGTCGCAATTTGTATAGGACCAAGCGTCCCACCTTGAAGCTTCAGCTTTTGTTCTGCAAATTCTAGTGGCGACTTTTTCCCATCCATTCCAACACAATCAATAACAACATCTGCGCCACCCTTCGTTAACTCTTTTAATTTCTCACCCATATCTTCATACTGGGTAAAATCAAATATTTCTGTTTTATTCATATTCTTGGAATGGTTTAGACGATAATCATAATGATCAATGGCTATTACTCGTTCAGCCCCTTTTTGCCATGCAAATTTCTGTGCCATTAACCCAATTGGTCCACATCCTAAAACAATTACAGTATCCCCTGGCTTGACTCCTGCATGTTCCACACTCCAATAAGCGGTTGGTAGAACATCCGATAAAAATAAGAGATGCTCATCATCGAGCTCACAATCTTCAGGTATTACAAAGGGGGTATAATTGCCAAAAGGAACACGAAGGTATTCAGCTTGCCCACCCGGATAATTTCCAAATTTCTCTGTATAACCAAAATATCCTCCTGAATCATAGTGTGGATTGGAATGGTCGCATTGACTTTCCAGATGTTGGTTACAGTAATGGCAATTTCCACAGGCTACAGTAAATGGTATAACCACCCGATCTCCTTTTTTAACCTTTGTTACGTCTGGTCCGACCTCTTCTACTATTCCCATTGGTTCATGCCCAATAATATAATTCATTGGTATGGGCATATTCCCTTGGTATAGATGTAAATCCGAGCCACAAATCGCTGTGGAAGTAATTCGTATAATGACGTCCTCTGCTTCTTTTATTACAGGATCAGCTACATTTTTAACACCAACATTATATTTTCCCTGGTATGTTACAGCCTTCATGACATACGACTCCTCCTATTTATCCTCATCTTAATCCTATCGTTCTTCATTCGTATTAAAATTATTCAATGGGGATAGGCACCTACATTTTGTTATTCGCCACAAGTGAATCATGAAAAGGAATAAACCGAGTATACCCATGGGGAATAAATATAAATAATGGAAATGAACTAAGATAACCGTTATAATTGAACTATATGATGAAAGGTAAAATTATAATAGATGTTACAGAATAGAAAGTAGGGTTTAACAGTGAGAGTGGTTGAAAATGTATCAGAGTTAATTGGTGAAACGCCGATTGTTAAATTAAATAAAATCGTACCAGAGGATGCAGCTGATATTTATCTAAAGCTAGAAATGTTTAATCCAAGTAAAAGTGTAAAGGATCGCGCAGCGTTTAATATGATTAAAGTTGCGGAGGAAGAAGGATACATAAAACCTGGTGATACCATTATTGAACCTACTAGTGGAAACACAGGTATTGGCTTAGCCATGAATGCTGCAGCAAGAGGGTATAAAGCAATATTAGTTATGCCTGACAACAGTACAATGGAGCGAAGAAACATTCTCCAAGCATATGGTGCTGAAATCGTCTTAACACCTAGTGAGGAAAAGATGCCTGGCTGCATAAGAAAGGCTAAAGAACTTCAAGAAAAAATTCCTGGAAGTTTTATTCCTCAACAATTTGAAAATGAAGCAAATCCCGATATCCACCGTACAACAACTGCAAAAGAAATTCTTGAACAAATGGATGATCAATTAGATGCTTTCGTATGCACAGCTGGAACTGGCGGTACGGTAACAGGTACTGGTGAAACATTAAAAGAAAGGATTTCTAATTTGCACGTAGCAGTAGTAGAGCCTCAGGGTTCACCAGTCTTATCGGGAGGAAAACCTGGAAAACATAAGTTAGTTGGAACTAGTCCTGGTTTCATTCCTAGTATTTTGAATACAAACGTATATGACGAAATTATCAAAATCCAAGACGATGATGCCATTACTACATTAAGGAAATTAGCAAGATTAGAAGGGATATTCATCGGACCATCAGGGGCAGCAGCAGTTTATGCTGCAATGGAAGTGGCGAAAAAACTAGGGAAGGGAAAACGAGTAGTTTGTCTAGCACCAGACACAGGAGAACGTTATTTAAGCATGAATTTATTTGATGAAGAGTAAAATGGTGTACCTATGACTATCGTAAAATCGAATAGTCATAGGTATTTATGTTTCCGCATTAACGGGAAGGAGGAGTGTAGATTGAGCTTTAAAGAAACATTGAACAAAGTAGTACATCAAATGGAAGGGAACGACAACTTCACTGATGTTCAACCTGTTTCTGGTGGAGACATCAATGAAGCTTATTATATTCGAACCAATAATAATGAATATTTCATGAAACTAAACAAACAAGTGGATCCATCTTTTTTTACGATAGAAGCTAAAGGTCTTTCTATGTTAAAAGATACGAAAACGATTGATGTACCTGCCGTATATGGGGTATATGAAGAAGATGGTATTCCCATGTTGTGGCTGGAATGGATTGAGGGTAATAAACATAATGATACGGATTCCTTATTAGGAGAGAGATTAGCAACACTGCACCTTAGCGAAGCTTCTGGATTTGGATGGGAAGAAACTACATACATAGGCAAGCATAAACAAGCAAATACCATTCTTCCTTCTTGGACCGACTACTATCGTGATTATCGTTTAAAAGGTCAACTCGAGATTGGGCGTAATAAAGGTTTAATTTCAGGAAAAAGAGAAAAAAACTTAATGAAACTAATGGAAAGGTTAGATAAATGGCTTCCTAAGAATCCAAAACCAAGCATCTTACACGGTGATTTGTGGGGTGGGAATTGGATGGTTGGCAATAATGGAAACCCATATTTAATTGACCCGTCGATATTATACGGTGATCATGAATTTGAAATAGCCTTTACGGAATTATTTGGAGGCTTTTCAAAGAAATTCTATCAAGCTTATCATGCTACTTTCCCGCTTTCAGATAGCTATGACGATCGTAAAGATATATATCAACTATATTATTTGTTGGTCCATTTAAATCTTTTCGGTGAAATTTATGGTGGCACAGTGGATCGAATCTTAAAAAAATATATGGATTAAACCATGCATGTTTTAGTTGTATTTGAATATGAATGGTATTAATCATGTCCAAACGTCTGTGGACGTCAAAAAGGTGACGGTCACAGACGTTCCATATTTACAAAGATAGAATGAGAATAAAGCTCACCTTTTACTTTTGTTGCATGAAGGTTTTTTCCCTGAAGCCATTCATTAAAATTAACAATGTATGGTGGTCGATCCCCACCAAGAGACAACCATGCTTTTAATTCTTTTGGAAAATAGCCTGTAGTATGAATGGTACCTGCCCATGCTCCATATTTTGTTGAAAAAACCTCGCCATTGATATCATTCATCATACGAAATGCTTTATATCCATCCGTTATATCACTTTCCTGTTTTTGCATCGATTCCATTCGCTTAATGGAATCATCCATTCGGTACCGATTTTCATCAGTTAAGACTTCAAAATGGTTGGTACAAGCATTCGATTTTCTAGAGGTGACTTTACGTGGAGAGCACTCAACAACAGTTGATTCCCCGCTGTGATCCAATAGTATATAATTAAAGGAATGCCTATGAGGGACTTCTTGAAGTAAATCAATCGCTTCCTTCGTGTTTGCGCAATTTTCTAACACAATCCGACCAATCATGTTACAAACGAAGCCATCATCGGATTTTTTACGATGAACAAAATTATATCCGAGAGCAAGGCCTTTTTCATTCAATCCATCTGTTCTTCCGGTGATTTGCATGGTCGGTCCAATGGTTGCATAACCTCCATCTGTTGGTTGATAAGCAACATACCTTCCTTCATATGTGATAGGGTCATTATCATAATTTCTTATTAGAAAGTTTTCTCCAGAAAAGGTAGAACAGCCGCTTCTTCCATATTCTAAATAATATCCACCAAATTCTATTAATGCCTGTTTGGTATTCATTGCTAATGAATCGGCGAGTCCGTTAATTTCTTCCATGATAGCTGGAGAAAAACGCTTCATTGTATCCACTACGATTTTTTCATCTACATGAAAATTTCGCTTATTAGCACTCCATTGTTTCTTCCTGTTCTCTAAAATCGGAGAATTCTTTAATAATTCCCCTTGCATATATCCAAAATCATAATGACTTCCCCGAAATTGAATGATGTCACTATATACATACCTCATAAAATTCTCCTTTACAATGCTATTCAAAGTATAGTTTAACCAATTTCCCTAGAAAAGTAGTGAATATCCCATTTATATTCAGCCATTCTATATTACTTTAAGACGGAAATAGGAATGATTCCACTAAAAAGCATGTAAATTGGGGGTCTAAATAATGTATAAAAGGCCAATTAACCACCTAGGCAGAAATAAAAACAATCATTGAAAACCCCTTTGAAAGTTTAAAGAGGGGATACATTTTGGTTTATCGCTAAATGTTATGGATTGAATTTGATGAAGGTTATTATACTGCAAATAATCTGGGACGATTGATTACTTTTTCTACACTTTAAAATAACTATTCAGTCTATCAATATGTTAATATAAAGAATAGATTCCAAAAGAAATCGATGAAATTAAGGAGAAGGGGAATGAGCAAAAAAAGGAAACAAAGGAAGAAAAAACAGCTTCCCATTCGGGTTAATATATTGTTCTTTGCCATATTTATTATGTTTTCTGTATTAATTCTACAACTGGGTGTTGTTCAAATTCTAAATGGAGAAGAATTCCAAAAAGAGATAGATCGAACCATTAAGGATGTAACAAAAATACCGGTTCCACGAGGAAAAATTTATGACAGGAATCATGATCTTATTGTCGACAATGATGCTGTATATTCCATAACTTATACACCGGAAAAGGGAACGCAAGCAGAAGAACGGCTAAAAGTAGCTATAGAGTTGTCTAAATACATTACGATGGTACCGGAAGATGTTGATGACCCAGAGGCATACTACGATGATATTTTAACAGAAAGAAATTTAAAGGAATATTGGTATTTATTAAATAAAGAAGAAGCTGACAGCAGATTATCAGCAGAAGAACGTGAAGATTTAAGTAATGCAGAAGCTTATAATAAAACCTTAGATTTGATAACGGAAGAAGAGATTAGTCATTTTACTTTAGAAGATAAGGAAATTATTGCTATTAAAAGAGAGCTAGATAAGGCATATTCCTTGACACCACAAATTGTTAAAAATGAAGGTGTGACTCCTGAAGAATATGCAAGAGTATCTGAACATCTGAGTGAATTGCCAGGTATAAATGCAACAACGGATTGGAATCGTCAATACCCATATGGTTCTACTCTCAGAAGTATATTAGGATCAATTACGACACAAGAACAAGGAATTCCTGCAGCTAAGGAAGACTATTTTCTTACTAGAGGATACAGTAGAAATGATAGAGTAGGAACTAGTGGTCTCGAACAACAATATGAATCTCTTTTACGTGGTAGAAAAGAGCAAATTCAATACACCACTTCAAGAGAAGGAGTGGTTATAGGTACCGAAACGGTTGTGGAAGGCCAAAGAGGAAAAGATCTTGTTTTAACAATTGATATGGAGTTTCAACAAGCGGTAGATAAGATTGTAAAAGAGGAACTTCAGGCAGCAAAAAGAAAATATCCTTATGAAAATCGATATTTGCAAGATGCTATAGCTGTTTTCATGAATCCTCAGACAGGAGAATTGTTATCCGTTTCAGCCATACATTACGATAAAGAAGATAAAGAATATGAGAACGCTGGATTTAGAGCATTTTCCGATTCACATACCCCTGGATCGGTTGTAAAGGGAGCTACGATATTAGCTGGTTTAGAATCCGGGGCCATTTCTCCGGGTACTACCTTTTTTGACCGGCCATTCCAGCCACGATATTCACCGGTTTATAGATCCTGGACGAGTAGTTTAGGTCTTATGAATGATATTTCAGCATTAAAGAGATCTTCTAACGTATATATGTTCTACACTGCTTTACGAATGATGGGCGAAAACAGATATCCATTTCCAGATGGAGGGATTCCGCAAAATTTTAGCACCGAGGATTTTCGAGAATTTCGAAATTATTTTAAACAGTTCGGTCTCGGTGTCAAAACTGGAGTTGATTTTCCACATGATTCTAATGGATATCAAGGGACAAATTTAACATCTGGTATGATGATGTACCAAGCAATTGGACAGTTTGATCAGTACACTGGCATGCAGCTGGCACAGTATGTTTCAACTATTGCAAATGGCGGATATCGAGTTCGTCCACACTTTCTGAAGGAAGTACGTGAGCCAATTCCATCACAGACAGAATTAGGTCCTATTTTCCAAACAGTAAAGACGGAATATCTGAATAAAGTTACGATGGACGAGAGCTATATTGATCGCGTACAGGAGGGATTCCGTCAAGTATTCCAAGAACCTGGTGGCACAGCATATAGCTACTTTAGAGGGGTAGACTATAAACCAGCTGGAAAAACAGGAACCGCGGAAACAGCTAAATACGCTGAGGATGGTAGTGGTTTATTAGCAGAAACAACCAATCATATTTTGGTCGGATATGCTCCACATGATAATCCAGAAATAGCTTTTTCTGTTATTGTACCTTTATCAGGTAAGGGAACTAGTCACCCAACCCATCACAATATCGCTAGAAGAGCTTTAGATACGTATTTTGAAATGAAACAGGAAAATAAAAGTGGCGAAGAATAATAGGAAGTAGTAGAATGATAGAAGTAGTATAGCAGTAAAAGCCAGAGAGTTTTTACTGCTATTCATTTTTCAGTATGTCCTTGGAATTGTACTAACAGGCCTATTGACACCCCAATGCTAGTGTTATAGAATTAGTTTTTATTAATCTTGTTACAGAATAAAATCAATATATTTTAACAGCAATCTTAGAGGTGAAAAAAATTGAAGAAAATTATATCTACGAGGATGGCATTCTTCGCGATTGCCCTACTTCTATTTTGGTTAAAAACGTATTCCATTTATAAAATAGAATTTGAACTTGGAGTTAGTGGAGCCATGCAGGAATTCCTGCTATTTTTCAATCCACTTAGCTCAGGTTTAATCTTTATTGGACTGGCATTATTTTCTCAAGGGAAAAAAGCTGGACGTCGTATTATTATCATTGATGCTATTTTAGGCTTTATCCTGTATGCTAATGTCGTATTTTATCGATTTAATATGGATTTCATTACCATTGCAACTTTGATGCAGACAGAAAACTTTGGGAGTTTAGGTAGTAGTATTATTAGTCTAATGGCACCTTACGATATTTTTTATGCACTAGATATCATCGTTTTAATTTTCTTGTATCATAAAATGAAATCAAATTGGTCAAACGAACGGATAAAATTACGTCAACCATTTGCAGTATTGCTTACAGGTGTGATGGTATTCTCCATTAACCTTTATTTAGCGGAAGAAGACCGACCACAATTGTTAGAGCGTACATTTGATCGTAATTATTTGGTTAAATATTTGGGAGCATATAACTTTATTATTTATGATGCTATCCAAAGCTTTGAATCATCGACACAACGTGTATTGGCGGATAGTGATGATATAACCGAGGTACAGAATTACACGAAGACAAAATATGCTGAGCCAAATCCTGAGCTGTTCGGAGTTGGGGAAGGTAAGAACATTATTAAGATTCACTTAGAATCATTCCAATCCTTTCTTATTGATTATAAACTTCATGGGGAAGAGGTAACGCCGTTCTTAAATTCACTGGTCCATGATGAAAGTAAAGATTTCACGTACTTTGATAACTTCTTCCATCAAACTGCACAGGGAAAAACAGCAGATGCTGAATTAATTATGGACACATCGTTATATGGTTTGTCACAGGGGTCGGCATTTTCTACGAAAGCAAGTAATACCTATCAAGCATTACCTGCTATTTTAGATCAGCGCCAGGGATATACAAGTGCTGTGTTCCACGGGGATGGAAAATCTTTCTGGAATCGTGACAAAGTCTATAAGAGTCTAGGAATCAACGAATTTTATTATGACAGTTTCTATGATATGAGTAAGGAAAACGTCATTAACTACGGGCTAAAGGATAAACCGTTCTTTAAAGAATCAATGCCATATCTGAAAAACATGGAACAACCATTTTATGCGCATATGATGACATTAACACATCATCATCCATACCTCATTGATGAAGATGAGGCTACTATTGAACCAGCGGAAACAGGAGATCCTTCAGTGGATCGCTACTTCCAGACAGCGCGTTATCTTGATGAATCACTAGAGCAATTCTTTAACGATCTAAAGGAAGCTGGTTTATATGAAGATTCCATCATCATGATTTACGGTGACCATTACGGTATATCGCAAAATCATAATCGTGCGATGAAAGAGATTATTGGTGAGGAAATTACACCATTAAAAAATGCAGAATTACAGCGTGTTCCTTTTATGATACGTATACCGGGAGTGGATGGACAAGGAATTAACCATGAATATTCCGGACAAATTGACGTCATGCCGACCTTACTTCACATTCTTGGTATAGATGCACAAGATTATATTGTATTCGGAACAGATATGTTCTCAGATGATCATAAGGAATATGTTCCATTTAGGGATGGCGACTTTATAACAGAAGAATATAGCTATGTAAATGGAATCTTTTATAATAATGAGACGAAGGAAGAAATTACCGAGCCAACAGAAGAAATGAAAAAGTTGAAAGAAACCGTTCATCATGAATTAGAATTATCCGATAAGGTACTAAATGGAGATTTACTCCGTTTCTATACACCGAATGAACATTGGGAGCCTGTTGATACTAGCGATTATTTCTATCCTGAAAAAAGTGAATTCTTATCAAAAGATAACGAAGAGGATGAAGAAAAGCAGGATGATGAAGTGATTGGCGCTGATGAAGAAAAGTCTGCAAAAGAATAATGGGAGTTACTATTTTAAAGAAAAAGGTATTAGGACAAGTTTCCTAATACCTTTTTCACTATCTACATCATGGTTTGAGATAAATATTTGAATTAAAAAACTTAAAGAAGTTCTTCCGTTGGGATTAATCTCGTGTCTGATTATGGATCTAGACTGTTTTCGTTTTTACAAAAGTGATATAGAATAGATATAAAATAGTATAGATTTATATGGGGAGGAGGGAGTCCCTTGAGATGTGGTGCAAAATGTTTTCATGTTCAAATAGAAACAGATGGAGAAGATCAAATGAAGTTCGTCTATGCAAGAACACCTGCAGAAGCAAGAAAAAACTTTCGTAAAGAATATGGGGAAGATCCTCATATTGTATCAGTTCGGGAAAGAAAAAGTAAACGGGATCATATGGATAATAAGCGGGGACTAGTTTAGATATGCTCATTTTATTTGATGGAGAATGTAACTTTTGTGACAAGAGTGTTCAATTTATCATCAAAAGAGATCCTAAGGCAACGTTTAAGTTCGCTTCATTACAAAGCGATATTGGAAAAGAACTATTGAATAAATATAATGCTCCTGAAGGTATGGATAGTTTTGTCTTGATTGATGATTACAAATACTATGTCAAATCATCAAGCCACACTCCGCGTTTGTAGGTACTTAAAGGGGCCATGGAAGGGATTATACTTCTTTAGATTTATTCCTAGACCTATTAGGGATTTGTTCTATGACTTAATTGCTAAAAATAGATATAGATGGTTTGGCAAAAAAGAAAAATGTATGATTCCCTCATCAGAGGAAAGAAATCGATTCTTATGACGCGAATTTCGTATTCGTACATTAACTATAGAAATATTAAAATAATAAGATGTAATATGCTTCGAAACCCCTGTAGTATTACTTCTGATGTTGATACTAATGTAGGAGGTTTTGGCGAAGTGGCTATACATGAATGAAGCTGGTGTTCTGAAAAGGTATGATGGAGCAAATCCAACCAATGTTAAAATTATCAAGAATTTTGAAGTAGAAGTACGAGTCGAGTGGAATGGTAATAGTGAAATATTATTTTAAGTATTAATCGATAAGGAGGGTGTAAAGTTAGAAAAACTTCCCAAATTTTAGGATTAATTGCAGGAATCTCCAGTATCATTCTGTGGTTTGTACTAAATTTTTATAATCCTTACTTCAATACAAGTGATTTTGAACCAATAGCAAGAACATTTATTATGTTATTTCTACCTGGCTGTTTAGCAATTGCTGCTACCATAACATATAAAGTATACTTCATGTTTATTGCTTTTTTGTGGTCGTTACCAATAACTATATATTTTCTGCTAACTCCTAGTATATTTGCTTGGTCCGGAATCACTAGCATCTTATACTTCATTAGTTTTCTTTTCATGCGTAAAACGGGCAAAGAAGATTCTTAATCGATATCTTAAAATCGATTAAGAATCTTCTTACTTTCTTTAAGCTGCACGATTATGATTATTGCCATCTGTATTATTTTCTTTTTTCATATTCCAATAATATATTCTTGGTAGCCCCCATAGTAACCAAGCATCGTTCAAGATAGGGCCCATAACAAACATAACCATAGACCAATCTACATTTCTCATGTTAATCATTCCTCCTTTATAAAAATATATGTGAAAAAGAGAGTAAATGAATACGATTTTTCTAAAACCAGCTGCATATATTAAAAACGGAAATATGTTTACTTCTTATTATCCTTAACTATCGTTTTTTCTTCATCTTGCGTAGTTTTGATTCATGATCACTTAATAGTGTTGATGATGATGTGGGGGATATCGGCGGTACGGAGCCCTCAAATGGGAACCTCGCTGCTGCAAAAAATGCAATATTAAAAATGGGTGTAATATATCCGGTTACGCTAGCTTCAAAAAATACGCTTACATTATCTCCTGCATTCAATCCCTCAATTGTGGATATACTTAAGGTTTGAATATCACTTACGTTTCGCAGAAAATCAGAAGCAACAATCTCATTATTGACTTCTATAGTTAGTACCGCATCATAGTTATTCGTATCGGGAACGAACCCTACTTCTGTACTAATGGAGTAGACACCTTCCTGATTTGGAGTAAATACTGGATTATTATATTCATTTTCCAAATCAAACCGATCAACTCCAAAAGAAACCACAACATCATCTTCAGGTGTCGAATAACGTTGATTGTCACTTTTGTTAGCTCTAAACGCAGACGCAACAGACGCAGGCTCGCCGATATTTTCATTCGATGAACTTACGACTGGATGAACGTGAATCGTTGGATTAAACGTATTTGTATAGGACGGATTATTTACTATCTTATTCTTTTTATAAATAGGGCAACTGCATGGGGAGGACTTGCAGCTCTCACAGTGATTGTCTTTCATACTATATCACCTTCTTGTTATACATTTTTACTTATAGTATATGCGAAAAAACGATTCGAGGTATGAGCCATTGGAGTCGGTTAACTGCGTAAAAGATGTAGCCTTTTTTCTGTAATGAACTTATTGCAGTTTTAAATTAAAGCTTGATATATTAAAATTGAACAGATGATTTTGAAATTTTTGCAATTTGTTTAATGGATTATTCCATAAGGAGGGAACTTATTAAATGGAACGAATTAACTACTGATGGAGTCTGTATCGAACTTTACCTAAGCATCGTATCGTCCGCATAACAAATAAAAAGTCGAGGATGATTATTATGAATATAAATGCGTTAAAAAAGGAATGGTTAAAATACGAAGAAGAAGTGAACTTTGAAGGTTGGGATTTTTCTCATATAAAGGACGATTGGGAAAATGAAACTCTCCCATGGGATTTTACTAGAATTATAAATAAGTATTTATCTTCAAACTTAGAATTACTTGATATGGGTACAGGAGGTGGAGAATTTCTTCTGTCCTTAAATCATCCTTATGAAAAAACATCGGTAACAGAAGGTTGGCAACCAAATATTGAACTTTTAAAAAGAAAATTAGTTCCTTTAGGGATAAAACTCGCTTCGATAGCTGACGATGATATAATTGACTTTGTTGATAATAGTTTCGATATTATAATTAATAGACATGAATCATTTCATGTTAATGAAATAAAAAGAGTATTAAGACCAAACGGTGTTTTCATTACGCAACAGGTTGGTGGAGAAAATGGAAACCGCTTATCAAATATGCTTATTCCAAATTTTCAACCACAATATAGAAATTTAAATTTGAGAAATACTTTATGTGACCTTAAAAAAAGAGATTTTGAGATTATGTTTGCTGATGAGTATTTTCCATATCAAAAGTTTTTTAATATGAAAGCCTTAATTTACTATGTAAAGGTAATTGAGTGGGAATTCCCAGCATTTAATGTAAAGGAAAACTTTGATCGATTATTAAATGCCTATAAAGAGTTAACAGCAAATGGCTATGTTTTAAACTATGAGCATCGATTTATTATAGTTGCTTATAATCATAAATAAATGTTGTAAAATATATTAGCCCATTTTGAAAAATAAACAAAACGGGTTAATATATCGTTTTAAGAGTAATAAACAGGGTAGGGGATTTTATTAAATGTAGGTTTTTAAAAAATTCTTTTCTAGTTTACATAATATTTATTATAGGAAGTTGTAAAAAAATAATCTCATAACATAAGTATACTTTAGATAGTGAGATAAAATGGGATTTTTAATTTCTTATACACTCAATTCGGATGTCGATATATTAATTTATCAATAAGTTCATTTCAATCATTCATTGTATTGTATATTGTGGTTCAGTTGATTTGCAATGTAATGTTATATTATTCGTTAATCCATTTGTTCTTTTCATTTACTTACACGTAAAAATCCGATTTAAATGCACATTTATCTGTTTAGCACTTTTTGCAATTTATATCTTTTCATCTTCCATATCCATTAGATCTAACTAATATAAATAGCAGCATCATTAATATTAGTTTCCCATTAATCTTATTTACGTTAGATCTTTTAATATGTGAAAAAATCACATGAAATTTCTCTTCTATAAAGATAAAACCAGAGCTTTACGAAATTGCAAAGCTCTGGTTGTGATGTACTTCAATTGTATGTTGATAATAGTCTAATAACTCTTTGGATGCTTTATCCCATGCGAATTTCTCAGCTTCATTACGAGCAAGTTGTTTCATTTCATGAAGCTTTTCTTGCTGATCTAACACTGATACTGCTGATAGTAAGCTTTCTGTGTTTTCGTTCTCAAACAGCAAGCCGGTTTCTTCGTTTCTAATTTGCTCTAAAGTTGGGCCGCTTTTTGCCGCGATTACCGGTAAACCAGATGCCATCGCTTCTAAAATCACTAATCCTAATGTTTCTGTGACGGATGGAAAAATAAAAGCGTCAGCTGATGCAAATGCTTGTGATAATTCCTCACCGTGAAGAAAACCTGTAAAAACAGTATTTAATCCCTTAAACAACTGCATCAAATTTTCCCGTTCTGGGCCATCGCCAATAATAGCTAGGGCAATATCATCTCTTGCTTCTAAAAGCGGCTTCACTTTGTGTATTTCTTTTTCAATAGCAAGCCTACCAACAAATATGAGTAATTTTTTCGTGGGATCATTGTTTGTTAAACGTTTACGCATCGTTTCACTGTAAAAGCTTGGGTGGTGATTTTTCACATCCACACCACGCTGTAATACATATAAATTGTTGATATTTTGTTGTAAGAGCTCTTTTTTTATCGTTTCTGAGGTACATAGATTGATATCTGCTGCGTTATGTTGCTTCCTTATATACTTCCAAACAATTGGTTTAGCTGGTTTATAAATTTTGTAATAATCCATATATTTTGGTATATGGGTGTGATAGGAGGCAATTAAAGGAAGATTTAATTCATTTCCATAACGGACAGCCGATGTCGCAACTAGCAGTGGATTCACCGCATGTACGACATCTGGTTCAAAATCTTCTATCAATGCTTTCACCTTTTTAGACGGCATCGCAAATTTTTTAGAACGATAAAATGGTAATGTTATTGGTTTAATCCCTTCTACTCTCGCCCCTTCAAAATCTGTAACACCTAAGTCTGGAGCAATCACTAATACCTCATGACCATTTTTACGAAAATATCTTATAGCCTGGGTTAAGCGGGTTACGACTCCATCTGTAGAAGGTAAAAAGGTTTCTGTGACTATTGCAATTCTCAAAACGTTTCCAACACCCTCTTATTTCCATGATACGGTTGGTAATACATTTTCTTTAATAATACGATTTTTGTATTCTAAAGCAACTTGTAAAATACCTTTTAACACGTCATCTGTTAATAGATTTGGCTCTAGTCCTAGGTCTCTTAAATTCGTATTAACAGCATGATAATAATGATTTTCTGCTTCTACTCTTGGATTCTCAATATGAGCCACCTCAGGAGACAAATCTAATTCATTCGCTACATGTTTCACGCGTTCAGCAAGATCTTTTACAGAGAAGTATTCCGTGAATTGGTTAAATACCCTAAACTCACCTTTATCAGCAGGATTATTTGCTGCAATTTCGATACATCTAACCGTATCTTTAATATTTAAGAACGCTCTTGTTTGGCCACCTTCGCCATATACGGTTAAGTCATGACCAATTGCAGCTTGAATCAAGAATCTATTTAATGCTGTACCAAAGACTCCATCATAGTCAACTCGATTAAACAAAACAGGGTGTAATTCTGTTTCATCTGTATGTAAACCATATACAATTCCTTGGTTTAAATCAGTTGCGCGAATTCCCCAAATTTTACAAGCAAACATAATGTTATGACTATCATGAACTTTTGATAAATGGTAGAACGAACCTGGCTGTTTTGGATATGGAAGCTTATCTTTTCTCCCATTATGCTCGATTTCGATATATCCTTCTTCAATATCGATATTTGGTGTACCATATTCACCCATTGTACCCAATTTAATAAGATGACAGTCAGGAGCATGCTCTTTAATTGCATATAATACATTTAAATTACCAATCACATTATTTGATTGGGTATACACTGCATGTTCTCTATCAATCATAGAATATGGTGCAGATCGCTGTTCTGCAAAATGTACAAATGCCTCTGGTTCAGTTTGTCTGAATACTTCACTTAAAAAGTCATAATGATTTAAATCACCAATAAATGTTTTTATTTCATTCCCAGTCATTTCTTTCCATTTATTTACACGTTCTTCTAATGACGCGATTGGAGTAACAGAATTGGAACGTAGCTCATCATCATACTTTCTTCTTACTAAATTATCAACGATGGTTACTTCATGGCCTTGTTTTGATAAGTATAATGCTGTAGGCCACCCGCAAAATCCATCTCCACCTGCTACAATAATTCTCATATTTTCCCCTCCATTAGCCTGATAAAATATATAACATTCTCTATTATAGTATAAAATTAGTAAATTAGAAATTCTATTGAATTTGTATAAACTTTTCTTAATAATTTTAAATAAAAAACAGCCTAAAACGAGCTGTTTTTAATTAATTTCCGTCTTGATAACGGTTTTTTGGCGGGGCCTTCAAAAGTATACTGTTGTAATACCCGTAATCCCGCCACCTACAATTCCTACATCTGCTTTAATAGATTCGGTTAATCTGGAATAGGACTCGAGGTTAGTCGAATCACGCCAATAAGCTTCAGTATATTGAGGTAGATTTTTATCAGTCAATCAATTATCATCCTTTCCCTTGATAAGTTATCTTCATTATTACCTACAATAGGAAAAAATATGTAAAACATTGACTGCTTATATACACTTTGTTGCCTTCTCCGGCACAGTAGAAATAATATGTGCAGCAGTTTGTTCATAGTAATCGTGCGTTAAAACCCTAAGAAATACACGACGCGCACCTTTAAGGCGGCCGGCATCACTATCATCAAACTTATGAACACCTATATATTATTTGAGACAACAATCTGGTAGAAAATAGACAAAAAAGCCAACTACCAAAAAATGATAGTGGCTCCCTTTTACCGGTTTTCAAAAAATTTACGGTTTAATTCAATGTAACCAACTTCTTCTTCCGGAACTTCATCTTCCATGTATATGGCTTCTACAGGACATACAGCTTCACATGCACCGCAATCTATACATACATCAGGATCGATATAAAACATATCTTCTCCCTCTTCAATACAATCAACTGGGCAAACCTCTACACATTCTCCGGCTTTTTCTGTTTTGCATGGTGATGTTATGATAAATGCCAACGAAATCTCCTCCTACAAATAAAAAAATAGTATCTATCTAAAATTTAGTATAACTTATTTCCTAAAAAAAATAAAAGAATCATCTTTTTTGGGATATTTCATAACATTTAGTATAATGAAGTAATGGGAGTGAGCTTATGGAAATAACCGTCCGTCCAGGTGATTCTTTATGGCATTACAGCCAAATTTTTAGAGTTCCTTTATACTTAATCGAAGCCTCGAACCCAACCATCTCCCCTACACAGCTTTTAGTAGGCCAAAGAATTCAAATACCAGGTTTTATAGCTAGTACATATACAGTTAAGCCAAATGACTCGTTGTGGTCGATTGCAATGGCCTATAATATCCCCCTTGACATGCTCCTGCTTATGAATCAGGGAATACAGCCTGCCTATTTACAAATTGGGCAAATACTTGTTATTCCAGAACGTGTAACAAACTTAATTATAAACGATGTTAATAACTATACGTATGAAAAAATGGTAGATGACATCCAACAACTTCTTTATATTTATCCATTTATTATTGATCAAACTATTGGGAATTCGGTCTTGGGAAAAAACCTTGTTGAATTACAAATTGGTACAGGGACAAAACAAGTTCATGTCAATGGGTCGTTTCACGCAAATGAATGGATTACTACTCCTGTCATTATGAAATTTTTAAATCAATATGCTCTAGCGCTTTCAAATAATGCACCAACACGGGGATTATATATGCATCCATTCTTTATGAGCACAAGGCTGTCCCTTGTCCCCATGGTAAATCCAGATGGAGTAAATCTTGTTCTAAATGGATCTTCTGCTGCGGAAAATCGACAGGAAGAAGTACTAGCTATTAATAATCAACGGGAAGACTTTTCTAATTGGAAGGCAAATATAAACGGAGTCGATCTAAACAATCAATATCCAGCATTATGGGAAACAGAAGCAGCGCGTAAACCAGAATTTCCAGGTCCTCGCGATTTTCCTGGAGAAAGTCCATTATCAGAACCAGAAGCAATTGCTATGGAACGGCTGGCACAGAATAGAAATTTTGAGAGGATGAATGCATTACATACACAAGGAGAGGTTATTTTTTGGGGTTATCAAGGTATGGAACCACCTGAATCAGAAACCATTGTAAATGAATATTCAAGAGTTAGTGGGTATAGACCAGTAAGATATATAGATAGTTTTGCAGGCTATAAAGATTGGTTTTTTCAAGACTTCCGGAAACCTTGCTTTACTATAGAACTAGGGATAGGCATCAATCCTCTACCTATCAGTCAATTTTCAAAGATTTATGAGGAGACCCTTGGAATCATGCTAGCTAACTTATATCTATAGAAAACAACAGTGTTGGTGCCTTATTTATTGTATTGTCATGCTAATGAAGCAGGATGCGCTATAGTTTTCGTGCGTCGTGGACGTGGTCATTCCTTAATATAAAATTATGCACAACCATCATTTTTATAATATGCTTTGTATTATAAAAAAAACAGGGGCAGTCCCCTGTTATTTTATTTCTTTAAAATAATCCTTCAGAAATCCACCAATACGGTTACTGTTATCTATAATAAAGTAAAATTCATCTGTTTCATTTTTTACGTCATACGTTTTACCAGGTGTTAATTTATTATCGACCACAAATTTTTTAGCATTTGCGTGGACACATTCCACTTGTTTAATCGTTTCGTTGTTTTCCCAGTTTAGATGTATCATAAGTGAATCACTCCGATTTATAGTTTACATAATAATATTATCGTCTACTTTGTTTTTTCTTGGAATAAATATAAATATTCTGCATATCCCTTTTCTTCCATTTCTTCTTTAGGGATAAATTTCATTGCTGCTGAATTCATGCAATAACGGAGTCCGCCTGCTTCTCTAGGTCCATCCTCAAAAACATGACCAAGATGGGAGTCAGATTTTCTGCTTCGAATTTCAGTACGAATCATACCATGTGATTGATCCAGCTTTTCTGTTACTTGATATCCGTCAACTGGTTTCGTGAAGCTTGGCCAGCCACATCCAGCATCATATTGATCTCTGGAAGAAAATAAAACCTCACCAGAAATGATATCAACATAGATACCCTCTTTGTCATTGTTCCAATATTCGTTTTGAAAAGGACGTTCTGTACCATTTTCCTGTGTAACATGGTATTGAATTGGGGATAATTTCTTTTTTAGGGATTCCTTGTCTACCTTCATACCCCAAGTCTTGTTAATAAAATCTTCTCTCCCAGAACCTTTCTTATATAAGCGATAATGGAAGGATTGCTTTTTGTAATAATCCTGATGATTTTCTTCTGCTGGATAAAAAGTTTTTGCAGGTAAAATTTTTGTTGCAATTGGTTTTGAAAATTTCCCACTTTTGTCTAAATCTTGTTTTGACTTTTCGGCAATTTCCTTTTGTGTTTCATCATGGTAAAAGATAACCGTTTGATAAGATTCCCCACGGTCATTAAACTGTCCGCCTGGATCAGTTGGATCAATTTGTTGCCAAAACGTTTCAACAAGCTTTTCATACGGCATGATAGTAGGATCAAATGTGATTTGAACTGCTTCCACATGTCCAGTTGTATTGGAACAGACTTGTTCATACGTAGGATTTTCAACATCTCCACCTGTATAGCCTGAAATAACACTCTCAACTCCTGGTCTTGTATCGAATGGTTGAACCATACACCAGAAGCAACCACCAGCAAATGTTGCTTTTTCTAAATTTGAAGACATTTTAATTCCTCCATTACAGCATTATTTAGTTCTATTTTTCCCTTTTTTACTGTAAAAATCAAGTACTCTGCTTCATTTTAAATATACAACTTAGGTTGGGACTGACCAGATGATCTTTTTTTGTTCCCCTCTGTAGGATTATGGTCAGACTGATTTGATTTTTCACTTTCAAAAGAATCATCCTTTGTGGTTGTTTCTTGTGAATCTGTTTCATTACTATGATCATCCATCTTCTCTATATCTTTAAATGCTTTCATCATTCGATACATCGCAGGAAGGTTTTTCACCATTGGTCCATATTCCTGAATAATCGGTGCGGTTGATTGCACGACATTCAATACTTGTTGTACGTTTGTTAGTGTTTTGGATAATCCCCCTACTCCTTTACTTGCAGCTTCAGTAATATTTGGTTGCATGCCAATCATTTTTTGAAGAAAACCTTGATGACCGCTCCTTTGCCCACCATTCCTATAATAAGGATTATTTCGAACTCGTTGAGATTGTTGTGGCATCATAAAATTATTTTGTCGCATCGGATAACGTTCGTGTGGCCTTTGAGTTGGAAATAACATTTTATCTCCCCCCTCGATTATTTCTGTATACGTTGGTTGTTCAAAAGTCTAGTCTATCCTCCGATTGAACACACACTGTATATCAATCTATAGAATCATTCCACATGAATTAATTTATTAAACGGTTTAACATATTTTACGTATTTTCCATTAATGTGTGTAGGCTCAAGTCTTCCCCTACTATCTATCGGCAATTTATTACGTAAATCTTTCATTTCCCAGGGAACCGCAACAACCTACAATTTCTCCTAAAAGCGTTTGTAGAACTTTGTTGGATAACAAATTTTTTTGGAAAAATATATCCTAATAACTAAACAATATTGATTAAGAACAAATGTTCGATTATAATATTTATGAGGTGATTATATGCAAAGAGATAGAGGTTCTATTAAATGGACGTCTTTAATGCTTCCTGAGCATGTGGAATTATTAAATCAATTATGGGAAGAAGATACGAAACGTTCTAAACCGATACTTGATCCACAACAGTTGGAAGATATAAACCATCGCTTAGTTTATGCATTGGAGAATGATAAAACGATTACGATATCCATTTATGACCATGCAAAAGAGTATCATTACACAGGAAAAATCAAAAAAACTCACCCTACTCATACCCATCTTTTATTCCAACTTGAAAATGGATCAACAATGGATATTGCTTTTGAAAAGATTATCGCTATAATGTAAACACTCTTTGTAAGCTTAGTACTTCCCATTTAATTTAGAAAATAGAGTACAAAAAAACTGTCTTGTGCAATAAAACAAGACAGTTTTTTTGTATCCTTTATAAATGATACATTTCCCAAATTTCATCAAACACAACTAATGCATTAGGAAAAGGACTATTCCATTCTAAATAGTTGCTTATTTCATAATAATCCGTTGAGTGTTTAGGAAAATCATGGTCATGGAATACCCAATTAGCCAGCTTACTTTGATCATCGGGTTTATTTTTTCCTCGAAAAGTCATTAAGAATTGGTAAAAAGTTCGCATCTTTTTCACCCCATAGCTAGATATTACTGTCACTCATAAATTCTTCATGCCGCTTCAATTTTTTTCGATAAACTCGCTTCGATAATCCAATACTGATTTCATATATTATAATTAACGGAATCGCTACAAGGAGCGGCAATATAAAGTCAGGTGGTGTAATCATTGTACTGACTATAATTAAAACAAAGTACGCATACCTTCTTGTTTTCTTCAAAAAATCCGGGGTAAGGATTCCTAGATTTGTTAAAAACATGACAATGATTGGTAATTCAAATAAAATCGCTAATGGTAATGTAACACGAAGTAAAAATTTGAAATATCGGTCAACGGTAAACATAACTTCAAACATGCCATTGTTTAAAGTCAATAAGAAAGGAATAATAAACTCTGTAAATAAAAAATAACCAAACACTAATCCAATAATAAACAAAATAAATATGAAAGGGATATAGGATAAGGAAACTTTTCTCTCCCTAGGGGTAAGTCCTGGCTTCACAAAAGACCAAAATTGAAAAGCTAAAATTGGCATCGTTCCGGCTATCGCAATAAGACCTGCCATGGAAAAGTATAACCAAAGAATTTCACCAGGACTGATTGCAGTAAGCTGAAATCCTAAGTCCTTGGCAAAAAACCAATAAATATCCTCTACATAGATAAATCCAGCAACAAAAAATAATAGAAAAAATACAGCAGTAACAATAATTCTATTTCTTAGTTCTGATAAATGCCCTACAACATCCATCTCTTTTTCTTGAGATTTACTGCCTTCACTCAACATTATTCACTCCTTATGTAAGTATGTGTTCAAAAAGGACCAAGAAGTTCGAGGTGGAAAAGCTTTGAACATAGGGAATGCTTCTCTGTATTACATCGCACACGGGATAAGTGTATTACTTTTCCCAGGAGTGCCGTGTACATTAAAAGATACATGAGATGCGGAAAAGCAAGCCTATGAGCTGCCACTAGATGTGGTGAATTCGACGTTCGTCACAGGACGTAAACCTAGTCGAAGGTTCCCTGATTCACTGTGTCATTTTACCGGACTTTTTTGAACAACTCCTTTAAGCGAAAAAAGAAGATGTAAGGTCAAAAGCCCTACACCTTCCACTCTATTCTTTATTTCCTTGTCGTTTCATCATTCATGCCTTGGGCTGCTTTTTTAAACTCCTTTAAAGAAGAACCAAAGGCTTTACCAATTTCGGGTAACTTGGAAGGACCAAAAATAACCAAAGCAACAATTAAAATTAAAATTAAGCCTGGAAAACCAATGCTCATTAATCAACACTCCAAAAGATTATTTAGTATCTTTATCAGTAACAATTTCTTTTGCTTCATTTATTTCTTCTTTTGCATCACTGGTTAAATCATTAGCAGATTTCTTAAATTCCTTTAAGGTTTGACCAGCAGCTTTTCCTATTTCTGGCAACTTTTTTGGTCCAAAAATAACTAGAGCAATGATTAGAATAAGAATTAATCCTGGTACACCAATTCCTGCTAGACTCATATGTACACCTTCTTATTTAGTAATTAAATAAATGAAAACCTTTTAGTTCATATTTATTTTTATATTAACAGTTTATATTTCAATAGGCAAGTAATAATCGATAACTATCTACGATCATACTGAAGGAAGTAATAATCATATGGATTTTTTTCATCCTTTGTCCCCTTTTCTTTAGAGGATAGAACCCAGTCCTCTTCATGAAAATCAGGAAAATATGTATCCCCTTTAAATTCTTCGTCTATTAAAGTTATATACATTCGATCGGCATGTTGTAATAGTTGAGAAAAGAGATTTCCTCCACCAATTACAAAATACTCTTCATTCGGGTTCTTTTTCTCCATATCAATTATATCAGATAGGTTCTGTACGATTTCTACCTCCTCGGGAAAACTTTTGTTTTGTTTTGTGAGAACAATATTTTTCCGATTTGGAAGTGCTTTACCAATAGAATCAAATGTTTTTCTTCCCATAATAATCGTATGCCCAGTTGTCTTCTCTTTAAAAAACTTTAAATCTCTCGGCAAATACCAAGGTAAATCACTATTTAAACCAATAACACGATTTCTATCCATAGCAACTAAAAATGAAATCACTAAAATATCCTCCCTCTATCTATTTACACTGCTACCGGTGCTTTTATCGTCGGATGTGGATCATAACCGACTAATTCAAAATCATCTAAAGTAAATTCAAAAATAGAGGACTTTTCTTGATTAAGCTTCAGCTGAGGTAATGGCTTCGGATGACGACTTAGTTGTGTTTTAACTTGCTTTACATGGTTGGAATAGATATGTGCATCACCAAGAGTATGAACAAATTCACCGACTTCAAGATTGCATTCATGCGCAATTAAATGTGTCAATAAGGCGTATCCAGCAATATTAAATGGCACTCCCAAAAATACATCTCCGCTTCTTTGATAAAGCTGACAGGATAATTTTCCATCCGCAACATAGAATTGGAACATGGTATGACATGGAGGTAAAGCCATATTCGGAATATCTTCAGGATTCCATGCCGTTACAATATGTCTACGGGAAGTAGGATTATGTTTAATGGCATGGATAACTTGCTGTAATTGGTCAATGGTTTCACCTTGTGATGTCTCCCATTTTCTCCATTGTTTTCCGTAAACAGAACCGAGATCCCCATATTTTTTTGCAAATGCATCGTCCTTTAAAATCTTATCCTTAAAAAGATTCATTTGCTCTTGATAGATAGCATTAAATTTTTCATCTTGTTGGGAGCGAATACCAAAATTTATCATATCTGGACCTTGATATTCATTACTATTAACCCATTTTTCAAAAGCCCATTCATTCCAAATATTATTATTATGTTGTAGTAAATAGCGAATATTCGTATCGCCTTTTATAAACCACAGCATCTCGGATGCAATCAATGTAAACGGAACCCTTTTTGTTGTTAATAAAGGAAACCCTTTCTGCAAGTCAAATCTCATTTGATGACCAAAAACAGAGTATGTTCCTGTATTCGTCCTATCCCCTCGTTTATTCCCATTATCTAATATATATTGACATAAGTCTAAATACGCTTGTTCCCCTACTGCCATGGGAAATCCCTCCATTTTCTATGTATTCCCTACTATTATTCAGTTTATATTGCTTTATTGTAACACAAGAGAGACGAGCCATCATACTATTTTTTCTATTAACTGAAGCCAATAAAATAGTAGCTTCAGAAAAGCAGTTAGGGAGATATGGGATGCTACAAATGAAGTATCCAACCCTTCTATAGGAGATTTCGTGTTTTTTACAACTTATAAAACTGGTCCAACCCATCTAGGAATCTACTAAGGAAGCGGAGAATTTATTCATGCTGGAAGCACATCCGGTGTTACCATCAGTAACATGATTAGCTCTTACTGGGAGTCAAAATATATAGGAGCTAAACGAATCAAACCATAATTGAGCTGCTCTTACGGATAAGACGACTGTAATTTATTAGAATAAAATAATTTATCAAAAAGCCACTCTTCTTTGGAAGTATATACATAAAGAAGGATGTGGCTTTTTAACTACCATTCCTTATCAAGCTGATTTAAAAATGTTTCCATAAACCCATGTCTATCCTCGGCAATCGCCCTTGCTTTATTCGTATTCATTGTATCCTTTAGGGTTAATAATTTATCATAAAAATGTTGGACGGATGTGTTTTTTAATTCATCGTGGTGAATTAACTGTCCATGAAACCCCCCATAGGCAAACGTTCTAGCGATTCCGATTGCTCCAATTGCATCTAGGCGATCAGCATCTTGTACAATTTTTCCTTCTAAGGATTGTGGTACTTTTCCTTTACTAAATGAAATTTCATTAATAATAGTGTTAATGACTGAGATTTGTTCTTCGGAAATATCCAATGTACGTAAGAATTCATTCATCTTCTCTATGTCTTTACTTGGATTTTCAAACAATTTATGATCCCCTACATCATGTAACCAGGCAGCCGCTTCCGTAATAAATAAATCAGCATCTTCATATGCAGCTATCTGCACAGCATTTTTCGCTACTCTAGACATATGATAAAAATCATGACCAGAAACATCATTCTTAAATACACTCTTAATATACTGTCTAATAGCCTTTAATTGTTCCCTATCGTTCATTTTAATCACCCCTGAAACTGTTTAATGACTAAATTATATAACACATTTTAAAAGTTACATACTAATGTTTAAATAATACGGATAATTTCATAAAAATGGTAGTATTTTCTTGACTATGGTCTACAAATGGACTATATTAAGAATAAGCAAAGAAGATGTACGGATTCATTAATAGACAGGCAACTTCCTATAGAAGTGGATGTAATAGTGATCCTACACTTCTAATGGAGGTTGCCTTTTTAGATTAATGTTTTTGTTTCTCTACTTTGTATTACCACGTTTTACGTGAAAGTTTTTAGGAGGATATGTAAATGCAAAACGGAGTAGTAAAATGGTTTAATGCAGAAAAGGGCTATGGTTTCATTCAACTAGAAGAAGGAAATGATGTATTCGTACACTATTCTGCAATTCAAGAAGAAGGATTCAAATCTTTAGAAGAAGGTCAAGAAGTTTCTTTTGAAATTGTTGAAGGTGAACGTGGACCTCAAGCTGCAAATGTTACTAAAAAATAAATAAACAACTATATAATATAAAAGCGAAAATCTAAAAGGTTTTCGCTTTTTTTGTGCCTATTTTTAAATAATACTAGCTATTATCATACATTTCTTAGTTTGACGAACCGAAAGATGAAGCATAGTAATTGGGGTCCGTCTATTTCTAAGCCAACTAATGGTAAAGCGAAACACAGCATTTCTTTAGGGAAAAAGCTCTTCCCTAGACATCCATTCCCCCATTTTCTATAAATTCCTTAAACAATGGACTCTTTTCCTAACTATAGTAACTTTTGCCTCGACAACGAACATATGTTTTCTTTTTATCACAAAATGTTCAAATACTTTTCTAACTAAAAGGTTAATAAAATTGCAATAAGACGGCCAATAAAGGTTATTGAACAAATTGTGAAACGTTTACATACCTTGTAAATTCTATTCTTATATTGTGTATGATGGAAATAGATAGATAATCCTAGAACCAAAGGAGTGAAAAAAATGAGTACGAAGAAACATCCACATCATTCTCATTCAGAAAAAGAACCGAATTTAAAAGGAACCCTAACTTCTGTTACTTTTGTTGGATTGTTTATTGTTGTTTCATGGGTTGCCGTATTTATGTTATTTCTTTCAAGATGATGCGTTAAAAAATTAGTTTGAAGGGGGAACGAATAAGATGCATTTACACAAATATGAAAAATGGTGGCTCACTTTTGGTATTGCTGGATTAATAATTTTCTTAATCATTTTAGGATATGGTGCATTTTATTTAGGTACACATCCACAAAGTCACGGAATTACTATTGATCCAGAGAACATTCAAGCGGAAGAAGCATTTAAACCAGAGAACCTTGGATTAACGAAAGTGGATGATGGGAAATATGTCCTAAATGTTGTTGCTAGTGCCTTTAATTATGATTTAGGAAAAGACGAAGATGGAAATGCAGTAAAACACATTAGAATTCCTAAAGGATCTACTGTTCTCATTCAAGCAACCTCACCTGATGTTATCCATGGATTTAATATTGCTGGAACCAATGCAAATATGATGGTAGAGCCGGGATATATAAGCAGTATGGAAGTAGAAATGAAAACCCCAGGAGAATACACACTTCTATGTAATGAATACTGTGGAGTAGGCCATCATATGATGTATGCTACTGTGGAGGTGTATGAATAATGGCCGTTGAGAAATTATTAAACTTTAGAAATGACTCAAGATTTCCATTAACTATATCAAAATCAGAAAAAAGACTTTATATGTCTTATATTACCTTCGCCTTTATTGCATTATTTGTCGGCGGATTAATGGGGCTTTTACAAGTACTAGTTCGTTCAGGTCATTTTACCTTACCAGCTGGAATTGACTATTATCAGGTATTAACGGTGCACGGAGTAATATTAGGGCTTGTTCTAACGACATACTTTATTATTGGATTCCAATATGCATTAATGGGAAAAACAGTGGGTATCTCTGAAACCCAGAAACGTGTAGCTTGGTTAGGTTTTTGGGTAATGACATTTGGAACACTTACAACTGCAATTACTGTTCTTTATGGGAAAGCAAGCGTACTTTATACATTCTATGCCCCATTACAAGCGCACCCTGCTTTTTATATCGGTTTAGCTCTAGTAATTGTAGGAAGTTGGATTTCATGTTTCGTTAATTGGAGACAACTATATCTTTGGAAAAAGAAACATCCCAATGAAAAATCTCCGCTTCTAGCATTTATGGTAGTAATTAACATGGTCATGTGGTTTATATGTACACTTGGAGTAGCTGGAACTGTTTTATTCCAATTTATTCCTTGGTCATTAGGATATGCTGCAACCATAGATGTTCTATTAAGCCGTACGTTGTTTTGGTATTTCGGTCACCCATTAGTTTATTTTTGGTTATTACCTGCATACATGGCATGGTATGCAATTATTCCAAAAATTATCGGAGGGAAAATATTTAGTGATTCACTAGCACGATTAGCTTTTGTATTATTTTTGTTCTTCTCTATACCAGTTGGACTTCATCACCAATTGACAGAACCAGGGCTTGATACAACTTGGAAGTTTATTCAAGTAACATTGACCTTTATGGTTGTTATTCCAAGTTTGATGACAGCATTTTCTATGTTTGCAACGTTTGAAATTACCGGTCGTAAAAAAGGTTATGGAGGATTATTTGGATGGCTTAAACATCTGCCATGGAAAGATGTGCGTTTCCTAGCTCCTTTTATTGGTATGGCAGCGTTTATTCCTGGAGGAGCTGGAGGCCTTATTAATGCTTCTTACCAATTAAATTCTGTTATTCATAATACCATTTGGGTCACTGGTCACTTTCATTTAACAGTGGCAACAACTGTTATTCTTACTTTTTTTGGTATCACGTACTGGTTAGTACCTCATTTAACTGGACGTAAACTGACAAAATCAATTAACCGGCTAGGTATTATACAAACAATTTTCTGGACGGTTGGTATGACCATCATGTCTGGTGCTATGCATATTCAGGGCCTTTTAGGTGGTCCTAGACGTTCAGCCTATTCAACATATAATGGGTCCGAACAAGTAGCAGAATGGGGAGCATATCAAATGGCTCAAGCAATCGGGGGTTCCATCCTTTTTATCGCGATTATTCTCATGATTTACATTTTTATCAAATTAGCCTTCTTTGCACCTAAAGGAGATCAAGAGTTCCCTATTGCAGTGGAAGATAAAGACGCGCAACCAACTCCTATGTGGTTAGAAAACTGGAAATTATGGATTGGTATAACCATCGCTTTAATTCTATTTGCTTATACTATACCAATTGCAGACATAATTCAAAATGCACCACCAGGATCAGCACCATTTGCATGGCCAATCGGTAATAATTAAATAAAAGAAGGACAGTTATGTACTGTCCTCCTTTTATTTTCCCATTTTAACTTTTTTCAATGCCTTTTCTTCTGCCGGTATGCGTATCTTCAATAAAATTAAATGAAATAGTGGAAACAATACAGCCGTCATGTATGCTCCAAACAATAGTGGGATAACAAAAAGCTCAACGCCCACAATCACATAATTGGGATGCTTGATATATTTATAAGGTCCCCTTTTAACGAGAGCTACATTAGGAAGAACAATAATTTTTGTATTCCAAAACCTACCTAATGATTGAATACACCAAACTCTTGCTAGTTGGGTTAAAAGAAATAGAGCAAATAGATAGTTATTTAGTTCACTCACACTATTTGTTTGTAGTGATACTTCTAGAAGGATAGAAATAAAGAAACAACTGTGCACAATGAAAAACCACTTGTAATGTTCTGATCCTATTTCTATTCCTCCCCGTTCCCTCATCCACTGTTCATTTCTTCTAGCGATTAACAGCTCAACCAACCGTTGTAAAATAATAAAAGCAAGTAAAAGCCACATAAAGATTTGCATCATTCATTCCACTCCAATAATAGTAATTCAGAGCTAAATCCAGGCCCTAATGCGGATAATACGCTTTTATTATTTCCATTTATCCCTTCTTTCATCCATTCATTTAAAACATATAAAACGGTTGCAGAAGACATGTTTCCATGTTCACTTAAAACCTTATAAGAATGCTTTAGTTTGTCCCGTGAGCATTGTAATGCATCTTCCATTGCTTGTAATACTTTTTTTCCTCCTGGATGCGCAATATATGAATGGATTTCATCCTCTTTTATATCCAACTCTTTTAAAAAGGACTCCACGTGTTCCTTCCAAAATGATTCAACCAACGATGGAATACTCTTTGAAAAGATCACCTCTAACCCTTTATTTGTGACTTCCCATCCCATTACAGAGGAACTATTTGGTTTTAATAAAGAACTTGTCGATTTAATTTTTAATGAAGGCCCCTTACTATAGGAGCGGTAAGGAGAATCTTTTCCAATAACTAGTGTTGCACTAATACCATCCGCAAATAAAGCGGTTCCAATAATATTACTCTTTTTAATATCTCCCTTTTGAAAAGTCAAACTACAAAGCTCAGTACAGACAACCAGTGCAATCTTATCAGGATATGCATTCGTCCAATCATATGCCTTTGATAGTCCCATAGCGCCACCTGCACAACCAAGCCCCCATAAAGGCATGCGCTTTATATCGTAACGGAACGGGCGTTCGTTGATAAGATAAGCATCCATAGATGGTGCTGCAATACCGGAACTAGATACAAAAATAATGGTATCAATTGCTTCATATGGTATCTTGTCTGTTAAAAAGTCCTGATTATGTAAGCAATGATCAATAGCTTTTAATGAATAATCCTTAGCTAATTTCTCATAGAGTCTGTTTTTCTCCTCAAAAGAATGATCCTCTTGAAACCATGACTTCTCCACAACAAATTGTCTGTTTTTCACCGCCGCATTATCAAAAACGGGTAGTAATCTATCTACCTGTCTTGATGAATAACGAAAAATTTCCTTAACCAAATGTTTGATGTCTTGTTGATTTATATTATACTTTGGTGTACTAATACCAGTTGAACAGATATAAGTCATGGAGTAAGCTCACCTTTCTACGATGTATATATTTCTCTTAAGGTATTTGGTAAATATCTACATATTTCCTTGTTAAGTAAGCAACTAAGTAGTCAGAACTCAATTTCTCATTCGTAATTTCTTCTAATAATTGTAATGGTTTTTTTGTTTTACCATATTGATGAATATTTCTTAATAGCCATTCATTGATAGGTGCGAATTCTCCAGTAGCCACAAGCTCTTCCACATCTAATTCCTTAGACATCGTATGATAGAACTGGGTAGCATACATATACCCTAGAGCATAGGAAGGGAAATAACCAAAATCCCCACTTGACCAATGGATATCCTGTAACACTCCTTCCCGGTCTGTTGGTGGTTCAATACCTAAATAATCTACCATCTTTTCATTCCATAAATGAGGTAAATCCGCTACTTTAATTTCGTCATTCATTAATGCTTTCTCTAATTCATATCGAATCATAATATGCAATGGATAGGTTAACTCATCTGCTTCAATTCGAATAAAAGAAGGTTTCACTTCATTCACCGCTCGATAGAATTCGTCCATCGATACATCCTGAAAGTTTCCTGGTGCATAGGTTTTAAATTGTTTATAATAATATTGCCAAAATGGTTTACTTCTACTAATTATATTTTCCCAAAATAGGGATTGTGATTCATGAATTCCCATGGATGTACCAGTTGCTAGTGGGGTTCGATCTAATTTAGGACTAATATTTTGTTCATATAAGGCATGTCCTGCTTCATGAATGGTGCCAAAAACAGCCATACGAAAATCCTCTTCATCATATCTTGTTGTAATTCGAACATCATTTCTATTTAGAGTAATCTCAAATGGATGAATCGTATCGTCCAACCTCCCACTATCGAAGCTATAACCAATCTCCTTTAAGACCTTTATTGTAAATTCTTTTTGCTTAGTCTTTGGAAAATACCCTTTAAGTACAGCAGCATTTGGTTTATTATCGCTTGCATTTATTTTATCCAATAGCTTGATGATAGCATGACGAAGTTTTGGGAAAACATCATCCAATAGTTCCGTAGTGATACCTGGTTCAAAATTATGTAGCAATGCATCATAAATATTTTTATCATAACCCCAGTAGTTGGCAAATCTTTTATTGTATTCCACTAATTCTTCCAAATAAGGCTGAAACATTGAAAAATCAGCCTTTTCTCGCGCCTTCTGCCATATCGCTTCTGATTTTGATTGTAGCATGACATATGCTTTGTACTCCTCATTAGGGATTTTGCGGTTTTTATCATATATTTCTTCACATTCAGTAATTATCTTTTGAATAAGATCATTCTCCGATGACTTTAGCTTATCTATAAATCGCTTCATTTGATCTGATGTTTGTAAATGATGCAGTTTTTCTGCTAGAAAACCTACTACTTCTGATCTCTGTTCGACAGCATTTTTTGGTATCTTTGTTCTCATATCCCAATAGGTAAGCATTAGCATTTCACGGTAGGAATCCATTTCCCGTAAATATTGCCAGAAAGATTCTTCAAGTTGGTTTATTTCCCCCATTTATTACTCTCCCTTTATCTTTTTACCGAAATATTGATAGTAATTCGTCTGAATAAATCCATTAAATAATTTTCGTTTCTTCGTTGCGTTTTCCCCATACTCTTTTTCAAATTGCTCATAAGCTGTTAGAATATATACACTCCATGATGGATGCTGTTTCATAATTGTTCCAAGATCCTGATACAATTCCTTAACCGTCTCCTTATCGCTTAAACGTTGTCCATAAGGAGGGTTTCCAATAATATAGCCATTATCTTCACGGATAGAAAGATCTCTCACTTGCATTTGTTTCCAGCTGACTAAATCTCCTAGACCTGCTTCCATTGCATTTTTCTCAGCAATGTTTATCATTTTATGGTCTATATCAGAACCAATTATGGATAATGGTTGATCATATTTTGCTTTATCTTCCGCTTCTTCAAAGGCCTCATCCCATAATTTACTTTTAATAAACGTCCAATCTTCTGATACAAAATCGCGATTAAAGCCTGGTGCAATATTCTGCCCGATTAATGCAGCCTCAATTGCTATTGTTCCAGATCCGCAAAATGGGTCTATTAAAGGATTGTCGGGTTTCCAGTTCGTTAATTGCACTAATGCAGCCGCCATGGTTTCTTTTAAAGGTGCTTCTCCTTGTCCAACACGATAACCCCTTTTATGTAAACCTGTCCCTGATGTATCAATAGTTAATGTTGCTATATCCTTTAATAATGCAACTTCGATTTTATACATAGCACCCGATTCAGGCATCTTATAAGCAACACCGTGTTTTAATTTTAGTTTTTCAGCAATAGACTTCTTAACAATTTTCTGACAATCAGGAACACTAAGTAATTCTGATTTAACGGACTTACCAGAAACAGGGAATTGCCCGTCCTCTGGGATATATTTTTCCCAAGGTAGTTTTTTTGTTGATTCGAATAGTTCATCAAATGTAGTTGCTTTAAACTCACCTACAAGAAGTTTTATTCTATCTGCAGTCCGTAGCCATAAATTACATCTCGGTATGGCTGAAATGGGAGCATTAAAAATAACCTTTCCATTTTCTATTTGAACTTCATATCCGAGATTTTTTACTTCATTTGCTACAACAGATTCTAATCCCATTGCAGCAGTGGCTATTAGTGTAACATTTTGCATGAGATAATTCCTTTCATTTCCAATTTTGTTATTATAGTTTACCATAGATAAAGTGAAAATTCATTTAGTAGAGAGACCTGCATCCTATCCCTCCACGGAATGTTAGTCGAACGAATCAGGGCTTTATTGGCAGTTTACCCCCACTTGAAATTTTCGATTCATCTCCAAGTGGGGGGTAAACTGCTAGTTAAGACGCGATAAAATAAAAAAACCTTTTCTATAGCCTAGACTATAAAAAAGATTTCGTTATTGTTTCTTATTATAATTAATGGTGACCTATTAAATACTCGATAAGCCATGTTCTGTCCCTTTGTACTGCAAGCGGCGGTCAACCTCGTACGCCGGGTGTAATCATCTATCTACAAGTCATACGACCTGTCCCTCGTTCGGTTCATTTCCCTACTAAAGGATGCCCCTACCATTATTTGGGTTGCTCACTCGTGGGGTTTACCTCGTTCCACCTAGAATGTTTCCATCCTAGCATCGTCACTGTGGCACTTTCAAGGATATCATTCCATATCAAATGACTTAGGAACTTCTCCTGCCGTTAGCCCAAAGACTACCTTGACTTATGAATTCGTCAAGCACGAACACTACAAACATCTCAGTTTGTGTGAGCATGGACTTTCCTCTGTATGAAAGGTCATACAGCGATTACCTGAGTATTTAACAATTCATTTATGTACCTATCATAGCATGAACATAGTGAATATGCAATGGTACATGTTGGAAAAACTTAGCCTTCTGAATCAGCAAATTTCTTTCCAAAAACAGCTTTTTCCAGATTAGATAGTCTTTTAAGAATATCATAATTAACCTGTGTCGGCTGTTGTGGAGATCGTAATCTCGTTGTTTGTTCTGTAGAAGTTTTCCTTAATTTTTCTATTTCTTGATGTAAACGAGCAATTTCTTGTTGAAAAGCATCATAGTCCTGTATAATTAAATCTAAAAATTCATCAACTTCTTCTTGATTATAACCGCGCATTCCCGTTTTAAAATCCTTTTCAAGAATATCTTTTCCGTTTAAACGAACTCCTTTTACACTCATTTCATTCACCTCATCGTTAATCACTAAAAATATGATCCAATTATTTATATTTTTGTTTGTTTATTCTTTTATTATAGCATAAGTATCGCTATGTTACGTGGGAACTTTTCGACACGTTATGCTGGATTCCATTCAAGCTCCACTTATTTTTATGTAAAAAAAGGAAACTGGAATTTCAGCTTCCCTACTTCTCTATTTCTTATTGTTCTTCAGTCCAAGATGTTGACGACATTTCTGCTAATAATTGTTCAAAAATGTATTTAATCGACTTATAGTATTCCATATATCTTCTTCGTCGTAGGTCTTTGTAGTAGCTATGCATGATAAGTAAATCCATATTTTCTTTTGTGGAGGTAACTTGTTGTGGATGTATAGTTACCTTCCTTTTCTTAACAATCGCTAGAGCCTTACTTTCCCAGTCTTCTAACTGTTCAAATATGGGAGTCGTTTGCTCCTTTACGGTTAGAAAGAAAGATTTATCTCTCATATTTTCTGGTGGCTCTTCTTCATCGAAACGCTTTTTTAATTGTTCTAGATCTCGTTGCAATGATACGGTCAGTTCTTGTACATTCATTATGATTCCGCCTTCTACTTCATAATAGGCATATATCTATATGCTGTTACTACTACTTTAACATATTTTATAGAAAGGCTGTTTTCTAAAGGTGAACATTTATTTCTACTACATCAACAAACGCTATAAAGTATACTAAACTAACCTATAAAAAAGCTATAATCATCTTAACTGGTTTATCCATTCCTTTGTTTTTGCGATTGAGTATTTCTGGTTCTCGTACCGATTGGAAATTTCCGTTTCCGTCTTCATGATTAACTTCTGATCCATCAAACGGATTTGATCAGAAATGTCATGTAAGGATGCTTCGAATTGCTTCTTATCTACACCATCAACAAAAGTCTCTATCTTATTTGCTGCAATTGACATATCCTCACCTCATTTTCATATTTGTTAATTATTATTTTCGCTATATCCATAACAACTCCTTCACGTTCGACAAAACTAGAAGAAAACGTACAAAAGAAGTGAAAAACCTAATCTTTTTCACGGATTTAGACACAATAAGAATGGAAGGAGGTATTTTAAATGGACAAAAGTAAAGAAATTCTAAAGAAAGAAAAACAGCAGAAGAAAGCTAATCAAGCCATAAAAGGGGATAAAAAGCTAAACGGCCCTAATCGCCCATCTACTTAATGATGGTGGATAGTCAAAGCTTCCATATTAAACGAAAAAGGATTTGTTGTAAAAACAAATCCTTTTTCGTTATTTACTACAGATACCTTCATCGATTGATATCTTTATATCAATACTCATATTCATTGTCTATATTATGTGAATTTGTTAACTTTATTATATAATATAGACAGAATGGATTAATGTATAGTTTATCCTTTCTAGAATGGTGATTGGTCGGGATAGTAAGTTTAAAGTTACCAATACATCATTTTTTTGGTATGATACTGTATTGATTAGGAGGATATTTTGATGAATTATCCAAATGGACAGAAAAAAATCAAAAACCAAGAATCGTCTGCTAAACGGTCCAATAATATTTTTAGTAATCGTGGAATGTCTTTGGAGGAAGATATTAATGTAACCAATCAATACTATGTAGACATTGATAAAGCTATTATTCACAAGAAGCCTACACCTGTACAAATCGTAAAGGTTAACTATCCAAGGCGAAGTGCTGCTGTTATTACAGAGGCATATTTTAAACAAGCTTCTACTACCGATTATAATGGATTGTATCGGGGAAAATATGTAGACTTTGAAGCAAAAGAAACAAAAAATAAAACAACCTTTCCACTAGCAAATATTCATAATCATCAAATACAACATATGAAATCCATTGTGGAACATGGGGGAATTTGTTTTATTATTATACGTTTCTCAGCTTTAGAAGAAACGTTCCTCATGCAAGCAGAGAAACTTTTTAAATTCTGGGGCGACAAATTAAGTGGTGGAAAGAAATCTATCTCCTATGAAAAAATTAAACAAACTAGTTTCCTCATACCTTTTCAATACCAAGCTCGGGTGGACTATTTGTCTATTATTGATCAATTATATTTTGGATGAGACTCAAAAATGATGTTGAAATTGTTTTATTAAAGAGAGACGGAGGTTAAGAGCTATGGCAGATAATGGCCAAACTCGTACAGCAAGACGAAAACAAAAAAAAGCAACCAATAAGCCTATTTGGAAAAAAATCTTATTAACAACAATACTTTTATTATTAGCAATCGGAATTGGTGCGGGAGCAGTTGGAACCTATTGGATAGCTACTGCCCCTGATATCGATGCAGCTATGTTAGAGGACCCCTATGCTTCTGTTCTATTAGATAAGGATGGGGAGAAGTTTGCCGAATTGGGTGCAAATCGGAAAAAAGTAAATTACGAAGATTTACCCCAAGTTTTAATTGATGCGGTAACTGCGACAGAGGATGCACGATTTTTTGAGCATCCTGGTATCGACCTTAAAAGAATTGGCGGTGCTATCATTGCGAATATAACGGAAGGTTTTGGTTCTGAGGGGGCAAGTACCATAACACAGCAAGTGGTTGAAAAATCATTTTTAACCCCAGATAAAGAACTGAAGTTAAAGGTACAAGAACAATGGATGGCACTTAAACTAGAAAGACAGTATTCCAAAGAAGAAATTTTAGAAATGTACTTAAATAAAATATTTTACGGTGCTAATTCTTATGGTGTCGCACAAGCAGCGGAGACATACTTTGGTAAAGAAGATTTACAGGAGTTAACGTTACCAGAAGCAGCAATTTTAGCTGGATTACCACAGCGTCCAACTGCTTATAATCCATTTCAAAATCCTGAACTTACCAAGGAAAGAATGAACACGGTATTAGATTTAATGGTTAGACATGGTAAAATCACGGAAGCAGAAGCAAATGAGGCTAGAGAAGTTGAAATTGCCTCCCTGCTTATAGAATCAGAACCTAATGCTGAACCATATGAATCTTTCATTCAACAAGTTAGAAAAGAAGTTAAAGAAAAACTGGATGGAGCAGATATTGATACAGACGGACTTGTCATTCACACAACATTAGATCGTGATGCACAGGATTATGTAGATTTTCTATTATCTGACAGTGATGAAAATCCAATAAGCTATCCGAATGAACAAATGCCACACCTTCAATCCGCGATGGTTGTACTTGATACGAAATCAGGTGCAATCCAGGCCATTGGTGGACGGAGAAATAATAATGATGAAGATGGACAAATGCTGTATAATTATGCGATTGGAGATGGAAGTCAACTTGGATCAACAGCTAAGCCGATAATGGCTTATGGTCCGGCCATCGAATACAATAAAATGTCAACCTACCACCAAATAAATGACGATAAACCGTATGAAATTTCTGGAACCAATCAAGTCATTCGAAACTGGAACAGATCACATGCTGGTTGGATAACAGCACGATATGCACTACAGCAATCCCTTAACGTTCCAACTATTAAAGTTTTTGAAGAAGTGGGTGCCGATAAGGTCCAAGCTTTTGCAGAAAGTTTAGGGATCCAATTCCATGAGGACCAAATTATTCTTACAGATGCAATTGGTGGTTCAGGAACGAATGTCAATGCACTTCAATTAGCTGGTGCGTATCGTCCATTCGGTAATGAGGGTGTTTACAATGAGCCATATGCTGTTACGAAAGTCGAATTCCCAGATGGTGAAGTCGTGGATTTAACTCCAGAACCTGAAGTAGTGATGGAAGATTACACAGCTTATATGGTCACTGATATGCTGAAAAGTGTCGTAACAAGTGGTACTGGTACCGCAGCAAATATACCTGGATTACCAATAGCTGGTAAAACAGGTACAACTAACTTGGAAAATAAATCTGGCTCTCCAGATGCATGGTTTGCTGGTTATACGACCAACTATACTATCGCAGCCTGGACAGGAGGATATGAAGTAGATGAGAATGACAAGATGACAAGGGCTCCCATACCTAATGGATACACGAAAATATCACAACAACTATTTAAACATACGATGAAAAAAATATCGGAAGGAAAGGAAACACCTGATTTCGCTAAGCCCGATTCTGTTGTAGAGGCGCAGGTTGAAAAAGGTTCTAACCCGGCTAAAAAACCAAGTAAATACACTCCATCATCGGAAATCGTAACCGAATTATTTGTAAAAGGTACAGAACCTAATAGCGTCTCTAAAAAATATGATCAGCTTGATCCAGTAACAGACTTAAAAGCTTCCTATGATCAGGAATCAGAAGCAATTAAAGTAAGCTGGGATTACGAATCGGATGAAGATGTTAGCTTTACCGTCCGTTCTGCGGTTGACGGTGGAGAAATGCAGGAGCTATCCTCAACAGAGGAGACATCGATGGAAATCAATGAAGTAGAACCCGGTGAACATACGATACAAGTAATTGTAAGTAATGGTTCCAGCCAGAGTGAGCCTGCTTCTACTACTGTAACTGTCTCTGATGAAAATGAGGATAATAAAAACAAAGGGAATATTAAGGCTGTCGAAGGACTGACAGCGCAATTTGTAAAAGAAAGTTCTCTAGTCGATGTGAACTGGTCCTATAATGGTCCACCCGCTCTGTTTGAGGTTACAGTAAATGGACAGTCGCATTCCAACTTAGTAGAAGCTCAAGGAATTGAAATAACGAATGTCACACCTGGTGAAACATATACAATCCATGTAACACCAGTTGGGCAAAATGGAGCAAATAGTGGTATAAGAGGTGAAACACGCACAATCGAATATCAAGTACCTGATCCTGAAAATGAAGCAGAGCCTGCAACAGAAGAACAAGATTCTGATAATGGTAATGCGGAAAACGATAATAATGAAGAGAATGAGGGATCACGTAACGAAAATCAAGAAAATCAGGAAAATGAAGAATCTGATGAATAAAAAATAGGTCAACTCTTTTAGAAGAGTTGACCTATTTTACGTTTTCCAGCTTTCCTCTTTTCTTCATTCGCTTTTGCCCTTCCCTACACAAATCCAATAATGGGCATTCTGGGCAATTAGGATTTCTTGCCTTACAGTGATACCTCCCAAAGAATATCATCCGGTGATGCGTAACACTCCATTCATCCTTTGGTACTTTACGCATTAACGTTTCCTCTACTTCGATAACAGAATCCTTCCATCTACAAATCCCTAACCTTTTTGAAACGCGTTCTACATGTGTATCCACTGCAATCGCTGGTTCATTAAACGCAATCGAAGCAACTACATTAGCTGTTTTTCTTCCTACCCCCGCTAATTTCATTAACTCATTTTTACTACTTGGTACTTCCCCATCATATTCATCAATTAGAACCTGACAAAGTTTTCGAATATTTTTTGCCTTATTTCGATATAAACCAATTGATTTAATATCGTTTTGCAATTCCTCTAATGTAACGGATAAATAATCTTCTGGTGATTTGTACTTTTTAAATAAATCCGCTGTTACTTTATTAACTAACTTATCCGTACACTGTGCAGAAAGCAATACCGCTATTACTAATTCAAACGGATTGGAATGATTCAATTCCCCTTTTGCATCTGGAAACATCTCTGCCATTTGGTCTAAACAATATCTTATTTGCTTTTTGTTTAACACATTAATCTTCCCCCTCTAACCAGTTATAATAAATGGATGTGTCTCTTTTTTTAGTCGGTTCCTGTTTCGGGGCTAACCCCTGTTTATTTTGATGAAAGTTCTTACTAGCATTCCTAGCCTGTTCAACCGTATGAATTCCTTTTTTCTTCCACTCTCTAAGAATACGGTCTATATATTTAAAATTCAGTTTTCCCATTAACACAGATTCACGTAAACCAGCTTTGATAAGTGCTGGTTCAATTTTATCCTCATCAAGCCAGCTATTCACCATCTCTATTTCAAAAGGGGATAACGGCCTTCCGAATTCTTGTTCAAATAGAATAAAAATACTACCATCTGCCTGAATTTCTTCATCCTTTTTTTCCTCTGTGAAATACAGTCTTTCAAAAAGCGGATTTAGTGAATAAGATTCACTTAATATATGCTGTTCATTTTCTAGCTGTTCTATAGATAAAACATTTTTTTGTACAAGCTTCCGTAAGATTTGCGCACATTCTTTTTCATCAATTGTCATATGATTTGCAATGTCACTTGGAGTCGGAAAGTCGATATTCTCCTTTATGAAATATAACAATTGAATAATAACTACAACTTCCTTTTCATCCAATTCAAGTTCCTTATAGGTTGTTAATAATTTATTAGGAACAAGTAGTTGGTCAAGAAAAAATTGTTGATATGGAATTGATTTAGACATGGATAGACACCTCATTCATAGTATAACAAAATCTAGTAAATTTCTCTTAACTCTTAGAACGTCTTTCTTAATGTACAAATGAAAATCCCTTGCATATGCAAGGGATTTATTTTATTAAATTATAAGCAATATATTATTTACCTATTTATGTTATGGATACAAACGATTTAATAATCTTGGGAATGGAATTGTTTCTCTGACATGGTCTACTCCTGAAATCCATGCAACTGTTCTTTCTAAGCCTAAACCGAATCCTGAATGTGGAACACTACCATATTGAGAGAGTTCTAAGTACCATTTATAGGCTTCCCCTGTTAAACCATGTTGTTCATAACGCTCTTTCATTAATTCTAAATCATTAATACGCTCCGAACCACCTATTATCTCTCCATAGCCTTCCGGTGCAATTAAATCTGCACATAAGACTACCTCAGGACGATTCGGATGTGGTTGCATATAAAATGCTTTTATTTCTGTAGGGTAGTTCGTTATAAATACCGGCTTATCAAAGCTTTCGGCAATTGCTGTTTCATGCGGAGCACCAAAGTCCTCTCCCCATTCAATATCATCAAATCCTTTTTCTTTAAGAAGTTTAATGGCATCATCATAGGTTATTCTTGGGAAAGGTGCTTTTACTTTTTCAAGTTCAGATGTATCACGTTCTAGTACTCCTAATTCTAATTTACAATTTTCCAAAACGGATTGAACAACATAATTTACATAGTTTTCCTGAATTTCTAAGCTTTCCTCATGTTCAACAAATGCCATCTCCGGCTCAATCATCCAGAATTCAATTAAATGTCTGCGTGTTTTCGACTTTTCTGCCCTAAATGTAGGACCAAAGGAAAAGACTTTTCCAAGTGCCATTGCTGCAGCTTCCATATATAGCTGTCCACTTTGAGACAAATATGCCTCTTCATCAAAATATTTCGTATGGAATAACTCAGTAGTCCCTTCCGCAGACGACCCTGTAAGGATTGGCGGATCCACCTTTACAAACCCATTATCATTAAAGAATTGGTAGGTTGCACGAATAATTTCATTACGAACTTTCATGATCGCATGCTGTTTTTTGGAGCGTAGCCATAAATGACGATGATCCATTAAAAATTCCGTTCCATGAGCTTTAGGTGTAATCGGATAATCAACAGCCTCATGAATAACTTGAATGTCACTCACCTGCATTTCATAGCCGAAAGGTGAACGCGTGTCTTCCACAATTTTTCCAGTTACATACATTGATGTTTCCTGTGTTAGATTTTTGGCACGTTGAAATGTTTCGTCCGATACGTCATTTTTAACTACAACACCCTGCATGAATCCAGTTCCATCGCGAAGCTGTAAAAATGCAATTTTTCCACTTGAACGTTTATTAGATAACCACGCACCAATTGTTACTGTTTCTTCTAGATGTTTTGATACTTGCGATATAGTCGTCTTCATTGAAAAATAATACCTCCGTCTTACCTTTTCTTAGGAATGGTGATTGATTACAAATCGTTTTATTCTCTTAGCTGCCTCAACTAGGTCTTCTAATGCAAGAGGATAGGACAAACGAACATTCTCCGGAAAACCAAATCCGGAACCAGGAACTAGAGCTACCTTCTCCTCTTCAAGAATAGCATTAACCCACTCATCTACACTAGAAAAACCATTCATTTCGACAGCTTTTGAAACGTTAGGAAAGATATAAAAAGCACCCTTAGGTTTGATGCATGTAATGCCTGGTATATCTGTAATTAAATCATAAAATGCATCTAATCTTTCAGCAAAAGCTTTATTCATTTCTTGAAGAGATTGGTCATCATTTTCATAAGCCGCTAATGCAGCATATTGAGCAATTGATGTTGGATTTGACGTTGAATGGGAAGCAAGACTTGTCATTGCCTTAATTATTAGCTGCGGACCTGCTGCATATCCAATTCTCCAACCTGTCATGGAATGTGATTTTGATACACCATTTATCACTACAGTATTTTCTTTTAGCTCAGACGAGATAGATGCAATAGAAACATGCTGATCAGAAGTGTAAATTAATTTTTCATAAATTTCATCCGATACGATTAAAATACCATGTTCTAAACAAATGTCACCAAGTGCTTCTAACTCCTCTTTTGTATACATCATTCCTGTTGGATTAGAAGGTGAATTAATAACTATTGCTTTCGTATTCGGTGTAATTGCTGCTCTTAGTTCTTCTGGTGTAATTTTAAATTCATTTTCTTCTAATGATTTAAGAATGACAGGCTTTCCACCAGCCAATTTAATTTGTTCCGGATAACTTACCCAATAAGGAGCAGGTACAATCACTTCATCACCATCATTTAAAATAACCTGAAATAAGGTGTATAAAGCATGTTTGGCACCTGAGGTAACTATAATTTGTTCTGGCTGATAGGATAATTCATTATCTTTTTCAAACTTTTTAACAATAGCCTGCTTTAATTCCACCGTTCCACCGGAGGGAGTATACTTCGTCAACCCATTCTTCATTGCTTCTTGAGCTGCTTCTAAAATATATTCAGGTGTATTGAAATCCGGTTCACCTGCACCTAGTCCGATCACGTCATGACCTTGTTTTTTTAGTTCCTTCGCCTTTGCGGTGATTGCTAATGTTGAAGACGGTGTTAATGTCTCCACTCTTTTTGATAATTGCATAAATTTATTGTTCTCCCCTCTAGTTAAACATTCTTTCAAATCTATATTGCTCAAAGCTTGAACCATTATATATGGATACGTATTCTAATACATATCGGCTTTTTGCATCATGATAGGATAATTCCCATAAAATATTATCGTCAATTAAAGCTGGTGTTATTTTAACGAGAGTACAACCCTCGCAATTTTTTTCCCATGTATTTATTATATCCTCTTTAGGGATAATTTCTGAAGTATCGACAGTGGTGATTTTCTTTTCTTTTCCTTCCAATGGATAAAAGATCATTTTTTCTTCATTTTCTTCGTTTTTACCAACCACAATGTGATATGCCTCGTTTCCATAAAATAAATCTATGTCATCAATTTCAGTAATGGAAGTTTGTTCTAGAATAATCTTTTCGGTTTGCTCAAAACCATCTGTTTTTTTATCATAAATATTTTTATACAAATAGGTTCCGTAAATTAGACTAATCATTATTAAAGCTACTATCAACCATAAACTTCTCCGTAACCATTTATGTCCGATAGATCGTGAATATCGCTTGCTCTTCATTTTTATCATCCAATGCTAAGCCAAACATTAAATCATCATCCTTTAATGTACGATTTAACGTATCGACTATTTTATAAAGCTCTGACGAATGTTGGAGTTTGACTGTTGATAATGTTTCAACCTTATGATTATCCATTATTTCCCCCTCCAGATAATATTGCTTCAATTATCAAAATTTGTAAATCATAGTCCTTTTAGAAATGCAAATAATATAATTACGTTGATATTACAAGATGAAGCACAAATAAAGTATACCAATTTTATGCATGATTTGCTTTATTTTATACTTTCAACAAAAATATCAGCCCACACCATTATTACTTCCTTGTACTGATGCAGTTATTGCATCAGTAATTTTTTTGCTAACTTTTTCTTTGCTATTTTTGTTGCCTTGTTTTTTTATCGTTCTGATAGTGCACGTTGATTAGGCAGTCGCACACTTTAGTGCATGACTTTAGTTTCCTTGAAGTAGATGCCACTAAAGGGCCTACAGGATACGTGCATTTCCCGGAAGAGTCAATTCAATTCCCCTCATGATAGCTAGAAAACTTATCCTTTAAGATTGGAGAACTTATAGCACTAGCGGAGGAAATATACACGGATCCTGCGGGAAGAGACATATTTTGTGTCACGAACAACCTTTTTTTACTTATTAAAACCATTCTTTTGCTTTTTGCATAAGGCTATTGGTTGTATCGTAGGTTATAGGTACTTCAGGGATGGAATTTGTGAAATATTTACCATATCTAGCCTTTTTAATTCTCGCATCACAGATAAAAACAATTCCACGGTCACTGGAAGATCTAATTAGTCTACCAAATCCTTGCTTAAATCGGATAACTGCATTTGGTAAGGAATAATCCATAAAGGGATTATTTCCACTCTTTTTAATATAATTAGCCTTAGCTTGGTAAACAGGATGATCAGGTGGTTGGAAAGGAAGCCTTACAATCATGAGACATGAAAGGTCTTCTCCCGGAATATCTACCCCTTCCCAGAATGAGCTAGTTCCTAAGAGAATTGCCTGATCAAAAGTTTGAAAATTTTTCTTTAATCTTGTTCTGCTACCACTAGTTATACCCTGTCCTATAAGCATGTAATTATTTGTATCCAGCATTTCTTTTAATAATTTATACGATTTTTTTAGCATATCATAGGAAGTAAACAATACAAGCATTCTTCCATCCGTAATATCAGCCAATGATAAAATTGCTTCACATGTTGCATATATATAGTCATCCATATTTCCATATTTTATATCAGGAAAATCATTTGGTACCATTAATTGTACTTGGTCCTTATAAGAAAAAGGTGAATGAATTTTTTCATTTACTAAACGATTACTAGGAAGTCCTAATCTTTTTTGAATAAATGAAAAATCTTTATTTATTGTTAATGTTGCACTAGTTAAGATAACACTATCCTTTTTTTCAAAAAATTCCTCAGCTAGTAAAAACGAAATATCTGTTGGTTCTGAGTATAAATAAACGGTATTATTCGTTCCTTTCCTGTCAATCTCAATCCATCTTACTTGTGGAACAGAACCCTCAATTAAGAATAACTTTTCAAAGCTATCAATAAAATGCTGTAAAACCTCTGCGATACCAGTTAAATCTTCCTTGTCATATTTATCAATTTGTTTTGTTTTGATTAAATAATTTTCAATCACAGCAATAAAATATATTAAATCACGGAAATAAAACGTTAATCTTGTTACAATTTCTTTAATACCATTCCATTTTGTTGTTTCCTCTTTTTCTTCATCAAACCGGTATTGGACTCTACCTATATCACTAACCGACTTAACATTCTCTTGTCTATTTAACACGTAATGGGATAATGTAGAAAAAAGCTCTTCCACTTCATATTTTGCTGAATTAATCATTTCATCCCATTGTTTTAATGAAATTTCGTCTTGTTCTATGGAATAATTCGTTAAAATTTTTCCTAGTGATTTGTCATCCTCAGCATGACCAATTTGATTTAATACGTATTGCATGTTCATATAATCAATTTTCAGTCCATAATGATGTGATGCGGTGTCTTCAAAATGGTGAGCTTCATCAATAATAACTCTCTTATAGCTCGGTAAAAACTGATAATCATTAAAAATATCAGTACAAAGTAATGCATGGTTTGTAATGATTATATTGGCATGCTGTGCCCGTTTTCTTGCCTTTTGATAATAGGATTTCGAAAACCAAGGAGAATGAGGATCTACCATCCCTTCTGCATCTGTTGAAATCTTTTTATAAAAAAGATAACCACTGGAGGGTAGATTGATTTCGTCAATATCCCCAGTCTCTGTTTCCGTTAACCAAACAAGAATCATTGCCTTCGTTAGTGTAATATCATAATTATCCTCTTGGCTAGATACCAATTCATGGGCAAATTTTTCTAAACTAATATAGTGATTTTTCCCCTTCAGTATAGCAACTTTTATCGGAAAGTCTACTAGTTTCTCAATAAGTGGAATTTCTTCATCCATTAATTGTGACTGTAGTTGTGTTGTGTATGTACTAATAACTATTCGTTGTTTCGATTTGACTGCCTCATAAATTGCTGGAAGCAAATAGGCTAAAGATTTTCCTGTACCAGTTTCCGCTTCTATTAAAGCATGTTCCTTCGCTTGGAAAGAATCATATATTATTTCTGACATTTCTCTTTGACCATTTCTTTTTTCATAATGATTCTTGTACATTTCTAACTTTCCATTATCCTCGTAAATCCCATCTAAATACTCCCCAAAAGATTGAGTAACAGCAGGGGGTATATCATCTATTGACTCTGTTTTTCTAAATGCTAAGCCATGAAACGATTCCAGTCTCTCATCAGTCGTTGAAAAAGCTAAATCCTGTTGTCTTTTATATAATAGTGCATATAAGTCAGATTTAAACATTTTCTCTAGATTTAATAAATAATGGATTGTTTCATAAGGTAATGTGTAAAGTTTTTCTTTTAAGCGCAAAAATAATTTTGCTGTCACAATTGCATCAGATAAAGCACGATGTGGATCATCGTGATGAATATTCAAATAATCTGCCAGTTGTCCTAATTTATAACTAGGTGCTTGAGGAAATAATATACGAGCGAGTTCAACTGTATCGATAATTGGATTTGTAAGTTTTTCTCTTCCATTTAGTTCTAATTCAGCATTTAAAAAACCTAAATCAAATGGAACATTATGTGCAATCAAATAACTATTTTCAAAAGCTTCCATAATATTATCCGCTTTATCATGAAATACTGGTGCATCTTTTACATCCGAGTCATAGATTCCGGTTAGATTAGATATAAATGGTGGTATGGATTTATTCGGGTTAAAAAAGGTTGATTTTGTTTCCTTTATTTGATCATCTTCAATCACTACAAGCCCTACTTCAATAATTCTATCATCATTGGCAGGAGAATGGCCCGTTGTCTCCAAATCGATTACAACATATTTATTTTTCATAATCATCCACCTAGCTTTCTAAAGCCTAAAGAAGTAAAAATATAGGGCACTAAATGAATAATATTATAGTATATCCCCTATCACATCGCCCTAATTATAGTTGCTCCTACTTTCCATTGTTTTATTCATTGTCATACATTTTAAAAATAAAATTTATGGCTTACTACATCTATTTTCTTCATCATATCAGGAAACGATGTGACGTCAACTTCTACCTTCTTGTTTCTACTCAACGAAACCAGTCAATTTCTGCAGAGTATAGCTTTGTTGTATTACCATCTATTGTTTTAGTTACTAGTGCACCATCTTCGCTTATTCCCAAAAAAGGCGCATTCCATTCTTCATTAAAAGTCTTTATGGATATCTCCTGACCAATTTTAAACCCGTAATGTTCCCATTTACGCTTAATATTAGAAAATCCGTTTTCTAAGTAATATTCATAACTTTTTTCAAATGTATGTAGAAATTCCTGAATAATTTCTTTTAAAGCCCATTCCTTATTGGTCTCTAATTTTAATGATGTTGCTTCTCTTTTAATAACTTCAGAAAGTTCCTTTTCATTGTGGTTCACATTTAATCCAACTCCAATAATCACATACCATATCCTATCCTGCTCAGCTTGCATCTCAGTTAGAATACCAGCCACTTTTCGTTTGTTCACCAAGATGTCATTTGGCCATTTAATTTGTGGCTTTATGTTTGTGTAGGACTCTAGTACTTCTGCTAAAACGGTTGCCGTTAACAATGTTAACTGCGGGGCTAAATTAGGCTCAATCTCTGGTCTTAAAACCATACTTAGCCACATTCCCTTATCTCTCCTAGAATGCCAGCTTCTAGTTATTCTCCCCCTACCCTTTGTTTGTTCGTCAGCTACAACAATCGTTCCATTTGGAAACCCGTCACGTGCAGCATCATGGGCAATAATTTGGGTAGAGTTAACAGATTCACGGTGTATTACCTCTTTTCCTAACCAATTGGTTTTTAGTCCCCATTTAATCGTATTCTCACTCAATTTATTAGGAAACTGAATAATTCGGTATCCCTTTTTAGACTTTCCTTCAATTTCATATCCGTCTTTTTTTAATTCATTCATATGTTTCCAAATTGCACTTCTAGAGATCTGCAGTTTTTCCGATAAATCTTGTCCGGAGATGTACTGATCTTTATTGTTTGAAAGAATTTCTATCAATTTATTTCGGGTGGATTCCATTTTTTATCCACTCCTTTATATCAGATTTATGATTTTTTACGTTACCAAAAACAACTTGTTTTTCAATAGTTGTTAGCATTTCTTGAATCCAAGGTCCTTTTCTTTTATCTGGAAACCAACAGATTAAATCATTCCCATTTATTGATAGATTCCTTCTAGATTGGATAGGAATAGTTTTCGCCATTCTTTCCAATTTGTTTAGTTGAACACTTCCAGTCCATAAGGTATTTAGGACTCGTACGAACCCTCTATAGTAAGAAGAATCTAACTTATAAAGCAACCATCGGTCTAAACCATTTTGTAAATAATAATGAATAGCTTGAACGATGGATGTCGCTTCACGTTTCATTTGATTTGACGCTTTCCATGCCTTGACCCATTTTGAAATGCTAATATCTTCATCAAGCATATGAAATAATGCAATTACTTCCCCAAATGACATGAAAGGAGTAATGGAAGAAGGTAATTTATCAATAATAGATGGTTTTTCATGAAATACGGGTAAGAATTTATAGCTCCCCGTAATCTTAAGATATTCAAGCCCATTTTCAATATCGTTTCCAGAGAAAAATTTCTCCATTTCTCTCATAATTCTTTCGACAGCCAGACTAGAAATCTCGTGATTTAATGTCTGCATTTGATCCAGTGTTTTCGCGTCAATCTGAAAGCCTAACTGACTGGAAAACCTTAAAGCTCGAATGATACGAAGTGGGTCTTCTTGGAACCGTTCCATTCCATCGCCTACCGTACGAATAATCCTTTTCTCTAAATCCTTTTTTCCTTCAAATAAATCGATGATATTTCCATCTGCATCCATTGCTAGGGCATTTATCGTAAAATCACGACGTTCCAGATCTTTATCAATTTGATCAATGAACGTGACGGAATCCGGATGCCTTTTATCTGAGTACTCCCCCTCCACACGAAAGGTTGTCACCTCGTAAGTTACATTTTCATGAACAACAACAACAGTCCCGTGTTCCACACCAACAGGAATAACCTTATCAAAAATGGTTTGAATGATTTCAGGAGATGCGGAAGTAGCTATATCAATATCTCCAATAGGGCGTTTTAACAACAAGTCCCGTACACAACCACCAACAAAATATGCTTGATGATGATGATTCTCTATTGTTTCGATAATATATCTTGCCTGTTTAAATAATTCATCTAGCATGCTGTTCACCATTTTCTAATACTTCGTGATATAAATCGATATATTGCTGAATAATTTGCTCTGATTTAAATTGAGCTTGTATATACGAATAAGCATTTTCTGAGAATCGTTTTAACCTGGAGTTATCCTTTAATAAATGAATTGCATAAGCAGATGCTTGTTCAACATCTCCCAGATCTACTATATATCCTGTTTCTTTATGCTTAATAACTTCAGGTATTCCACCGATATTCGTTCCAATACAGGGTACCTTACAAGCCATGGCTTCTAATAATACAAGTCCAAAGCTTTCCTTTTCAGATAATAATAATAATAAATCCGAAATAGATAGAATTTCACTTATACTATTTTGTTTACCTAAAAATAAGACATCATTTTCTATACCTAAATCGCGAACCAATTGGAGGGTTGAAGCGTATTCTGGACCATCCCCAACCAAAATCAACTTACTGTCGACCGATTGTACAACCTTTTGAAACGTATATACAACATCATGTACTCGTTTTACCTTTCTGAAATTGGATATATGAATGACTATCTTTTCATTCGCTTTTATTCCGTATTGTTCTTTTAGAGGTGAATGATATCTAGGAAAATATTCTTGTTCATTTACAAAATTATAGATCACAGAAATGTCCTTCTCAGTTGATATCATTTCTTTCGTTTGTTGAACGAGACTGTTAGACACAGCTGTCACCGCATCTGAATGTTCAATACCATATTTGATCATCTTTTTAAATGTCTGATCCACACCTAGAACAGTTATATCCGTACCATGAAGTGTCGTAATAATTTTGACATCTCTTTCTGCAATATCTTTTGCTAGAATTGCACAGATTGCATGTGGAACCGCATAATGCACATGAAGAATATCTAATTCTTCTTGATCAATGACATCAGCCATTTTTGTTGCCAATGCCAAATCATATGGTGGATATTGGAAAACAGGATATTGTCCCAATTCCACTCCATGGTAAAAAATATTCGGATACAATTTGTCTAAACGGAAAGGAAGACTTGAGGTAATAAAATGAATTTCATTTCCTTCTTCTGCTAGCATTTTTCCTAGTTCAGTAGCAATTACCCCTGAACCACCTACTGTAGGATAACACGTAATTCCTATTCTCATTGTCATTTCTTCCTTTTCAAAGAATTCTCGCATTTTAATACATTAAATAATATTTTCCAGCCCGTAAACGAGCTCATTTAACTCCATTACCTTTTCAACTGAGAATTTCACCCCGTCCATGAAAGATGCTCTGTTTAAGGAATCATGTTTAATGGATAATAGTTGGCCTGGACCTCCAAATATAACCTCCTGATGGGCAACAAGTCCTGGAAGACGTACACTATGTATTCTCATCCCGTCCAGTTCAGCACCTCTTGCTCCATTAATCGTCTCTTTTTCATCTGGATGTCCTTGATGTTTCATTTCTCTAGACTCTGTAATCATTTCTGCTGTTTTTACAGCTGATCCAGATGGTGCATCTAATTTATTATCATGATGCTTTTCAATGATTTCAACATCTGGAAGGTATTTTGCTGCCATTTGTGAGAATTTCATCATAAGGACAGCACCAATCGCAAAATTTGGTGCAATAATTGCTCCTAAGTTTTTGCTTTTAGCTAATTGATTAAGTTCAGTAATTTGCTCGCTACTGAATCCCGTTGTACCTACCACAGGTCGTATATTATGTTCTAATGCTGTTTTTGTATGTAAATAACCAACTTCTGGAATGGTTAAATCGACCAGAACATCTGCTTCCACTTCCTGAAAGCATTCTGTTACATTTTCATAAACAGGCACATCTATATCAGGTAACCCAGGTACATCCTTCAATGTTTCCCCATTATGTTTGCGATCTAAACACGCAACTAATCTAAAACTTCCTTCGTTATGTACCATACTTACCGCTTCTTTCCCCATTTTACCTCTTGGGCCTGCAATTATTACGTTAATCATATAAGAACCTCCTCTAATTAGTCTTTTCGTGTCCATCGGTCTTTATCTCGTGTTTCAAATTTTGTCATTGCAAGATGAAAGGCTTCTGATAGGTCAATATCGAGTGAGTTAGCAAAACAAGTCAGAACAAAAATGACATCTCCTAACTCCTCTTCCACCGTCTTCTCCTGCTCTGTATTCTTTTTCGGTTTTTCACCATAGTAATGATTTATCTCTCTTGCTAGTTCACCGGTTTCCTCTGTCAACCTAGCCATTAAGCTTAAAGGAGAGAAATATCCTTCTTTAAATTGAGATATATAATCATCTACTCTTTTTTGCATTTCTTCTGTATTGTAATTTGGTTTACTAATATGAATCACCCTTTACTTATCATCTCTTTCATGTTAGCGAATTGAGCTTACTTTGACAAATCATATACTTTATAACCTTTAATAAAAATAATAAGATTGTTATAGAATGGAAATGGTAAGATAAGGGAGATGAAAATAATGATCTATGGTTTAAGAATTAAAAATATTATCTTTATCCTACTAGGAGCCGCTATTTTCTCCTTTGGAATCGTTCATTTTAATATGCAGCATAACCTTGGAGAAGGAGGCTTTACAGGGATAACATTATTGTTATTCTTTTTATGGCAGATTGATCCTGCAATATCTAATATTATACTGAATATCCCCGTATTTTTTATAGGATGGAAGTTTTTGGGGCGAAATACATTTTTATATACCATTATCGGAACGTTATCTGTTTCTATTTTCTTAGGATTGTTTCAGAAATATCAATTCCAAATTAATTTACAGGAAGATATGCTTTTAGTTGCACTATTTGCCGGAGTATTTATAGGTATCGGTTTAGGGATTATATTTCGGTATGGAGGAACAACCGGTGGCGTAGATATAATAGCTAGACTTGTAAATAAATTTGCCGGTTGGAGTATGGGGAGAACCATGTTTTTATTTGATTTAGTGGTAATAACAACCTCTATCTTTGTAATACTTGAATTGGATGAGGGAATGTATACATTAGTTGCTGTCTATGTAGGTGCTAGGGTTATTGATTTTCTCCAGGAAGGCGCCTATTCAGCTAAGGGAACAACTATAATCTCTGACCACAGTGAGGAAATTGCAAATTTAATTATGAAAAAAATGGATCGTGGAGTAACCGTTTTAAACGGACATGGTAGTTATTCTGGTGAAAAACGGAATGTTTTATATTGTATTATTGGTAGAAATGAAATAGTACGCTTAAAAAATATTATTCATAGCATTGATCCACATGCATTTGTTGCTGTAACAACCGTACACGATGTGTTAGGGGAAGGATTCACTCTGGACGAAAATAAAAATCCTATTAAAGTGGATTAAAAAAGGATGGCAATCGCCATCCTTTTTTTAATCTTCACTTGTAGCCATGTATAATAATACAAATCTAACCAATTCCATTACGGCCACTAACGCTGCAGCTACGTAAGTCATAGCAGCTGCATTTAAAACCTTTTTCGTTTCTCTTTCTTCATTATTCCGGATAATACCCGTTGAAACCATCTGCCCCATTGCTCGATTTGAGGCATCAAATTCCACTGGTAATGTCACTAGTTGGAATAATACTGCTGCTGACATAAAAATGATACCAAGTAGAATCCAATTTGCTGCACTAAAAATAATCCCAGCAATAATGAGTATCATAGATAGATTAGAACCAATATTAGCTACAGGTACAAGAGCACTACGGAATTTCAAGAAAGCATATTCTTGTTGGTCCTGAATAGCATGACCAACTTCATGAGCTGCAACTGCTGAGGCAGCCATCGAACGACCATGGTAGTTATCCGTTGATAGACGTACTACTTTCTTTCTTGGATCATAATGGTCTGACAACATTCCCCGAGTTTCCTCGATTTGAACATCGTACAACCCATTGTCATCTAGTATCTTTCTAGCTACTTCGGCTCCAGACATATGAGAAGAGATTGGTTGTTTTGAATACTTTTTATATGTGCGTTTTACTCTGCCTTGTGCCCATAAGGGGATAAGAATTAAAAGGGCAAAATAAATTAAGTACCCTAGCATTTGCATTCCTCCAGTGTTTTCTAAAAACTTTTATTAAGGTCAATTTTAGTCAAAAATGCGTTTCTAGTCAATCATTTTGTCCTTCCTTTTATTGTGCTCTTTTTGCTCCCCTTTATATTTTCTCCAACTAACATAAGATAATGTAATTCCTATACTTCCAGCAATAATAATTGTAGCCCAAATCAATGGAGACCAATCAAAATTAGTTTCAACAGGTGTTTCTACTGGACTCGCTTTTACTGTATAAGTTTCAAATTGAAAAAATAGTAGCATCCCTATGACGATGATGAATATCAATAAAACTTGAAGCTTTTTTGTGTTTTCCATAGAGATCACCTCACATACATACGTCTTACTCCATAATGTATGATTGAATGTACAAATATATAACCAACCCTATTACCTAGGATTGTTAGCATTCTTATTCATAATCCAAAAAGCTATCCCTATAGAGACTATACTTAACCAGAATGTAAAGTATCCAATTTCGTTTATGTAATTTATTAATAAGGAATATGTTGGCATCATTCCAAAAACATAATCAATGATATCATTATGTAACACCCAAATGGCTGCAACTGCAACATGACGAAACTTAATTTTATAGTATGGTGCATATAGTAAAGCTTGGAGAGCCATACCGAAATGAGATGCCATTAGCATATATCCTTGCCAACCTATGGAACCCTGAATTTGTAAGGTTAGGACATTCATGACAACCGCCCAAATTCCATATTTAAATAACGACGTAATTGCTAATGCTTCAATATAAGGAACATGTTTTCCGAAAATGAAAAATAAAAGAAAAATAGTAAAAAACAAACTTGCCGTTGGACTATCTGGTACAAATATGAGAAAGATCCCTGGTGTAACGGATAACTGACTCTCATACCATATGTAGCCATAAATAGTTCCAAGTAAGTTAATTACAAACAATAAAATTAAGAAACGCTTATCTAGCAATATGTATCGTATCAATTTAATCATTCCTTATTAGATAGTAAAAAACACCTTCACCATTAGTTTAGCGAAGGTGTTTTTACTATTTATTTTGCTGATTCATTCACAGTAATAATGAAATCTGAAAGCTGTTCTAATTCCTCGTCAGAACCTTGGAAAATACCCGCAGGCATTCCACCCATACCGTTCACAGCTATATCAGCAATTTCTTCTGCTGAATATTCTATACCAACTAATGTTGGTGCAGCTGCACCGCCTTCCAATTCTCCTCCATGGCAGGAAGCACAACTATTTTGATATACTTCATATCCTTCATGTGATGTATCCACTTCAACAGAAGACTCTGGAACTGGTTTATTTGCCTCCGCACGTGCTTCCCAATCAACATGAGACGCAGAAGTATATGTTAACCAAATAACAGATACTAACGCAAGAAGCATCATACCAACTGCTACAGGACGTTGATGTGGTCTACGTCCAGGACCATTGTCCAAAAACGGCGCAAGTAAAAGTGCTCCGAAAGCAAGACCTGGTATCCCAAGCATACCTAAAAGAACAAAATCTCCACTTGCAAATTCATACTTTAATAGTTCGTATAAAAATAAGAAATACCAGTCTGGTAGTGGTATGTATGCAGCATCTGTAGGATCAGCAACACCTTCTAATGGTGATGGATGAGCTAATGTTAAGCAAAGAAAACCAACCAAAAATACTGCACCTACTAACCATTCTTTTAATAAAAAGTTGGGCCAAAAAGCTTCCGTTCTACCAGGATATTCAGAATAATCTTTTGGTACTTGTGATGTTTTTTCAGCAGAGATTCGTGAGTCTCCAACAAATTTCATACCTTTACCCTTATGCATTCGCTTTTCCCTCCTTTTTATAGTGGTCCAGAAATTCCTTGTCTACGGATTAAGATAAAGTGTACTGCAAGAAGTGCAAATAATGCACCTGGTAAGAAGAATACATGGATTGCAAAGAACCGTGTTAACGTTTGCGCACCAACAATATTTGCATCACCAGCTAACAGTATTTTTAATTGTTCCCCTATAAATGGAACTTGCTGTGCCATCTCTAAACCAACTTGAGTAGCGAAAAATGCTTTGTTATCCCATGGTAATAAGTAACCTGTGAAACCTAATCCTAGCATTACAAAGAAAATCAATACACCGACTATCCAGTTTAACTCACGTGGCTTTTTATAAGCTCCTTGGAAGAATACTCTGAGTGTATGTAATAAAAGCATTACTATAACAACACTTGCTCCCCAATGGTGCATGCCTCGTACGATTTGACCGTGAGCAACCTCTGTTTGTAAGTAATATACCGACTTCCAAGCATTTTCAATATCGGGAACATAATACATAGTTAAAAACATTCCCGAAAGAATTTGAATAACAACAACGAAGAAAGTTAATCCACCAAAACAATAGACAAATGCTGAAAAATGATGTGCTGGATTAACGTGTTCTGGTACTTCATGATCGGCAATATCGCGCCAAATAGGCGTAACATCTATACGGTCATCTATCCAATCATAAAATTTTTGTAGCATAGGTAATTACGCCCCCTCTCTTGATATTGTATTTCCTAAGAACAAGATTCCATCACGAACCTCATGCTCGTAGAATGGTAAAGGAGCTAATGGTGGAGTTCCTGGCACATTAGTTCCATCTTTTTCATACCTTCCATCGTGACATGGGCAATAGAATTGGTTTGGGTAGTCTTCGCTACCTTCCCAAGAAACGACACAGCCAAGGTGTGTACATATTGGAGATAATGCGATAATGTCTCCATTATCATCTTTATATACCCATGCAGAACGACTTGGTTCAGATTCATACCATCCATCTACTTGTTCAATTGTCCAATCCACACGTTGTGGGTCATTTGTAATTTCATCTACTGATATACCAACATTCACTAACTCACCAGCAGAAGATTCTTTTAGAACAGGATCAATAGCCATTCTTAATGGTGATACTAATAAGCCTGCCGCCATAAAGCCCCCTACACCTGTAAGCGTATAATTTAGAAACTGTCTGCGGGATACTTGTTGCTTTTTGTCACTCATGATTTTTCCCCCCTCTTTTACATTATCATAGACATACTCATATAAACAGATTACTAGGACAATACCAATGATAGCGCAATCTATTTATTATTTCAATAAATAACCTTAAGTAATTAACACAATTTGTAAAAAAAAATCACTATTTAATTAAATAGAAATTATACATATAATTTTATTCTTTTACTAGGTTACCAATAAGAACGAATTAATTCTACAATCTGACTTACTTGTTCACGTATCATCTGCTGTAGTTCCTTAGACTGTAAATCTCCTGTTTGTATGGCAGGAAGCCAAATTAATGTTCCATCCAGTTCTCTCTCAATTTTTTTCCATCTTGAATCGTACGTGATAAGAAAGATTTGTGTAAATGGCTGTTCTTTCATATTCTCCACCCAACCATTTAGACGATTTTTTTCATTTTCTATCTCCGTTTTTTTTATGTAATGATAACTTGGGATTAACATAGTTCTGCCCGATAGTTCTCTTTCCAATTCATTGGTGAACACCGTTAATACTTCATTCTGAAACGAATCCCTCTCTATCACCTGATCATCTGACATATGAATTGGCATTAAAGGAATAATTACTGTATCTATATATTCTTTTGCCTTTAAATATTGAGATATATCTTTTTTTCTCCATTGCATATTCTTCCCACCTTTCCTTATCATCATCTATAGATAATATATTAAATAGGCAAAAAAAATCAACCTTATTGCTTTTGCAATTTAGGTTGATTAGTATAGGAGGATTCTAACTCATTTAATTTATTGGACAGTTTTATAAATCTCTCTTGATTCAATTCATCTAGTGCTCGGTCTATTTCCATTTGTAACTTTTTCTTTTTATATTCAAAAACCGTCTTATCCAGAAGCTTCTCTGCTAATATTTTATCTTTCTTAGTCACAAAATAATCATCGGGCACATAAGGGTTTTCCTCTAAAACAGAAGCATAAAATGAATTCTGATGGGATTTATTAAAGTTAAGTTGAATAAACAAATCTTCATCCTGGTTTAATCGTATATCGTGAAAGGACTTTTCTGCATCAGTTGTTACTAAATGATTTTTGTAGAAGCGAAAAGGTACTTCAGATGAACATTGAGAGGTAATAACAATCCCTCTAGGACAAAATTTAACGTCCCTAACAAAATGTACTTTTTTCAATAATTGATTATGATTTAGAATGTAATTTAATATCCAAACACTTTCCCTTTTCTTCAACTGATAATGTTTTAAAAACCATTGTATGAAATTCTTTTTGTCTATTGAGGAGATGGGGGTTTCCATTTTATTTCCTCCTTACCTTTTCATGATCAAACAGCTCAAAAATCCTGCCTTGTTAATTTTAATCGATTAATAAACTCTTCGACATCATTATCTAATGGTACTAAAGACAAATAGGATTCTAATACAGGTATTGCTTCTTCCACTCTCCCTTCTTCTGTTAGAAAATATCCATACTCTTTCACGAAGTCGCTATCATGATTTAAAGTATTATATGCTTCATTATAGTGTTTTAATGCATAATCATATGATTCTGTTTCATTATATGCTCGTGCCAATTCCCATTCGTATAAAGAGTCACTCGCTCCTGTACTTTTTATTTCATTAAGTAAATCAATTATATTTTCATGGTCATCAACTGCCTTATATAGTTCAACAAGGAACAATATGGCTTCCTTATAATCTGGTTCCAGTGCGACTGCTTCCTTTACAAATTGAATACTTTCTTTATCTTTATCTAGTTTGTGTGCTAATGAACCAGATAATAAATATAATTCCTTATTATATTCATCAAGTTGGACACCTTTTTTCGCTGTTTCGTACGCCTCGTTCAATCTTCCTTCCTCTTCATAAGCTAAAGCCAATTGGTAATAAACAGTGTAGTAGTATGGGTCTAGATCTATTACCCTCTCCCATACATTAATCGCTATATCGACACGGTCCGCTTGGTATGCAGTAATTCCATAACGAAATAAATTATCAGGGTCGTTGCTCTCGTTTTCTGTAAAATAAGTCAACGCTTTTTCATATTCCCCAGATGCAGAGTAAGATTCTCCTAGCCTTTCACTAATCGAAACATTTGCTACTTGACTTGTCTTTCTTTGTACCTTTTCATAATACAGAATAGCTTTTTTATATTCACCAATAGAAAAGTAAAGTTCACCAAGAGCAAAATCAATGATTTCTTCATTCGGTTCCACTTGCTTCGCTTTTAATAACTTTTGTTCAGCGACCTCGAATAGTCCTTGTGCTTGATAAAGATCAGCTAATTGAACCAAAGCTTGAGTAAAGGATGGATCGTTTTCATCAATTTCTAGTAGTAATTCAATTGCTTCCTCATCCTGTTCTAGTTCTATATATATGTCTGCAAGGGTAATTTTTAAATCACTTTCCTCTGGGTATTTTTTTAGTAATTCTTTAAGAAGAATCTGCGCTTCCTCTAAGAAACCTAATTGTATATATGTTTGAGCAATCGTGAACGTTTCATCATCCGTTGCCGTTTTTTCTTTTTGTTGTAATTTTTTTAATGCCTTTTCTGTCTCACCGTATTCAATTAATTGATATATTTCTGTAATGGTGTCCATTTTAGAACATCCTTTCTATTCTATCTTCCTAATAAAGCTATTCTATTATTATAACAAAATGCCAAAAGAAATGAAAAAACCTGCTGTTAGACAGGTTTTTCATTTCTTTTGGAAATTATAAATTTACGGTTAATATTTTCTTGTATTAAGTTATAGCCACATCCTGCTCGACATATAGACGTACTTATATCAATTTCACAATCTTAGCTTGTATGGGCACTTGAGCTTTATTTCCTTGTTATAGATTGTAAGTGTTCAAAAAAACTAGGATATGAAATAGCTATAGAAGAAATGTCATCAATGGTAATTTCGTCCTTTGCTACTAAAGATGCTATGGTAGCCATCATTGCTATTCTATGATCGTCATAAGAGGAGACTTTTCCACCTGTTAGCTGTGTTTTACCATAAATAATCATGCCATCCTCTGTAGCCTCGATTTTAGCACCTAAAGTGGATAGTACGTCTACCACGGCAGCAATTCGATCTGTCTCCTTTACTCGAAGCTCTTCGGCATCCCTGATAATCGTTTTCCCCTCTGCCTGTGTTGCTAAAAGTGCAATAATCGGTATTTCATCAATTAATCTAGGAATGATTTCTCCTTCAATTTCTGTTCCATGTAAAGAAGAAGCTTCAACAACAATATCACCCATTGCTTCTCCGCTTGTAACTGTTTCATTTTCTATTTTCATAGTTGCTCCCATTTTTTGAAGCGCATCAATAATCCCTGTTCTCGTTTTATTTAAGCCAACATTTCTTAAAACAACCCTACTATTTGGAACAATACAACCTGCAACTAAAAAGAAAGCAGCAGAAGAAATATCCCCCGGTACTTGTACATCCGTTGCTCTTAATGGTTGGTTACTTGTTATTGTAGTAGTTAAACCATCCCTTGAAATATCAGCACCAAATGCCTCTAACATATTCTCCGTATGATCCCTTGTTTGTACCTGTTCCGTAACAACGGTTTTTCCATTTGCCAAAAGTCCTGCTAGTAAAATGGCCGATTTCACCTGAGCACTTTTTACTGGCAACTCATAATAAATTCCCTCTAATACCTGACCCCGGATTGAAAGTGGAAGGTGTCTTCCATCATTCCTACCATCTATGGATGCGTTCATCTTTCGTAACGGATTAACCACTCGATCCATTGGCCTTTTCAATAATGAAGCATCACCATAAATTGTTGTAAAAAAGTCTAATCCAGCTAATATTCCGAGCATCAATCTTGTTGTCGTTCCAGAATTTCCAAAATCAAGTGGAACTGTGGGCTCTTTCAAAGCAGAAACACCTTGTCCGTTTATAGTAAGTGATGTTCCCTCCTTTTGAATAGAAACACCCATGGATTGAAAGGCTTTTATTGTTCTCATACAATCTTCGCCCTCTAAAAAATTAGTAACCTTCGTTACCCCACTAGAAAGCGATCCTAAAATAACGGAACGATGAGAAATAGACTTGTCTCCTGGTACTTCTAATTCGCCATTTAGTTCCTTTTCGTAAGGTTTTAACGTTATCTCTCCCATTTTTCCACTTCCTTTATTGACTGTTATTCCATAATCATAGCCTCATAACCATGATTTATAAGGATATCCAAACTAATCAGCTGTGTATCCTTGGCTGAGAAACTTAAACGCAATACACCTGTAATCCCTTCTCTAATTTCCAATATCTCGATATTTTTAATACTAATCTTTTTATTTGCTAAAAGTAAGACAACCGAACCAATTGCCCCAGGTTGGTCCCTGATATCCACATAAAGGTCATAAAAAGAAGGAATAGCACCTTTTTCTTTAACGGGCAACCCATCTCGATAATTTTTTGCGTTTGTTAAATATGTAACTAGCTTTGTCTTTTCGTTATTCTCTATTAACTCTTTCAGGCCCTGCATTTCGTCAATCCATTCTTCCAATAGCTTCGATAATTTATCACGGTTATGGTAAAAAATATCCTGCCACATCTCTGGACTACTAGAGGCAATTCTAGTAATATCGCGAAATCCACCTGCTGCTAGATTAGGTAAAAATGCGTGGGTCTCTTGCCAATTCTTAGCTTGGTGTACTAGAGAAGAAGCAATTAAATGCGGAAAATGAGAAACAACTCCTGTCATTTCATCATGTTCATCAGAGTTTAAAACAACGAATTTTGATTGAGTATGTTGTAAAATCTCCTTTAATGTATTAACTTTTTCTTCATCAGCATTTGCAGTTGGTGTTAATACATATATAGCACTTTCAAATAAGTGAGCCTTAGCAGCTTCTATTCCTTTTTTATGGGAACCAGCCATAGGATGTCCACCAATAAACGTAATCCTTGGATTAGATAGGTTCCTTGCTACTTCTAAAATGGAGCTTTTTACAGATGCAACATCAGAAACAATTACGTCTTTGGTTAATTCAATAGTATCTAACCGTTTCAATAAACGAATAGTTTCTGAAATAGGAGCTGATAAAAAAATAATATCCGCCTTTTTTGCGGCATCCTCAAAATCGTTCGATGTCTCTTGTACCATACCATGTATGGATGCATATTCCAAAGTCTCCTCATTCACGTCATAACCAATTAGATGATATTTGTCATCTTCATTGACACACTTTGCTAATGATCCGCCAATAAGTCCAAGTCCTGCTATTAAAATTTTTCGTTTCAAATCTAATCACCCTTAACTAAATCCGGTCTCAATTTAACTGCTTCATTTTTAAATATATGTTTTATTTCTTCTTGCGATTTATTTGTATTCGTAACCATCATTACTCGAATGCATTGCTTAAGGCCATGTGGTACATCAATTTCCGCCATGCACATAACAGGAACATATTTCCATCCATCAATTTCTCTTAAGGCCTTAGCCGGAAAAGTTGCATTTAAATCTTTTGTAACTGAAATAAAAACATGCGATACATCTGTTGCTTGTACATTGTTCATATCTATCATTTCTACTATTAAATCCTTAGCTTGCTTTAATATTTCTTTTTCATCATTATGAGTAACAGTAGTGGCTCCACGAATTCCTCTAGTCATTTTTTCACCAACTTTTCAGAAAATGATTGTAAATATTCCTCTAATCTCTCATCAGAAATTTCATAAACTGTAGGACTTCCAATCTCTTCCAATAAAACCATTTGAATAGTCTTATTCGTTGTCTTTTTATCGGACTTCATTCGTTGAATGAAGTTCTGTATATTAAAATTCTTCAATGAAAGTGGGTAATTATTCTTTTTAAGCCATGTATAAAGAGTATCAACAGGCAAATCTATTGAGTAAACTTCATTACTAACATAGAGAGCAAATATTAATCCAATAGCAACAGCTTCCCCATGAGTAATTTGTCCATAACCTAGCTCTGCTTCAATTGCATGTCCAAGAGTATGACCTAAATTCAAATATTTACGAACTCCGTTTTCCTTCTCATCTTCCTCTACGATTTTAGCCTTAACCATGATTCCATAAGATAGATACTTTTGTAATTGATGATTAGAGATTTCATTTAAGTTTATATGCATCAGTTGTGTAAAGGTAGTTTCATCAGAGATTAATGCTTCTTTTATTATCTCTGTAAACCCTGAGCGGACTTCCTTTTCACTAAGTGAATGAAGTGTTTCTACATCATAGATAACAGCAACAGGAGCATAAAAATTACCAATCATATTTTTACCGAGTTCATGATTGATTGCAACCTTCCCACCAACGCTTGAGTCGTGTGCCAATATCGTTGTTGGGACCTGAATAAAATCAATACCACGCATATATGTAGAAGCGACAAATCCTGCTAAATCACCAACTACTCCGCCCCCAAGAGCAATAATTAACGAATTTCGATCAAGGCCATATTGAATGGCATCCGTATGTAGCTGATAGAAAACATCGACACTTTTTGATTGCTCTCCAGAAGAGATGATAGATTCAAATACATTTTCAGTAGGAAGACTATTTTTTATAGCGGACAAATACATGCCCGCTACTCTATCGTCGGTAATAATCAGTATAGATGAATAATTCTTTGGCAAGTATTCGCTTATATTAAAACGAACACCTTCTCCTATAACAACCTGATAGGAATGTGAACTTGATTGAACTGTGATTTCTTCCATTTAGAAACACCTTATTTCTTCACGATAATCATCTATTGCCTTTTTAAGAGTCGAAAATTGATCACTTGGAAATTGTTCTGTAATTGCCTTTGCCAATTCAAATGCAACAATATGTTCCATTACTACGGAAGCAGCGGGCACAGCACATGCATCAGACCGCTCAACGGTAGCTTTGAATGGTTCTTTTGTTTCAATATCAACACTTTCAAGTGGTTTTAACATCAATGTTGGAATTGGTTTCATGACACCTTTAACAACAATAGGCATGCCTGTAGTCATTCCACCTTCAAGCCCACCTAAACGATTCGAAGTTCGGTAATAACCTTTATCCTCGCTCCATGCTATTTCATCGTGCACTTCACTTCCATATTTCTGTGCAGCTTCAAAGCCTATCCCAAATTCTACCCCTTTAAAGGCATTAATACTAATAACAGAACCAGCAATTCTTGAATCTATTTTTCGGTCGTAATGAACATATGATCCAATTCCTGCAGGCATCCCTTCAACATAAACCTCACAAACTCCGCCAATAGAATCGCCTTCTTTTTTTGTTTGATCAATTTTGTCCATCATAGGCTTTTCTACATCTTTATCCAATACCATCACAGGAGAATTTGTTGAAATTTCTCTTCTTTCGTCAATGGAAAGACCATCTATTTCCTTAGCACGTATACCTGCAATTTCTTTTACGTAACCGCAAACCTCAATTCCAAGTTGTTTCAACAACGTTTTTGCTACAGCACCAGCCGCAACACGCGCAGCTGTTTCGCGAGCAGAAGAACGCTCTAAAACATTTCGCATGTCCCGATGACCATACTTTAATGCACCATTAAGGTCAGCATGTCCCGGTCTTGGTTTAGAAACTACTCTTCTTACCTGAGTATTTTCATCTATAGGGTCTTCTCCCATAATATCTGTCCAATGCTTAAAGTCATCATTTTCAATTACAAGTGAAATAGGTGATCCAAGTGTATACCCATGCCTGATGCCACCTGTAATATTCACTAAATCCTTTTCTATTTGTTGTCTTTTCCCTCGACCATGACCACCCTGTCTACGTCGTAAAGACTTATTTATATCATCTTTCGTAATAGGCATTCTTGCCGGAATCCCTTCAATAATAGTTGTAAGTTGTTTACCGTGAGATTCTCCAGCTGTTAAATAACGCATTTATATTCTCCTTTACCGCAATATATTTTAGAATGCTTGATATTTTCTAATTACTATAGCATAACTTTGTTCATTTGTGATAAAAATATAGTAAATTTTAATATTTAGAATTCTATGAGTGAATTATTTCTTTCTTAACAATCGATGTAAGTTTTTTTATGAGGCATTCTTATCATTCATTAGACTATCATAATAACTTTTAAAATCTGAGAAACCGCGTTTAGCTCTAAGAGTTGTGATTCTCCTCTTCATCTGATTTTCCTTATATTTGCTTAAATCTATCCCTAGTTTTTTATGTATTTGCTTTATAAACATACAATATTCGTCTACCAATTTTTTTCCTCTTTTCAAGTTTAAAAAACCTCCGTCAGATTAACGGAGGCTTGCTTTGAAACTAATAGACCCATTCACTATCTTGTTTTTGATATGATAGGATTTCCTCTTTTTCAAAAAATAAATTAATTTCGCGTTCTGCACTTTCGGGGGAATCAGATCCATGGATAACATTTTTTCCAACTGTAAGCCCAAAATCACCACGTACTGTTCCTGGTAAAGCTTCTTGTGGGTTTGTTTTTCCCATCATATTACGTGCTGTAGCGATTACATTCTCCCCTTCCCAAACCATTGCAAAAACAGGTCCAGAAGTGATAAAATCTACTAATTCACCAAAGAAAGGCTTTTCTTTATGTTCCCCGTAATGCGTTTCCGCTGTCTCTTTTGAGATTTGCATAAGCTTCGCTCCAGCAAGCTTAAATCCTTTTGACTCAAAGCGACTAACTATGTCTCCTACTAAATTTCTTTGTACCCCATCTGGTTTGACCATTAAAAATGTTTTCTCCATTATTACACCCCATTTTCAAATATGTATACTAGTCCGACCTTTAAATCGTAACAAATTAATTAGAAAATAACAATAGTTTAGGAACGTCTTTTCCCTATATATTTTGCAATATCCTCTAATGTTTTTCTTGCCCTAAGATTTGGAAGGTCTTTTAGGGTGTGTAGAGCCCTTTTCAAGTATAAATTACTTAATTGATAAGATTTTTGAATAGCACCTGTATCATGTAATACTTGAATGATATCTTTCATTTCATCTTGAGGATCTATTTCATCACTATTAAATGTTTCTTTCAACTTCAAAGAAAAATCGTCATCCTCCATAGCGAATAGTACTGGTAATGTTATATTTCCTTGTAGCAAATCATTTCCAGCTGGTTTTCCTAACTCTTTTTCAGATGAAGTGAAGTCTAAAATATCATCGATGATTTGATAGGACATTCCGATATTATAACCATACTGATATAATTTTTTGGATTCTTTTTCTGATAAACCAGCGATAACTCCACCGAGTTGGCAGCTGGTAGCAATAAGTAATGCGGTTTTTCTTTTTATTCTCCGCAAATAAGTTCGTAGATTTTGCTTCCAATTAAACTTATCTTTTATTTGTTCGATTTCACCGATACAAACCTCTACAATCGACTTTGATAATATACGATGTACGTTCGAATCTTTTAAAGATGAAATCTCCTCTAGGGCTCTTGCTAATATATAATCTCCAGTATACATGGCCACACGATTACCATATATTTTTTTTATCGTTGTTTTCCCTCTTCTTAGTTCTGCTTCGTCAATAACATCATCATGGACTAATGTTGCCATATGGATTAATTCTAATGAAACTGCAACTTTTTGCACCTTCTCCATATCAAATTCACCCAATTGACTTGATAGCAAAACAAATACAGGACGAATTCTTTTTCCTCCTGCATCTAATAAATCCGTAGAAGCGTTTCGCAAAATATAATGCTTAGCTTGTATCGTTTTATGTAATGATGCTTCAATAAAGTCTAAATCTTTTTTTAAATATCCATATGTTTTTGGAAGTCTCATGTGTTTCACCTTTATAGTCACTTAAAGTTACACATTCTTAACAAACTAGAACGTGTACATCGTTATATCTCTTTAATCCCCATATGCATTGCTGCTACTCCTCCTGTATAACTTTCTAGTTCTACATGTGAGAATCCAGCTTCTAAAAACATTTGATATAATCTGTTTTTATCAGGGAATTTTCTTGTTGATTCATTTAACCAAGCATATTCTTTATAACTTTTCGCAAACAGTCTACCAAATAACGGCATAATGAATCGGAAATAAAAGAAGTATAATTGCTTAAAACCAATTACAGTAGGCTGTGAAGTTTCTAAGCATACCACCTTCCCTCCAGGCTTTACAACTCGGTGCATTTCCTTTAAAACGGTCATGTAATCAGGAACATTTCGTAAACCAAATCCGATAGTTACATAGTCAAAAGAATTATCATCAAATGGTAAATCCATGGCATTTCCATGAATTAAATCTAAATTATCCATTTTTAAATTCTGTTTTTTTTGTTCAGCAACAGATAACATATTTTTACTGAAATCTAATCCTATTACTTCTCCACTCTCCCCAACAGATTCAGCCAATGAAATAGACCAATCACCTGTACCACAGCATACATCAAGTGCTTTAGTACCTTTCCCTACTTTCATCCGGTTCATAACATCCTGTCGCCATGATTTATGCATCTGAAAGGAAATAATGGAATTCATCGAATCATAGTTGTCATAAATTTTTTCAAATACATGATGAACTCGCTGTTCTTTTGATTGTTCTTGCATTTCCTATCCTTCTTCCACGATTGAGGTTTTTAAATTGAATTCTCTATTAAACTGATCATTAATAAAATTCTTCAATGATTGATGCTGATCTGAACATTCATTCAATAAATTTTTAATCTTATATGCTTTCTCTTCTATAAGCGTATCTGCTTTATTAATAAACGTAGAGGAACTACCAAAACAGTGACTCCATTTATTTAAAATCGTTGATTCAATTTTGTGCTTTGCATTCTGTTTTTCTTTCATCAACCTATTTACTATTAACCATTCACTTGCTAGAGAATTTAATGAAGTATCTTTCACATAATCTGCAACATAAAAAATAAGTTGTCCTTCTAAATGACCAATTAGTTCTATCAACTCTTCCAAGTTGATATCTTCTAGATGGTACAATTTCATTTTATTTTCATTTATTTCTTTAATAGCCGATGCTAATGTATGTATAAAATCATATTCATCTATTTCTGCAAGTAAAAAATAGTAGAGCCCACTATAATAATCTCCCGCTAGAACCCGTAATTGATTAGCAATTTTACTGTCAGTGCTAATCCCTTCAAATGTGATAGGAACCTGTTCATGTATATCTAAGGCAATTTGAACAAGCATTGTTGTTATTATATATTGCTCTTTTTTTGACTTTGATAAAGATGATTTATTTTCAATTAACACCTTTAGTACCATAAGCTTATTTTCATCAATAGTTGGCTTGCCAATAAATTTCTCTATGTAAGGTTGGTTTAATTTTTGTTCTATCTGCTCTTTTAAGTATCGAATATTCATGCTAGATGTATTCAAACAAATCACCTAAAGCCTTTCTCCAACTCTTTAACTGCTCTAGTTATTATAGCATATTTCTAACATGAACCAAATGTTTCTTTTAAATTATATTTCATTTTATAATGTCTTCATTTCACCATGACTAGTTTGTATAAGAGCATCTCCTCGAACTTTCACTGCTGATGTATGTTCTGTAAACTGAGCAATCATTACTTCACCTTTATCTAGTTTCTCCGAATGATGAAATCTGGTATCTGTCCCTCTTGTTAATCCAATAACATTGACTCCATCCTCTAGAGCCTTAATGACAAAGAAATCAGGATTATATGTTTTTTCACTCATTTTAACACCGCCTTTAAAATTTTTACTCTTACACTCTAACTATAACATCTATGATATCTTTTAGTTAGGTCCTATTCGTTTTCATTATACTAGGTTTGCAATTTTTACTTGTCCAACTACTACATGATAATATTTGTGCTTCTAAGATGTTAAAAGAAAAAGGGTACGTTATGAAACGTACCCTTTGCCCTATGTATTTATTATTTTACTACATCTTTAAGGGCTTTACCTGGTTTGAATGCTGGAACCTTACTTGCAGGAATTTCGATTTCTTCACCAGTTTGTGGATTACGACCTTTACGTGCTGAACGTTCACGTACCTCAAAGTTACCAAAGCCAATTAGTTGTACTTTTTCTCCGTTTTTAAGTGAATCCATGACAGATTCAAAAACTGCATCTACAGCTTTTGTTGCATCCTTTTTAGAAAGCTCGCTTTTTTCAGCTACTGCATTTATTAAGTCTGTTTTATTCATGACATTCACCTCCTCCCGATTCGTGCTATAGAAATCAGAACAAAATAACTAATCTAACATCATTTGTTCACTATTTTGCCTGTTTTTATACGTTTTGTCACCGAAAATGATTCGATGACAAGGCTTATAATAACTGAGATTGCGCTAAAATTCAACAATAAGTATCCAATTCTTGCATATTTATTACCAAAAAATCTCTAATCTAATGGAAAAAGATTGTATTACATTTAATATTTTCCTGTCTATTTCTAATTACAGCTGTTATAAACCTTTCATTATATATTTACGACGTATTCGATTGAATTCCTTCTTTGTTTCTTGATATTTTAACCATTATAAACCATTATATAGGAAACAAAAGAAGATGATCCACAAAATAGACAAAACAAAAAAGCAGCCTATAATAAGCTGCTATAAAATGATGGCTATTAAACTACCTGTGCCTTCGTTAATAATTCTTTCTAATGTATCTTTAAGTTTATACCTAGCATTTTCTGGCATTAACGAGATTTTTCCTTGAATTCCTTCTCTAACGATGGAGCTTAATGATCTTCCAAAGATATCAGATTCCCAAATAGATAATGGATCTTCTTCAAAGTCTTGCATTAAATATCTAACTAGCTCTTCACTTTGCTTTTCTGTACCAATTATTGGTGCAAATTCAGATTCTACTTCAACTTTAATCATATGAATAGATGGAGCTACAGCTTTTAATCGAACCCCAAAACGAGGTCCTTGTCTAATAATCTCTGGTTCATCCAATACCATATCTTCTAAACTTGGGGCAGCAATTCCATATCCTGTTTGTTTTACCATCTGTAAGGCACCTGCTACTTGATCATATTCTCTTTTCGCATGGGCGAAATCCTGCATTAGTTCAAGAAGATGGTCCTTTCCTCTAATCTCTTCACCAACAATTTCTTTTAAGACCTCATCATACAGATAATCAGGAGCATGTAGATCAATCTCAGCTACACCATCTCCCATCTCCATACCAGCGAGGTTTGCCTTTTCAATATAATCATATTCATCAAAATTACCGACGATTTGATCAACATCTCGTAATCGCTTGATATCCTTTACAGTTGTTTGAATTGCTTCTTGATAATTTTCTCTTAACCAGTGGTTATCTTTTAGCACCATGACCCAGCTTGGTAGGTTTACATTTACTTCTAATACTGGGAATTCATATAAGGCTTCACGTAAAACGCTATTTACATCATGCTCAGACATGGACTCAATATTAATAGCAAGAACCGGTATATCATATTCCTCTGATAATTGAGTACGAAGAAGCTCTGTTTCCTGACTTGATGGTCTTGTGGAATTGATAACCATAATAAATGGTTTACCAACTTCTTTGAGTTCTTCTACAACCTTCGCTTCTGCCTCCATATAATCAGTTCGAGGAATTTCACCGATTGTACCATCAGTAGTAACAACCACGCCTATTGTGGAATGCTCTTGAATAACCTTTCTCGTACCTATTTCGGCTGCATCGTGAAAAGGGATAGGATCTTCATACCAAGGTGTATTAATCATTCTTGGTCCATTTTCATCTTCAAATCCTTTTGCCCCCTCAACTGCATATCCCACACAATCTACTAGTCTAACATTGACATCCAAACCTTCTTCGACATTAACAGAAACAGCTTGGTTCGGAATGAATTTTGGTTCAGTAGTCATGATTGTTTTTCCTGCTGCACTTTGCGGAAGTTCATCCTGTGCTCTTTCTCTCTCCCCATCATCTTCAATATTTGGTAATACAACTAATTCCATAAACTTCTTTATGAATGTTGATTTACCACTGCGAACTGCCCCGACAATACCTAAATAAATATCCCCGTTCGTCCGCTTGGAAATATCTTTAAAAATATCAATTTTCTCCAAAAGATCCCCTCCCGATCTTGAATACTAACTTTAATAAACTACGAATAATTGACATTACAAGTCTATGATGTTGTCCTATCAAAATATGACTTAAAAATCATTGCAAAAGTAAAATTGGAATCCAAGATAGAAAATAATGAATGATAAATAAAATAAATCCCTTGCAACAATATATGTCACAAGGGAGGGATTATGAATATTTAATTTTCTTCTGATAAAAATATGGGTTCTCCATCCTGAATAGTGTATGGCAGGGAATACGCAGGTAAAAATGGGGTATTTTCAGCTAGTAAATAGCGAATATCATCCCCTTCCTTGTATTCGTGTTGATACATTTGTAACGCTTGATTTAAATCAATGCGATAATCAATGTATAGTTTTCCATCCTCATCCATTATGATAGGAAGCATTTCCTGTGAATAAGGGCTTTCTATAGTAGGCATAGAGTCTAAGCCTATTTTTTCGTAATCAATAGTATAGACATCTTTTGCAACCTTTTCACCAAATGGAGGGTATAGGTGCTCATTCCGATAAGTGTTCACCCTTAAATTCACGCTACGAATAGCTTCGGCGAGCTGTAAATCAATTAGTTTTACTCTAGGATTATCCTCCGGAGTTATAAGCGCATATTGATAAATCCCACCATTTTCAAAGGCATTTCCTGGAATTTCCGATAAAAAACCACGTTCTTTCAACAGGACGAAATCAATTAGATACTTCCGAAAAATTGGTGTTTCATTTTCTTTTGTTTTTACTGGAACTAATCCATTTGTAACTTCTCGGTACTGATCCACTGCAGATTGGACTCGTTCTATTTGCTCCTCATAGGAAGCTTGATTTTTAGCGAGCTCATTATCCGGGTATAAACATCCACTTAGAACAGTCATACACATGACTAAGATGAAGAGAAAAAAATATGTATGCTTTTTCAAGTTAAGCCTTCCTTTCTTTGAACGACCTCTTATATGATTTGCTTATCTAGTCGGACCACTAAATACTATGTAAAGAATGATAAAACCACCCAAAATTAAACAAATGTATGCTAATAATGAAACGATCCTTGCAATCCAGCCCTTTAGCTTGTGCCTACCAAGGTATATTAATCCCATTGCTAAAAATAAGAAAATCATTCCAGCAAAGGATATATACATCTTAAGCATGGAAATCGACATATTTTTCACCCCTGTTTTTTTCTATGCAAATCGTATTATAACACAGCAAGTCCTATTCCACGTATTAAAATGTATGTTAACAACTTATTACCTTGGAGGTTTTCTAATAGTTTCGCATAAAATTTATATAATGTTCATTAATTTAATACGATATGACATTTGGTACGTGATTACTGTTAAGCATCCGTTTTTCCGCTACGAAGGATGACCGTGCTCACGGATAAGGCTACAGTTCGTAATGGAAATCAACACCCAGAAGTTTAATGAATGAACGTATTCTTTTCATTGCAACGAAAAAACTAATTATACAAAAAGAGGGTCTCATCCAAAAAAACAATAAAAAACCGAGATGAAAGGGGCTAGCTCCATCTCGGATTTGACTAAATAAATTTCCATGCAGGCTCTATCTTTGAATGCTTGTGCGATTTATTTTATGCGTGTATAAGACTTAATGTATCCTCACTTGCCCATGAATCGCTATTTTTTAAATAAATTATTTAAAGATTGTGGATCTGTTGGGATTTTATTATTAACGATTGATTGAACAATACGGTTTTCTTTCTCTTTTGATAAAGGCTTATTAGCCATTTTCGCTAGATGACGAACCAAATTACGCACAGTACGCTCATCCGAAAAATCCGCATTCTTCACAGATTCCGCTACTTTGAAAACTTCTTCAGGGTTAATATTGGCATTTTGTTGTATTTTATCAAATAGTCCTTTTTGAAAATTATTCACACTCTTTCCTCCTTGCATAGCAATGTTGATTCAACATAGTATATGCAAGAAGTATACTTTAGTGTTATTCTGTATAGCGCTTATAAAGTAATTGAGAAATATCATCCATTTCTTCTCGTTTTGAACGACTCATTAGCTGCTCAACAATATCTTTGGGGTCTTTTCCTTCAAATAAAATTTGATATATCCCCATTGTAATAGGCATTTCAACTGATTGCTCCTTAGCAAACTGGTAGGCTGCTTTTACAGTCCGAACCCCTTCTACAACCATACCCATTTGCCCTAATACTTCATCTAAAGGATGGCCCTTACCTAATAAATTACCTGCCCGCCAATTTCTACTATGGACACTAGTACATGTTACGATTAAATCACCGACACCTGATAATCCTAAAAAGCTTAGAGGGTCAGCACCTAACTTAGTTCCAAGTCTTGCTATTTCAGCTAATCCTCTTGTAATTAATGCAGCCTTAGCATTATCACCATATCCCAGGCCATCGGAAATTCCTGCACCCAATGCTATAATATTCTTTAAAGCACCACCAAGCTCAATTCCTAGAATATCGGTTGATGTATATACACGAAAGGATTCATTAATAAATAAATCCTGGGCAATTTTCGCATTATCTACATTTAAAGACGCAACTGTAACCGTAGTCGGATGCCTCAATGCTACTTCTTCTGCATGGCTAGGTCCAGATAAAACCACAATATCATTATAATGATAATTGCTTAGTTCTTCATCAATCATTTGTGAGACTCTTTTTAACGAACCAGGCTCGATTCCTTTTGAGGCATGTATTAAAGTAATGGATGAATCCATATGATGATTTAATTTTTGACAAACTTCACGAACGGCTTTTGTCGGAACAACCAGTACAACAGCTTTTACATCACGTATTGCTTCTTCAAGATTATAATAGGCCTGAATCCTTTCGGGAAGCTCTACGTCAAGGTACTTCTTATTCATAAGGGAATGGTTAATCTCTTCTGCGTGTTCCTTTTTATGAGTCCATAAATGAACGTCATTCCCATTATCTGCAAGTACAATGCTTAATGCAGTTCCCCAGCTTCCGGCACCTAATACCGCTACTCTATCCATGTTTCTCCTCCTCTACCCACGTCTACGTGCAAATATTTTAATTGGAGTCCCTTCAAAGCCAAATGCGTCCCTTATTTTATTTTCTAAAAAGCGTTTATATGAAAAATGCATTAATTCTGGATCATTAACAAAGACAACAAAGCTTGGTGGATTCACGGCTACTTGAGTCGTATACAATACTTTTAATCTTTTCCCTTTTACAGTCGGGGTTGGATTCATTGCCAATGCATCCATAATTACATCGTTTAAGACATTCGTTGGTACACGTTTCGAATGATTTTCACTAGCTGTTTGAATAACAGGTATTAATGTATGCAGTCTCTTCTTCGTTTTAGCAGATAAGAAAACAATTGGAGCATAATCAAGAAATTGAAAATGAGCTCTGATTTTCGTTTCAAATTCTTTCATCGCCTTTTCATTTGAATCCACAGTATCCCATTTGTTTACGACTATTACAATCGCTCTTCCTGCTTCATGAGCATATCCTGCAATTTTCTTATCTTGTTCTCTAATTCCTGTTTCAGCATCGAGTAAAACTAGAACTACGTCGGAGCGTTCTATTGCTTTTAGGGCACGAAGTACACTGTATTTTTCTGTTGATTCGTAAACTTTTCCTCGTTTACGCATACCAGCTGTATCCGTTATGACAAAATCTTGTCCATCTTTATGCAAATGCGTATCAATGGCATCTCTTGTGGTACCCTCCATATCACTGACGATAACACGCTCTTCATTTAGAATCGCATTCACCAACGAGGATTTCCCTACATTTGGCCTGCCAATTAAGCTAAAATATATGGTATCTTTGTCTTTTTCTTCATTATTTTTTTCTGGAAAATAGCTAACAACTTCATCTAATAAATCCCCTAATCCTAAACCATGAGATCCTGAAATAGGAAATGGTTCTCCAAATCCTAATGAATAATATTCATAAATGGTTTCCCGCATTTCGGGATTATCTATTTTATTAACTCCTAGAACAATTGGTTTATTAGACTTATAAAGAAGCTTTGCCACCTCATCGTCTGCGGCGGTAATCCCTTCCTTCCCATTTACTAAGAAGATAATAACATCTGCTTCATCAATAGCTATCTCCGCCTGTTCACGCATTTGAACAAGCAAAGGTTCATCACCTATTTCAATCCCACCTGTATCAATCAGATTAAATTTGTGATTAAGCCATTCTGCCTCTGAATATATCCGGTCCCTAGTTACACCAGGTATATCCTCAACAATAGAAATTCTCTCTCCAACCAATCTATTAAATATTGTTGATTTTCCTACATTAGGTCTTCCTACAATTGCTACTACTGATTTCCTCATAAAAAGAGTTTCCTTTCTCTTTCGCATACTTTAACTTAATATATTCTAGCAAAAGAAGAAAATATTAACAATGAATATAGGGTATTGTTAATATTTAATGCTTTACAATAATGAACAATTCTTCACTTAATGCATGGGCAATTCCGTCAGTGATTGCCTCTAAATTTGCTGCCACTGACTCTAACTCCTCTTTTGTTTCGCAGATAAAAATAGGTGCACCACCATCTACTTTAGATTGGTTCAGTGTAATTACGGCTAATATCGCCTTTTCAATTTTCACTTGTTGTGCACCTCCTTGTTATGCTTTGTTGATTCAGAAGGCATTCTAATCGCACTCTCCAGTACTGGCACAGCACCTAATATTTCTTTCGCTTTATTAACGTCTCTTACTTGAGGTAATATGAAAACACCTAATCGACCATCATCTAAATCTCGCTTAATTAAGGGGGTTAATGCTGGTGTACCTGAATCTCGAAATACCCCTAAAGCAACGGATAAATCATGTAATATTGCTTGTCTTTGGCCTAAATTGGCGATTGTAGTGATTGTATTCATATCTTTAGGGGTTAAAACAAACCCCATTCCATATTTACGAATTTCCTCTTGTCTTTCAGGCAGTCCTATATTCATGATGTAAATATTATCGACATATAAACCTGCGCCATCAAAATGGACTTCTTGATTTTCAATTTCCACTATATCCTTCAATGTAGAGCCACTCATCAACCTCTTAGATAAAATAAAAGAAATAATTCCCGCTATTACAGCAAAAATAAAATTACTAAGTATGTATACAAGTGTTACAATAAAAGCCGTTACAATTACTAAATAGTTTCTACTTTCAAAGGACAAAGCAATCCCTTCAATATACGTCTTTCCTCGTGAAACAAGTTCAAAGCCATCCACTTCCTTTAAGGTATTTCGTTCCATGTTTCGAACCTCTCTAAATTGAGTAGCTGCAACTGTGAGTATGGTTACTGCCGTATACTGTTCCTCCATTATTGCTGGAACAATCAAGGCTCCCAAAGATGCAGCAATAAATCCTAGGGAAACATGAATGGTCTTACCATGTAAATAGGTTGGATACTGCCTGTAATCAGTTCTGAGCATCAATATTCGAGAAATGGTACCAATAGCTACTCCAAAAATAATTGGATAAATATATTCATTCATTTTGCCACCTCAAATTTTGTTTGTAATTTTGCTACGTATCTAGACAGCTTCGTTTTCCCTTTATATAGTATGTCTATAATCGTCAATAATAAAAGTGTGCTAAGCAATGTATCTAAAAACTGCATTTCTCCAATTTCTTCTTGGAACCCATAACTATACAAGATAAGACTATAAATTATCTCACCACTTAAAAAACCAAATAAACAGATACTAATCCGGCTATGAAAGTAACTAGAAAGTATACTTACTAAACATCCAATAATAACTGCAATTAATAAAGTTCTAGGTATAATTAGCCAAATAGGAGAAATTTTCTCCCATAATAATAAAGCTGTATAACCGATGGTGACTGTAAAGGAAGCAAATAAATAGTATGGTATACGAGGCTGCTTCGCGATAAGTACCATTGTTCCTAATAAAAGAATAATAACAGTAAGGTGAACGAAATACTGACCAATTACTACATAAAAAGGAGAAACAATAATGGACAGCAGTATCCAATAAGCTAAATAAGTGCGTAATTTTCCTCTATTCATAAAAAAGGTAACAAGAATCCAAAATATCCAACTAAACCAAAAAAATAACATACCCTCCTCCAAAACATACGCCTCCTGTCTATTAAGCATTATGACAGGATTTTATTTAATCTATACAATGTTGTGTTTGTCATTAAAAAATATATAAAAAAAGGGGCCTTTCCCATACAAGAAAGACCCTCTAATATTATTTATACTTGTCTAATTTATCACCAATTAAATCACCTAAATGGAATCCTGATTGATCTTCATCCTTCTCATATTGCTTGATTTCTTTTACTTCTTGTTCTTGTTCAAGCTCCTTAATGCTTAGTGAAATACGTTCCTCATTCTCATTGACATCTAGTACTTTTACTTTAACTGTTTGCCCTACTTCTAATACTTCTTGAGGTGTACCGATATGGCGATTTGCAATTTGGGAAATATGTACCAGTCCCTCAACACCTGGTAATACCTCTACGAATGCGCCAAAGTTAACTAAACGTTTCACCGTACCATCTAATATGTCACCGCTAGAAATGCGCTCATCTATATTTGTCCATGGTCCTGGTAATGTATTTTTGTGAGATAATGAAATACGTTCACTATCACGATCAACAGATAATACTTCTACTTTAATTTTATCACCTTCTGATACAACATCAGAAGCTTTTTCAACATGTTCATGAGATAATTGTGAGATATGAACTAATCCATCTATACCGCCAATATCAACAAATGCTCCAAAATTGGTTAGTCGTTGAACCGTCCCTTCTAATACCTGTCCAGGCTCAATAGATTGAAGTACTTCATTTTTCTTTTCGTTTAATTCTTCCTCAATGACAGCACGGTGGGATAAAATAATACGATTTTGCTCTTTGTCCAAGTCAGCAATTTTAACTGTTAATGTTTTCCCTTTGTAATCGGAGAAATCCTCAACATAGTATGTTTCTACTAGGGAAGCCGGAATAAAACCACGTAATCCTACATCAACAACAAGCCCACCTTTTACAACTTCTTTAACCACTGTTTCAAATACTTCGTTATTATTATATTTCTCTTCTAATTCATCCCAAGCTTTTTCTGCGTCAATTGCTCTTTTCGATAGAATCACTTCATCGTCTTCCACTTTTTTTACTTTTAGTGTTAATACGTCCCCTTCATTCACTACATCTTTCGTTGATTCAACATGTAAATTAGATAGCTCACTTATTGGCAGAATTCCTTCTGTTTTATACCCAACATCGACCAATACTTGCTTTTCTTCTAATTTTACAACAGTACCTGTAACTGTATCATCAACCTTTAATTCTTTTAGTTCTTTACTCTCTTCACTCATATCCATAGCCTCCTAAGTTACAATGACAAATAAATAAAAAACCTATTCTTTTTATAACTTCTAATAATTACAATTATTTGTCAAGTAAAGTTGTTTGATTCTGATAATTTTCCTTCAATTTTTTAATTTCATCCATAATTAAATCAGCTACTTCTTGTGCAGAAGCTTTTTTTGAACGATATTCCTGAATGTTAATGGGCTTACCGTATATAACTGTAAGACGTTGAAATTTCTTGTAGGGTCCCACGATAGCGCATGGGACTATATCTGCCTTTGAACGAAGCGCAAAAAAACCTGCGCCCGCTAAGGCGTTACCTATTTCTCCTGTTTTACTTCTTGTCCCCTCAGGGAATAGTCCTAATGTATTTCCTTCTTTTAAAATTTGAAGTCCCATCCTCAGAGCATTACGATCGGCTAGACCACGTTTTACTGGGAAGGCATGAATTCCTTTTAATAATCTTCCCAAAAAAGGTTTCTCAAATAATTCCCCTTTAGCCATAAAGTAAATATCTCTTGGGGAAGTAATACCAACAACTGGTGGATCAAAATTTGAAATATGATTAGAACAAATAAGAACTGGCCCATTTTTAGGGATGTTATCTTTACCAATTACCTTAATACGGTACAATGGGAATAAAATCACAGACACAAGCGACTTTGCAACTTTATAAAGCATCTTCTAACTCCTCTTTATTCAGCATTATGCTTTATGTAATTTGTAACAGCATGTAATATTTGTTGCACAACCTCATCAATAGATAAAGAAGTGGTATTTACTTCAATTGCATCCTCTGCCTTAATTAATGGAGATACTTCTCTTTTTGAATCAATATCATCCCTTTTCTTTATTTCTTCCTTTAAAACACCTAAATCAGAGTGAATACCTCTAGACATGTTTTCCTCATATCTTCTCTTTGCACGTTCCTCAACACTAGCTATTAAAAATATTTTAACTTCAGCATCTGGGAGTACATGCGTTCCGATATCTCTTCCATCCATAACAACACCAAGGCTTTTGGCTAGCTCCTGTTGACGTTTAACCATTTCTTTTCGGACACTTGGTAGTTTAGCTATATAAGAAACATTATTGGTAACTAATTGTGTACGAATTTCATCTGTAACATCAACACCATCTAATCGTACAATTTGCTTTTTATTCTCTTGACTAAGTTCGATTTTAGTATGTAATAATAATTCATATATTTTCTTTTCATCATTTAATTCTACCGCTTGATTCAATGCCTTTAAAGTTAGTGCACGGTACATGGCACCTGTATCGATGTAAATATATGAAAGCTTTTCCGCAACGATTTTCGCAACGGTACTTTTCCCGGCAGCTGCGGGACCATCAATAGCAATGGCTATTTTCTTATCTTTCATGTATGCTCTTCATTCCTCTCATCAAAACAAATCATAGTTATAAAAATTATAATAGAATATGCTATTTATACCTTAACATATCTAATTTAAATAATAACATACATAGAATTTAAAGGTCTAATGTATTAAGCCTATTGCAGTTCTTGCTGACTTTACGTTGTTTAATAATGCAGAAACGTCTTATACTTTACTTATCTTTATCCGTTATATCTGTAAACTTTAAGGAAGCTGTTTGAATATTATTTTAAGCGATTTAAGAAAAACAATCTCAGAATTTGCTTTTACATGATGGTATAAAGTGGAATTAATAGGTAAAACCATAATCCCCAATAGTTAACCCTTCAAACGATGGAACAATTACAGGTAGTCCACCACCGCTAATATTATGAATAACCGTTGTAAATGGTTTAAACTCTTGAATTAAACTGTGGATAGCAATATCAATAGATCCATCAATTCTTACAAACTCCCTCCGTTGTATTCACGACATCTTATCTTTTTCCAGATATAGTATCACTAACACAGGTCTATTATATTATATTTTATAAATTTAGCACTTGCACTACGATTATTTTTTAAAGGTTCGTTTTTTACAAGTAAACCAGCAAAAATTACTGTGTCAATTTCACCGAATTATTTGAACAACTTCTATTATTACAGAAATATAGAGAAAGGGAAAGGGTCTTAAACCCTTTCCCTAATTAATAGCATAATTAACTTCACTTCCACCTAATTTATCGATTTTCTCTTCTTTACCATCCATTGCATTAATGAATATTCGATACGTATCATCACCATAAACTCCTAAAAATTCATAAGTTAATACTTCTTCTCCTAAATCGTTATCAATAATAGATAAAAATTCTTCTTTAATATCAACTTTTGAATTCACAACTTCTTTTGCTTCTGATGCAGATAATTTTGGTTCAGGTATATCTCTTTCCTTATGATTCATTAAATAGTTACGTGCTGTTATACCCAATATTTCGCCATTATCTAGTGCTACTTTTACCTCTAGTGCATCGGAGTATACACGAACACCGTCTTCACTATGAAGGAAAGAGTAGGCTCCTGTTTTACCGTATTCACTACTTTGGAATAACACCATATCCTCATACCCTAATTTTTCAATATATTGCTTTGCTTTTTCCATGCCTTCATTTAAACTAATCTGCTTTTCCCCGATAGGCCTATTTACCAACAGAGAAATAGGGTGTCCACCCTGTTTGGATAAATCCATATACGCATGAAAATCTCCATCCGTATAAGATGCACTATACATTGGTAAGTCGGCCCCATCACCACTCTCTGTTATTTTAATATTGGAACCGTCTTCTAAGTTAAATAGTTTCTGACTAATTTTTCTTGCTTCAGACTCAGATATTTCTTTTTTATCACTTAAGAATAGATACTTATGTTCCTTTGAAGAGGTTCCTATAATAGGGGAGTCAACATTTGACTCTGAAAATCCTTCAACCGATTTTTCAACTGTTTTTAATCCATCAATTATTGTATTATCAACTTGTTGATCTTCATCTGCGAGTGCTAATTGCACATCCATCCAACGTAAGTTATTTTCTAGTGCAAGGTGTTGAACTTTCCTTAATTCATGTTCAATTTCTGCAGATTGTTCATATAAGTTTTGTAATGTTTCGGTCTCCTCTTTGCTTAATGGTTCATCATCTAGATTCCTTACTGCTGTGCGGTACGTAAAGTCACCTATTTGAGAAAGAAATTCTTCCGTTTTATTAAATGGTAATAACCCCAAAGGTAGCTGACCAACATTGGAAGATGCTTCTGAAGTTAAGCGCCAAATTTCCACCATTTGTGGTGATAAGCTTTTATCTGAGTTCATTGCTAAAGCTGTACCTATCTCATCATGTAATAAATCCATATGGTAGGCAAGTTCATGGAAAGCACCTTGATACGTATTTTCAGCTTGTATAAGGATTGCATTTTTTTCTTGATGTTCCTGATAGCCCCAAAAGGCTGTTCCAGCAATTCCAAGGCTAAGAGCTGCTATTATTATCCACCTAACCATTTCTAATTCACCTTCCTATTTACAGAATATATGTTTACCAATACGCTTAATTTGTGGTCTTGACCATATCCAACTAGATGTAGCTGTGTCTGGATTGAAATAATAGATTGCGTTACCAGTAGGATCCCAACCATTGATAGCATCTAATACAGCTTGCTTTGCTTTTTCATTTGGTGTAAGCCAAATTTGGCCATCTGCAACCGCAGTAAAAGCCCTTGGCTCAAAAATAACCCCTGAAACCGTATTAGGAAATGATGGACTTTCTACCCTATTAAGGATCACTGCTGCAACGGCAACCTGACCTTCATACGGCTCCCCTCTAGCCTCACCATATACGGCATTAGCCATTAATTGAATGTCATTTTGTGAAAAACCTTGTGGAACATTTACTGCTGTAGCGCTTGGTCCTTCTGCTTCAGCATCTCCTTCTGTTTCACCATTTTGTTGCTGAGCCTGCCCGTTGTCCTGTTGTTCTTTATCAGCTTCTTGTTTTTGAGCTTGTCCTTTATTCCCACTAGGCTGTTTTTTTGGTTGTGGTGCTGATTGCTTTTTCTTATCTACCCCACCATAATGAGTAAATTTATTGCCTTTAGAAATTTGCTCCTTTACAAACCCCTTATCATATTTTGTCACTTCCACTAATTTATCTTTCGTTTTTTGACCAGCTAAACCATCTATATCTATTCCGAATTCATATTGGAAATTACGTAGTGCCCAATATGTTCCCCAACCAAAAACCCCATCAATCTCTCCATTATAGAATCCGATATATTGCAATCTAGCCTGCAATTCAATTACATCTTCACCAGTTGCACCCTGTTGAATAACCTGATTACTGAATGCATGAACCTCGTGTGTTGGATGACTAGTTTCTAAAACAATGAACATAGAACAAAAAATTATAAACATCAAATATGTTCGCTTAAAGATCATCATTTTTCCTCCTGATACTCTTAGTATTGTGATATCTATTTTTTGATTAAATATCCTTTTTATGCATACATACAATGAATAAGCCTCTATTTTTAAAGTGGAGGTATTACTAACCCTTAACCAGCGATAAAATTACTTCAAATATTTCCTCATAACAAAACCCTCTGTATGGAATTCCATACAGAGGGTTTTAAAAAAATTTAATTTTATATTAAATTCTGGAGGAATGTTTAGCTGCTTTCATCCTATGTAAAGCAAAATACCATAGAAAAATCATAAACGGGAACAAGTAGTATATCCAATTATTGGCCACTATTGCTAGTATATAATTATATAATCCGTGCAGTAAAAATGGAATGAGTAATGCAAATAAACGATTACTATTTGTATGATGACTTGTCATTTTTGCTCTGCCAAAATAATATCCCATAATCACTCCGAACAGAGCATGAGATGAAACAGGAAAAAAGGCTCGAAGAAAAGCGTATTCTAATCCATTTGTTAATAAATAAAGTATATTTTCTAAAGATGCGAAGCCTAAGCTAATAGACACCGCATATACAATTCCATCGTAATGGTCATCAAACTCGGAATGATGGTAAATGGAAAACATAAAAATAAACCACTTAATAAATTCTTCTAGTAATGCAACAAAAATGAATGCTTCTATAAACCGATTAACCGTTATCTCTTCACTCGCTAATGCATATTGGATAAACATTATTGGAAAAACTAATAACGCACCTAAAATAAAGCTCCTTATAATTAAGGAAAGGGGCTCTGTTACACGATCTTTCAAATATATATAAGACATAAGTGCAAAAGCTGGCGCTAACCCTGCAGATAATACAGCAATCATAATTATTTACCTCTTTCCCATACAATATTATAATCGTATCATGGGGTAGAAATATTGAAAATACATTTAATGATAGTGAGGGATGATTTTGAAAAAAATCTTAATTATACATACTGGTGGAACCATATCCATGCTTGAAAATAAAGAAACAGGAGAAATAAGACCTGTTAAGGAACACCCATTATCAAATATTTCAAAGCATTTCACTGATAGTTTAATCATCGATGAACAAGTATTATTCGATTTACCTTCCCCGCAAATCACACCTCAACATATGTTGAAATTGGCTAATGAAATCGAAAAATTAATTCCTAGCTATGATGGATTTATAGTAACACACGGAACGGATACATTAGAAGAAACGGCCTATTTCCTTGACCTAGTTCTAAAAACGAATAAACCTGTCATTCTAACCGGTGCTATGAGATCTTCGAATGAAATTGGGTCTGACGCGTTGCATAATTTACTCTCTTCCATAAGAGTAGCATCAGAGGGTGAGGCAAGAGAAAAAGGAGTACTTGTTGTCATGAATGATGAAATTCATTTGGCAGAAAATGTTACAAAAACTTCAACGAGTAATGTTGCTACATTTCAAAGTCCACAATTTGGGCCAATTGGTATACTTACAAAAGAAAAAATTATTTTTCATCGGACGCGCTTATCCCATACAACTTTTAAAATAAATAACATGTCCAATGACGATGTGATACTTTTAAAAGCCTATAGTGGCATGAATGAACAATTATTTAAAGCCGTTCATAAATCAAACCCACGTGGAATCGTCATAGAGGCACTTGGCCAAGGAAATTTACCTAAAGATACAGTGCAAGCATTAAAAGAAATAATTCAAGACAGAATACCTGTTGTTCTAGTATCCAGGTGCTTTAAAGGAAATGTCCAGCCAGCCTATGGATATGACGGAGGTGGAAAACAGCTAAATGAGCTAGGTATTATATTTGCGGATGGACTTACTGGACCCAAGGCTAGAATTAAATTAATCATAGCATTAGAAATGTCAAAAGATGTAGAATTAATCAAAAAAATGTTTATAACATAATAATATTGTCGCTTAGTTACTAAATCCATATGCTGCGCAGTAACTCAGCTTAATGTTGGCACATGTTGAATTCCGCTACGGATAGGGACCTTAGAAAACGGCGTCGGCCCTCCGTAGCGAAAGACATATCTTGCTACTACGATTTTATACTATAGTTCTTAAGCAAAAAAATAGCAGGATATCCTACTATTTTTATTGCATCTCTTTACGAATTGATTCTGCAATGGCTTTCCCATGAAAACGACCATTTTCAATAAATATCTGATTGTTATTAAAGCCACTCGCTACTACTCCCGCAATATATATGCCTGGGATATTTGTTTCATAAGTATCTTCGTTAAATGAAGGTATACCATTATTAGGGTCTACGTGAACACCAATTTCTTTAAGAAGGGATACATTTGGACGATAACCCGTCATCGCAAATACAAAATCATTTGAAATCGTATACGTTTCACCATCAACTTCATAGGAAACAGTATTTTCTGTTATATTTGTTACACTAGAACGAAAAACCATATTAACTAAACCTTTGCGGACCAACGAATCTAACTCTGGTAAAATCCATGGCTTAACGCTTTTCGAATACGTTTCTCCACGATATAAAACAGTTACTCTTGCTCCTGCTTTATGGAGTTCTAAAGTGGCGTCAACAGCTGAGTTTTTCCCGCCGATAACCACGATATCTTTGTTATAAAAAGGATGCGCTTCCTTAAAGTAGTGCATTACTTTTTTTAAATTCTCTCCTGGGATATTCATATAATTAGGCTGATCATAATAACCAGTAGCAATCACTACTTTATCCGCAGAATATGATACTTCTTTGTTATCTTTATTTACTGACTGAACCAGAAACCCTCCATTTTCCAAAGCACGCACATGATGGACTTTTTCAAAAGTATTCATCCGGAGATTTTTTCTAGTAGCAACTTCACGATAATAAGCTAACGCCTGATTTCTAACAGGCTTTTTGTTTTCAGTAATAAAAGGTACTTGTCCAATCTCCAATTTATCACTAGAACTGAAAAAAGTTTGGTGGGTTGGAAAATTATAAATGGTATTGACTAGATTTTCTTTTTCAATAATTAGTGGATCAAAACCATATTCCTGTAGTTCAATCGCAGAAGACATTCCACATGGCCCTCCACCAATTATGATAATTTTCTCATGTTGCAAAAAATCACTTCCTTCTTCTTTATATATAAGAGATATGTTATCTAAACAAAAAATTTTAAGCGTATATGCACATTTTATAAGTACGCGACACTATTCCTATTTAAGTTTAAGTTAGTTCTTCTTATCAACACAAAAAAACTCCTACCTTATTATATACGATAAGAGTTTTTTCGTCTTATTTTTTGTTTAGATAGAAGCATAATCTTCAGGTGATAAGGATAGTCCAATCAGACCCAACCACGGAAACGTGAAGCCTCTGCCATTTTCCTTACTCCAACCATGTAAGCAGCAAGTCGCATATCTATTCGTCTAGTTTCGGCGGTATTGTAAATTGAATTAAAGGATTTAATCATAATTTGGTTCAATTTCTGATCAATTTCTTCTTCTGACCAATAATAACCCTGATTATTTTGTACCCATTCAAAATAAGATACCGTAACCCCACCTGCAGAAGCTAATACATCTGGAACCAATAGAACCCCTCTATCGCTCAAAATCTTTGTACCTTCCATTGTTGTCGGTCCGTTTGCAGCTTCCACAACAATACTGGCTTTAATTCTATGTGCATTTTCTTTCGTAATTTGGTTTTCTACAGCTGCAGGAACTAATATATCACAGTCTTCTTCTAAAAGCTCTTTATTAGAAATAGTATTATTGAATAATTTCGTAACAGTTCCAAAGCTATCTCTTCTGTCTAATAAATAATCAATATCAAGACCTTCTGGATCATACAAGGCTCCATAAGCATCTGAAATTCCTACAACCTTCGCACCCGAATCGTGTAAGAACTTAGATAGATAACTACCTGCGTTACCAAAGCCTTGTACAATAACTCTAGCATCTTTTATATCAATTCCTTTTTTCTTTGCGGCCTCATTAAGTACAATAGTAACTCCTTTTGCAGTAGCAGTTTCTCTACCATGTGAGCCACCTAAAACGATTGGTTTTCCTGTAATGAACCCTGGATTATTAAATTCATCCATTCGACTATATTCATCCATCATCCAAGCCATTATTTGGGAATTTGTAAATACATCCGGTGCTGGAATATCTTTTGTTGGACCTACAATTTGACTAATAGCACGTACATATCCACGACTTAACCCCTCTAGTTCTCGAAAAGACATGTCTCTAGGATCGCATACAATACCACCCTTCGCTCCACCATAAGGCAAATCAACAATGCCTGCTTTCAAACTCATCCAAATAGATAACGCTTTAATTTCATTTTCGGTTACCTTTGGATGAAAGCGTATTCCACCTTTTGTAGGTCCAACCGCATCATTATGCTGGGCACGATAACCAGTAAATACTTTGGTGGATCCATCATCCATTCTTACCGGTATTCTAACAGTCATCATTCTCATCGGATCTTTTAATAAATCATAAACTTCTTCTGGGTAACCTAACTTCTCCAATGCAGCTTTAATGACAGTTCGTGTTGACACTAAAACATCCATATTTTCTTGATTTATATTGCTAGAATCTGCGGCTTGATCGGCTACCATGAATTTACCTCCTACAATATGCATAAATGTTTTAAAACTTTCTGTTCAATGATTAGTATACACTTTCAATTAAATTATGCAATAAAAGAAACTAACCTCTTAAAACGATTCAATTAACAGATAAATCAATAAACTTCTGCACCATATCTTCATAGGATATTCCGATTGCTTTTGCAGAATCCGGATAAAGACTTGTTGGTGTCAATCCTGGTAATGTATTCACTTCTAATATTATAGGTGTATTATCTTCAGAAAGAATGAAATCTACTCTCGAATAAGTTTCGCATCCCAATACCTGATGAGCTAAAACAGCATATTCCTGTATTTTTTTCGTTAATTTCTCATTAAGTTTCGCTGGCACAATATGTTCACTTCCACCTGGAGCATACTTAGATTCATAATCATAAATAGGGTTTTTAGGAATGATTTCGATAATTGGCAGTGCCCTCTCACTTCCTGGTTTCCCTAATACAGGAACAGTGAGTTCTCTACCTTGAATGTAATCCTCAACTAAAATCGTATCATCACTTTCTAAAGCTTTTGATACCGCCTCTTCAATATCATCAATCTCTTTTATTATTGATAACCCTAGTGTCGACCCCTCTTGATTTGGTTTAATTACAAATGGAGGTTTGAAAACCTCCTTGATAGATGCAACCATTTGTTTAACATTCCATTTTTCTAACATCCTATAGGTTTTACTTTTTGCTACAGGAATATTATTCATTTCAAAAATTTGTTTCGCTTTAGCTTTATCCATGGCTAATGCGGATGCCAAAACTCCCGACCCGACATAAGGAATTTCTAACATGTCTAATAATCCTTGAACTCTTCCATCTTCACCAAACTTACCATGCAACCCGATAAATACTAAATCAACATCTAATTTTAATATTTCATTCATTTGGTTTGGTTGAAAGTCAATTCCTACTACTTCATGACCTTTTTTTGTCAGAGCATTTATAATACCTTTTCCCGATGAAAGAGAAACTTCCCTTTCCTTAGATATTCCTCCATAAAAAACAGCAATTTTCATAATACGCACTCCTCTGTTAGCTATACCACAATCTCTTCGTTGCTAATAAAAAACATCGATTATTTGTTTAACGGCATTTTCTGAGTAAATCGTTTTACCATATTCTAATATACGATGGGAAGTAAGAATACTTGGTGATGCATATTCAGATAATATCGCGATTACATCTTCTCTTATTTGTTCCTGAATATGTTCTTCTGTAAATAACATATAATATCGGTCTTCAAAGCTATAAACTTGACCACCATTTATATTGATAGATGATAAATAAGAGGATACTTCAATAATATGTTCAAAGTCTGCAAATGAAAAGATTAGTTCTTGGCTTTCATCCAATGTAACCTTCATTTCTACAAACTCCTCATCCCAACTTATATCTTCAGAAGTTTGGGTAACGATTACATGCATCCCTTGTGCCTGCATTAGATGAACCTGTACTAATAGCATTCCACCCAACTCGAAACCCAACTCAGAACTAGCCTCATACATCATATCACTAAATAAATTACGGACACTTGATGCATCATCCCATATGTCCTTCGTAGTAAACCCTCGTTCCACTAAATCATCAAATGGTAAGAATATCGTAAATTGATCATCAGACAAACGTTCAAATCGCATACTAGTATCCTCCTCAAATCACTTATTAAAGTAAGAAAACATACTTGATACAATATATGCCAAAAACCCCTTATACTTGAATTTTTCTTTATTATCCACTCTCAAGGTATCGTTGACGAACAAGACGTACTAGTGCTGGCGTTATGACAAATAATATTTTCAGTGATGAGAGTAACCGCCGCCTTAAGACATCAAGTTCCCTTCGATTAGGGATCTTCTACGTATGTTCTAATGGTGACTACATGACATTCCGCGCTAGTACCTAGTCTAAATGGTAATAATGTATAGCCATATCCCTCACTTATTAAAACAGATGCATTTTGATACTTCATAATAGACCCGGGTTCATAAATACCTAAATCAAAAATACGAATTTGTCCGCCATGTGTATGTCCTGCTAATACAATATTTATATTTAGCCTATCTCCATTGTTTAGTTGAAAATAGGAAGATGGCATATGCGTCAGCAATACATTATATTGTCCAGCCGTTTCATGTGATGCCAAATCTATTCGAGTATCTCGATATGTAGAACAATCCAACCCAATAATCGTCATAACCTGATTATTTTTAACAATACTTTTGCTAGAATTGGACAAAACAGTGACTCCCACTTTTTCAAGTAAGGCAAGGAACTGATTATAATCCTTTTCATAATCATTATTTCCCCAAACAAAAAAAACAGGGACATTCCATCTTTTTAAGAGTTCTAAATTTTCTTCTGTACGTTTAAATGGAACATTCCCTTCTGTTAAATCGCCTCCAATAACAACAATATCTATATTCCCACTAATTTTTTCTAATGTTGTTTTTTTAATTCGCCTCTTATGTATATCGGAGATAAAAAAAATACGAAAACCTTCAAAGACAGTTGGCAACTTCTCGTCTATCACTGTCTGGTAATTAATTTTATCACGATGTGCTTTATAAATCATGTAAAATAATAATATAGGAAATACTATAACAGTAACGAAACCAAATCTTTTCACAATCCATCTTCCTTATATAGTTTTATCTGTTAGCTGGGAATTTTTCCTAACTTGTTCCTTCTAGTTTCTTACCACTGGACAATTGTATCTCCTACATAATAATAAGTTACCAATATTATGGTGAAAAGAACCAGGGTAACGAATAGAAATCGCATGAAAGGTTTTTTTACTTTAATTTGTGTACGATTACTACTTTTATGGATTTCTTTTCTTGGAGGCAGATTTAAAACATCAGGCTCTTCTTTTTCTATGTGCATATTTTCTGGAGCTGATTCCTCTTTTATTATCTCTTCAAACAAATTTCTTAATTCATTGGCTTGATCATTCTCCATTTTCATACACCTCACTATTTAAAGCGAATAATTAATCCGAGTAAAAAGTCAACGGTAAAATGAGCAAAGATGGTTACTAGAATATTTTCTGTAATTTCAAATAAGTAACCAATTATAAAACTCACCATAACAATAGAGACAAATAATATTGGCTTGGTTAAGTAACGGAAATGGACAAGTGCAAAAATTACACTTGCAACAATATAACCAAAGGTTGTTTGAATAACGCCTCTAAACAACAGTTCCTCACTAATAGATACAAAAATAGATAATAAAAATATAAAACCGATTGGCTGCCCACGAAGTATTCGCTCATTTATTCCTCCATCGTCTAATGCATGCTTCGGGAATATTTTCATGAGAAATAAATCGAATATAACGATGATTAAACCAGGAATGATGCCAAAGAGAAGAACTTCCTTTTCATTCCACTCAATATATACCAACCAGTCAGAAAAAGAGTTAAAGAAAATCAGGCTTAAAAGAATGGCTATGCCCAATAATATAGCCTGTGATAAAAATAATTGCTTTTTTAATTCCTTATCTGATAATTGTTTAATAATCTCACGTTGTTTCATCTAAGTCACCAATTAATAATATTTTCTTTAATTGTTTTCTCCAACTCATCTCTTGGGTAATGCTATTGTTCGTTTCTTCAGGATACCAATCAGACCATTTAAATCCACAATTACTACAGCATTGAAATATAGATTCACTACACGTAGTTTGGAAGTTTTTATAAAGGTTTTCTCGTAAACATTCCTCTTCATGTATCCATCGTAGCATTTCAGTAAGTTTTCTTTCTTTTAGTTTAACACGTGTTGTAATGACTTGTAATATATTCTGAAAAATACCTTTCCACTTATCATTATAAGGGGATATCGCATTTCCTTTTATAATACCATTTTTTTCTAGCTGATATCTTAAAAATCTCCATTGAATTTCATTTATTTGTAGAATATTTTCTGTCTGGACCTCATCTTGTGGTAAATCCTTTCTCTCTAAAGAAAGTGTATATAGATATTGATAAACTCGAGATAAAGTACTTTCATCAGGCAATTCATTCTTAATGATGTTGTTTGGCATACTTATATCCTGTTTAGAAAATAGCAGTAGACTAACACTTGATTTTCCGTCCCTGCCGGCTCTACCAACTTCTTGAATATAAGACTCAATCTGTAATGGAAAATGATAATGAATGATTAAACGAATATTACTTTTGTCTATGCCCATTCCAAAAGCACTCGTACAACAAATAACATCTAATTGTCCGTTCATGAATTGCTGTTGAATAGCAATTCGGTCCATCGCCTCCATTCCTGCATGATAGAAGGCTATACGTAAGTGTTCAAGTTTATCTGATAACAATTTCATTATTTTTTCCGCCATTTTCCGACTAGAAAAATAAATGAGCGTTGGTACATGGTAAGAAGATAGCAAATCTATCATTATTTGATTTTTTTCCTCGTCATGTTCCAATTTCTTTACGCAAAAAGCAATATTAGGTTTATCCATGGGATAAATTTGCTTTACCATTTCAGGTTTTTTTAATGAAGAAATAATGTCCTCCTGTACGGCTGGTGTAGCAGTTGCACTCAATGCTAGTGTCGGAGGATTCCCTAACTTTTCAATAATTGTACTTAGCTTTAAATAATCAGGCCTAAATTCATGACCCCACTGTGAAATACAATGCGCCTCATCTACTACAAATAAACTAACCTTTTGTTTTTCTAATAGTGTCATAATTTCATTATGCTGTAATAATTCTGGTGAAATAAAAAGTAATTTATATTGATGTAGATTTCTATAGACAAACTGACGTTCTTTTGGATTCATAAAGCTATTTAATGCAACAACTTTTTTAAAATGATTTGCTTTTAACTGCCTTACCTGGTCTAGCATTAATGATATTAAAGGGGATACAACAATGGTTAATCCCTCTAACAGAATGGCTGGTAATTGGTAACAAATAGATTTTCCAGAGCCTGTTGGTAATATTCCTAAAACATCTTTTCCTCGCAAAACATCCTCAATAATCTCTTTCTGCCCTTTACGAAAGGATGAAAAATGAAAATATCGCTGTAATTCTTCTTCGAGATTAATACCTGAAATCAATCTAACCACCCTATTTTTGTAATTTATTTTCAATAGCAAGAACTAATCTAATTTGAAAGTAACTAGTAGACGCACTCACGATTTTTTTAATAGCCTTTAATTTGTTAGAATCTGCTTGTATTCTAGCTTCCATTATCTCATTTTGCACCTTTTCACTTACATAATCTCGTATCGGAAAATAATCCGTATACAATGCAATTTCAACGATATGATCATAAATCGTATTTACTTTTAAATTTCTTCTATATGCAATTTGTTCGGCAGTAAAGCCATTCTTTAGATATTGATAGGTTTCATTTGCTGATTGTGTTAAATGGTTTTTTGCCAATAAATCTTTAATCACATACCATAGAAAAGAAAAACCGTTTGGATTAGATTCAACTTCTTTTAATATTTGATGATTCATACTTTCTAGAAGTAGATACACATCATCTTCTGTCATATCATAAATTTCCGATAATTGGTAAACACTCATACCGTAATTTTCATACCCTGTCAATCTTTGAACAAAAATGGATGATTCTTTATCCGTAAACAGACAGAGTACTTGTGTAAGCTCATCGTATATTTTTTGAAGTAGTTTGGATTCTTTTCCCTTCATCTTCTTGTAATGAACTTTTACCCATCGTTCTACTTCAGGTAAGTTAATGACGGGGATAAAAGAAAAAAATCCCATTTTGCTATTCGTTAACGTTTGAATAAGTAATAAAAGCCGATGTGTAAAAATGTCCGACTTTTCGTAGTATAAAAGCCCATTAAATTTATTATGTATTTGAGCATTTTTTAGAAATGACTCACCTGAGGTTGTAATTGTAAAAGTCATATCATTTTCATTATAATTGCATTCGATTAACCGATTTTGCATTAGGTCTTCAATTTTTGCGTCAAACCTATTTTTTTTTAATCGCTTATATATTCCATAAAAAGAATCCAGTTTAAACAAATGGGCATCCTGCACCGTTTGAATAGAGCGTTTCCCCTTTAATAGATGATAAATGCTGGAAGAAGTCCGTTCGCCATTAATATTTTTAAAGCATGTTAGTAAGATCCAATCATAAATCATTGTTATACACCTCTCCTTTATGCTATAAAATCCTATAGTGATGCATTGTATAAACTATGAATTCAAATTAAAATAAGTAAAGAACAGTATGTTAGGAATCTGCTGTTTTAAATAGAGGTTGTTCACACATATAGGAGGAAAGTAAAATTGCCTATCTATACAATTGTGGATAAAGAAACATGTATTGCATGTGGGGCTTGTGGAGTTGCATCACCAGAAATATTCGACTATGATGATGAAGGAATTTCGTTTGTTAAACTTGACAACAACCAAGGTGTTAACTCCGTTCCATATGAATTTGAGGATGACGTATTTGATGCGTTTGAAGGTTGTCCCACTGATTCCATAAAAATATCTAAGTACGCTTTTCATGGTAACCCTCTAAAATTCGATGAATAATCTACATCATATTATACTTTACATAAAAGAAATAAAAAAGTGCTATTGAAAATAAATTTCAAGAGCACCTTTTTTATATTGGCAAATAATTTAATTGATAAAACGCAATTCTATTAGTAAATACATGCGGATTTTTTCATATACACTGTTCTTACAAGTACTATAAATATATTTACTCATTCTTGATATCATACGGATTAATAGCATTTGGAACCTTAATTGGCTCATTAAAATTATAATCCCCAAGCTGTTCTACTGGCATTTCATTAAAGTTCACAAAGTCATATCCATAACTTTTTGCTGTCATTAGAATTGCTTCTACCATATATTGTGTTTGCTGGTTATGACCTATGGAAGATTTGTCTGTAAAATTTAGGATTAATTCTTGTTCAGAAGATTGAACGGAAAAATGGATATTCTCTGGTATGGTCCGAACCATGTTAAATGCTTCTTGATTATTTTTCATTTCCACTAATGCATCCTCAACCGTACTGTTTGGATCATGTGGTATTGGTACTAAAAATCGATCCTTGTAAAGCTTATAGCTTGCTTTACTTTCTTTTTCGAGAGGCATTTCTTTTAGTTTACCAAATGGTCCTAAATCTACACCTTCATTGTTTTCAGAGTGAAAGGTAGCTTTTTCCACTCCAATGGGGGCAAACATCGTCTCAATCATTCTTTCAAACATATTTGCTTGCGCAGAGCTTTCTATTTCAAAATTCTCTGGTAATATTATCTCCACTTCTCCAGAAGTATCTTGAAAATTATATTTAACACCTTTTAATAAGTAATCCGTTGTAGTTAGATTACTTTGATTAAGATATTCCTCTAGACGATTATAATGATTATTTATATTTTCAGAATCAGATACGATAAAAGAAATCGGTATAGCATATTGAAATTGTTCATCCGAAATTGCTGCATAAATAATATTTGTGTCCTCTTCAACAGAATCTATTACAAGTTTATCGCTTTTGGGATCTCTGTCCATATAAATCTGAAATTCATCTTCCTGAATAGGTGTATCTATATCGTTCGATTCTTGGTTGCCCTCTGTTTGCTCTTCTTCTTTTTCAATCATCGAATCCTCCTGAACCATAAAATTTTGTTCAACATTCTCGTCGGTAGTTTGAAAAGAAGAATTGTTCATTATAATAGGTATAAAAATAACTAAAATAACTGCAAAAATAGATCCTAAAATGGGGACTAACTTATTCTTTTTATTAAACTTCACGTGCTGATCATCCCTATTTAGTTTAGAGGTAATCTCTTGATAAAGCACATTTTTATCCATGTCGTCCTCAACTTTTGGCATATTTTTTAATGAATCAAGAAGTTCTTTATGTTTTTTATCCATTAGTCCCTCCTCCTTTCTCTTCATTTTCGATATGCTTTTTCAATGCTTTAAGTCCCCGATGCTGTACAGTTTTTACTTTACTTATACTAAAATTTAAAATTTCTGCAGTTTCTTGAATGGAAAAAGATTGAATAAACCTTAATATAATCACGCTTTTTTGATCCATTGTACATTTATCTAATAGAGTGTAAATTCTTTTCATCTCATCTTTTTGAACCGCAATTTCCTCTGGTAGGGGGGTTTGATCCTGAATCGTCTCCCCTTTTTCAGTCCAATCAAAGAAATCAAATATGCGCTGGGACTTTCTCTTCTTTTTCCGAAAGTAATCATACGTCACATGTTTTGCAACAGAGAATAACCAAGTCTTTTCACTACTTTCCCCCTTAAAAGAGGAGTAAGATTTTAATACTTTTACATACACATCTTGAACGAGATCTTCTGCTAAATTCTTATCTTTAACCATATAAAATATAAATTGGTATAAATCCCGATGATAATCATCATACAGCTTATCAAAGACGGCTTTCATAAAGAACCTCCGTTCAGTTCATTAGTCGTTTTATATTGCAAAAAGGTTACAAAAATAAAACAAATTCGTTTTGAATCCATTATTACTATAATTGAAATTGAAAAAAATACCAACTATTAGCTAGTCGGTATTTGTAAGTAGGCTAAAATATTAGACGCTATTCCAATCAAAGGCCTTTTGTCGGGACGAGTAAATACGCAGGTACCAGGTTGTTGGTGTTCTTTATCTATGAGGGCGATTCCTCTACTGTTCACTAATAATGATTTTTGGCATAATTTTTATATAAATGAGAAATGACTGGATAGAAGAAAATCATAAAAATGACATTTCCAATGGCATGGCTTGTATCAAAAGGTAGTCCTGCAAAATAATAAGGCCAAAACTGACCAGTAATCTGATAAGTAGTTAGTGAAATAATAAATCCATAAAAATAACCACTAACGATACCAATAACTATTAATATAGGAAACGAGAATGATTTCTTTTTCTTTCCAAACAGTCCACTGATTAAACCGATGATTGCCCATGCGATAATTTGCCAGACCGTCCAGATACCAAGTCCTAACAGCATATTAGATAAAAAGGTAACGAGAAAGGCGAGTATTATAGCTTCTATTGGCCCAAGTAAAAAACCACAAATAATAATCAATGCGGTTACCGGCTGTATATTCGGTAAGAATTGAAAAACATACCGACCAACTACTGCTAATGTTGCAAGCAAGGCTAAAAGAGTTAGTTTATATGTATTCAATGATTATCATTCCCAAGATTGTAAATCAAAAACAATTTTATCACCGGAAGATAATTCATATTCCGAAGCACCTACAGTAGGCATCTCACCATTTACATAATACATCCAAGCAGTTTTTTCTTCATCACTTGCCTTCACACGTTCAATAGAAGTTATGAAGCCACCTTTTTGTTCAACATAGAAGTTTTCTTCCATCACATCTAATAAAATATCCCCATCTTCAATAGGAATCTCTTCTTCCGTAATGAACTCATTTCCATGATTAATGGAAACCGTAATTCGTACATGATTCTCTGGTACCTCTGTAGAATGTGTACTATCTGTCGTACTTGTAGAAGCGCCGTTATCCTCCGTTTCTTCACCAAAAGAACAACCTGCTAGTAAGCCAATCGAAATAATCATAATTGACACGATGATTAGACCATTCCATTTCTTCATTTTTGCCACTTCCTTTTATATGTATTTTTGTCATAAAATTTTAAGGTAATCCAAAAAAGCTAACCCGTAAATCGAGTCAGCTTTTTTGACAAACGAACAATATTATAAATCTCCTATGTATTCGAATATCTCCATTGCTTTTCCTCGAAGCTTAAGAAACATTAAAAACGGCAGGTCTACTGACTTTTGATTTTAGCCTACTCAAAGCCCCTTCCCGTACATGTTTCCATACAGTGGTCATTGCTTTTTTCGTACATCAATTACAGTTGCGAGGACAGTTCTAGATCTTCACTAGATTCCCTTTTAAGCATCCATGCACCGTCTTTAAAAATAAATCCTATTCAATTTAATGACACGTAAATTTTATCACAAAAGTAATAAAAAACAAATCAATTCTTTAATTTATGAGGGATTTTGAAACTAAATGTTGTTCCTTGATTGATTTTACTTTTAACACTTATATAACCTTTATGTGCGTCTACAATGTTTTTAGCAATTGCGAGGCCTAAACCAGTTCCTTTTTTCTTTTTATTCCTTGTTCTAGATTTATCTGCTTTATAAAATCTTTCAAATACAAAAGGAAGATCTTCTTCAGGAATACCACTACCATTATCTTCAATTGCTACTTCAAAGTCCTTTTCGTTATTCCGCACATTAACCTTTACGAATCCATTTTCAGGAGTATGTCGGATTGCATTGTCAATTAAGTTTGTAAAAATCTGTTCAACACGATCGGGATCAAGTGTGGCTGTTTCCCTGGTTATACTTTTGGATAACACTAATTCGATTTTATTTTCTCGTGCGATTCCTTGAAACTTCCTCATAATACGATCTACATAAGTTTCAATTTCAACTTCTTCTTCATTTAGTTGAATATGACCAGCTTCCATTCTGGCTAAATCAAGAAGGTCATTAACCAAACGTCCCATCCTTAATGATTCTTCATGAATTATTTTAGCTAGTTCATTTTTCTCCACTTTACTCTCAGCAATATCGTCAACGATTGCTTCACTATAACCTTGTAGCATGGAAATAGGTGTACGTAATTCATGAGATACATTCGCAATAAAATCTTTACGTAATTTATCTAACCTGCGCTCTTCAGTCATATCTCGGATAACAGCAACCGCACCTCGAACATGCTCTCCATCATAAAGTGGGGTCATTAACATAACATAACTTCTTCCTTGTATATTGATTTCACGTAATACCTCATCTTCTCCCCCAATCACTTCTTGTAATACTTCTTGAAGCTCTGTTGGAAGCTTTTGTTTAGTATTCGTGGTGTTAATATTGTTATCAAAATACCAGTTATCCAAAAATTTTTCTGCTGGGGGATTCGTTACAATCATATCCCCATTACGATTTAGTGTAACAACTCCATCAGCCATGGATGAGACAATACTTGAAAATTGCTCTTTTTCCTGTCTCAAGGCATTGATATGAAATTTGAGCTGACGCCCCATTCTATTGAATTCTATTGCTAAATCACCAATTTCATCATGTGTTAAGATTGGTACTTTCGTATTAAATTCTCCTCTTGTTAACTCATGTGCTGCTTCTCTCATTTTAATAAGCGGTGAAGTAATACGGGTAGATAAAAAGACTGCAAAAAAAGTGGTTAAGATAAGCGCAATACCAGCTGCTAAATAAATTATCTTTCTAGTTTCTACCTTTGTTTGGTCTATTATTTCCAATGATTGGTATACAAATATCCCACCATTATCTTTTATTGGCTTCCCAACAACCATTACTTGTAGATGATTATCCGGTAACTTCATTTCCTTTTTTAATTCTTGATTATCAGATAAGACCTCTAAAAGATCTTGATCTTCTTGTATCCAATCTTCTTCAAAACTCTCTAACCGATCATCAATACTATGTGAAACCCACAATTCACCATCGGGATATAATATTGCTACACGACTTGATGGATCCTTTATTAGATCTGCAGTTTCATGGATGAGTGATTCATCTTCCTGCTGCTCAATTAAATATGAAATCTTCGTTGCTGTCTGCATCATATCTTCTTCAGCCTTATTTACATGGAAATTCTCAAAGAATTGAAGTAAAAATATAGATAAGATAAATAGTACAAAACAAACTAGCAATAAAATAGTTATTGCTAGTTTTCCAACAACACTTCGCCAAAACATTACTTATCATCTACCTCAAACTTGTAACCGACTCCCCAAACGGTTACAATCATTTTTGCTGCTTCTTTAGAAACTTTGCTTAATTTCTCTCTCAACCTTTTAACATGGGTATCAACAGTTCGTAAATCCCCAAAAAATTCATATTGCCACACTTCTTTTAGAAGTAACTCCCTATTAAATACTTTGTCTGGGGATTTTGCTAAAAAGCAAAGTAGTTCATATTCTTTGGGTGTTAGACTCACTTCCTGACCATCGGCAGTCACACGATGCGCATCATAGTCAATAGTTATATGAGGGTAAACCAATAAGTCTTTCGGTGCTACATCCTTATCATGGAAAGAGGATGCTGATACTCTTCTAAGTAATGCTTTTACCCTTAAAACCGCTTCCCTAGGGCTAAATGGTTTCACAATATAGTCATCCGCACCAACTTCAAAACCCTGTACTCGATTAGATTCCTCTCCTTTGGCAGTTAACATAATAACCGGCGTTGTTTTTTCTTTTCTTAATGCCTGACACACTTCAATACCATCCATCTCTGGCATCATTATATCAAGGATTATAACATCATAATTATCATTTAAAGCCATGTCTAAAGCATCTTTCCCATTATCCGCTTCTTCAACTATATAATCTTCTCGCTCTAGATACATTCGGATGAGTCTTCTAATTCTTTCTTCATCGTCAACAACTAATATTTTTATTTCCTGATCCAATTAAATCCCCCTCCTCATTCTCTATCTACTTAAAAGTATAATCTAAAAATAAGAAAATGTATAAGAAAAAGACGAGGTAAGAGTTTACTCTTATAACCCCGTCTACTAATATTAACTCCGTCAATAACCTAACAAGAAGATTAATGAACGAAATGGCACCTCTTCCACGTTTATGTTTTCGTTAAGCGTAAGAATGTAACCCCGCTAATACAAGGTTAACTACAATTAAATTGAACATGATGATTCCAAATCCAATAACAGCTAACCATGCCGACTTTTCTCCATGCCATCCTCTTGAAAGGCGCAAATGTAAATAAGCAGCATAGAACAACCAAGTAACTAAAGCCCATACTTCTTTTGGATCCCAGCCCCAAAATCTGCCCCAAGCAATTTCCGCCCATATTGCAGCAAAGATTAAGCCACCTAATGTAAAAACTGGAAATCCGATAGTGACAGAACGATATTCAATTTCATCAAGTAAGTCAGCTTTAACATTACGGAGTAAAGGTTGCAAAGCAGCCCCTACTCGTTTTCTAATAACTAATCGGGTAAAAAGATAGATAATGGTCCCTGAAATAAATGACCATATAACAGTATTAAACTTTCTCCCAGCATCTTCTCCTTGAAACCAACTAGGAGTTTCAAATAATGGTTTCATAACTCCATCTGTCATCAATGTTCCATCAGTTGGAGCAGCTATAGCAGGTAGATGGTATTCAGTTGTGATTGTTTGGGTCCCCGATTGATATTCGAATACTGCATTATAGTTTGCTATATTAAATCCTGTTGTAATAACAACGAATCCAATAAATACGAATAATATGTAAAGGACAAATTCTAGCCAACTTGTTTTTTTGCTGCGTACAGTTTGATCAATCTGCTTGATAAGATACATTAAACCTACCACAAAGCTAATCCCTAGAATACCTTGTGCTATTGCCACCGTTGTAACATGGATATATAACCAGTGACTTTGCAGTGAAGGTACAAGTGGTGCTATTTCAGTAGGAAACATACTTCCGTAAGCAATGATAATCATTGCAATCGGTAAAGCAAATAATCCTAGAAAGCTTAGCTTGTAATACGCATAAAGTATAATAAAGCCAAGAACAAGTGCCATACCTAAGAACGTTAGAAATTCAAACATATTACTAACAGGGGCATGTCCACTCACAATCCATCTCGTAATAAAATAGACAAGTTGAGAAAGTAATCCGATAACCGTTAATACCATTCCTATTGTTGCTGCTTTCCCTTTTTTACTGTCTGTCCGTTTATCTCTAATTGTTGCTCCAAAGAAAAAGGTTGCAATTAAATAGAGTACAAACGCTGTATACAGCGCTGTACTACTAATATTTAATAAATCCATAAACAAATCCTCCTTGTTTGTCCCGACCATGCCAGTATATCCGCATTATTTCTCTTTTTCATCTAATTCCTGCTGATCTTCTACCATATTGAGATTAGTATTTTCTATTACATTTTCAATATCTTTCTTGATACCAAACCAATTCTTATTTGTATGTGCAGCCATTAGCACATTCCCATCTTTCGTTCGGTTAATCCATATTCTACGGTGCTGCCAGTACATTCCTTGAATAACCCCTATCATAAAGATAGTAGCTCCAATCCCAAAAAAAGGTAATGAACGATCATATTTAAATGTTAAACCACTAACATCATGCATTTCAAAATCTTGAATACCTAGTTTGTAATCATTTTCACCTGTAGCATCAATATTTCTACCTATACCAAGGAAGCTTACTTCCGGTGTGTCACTGCCGGGAGGATATACAAAAAACACAAAAGCAGGGTTCCTTGGGAAATTCGTTTCAGAAGCAGGAATACCGTTATCATCTAGATAATAATCCGGATAATACTGGTCTAACACTACTTTAAATCCATTGTCTAAAACAAATTCTGATTCTGGTTCTCTTAAATCTACAGTAAAGGTACCTAAAGATTCCTCACTTTCATCCTCTGTTTCATGGATTTTAAACGTCATATTCGAGAATTCATTTAATTGATATCCAGATTGAACCAGTTCATACCCATCAAATTCCAATGGTTGATTCATACGAATAGAATCTTCCACAATTGGTTCCAATTCTGGCTCAGCTCCTGGTATTGGCCTCTCAGCTTTATAAACAACTACATTAGTTTGGAAGTTACTAGCTACCATTCCTTCTTGGGCTATTGCTTCTTTAAATCTCTCATCATCATGTGTTTCCAAAATGAAATCCTTGTTTTCGACGTAATATTCACCTTCCGACCCCGGGAGTACCATAGTATCCCCTTCCCGAACCCAAACATACTCCTCCATATAAAATAGTGGTGTACTTCTTAAAATGGCAGCTAAAAGAATAATAATCAGTCCAATGTGGTTAACGTAAGGTCCCCATCTCGAAAATCTGCCTTTTTCTGCTAAAATATGTCCATTTTCCTCTGTAAGTTTATAACGTCTTGCTTTTAGTTTTGACTTAATTTCCTCTATTTCATCGTCTGTTACTTTTTCGGTTTCACTGTATAACCTTTGTCTACTTAAAAAGGATTTATGTTTCTTAGGCTTTTGATGTTTCAAAGCTCTATACAATGGAACAAATCTATCCAAGCTACAAATTACTAACGATACACCTATTAGACCAATTAAAATCAAATACCATAACGAAGAATATAAGTTATGAAAACCAAATTGATAAAATATACGACCAAAGATTCCATATTGCTCCTGATAAAAGACAGCCGGATCACGATTTGGGGCATTAGCTGGTATGTACATCTCTTGAGGAAGGATTGTTCCAATCATGGAAGCAATTAAAGCTAAAACAATTAACCATACCCCTACCTTAACGGAGGAGAAAAAACTCCAAATTCTATCAATTAGTGATTTATTATAAGTTTTTGAACGTCGGGCAGTTCCGTCATAGCGCATATTCAATAGTTTTTTATCCTGATTCCCATCAATATGCTGGTTCCCTTCAATTGGTTTACCGCAAGATTCGCATAACACAGTACCTAACGGATTCACATGCCCACAATCGCATTTTATTTCTTTCATGTTATCCCCTCACAGTTGTATCAAAATTTCGAGCATATCATTTTGGTAAGATATTTTTAAGTGATTCTTCCAGCCTTTCTAATGTAAGGGCACCATTAACAACCTCCTCAATCTCCCCTTCTGGATTTATGAAAAAGGTACTCGGAATAGGACCAACCTTATATAAATCCATCACTTCCCCTGTCGTATCATGTGGAACAGGAAATGTTAAATTATATTTATCAATAAAATTATGGATTACTAATTCTGTATTATCTAGACTAACGGCAACGATTTCAATTCCTTTCTCCTTATACTCAGGATATAAGGATTGCATATATGGCATTTCTGCTTCACATGGCTTACACCAAGTCCCCCAGAAATTCAGCATAACTCCTTTTCCTCTTAGATCAGAAAGCCGGATGGTTTCTAATTCGTTATTATTATTAACCTGAGTTAATTGAAAGTCTGGTGCCATATCCCCTTCACGGTAAATTGAATTATCCGCTTGTGAATTAGAAACAACGGCGAAAATAATTGCCCCAACTAATATAGCTAATATGGCAGAACGATATATTAATCGATTTCTTTTTTTCTTTCTCTTAGAAATTTTAGCCTTTTCTATCTTCATTTCGTCACACTCCTTTACCAATTATATCATGTTAAAAAATACCAAATATGACGATTATTTAACAATTTTCTGTCCTTGATTATACATCTGTTTGACTTCTTTTGGTGTTAATGGACGATATTCACCAGGTTTAAGACCATCTAATGTTAATAATCCATATCGTTCTCGTTTTAGTTTTGCAACAGGAAATCCTAAACCCTCCATCATTCTTCTTACATGTCTATTTTTTCCCTCATGTAATGTTAATTCTAAAATAGTAGTACCCGCTTTTCTATCTTGAGATAAAACCCGGTAACGTACTGCCTTTAAAACATCTTCTCCCGACTTAATTCCTTTTTTAAGCTTTGCTAAGTCAGATTTTGTAGGTAATCCTTTGATCTTAGCAACATAAATCTTATCCATCTTATACCTTGGATGCATTAGTAAATTAGCAAATTCTCCATCATTTGTTAACAATAAAATTCCAGAGGTATCATAATCCAACCTTCCTACTGGAAATACTCTCTCCTCTACCTCTTCACCTAGTATATCTGTTACCACTTTTCGTCCTTTATCATCTTTTACACTTGAAATTACACCACGAGGTTTATACATTAGATAGTGAACAGGTTCTTCCTTTTCTAGTGGGACTCCATTCACTTCCACTTTATCATCCCTTGACACTTTGGTTCCTAAAGTTGTAATGACTTTTCCATTAACCTTCACTTTACCGTCAGTAATTAGTGTTTCTGCTTTCCTTCTTGATGTAACACCACTTTGTGCTATTACTTTCTGAAGTCTTTCCAAGTTGTTTGTCATTTTTATCACCATACTCTAATTTATTTTTATACATAAATAATAGCGTTAACATATTGTTAACGCTACTTATTAGCTTTACCCAAATACAAGGGTAACAATTATGATTGATGCAATTATACCAACTAAATCTGCTAATAGTCCAACCTTTACTGCATATCTCATCCTTTTTATTCCTACTGCCCCAAAATAAACAGTTAAAATGTATAATGTAGTATCTGTACTACCCTGCATGGTTGAAGCGAGTCTACCAATAAATGAGTCCGGACCATGTGTTGCAATTAATTCTGACATAACACCAAGGGCTGCATTTCCTGATATAGGCCTAACCAGTGCTAATGGAATAATGTCAGGTGGTACTCCAATCCATGTTAGAAATGGTGATATAAAATTAATAAAGGCTTCTAAAGCACCGGAACTTCTTAAAATGGAGATAGAAACAAGCATACCAACTAAAAAAGGAAGTAAAGAAAATGCCATTTTAACACCTTCTTTTCCTCCTTCCACAAATAACTCATACGCTGGTATTCTTTTCCATACTGCAGTCAATAGGACAATTAATAAAAACGAGGGGATAATCCAAGTGCTTAATGCAGTAATTATTCCCATTAATCCTTCCTCCTAAGACTTCGATAATAGAAAAAACGATCAATTAATAGTGCAAAAACTAATGATGTGCCCGTAGCTATTATGGTTGTCCCAACAATTTCTGTAGGAGAAGCAGAATCATATTGCATTCGTATAGAAATGACAGTTGTCGGAATGATCGTTATACCTGCAGTATTTATAGCTAGAAATGTAATCATGGACCTAGAAGCGGTATCTGAACCACTCAATTCCTTCATCTGCTCCATCGCTTTAATTCCTAAAGGTGTTGCAGCATTACCAAGTCCAAAAATGTTTGCTGTGAAATTAGATAAAATATAACCGAGTGCAGGATGATCTTTAGGTATGTCAGGGAAAATCCTTATGACTATAGGACGTAACATACGAGTCAATATTCTTAAAATTCCGGCCTCTTCAGCGATTTTCATAATCCCTAACCAAAATACTAGAATACTTATTAATCCTATTGATAGTTTAACAGCCTCATCAGCACTTTCGAATAACGCTTTATTTACTTCATCTATTGTTCCATTAAGCATTGCAAAAACAATCCCTACAATTGCCATAAACGCCCAAATTAAATTAACCATATTCTGACATCCCTATTAATTTTTTATAGAATAAAAGCATATCATCGATAAAACTATTGGTATCCCCATTGGATTTATCTGCATAAATTGGTGTTTCAAATATTTTTTTATCTGCTAAATAATATTCTGTTTTTCCAATAATGGATGACTCTGTTCCTTCAAAATCTTTTAAAATAAAATTCTTTAAAGTTAAATTACCTTGTTCCTCTTCTGTAAGTGGGTAACGTATTGTTTCTCGAACATATCCAATTATAGATTCATCAAGATTGATTAAATTAAACTTTACTTTTCCTTCTTCATTAATAGACTCCATGTTATAATTCTCAAACGCCCAATTAAACAAAGACATATGATCTTTCCAATCATCAGGTGCATTTAAAGTAACGACTATTAAATCCATTCCACCTTTACTAGCAGTACTCACAAGAGTTCTTCCTGTCTTTTTAGTAAAGCCCGTTTTACCACCTGTACTATATTCATAGTATTGTGTTAAAAGTTTATTCTTATTTTTCCAACTATATGTTCTATCATCTGATTTATACATTTTCGTACCAGTAATTTCTCGAAACTTTTCATTTTCCATTGCATAACGTGTAAGCAGAGCCATATCATAGGCACTAGAATAATGATTGTCCGAATCAAGCCCATGAGGATTATCAAAATGTGTATTCGTCATGCCTAACCACTCGGCCTTTTCATTCATCATAAACACAAAGCCCTCCTCACTCCCGCCTACATGTTCGGCTATAGCTACTGCAGCATCATTTCCAGACCTTAGCATTAGACCATACACAAGATCTTCAATCTTCATTTTTTCCCCTTGCTCTAAATAAATAGATGAACCTTCTGCATTGATGGCATTTCTACTTGCTGTTGCCTTTTCATCCATCTTCCCTGATTCAATCGCAATAATAGCAGTCATTATTTTTGTAATACTAGCAATTGACTCTTCATCATAAGCATTTTTCTCAAACAATACTCGACCTGTTGATTGCTCAATTAGTACCGCGTTATTTGCAGATACTCCAGGTGCAGCTTGTCCATTTGAAGGGGATAAAAATAGAGAAAATATTAGTAATACGATTAAAAAAACATATCTCATTTTCATTTTCTGCTGTCCTCCCACAGATATGGTGTCTTTATATAATATGCAAGATTATATGCTATATGAGCATTTTCTATACCACACCATATCTAGAGAGAACCTTAGATTGCTAAATATTTAATATTTTTCCCACTTCACTTGCTTTGCCATTAGAAAACGCTGATTAGCGTTTTCCCAATTCACAACATTCCACCAATTTTTTACATATTTCTCTTTATCTGTTTGGTATTGTAGATAGTATGCATGCTCCCACATATCGAGCACAAGTAAAGGTATGGTATCTGCAATTTGAAAGAGTTGATGCTTTTCAAAGGATTGTATGCCTAGCTTAGCCATTCTAGGACTCCACACTAATACTGCCCAACCAACTCCCTCTACAGATGTAGCGGCTTTTGTAAATAAGTTTTTAAATTTTTGATAGGATCCAAAGTCTTGATTTATTTGATTCCTCAGTTCCTTTATGGGATGTTTCGTAGAATCAGGTGTCATATTATTCCAGAAGATGGTATGCAGATAATGGCCAGAACCATGAAAAGCCTGTTCTCTTAACCAATGTTTTAAAAGATTATTTTCACCATTCTTCACATATATTTCTTTCTCAGCCTTATTCAATCCATCAACATAGGATTGATGATGATTATCATGATGTAATCGCATAATCTCCTTACTAATATAAGGTTCTAATGCATCATAAGAATATGGTAGTGGCGGCAGTTGATGCTTGCCATAAGAAACACTTTCATTATTATAATTATGCATCAACCCATCATTAATCTTTTTCCCTTTATTCTGTAGAATCCTTAATTCACTGTCAGTTACGTTATTTTTATTTAAACAGTTTTTTATTTCTTCCTGAAATACTACAATTTGCTCCATCCAACGAGATTGTTCATTTTCTGTTAACTCTGTTAAATAAATGGACTCCTTTACTGCCTCTCCCCATTCATCTAATTGCTTTAGATAGTTTAGTTGAGTTTCCATTACTACACCCCCTTTTCGTAGCATATGCCTATCAAAAGCGATTGTGATTGCAAAAACGAACCCCTAATATTGCTACTTCATCTTACATAAAAAAACCTTGCATCATTTTAGATACAAGGTTTCTTGATACTTTTTTCCCTTCTATTTTGTAGTTCTACATTCGCAATAGATGGGGTTTGGGTCGTAACTCGATTTCTGCATTTGTTGATTTTCGCTCCGGAAGTAGTGCACATTAGGGTACTGCTTCAGCTTCCGTAATATCCACTGCTTTGAAGTCTTTTGACACTTTCTATTCCCTCACAATAAGTAAGAATTCGTCAGCGTCACATGTTTTCAAGGAGTCTATACCCTCCATTCCAATCAACCATCATAATACTTGTATAGCACAAAATTAATGGTGTGTAATTCCGGAGCGTATTTTACTTCACATAATACACATTGTGTGAGTCTACTAAAAAGCTGCCACTTAGGAAAATCCATATTCTATTCTAACTCATCATTAAACCTTTCAAAAAAAAGGTCGGCTTCTTGATTAATATCTTCTGGTTCGTCTGTATCTGGTAGCGGTGGTAGTTCATCTAGTGAGGTTAAACCAAAATAAGTTAGAAATTCTTTACTCGTTCCAAACAAAATTGGTTTTCCAACACTTTCTTTTCTACCAACTTCTTCAATGAGTGACCTTGTGACTAATGTCTGAATAGGTCGATCACTTTTTACACCTCTTATGTCCTCAATTTCTGTTTTAGTGATAGGCTGCCTATAAGCAATTATAGCTAACGTCTCTAGTGCAGCCTGTGACATTCTACTTGATTGAGGAACTTCAAGTAGTTTTTTATAATAATCACTGTGTTCCGGTTTGGTAGTTAAATGTAGTACTTCATTGGATGACATTATCATAATGCCACGATCTCTACGTTCATACTCATATTTTAATTCTTCAAGCAAGTGATCAACAGTCTCTTTTGATATACCTAAAACTTTTTGGAGCTGTTTAACAGTGATTCCTTCATCACCGCTTGCGAAAAGTAAACCTTCTATGATTGCCTTTAACTCTGCGACTTCCACGATTATTCCTCCATACTAAATACATACAATGTGTCAAAATGATGTTCTTGTTTACAGTAAACCTCACGATCCTTCATTAACTCCAATAAGGCAATAAAGGTAATAACAATATGCGTTCGTGAAGGATATGGAAATAGTTGATCAAAAGCGATACCTTTTTTTGCTTTCCTTACCATTTTCAAAACATCTGTCATTCGCTGTTCAATTGGAATTTCTGTACGGCTAACCTTTGTATCAAGTGGTTCATTCCACTTTTTCCTTTCAAACATCTTACCAAGTGCATTTAACATATCGTAAACAGATACTTCACCAGGTACCATTGTATTTTTTTGTTTTTGATGCAGTTCTTTAAATACAGTTGGTGACCGGGTAAAAATCTGATTTGCTTTTTCCTCTCTTGCTTTAAGTTTACTTGCTGCTTCTTTATATTTCCTGTATTCAATCAATCTACCCATTAATTCTTCTCTTGGGTCTTCCTGATATTCTTCTGCTTCTTCATCAGCTAAGTCTTGTTTTGGCAATAACATTTGACTTTTAATTGCAACAAGTGTCGAAGCCATAACAAGATATTCACTGGCAATATTTAATTCTAGACGTTTCATTGTATGAATGTAATCTAAGTATTGTTTTGTAAGCTCGGCCATCGGTATATCGTAAATATCGATTTCAAATTTATTAATTAAGTGGAGTAATAAATCAAGCGGACCTTCAAAAGCATCTAATTTAACCTGATAGGCTTGATTCATTGAATTTCTTCCTCTCTTTATCACGTGATTTACTGGCAGACGAGAAAAACACCACGTCCAGAGACTGCGGTTACTCGTCCCACCGAAAGCCTTTGCGGCGTTGTTGGCACTAGCATTTCCTAGATGTCGTAAGCTCCTTAACGAGAAGGTTTCAAGATATTCAAGAAATTTAATTTGGGGCAAAAAGCCAGCAAACTCCTGATACGTTTGAACCTACAGAACGTAAGTCACAAACGATTTGCCACGTGATGTGCCGTTTTTGGTCTTTGTTCCTTCGCATCAATGGGGATTAAAACACACCCCCGTTGATTGAGGCTTCACTTTTTTTGCAAATCATCTATATTGTAACATTCGCCTATACACCATGATGAATGCTTACATAGGTTATTAACGTAAGATAAATGTTACCATAAAACATTTATTCAAAGAAGAAAAAGGAGGAATTCTTTATGAGTCATGGATATAGCGGAGGATTTGCGTTAATTGTAGTGTTGTTCATTCTTTTAATTATCGTTGGTGCTGCTTGGTTCTAAGATCATATAAACAAAGCTTTACCATTTAAAAGCCAGCCCTTCAATTAGGGCTGGCTATTTTTTATTACTGTTTTCATTTTGATCATGTTTCGAGTTACATTTTTGGTAAAATTCCTGTACTTCCTCACTTGCATTAACAGTATATTTATCCTGGTATTGTCGATTTATTTCATTTATCATTTTCTTGCCAATCCCCATATTTCGGTGAGACGGATTAACGGAAACATGCTGAATTACAACATCAACATTGTCTTCTATTCTGACACCAATTGCCCCTAGTACATCATCTTCTTTCCACAAAAAAAGATGCCAATCAGGATTGGTCTCGTATTCCTTAATTGTCTGCTGCAATTTTTTTACGTCTTTTTTTTCATCGGGCATAAAAGACAGTAATCCCATTGCAATCTTCTCCATATTCTTTTTAAAACGAATTAACATAAAGACCCCTCTTAATATAAGACTATTAGAATAACTCTTCTGGATAAAACAGCGAGTTCTAACTTCTTAATAGAAGTATATATATATTTATACATTATTTATCATGTTTGTCAAATAACGATATATAAAAGCAACCAGTTTAGAAAAATAGTATAACCAGTTCTAGTTAATTTATACTTATTGACGACATATTCGTTTAAAGATAATATAACCATCCGTATATTTATCCTTCAACTTAATAGGTAGGAGATTAACAATCATCAGCCATAAATTAAACCAAATTGCTAGTTCAATATACAACGAAGGTCCCATTCTATAAAACAGAATTAATAGAATAGCTATTATGCCATTTGCTAGAGGTCCCAACAATGTAAGAATAATTACATCTTTCGTTTTATAGGATGGGCTTTTTTCACTAATTGTAAGCCCACCCATGAAGTAGAATAAATGTACAATGATCTGAAAATTCTGATCACCAAGGGTTACTAATCTTTTTCCTTGGCCAATGGACAATTGAATGAAATCTGCCCCCCTAGTTCTTGCACCTATTGCATGCCCTATTTCATGAAAAAATATACTAAAAGGAGCAACAATAAAAATTAAATATAGTAAAAGATAAATCATCCAATTAATTTCCTTATGTAAAGATGGAAATTATGCTGAATATACCCTTACTTCCTTCATTACATCGCCATTTTTCATTGCCTTAGCATGTTCAATCCCTGATGTTACTTGACCAAATACAGTATGAACACCATCTAGATGTGGTTGTGATTCATGAACAATAAAAAATTGGCAACTTCCAGTATCTCTACCTGCGTGAGCCATTGATAATGATCCCTCTTGATGCTTATGAGGATTATTATCTGTTTCACATTTTATCGTATATCCAGCATTTCCAGTTCCATTTCCAACTGGGCAGCCACCTTGACTAACAAATCCCGGAATAACACGGTGGAAGGTTAAACCATCATAAAAGTTTTCATTTGCTAATTTTTCAAAGTTCTCAACTGTTCCTGGTGCTTCCTCTGGAAATAAATCAAATTCAATTTTATTTCCATTTTCCATTAAAATATATCCTTTTTTCGCCATACTAATTTCTCCTTTTGTAACGTTTTAAAATCATATTTATTTTATCATTTCATCGTTTTAATTCATAGTATTGTTACTTTATGAATCACTCATATGACAAATCGTTTCGTGTTACGTCTTTGTAAGTTTCCCGTTTGACAACTATTCTATCAATCCCATTCTCTACAAAGACGACAGCAGGATTAGGAATACGGTTGTAATGGCTTGCCATGGAATATCCGTATGCCCCTGTTGAAAAAACGGCTAAGATATCTCCGTGTTCTAACTCAGGAACAGGTAAATCCCAAATTAACATATCCCCTGACTCACAAGCCTTTCCTGCTATAGATGCTTCATTCTTTAGTGGTTTATTTACTTTATTAGCTATAACAGCTTCATACTTTGCATGATACAATGCTGGTCTAATATTATCTGTCATTCCCCCATCAACGGAGACGTAATTTCGAATACCTGGAATTTCCTTCATTGCACCTACCGTATATAATGTGATTCCTGCATTCCCAACGATAGACCTTCCTGGTTCAATCCAAACCTCTGGCATAGGTATGCCTAATACGTTTGCTTGCTGTTTAACTATTTCAATTAAACTTTCAACATATACGTGATGTGGCAGTGGCTTATCCTCTTTTGTATAACGAATTCCAAATCCGCCACCAAGGTTTAGTACTTTGGGAATATAATTATAGTTCTCCTTCCATTTCGCAAGCTCCTTAAAGAGCATACTAGTAGCTACTTTAAACCCTTCCGTCTCAAAAATCTGTGATCCAATATGACAATGAAGCCCTTTAAGTTGAATAAATTCGCTCTCATGCATTTGTTTAAATCCTTGCTCTGCTTGTCCATTTTGCAGATCAAAACCAAACTTTGAATCTTCATTTCCAGTCATTATATATTCGTGTGTATGTGATTCAACGCCAGGTGTAACACGCATAAGCACATCCATTGATTTATTATATTGCTGAGCTACATTATCGATTAACTCAATATCATGAAAATTGTCTACAACAATACATCCTATATTATACTCAAAAGCCATCGCAATCTCATTTCGGCTCTTATTATTACCGTGTAAGTGAATTCTATTTGTAGGAAAATCCGCTTGTAATGCAGTATATAATTCTCCTTCTGATACAACATCCAAACATAAACCTTCTTGTTTTGCCACTTGCAACATAGCAATCGAAGAAAATGCCTTACTTGCGTATGCAACCTTAGCAGATACGCCCAACTTTTCAAATGTTTCGACAAATGATCGAGCGTTCTCTCTAATTATTGACACATCATATACATATAGTGGTGTTCCATATTTTTCCGCTAACTTTATCGTATCTAACCCACCTATTTCCAAATGCCCATTCTTATTGACAGGAAACGGATGATTTTCAATAATCATATAAATTCCCCCGATTTTTCTAATAAAATGAATAAAAATACTTTACCATACAGTAGATAAAAACGAAAGAGCTAACATAATGTTAGCTCTAATATTATTACATCAAAATAAAGTGAATCTTCTATCAGTGGGGCTATTACTGTCCCTAACTTGCGAAAATAAATAGCCTGTCCGGATTACGATTTAGATTTAGGTTGTCTATAATTATTTTTCGGATGAACAATGCTAGGTCTAGTATTTGCATATGGAATCGGTATGCGAAATAGTATATGAAGCATTGCTTTAGGGTTAAACGGGATAAAGGGCCATAGATAGGGTGTTTTGAGAGACTTTAACTGAACTAAGTAGAGTATATGAATGAGAAAACCAATTACTAAACCCTTTAGCCCGAAAAAACCTACCGCTATGATTAAGATGATATTCGTTAACTTATTCGCTACACTCAACTCGTAACTTGGTGTTACATAGGAGCCGATTGCACTAATTGAAACATATAAAATGACTTCGGGACTAAGCATACCAACATCAATGGCAATTTGACCAATTAGTACAGCCGCAATTAAACCCATCGAAGTGGACAACGGGGTTGGTGTATGAATTGCGGCCATTCGCAAAAATTCAATCCCTAACTCTGCTAAAACTATCTGAACCATAATAGGAATGTTGCCTTCCTCATTGGGACCGATATAAGATAAATCTTTAGGCAGCATCGTTGGATCTAGAACAAACAACAACCAAAGTGGTAATAAATACATGGATACAAATACACCCAAAAACCGAATGAACCTTACAAATGTTCCAACTGATGGTGCTTGTCTAAACTCCTCTGCATGTTGCATGTGGTGAAAAAACGTGGTCGGTAATATGATGGTACTAGGTGAAGTATCAACCATAATGATAACATGACCTTCTAACAAATGACTTGCAGCCACATCTGGTCTTTCTGTATATCTCACTAACGGGTAATGATTCCATTTTCTTTCGATAAAGAATTCGTCAACAGTTTTATCCGCCATGGCTACTCCATCAACTTCAATTTCTTCAATTTTTTGTTTGATCACTTCAACAAGTCCCTCATCGGCAACATCCTGTAAATAACTAACACATACATCTGTTTTAGAACGTTCACCGACCTTTAACATTTCAAGACGTAGACGCTCATCACGTAGACGTCTTCTTGTTAAAGCGGTATTCTCTATAATATTTTCAGTAAAACCGTCTCTAGAACCACGGATAACTTTTTCTGTGTCCGGTTCCTGTGGCGCTCTTCCGGGATAACTTCTTACATCAATAATATATGCTTTTTTTCCCCCGTCTACAAAAACAGCAACTAATCCAGACAATATCTGGTCAACCACTTCATCCATCGTTTCTACAGGGGTGACTTGTTGATGTACTAAACGGTTCTCAATAATTTCTGGTAGTTTTCTCATATTACTTTCGAAATCATTGATTTCAATTAATTTGTCCATTAATTCCTGAATAAATGCAGTATCACATAGACCTGTAACATAATATAATTGTACTTTTTTCTTAAGTATAACTAGTTCTCGAAATCCCGCGTCAAAAGAAACATCAAGTCCTACTTTTTGCTCCATATACTTTTGGTTCTTCGTTATATTTGTTGAAACAGGTACTTTATTATTTGTTTTCGCCAAAATGTTTCACTCCATTTTCATTACAGCTTAACGAATATGGTCCATTGAAACAAGGACCCAAAAATTTTCCCGAATGTTATTGCCATTAGTAAAATAAGAAGACTTCTTTCTAATCGAATTCTTCTTGTTAAAATAGGATAAACATTAAGTACCTCTGTTAAGGCAGCCGCGAGCATTCCATTAAAAATACCATGGAATAACCCCCATATTGTCAATAAAAATACAGGCTGATGCAAGTTTACATCTGCAAATGAGAGATATGTGCCAAACAATAATCCAATGATGATACTAGCAGTATATACCTTGACCAATTTATAAGTCTTACTTAACTGAATTAACCTTGGAATTATACCCAAAACAGTAATAAATGCAACAAAGCCACCACCCACAGCAAGACCTCCACTAAATCCGATAACTATTTGAAAGAGTTTATGAAGAATGATTTCTATCATTAAACTTGTTTTCATGGTGATTTAAATAATTATCGAGGTCTTGTTGATAGTTAAAAATTTCTACTTCTAAAGGGCTAGGCTCTTCATTAAATCGCTTATTAAACCAGTGGTTAAAAAAAACAAGTGTTCCAAGTCCTAATCCAATGGAATATGGTACCTGAATCCATAATGGGTATTCATTTTCCTTACCTGTCAAAAGAAGATGCAGTTTTTGTTGTACCTCCTGCATGCTTACATCGTAATGAAAATTCATTATTGTCATCGCAGTCCCTATAAACAAAAGTAACCATACACAAGCAACTATCAAGATGGGGGTAGATGATTTTTTTGAAATTACTCTTACAATGGTTTGGCTCGGACCGATAAGTTGTAATTCAATTGAATGATAAACCCTATTCAAATGCTCTATAATCAACATACTGTCAATAACTACAAGGTTTTTATCCTTGTTGGTGATACGATAAATTGGTGTTTTCTCTAATTTACGTTTTAGCTTAGAATCCGAACTCGATATATGGGCGATATCTTCCAAGAGAAGCTCACGCATTTGTTGGATATTTACATTCTTTTTCATGCGTAAGTATACGAGGTTTGTCACAGGCCATCCCATCCTTATCATGTTACTGTAAGCTTAGTATGAACCAAGACGATAATTTTTATCAGTTTTACTGAAAAACCATAATAAAAAAAAAGACATCATCAACCATGTTGATGATGTCTTTTGAATTGGTTTCATTATAGATCCATATTACCTTTCATCTCTTTTAATATTTTCTTCTCAAGTCTAGAAACTTGAACCTGTGAGATACCTAATCTATCGGCAACTTCTGTCTGAGTTTGGTCCTTGTAATAACGTAAATATATAATTAGCCTTTCTCTTTCACTTAAATTTTTAATTGCTTCTTGCAACGTTAATTTATCAAACCATTTAGTATCTTGATCAGCTATCTGGTCCAATAATGTAATCGGATCTCCGTCATTTTCAAAGACTGTTTCATGAATTGAATGCGGTGATTTCGCTGCCTCTTGAGCATGTACAACTTCCTCTGGTGTTATTTCAAGTTCTTCCGCAATTTCATTAATGGTTGGAGACCTTCCTAATTCTTTCGTTAGTTCATCTTTCTTTTTTCGAATTTTATTGCCCACTTCTTTTAATGAGCGACTTACCTTCACACTGCCATCATCTCTAATAAAACGTTGTATTTCACCAATAATCATTGGGACAGCATATGTGGAAAACCTGACATCATAAGATAAATCGAACTTGTCAATGGACTTAATTAATCCAATACTGCCTATTTGGAATAGGTCATCTGGGTCATATCCTCGATTGATAAAACGCTGAACTACAGACCAAACAAGGCGAATATTTTTTTCCACCAAAATATCACGAGCATCCTTATTTCCTTGTTGACTCTGATAAATATATTCTTTCACCTGTTCATCTGTTAAAGTCTCTTCACCCTTATTATTATTTTTTACATTAACATTCATTGGCACATTCCTAATTATAAACCGTATTTGAATTTACAAGTTGCTTCTTCATACATAACGTTGTACCTTCAGAAGGAGAAGAAGTGACCTTAACAGAATCCATAAAATTCTCGATGATGGTAAAGCCCATTCCGGATCGCTCAAGTTCAGGTTTGGAAGTATATAGTGGTTGTCGCGCTTGATCAATGTCACCAATCCCAATTCCATTATCTTTAATGGTTAATTCGATTTCTCCGTTATCGATTACACATTTAATCATAATCTTATGATCAGGTTCATTATTATAACCATGAATAATTGCATTTGTTACAGCTTCAGATACTACTGTTTTAATTTCCGTTAATTCGTCCATTGTCGGATCTAATTGAGTAATAAAGGAACCTACTGTCACTCTAGCAAAAGCTTCATTCTCACTTATACTTGAAAACTCAACTACCATTTCATTTTTCATGAAGCCACCCCCAAAGTTTCTAACGCAAATGCTTCATTTGATTCTAAACGAACAATTTTAAATAAACCCGACATTTCAAACAAACGTTTGATTGATGGAGAAATGGAACATACTACCATCTCTCCACCAAGCTGTAATACTTCTTTATACCTTCCTAAAATAACCCCTAAACCAGAACTATCCATAAAATCTATATTTTCTAGGTTTAGAATGACATGCTTTATTGGATTGGTATACATCATATCCTTCCATTTATCACGTAAGCTTTCTGCTTCATGGTGATCCAATTCGCCAGAAAGTCTAACGATTAATACATCTTCTTTTACATCAAATTCTGATTGAAGCCCCATTAACTATCTCCTCCTCACATTCTTCTTTATATTCTTTTCTTTATCATTAGGGCCAATTCCTGCAAAGCGACAAAAGAAGTACTTTTTCGCCGAAACTAGAAGATGTTATTAATATTTCGCCATTTCTCGCAGCGTGCGCTTCAGTAATGTAAAATAAGAAGCTTCCTTAACATCACTCATGACAGTCAGTGGAACCTCGGATACTTTTTCATCCCCATTTTTCACCGTTAATACTCCTACTTGATCTCCTTTTTTAATTGGCAATACTAAATCCGAATTCATGCTAATTTCTGTTGATACCTTATCAGTTGACTCTCCTTTATTATGTAATGTACTAACGGACTCAGATACAACTACATCCACTGATTGTTTATCTGCTTTTAATAGTTCTAAGGTAGAAACCTTTTCGTCTTTTTCAAATAGTTGATTGGTTTCATACTGATTAAAGGCATAGTCTAACATATTGGAGATTGTTGCATTTCTTTCCTTGGTTGTCTCAGCTCCCATAACAACTGCTACAACTCGCATATCATTTTTTTCTGCAGTTGCAGTAAGGCAATATTTGGCTTCATTGGTAAAACCAGTTTTTAATCCATCTACACCAGGATAAAATCTTACTAATTTATTCGTGTTAACTAACCAAAATTCATTCTCCTGGCCTTTTCTTAAATAATCTTCATAAATAGAGGTATAGTTGGTAATATCCTCATATTTTAACAACTCTTTCGCAATCATAGCCATATCATATGCTGTACTATAATGGTCATCAACAGGCAGGCCAGTTGAATTTTCGAACTTTGTATTTTCCAACCCAAGTTCTTTCACTTTTTCATTCATCTTTTTAACAAAAGCTTCCTCACTACCTTCTAACCTTTCTGCCAAAGCAACACTGGCATCATTACCTGAAGCTACAGCAATCCCCTTTAGTAAATCATCTACCGACATTTCTTCTCCTGCTTCGAGAAATATTTGGGAACCACCCATGGATGCTGCTCGTTCACTAATACGAATCATTTCATCCTTTTTGAGTTCCCCCTGATCAATAGCTTCCATAATTAACAAAAGAGTCATAAGCTTTGTCATACTAGCAGGTGGAAGCTTCTCATGGGCATTCTTATTATATAGGATAGATCCAGTATCTCTTTCTATTAAAATTCCTGATTTTGCATCGGGAGCTAAATTGACGGAACCACTCTCCCCGTCCCTCTTTTCTTCCCCAAATACTGGAGTTGTGACCAACAAAAATGAAAATAGGATGCTAACCAATACAATAAATTTTTTCATCATTTTACCTCCAACAATCAATATACATTTATTTTTTCCATGTTGAATAGGAAATATACTCTATAAAACATTTATCTTTTTTTGCAATTACCTTTGCATTTAATATAAAATTGAAAGAAAATTTTAGATAACACCCTTCTTAGTATAACTAATAAAAAAGCACAGAAAACTTCTGTGCTTTTTGAAAAATATTAATTAATATCGTGAAGAAAGCTGGTTCCGTAATCAGGCATCTTCACTTGAAAATTATCGGCAATGGTTGCCCCAACATCAGCAAACGTTTTTCTGATTGGAAGCTCTTTCCCCTCTTTCATATTTTGATGATGAACGAGTAGTGGAACGAATTCACGTGTATGATCTGTTCCGTGATGAACGGGATCATTTCCATGATCGGCAGTTATCATTAACAAATCATCCTCTTTAAGTAAACCTAATACTTCAGGCAATCTCCTATCATATTCTTCTAGTGCTTTTCCATACCCTTCTGGATCCCGACGATGCCCATATTTAGCATCAAAGTCAACCAAATTTAAAAAGCTGATGCCTCTAAATTCATTCTTTAAGGATTCTACTAATTTAGTCATTCCATCATCATTGTCTACCGTGCGAACTGCCTTGGTTACCCCTTCACCATCATAAATATCTGAGATTTTCCCTAAAGCAATGACATCATAATTACTATCTTTTAATTCATTCATTACCGTCCTACCAAAAGGTTTAAGTGCGTAATCATGTCGATTTGACGTCCGTTCAAATGCTCCAGGTTCACCAATGAATGGTCTTGCAATGACACGACCTACCATATATTTTTCATCTAACGTTAATTCCCGTGCATATTCACAAATTTGGTATTGTTCTTCAATTGGAATAACTTCTTCATGTGCAGCTATTTGTAAAACAGAATCGGCTGACGTATATACAATTAACGCCCCCGTTTCTATATGTTCCTTACCAAGTTCCTCAATTATTGCCGTTCCTGATGCTGGTTTATTCCCAATAACCTTTCTTCCTGTTTTTTCTTCTAACCGGTTAATTAATTCAGGAGGAAATCCATCTGGGAAAGTTTGAAAAGGTTGTTTAATGTTTAACCCCATAATTTCCCAATGACCAGTCATTGTGTCTTTACCATTAGAAGCCTCTTGCATTTTTGTATAATGGGCTTTTGGTATCTTTGCTTTTTCAATACCTTTAATCTTACGAATATTACTTAATCCGAGTTCTCCCATATTCGGCATATGAAGTCCATTCATATGTTCAGCAATATGTCCGAGTGTATCCGCACCTAAATCATTGAATTCACTAGCATCTGGTGCCTCACCAATACCAACAGAATCCATTACTATTAAAAAAATTCGGTTAAATTTAGCCATAACAAAACCTCCTAACAATACTATATTCCCGAAATTACACAAGAATATGTATGACTTAGTATTAATGTTTAGGAGGTTAACGAACATCCTATGCCCTTGGATGGTATGCATTATACATGTCTTTTAATCTAGCTTTCGTAACATGTGTATATATTTGTGTTGTAGAAATATCCTCATGCCCTAGCATTTCTTGTACAATTCTTAAATCGGCTCCATTCTCTAGCAAGTGTGTAGCAAAAGAATGTCTTAATGTATGAGGAGTTACTGTTTTTTTAATTCCAGTATCACTGGTAACTTTCTTTAAGATTTTCCAAAAGCCTTGCCTAGATAATGGCCTACCATGTTGGTTAACAAATAATATCTTTGTATCATTTTGTTTGACAAGCTTTCTTCTCACCTGTTGTACATATCGTTCCACTGCTTTAATCGCAACATCTCCAATTGGAACAATTCGTTCTTTTGAACCCTTACCAAAGCATTGAACAAATCCCATATTCAAATGTAAATCACTTACTTTAAGGGTAATGAGCTCACTAACCCGTAGGCCTGTTGCGTACATTAGTTCAAGCATTGCCTTATTTCGAACATCTAGCGGACTATTTGTTGAAATCGATAATAGAGCTTCAATCTCATTCGAAGACAATATATCAGGAAGTTTTCTATCTCTTTTAGGTTTTTCGATATGTAAACTGGGATCTTCTGTAACAAGCTGCTCTCTTACTAAAAATTGGTGAAAGGAACGGATAGTGGAAATATGTCTCGAAATAGTTGCAGTGGATTTCCCCTTATCTTTTAAAGAATATAAGAAGCTCATTATATCATTCCGAGTTACTGTTTTCCACGAAGCTTTATCCATTTCCTTGTTTATATAGCGAACATAATCTTTAATATCTCGTCGGTATGATTTCAATGTATTCTCAGATAATCCTTTTTCAATTTGTAAAAAATGAAAGTAATCTTCAATTTCATCGGTAATTAGCATGGTTATTCTCCTAATCGAAAAAATAGATTCATCCTATCCACAATACTTTCATCAGAATTAAATACTTTCACGGATGGCCCTTCAGGTTGATCGTACCTGTGATAATTTTCATATTCAGCATGCATCATCTTTAATCCAAAGTAAAATAAGCATGTACAAATAGAAAAAATCACAAATACCTTCAATGTATCCCAGATTAACTGTTTCATAGGGCATATCTCCTCTTTCAAATAGTGAATTCCTACTTTAAAGATATGCCAAAAAATATTGATATTATACATATAGAGTAGTAGATTTTTTAAAATTCGTTTAAAATATATTCTCTGTAGTAGTTAAATCCAAAATAAATAGCCCTTTTTCTAATGGAAAAAAGGCATCCCCCAGTCCATCTAATCATTCACCTTTACCGTTGCTTTCTGACATTCCTTACATACACCATGAAAGGTTAATCGATGGTCTTTCACTTGGAATCCCCAATCTTTTTGAACAATTTTTTCTACATCTTCTAACAAATCATTCTCAATTTCTTCAACGGAACCACATTCAATACATACTAGATGATGATGAAAATGCTTAGCCCCTTCTTTACGTAAATCATAGCGAGAAACACCATCACCAAAGTTTATCTTATCAACGATTTTCAACTCCGATAACAATTCCAATGTTCGGTATACGGTGGCTAAGCCAATTTCAGGTGCCTTCTCCTTTACTAATAAATATACATCTTCTGCGCTAAGATGATCTTCCTCACGTTCAAGTAAAACACGGACGGTAGCTTCTCTTTGTGGTGTTAACTTATAGCTATGTGAATGTAGTTGTTTTTTTATTCGATCAATCCGATGTTCCATAACAAGTCGCTCCCCTCGTACCATCCTCTTTATTATATGCACCGATAAATAAACTGTCAAAAATATTATTACATTGTATTAATACTAATTATAATGTAATTTTTACTATTGATAAAAGGATTTGATTAATGCCTCCATCGAACTATTAGCAACATAGGCTTCTATGCCTGATGCTAATAATGCTGCAACCAAAAGCATTAAAAAGATTAGCATATACTGACCAAAGGGTTGAAATATCGGCCCTGAAGGTCGTCTTGAAAATAATTTATTCAATAAGGTTAGGGAGAAAATCATCGATAATGTACCGGCAATAATATAAATTGGTATAATTAGGATATTTTGAGGAGCAATTGATAAGGACGCTAATAATAACCCTTTCCATCCTAGTTGATTAACCATAAATCCAACTGAAAATCCTACAACCAATCCTTTAGCATACAGTAATACCCATACAATTGGCAAGCCAATGACAGACAGCCCTAGTAAAAATAGTAGAATCAAATATTTCGTATGATAAAAGAAACTTTCTTTCAAAACCAAGACATTATCTATCGATTGGCCATCAACCATTTGCTTAAAAAAACGCTCTAAGTAAAAAAACAAATCCTGCTTTTGGACAAAATTCATACTATTTACAATTACTGCCCCAAAGATAATACCAGTTAAAAATAAGATGATCATAAATAAATAGATGGTTGCATGGTCCTTTATATGATTCGTTATCAATGTTTTATTATGATTATACATCGGAATCCTCCATTTCAAAAGATGATACGTATATTAAAAACTATGAAGAATTCCGTATGAAAATACCTAATTCTATATTTTTTCTTGTTAAAAATTATAAATTTAATAGACGATACAAGTAGATGTTTTTACTTAGCTACTTTTTTGATTTGGTTGAGACGGAGCCATATTTACCGCCACCACCTGCTTCTACTTCAAGTTCTCCCTTTCTCATTGCAATTATAGATTTCGCCAGTTTTTCAGGAATCACCTCTATTAACTCTTCTAATGAAACGTGGTGAATAACATTCATTTCCGTCTGAAATCGGTCTAATAATTTTTGAAATGTTTTTGGCCCCAGTGATGGGAGATATTCAAGAGGAACTTGATACATATATGGCGGCCTAAATCGTTTTGACTCTTTCCTATTTGATAACTCCAGTATTCGGTCGGACACACCTTTAATGATTTTAGTTGAACCACACTTCGGGCATTTTTCACTCTTTGGACTAAGTGGGGTTAAACAATGATTACAAACTGTAGTATGGTATTTACCTAGTCTTGGATTCATTCCAAAGTTTCTTTTTATTTCTCTTCCTTTTACACAATGAAGTGCCCAGTAAAATTCCTCAAAGGATGGATGATCTATTTTAATTTCTTGGTATTCACGACCAATTTTGGCTAAGGAATGGGCATCAGAATTTGTTACAAAAGTATAATGATGTAGTTCCTCTATTTGATCAGCCATTTCCGTATCAGAACTTAACCCTAACTCGATAGCATCGATTAAATCAGGATCAAATACCTCTTCAAGTGATCTATAAACACCTTTTCCATATAAGCTTTTAAATGGTGTAAAAACATGAGCAGGAATAAAAATACCGTCTAATTCTTTGACTTTATATTGTAGCTCCTTTGCAGTACCATAATATCTTTGCGAGCTTAAAGTAATATTTTTCATTTTTGTTGTTAACCATTCAGAAAAATACTCAATATATTCTATTTTAGGGAAATAACAAAGGACGTGAATTGGTCCCTTACAATTTTCATCATAGATTTCAATTTCAGAGCCTAATAACAAGGTGACCTCTTCAAAACGTATACCGCCATCTGCAAGCTCATGCGCCTTATTTCTTAAGATTAATTCTTTTATTTCTTGTTGTACTGCTGGGGCATGACAGTCAATCACTCCAATTAAATTAATTCCTTTATTTCTACTTGATTCTTTCAATATATTGGTTAATGTGAGACTTTTCGCCCCGGTTATCTTAACTGGTTTGTTGTACATATCCCTTCCAATATGAATATGCATATCTGCAAAATAAGAATTCAAATTATTACCTTCCCTCTAGTGCATGTAAATAAAGAACGGCATAAGCTGTTTTTGCATCATGTATGCGTTCTTCTTCTACATATTGTTTCGCTTCATCTAAAGTTAATTCGATAATTTCAACAAATTCATCCTCATCACCAGATTTCGGGTTTTCTACTTTTCTTAAGTCATCCGTGATATAAATATGTAAGAGCTCATCTGCAAAACCAGGTGAAGAATAGAATGATGTTACAAATGATAAACTATTTGCCGTGTACCCCGTTTCCTCTTCTAGTTCACGTAAAGCTGCCGCTAATGGATTTTCACCTGGATCAAGTTTCCCTGCTGGAATTTCAATGATAGATTTTTCTAATGGTTTCCGATATTGTTCAACAAAAACAATTTTACGTTCAGGGGTAAGAGCAATAACTGCTACCGCACCAGGATGTTTAATAATTTCACGTTTGGACGTTTTTCCATCTGGCAGCTTTACTTCATCAACTTGAAGCTGAACAATCTTTCCATTATAGATTCTTTCCGATTTTATTGTTTTCTCCTCAAATTTCTTCATTATATTTCTCCTTTAAAAGCTAGTTAATTATTGAAATGTATCACTTGATATATTTCGTTCTTACCACCAGAGAATCCTAGTAGGCGATAGAACATTGAAAACTCCACTCAACGAAGTTTCACTTTAATTTTACCATAAACGAAAAACTCATTCAGTCAAGCATGATTGTGAATAAATATGAATCATTTCATTTTTCTCACACTAGTGTATGTATTAAGATGAAGGTAATGAATATGTATAATTGGAGTGATACCATGAAAATAAATCAGTTAGGAAAGTCAAATATACAAATTTCTAATCTTACCTTAGGGTGTATGTCACTTGGTACGAATAAAAAGCAGGCTAAAAACATTATAGATTGTGCATTACACTATGGTATTAACCACTTAGATACCGCAGATTTATATGATTTTGGATTAAATGAAGAAATAATTGGTGAAATCATTCAGGATAAGCGTAGCGATTTAATTCTTACAACCAAAGTAGGAAATCATTTTAATAAAGGAACAAAAGATTGGTATTGGGACCCATCCAAAGCATATATTTTAAATGAAGTGAAAGAAAGCTTGCAAAGATTAAAGACAGATTACATTGATTTTTACATGTTGCATGGGGGCACATTGAGTGACCCTATTCCAGAAACGATAGAAGCATTTGAACAGTTAAAGAAAGAAGGTATTATTCGCTCGTATGGAATTTCCTCCATTCGTCCCAACGTTATTCGCGAATATGTTGAAAAGTCGAGTATTGATGGAGTCATGATGCAATATAGTATGCTAGACCGTCGTCCGGAAGAAGAAATTTTAGATCTGCTACAGGACCATAATATTAGTGTTCTAGCTAGAGGACCATTAGCAAAAGGGATGTTAAGTCAACAATCGTATAAACTAATTCAGGAAAAAGGACAAAATGGATATTTAGGTTATTCATTAGATGAACTGGAAGAAATTTCAAAACGCATTTCAACACTCTCTGAACAACATCATTCCATGAACGAACTTGCATTAAAATATGTGTTACATCACCCTGCAGTAACAAGTGCCGTATTTGGAGCCAGCTCAACGAATCAAGTTACAGAGAATGTAAACATTAATCCACAAGAAAGTCTACCTGAAAATATATATCAAAGTATCAAAAACATAACCAAACCAATCAAATATACGAATCATAGATAAAACGATAATCAATGTGGCAAGTGCAAAAAAATATAGCAAGGATGTGTAGCCAGTCGATATAAGATATAAAATGGATGGAATTGGAATAACGTCTAATATTTTATACGTTCTTTTTATGTTGAAAAAAAGGATCATACGACATTATCGTATCATCCTTTCTTTTCAAGTAACCGAACAAACACTTTGAGCAGGGATAAACGGATTTAGAACTTCCTCTGGACTAGTTAGTCTAAAATTACCGTTTCTAACATCCAATTTTAATTCTTTATTAAAGAAAACCTGTTGCTGTTCATGAATTAACGTAGGATATGACTCATTGACGACGTCTATATGTGATTCCAATTTTTTATCGGTGAAACGAATTGTTGGCACTCCATTAACCCCACATCCACAATCATCTACGTCATACCATAGTAACAAGTATGTTTTATTATCTATATTTAATTCCTGGAGTTTTTCTATTCCTTCAGGAGTTATCATTAATTTCATTTAATTACACCACCTTCATATATAGTGTATCATGTAAGTGAAGGTTTCCAAAAGAATGAATTATGCTTTTTACTCAAGGGAAAGCGATACTCGTATAAAACCCTTTATAGTAGTCTAGGGGCTGTAATACCCCCCACTGATGGAAGATTCACTTTATATATGTTGGGTCAATACAACAACATAAAAATAGCCTAAACCATAGAGGTGATACTATTGCCAACGACTGTTTTTGCCCATAGAGGTGCTAGTAAATATGCACCTGAAAATACACTACCGGCGTTTGAATTAGCATATGAAATGGGTGCAGAAGGTATTGAAACGGATGTCCAATTAACGAAGGACAATATTCCAATACTTATTCATGACGAAAATATAAAGAGAACAACCAATGGAATTGGGTATGTTAAGAACTTTACATTCGCTGAATTACAAACACTTGATGCCGGAAGTTGGTTTTCCAAGAAATACGCACAAACAAAAATACTTTCCCTCGAACGATTTTTACAATGGGCCAAAAATAAGTCATTATATTTAAACATTGAACTAAAAAATAATAGAATAGATTATAATGGACTTGAAACTATCGTATATGACCTCGTAAAAGACTATCAATTACTAGATAGAACAACACTTTCTACTTTTAACCGAGAAAGTGTGAAACGAATGAAACTTCTGAGCAAAACAATAGGAGTGGCTTTCTTAACCTCAAAAAGAAATAAAAATTTAGTTAATGATGCAAAAATACTAGGGGCAAATGCAATACATATCAAGTATCGATTATTAAATAGATATCTCGTAGATAAGGCTCATCAAGAAAATATGGACATAAGAGTTTATACGGTAAACAGGTTCCCATCCATGTATCGTTGTTTTAAATTAAATTGCGATGGCATTTTTACAGATGTTCCAGATAAAGCGATTCACCTAAAAAAAGAACAAGGAGGATTACCATGAAAAAATTATTTTCACCTATGGAAATTGGAAACGTCAGACTAAAAAATAGAATTGTTATGTCACCAATGTGTATGTATTCTTCTATGAATGAGGATGGAATGATTACTCCTTTTCATATGACACACTATACTTCAAGAGCAGTTGGTCAAGTTGGATTGATTATGACTGAAGCTACAGCTGTTCAGCCTGAAGGACGTATTTCCGTCCATGATTTAGGAATTTGGTCTGATGATCATATTGAAGGTTTAAAACAGTTAAATGAACAAATTCATTCATATGGAAGTAAAACAGGAATTCAGCTTGCACATGCTGGAAGAAAAGCAGTTTTAGACCCTTCTACAGATATTTATGCTCCGTCAGCCATTTCATTTAACGAAAAACATAAAACGCCTAAAGAAATGACAATAAATGATATAGAGCAAACCATTCATGCCTTTAGACAGGGAGCAAGAAGGGCAAAGGAAGCGAATTTTGATATTATCGAGATTCACGGGGCACATGGTTATCTTATTAGTGAATTCCTCTCACCTCTAGCCAATAAACGGATAGACGATTATGGTGGAGAAAGAGAGAATCGTTTCCGAATTTTACAAGAAATTGTTGAAGCAATTAAAATCGAATGGAATGGGCCGCTATTTGTGAGACTCTCCACAAATGAATATAATGAAAACGGGAACACATTAGAAGACATTTTATACTTTACTGATCAATTAAAAGCACTAGGTGTTGATTTAATTGATTGTAGCTCTGGTGGTGTAGTTCCAGCACGTATACATACCTTTCCTGGGTACCAAGTACAACGTTGTGAATCTATTAAGCATCATACTAAGATTGCTACCGGAGCTGTTGGTCTTATTACTTCACCAAAGCATGCAGAAGAAATATTAGAAAATAACCGCGCCGATTTAATATTCCTCGGGAGAGAGTTACTTCGGAATCCATATTGGGCGAAAAATGCTGCTATGGAGTTAAATGAGACCATACAAGCTCCAAAACAATATGAACGTGGATGGAATTAATGTTGGAGGATCTAAATTATGGAATTACTTTTTCTTGGTACTGGTGCAGGTGTTCCATCTAAGGAGCGTAACGTAACTAGTATTGCCTTATCATTGCTACAAGAAATAAATAGTATTTGGTTATTCGATTGTGGTGAAGCAACTCAGCATCAAATTTTACATACATCGATTAAACCTAGAAAGATAAATAAAATCTTTATCACCCATTTACATGGGGATCATATTTTTGGGCTACCTGGTTTTCTTAGTAGTCGTTCATTTCAAGGGGGAGACGATGAACTAACTGTCTATGGTCCTAGTGGAATTAAGGAATTTATTGAAACTACTCTCCGGATAAGCTCATCCCATCTAACCTATCCTATCTCCTTTGTGGAAATTTCGGAAGGGAAAATTCTCGAGGATGACTATGTGGAAGTATATGCTAAAAAACTTGATCATGGAATCCCTTCCTTTGGATATCGAATTGTAGAAAAGAATAAACCTGGGGAATTATTAGTCAATAAATTAAAAGAAATCGGTATCCAACCAGGACCGATTTATAAGGAAATTAAAGAAAATCCTATCGTAGAAATTGATGGGAAATCTATCCACCGAGATAACTTTATTGGTCCTGATAAAAAAGGGAGAATCATTAGCATACTTGGGGATACACGGTATGTAGAAGAACATATTTCTTTTATTAAGGATTCTAATATCCTTGTTCATGAAGCTACATTTGAAAATGAAAAAGAAAATCTAGCCAAAGAGTATTTTCATTCAACTACTACACAAGCTGCAAGTTTAGCTTTAAAAGGTAATGTAAAAAATCTTGTCCTAACACATATCTCATCACGTTACCAGCAGAATAATCATGAAAAATTACTTTGTGAGGCTAAAGAAATATTCCCTAACACCGTGTTAGCTAATGATTTTACAAAGATAATTATCAGTCAACAACAATAGAGGAGAAAACTGCTATGGAAACGACAGAAAAACTAGTATCTGATGCTCGTACTTACTTTTTAAACGGAAATACAGTTTCTTATGATTATAGAAAAAAACAATTAGAAACGTTAAAAAAGATGTTAAAAACACATGAACCACAAATTTATCGGGCATTAAAAAAGGATTTAAATAAATCAAAATCTGAGGTATTTACAACAGAATTAGGTTTTCTATATTCAGAAATTGATTACGCGCTTAAAAATCTTCGGTACTGGATGGAGCCTGATAAAGTAACTACGCCCATAACACATAAAGGAGCAAAAAGCTATATTCTACGAGAGCCTTACGGGGTATCATTAGTAATTTCACCATGGAATTACCCTCTTCAGCTGGCACTCGCCCCTATAATTGGTGCCATATCCGCTGGTAACTGTGTTGTTTTAAAGCCATCTGAACATGCTAAGGAAACATCATCTCTAATAAAAGAGATGGTTGAAAGTTACTTTGATCCTTCATTTTTTACAGTAGTGCAAGGCAACAAAGAAATAACTACCGAACTATTAAAACAGCCATTTGATAAAATATTTTTTACAGGGAATTCCACTGTAGGGAAAATAGTAATGAAAGCCGCTAGTGAACACTTAACACCAGTAACATTAGAATTAGGTGGTAAGAGCCCGGCTATTGTTGATCAAGATGCAAATATTAACTTAGCTGCTAAACGGATGGTTTGGGGGAAGTTTACAAATGCAGGGCAAACCTGTGTTGCACCAGATTATGTTTATGTACATGAAAAAGTTAAATTTAAGTTTTTAAAAGCAGTCAAAAAATATATTCGAACATTTTATAGTAAAGATCCATTAAAAAATAACGATTATACTCGAATTATTAATGAAAAACATTTTGATCGTATATCCAGTTTTTTAACGAATGGTACGATTCTTCATGGCGGCAGAACCAATAGGGAGACACTAATGATTGAACCTACGATACTAGATAGGATTACCTGGGATGATCCAATTATGAAGGAAGAAATCTTCGGGCCCATTTTACCAGTTTTAAATTTTGCAGACTTAGAAGAAGCGTTAAATAAAATAAAAACACAAGACAAACCTTTAGCCCTATATTATTTTGGTGAAGATAGTCAAGTACAGCAACAAGTAATAAGTTATGTACCATTTGGGGGCGGTACTATCAATGATACATTATCCCATTTAGCCAACCCACATCTCCCATTTGGGGGCGTTGGTTCCAGTGGTATGGGAAGCTATCATGGGAAATATAGCTTTGATACGTTTTCCCATGAAAAAAGTATCTTAAAACAAACAACCAAATTTGATTTACCTTTCAGATACCCTGGTGGTAAAATTACAGAATCAATCGTAAAGAAAGTAATAAAATAGAGGCTAAAAAAGGTAAGATTTCTCTTATCATGAAATCTTACCTTTTATCATACAGACCTATTGCATTTTTGACTTCGTATTGGAAGGAATGTGACATCATACCAGACTTCCTCTCCCGGTAAAGCGTATTGTATTTTAAGTAGCAGTGAGAACGTACCATTCAACAAATGAAACGAATGCACACTCTATCCATTTTGCAACTATACTTTAGTAATAATTTAATATATTAATTTCTATAGTCATCCAAAAAATCTTTTTGAAAACTAGTACTTGGGTTCATCTCTCTCCTATCCTGCGTTTGTAACTCCTTAAACGGATTTTTTCCGTATTTCTCTGTAAGGTTATCTATTGTCTGATATAATCTCTCTTTTCCAACTTGTTTTTCATACGTAAATAAATCCAATTGTTCACCAATATTTTGTTTATTTTCCACATCTTGAATCGTAATTCCTATTAATCGTATAGGCTCTAAATTCCAATGTTGTTCCAGTAATTCCTTTGCAATAAAAAGTATATCAGCTTTATCCTCGATGTAATGTTGTAGCTTTTTACTTCTTGTTATCGTTTTTCTGTCATGATAACGAATCATTAACTGAATACTCTTCCCTGCAACATTTTTTCGCTTCATTCTTTGTTCAATGTTATCTGCCAAAAAGTCCATTAACTTATGAATCTCACCTAAATTAGTTGTATCCTCCGTCAAGGTCTGAGAATTACCTATACTTTTAAAGTCATAAATAGCATCTGGATCAACAGGTCGGGAATCAATTCCATTTGCTCTATTTTTCAAACGTTCTCCATTAATTCCGAATAATTGTTTTAAACGATACGTATCTTCCTTAGCTAAATCACCAATGGTTTTGATCCCCATCTTTTTTAATTTATTGGCTGTTTTTTCTCCAACACCATACATTTCTTCTACAGGAAGTGGCCAGAGTATCTTATCTAGCTCGCGTTTTCTTAGTACAGTGATGCCTAATGGCTTCTTCATATCAGATGCCATCTTAGCTAAGAATTTATTTGGTGCAATGCCGATACTGCATGGTAAATCCAATTCTTTTAAAGTTTTTTGTTGTAAATCTTCTGCTAATTTGATGGGATTTTTAGATTTTACTTCAGTAACATCCATATAGCCTTCATCAATAGAAACTGGTTGAACATATGGAGTGATTTCCGATAATATTTTAAATAATTGTTTGGAAGCTGCACGATAACGAGTAAAATTGGGTTTCATTATAATGATGTTTGGACACAGCTTTTTAGCCTGCCAAACATTCATCGTTGTCTTTATACCTTTTGCTCTAGCCTCGTAACTACTCGTAACAACAACTCCTCTTCGTTCCTCCGGATTTCCTGCAATAGCTAAGGGCTTCCCTTTTAATTTCGGGTTATACGCCATTTCAACGGAAGCGTAAAAGCAATTCATATCAATATGAAAGATAACTCTCCTTTTTTTCTGCTTTGGTAAAGACATATAACCACCCTAACTAGTATGATTTCATTTCTTTAATTATAGCATATCTAACACTGTCCAAGTGGAAACACGAAAGAAAAGAGTAATGGGGGTGTTTATAAATAGAGATGTATTTTCCCCATAATGGGGTGAGAGTATTACTGTTAACTTGCATAAAAAAAGAAGTACCCCAATTCATTTAGATTGGAAATACTTCTTTCGCAACTAGTTTTTTGCCACTTCATTGATGATAGAAATGACTAATTCCGTTATTTTTACCAAATCATCTACAGCAATTCGTTCATTTGTTGTATGAATTTCTTCATACCCTACCGCCAGATTAACTGTTGGGATTCCTAATCCAGCAATGATGTTAGCATCGCTGCCTCCACCACTTTTTAATAGCTTACTTTCTCTTCCGATAGACTTAGCCGCATTTCTTGCAATTTCAACTACTTCATCGCCTTCTTTTTGACTAAATCCTGGATACATTACTTTAATTTCGACTTCCGCTTCTCCACCATATTCTTCAGCTGTTTGTATAAAAGCTTCCTTCATTTTAGTAACTTGCGCTTCCATTTTGCTTGGAACTAAAGATCTGGCTTCTGCTAGGATTTCAACATGGTCCACTACAATATTTGTTTGCTTTCCACCTTCAAACCTTCCAATATTTGCAGTTGTATCTTCATCAATTCTTCCAAGTGGCATCTTAGAGATCGCCTTAGCGGCTAATGTAATAGCCGATACGCCTTTCTCAGGTTCAAGTCCAGCATGTGCAGTTTTTCCTTTAATGATTGCATGAATTTTAGCTTGAGTCGGAGCAGCTACAATAATATCTCCAACCTCTCCATTACTATCAAGAGCATAACCGTACTTAGCCTGTAATAAAGATTTATCTAATGCTTTAGCACCGACTAATCCAGATTCCTCACCTACAGTAATAATAAACTGAATATCTCCATGCTGAATGTTATTCTCTTTTATTACATGTAAAGATTCTAATATGGCAGCTAATCCTGCTTTATCATCTGCACCAAGGATAGTTGTACCATCCGAAGTAATGTAACCATTATTAATCGAAGGACGAATATTATTTCCGGGTACAACGGTATCCATATGCGACGTAAAGTAGATTGGATCTATTCCTTCTTTATCCCCTTTTAACGTACAAATTAAGTTCCCGGCACCGTGCCCTGTTTTTTCTTTACTGTCATCTTCAACAACATCTACACCTAAGTCAGTAAATTTTTTCTTTAATACCTCAGCAATTTTAGCTTCATGCTTCGTTTCAGAATCAACTTGAACTAATTCAAAAAATTCTTCAATCAATCGTCCTTTATTCACTGTTGTCATGTTCAAAACCTCCCAATGAATAGGTTACTACATTTTTTGGAAGTTATGAAAGAAAAAGTACCCGAGAATAACAGATTTAATAAAGTGAATCTTCAATCAGTGAGAGGTCTTTCATCCCCCACAGAAACAAAGGAACAAAAGCTAAAGTCGCAACGGACCTACGTCCTGTAGCTCAAAGCAATCGGGCTTTTAGGGCAGTTTATACCACAAGGGTATGACACAATGTCCTTCACCTAAATTGATTCGTTTTTCCTTCATTTTTGAGGTGGGGTATCCCTTAACCTGCGATAAAAATTCTACTTTTCTATTATTTAAGGTACTTTATTCTTTTAATCACCGGTCACTTCCGCTTCTCTTTTTACAATGGGATATTTCCGTGTTTTTTATTTGGTCGTTCTTCTTGTTTATTGCTAAGCATTTCTAGAGCTTGAATGAGTTTCATTCTGGTTTCTCTTGGATCTATGACATCGTCGACCATTCCTAAACCGGCTGCAACATACGGATTAGCAAATTTTTCACGGTATGTATCAATTTTCTCCTGTCTTAGCTTTTCCGGCTCATCACTTTCAGCTATTTCTTTTGCGAAAATGATATTTGCCGCACCTTCGGGACCCATAACAGCTATCTCAGCATTTGGCCAAGCATACACGATATCTGCACCAATAGACTTACTGTTAAGTGCTACATAGGCTCCACCAAAAGCTTTACGGGTAATCACCGTAATTTTAGGAACAGTTGCCTCTGAATATGCATATAAAATCTTAGCACCGTGACGAATAATACCGCCGTGCTCCTGTTTGACTCCAGGGAAGAAACCAGTAACATCTTCAAATGTAATCAGTGGTATATTAAAAGCATCGCAGAAACGAATAAAGCGAGAAGCCTTATCACTAGAATCTATATCTAATCCACCTGCCATATATTTAGGCTGATTACAGACAAGTCCAACTGTCTCCCCTTTAATGCGCGCAAACCCCACAACAACATTTTTTGCAAAATCCTGTTGAACTTCAAAAAAGCTATCTAAATCAACTACTTGGTCAATTACTTTTTTAACATCATATGGTCGAACAGCATGGAAAGGGACAACATCCGTTAAATCCGGTCTTAACTCATCACTTGTTTCATTTTCTTTTCGTTCGGAACGTTCTTTATAATTGGCTGGTAAATAGTCTATTAACTTTTTGACTAAATCTAATGCTTCCTCCTCTGAAGCTGATTTAAAATGAGCATTTCCGCTTTTTGAATTGTGAATAGAAGCACCACCAAGGTCTTCCGATGAAATCTTTTCACCTGTAACTGTTTCAATTACTTTTGGTCCGGTTATAAACATTTGCGAAGTTTTCTCAACCATAATCACAAAATCTGTTATGGCTGGTGAATACACTGCACCACCAGCACTCGGTCCCATGATAACTGAAATTTGAGGAATAACTCCTGAATAAATGGAGTTTCGATAAAATACTTGTCCATATCCATCAAGGGAAGAAACCCCTTCTTGAATTCTCGCCCCGCCTGAATCATTTAATCCTATAAATGGGAAACCATTTTTAGCTGCTAAATCCATCACAGCTGCTATCTTTTTACCATGCATTTCACCTAATGCCCCACCATATACCGTAAAGTCTTGAGCAAATAAATATATAGGCTTTCCATTTATTTTTCCATAACCAGTAACAACACCTTCTCCTTTTGCAGAATTGCTATTCATGCCAAAATCGGAAGCGCGTGTTTCGATAAAAGGATTTAATTCTACAAAGGAACCTTCATCTAATAGGTAGTCAATTCTTTCTCTAGCTGTCATTTTTCCTTTTGCGTGTTGTTTTTCTATCCTTTCATCTCCACCACCAAGTTCTACTTGCCTTCGTTTATCATAAAGTTCATTAATTTTGTCAAAAATATCCATTATGCTTCACCACCTTTAGGATACTGACACAACTCAAATAAAACCTTACCAGTAGCATTTGGATGTATGAATGATACTTGGCTATTATGAGCACCAAGTTTAGCTTCCTCATTAATTAATGGCACACCAATATCTTTTAATTGTTGAAGTCTTGCTTGAATGTCATCCACTTCTAGTGCAATATGATGTATACCTTCTCCCTTTTTGTCAATAAACTTCCTTATTGGTGATTCTTCTGTTAGCGGTTCCAATAATTCAAATCGTGTATCGCCAATTTTAATAAATGCTACTTTTACACCTTCTGACTCAACCTCCTCCACTCCTTCAAGCTGAAGTCCTAATGAATCGGTGTAAAAAGACATCCCTTGGTCAATGCTATTTACTGCAATTCCAATATGAGCAATTTTCTTTGGTGGTGGTACTTGCTCAGTTTGTGGATCAATTAATTCCTGAATATAATTTGCTAGAACTTCTGTGGAAGATCCACTTGTAAAAACCCTCTTTACCCCTTTTTCTAATAAGAAAGGGATATCTTCACTGGGGATTACGCCACCACCAACAACTGGGATATCACCAGCTCCACGCTTTTCAAGTTCTTCTATTACTTTTGGAAATAAAGTCTTATGTGCACCTGATAAGGAAGATAAACCTACTACATCAACATCTTCCTGGATAGCTGCTTGTGCAATTTGCAACGGTGATTGACGTAGCCCAGTATAAATTACTTCCATTCCATGGTCCCTTAATGCTTGAGATATAACCAAAGCTCCTCGATCATGCCCATCAAGGCCTGGCTTAGCAACTAATACACGAATTTTCTTCCCCATTTTCAAATTCCCCCTTATACTCCTGAGTATTCTCCAAATTCTTCACGAAGTACATTGCAAATTTCACCGACAGATGCATATGCTCTAACTGCTTCTAAAATAGCTGGAATAAGGTTAGCTTTTTCATCCTTTGCCTTTTCTTTAAGGACATTCAGTGTTTTCTCCACTAGTTTGTTGTTACGTTTTTCTCGTACAATCTTTAATGACTCTACCTGTTCTTTTTCTAATGCTTCATCTACTCTTAATAAATCCGGTTCTACCTCTTCCTCTAAATCAAATTTATTCAACCCAACAATGATTTCGTCTTTTGATTCTACATTCTTTTGAAACTCATAAGCATTTTGATGGATTTCCCTCTGCATATAGCCTTCCTCAACAGCTTGTACTGCACCACCCATTTCTTGAATTCGATCCAAGTAATCATTTACTCTATTTTCTATCTCGTCCGTTAATGATTCTACATAATAAGACCCTGCTAGTGGATCTACCGTATCAGCTACACCACTTTCATGTGCAATAATTTGTTGTGTTCTTAATGCAATCCTTGCCGAATCCTCAGTTGGTAATGATAATGCTTCATCGCGTGAATTGGTGTGCAGACTTTGTGTCCCACCTAGGACTGCTGACAATGCTTGTATTGTTACTCGAACAATATTATTATCCGGCTGTTGGGCTGTTAGTGTAGATCCACCCGTCTGTGTATGAAAACGAAGCTTCCAACTTTTCGGATTTTTTGCATGATAATGTTCGCGCATGATCTTTGCCCAAATTCTTCTAGCTGCACGGAATTTTGCAACTTCTTCCAAAAAGTTATTATGTGCATTGAAGAAAAATGCAAGACGCGGAGCAAAGTCATCCACCTTCAATCCTGACTCGATTGCTGCATCCACATATGCCATTCCATTAGCGATAGTAAATGCAACTTCTTGAACAGCATTAGATCCCGCCTCACGAATGTGATAACCAGAAATGCTAATTGTATTAAATTTCGGCACATATTCATTACAAAACTCAAAAATATTTGTAATAAGTCTCATAGACGGTTTTGGAGGGAAAATATATGTACCTCTAGCGATATATTCTTTTAATATATCATTTTGTATCGTACCAGTAATTTTCTCAAAAGGTACTCCCTGTTTTTCACCAACAGCTAAGTACATACAAAGCAATACGGATGCTGGTGCATTAATAGTCATAGATGTGCTAACTTTGTCCAATGGAATTCCTTCTAGTAATTGTTCCATATCATCTAATGTATCAATAGCTACACCAACCTTACCTACTTCACCGTCAGACATCGAATCATCTGAATCGTAGCCTATCTGTGTTGGTAAATCAAACGCGACAGACAAACCTGTTTGCCCTTGCTCCAGTAGATAACGAAAACGCTTATTTGTTTCTTTTGCAGAGCCAAACCCTGCATACTGCCTCATCGTCCAAAATCGACTACGATACATAGTCGGCTGTATTCCACGTGTATATGGATATTCTCCTGGATAACCTAATTCTGCTGCAGTACTTGAATCCTTTGGTTCATATAACCTGTTTACTTCGATATTCGATGAAGTAGTAAAAGTTTCCTTCCTTTCAGGAAAGCGCTTTATTGTTTTCGAAACCGATTTCTCCCATTTTTCTTTGGCGTTGTCTTTTTGAATACTCATTTACAAATACCCCCATTCAATCAGAATTTCAATTGTAAATATATATTCTATTTTCAATCATTTTACCATAACTGTCTATTATAATGTGAGGTTTCTAAAATATACTGCAATAATAATTCGTTATTATGCTATTTTATACGGTTATAGAATGCGAATTTAACTTGTCCAATAGCCCGATTCACGTTAAAATATAATTAGACAATAAAAAGGAGGATTTATCTTGGCAACAAAAGCAAATCACTCAGCACCAAGAAGAAAATCTAAGCGTGAAAAAAAACAAAAACTAGCTGTTTATATTATGATCATAGCAATGCTGTTGTCTTCTATCACTGCTGGTTTAGCTTACTTTATAAATCTTTAAGACTGAGCATATGTTGTCTCAGTCTTTTTATCTTTTTAAAGAAATAATAAATTTTGATTACTCAGCAATCATCGTGCTAAAAAAGAGGCTGTTCTATTTATTAGAAGCAGCCTCAATATAATTATTATATTTCTTCACAGTGCTCATCGAAAACTTGTTGGAGCTTATTTGTAACTTCCATTGGACTATGCCCCTCAATATCATGGCGCTCTACCATCGTTACAATTTTCCCGTCTTTTAATAGAGCAAATGAAGGTGATGATGGTGGATATCCTTCAAAGTATTCACGTGCACGCTCTGTTGCTTCAGGATCCTGTCCTGCAAAGACTGTAACCAATTGCTCTGGTCGTTTATCATAATGAATAGCATTTGCCGCAGCAGGTCGTGCAACTCCTCCAGCACAGCCACAAGTCGAATTAATCATGACCAAAGTTGTTCCCTTTTTACTTAGTGACGCATCGACCTCTTCTGGCGTTTTTAATTCTGTATAACCGGCTTCTGTTATATCTTTACGTGCTGCATCGACAACATCATTCATGAATAGATTGAAATCCATATATATCCTACCTTTCCATAATAAAGTGTTTTCATATCATTAAGAGTACCAACTTTACTATTCAATTTCAATTAATAATGTCTGTAAAGTGGGGATACATGATTATTTTAATAAATTTGAATCGTTTCTTCATTCATACTTTCTAGTAATTCCTTCAGATAGGATAAAAACTTGCCACATATAAGCCCATCTAAAACACGGTGATCTAAAGATAAGCATAGATTTACCATATTCCTTGCTGCGAACATATCATCTATAATGACCGGACGTTTTACAATAGACTCCACCTGTAAAATAGCCGCTTGCGGATGGTTGATAATCCCCATAGACTGTACAGATCCAAACGTTCCGGTATTATTTACTGTAAACGTCCCACCTTCCATATCTTCGCCTTTTAACCTCTTATCTCTCGCCTTTAGAGCCAGCTCATGTATTTCTCTGGCAATCCCTTTAATATTTTTTTCATCGGCATGCTTAATAACTGGTACAAATAATTCTTCATTAGATGCAACAGCAATAGAAAGATTAACAGCTTTCTTTTGTATAATATTATCCTGTTGCCATGTACTGTTTAATTGTGGGAACTTTTTAAGTGCTTGTGCTACTGCCTTCACAAAAAAAGCAAAATACGTTAAATTATATCCTTCTTCTTGCTTAAATTCATTTTTAACTTTATTTCTATATGCAACTAAATCAGTGACATCTACCTCTACCGTCATCCATGCATGAGGGATTTCTTGTTTGGATTGTACCATATTTTGCGCAATTGCTTTACGAACTCCTGTAACTGATATTTCTTTATCTCCCGAAGATGTTGTAGTATGTTGTAACTTATTCTGTGGGGGAATTACAATTTTTTGAGGGTTCTCCTCCGATACTCGTTCCTTCTCTTCTGTTTTTCCTCCAGAGGCTATTATTTTCTCAATATCTTTTCTTGTTATTCTCCCTCCTCGACCGGACCCCATAACATCATTTAAATTAATATGATGTTCCTGAGCTAGCCTCATAACAGCAGGGGAGTACCTTTTTTTCATAGAATCATTTTCTTGTGTAGAATTTTCTTTCACTTTAGGGGCGTCATTGAATTCTAAAGCAGGTTTAGAGTTGTCTACTTCATCGGTTTCAATGGTACACATTAGCTCTCCAACTGATATAGTATCCCCTTCCGCTGCATTTATTTCTGTAATCATTCCCGTATAAGAGGAGGGAACCTCTGCATTCACTTTATCTGTTAAAACTTCCGCAATGGGGTCATATTTATTTACTTTGTCTCCTACATTCACAAGCCATGAACTTATCGTACCTTCTGTTACACTTTCACCTAATTGTGGCATTGTTATTTTTGCAATTGACATCTATTTTAATCCCTCCCTCTAAAACTCTGCTAATTCACGCATTGCTTTTTCACACTTTTCTGGGTTAACCATAAAGAATTTCTCCATCGTTGGTGCATAAGGCATGGCTGGAACATCTGGTCCCGCTAAACGTTTAATCGGAGCATCTAAATCAAACAAACAATTTTCAGCAATAATAGCAGAAACCTCTCCAATGATACTTCCTTCTAAATTATCCTCTGTAATTAATAACACCTTTCCTGTTTTACTTGCCGCTTCAATGATCGCTTCTTTGTCTAGCGGATAAATCGTTTGTAAATCGAGTATATGCGTATCAATTCCTTCATCAGCTAATTTCTCTGCAGCTTGAAGGGCAAAATGAACACACAGCCCATAGGTAATAACAGTAATATCTGAACCACTTCGTTTCACATCCGCTTTTCCTATTGGTAACGTATAATCATCGTCCGGCACTTCTTCCTTTAATAAACGATAGGCACGTTTATGTTCAAAGAATAGAACAGGGTCATTGTCACGAATGGCTGATTTAAGCAAACCTTTTACATCATATGGACTAGATGGCATAACAATCTTTAATCCGGGTTGATTCGCAAATATAGCCTCAACGGATTGGGAATGATATAGTGCTCCGTGAACTCCTCCACCGTATGGAGCCCTGATAGTAAGTGGTACATTCCAGTCATTGTTAGAACGATACCGAATTTTTGCTGCTTCTGAAATAATTTGATTGACAGCCGGCATAATAAAATCTGCAAATTGCATTTCTGCGACCGGACGCATACCATACATCGCAGCACCTATACCCACACCTGCAATAGCAGATTCGCTTAAAGGCGTATCCAATACACGATATTCTCCAAATTCATCATATAATCCGTCTGTTGCTCGAAAAACACCTCCCTTTTTCCCAACATCTTCTCCGAGAATAAAAACCTTTTCATCCCGGAGCATTTCCTCTCTCAATGCCTCTGTTATAGCTTGAATATAGGAAATTACTGGCATCTTTTCCCCTCCCTGTTCTTCATTCTTCGTATACGAATCTCATCGCCTGTTCCGGACTAGCATATGGCTTACTCTCCGCATAGTCCGTTGCCTCATTAACGATAACATTAATTTCCTTCGTGATTTTTTCTTCAAGTTCTTCTGAAAGTACATTTGTATCTATCAAATAATTTCTATAGGTAATAATAGCATCCTGTTTTCTAGCTTCATCAATTTCTGTCTTCTCTCGGTATTTATCATCATCATCACTGGAATGGGCAGTTAGTCGATAGGAAACAGCCTCAACTAGTGTTCCGCCTTCTCCACGAAGAGCTCTTTCCCTTGCTTGAGAGACAGCTTCATACACATCTAAAGGATCATTTCCGTCTACTGTTACTCCCTTCATCCCATAACTTTCCGCACGGACTGACACATTCTTACTTGCTACTTGCTTATCCATCGGAACAGAAATGGCGTATTGATTATTTTCAACCATCGTGATGACAGGTAGTTTATGAACACCCGCAAAATTTAATCCCTCATGGAAATCACCTTGGTTTGATGAACCTTCACCTAATGTTACAAACGAGACCAAATCCCTGTTTTCCATTTTAGCAGCTAAAGCAATACCGACTGCATGAGGTACTTGAGTTGTAACCGGGGAGGAACCAGTCAAAATTCGATTCTTCTTTTGTCCGAAATGTCCTGGCATTTGTCGTCCCCCTGAATTAGGGTCTTCCGCTTTTGCAAAAGCAGATAGCATTAATTCCTTAGCAGTCATTCCAAAGGATAATACAACTCCTAAATCCCGATAATACGGTGCAACATAATCTAAGTCCCTGTTTAAAGCATAGCTAGCTCCAACTTGAGCAGCTTCTTGCCCTTGACAGGATATAACAAATGGTATTTTACCAGAACGATTCAGTAGCCACATTCTCTCATCTATTTTCCTAGCAAGTAACATCGTTTTATAAATGTCTAAGACAAAATCATCTGTTAACCCCATTTTCTTATGACGATTTACCATTTTGAACCCTCCCTTTTCATTCTATAACTCAAGGAGATTATTTTTTATCCATGTATTTGTAAGCCATCAACAGCTAATGCTCCTTCTCTGAGGATTTCTGATAGTGTTGGATGGGGGTGAATAGTTTGGCCAATTTCCCAAGCAGTAGCATCTAAAAATTGAGCTAACCCTGCTTCTGAAATCATATCAGTAACTTGCGGGCCAACCATGTGAATACCAAGAATATCATCTGTTTTTTTATCGGAAATAACTTTAACAAAGCCTTCTGTTTCTCCATAAACAAGTGCTTTACCGATTGCGGCAAAAGGGAATTTTCCTATTTTATAATCATACCCCTTTTTTTTAGCCTGTTCTTCCGTTATTCCAACACTTGCTGCTTCTGGACTTGAATAAATACAAGAAGGTACATGATTATACTCGATGGGTATTGGATTTTGATTAGCCATATGTTCCACTGCTACGATACCTTCATGAGAAGCAACATGGGCTAATTGCATTCCACCGATAACATCACCAATGGCATAAATATGAGATTCTTTTGTTTGATAAAATTCATTCGTTGCAATAACGCCATTTTCAACACGAATCTCGGTATTTTCTAGTCCTATATTCTCGGTATTTGCTTCTCGACCAACAGATATTAACATTTTTTCCGCTGAAAACATCTCCTGGTTACCACTTATTTCTGCATGAACAATTACATCATTGTCTTTTTTTACTGTATCAGGAATAACTTTAGCATTTTTTATAAAAGTAACTCCTTTGTTTGTTAATTGCTTTTCGACTTCTTTAGCTATTTCTTCATCTTCTGTCGGTAATATCCGACTTGCATATTCTAGGACGGTTACCTTTACTTCCAAATCTGTTAACATCGAAGCCCATTCCACTCCAATTACACCAGCACCAATGATTAGAATAGACCCCGGAAGTTCTTCCAATTGTAATGCATCATCTGAATTTAATATTTTAACACCATCTGTATTTAATCCTGATAGTGTGGAAGGTCTAGAACCTGTGGCTATTAGTACGAATTTAGGAACAATCATCGTATTTTCATCACCATTATCGTATTCTACAGAAATCGTACCAGGTAATGGGGAAAAAATACTTGGTCCTAATATACGACCAAAACCATGATAGACATCAATTTTACCTTTCTTTATTAAGCCTTCTACACCTTGATGGAGTTTATCCATAATAGAATTCTTCCTATCTTGAATCTTAGAAAAGTTTATCTCAGGAGAACCTATTTCTATACCAAATTCATTTGAATTTTTAGTTTGCTGATAAACCTCTGCACTTCGGAGTAATGCTTTTGAAGGAATACAACCACGATGTAAGCAGGTTCCGCCCAATTTATCCTTCTCAACCATAGCAACCTTCAAGCCTAACTGAGATGCTCTTAAAGCAGCAACATAGCCACCAGTTCCACCACCAAGAATGACAACATCGTACTCATCAGCCATTTCATTCACTCCCTTATAGACAACACTAACTAATCCATTTCTGATTCACTACGAAAAAGAGATTAAGGTCTTCTGCTTAATATATTTTGGTCATTTCTTATAAATTGGTTTCTCGATTTGCGTACAGATTCAATGCGATGTTCTGCCATACGATCTGCCGCCAAATAAGTTGGTATATTTTTATCTTTCGAGATTTTATATATTTTTTTCAAATTATCATAAATAATCTCAACCTTTTTCATTACTCGATCACGATTATAACCATGTAATTCATCAGCTACATTGATTACGCCAGCTGCATTAATAATATAGTCTGGTGCATACACAATCCCTTTTTCATGTAGAATTTCCCCATGCCTATCTTCTTTCAGCTGATTATTTGCTGATCCTGCTATAACCTTTGCTCTAATACGATTGATGGTATCATCATTGACAATTCCCCCTAAAGCACAAGGTGCATATATATCACACTCGGCATCATAAATCTCTTCTGGTTTAACAGCCTTTGCTTCAAAATTATTAACCGCCCTCTTTACAGCCTCATCATTTATATCTGTAACAATTAATTTAGCGCCTTCCTTATAGAGATGTTCACATAATGCATAGGCAACATTTCCAACCCCTTGAACTGCTACAACTTTCCCCTCCAAGGAGTCACTTCCAAACGCTTCATTAGCAGATGCTTTCATCCCCATATAAACTCCATAGGCAGTAACAGGAGCTGGATTTCCAGATGAACCAAATGCAGGAGAGACACCAGTTACAAAATCCGTCTCCAAATGAACTATATCCATATCGTCCACAGCTGTACCTACATCCTCTGCTGTAATGTACCTTCCATTAAGACTTTGTATATAACGTCCAAACGCACGAAATAATTCTGGATTTTTATCTTTCTTTGGATCACCTATTATTACAGTTTTTCCACCTCCAAGATCCAACCCTGCCGCTGCATTTTTATACGTCATTCCCTTGGCAAGTCGTAACGCATCTATGACAGCTTCTTCCTCTGTTTTATATGTCCACATTCTTGTTCCACCTAAAGCTGGACCTAATGTTGTATCATGAATAGCAATAATTGCTTTTAATCCAGAGTTCTTATCTTGACAAAATACAAGTTGTTCGTAATCATGTTCTTCCATATTTTCAAAAATCCCCATTTTCATGCCCCCTATAGTATTTTAGTTACTAGGATTTAATTTTTTCTCTTCAAGTTTATTTTAGCAAAAACCATGCCATTTAACCGATATTGAAAGCGCTTCATTTCGTTATATTATAACCCATGCACAATATTGCAATCCTGCATTTTTTTGCATGCATTATTATTCTAGATTATATTTTTCTAGTTTATAATACAAGTTTCTTATCGATATATTCAACGATCTTGCTGTTTTTGTTTTATTAAAATTATTTTTTTTATAATGTTTGGAAATATACTCTTTTTCAAATTGCTGCAATGCTTGTCGTAATGAAGGCTGTTGGAGTTCTTCCTGTGTCACATAATCCTTTTTAGGTGTACTAACCTCTAAATCAGGAATATGTTCTTTTCTTAGGATTTCTTCACTCATATCAATATAAATCATTGCACGTCCAATGACATTTTCCAATTCTCGAACATTTCCTGGCCAATCATATTGTTTCAGCTTGTTTAACGCCTCTTCATCAATGACCTGTACGTTCCTACCATAGTCTTGATTGATTTTCTGAATAATAAAATAAACAAGGTCCTTTAAATCGGATATTCTATCTTTTAGAGAAGGAATGTATATAGGTAATCTTGTTAATCGATAATACAAATCTTCACGAAAGGTTTTATTCGTAATTGCTTTTTCTAGATTAATATTTGTTGCAGCAATCACACGGACATCAATGATTATTGGCTTTGTACCACCTACACGTACAATTTCCTTTTCTTGTAACACCCTTAATAATTTAGCTTGCATATTTAACGATAGTTCGCCTATTTCATCTAAAAATATACTTCCATGATTAGCTTCTTCAAATAATCCCTTTTTCCCACCACTTCTTGCTCCCGAGAACGCTCCCTCCTCATAACCGAATAATTCACTTTCTAATAAAGACTCTGCAATAGCAGCACAATTGACACGTATAAATTTTCCACTTTTCCTATTACTTTCATTATGAATCGCGTGTGCAAATAACTCCTTACCGGTACCGGAGTCTCCTCTTAGTAAAACAGTTGCAGGAGTCTTTGCTCCAACCCTTGCTTGTTCAAGTGCCAATTTCATTTCTGATGAATTTCCTATGATATCATCAAAGGTATACCTAGCTTCTAGATTTCGGATGATCTGTCGCGCACGCTTTAGTTCGCTTGTTAGGGATTTTATTTCAGTTACATCATGAAGTACTCCCACACTTCCTTTTAGAATGCCTTTCACTATAATTGGTGCAACATTAACAACGACATCCTTCTTTTTTGGGCCTACTTTCATTCGTACACCCCGTACTGTTTTCTTTGTTTTCAGTACTTTCATGTGCATACTTTCTCCCTCAGAGATATCCGTAGTTGCCGGTTTACCAATAACATCCTTTTCTGTTAAACCAGTAATACGCGTATAAGCTGGATTAATCATTAATCCATTTCCATCCTGATCAACAACACTAATAGCTTCATTGGATGATTTAATAATTGCTTCAAGCATTGTTTTAATTTCAGTTAAATCGGTATTTTCTTCTGCTAATTTAATGACTTCTGTTATATCTTTAAATACGGCAAACGCTCCGATTAATTCTTTTTCTGCATTAATAACAGGAATTCTAGTAGTGATGATCTGTTTCCCATTTTCAAGTAGGAATTTTTGGTTGACTTCTTTCTTTTTTGATTTTAAAACTTCTACTAATCTGGAGTGTCGAATAATATCATCAATTGACTTTCCTATAAATTTATCCCTAGCATATCCTATAATTTCTTCAGCGCTATTATTGACAAACTGCACTTTCCCTTTATAATCCACAATGATCATACCATCACGAATATGGGTTAATATTAATTCTTGATTTTTGCTTTGCTGCTTAATTTTCTCCAATAATATTTCTTTTTCATTAAATAATTCAGAGATTATGTAAGCAACAGAACCCGGAATAACAACTGTTTCACGTAAACTCTTCTCCATCAGCTCCCTAAGGACATTTTCATCTCCAGTTGCTTCGACTATAATATCAATATCCTTATTAATCCAATTTTCCCAAGAAGTATCGGTTGGTATACGATGTTTTTTGGCCAATTGAAATCCTTTAGCATCTTTATCGTTGTCAATCATCGCTACTACATTCATTCGTTTTGTGTTGTGTAATAAAGTAAAAAGCGCACTTCCTCCTTTTCCCGCCCCAACGATAAGAATTCGTTTCATCCAACCCCCCCTTGCAAACTCTTGCATAGTTTTATCATATGTTATCTCATTCAATTTGGCAAAGCTATTATTTCTATTTTCATTATATTTTTGATATAATTGTAGACACCATACATAGGAGAGGTATTTAAATCATGGGAAGGATTATTGCTTTATCGGTACTACTTATTCCTGGACTTGTTGCCGTTTATGGCATTAAATTGATGAGAGACTCTATATTTGCGGATTATCATGCTATCTTATTAAATGCAGGATTTCAGTTTTTTGTGGGATTATTATTATTTATTTTTGGACTTATTTTTATTGGAGGGTTTATTGTTTATCGTGATCGCAAAAACAATTATCAGGCAATACCAGATAAAGAACAAAAACCTTCTAATCATACGACAAGAGACTGAAAGGATGGGAAAAATTCCATCTTTTTTTCCTTTTTTAATAGATTATTAGAGTAATTATGTTATTATAAAAAATAATCAACCAAATCAGGGGGAGAAAAATGAAAGTAGCAAAATTCGGTGGAAGTTCTGTAGCAAATGCTACACAAATCAAAAAAGTGGCGGACATTATCAAAAGTGATCAAGAACGAAAATTTATTGTTGTATCCGCTCCAGGTAAACGTAGTAGCGACGATTTTAAAATGACAGATATGCTAATAAACATGGGGAACGCTTATATTAATGATGAGCCCTATGAGGAATACTATTCGTTAGTAATTGAAAGATTTAAGGAAATTATTGATGAACTAGAATTATCTTCATCTTTAATGATGGAAATTGAAAAAAGTATTAAATCCACATTAGCAATGGATGTAAGTAACGATACAAAGATGGACTCAATTAAGGCAATTGGTGAAAATAATAACGCCAAAATTATCGGTGCATATTTATCGGAAATTGGCTTATCTGCCCGTTACATAAATCCTAAAGAAGCGGGTATTATTGTTAGCGATGAGCCAGGAAATGCACAAATATTACCAGATAGCCTTGCGAAGATGTATAACCTAAGAGAGGAAGACGGGATTCTTGTCATTCCTGGATTTTTTGGATATTCGGAGGAAGGAACTTTAGTAACATTTTCTCGTGGAGGCTCGGACATAACAGGATCGATTGTCGCTGCCGGGGTACAAGCGAGTTTATACGAGAACTTTACTGATGTTAATTCTGTATATACTGTTAATCCAACAATTGTAGAAAATCCAAAAGAAATAACCGAGTTAACGTATAAGGAAATGCGTGAATTATCCTATGCCGGTTTCTCTGTATTTCATGATGAAGCATTAATACCAGCTATCCGGGCAAAGGTTCCAGTATGTATAAAAAATACAAATAATCCAGAAGCAAAAGGGACATTGATACTAGCTGAAAGAGAAATAAACGACCGATGCGTCTCTGGAATAGCGAGTGATAATGGATTCTGTAGTTTGTACGTAAGTAAATACTTAATGAACAGAGAGATTGGTTTTGGACGTAAGCTATTGAATATTCTCGAAGACGAAGATATTTCCTTTGAACATGCTCCGTCAGGTATTGATGATATATCTGTTATTATTAAAGAGAGTAACCTTACACCAGAAAAAGAGGAACTTATTATTCAACGAATAAATGATGAACTACATCCTGATACAGTTAGCCTTCAACGTGGGATAGCTATTATTATGGTAGTTGGGGAAGGTCTTGTGAATACAATTGGTGTTGCCCAACAAGCGGTATCCGCCTTTTCATCTGCAAACATAAACATTGACATGATTAATCAGGGCTCTTCAGAAGTTTCCATGATGTTTGGAATCCAAGAAACAGAGATTGAAAAAGCTATACAATCATTATATCGTGCATTTTTTGAATAAAAATGAGTTTAAAAAATATTACTGTACCGAAATGGTACAGTAATATTTTTTATTTTATAATTAACTTGCTTTATGTTCTAATCGAAGGCGGTCGGCAACCATGGCAATAAATTCGGAATTGGTTGGCTTAGCCTTAGAAATATTGATTGTATACCCAAACAACTGTGAAATAGAATCAATGTTACCACGGCTCCATGCTACTTCAATTGCATGACGAATAGCCCTCTCTACACGTGAAGATGTTGTATTAAACTTTTTAGCAATTGCAGGATATAATACCTTCGTAATGGAACCTAATAATTCTATATCATTATACACCATGGTGATTGCTTCTCTTAAGTACATGTAACCCTTAATATGTGCTGGAACACCAATTTCATGTATGATATTAGTAATACTTGCTTCAAGATCTTGTTTTTTCTCCTTTTTACTCGATTTTTTAATACTGGATTGGATAACTTGTTTTCCTTCCACTTGTCGGATCTGATCTGCTAAATGGTCAAGATCAAAGGGCTTTAATATAAAGTATGAAGCTCCTAAATCAACAGCTTTTTTCATAACCTCTTCTTGACCAAAAGCTGTAAGCATAATAACATTCGAGTTCATGCCCTTCTCCCTTATTGTATTCAAAACGGCTAATCCATCTATATGAGGCATGATGATATCTAAAACTAATACATCTGGTTCTAAATCTTCTAGCATGCTCAAACAGTCTTTCCCATTAAATGCTGTTCCAATTACTTCGATATCATCTTGTTCATCAAAATAATCCTCCATCATTTGAACTAGTTCTTTGTTGTCATCCACTATTCCAATCGTTATATTCTTCAAAAAAAGCTCCTCCTTTTAATCTTCACTAACTCTTCACAAATGCGATTACCTATCCCTTTAAAGATATTCTACAAAAATTCTAATTATCCTTTTTTTTATTCAAAAAGATTGTATTTTTTTATATTTTCTATTGTTTTCTCTATTTTCCTTTAATTTACGATAAAATACGACATGAATAGTACCCGTTTGTCGAAAAAGTATGTGGGTGAAAAAACAAATACACCAAATAACACAAGGCCCTCCCACACTAAAATGATTCATGTTTCCTCCATTTTTAAGGTGGGGGTATTACTTCTCTTTAACCTACGATAAACTAAACAAGTTACTGCACATAAGCCTTCAACTGTAATTATAAATGAAAAAAAAGTGATTTGTTATGGAATCACTGTCCCACAACAAATCACTTTTTTAACTTGCTTGTTTTTTGTCTTTGTAAACATTAATCCCGGCATCTTGAAGCATCCACTCTATATGAACACCATATCCAGAAGTTGGATCATTAACAAAAACGTGTGTAATTGCACCTACTATCTTATTGTCTTGTATAATTGGACTTCCACTCATACCTTGAACAATTCCACCTGTCTTATCTAATAATTCTTCATCCGTAATTTGAACAACCATCCCTTTAGTTGCTGGGTATTTTTGTGGTACGCTACTAATTATCTCAACTTCGTACTCTTCCACTTTTTCCCCCTCAACAACGGTTAAAATTTTCGCGGGACCTTCTTTTACCTCATGTGATAATGCAATTGGCATCGGTTTATCGTATTTCCCATTCTTGATGGTCGTATTCAATTCACCAAAAATACCAAATGGACTATTTTTAGTGATATTCCCTATCTTATTTTCCTTTATAGAAAATTTAGCTTGTTTTTCCCCTGGTACACCATTATTTCCTTTATCAATTGAGGTAACAGAAGAACGGACAATGGTACCATCATTAATCTGAACTGGTTTTTTAGTATCCACATCAGATATGACATGACCTAATGCTCCATATTTTTTGGATTCTGGTTCATAAAAAGTCATCGTACCTATACCTGCCGCTGAATCCCTAATATATAAACCTATTTTGTATTCATCATCCTTATTATCAAGTACCGGTTCTAATGTTGTTTCAATTAATTCTTTATCCCTTTTTATTGTTATATCTAATGCTTTTTTATTTTCGCCAGCCTTAATAACATAGTCTTTAATTTCCTTCATTTCCTTTACTGGTTTATCATTAATCTTAACAATAACATCTCCTACAGCAATTTCAGCCTCTTCGCCAGGCGATACCGTACCATCTTCTGTATTTACTAGGTGATGCCCTACTACCAATACACCTAATGTTTGTAACTGAACACCAATAGACTGTCCACCTGGAATTACTTTCAAGTCTTCCAAAACAGATAAGTTAACTTTTTTAATTGGAAAACCACTTACCTCATATACCAATTCACTTTTTCCCGGCTCTGTAGCATGAAAGGTTGAAGAATCAATGGCTTGTACATGTTCACTTGTAGTATCAACGGTTATATGTTCTCCTAAATAAGGTACCTCTATAGGAGTATCTTTGTTTGTAGTAATGATTTGACTCGGAATAGAGAGATACTTATTGATTGGGGTTAACATAGGAACTGCAATTACTGCAATAAGGAGCATAACACCTATAAAACGCCTAACTATATTTAACTGCGGTATTTTCAACTGGTTCACTCTCCTTGTTCTTTAACCCACACCATTTATTTATCTGTATTTCTAATTTGACCTCATAGAGGATGTTTTAAACTGGAGAATCATAAGAAAAATGTTTAACTTTTCCTATCGAAAAATCCTTAAATATGGAATAAAAAACATCTTTTAGTTATTGACCTTTTTATTATATTTTTTACATTAAAAAAAAGCCAGTTGCTTTAGTTTCTGACTTTTTTCGTAAAATTATTCAACTACCTGTTGATTTAAAGGTGGATGCCAAATCGAGTAGTTCTTTAGCATGTTCTTTTGCTGTCTCCGTAAGTTTTGTGCCTGTTATCATCCGGCTTAATTCTTCAATTTGATCATCCTTAGTCAATTCAGATACCTTGGTAACAGTACGTTTTTCTTTTTCAAGCTTTTGTATAAATTTATGCGTGTCTGCCATTGCAGCAACCTGTGGTAAATGGGTAATACATAGTACCTGTGAATCCTTTGAAATCTGATCAATTTTCTCAGCAATAGCTTGTGCGACTCTTCCACTTACACCAGTATCTACTTCATCAAAAATTACACTTGTAACTCCTTGGTGTTTCGCAAAAATTTTTTTTAGAGCGAGCATGATACGTGATAACTCTCCACCAGATGCAACCTTATTTAGAACTTTCAATGGTTCACCAGGGTTAGTGGATATTAAAAATTGAACATGATCAAATCCATTTTTATGTAGTTTTAAGTTGTGGTCATGATTATCGAGATGAAAGGATATGGAAAATGTAGCTTTTTCGAGATATAAATCTTTAAACTCTTTTTGAATTGCTTTCGTTAGCTTTTCAGATGCTTGCTTCCGAATATCATGTAATTGTTGTGCTTCAAGTATTGCGTCCTTCTCCATTTCTTGAATCTGCTCTGCTAAAGAGGCTAAGTGAGAGTCTTTATTTGTAATTTCCTCTATTTCCTCTTCAACTTTTGCTAAATATTCAAGAACCTCATTGACCGTAACTCCGTATTTCTTTTTTAGTCGATTTATTTCATTTAAGCGTGATTCAATTTCATTTAAACGGTTCGGATTAAAATGAAGGCTATCTACTTGATTCCTTAATTCATACGTTAAGTCTTCAAGTGCATAATAATGGTTGGCTAGTTCCTGTGCTTTTTCTTCAATAAAGGAATCATATTTGGAATTTTCCTCCATGGATACTTGTGCTTTGTTTAACCATTCTAAACCTTTACTTTCACCATACAAAGCTTGATAAGCATCAGTGAGTGAGGTATAAATTCGTTCAAAGTTAACGAGCGAATTTCTTTCCTCTTCCAGAACCTCATCTTCATTTGGAGTTAACTTAGCTTGTTCTATTTCATTTTTTTGAAATTCTAATAAATCTAAACGATGTGCCATTTCTTGTTCATTATCATTCAACTGTTTATATCGGCGTTTTAAGGTAGAAAGTCTTTCGTAAAGAATTTGGTATTCTTTTTTTGCTTTCATGATTTGTTGTGGTTCATACATATCTAAAAAATCCAAATGATTATCTGGATTCATTAAAACCTGTGTCTCATGTTGACTGTGTATATCAATGAGTGTTCTACCAAATTCCCTTAAAATTGCTAAAGTGACTAACTTCCTATTCACCCTACATATACTTTTTCCAGAGGAGGTTATGGATCGTTCCAATACAACTTGTCCGTCTTGAATTTCTACCCCAAATTGCTTCGCCACATCATAAATGCGGTGTGTAGAATTATTAATTGTAAATAGACCTTCAATTTCGCATCGTTTGGCGCCATGTCTAACATATTCAACAGACCCCCTACCACCTGCAAGTAATTGGATAGCATCAATAATAATTGATTTACCTGCCCCTGTTTCCCCTGTCAAAACGGTTAACCCTTCATTAAATGTAATCGCTACCTTATCTATAATCGCAAAGTCATGAATAGATAATTCTGTTAACACAGTCATCACCTCAAGAGATATATGTTTATAACATATTAATGAAACGATTCTTTATTTTTTCTGATTCTTCAACTGTTCGACAAATGATTAGACACGTGTCATCACCACAAATGGTTCCCATTATCTCATCCCAATCCAAGTTATCAATTAAAACCCCTATGGCATTTGCATTACCCGGAAGAGTATGCAAAACGACAAAATGGCTAGCAGAATCTATCTTAACAAAGACATCTACAATTAGTCTCTTTAATTTTTCAAGTGGGTTATAGCGATTATCAGCGGGTAAGCTATACTTATATCTCCCATCACTTGCTGGAACTTTCACAAGCTGCAGTTCCTTAATATCCCTAGAAACAGTAGCTTGTGTTACATTATATCCAAGTGATTTCAATCGATCCACTAGATCGTCTTGCGTTTCTATTTCATCTTCTGTTATAAGTTCTCGTATTTTTAGATGACGTTGAATTTTACTCATTTTCCAACTCCTACAATTCGTACTATCTCTATTTCATTAATTGAACGTGCGCCTCTTTTACTATTTTTTCGATATCTAATTGATTTTTCGTTCTCCCTTTTTTATCCCAACCGAAATGAGCAAGAAATTCAATATTTCCCTCTCCACCTGTTATCGGTGAAAATGTTAAATTTAATAACTCATATGACTCATTCTTAGCAAAATCAATAATTTTATTTAATACCTCTAAGTGAACAATTTTGTCACGAACAATTCCATTTTCTCCCACTTCTTCTCTTTTTGCTTCAAACTGTGGCTTTATTAATGCTATAATATCACTATTTTCTAGTAATAAATGCTTTAGAACAGGAAGAATCTGTCTTAGAGAAATGAAGGAAACATCGATTGTTGCCAAATTGGGCTTACCTTTATGTAGCATATCAGCTGTAACGTGTTTAAAATTCGTTCGTTCCATTACAACTACGCGGACATCATTTCTTAGTTTCCAATCTAGTTGATTATATCCCACATCAATCGCATAACTTAGTTTAGCTCCATGCTGTAATGCGCAATCTGTAAAACCTCCTGTAGAAGAGCCAATATCAATTAATATTTTATCTTTAGCACCCACTGAGAAAAAAGTAAGAGCCTTTTCTAGTTTTAATCCACCACGCCCTACATAAGGATTTTGTTTGCCTTTTACGTTTAACGGGATATCCGATTTCACTTGCATACCAGCTTTATCTAATCTTTCCTGCTCCGAAAAAACAAGTCCTGCCATTATTAGACGCTTTGCTTTTTCAACTGTTTGAGCAAGATTTCTTTCTACCAATAATTCATCAAGTCGTTTTTTGCTCATTTAGCCTATCCTTTTTAACATTTAATTTTTTTTTATAATTTTTAGTTTCAACTTATTTTGCAATATAAAAAGAATTTTTCCTGCAAAATATATAATTTTAGTGGAACTATTAATTGCCATGGTTTTTCCAACAGCTTTTCCACCCACTGTGACTGCAGCTACAACACTCGTTAAAAACGTTGATAAAATCAGTTGTCCTGGAGATCCCTCACTCTGATTTAAGAGTGTTGCAATTTGTAATACAACCATTCCAGATGCTGTTCCACTTACAATACCTGAAATATCTCCAATCACATCGTTACAAAAGCTGGCAAACCGGTCTGCGTTTCTGACAAGATAAACAGCTTCTTTTGCTCCTGGTATTTTTTCGGCAGCCATTGCATGGAATGGTGTCTCATCTGCAGCAGTAGCGGCTATTCCTAGCATGTCAAAGACCACTCCTACTAGCACTATTAAGAATACGATTAGAAGCCCTGTTATCCATACTACACCACTCAAAATAGAAGATGAAACAACTGAAAAAATAGCCGCTAACACAAATGTGATAACGGCGATAGAAAAGCTAAACTTAAGAGAACGTTTTAATTGTGAGTTCATACAATACCTCAATCATACATTATGTAAATGGAATGGTCTTTTAAAAGGTTAAGACTGCGGCTTAGGTCTAGTAGGTTTTCCCAGATAGATACCCCATGTCGCCATGAAGGCAGTTCCCTTTTAAATCCATCTTAGCTTTGTCGCCAAAAGCTAGACTAGATTACCACTTAGTCCGCACTATAATCCCTTTTAAAAGTCAAAATGAACAGTCTAGGAGATTTCCTCCACAGCCTTTAACCTATCCCTAGTCTCTTTTGCAGTACTGATTTCATAGACATTAGCACTAGATCCAGTGGCCATCTAAATCTAGTGCTGATCATCTAATCCCCTCAGCACCACTCAAGACAGGCTACGCTGCATATAAGGTGTCCCTTACCAAACTTTGCAGGTTCATACCCCATTCCATAAAGATAACTAGGCTTAGCTATCCCCACAGAGATGGGCCTCCGCGGAAATCGGGTCAACGCCCACATGCCTTTGTGGATCGCCCGAAATCCTTAACTCCCAGCACTGACCCAAGGCTGGGCGCCTCAAGCCAACACAAGGAACTTCATCGATGTGCCCTTTAGCGGATTTTTAGGCCCGCCTTCAAGATAGGAGGACTGACTAGAATACTGCACCATTCCTTATATAGGTCTATTATAACAAAAATTTATTTATTCATCTAGAATAAAACTAGTAATCACGATTGCTAAAGTAATCCGTCAATTCCATTAAATAGGAATGATCAGCCTCTGCTTTACGTAATGCTTGATAGGCTTTTTCTACATATTTTTCCTTTTGTTTCATAGCGCCTTTAAGACCAAGTAATTTTGGATAGGTTCCCTTTTCGTTTCCTTCATCACTTCCAACAGGTTTACCAAGCTTCTGTTCGTCACCAGTGACGTCAAGAATATCATCTTGGACTTGGAAAATTAATCCTAAATAATATGCAAAGTCTTTTAGATGTTCCAATTGTTCTCTACTTGCTCCTCCAAGGAATGCTCCTGCATAGATAGCAAATTCCAGTAACTGACCCGTCTTTTGAACATGAATTTGTTCCAGTTCTTCTAAAGTAATCTCACGGTCTTCTGCTTCCATGTCCAGAAATTGTCCAGCTACCATACCTTTAGGGCCACTGCAAATCGACAACATTTTCATAATTTCTACTTTTTGCTGTTCTGTTAAGTTTGGGTCATCTGCAACAACCTCAAAACTATAGGTTAATAAAGCATCACCAGCTAAAATAGCAGTTGCTTCATCAAACTGCTTATGGTTCGTCAGCTTTCCTCTACGATAGTCGTCATCATCCATTGCTGGAAGATCATCATGTATTAGGGAATAGGTATGTATCATTTCCAGTGCTATACTTGAAGACATTGCTTTGTTGTAATTACCATCATACACTTGATAGCTTGATAGAAGGAGGATTGGACGCAGCCTTTTACCACCTGCTTGCACAGAATATAACATGGATTCTTTCAATTGACTCGGAATAGATAATTTACGAAGGCTTTCAGTTAACTCTTTTTCAATTAACCCTCGATACTCTGTAATATAATCTTGAATCTTTTCAGACACGTTTATTCTTCCTCCTGTATCTCAAATGACTCAAATTCTCCTTGTTCATTCATAATTTGTGTCATTTTCTCTTGTACGTTATTTAACTTATCACTGCATATTTTGGAAAAGTTCATTCCTTCCTGATAATAAGCAATAGCCTTTTCTAATGGCACATCGCCTTTCTCAAGCTTTTGAACAATTTCTTCTAATTTTTTCATTGCTTCTTCAAAAGAAATCTCTTCCTTTTTACTCATTTAAACTCTCCTCTACCTCTAAAACCTGACAATTTATGTTTCCGTCATGTAATTGAATTGAAATGTTATCATCTTTTTGTACTTGCCCTGTTGATTTAACCATGTCCCCATTTGATGTGTAAGGGAGTGCAAATCCTCGTTTCATAATTTCTAAAGGATTTAGAAGGCTAAGCTTATCTATTACATTTGTTAAATGAACAGATTTTGTTTCCATTAACTTAGACATATAATCATTCTGTTTTTTCATTTTTTCTTGTAAATCATTTTTCGCCTGCTCTATTTGTTTTTTCGGATGTTGTGAAAAGAGTCGTGTAATCAAGCTTTCCAATGTTTTCTGTTGGTCCTTTTCTATATTAACTATTGAACGGTTCAGTCTCTCCATTGATATATCTAATTCTTGTTCCCTTTGTTTTATTAATTGTTCGGGATAACGAAATGCATATGATTCGGTTAATTGGGTAAGACGTGTCCAATAGTTATGAAGACCTCTACCCATTTCTCTGTTTAAACTTTGTTTTAGTTTCATTAATTTGTCACTTAGTTCCAGTTGGGATTGAACCGCAAGCTCAGCAGCACCAGTAGGAGTTGGGGCCCTTAGGTCTGCTACATAATCACTAATGGTTATATCTGTCTCATGTCCAACAGCTGAAATCACGGGTATTTTTGAATGGAAGATTGCTTCAGCAACGATTTCCTCGTTGAAACTCCATAATTCTTCAATGGAGCCTCCACCTCGACCAACTATTAAGGTATCGAATTCTCCTCTTTTATTTGCTTTTTCAATAGCATGTTTAATGGAACTGGGAGAATTTGGTCCTTGAACAAGAACTGGTATAACAGTAATCGTTACAATAGGATATCTTCGTTTAATAGTCGTTATAATATCACGTACTGCTGCCCCTGTTGGAGAGGTAATTACTCCAATATGCTTGGGAAAGAGCGGAATTTCTTTCTTACGCTCTTTGTCAAAGTAACCCTTTTTATGTAATTTTTCCTTTAACTGCTCAAAGGCAAGGTAAAGAGAGCCAATACCGTCTGGTTCCATTTGTTGAATATATATCTGGTATTGCCCATATGCCTCGTAAACACTTATTTCACCTTTAATCAGGACATTCATCCCATTTTCTGGTCGAAATCTTAAAAAACGATTATTTCCAGCAAACATTACTGCTTGAATTTTTGATTGATTATCCTTAATTGTCATATACATATGTCCACGGGAATGATGTTTAAAGTTAGAGATTTCACCTTTAAGTAATATACCTTTTAAGTGGGGGTCTGTATCCATTTTACGTTTAATGTACTTTGTAACTGCTGTTACAGTTAGGTATTTATTCAAGTGGCTCTAACCCTCTAGCAGCTTTAATTGTATTTTTTAATAGCATAGCAATGGTCATAGGACCAACACCTTTTGGAACTGGAGTTATAAAGGAAGCCTTTTCTTTAGTCCCATCGAAATCAACATCTCCTGTCAACTTCCCTGTTTCCAAACGATTAATTCCTACATCAATGACTACAGCCCCATCTTTAATATCCTCAGCAGTAATTACATTGGGTTTTCCGATTGCAACAACTAATATATCTGCCTTTGAAGTTACTTCTCTTAAATCAGGTGTGCGAGAATGGCAATATGTAACCGTAGCATTCTCATTTAGTAACAGTTGTCCAACTGGCTTTCCTACAATATTACTCCTTCCGATAACAACCGCATGCTTCCCTTCGATAGTGATATCTCTTGATTGAAGCATGGTTAAGATTCCATATGGTGTACATGGAAGAAAAGTATCTTCTCCAATCATCATCCTCCCGATATTTACTGGATGAAATCCATCCACATCTTTTGCAGGATTAATGGTCTCGATAACCTTTTGTTCACTAATATGTTTTGGTAGTGGAAGCTGGACTAGGATTCCGTCCACATTCTCATCTTCATTTAATGTATGTATTCGATCTAACAATGCTTTCTCAGAAGTATCTGCTGGAAGCTCTATCACGGATGAGGAAATCCCAACTTCTGCAGCAGCTTTTTCTTTACCCTTAACATAGGATCTTGATGCTGGATTGTCACCCACTAAAACCACTGTTAAATGCGGTGAAATCCCTCGTTCTTTTAATTGAGTTACTTCTTCTTTCATTCCCATTCTAATTTCTTGTGCTAAGTCTTTTCCATTGATAATTTCTGCTGTCATTTAAAAATTCCCCTTCATGAAATAATTTTTGACAAAACGCCATTAATAAATTTACCGGATTTTTCATCACCGAATTTATTTGCAAGTTCAATTGCCTCATTAATGGATACATTGGTTGGTATATCCGTAAACTTTAATTCATAGGTTGCAATACGTAAAATACTACGTTCCACGGAGGCTAATCGGGCTAATGACCATTTTTCAAGATTTTCTGCAATAATTGAATCAATTTCTTCTTTATTTTCTGAAACACCAATAACCACGGAGTTTAAAAATTCATTTCTATCATTACCCTCCAAAAATGACTCAATTGCATCTTTTGGATCTTTTTCATTAATATCCATTTGAAATAGAATCTGAAATGCTTTTTCCCTAGCTGTATGTCGATTCATCCGCCTAAACTCCTTTTATTTCATCTCTACAAAATAATAACATGATTAAGAAATCAAAGCTAGAAATCAGAACAAAAATGTAAGAATCATTTAGTGACGTACGGAATAAATCTTTCCATTTAACATTATCAACCCTTTTTACACAAAAGAGAAGGAATTTTCGTTATGAACCAAACGTGGCTCTACCTTAAACAATCAATATCCAGTAATACTATATTATCATCCCTAAATATCAAAACGAAGGTCAAAAGATACGATCTTTTGACCTTCGTTTTTTATTCTTCTTCATCGTTATCGTTTCCATCCATATTAATACCGACAACGTGAACATTTACTTCATCAATTTCGAGTGCTGTCATATATTTTAATGAATCCCGAATGGTTCCTTGGATTTTTTGTGCAACTTTTGGAATGGACACACCATAATTTAGAATAACGTATAAATCAATGGCAATACCCGTATCTGTAAGTTCTACTTTCACACCTTTGCTATGCGCTTTTTTTCCTAATCGTTCAGCAACACCAGATGCAAAATTCCCTCTCATAGCGTATAGTTCTTCTACTTCTGTAGCTGCAATACCTGCTATTACCTCGATAACTTCTGGAGCAATTTCAACTTTTCCTAATGTTGAATCATCACTTACTTTTAATAGCTGTTGTTCACTCATGACATCACTCCTATTGGTTAAAATATGCGCTATTTAGATTGCTCTATGATTGGGTTCTCTTCTAGGAAGTTAGTATTGAAATCCCCGTCGATAAATACACCATTTTCCATTATCAAACGGTGAAATGGAATGGTTGTATGTATTCCCTCTACAACAAATTCGTCCAATGCCCGCTTCATACGATTGATTGCTTCTTCCCTTGTTGGGGCATAAGTAATCAGCTTGGCAATCATGGAATCATAGTAAGGTGGAATAGAATAACCTGAATAGGCAGCTGAATCTACCCTAACCCCTAAACCACCAGGTGCTAAGTACATATTGATATTTCCAGCTGACGGCATAAAGTTTTTAAACGGATCCTCTGCATTAATTCGGCACTCAATAGCATGACCCTCTAATGAGATATCGTCCTGGCTTAAAGATAGTTTCTCATTGTTTGCTATCTTTATTTGTTCTTTAATTAAATCCACTCCGGTAACCATTTCTGTTACTGGATGCTCCACCTGTATCCTTGTATTCATTTCCATAAAGTAAAATTCATTTGATTTTCTATCAAAAATATATTCAATGGTTCCTGCCCCCACATAATCCACTGCTTTTGCAGCTTTTACAGAGGCATCTCCCATTTTCTTCCTAATCTCCTGTGTTACAGCTGGTGAAGGTGTTTCTTCAACAAGCTTTTGTAATCTCCTTTGAATGGAACAATCCCTTTCCCCTAAATGTACTACATTCCCATATTTATCGGCTAATATTTGTATTTCGACATGACGAAAATCTTCAATAAATTTCTCAATATATACACCAGGGTTCCCAAAGGCTGTTTCTGCTTCCTTTTGAGTCACGCGAATCCCCTTCATTAGGTCCTCTTCATTTCTTGCTACACGTATCCCTTTTCCGCCTCCGCCAGCGGTTGCTTTAATAATTACAGGAAATCCAATTTCATTAGCAATTTTCAATCCTTCTTCCTCATTCTCAATTATTCCGTCTGAACCTGGAACAATAGGGACATTGGCATTTTTCATCGTTTCCCTAGCAACATCTTTTATACCCATTTTTTGAATAGCATCCGGTGTTGGACCAACAAATTCAATATTGCACGCGCGGCATATTTCTGCGAAGTCAGCATTCTCTGCTAAAAAGCCATAACCTGGGTGAATGGCGTCAACTTCAGTCAATGTTGCTACGCTCATTATATTGGTAAAATTAAGGTAGCTATCTTTGCTTAATTTTGGACCGATACAATAAGCCTCATCAGCCAACTGTACATGTAATGAATCTCTATCTGCTTCTGAATAAACAGCTACCGTTTCAATTCCTAGTTCTTTACATGCACGTATAATCCGGACAGCTATCTCTCCTCGATTTGCAATTAGAAGTTTTTTAATCACTTTCTCAACCCCTTACTTTTTCTTCACTTTAAACAGTGGCTGTCCATATTCAACGAGTTCACCATTTTCAACTAATACCTCTACAATTTCACCAGTAACTTCCGCTTCAATTTCATTAAACAATTTCATTGCTTCAACAATACAAACTACTGTATCGTTTTGCAACTCACTCCCTTTAGATACAAATGGGTCACTATCAGGAGAAGGTGATGAATAGAAGGTTCCAACCATAGGTGATACAATCTCGTAATCAGCTTCCGATCCTGTTTCTTTTTTCGGCTCTTCTTTGGTTACTACTTGAGGCTCTTCGTTAACAGAAGCTTCTTTAATTGGCTCTTTTGAAGCAGGTTCCGCTTCTGCGATTACTTGTTTAGGTGTTTCAGACACTACCTCCCTAACAACGGTTGATTCATTATTAGATTTTTTCATTGATACAGTAGTTCCATCCGTTTCATATGTAAATTCATTAATATCTGATTGATCAATAAGTTTAATTAGTTCTCTTATTTCTTGTACTTTTAACATAATGGCACCCCTTTTATAAATTTAAGATCCAAGATAGTTTATTAGTTTTAATATTAGGTACTATGAACTCCTTTTATCATTTTACGATATGATACATACATTCATCAAGTTGAAAATCCATTTTAAAATTCAGAATGGTATTACAGTTTGGACTATTAATAAGATTTCAGTGAAATTATACCAATATTTCACTATAAATACCATCAGGAATACTTATTTTCTCATTTAGCTTCAATTTTCTTTAGAAATAAAAGGACCCAGATACCTTTTTATCAGTATTCTGGATCCCTTCAATTTATTCGCTTTCTGTACTTCCTGTATCTTCAGTATCCTCCGAATCACCCGCATTATCTGATGGTTGAACAATTACATCCACCGTTATTTCTCCAAATTCATCGTGAACCATTCTCATAATATTATTCGCTTCCGTATCAGAAAGTTCTTCTGCTTTGACATGTACATGTACTTTACTATCTTCAGATCTTACTAAGACATCTTGATACTCACCAGCAGATAAAATGGATTCTTCTAAAATTCTTTCTTTTTTAGCTGCATCCTCAAGTTGATCGATTTCTTTCATAGCTTGATCTTTTTCCTTGGCAGATGCACTGCTAGACGCTACTACAGCTTCTAATCTTTCTTTAGACACGCTTCTATCATCCTGAACTTCCATTCGGATTGTTGTAAACAGTTCATCTCCACTCATATTTGAAATTTCATCAACTTCTGTTTCTAAACCTTCAGCTGATCCATTTGCTTTTGTGGCTACAGGCCCTTCAGCATCTGACTGTCCATTATCAATATAAGCTAAATCATCATTATCTGGAGAAATCATGTAGTAAACACTTAACACAATCATTAAACTTAACATTGTCAATAACCAAACAGTTTGCTTTTTTAACATTTTATTTCCTCCCTTTAATTACTTTTCGGCATTACAGAGACCCTATGTGTAGGGACATTTAAAACCCTTGATACAGATTCAACAATCCATTTTTTTACCGTTGCATGATCCGCCCCCTTAGCTACAACAAACACACCACTTACTTCAGGCCTTGCTGTTTTCACCAAAAGTGGGACCTCTCTGTCACCTTGTCTTACAAAAACCACTTGTGTCTCTTCTGAATGATCCTCCACTTTTCTAGTCCCACCGTTTTGATCCGTTTCATCGGTTGTTTGTTGACCTTTTATAATATTTTTTTCATAAATATTTACATTTGTTGAGGCTAAATTAACCATTACTTCCGCTTCGGATACACCTTTTATCTTATTTAGCATTTCTTGTAAATCAGCCTCATAACTTTTCTCCAGTTCTTCTACTTCTGAACTACTGCTATTATCTTCTGTGTGAGTAGCTTCTACATCCTGGTTAGGCCGGTTTTCCAATTGCTTCGCATAGTTGGCCTCATTTTCTACTTGTGATGATGAAAATATATTACTTAAGAAGATTAATAAAATCCCGATTAGCCCAAGAATGATTACATACCCAACCTTGCTTGATGTGCGTTTACCAGATTCAGAGTTTTTTGGTTGAAGTAATTTCTCGAAGAATTTCCTCAAGATGACCCTCCCTCCCAATATATTGTTATTTGTTTGTCATGCAGTTCCCAAACTTCTTTTAATAAATTTTTAATCTTCTCATCATGTCTGTCCTCTTTTTTTGGTACAGGTTCATCTGTGTTAATTACAACATCTTCAACTAGGCTATCTTCTCCCTCCCCTTCTTCAAAATCTTTTAAGTAAACAATGACCTCTTTTAGATCCTCATAGGTTTTGTCTTTTGCATCGTTAAATGTGAATTGAACATCAGTTATTTCCAATTGAAACTCTTCCTTTAAAGGATCCCCAGCTATATCTATTAATTGGACAGCCATTTGTTCTAAAATATATGCATCTTGTGTGTTTTCTATTTCATTTTTTTGAAATTCAATTAAATTTTCTACTGAATTATTTTGATTAGTTGTTTCACTTATCTGTTGAAATGAGGAAGAGAGCGCCTTTTCTATATCTATACTTAATACATAGAAAACGGGTTTTAGTAAAATTAGGATTAATATTAAACCCACAACCAATTTAATATACTTTTTCATAGCTGTCTGTGGAATCAAAAGATCGATGATTGTTGCCAAAATAATAAATAAAATAATTTGTGTCACCCATTGAATGATTAGCTCCATTTTTAATCATCCTAACGTAATAGCATTGTGAGATTACTAGCCACAACAATAATGACAATAGCAAGAAAGAACATTATTGAAACTGCTAAAAGACATGCTAGAATAAACAAGATATAATTACTAATTGTGTTTAATGTACTAATGACTGGTCCATCTCCAATCGGTTGCAAGACCGCAGCGGCTATTTTATAAATAATTGCTATCGCTGCTATTTTTAAAGCGGGGAACAAGGAAATAAAGAGAACAATAATCAATCCAACTACCCCTACAGCATTTTTTAAAAGAAGTGATGCACTTAAGATAGTATCCGTAGCATCAGTAAATGTTCTTCCAACCACTGGTATGAAATTACCTGTAATAAATTTTGCAGTTTTCATTGCTACACCATCTTGGATCGCACTAACCGATCCTTGTACAGAGATAACACCTAGAAAAATGGTTAAAAATACACCTAGCGTGCCCATACTCACAGTTCTAAACAAATTAGCAAGATGAGTAACTTTATAATTCTCGCTTAAACTGCTCACAATTTTTAAAATAGCCGAAAGAAAAAGTAGTGGTAAAATAAAAGTTGAAATAAGAACTCCACTTACATTTATAAGAAATATGATTATTGGATGAAAGAAGGATACTGATACAACATTACCAAAGGTAGCCATTAGCCCAAGAACGAGTGGAAGAAGTGCAATCATAAAACTACTCATTGTATTAATTGCATCTTCTGCATAGGATACGGCTATATAAAAACTATTAAGCGCTAAAAATATAAGAACAATATAAACTACAAAATAGGCGATTTTACTTACTGTAGACTTTTCAAAAGCAGAATGCATCGTTTGCAATAAAATAGAAAATAAAGTAAGCATCATTAGAGTTCCTAGTAATTTTCCATTTATAATAATTTCATGAAAAAAATACTCAACAAAGCCAGTAATAATATCCTTAATTGAAAAGTTTTCTTGACTTTTAATAAATTGATAAATACTAGTTTTTTCTAGTTCAGGAATATACCCACCATATTCTCCTACCAAATCATCCCAGTAATTTTGCACTTCCTCTAAAGATATTTCATCTAAGAGTGTAGCTGTCACATCAATTGGCTCTGTCTCCGCTAAAACAGGTGCATGTCCAATAAAGAGAAAAAAAAGTGTGAAGCAAATTATTCGTTTTATTTGATTAAAGCCATTCATTCACATTAATTTCTCCCTTCATAAATTGTTCTTTAGACGGAGGGTAAAAAATTCACAATAGCCTCAATGACAGCGGTAATAATTGGCACAGCCAGCAATATAATAAAAATTTTACCTGCCAGTTCAATATTTTTTGCGACAGCTGCCAATCCAGCTTCTTTCGTTAAACTAGCACCTAATTCCGCGATATACGCAATACCAATGATTTTTAATATGGTTTCCATATACAATCCATCAATATTTGCGTTCCGCCCAAGGTTTTGAATAAGGTCAAATATAATACTAATTTGGTGTATAATGGCTAAGAAGATAATGATTCCAGTTACAATAATGATGTAAAAAGCAAACGAACCACTAACATCCTTCAAAACGATATATAAAATACTTGCTATGATTCCAAGTAGCACAATTTGTAAAATATCCATGATTACCTGCCCCTAGAAAAGAAATACTGATTTAATTTGATTAAATAAATCAGAAAGTCCATTAATAACAATAACAAGAACGATAATAAATCCGATAAGCGTTGCAAATTGTGCTATTTCTTCTTTTCCCATTTGTTTTAAAATGGTATGGATCAGTGCGACAATAATTCCAATTCCAGCAATTTGGAATAAAATCTGTGCATCAGTAAACATGGACAACCATCTCCTTTCCAACTAAATAAGCAAAAGTACGATAAATATACCAGCTAATACTCCTAAACTTTTAGCCATCTTACTGTATTTATATTGCTCTTCTCTTGCATCCTCGAGTTCTCTTTGGAGATGAGAAAGTGCTAATTGTATATGCTTTTGTTGCTGATAAAAGTCATGTTGTCCTAATGTTCGACCGAATTGATTAAGAATCTCTTTTTCATTTACTCCTAAACTAGAATCCTGAACAAAGGAATTTATGTTTTTCTTCCAATTATGATATAAATCGTTATCCTTATCTTGTAAGCTCTCTCCCATTTGCTCAAAAAACGATTTTGTCGGTTGTGGAATTTGTTTTGCTATACTAAAAAATGCATCTCTAAGAGGTAGCTGGCTATAAACAATTTCCGCTTCTAATATTTGAAGAGCATTTTTCAATTGTCGTATTTGTTTTGGACGGTTTGCTAATCGATTGCTCCATTCGATTCCAAGCCATGTGGTCGCCCCTATAAGTATTAGTGCACCTATCCACTTCATAAGTAGACATACCTCGTTTTCTCTAGAATCTCATTATGATGTTGATCATAAACCATTTTTATCTTTGCCGGTTCTTTAGATTTCTCCAAAATAATGATTCGTTCAAATACGTTCTGCCGAAATAATGGTTGTAAAGATGGTCTTTTCTTCAGTTGATCTAAGTCTTGTCCATGTATCGTACAAATAACAGTTACTCCTGCATTCATCGCCTCCATCAGAGCAGCTATATCATCTGATCCTCCGATTTCATCTACAACCAATATTTCTGGTGACATAGATCTAATCATCATCATCATACCATCAGCCTTCGGACAAGCATCCATAACATCTGTTCGGTGCCCTAAATCGTGCTGCGGTATCCCATTAATCGATGCACCAATTTCTGATCTCTCATCGATGACCCCTACTTTTCGTGCACCAACATTTTTCCAACCCGATGATATTAATCGAGTAGCGTCTCGGATCAAAGTTGTTTTACCAGTCTGAGGCGCACCGACAATTAGTGTATTCATATACTTCTTGTCATAAATATAAGGAAGAATGATTCGAGCTGCTCCAATTCTCTGTTTTGCAATGCGAATGTTAAAAAAAGTGATATACTGCAAGGCCTTCACAGAACCTTCCATTGTATTAACTCTTCCAGCTATTCCAACACGATGTCCACCTTCAATTGTGATATATCCATCTCTTAATTCATCTGTCAAACGATATAAGGAAAATTCACTAATCTGATTTACAATATATATTCCATCTTTTTTAGTTGGCTTTATGTGTCCAAGCCATTCCGTATTTCTATCAAAAATAAGTTCAATCGGTTGATTTAGCCGTATTCTTATTTCCTGTAGAAAGTCCCATCTATTTCCAATCGTAATTAGAATAGCTTGTCTTATTTCATCTGGAAATAATCGCATAATTTCATCCATAGTGGACCCTCTCTTTTGTGAAAAGTTATATAGTAAAATGTATGTCTAATAGAATAAATTATGACTACTGAAAAATTACCAAATAGATATCCTTTCCATATTTGTTTTTTATTTTATCGAAATCTAAAATCAGCCCTTGGTTTATTTCAAATACTGTACACTAAGAGATAGTTATTTGATTGGAGTGGGGCAGTCAACTCGTTGAAAAGAAATATCACTTTTTCTCACGAAGAGAGTTGCTGACAAACTTTCCTTGTGCCGTGGGAACAGTTTGGTTCTGAATCCTTGTGGTAACGATGGCTTTCCGTTACGAAGCCTAAAGCTATGCCGACGGAAAGCAACTGCCCGTACCGGAACGGAAAACCCACGAGTACTAAATTACCGCGCAATCCATCAAAAGGGAATGAAAAAAGTCCTAGACAATGGACTAGGACATTTTTTGCAAAGTTAATGTTATACTAAAACACATAGAAAAAGAAGACACCAATATAGTGTCTTCTCTATTGATTTTCTATTAACTATTTCTTAATACCTACGCTCTAGATACATATTTTCCGTCAGAAGTATTAATCACCAATACATCACCTTTGTTAATGAAGAATGGTACTTGAACGACATGACCTGTTTCTAATGTTGCTGGTTTTGAACCACCACTTGCTGTATCCCCTTTGATACCTGGTTCTGTTTCCGTAACTTCAAGTTCAACGTTATTTGGAAGGTCTACTCCTAGAACTTCACCTTCATAACTAATGACATTTACTTCCATGTTTTCCTTCATGAATTTCAATTGATATTCAATTTGCTCACCAGGAATTTCTATTTGTTCGTACGTATTCATATCCATAAATGCATGAGTATCCCCTGTTGCATATAAATATTGCATTTTATTGTTATCAATATGTGCTTTACCTACTTTTTCTCCCGCTCGAAATGTTTTTTCTTGAATGGCACCAGACCTAAGATTTCTTAGTTTTGAACGTACAAAGGCTGCTCCTTTACCAGGTTTTACATGCTGGAATTCAATTACTTGCCAAATATCATTATCTACTTCAACTGTTAATCCCGTTTTAAAATCGTTTACTGAAATCATTTATAATTCCTCCGTTTCATCGCTTATAATTGTATGAGTTCTTTCGGTGCAAACGTTAAACGCTCATTCCCTTGTTCGGTAATCACAATATCATCTTCTATTCTACATCCACCTTTTCCGGCAATATAAATTCCCGGCTCAACCGTAACGACCATTCCAGGTTTTAATTCGGTTTCTGATCTAGTCGATAGACCAGGTCCTTCATGCACCTCTAAACCTATACCATGGCCAGTAGAATGACCAAAATATTCTCCGTATCCTTTTTCTTTGATATAGTCTCTTGTTAAAGCATCTGCCTGTTTTCCTGTCAAACCAGGTTTAATTCCCTGAATTCCACGTTTATTCGCCTCGAGTACCGTTTGGTATATGTCCTTTAATTCATCAGAAATTTCTCCAACTGCAACCGTTCTAGTTGTGTCCGAACAATATCCTTTAAAAAGTGCACCGTAATCCAAGGTTACCAATTCACCTAATTGAATTTTCTTTTCCGATGCAACACCATGTGGAAGGGCCGAGCGATATCCAGATGCTACAATTGTATCAAAACTAGAAGCTGTGGCGCCCTGACGTCTCATGAAAAACTCAAGTTCATTTGATATGTCTATCTCTTTAACACCTGGCTTAATATATGATTGAATATGTTCAAAAGCATCATCCACGATTTTTGCTGCTTGTTTTAAAATATTCAATTCTTCTTCCGACTTAATTAAGCGTAAATTTTCAATTAATCCACTAACTGGAACTAGCTCTGTATCAAAAAGCTTATTATAGGTTTGATAAACTCCATATGTTACATGATCTTTTTCAAAACCAAGTCTCTTAATGTCCATTTCCTTTATCTGTTCTTTAATTTCTTTTTCAATTGGTTGTTTATGTTCGATAACTTTAAAATCCGTAGCTTGTTCTGTAGCTTGTTCCGTGTATCTAAAATCGGTGATAAACCGAGATTCATTTTTAGAGATAAGTGCTACACCAGCTGTCCCCGTAAAATTAGTTATATACCTTCTGTTATAGGGACTTGTAACTAAGATTCCATCCAACGCATTTTTTTCTAATGCCTGCCTTAGTTTAGATAATTTCTCCATACGTTCATCCCTTTCTAAATACAAACCAATTCCTTAAGTAATTGTTAAAAATTAACTATTTTTTAGTTTATCATAAATAGCTTGGTTTGGAACCCTTTTTCTTAGGATTCTTGCATTTTCATATCATGATAATCGTAAGAAATCGAATATCCGATAAATGTCCCATATAATATATATATACAAAGGGTTGTAACTATTGTATCTGTTTTCAAGTCAAATACCCCAGGAACATTAGTAAATATTGGTTGAAATAAGTAAAAGATAATCCCCCATAAAACAATACCATACAAGGCTCCAACCCACATCGAATTCACTTTTCTTAGCGTTCCATAGTATATTAAAGCTGTGGCTAAAGATAATAATCCGACCAATATAATAGAAACAAGATCTCCTAACCATCCACTTGTCCAGTCAGTTCTCAACCATGAACGCAATAAAAATGCTTTAGGGGATAACTCTGAAAAATTAAAGTAATATAAAAATACTCCTACGGTACTCCAAAAAATCCCCCCTATAAAACCAGTTAAAAGAGATCGTGCCAGGATAGACATTTGTTCTTCATTTCGCTTATTCTGTTCCAGCTTTTTGTTATCTTCTGCCATATAAATCACCTCATTTAAATATTATTGCCAATTAAGTTAAAACCAATCATAATGTAATGTAGGGGTAATTTTTTGATAATTTCGAAATAAAAAAGGGGAAATACTAGTTATCTGCCATTTTATTTAGTAAAATTAAGATAAACCTTTTCTATATAAGTAAATAATAAAAATCATTTAATCCTATATTTATTATTGAATATAATATTGAATAATTTATACAAATCAGGGGAAAATATAAATATACATTGAAAAAAATGTAAATACATAATCTGGAAATCTTTTATCTAAAATGCACTATAAGACAGATTCCTATTCGATATCCGCTACCAGATTCCAGAAAACCTTTAAAAAGGGAGGAGATTCATAATGGCTCGTAATAAGTGGTCCATCTTGTTCTATTTGATTATTGGTTTTGGGATTATTGGGTTGCTTTCACAAATTTTTACACAACCTGGTAGTTTTTTTGCAAGTATTTTTACAACGATTGGTATTGGGATAGCTATTTTTGCGGTAATCTATTTTGTATTTTTAAGAAATAGGGCTCCTTCTAACGATATGAAAAAATATAAAAAAGCAGTTCGACAATCAAAAGCAAAATATAATAAAAATACACAGACACACAATGCTACCCCTAAACACAACCAGAAAAAACAATCAAATCTTATCAAGAAAAAACGAAATAAACGTACAGCTGGACATCTCAAAGTAATTGAAGGCAATAAAACTAAAAGAAAAGACCGTGCTTCATTTTAAAAGAAGCATGGTCTTTTTTTTACTTTACCTGGGCCAATGTTTTAAAAATTGGTCGGCGTGTTTTTTCCCAAGATTAAATAAATATTGCTTTGTTTCATCCGTTATATGAAAATTAACTGTATCAATATTCTCCACTGGAATGAAAATGATATTATTCTTATCTGTTTTAGAAATATATCTAGCGTCGTGCGCCTCTTTCATGGTAGCAAATAACGCAGTAAACATATCGAAAGCATTGTTAATTTCTCTCGTTTGATTTTGATTTTTCAAAGCTCCTGTGAATTTTACACCAAGTACAGGTCTTTCCTCCCTCGTCCGACCGTTACTAAATATCCAAAGTGGAAAATTACTTAATAACCCACCGTCTACAATAATGCTCTTTTTGTCCGTCTTTCCGGGTAATTTCTTTGGCATGAAAAAATAGGGAAATCCAGCACTCATTCTGACAGCCTTGGATACGGGAAAATATTTTGGTTCTATTCCATATATTCTTTCCAAATCATCCGGAATAACAACGAGCTTTCCTAAAGATAAGTCACTTGCAACCACCTTTAAATATCCATCCTTAATATCACTAAATGTATAAACGTTTTTCTTTGCAAGCTGTTCATACAACCATTTTTCTAATTTATTTCCCTTATTAATACCTAATTGAAAATAAAAAAACAGCCATTTACTGATTGGTATATAATTTGTTATTTTGGGTGGATCCAAAAATTCCTCAAGATTAAGTTTATCGATTAATTGTTTAATTTCGTTCACTTTATAATTTGATGCCAAGAATGCTGCAATAATAGCCCCAGCAGAAGTGCCGGCCACCCTTTGTATTTTTAGCTGATTTTCCTCGATGCTTTCAAGAACTCCACTATAGGCAAGACCTTTTACACCGCCACCTGAGAATACGGCATCAATATTCATTCCCTCTCCCCTTTTTCAATGTTCCTACATTTGTTTCGAGCACTAAATACAAAATGTAGTTAGTTTATTCTTAATCCTAAGGAAAACCGATTAGAACAATTCGAGCAACAAAGGACAAAGGTATCAAAATATATGAAATAAATAAAAGTTCTAATGGTTTATTTTAGTTTACTATCTCTCTTTGTTGATGAAAGAAAATGTGCTGCACCAAACTATCTATTTTCTGGGACAAAAATTTTTCTAAAGCAGAAAAAAGAGCCAACCATTGAGGCTAGCCCTTATCTATTACTTTTACTTTATAAACCACATTTTAACTGAGCACCACAGCTCGTACATGTATTACAACCACCTATATCTTCAACAGTACCTTCCCGGCATACCGGACAAGTATTTCCAACCTCTGAACCAATTGTAACACTCGTTTTACCCAGTTCTTGAACTGTATCTAAAAGGACTACTTTTGGTTTCTCTTCCTCAGGGAATAGCTCCGTTTGTTCAAACGAATTATCCTCTGCTTTTAAAGTAAGAACTTGCGTATCTCGACTTCCATCAACATACACAGTACCACCTTTAGCTCCACCCTGATACAGTCGTTCATAAACACTTTCTACCTGCTCAACTGAATAACCTTTAGGAGCGTTTACAGTTTTAGATATAGAGCTATCTACCCAGCGTTGAATAACACATTGCGTATCAGCATGTGCTTCAGGCGGTAGATCCATTGCTGTTACAAACCAATCTGGCAATTGTTTTGGATTTGCTTCTGGATGATGATCCAAGTATTCTTGAACGATATCTGCTTTTACTTCGATAAATTTACCAAGGCGTCCACTTCTAAAATAAGAGAAGGAATAGTATGGTTCAAGTCCTGTACTCACACCAACCATTGTCCCAGTGGATCCAGTAGGAGCAACTGTCAACAAGTGAGAGTTTCGGATACCATATTTTAAGATATCTTGACGAATATCTTCGGGCATTTTCTTCATATAACCCGTATTAATGAAAGCCTCTCGCAATTGTTGGGTTTCACTTTCTGTTTCTCCTACTAAGAACGGGAAACTACCTTTTTCTTTGGCTAATTCAATGGAAGTTCTATATGCCGTTACAGCAATCGTTTCGAAAATTTTATCAACAAGTCCATTTCCTTCCTTTGAACCATATTTTGATTCACAATAAATTAATAAGTCATGTAGACCCATAACCCCTAAGCCAATTCGTCTCTCACCTAATGCTTGGCTTTCATTTTCTTTTAGGAAGTATGGAGTTGCATCAATAACATTATCTTGCATTCTTACGCCAATTTCTACCGTATCCGTTAACTTTTTAAAGTTAACGGTCTTTGTATCCTTATTCGCCATTTCAGCTAAATTAACAGCGGCTAAGTTACAAACAGAGTATGGAGCGAGAGGTTGTTCACCACACGGATTTGTTGCAACTACTTGTTGTCCATAGCTTTTCGCGTTAGTCATGTCATTCGCATTATCTATAAAGAAGATACCAGGCTCTGCTGAATATGTTGCACAAATATTGATTAATTTCCATAATTCTTTCGCTTTTATATTACGATAGGTTCTAACACCATAGCCCAGTTCTTCCCATTTACGAACATCGCCAACTTCATGCCATTTTTCGTTATATTCCTTCATTTCCTCTTCTGTATAATTTTCTACGTCTGGAAAGCGCAGTTGATAATAATCATCATTTTCAACAGCTTTCATGAAATCTTTTGTAATACAAACTGAGATATTAGCACCAGTTAAAAACTCCGGGTTATGAACTTCATATGTGCCACCAGTACTTAATTTTTCTTCTGCTTCACGAATCACTGCATCTGTAAATCCACCTTGTCCTGGGATGTTTCTATAATTGAGGATCCCTTGGTACAAGTCCTCCTCCGTCTCCGTTAGTGGGGTGAATTTTAATTTCTCTTCAGCAAGCTTTCTAATTTGCTCATCTTCTGTATTTTCAATTAAGAAGCGAAGAATTCTAGGATTTTGCATTTTAGATATAATAAATTCAATAATGTCAGGGTGTGAATCAACTAACATTATCATTTGCGCTCCACGTCTTGATCCACCCTGCTCAACTAAATGAGTCAATTTTGCAATATCATCTAACCATGAAACAGACCCAGAAGATTTACCATTTACCCCTCTTGCAAGGGTATTTCTTGGTCGTAAAGTAGAACCATTTGTTCCTACCCCACCACCTCTACTCATAATTTCCATTACTTTTTTGCGGTGGTCAGAAATACCTTCTCGGGAATCCTTTACGTATGGCATTACATAGCAGTTAAAATAGGTTACCTCTGTTTCTGCACCAGCACCATATAAAACGCGACCAGCAGGAATAAAATTCAAACTTGAAAGCTCATCATAGAATTTTCTATTCCATTCTTTTTGCTTTTCTTCTGTTGCTTCTACCTCTGATAGTCCAGTTGCATTTCGTTTAGCAATTTGTTCATAATAAATTTCTAAAGGTTTATCAATAGTATCTAATGTACGTTTTACAACCCCTGTCTCAGCCTCTTTTTCATCATCAATTACTGAAACATATTCTGGTTCTACTTTCACTTCCACTGTTTTATTTTCCCAATCAATGGATTGTACAAATCCTAAGCCCCTTGCCGGAAATTTTGGGTCTGCTTTTACCGTTAACACAACAAAATCCCCCACTTTGAGGGTTTTCTTGGTTGTATCTTTATATGAATACCGGTCTAACATTACTAGGCGGGATACCCCTTTATGTGTTAGCTTCATCTCATTTGTAATTGGATGCACAGCATTAAATTCTTTGATATCATTGTTGAGTGCTTCTATGTTAATTTGATTTGCTTCTTCGACAACAATGGACATTAAATCGCTCCTTTAACAAAAAATATACATAGTGTATAAATATATGATACTATTACAATATCATTTAAATAGAACTAACACAACATATTGTGTTAACTTTTTATTTTTTACACTATATATTGAATTAGAATGAAATAAGAATGATTTTGTCAACTTAGCAATACGATGAAAATATCTATAATTGGAAGATATTAGAAGATAAAATCTAGATAATCTACTATTTTTGATTTTTTTTGAACTTGCATACTTTGTTTTACCAAAAGTCCTTTCATAATAGAAAAGGCTTTAAAAAATATACAATTAACCATATAATATGTAATGTACATTGATAATAAATGGGGGAAAACCATGGAAATTTTAATTATTCTACTACTAGTTATTTTAGCTGTTGGTATATTTCGTTATTTTAGACAGCGCGCTTATTTAAAAACCCTTACGGAGAATGAATTCGTAAAAGGATACAGAAAGGCTCAACTGATTGATGTTCGTGAACCACAAGAATTCCAACGCGGTCACATTTTAGGTGCAAGAAACATCCCTGTTACCCAATTAAAACAGCGACTGGTGGAATTACGTAAAGATAAGCCAGTATACCTATACTGCCAAGGTGGTTCCAGATCCGCTAGAGCGGCACAGCTTCTCCATAAGAAAGGTTACCAAGATATTTACCAGTTAAAAGGTGGCTTTAAAAAATGGACAGGTAAAATTAAAACTGGACTTTAATTTAAAAGATAATTTTACCCAATATCAAGACCCAAGGTTTACGTAAACCTTGGGTCTTTCATTTATTATTTAGTATAACGTAATATTGGGTTTCTAGCAGCTGTTGTTTCATCCATTCGTTTCACTACCGTATTATGGGGTGCCTCCTGAACGATTTCAGGGTTATCCTCCACCTCTTTAGCAATTGTAAGCATGGTATCAATAAAGCCATCCAATGTTTCTTTTGATTCGGTTTCTGTCGGCTCTACCATCATGCCTTCTTCCACATTAAGTGGGAAATAAATAGTGGGCGGGTGATAGCCAAAATCAAGCAGGCGTTTAGCGATATCCAATGTACGTACACCCAATTTTTTCTGTTTTTTTCCAGATAAAACAAACTCATGTTTACAATGTTGGTTGTAAGGTAAATCATACGCTTTTTCCAATTTCCGCATCATATAATTTGCATTTAAAACAGCATATTCACTTACCTTTTTAAGCCCTTCTGCTCCCATCGTACGGATATAGGTGTAAGCACGTAGGTTTATAGCAAAGTTACCGTAATATGGTTTTATTCTTCCAATAGATTGTGGACGATCATGATCAAACATATACTGACCATCTCTTTTAATAAGAACAGGTTTTGGCAAGAATGGCTCTAGTTCTTTTGTAACTCCAACAGGACCAGAACCAGGTCCACCACCGCCATGAGGTCCAGTAAATGTTTTGTGAAGATTTAAGTGTACAGCATCAAAGCCCATATCAGCTGGTCTAGCATACCCCATAATAGCGTTTAAGTTAGCTCCATCGTAATAAAGCTTTCCTCCCGCTTTATGAACAATATCTGCCATTTCCAAAATGTCTTTTTCGAACAGACCTAATGTATTCGGATTAGTCAACATTAGTGCAGCTGTATCTTCTCCAACAACTCGCTTTAAATCCTGCAAATCTACTAGTCCGTCCTCATTTGATTTAACGGTCACCGCATCAAAGCCGGCAACTGCTGCAGAAGCAGGATTTGTTCCGTGGGCAGAGTCTGGCACAATTACTTTTGTACGTTGATAATCACCATTTGCTTCATGAAACTTTCTAATCATCATTAACGCAGTCCACTCACCTTGTGCACCTGCAGCTGATTGAAGAGAAATTTCATGCATCCCAGTAATTTCTTTTAAGGCGGACTGAAGATCATACATCATTTCTAAAGCCCCTTGAATCGTTTCCGGATCCTGGTATGGGTGTATGTGACTAAATCCATCTAATCTTGCTACATCCTCATTTATCTTGGGATTATACTTCATTGTACAAGATCCAAGTGGATAAAAACCTGAATCCACACCATAATTTCGATTTGATAAACCAGTATAATGTCTCATTACTTCTAATTCACTAACTTCAGGTAATTCTGGAGCATTTTTTCGAATATAAGCATCATCTAATTCACTGTCCAAATCTATTTCAGGAACTTCTAAATCTGGTAAGCTGTAACCTGTTCTACCTTCCTTACTGCGTTCAAAAATTAATGGAAAATCTTGATTAGCCATGTATATCCCCCAATTCTCTTGCAAATGTATCAATTTCATCTTTTGTACGTATTTCTGTTACAGCTAACAGCATATGATTAGAAAGTTCCGGATAAACTTGACCTAAGTCATAGCCTCCAATAAACCCTTTCGAGCGTAGCGTGGCATTTATTTCAGAAACGGGTTGAGAAAGTTTAATAACAAATTCATTGAAAAATGAACCCTGGAATACCACTTCGATATTTTCTTCCTCTAATTTTTGCTTTGCATATCTAGCCTTTTTCATATTTAGAGCAGCCATTTCTTTTAATCCCTGTTTTCCAATGGAGCTCATTGCAACAGAGCTTGCAAGTGCATTTAATGCTTGGTTGGAACAAATGTTGGAAGTAGCCTTTTCCCTTCTAATATGCTGTTCTCTTGCCTGTAATGTCAGTACAAAGCCTCGTTCACCATTCTCATCTGTTGTCTGACCGACTAAACGCCCTGGGACTTTACGCATCAATTTCTTTGTCGTAGCAAAATATCCACAATGCGGGCCACCAAATTGAGCTGGAATTCCAAATACCTGTGTGTCTCCAACAACAATATCAGCACCAAACTCACCAGGAGGTGTTAAATACCCTAAAGCAAGTGGGTTACTTGAAACAAGAAACATGGTTTTCTTTTGATTCTTAATCTGCTTATTTATTTCTTCTAAGGGTTCAATTTGTCCAAGGAAATTTGGATATTGAATAACTACACTTGCCGTATTCTCATCTAAATGCTTTTCTAATTCTGCTAAGTCTGTTTTACCATCTTTTGCGATACCGATTTCAACGATTTCTAAATTTTGTCCCAGAGCGTATGTTTCGATTACCTCTCTTGATTCAGGGTGAACCGTTTTCGACACTAGAACTTTTTTGCGTTTGGTTTGTGCTGCACTCAAGTTCACTGCTTCTGCTAATGCTGTACCACCGTCATACATGGATGAATTAGCAATCGGCATTCCCGTTAACTCTGAGATCATCGTTTGAAATTCAAAAATGGCTTGTAATTCACCTTGTGATACTTCTGGCTGGTATGGTGTATAAGCCGTATAAAATTCTGAACGTGAAATAACATGATCGACAACGGAAGGAATGAAATGATCGTAAACACCTGCACCAAGGAATGAAGTGTATTCCTTTAGGTTTAAATTCTTCCCTGCCATTTCACTTAATTCTTTTTTTAATTGATATTCATTCGCCGGCTTTTTAAGATTCAATCCTCTTTTAAGCCGAACCGCTTCGGGAATATCTGAAAACAAGTCATCCGTAGATGTTACACCTATTGTATCTAACATTTCCTTTTTATCTGTTTCTGTCATAGGTAAATAACGAAACTCCATAATGTCGCCCCCTAAATTTATCCTCGTTTGTAGAATGGTGTTGGTATTACTTTTGCCTTTAACGTCCGTTTCCGAACCTGAACGAACAATTCAGTGCCAACCTCAGAACATTCTGAATCTATAAGTACTATACCTAAATTTTTATTCAATGTTGGTGATTGTGTACCTGATGTTACGAAACCAATTTTTTGTTCATTTTTATAAACCTCATAACCATGACGCGGGATTCCTTTATCCACCATTTCAATCCCTACAAGCCTTCTATTAGGACCTTTTGACACCTGTTCTTTTAATATGGATTTACCAATAAAGTCACTTGTTTTATTTACTTTAACCGCAAAGCCAAGACCTGCTTCAATCGGTGAAATATTCTCAGAAAGTTCTTGTCCGTAAAGTGCTAAATTAGCTTCAAAACGTAAAGTGTCCCTTGCTCCAAGACCGATTGGTTGCACACCATAATCCCTTCCAGCATCTAAAATTACATTCCATAGATTACGTCCTTCTGATTGGTCAATATATATTTCAAAACCGTCCTCCCCAGTGTATCCAGTTCGTGATACAATGGCAGCTTTTCCTATACCTGAAAAATAAACCTCTTTGTTAAAATGAAAGAATTTTATTTCCTTTAAATTGGTCTTGGTAATCGTTTGTAAAATCACTTCCGCTTTTGGACCTTGAAGAGCTAACTGGACAATATTACTAGAAATATTACGGATTTCCACTTCTTCTTTACTATATGTGTTATTCTTATTCAACCATTCAAAGTCTTTCATCGTATTTGCCGCATTTACAACCAATAAATAATCCTCATCAGCAAGCATATAGATGATAAAATCGTCCACTGTTCCCCCATTTTCATTACACATTAACGTATATTGGGCACGTTGAGGTGATAAAGTGGATACATCGTTAGTGGTTAACTGTTGCAAGAAATCAAGGCTTTTGGGACCTTTAACCGTTATTTCACCCATATGGGAAACATCAAACAACCCTGCCCTCGTTCTAGTTGCTTCATGCTCATCCTTAATACTAGAAAATTGAACAGGCAAATCCCATCCACCAAAATCAATCGTTTTAGCACCCTGTGCTTCATATTCAGGGTAGATTGGTGTTTTTTTTAATTCGCTCATTCATCCTCCCCCTCTACTTCTATCCACCTAAAACACTATAAAAGGACAGAATTTCTCCATGAATGAGAAATCTCTGTCCTTCAACCAGAAAGTTGCGTATCTTTACTAGGAGTTAACCTGAATAAAAATACTTGCTTCGTAGGCGGTTTACTTTGTAAACACTCTCCAGAGTTGCGTCCTACAAGAGTCTTTTTGCCTGAGAGATTCACATAGTTGCTTGCTCCTTCGGCGTTACTGTCTGAAAGTAAGCTCTCCCCTTGTAATCATCCGCATCATATTATACGAAAACTTGGTTATACTAATTATCAAAATCGATAAATCCTTAATTTAGTTACGATTATATCATACAATTTTAGAAAAATATAGCTAAATCCAAATTTTATTAAATAAAAAAGGAAGTATTATATGGATTCTATTCAGATGAAAAAAGATTTAAAATTTATTACAGAATTAGAATCAAGACTTGAAGCAGATGGGCCATTTTCTAGCTGGGAATTATTCTCTATGGCATATCATGCTGAACTTACAACCATGACTCCTGAATTCAAGGGGTTACGTGCTTTAGAATACTTACCACATGTAAATTTTCTCGATCACCAAATACAAGCAGCAGAACAGGTTATTGAGTCTATGAATGGAAGAGCTATATTAGCAGATGAGGTAGGATTAGGAAAAACCATCGAGGCAGGGCTCATTCTGAAAGAATATATGATTCGTGGATTAGTTAAAAATGCTCTTATTCTTGTTCCTGCTTCCTTAGTAAATCAATGGGTTAAGGAGTTAAATGAAAAATTCTATATTCCGGCAATTGCACATCGAAAAAATTATCATTGGGATCAAAATATTATTATTTCATCATTAGATACAGCTAAACGCCCCCCACACCGAGAGAAAATATTAGATATTGAATATGATTTCATATTGATTGATGAAGCGCATAAATTAAAAAATCATAGAACGAAGAATTATGAGTTTGTACGAGCTTTAAAGAAAAATTATTGTTTGCTCTTAACAGCAACACCAGTACAGAATAGATTAATTGAGATATTTAACCTAATATCTATCTTAAAACCTGGTCATCTTGGAAATTACGATTCCTTCCTAGAAAAATACGGAAGAGGAAGAAACAAAATTAATCAAGATGCCTATCTAAAACAACTCATTCAAAAAGTTATGGTTAGAAATACAAGAAGAAACACAAGCCTCAATCAAACCAAAAGAAATATTGAAACAGTCTGGATTGACTTCAAACAGGAAGAAATTGATGTATATCAAGATTTAGAATCCGTCACTTCTGTCTTTTCTACCTTTTCAAAGATTACCTTTTTAAGAGAAATATGTTCCTCTCGTGAGGCATGCTATCTCTCCCTAAAGAAACTAATGAATGAAAACAATACGGAGTCGTATATCCAGCCAGTGGTATCTAAAATTGAGCAACTTCCACATCACTCTAAAGCAGAAAAGCTTGTAGAACTCATTAAACAAATCGGGGACGAAAAGGTAATTGTTTTTACAGAATATCGTGCCACACAGATTTACCTACAATGGTACCTGCAACAGCACGGAATTTCCTCTGTACCCTTCCGAGGAGGGTTTAAGCGTGGAAAAAAAGATTGGATGAAACAACTATTCCAAAACCACGCCCAAGTTCTTATAGCAACAGAAGCCGGTGGTGAAGGTATAAACCTACAATTTTGTCATCATTTAATTAATTATGATCTTCCTTGGAATCCAATGCGACTGGAACAGAGAATTGGTAGAATTCATCGTTTTGGTCAAAAACATGATGTTAACATTTATAACTTTGCTGTTCGAGAAACGATAGAAGAGCATATTATGACACTGCTATATGAAAAAATAAATTTATTTGAACAAGTTATTGGAAATTTAGATAATATTTTAGCAGAGCTAAATATCTCAAGTATGGAATCAGAATTAGAAACTATTTATAATGAATCAACCTCTGTTGGTGAAGTAAAAATTAAACTAGATAATTTAACTAGTATTATTCAACATTCGTTAAAAGAAAATAATCAGGAGGAGCAAAACTATGGCTATAACTAATTTAGATCAGTTTTTGCAGGATTATTTTTCATTTCATCAATGTAGGATAGAAGAAAAGCAGGATGGTTTATTACGAATTCAACTAACGGAAGAAATGGATCGCTCCCTAATGAACCGCCCTTTTTACTGGCATTATATAAAAAAAATCGGACAAAAAGGAGAGCCAATGCAATTAACGCTTATCACTAGCCCCGATAAAAGAGATGAAAAAGGAGAATGGGTTCATTTTGGCAGTCCAAGACTACAGCAAATTTTAAATCATCTTAAGAATAATGAAAAATTTACAAAGCTATTTCAACAAGTGAACCCAAATCAAAATACTCCATTATATCCTTGGCTTGTAATAAATATGAAAATTAGCTATAAGGGAAAATACAAGAAAGATGAGATAATCTCAATTGGTCTTCAGTTAGTAAACGGAAATATGCGCTTAGAGATGATGGAATATCTAAATATTCTACCATTACAAACCTCTATATGCGACTATTGCTACACTATTTCACCTATTATTCGATTGAAAAGTGGTTTCAAACGAATTGAAGCGGTTATTTCCAACTACATCGAAAATCAGACGCACGATTGGGCTGAGGACTCCATTCAGACATTAGAGGAAGAGAAGGAGACATTAAAGCACTTTTATAACAATGATAAAGATAACGAACAAATGGAAAAAGAACTAGAGGAGATTTCCGAGCGATATAAGCCTATCATCACATTTGAAGTGATCAACGGAGGTATATTTTATTTAACCGAATAACTACATGATAAAGAAAGAACAAAGAAGGCAGAATAGCGACTACTACTCTGCCTTCTTTCTTAAAGATTTTAATACAAAGGGTAATACCCCAAACCAACGATTGGATATGCTTGTCTCCTCTTTTTGCTGGGATTTGCGCTTTTTTCTTTCTTCTACTGGTAAATCCAAATAAGATACTACTTGCTCAGTAACAAATTTTATATAATCATTACCAGACATTCTCTTCACCTCATTGATTATCTATATACTTAGGATAAACTGAATAAAAAAGGTTTATTCGAATAAACAAAAATTTTTTTCAAAAATTTTTTCCAAAAAAGAAGGATTTAGCAGAAGCTTGTCGAATAATGTATCTAACCGAATATCTTAAGGAGTTGAAAATAATTGAGTTCTACTTCAATACTTTCTTCTACACTACTCAAAGCCGCCATCGAGCAGCAAGCATCTGATATCCACTTCTACCCCTTCTCCAGCGAAACCGATGTTTACTTTCGAATTCTTGGTAAACGTATTTTATATAAAAAGATTTCGACCAATCAATATCAATTGTTACTTACCTATTACAAATTCACATCAGGAATGGATATTGGAGAAACAAGAAAACCACAGGATGGAACCATTGACCATTTAGAAAGACAAATGAATTACTCACTTCGACTATCAACGCTCCCAATTAATCAATTAGAGAGCTTGGCTATTCGTATCCTTCCACAACATGAAAGCTACACTTTAAACAATCTTTTCCTTTTCCCTTATCAATACCAAAAAATTAGAAATTGGATTACTAATCGCTCCGGACTAATTCTTTTCACAGGTCCAACAGGAAGTGGTAAAACCACAACATTGTATGCACTACTCAAAGCCATCCTTCAAGAAGACTCCTATCAAACCATATCACTGGAAGATCCCATTGAAAAAGATATCCAAGATATAATTCAGGTACAAGTTAACGAAAAAGCAGGAATTACTTATCAAACTGGTCTTAAAGCAGCATTACGACATGATCCGGATATTATTATGATTGGTGAAATCCGTGATAAATATACGGCACGTTTTGCCTTTGAAGCTGCTTTAACTGGTCATCTTGTTATGAGTACATTACATGCTAAAAATGCGATTGGAACAATACAAAGGCTCTTAGAAATGGGAATAAATCAAACTGATTTACATCAAACGCTTATTGCTGTTGCTGCAATGGAGCTTTTGCCCATACAATATAAAACAAAAATTAAGAGACGTGCAGCAATCTTAGAACTTTTAGACGGCAAATTACTAGAAGAGTGCATTTGGGGAGGTGATATAGCAAACACACAAGGTTTCTCCTCATTTCAACAATTAAGAAGGAAGGCATATGCGTATGGTTTCATTCAAAAAGAAGGTTTGGTTAGTCCACAAAAATAAAATGTCAAAAGAAAAACAGCTTAGATTTCTTAAACGCTTAACTAGGTTGCTACAAAATGGGTATCCAATTATCCAGGCATTAGAAGTTCTCAAATGGGATAAGGATATGACAGAATCCACGACGATTATTACTTATTCTTTAAAAAGTGGGAAAACAATTGATCGTGCATTTGAAGAAGCTCATTTCCACCACTTTATCACTTCTTACCTGTATTTCGTTCGTACCAACAATGATTTAGTGGGGAGTATTGAGAAATGTGCCTATATTTTCCAGCAACGAATACACAATGAGAAAAAATTCAAACAAATTTTAAGGTATCCTCTTATTCTGTTCGTTATTTTTTCGTTGTTACTGTATTTTATGAAACAATTTGTTCTCCCCTCTTTCGCAAATATTATTCCTAATGAAACGGATTCAACATGGACAGTCATATTCTCTATAAAGATTATTGATTTTTTAGGTTCCCTTCTTCTAACCACAATATCTTTAGCTATATTACTAAGTATTCTATGGATATGGATAAAACCAAAAATCCCCATTCAAAATAGACTTCAAATATACGAACGGATTCCCATTTTTAGATTATACATCAAGACACAAACCTCTTATTTCTTTGCTACTCACTTTAGTTCACTTCTTAAAACAGGAATGTCTTTCAAAGAAATCCTTAAAAATATGTCAGAGCAACAAAAATTACCGATTATTTCCTATTACACAACTATTTTAATAAGTGAGTTATCGAATGGTGTACATCTTGAACATGTATTATCAAAGTTTCAATTTCTACAAAAACAGCTCCAATCCATATTTCAGAAAGAAACGGATATAGAAATGCTTGAAAAAGATTTGTCCATTTATTCAGAAATGCTATTAGAGGAAATCGAAAATAAAACTGTAAAAATAATTACATTATTACAACCAGTTTTCTTCATTATTTTAGGGGCTTTTATCATTTTTATTTATGTGACATTGATGTGGCCAATGTTTCAAATCATTAAAACAATATAAAGGAGCGAATATAAATGTTTAAAAATAATAAAGGGTTTACATTAATAGAAATGCTGATCGTTCTAATGGTAATTACTGTTCTTATTATCCTTATCCTTCCAAACCTTAGTGGAAGAAGTGCGGAAATCAATGAAAAAGGATGTGATGCTCTTGTGTCATTAGTCCAAGCACAGGCTGATGCCTATTATATTGAAAATCACAAAAGTCCAACAAGCATTGATATTTTAGTTGAAGATGGATATATCACAGAAGAACAAAAATCTTGTCCTAACGACCAACCATTAACCTTAAATGAGGGTACCGTTGTTAATCCATATACTACCGAGATGGATTTAGATGATGAAGAAATTAAATAAAAACGGATTTACACTTCTTGAAGTTCTAATAGCTTTAAGTATATTGTCTATATTTGTACTACTTTATCCACCAATATCAATAGACAAAATAGAAAAGATACGATTTCAACAATTCATAAATGTCCTTAAGTCAGATGTCTTATACACACAAAACCTTTCAACTACAACAGAGAGTTATGTTCGTCTAACCTTTTATTCTGATGGATACAAAATAAGAAATGGCGCAAAAGTACTTATCAGAAGAACATTTCCTAAAGGAATTGATATAGACAATCGACAAGGACATGAGATTTTATTTAAAAATTCAGGAACAATTGTTAATCGTAAAAAGATACAAATTAAGTTAAATGATGCAGTCTATCTTATTGTTTTTCCACTTGGTAAAGGGGGATTCTATGTTGAAGAGCGGTAATGGATTTACATTGATAGAAGTTATTGTAGCAACAAGTATATTCTTTACCCTAGTTTCAACCTTTATTCCAATGATAACCCTTCTTTCCAAAGAACAAGGAATTCTCAAGGATAGGCGGAATATTTCGTATCATCTTCATGATGAATTACAACCCTTTTTGTGGGAAAACAAACCCGTACCGAATCACTATACCGATGAAATCACCGGTAGAACGGTTACTTTTTCATTTACAAGAGAAAGAGGATTTATAAAAGGATGTGCGGCTTATGAAAATGGGAGACATACTGACGAGACCATTTGCTTTTATGGCCTACCTCAAAGATGAGAAAGCATTTTCTTTCGTTTCCTTACTATTTGCCATTTCGATTATAGTATTAACTTTACCCTTAGTTGGTTATTTATTTCAAGCAACTAATCACCTTTCAGCGAATGATAACGAATTATCTATCCAACAGTTCTTTCAATTTATGCGTGATGAAATGATTAATTCAGAGGAAAATCATGTGCTTAAAGACAAACTAGTTCTATACCAAAGTGATTCAAAAGTTACTTTTGAACAATATGGTAATACTGTCCGAAGACAAGTGAATGGTACTGGTCATGAAATACTGTTACGTGGGGTTAAAAAAATAGAATTTGAAGCAAATTCTATTGGTGTACGACTCCATATAACAAGTTCAAAAGGAGAAACTTATGAAAAAAATATTGTCTATTATCACTAGACAACAAGGGTTTATATTGCCATATGTTTTATTTGTATCGACAATCGTCATAATTATCGTTACATCAATGATAAGCGTTTACCGGAATGAAATCGAACTAACTAATCAATACCTGGAACATATACGTGTAGAAACACTTTTTCAAAGAGGAAGAACGAAGCTCATAGAAGAAATGAATACATCGTCATTAATTACTCCTAGTGAATTAACCTATCGTTTCAATGACGGCAATGTAAAAATACATGTTACAGAAGATGAACAGCAATATAGGTTGTTGTTTACCATTACCACAAATCAATTAAAATTTAAATATACATTTCCACACAATATACAAAAAGTGAATAACCTCTAACTAAATATGAATAAATTTTAACAATCGAATGATCTCAGCCTTTTTTACTATGCTTTCTATTATAATAATAGTAACAAACTATGTGATGAGGTGTTCAGTGTGGAACAAACATTAAAGGTTACAAACGTATTAAGTGATCCAACAAGGTACCATATTTATCAATATATGATTGAACATCATAAAGTAGTGAATGTCTCTGAAATCGCTAAACAATTTAAGATACATCCCAATGTGGCTAGGCTGCACCTTTCTAAATTAGAAGACGTATCCATGATTGTCTCCTACTCTGAAAAAACAGGAAGAGGTGGACGCCCTAGTCGACTATACCGATTATCAGATAAAGTGATAGAGCTGAATTTTCCTCACCGTGATTATAAATTACTTTCATCCATCGTGATTGAATCTTTAGCTGAAATGGGAGAAACTGGAAAACAAGCATTGTATGCAACAGGGGAAAAATATGGTAGACAAATCATCAATAATTATCAACAAGTAAATAATCTCACAATCAATGACAAAATACGAATTCTAGAAGACGCTTCCACCATGTTAGGAATGTATTCTAATTTCATTTACGTTGAGGAAGAAAACTGTGTAAAATTTGATGTAAATAACTGTCCATTTAAAGAAATTGCTACAAATAATCCTGAAATGATTTGTAAGATGCATCATGCCTTTTTAAAAGGAATGTTTGAGGTCCTTTTTGAAAGTATTGATCTAATCGAAGAGAATAATATTTTTGTTAATGGCTGTGAAAATTGCTCTTATAGAGCAAATTTACAAGCTAACAATTAACATTCGTTTACAAGAAGGCATTTCTTGTTTATAATATCAATGATAACGTTATCTAAAAGGGGGGGACTCACATGGATCGTATGTTTCGTGTTCTTGCCTTTTGGACAGGTATATTTACAGTAATGTTCTACGTTGGTGATATGATTGGAACAGCGCTATTATTCCTTGTTCAAACGGTGTTTTTCCTTACATTGGGTTATTTGAAATTATCTGAAAGAATGTATATGTATTTATTCGGTGCATATTGCACAGTATTCATGATTGGTTTTACATGGTATTCAGAATTTATACTTGTACCAGGTTTTGGACATTAAAGACAAAAAAGCTCTGCACATTTAAAGTTATGTGCAGAGCTTTTTTGTTAAACTTAACTCAGATTTTCCAATTCATTTATATTACATGGCAAACCTTAAGGACCTAGCCTCTAATAAATGGGTTATTTCTTTTTTCATATCCTATTAATGTTTCTGGTCCGTGTCCGGGATAGACAATAAAATCATCATCTAGCGTATAAAAATATTTTCTTATACTGTTTTCCAATTGAGACATGCTCCCACCTGGCAAATCAGTACGTCCAATCCCTTCCCGGAATAGCACATCACCTCCAACCACGATGGACTCCTCAGCAATTACAAAACTTACACTTCCCGGAGAATGTCCAGGTGTATGTATAACTTTCAAAGAAAATGAAGATATTTCCAACTTGCCTGGAGTTAATTCATGTTCTGCCTTATTGGTTACAATCTCTTGTCCAATAAAGGCGGACGATCCATTTAATTGAGAATCCCCTAACCATGATTGTTCTTCTTTATGTACATACACATCCACCTGATAAAAATCTCTCAAATACCCTACTGCCCCAATATGATCAAAATGTGCATGAGTTAAGAGAATTGCCTTAACTTCAGCCTCCTTTTTATTGATAACTTCTATTATCTTATTTGGCTCTCCACCAGGGTCTATAATGATTGCTTCACTATCATTGAAAAGTATATAACAATTAGTACCTAGTGGACCTACAGATAAACCTATAATATTCATATAATTCCTCCAAATAACATATTTTATGAAAATCTACTTTGTATATATCTCGACAAAACCCATATATTACTATAAAATGATATTGTATTGATTAATTACATAATAATATAAAAATACTTCCCAAAGCAAAATTTAACTATTCGGGAGAAAGAGCACAAGGAGGTTAAAATCAATGCATATTGTACTAGGTATTGTTTTCCTTTTGGTCGCTATTTTAGCTGTAGTATCAGTAGTTCGTCAATTAAAGTATAAGAACATTTTTGCGCTACTATTTTCGGCTGCTACTGCTGTTGTCTTTGGATTCTTTTCCATCGCGACCATTATATCTGAGATTAGCGGCTAACCTTTGAGATTGTTTATAAAAAAACTGCTTAGGCTTTAAATCCTAAGCAGTTTTTTTAATGTTTATCAAGAACTTTTTCTATAGTTGGGCACTTACGCTTTTGTCATTTAAAATCATAAAAGCGAAGTAAATCTCCGTAAATTATATCATCAGAATGCTGTAATTCTGTTTGGACTTTTTCACTAATTGTACTACAAGCATTTGAGTTATCGTTTGTGTCTGACGTGTTAGATTCTGCTGCCTTTACAGGTTCACCAGTTTCCCTATCATAGCATATACCTGCAGTTGATATATACTCATCACTTACAAAATCACCATTTCTAAGTGCAATGTAACCTTTTCTATTTTCGGCGAATAAGTCATTTCCAAAATAAATATCTTTAGATACATCAATTCCCAATAAACTTAACATTGTTGGTTTCATATCAATTTGTCCTGATACTTTTGAAATTGTTTTTCCGTTACCATCACCTGGGATATGAATAAATAATGGAACTCGTTGTAACTGAACCTGATCATACGGAGTTATTTCTTCTTTCCCTAAATACTTACTCATTGCTTTATTATGGTTGGCACTAATCCCAATGTGATCTCCCATTATAACAATAATGGAATCTTCATATATCCCTGTAGCTTTTAATTGTTCAAAAAATCCTTCTATCGCCTCATCCATATATCGGACTGCAGGGAAATAATTATTCAATGTGTTTGAATTAGAGTTATACGGCTCAATTGATTGATCTTCCTCTTCTAATTCAAATGGGAAGTGATTCGTAAGTGTAATAAATTTTGCATAGAATGGTTCTTCCATTGATTGCAAATATTTAATGGATTGCTCAAAAAATGGCTTATCTTTTAATCCCCAACCAACAGAATTTTCTTCGTTAACTTCATATGCTTTCTCATCATAAAAATGATCGAATCCTAAACTATCATACATTTGAAACCTATTCCAGAAACTTCCATTATTAGCATGTAGAACAGATGAGGTATATCCTTCTTTCTTAATAATTTCTGGAAAAGCATGATACTCATTTCCACCGTGAGTAAAGAATACTGCACCTCTTGATAAAGGATACATTGAATTTTCCACTAAGAATTCTGAATCGGACGTATTTCCCTGTCCGGTTTGTTCATAATAATTCTCAAAGTAATACGTATCTTCATCTTCTATCAAATCATTTAAAAAAGGTGTTACTTCATCTCCGTTTACATCATTATTAATTACAAAAGATTGAAGGGATTCCGCATTAATCCAAATGATATTTTTCCCTTCAGCAGCACCAAACATAGAAGATTTTTTGTCATCTATCTTTACATTTTCGTTAATGAACTTTTCAATATCATTTAGTTCATTGCCATCTGCAAAAACTCTCTTAGATTCTGCCCTTGAATGCTGAATAATGTCATATATATGGTAATTAAATAATCCAATGTTTTTCACCAGATATTCTCTATCAAAACCACGAGTAAATAACTGTGGTCTTTCCATTTCAGCTAAAAAGAAATTTCCTGCTAATAATAAAAGGGACATCGCAAGCGCGAATACTTTTCCTCTTTTTTGATAAGATACAGCCAAATCTTCTTCTTTCCTCTTACTTATAAACCAAATAAGAATCACATCGGCAAAAAGTAAAATGTCATATGGTTTAATAAGGGTTAGTATGCTAGACCCCAAGTCAGACATATTACTTCCCATAAATAGCTGTGGAATAGTAATAAAATCTGTAAACTGACGATAGAATACGAGATTTGCAAAAATAATAAACGTCGCTATAAACATGGAATACCGTAAAAACTTCATCTGTCTTGATGATTTATTAAACCATACAGCTAAAGAAAATAATAAGAAAGCTGATACAAATGGGTTGATAAACAGTATAAACTCCTGCATATTATTATCTAATTCAACATTGAACATAAACCGATAAACAAAATACGTCTTTAACCCGAATAATAAACTTGCCAAAATAAATAACGGTATTTTTGGCTTTTTAAGCTTCATCAAATATTCCTCCTAATAATCTCCACATTATCCTATATATCTATTTTTAAAATAATGATAGAAATTGAATTACTTTTATTGAAGCATCCACTATACTATATGACGAATAATACGAAAAAAAGGTTTCACTAAGTTAACAATTTCTTAATATTTACTATACTGTTCGATTTAATTAATTATTAAACATCATTTCACAGTTTTTAACCAACATTTTTTTTAACTAAATATGCTCCACCAATCATTCCCGCATCATTCCCTAATTGGGCAAGTTTTATTTCACACGTTTCACTTATCTTCGGTATTGCATGTCTCTTAAAGGAATCGGTTATATAATCTAGCAAGAAGGTCCCTGCTTTCGAAACGCCACCACCAATTATTATTTTTGAAGGATTATTTAGTGAAGCCATATTTGCTAAAGCCATACCTAAAATATTGGTCGTATGCTGGACGATGTGTAAACATGTTTCATCACCGGATTTCGCTAATTCTAAAATATCTTTAGCAGATATATTTCCTGTTTTATTATAATAACTAGCTAAATTACTTCTTGTATTTAACGTAACAGCGTCCATACCTTGACGAGCAATCCCTGTTGCTGAACAAATCGTTTCCAAGCAACCAATTCCACCACAGTTACAAGGTATTCCATTTGGATCCACTTTTATATGGCCAATTTCACCAGCCATACCATTTTCACCATTTAAAATTGATCCATTTACGATAACTCCACCACCCACACCAGTTCCAAGAGTGACAGCAATCATGTTAAAAGAATGATTCCCCGCTCCTATCCAATTTTCACCTAAAGCAGCTATATTTGCATCGTTCTGAACGAAGACAGGAAGCCCTGACATATTTTGTAACTCTTTTGCTAAATCAACGTTCTTCCAGCCAATGTTTATTGCTTCATACACCAATCCAGTTTCTGAATTTATAAATCCAGGAGCTCCAATTCCAATACCGAGAACAGCCTCTTTTCTAAGATTCTGCTCACTTAAATTGGTTAAAACAGATTCCCAGATATCTGTAATTATGGATGCACCATTATTGGCAGTCTTCGTTGGTATTTGCCATTTATGAAGTATATCACCTTCCATGTTAATAAATCCTAATTTAATTGTCGTACCACCAATATCTGCACCAATAATAACTTTATTCATTCATACCGCTCCGTTTCATGAGTCTTGTTTTTTCTTTTCTTAAAATTAACTTAGCATGTTTATAATCATCATTACTTATAAATTGAAACTGGTATAAGTCATCTACTTCCATTTCCATTAATTCTAGATCACCAACACGATCTCCAGTATAAATAAAAGTGTGGAATCTTTTTAATAATTGTTGAACATCATAAACTGTTTTCATTAAAAAATCACCATTATTTATTATAGCAAATCTCTGTAAAGAAATGAATTACAGTTGCATTACATCACTCGATTTTCAATAAAACGGAAAAACCCAGACCGAATATTAGCGATCTGGGTCTCCCGGATTTAAGAACTCGGGTCTAGTCCGTTGCAACGGAATTGGTGACCTTATAAGGATTTGTTTAAATGCCCGAAATGAAAACGGAATAAATGGCCAAAAATATGGTATATGAAATGTCTTCATACGTGATAAATAAATAATCCACAATGTAATTCCGATTACAAAACCAGGTCCTCCGAAAATAGCGGTAATAATTAAAAACACAATCCGTACTATATGGTTGGATAGACTTAGCTCATAGCTTGGTGTGGCATATGATCCAATTGCAGCAAGTGCAATATAAAGTATAACTTCATTGGAAAACCAACCAACTTCTACAGATACTTGTCCAATTAATATAGCCGCTACGAGACCTAAGGCTGTAGCAAGTGATGCTGGACTATGGATCGCCGCCATCCTCAGCATATCCATACCAAGCTCAGCAAGTAAAAACTGTAAGAGGAGTGGAATATTTCCTTCCTCATTAGGTCCTATGAAATCCAACCCCGCTGGTAAGTACTCGGGTTGTACCGAAACAAGGTAATAAAGTGGTAAGATAAAAAGTGATAGAAAAACTGCTATATATCTTATGATTCGTAAATAAGCCCCCACTAATGGTTTTTGTCTATACTCTTCCGCGTGCTGCAAGTGATGCCAGTACGTTGCAGGTGTAATCATAACACTAGGAGAGCCGTCAATAATGACAAGCACGTGCCCTTCATAAAGGTGTGCAGCTGCCGTGTCTGGCCTTTCCGTGTACCGTAAAGATGGATAAGGATTCCAATGCCTACCACTTAGATATTCTTCCACTGTTTTTTCAGCCATAGGTAAACCATCTGTATCAATTAGTTTTAGTGTATCTTTCAGTTTTTCTACTCGTTTCTCATCGGCTATATCAGATAAATAACAGAGCGCAATATCTGTTTTCGATCTTCTACCAATCTGTAGATATTCCATTCTGAGAGAACGGTCTCGAACCCTTCTTCGGGTTAATGCTGTATTAAAAACAATTGTTTCTACATATCCATCCCTCGAACCCCGTACCACTCTTTCAAGGTCGGGCTCTGCTGGAGAGCGGACAGGATATGTACGTGCATCAATAATAATTGCTTTATCCAAGCCCTCAACAAATAACACTGTTGGACCAGCTAAAACCTGATCCGCAGCTCGATTTAAATCATCCTCCTGACCTAGCTCAATGTATGGAATATAGGTTTTCATAAGCTTTGTAAAAGCATTAGGCTCTATATCCTCTGGACTGATTTCAGCTAAAAATTTCATTAAATAATGTAATATTTCATCTTTAGCAAAACCATCAACTAAGAATAAAGCCATCTTACGTCCTGCATATTCCATGTCTAGACGAATTAAATCAAAACTGTCATCCACACCCAGTCTATCACTAATGTAGTTCACATTTTTCTCAAAAGAAGGATAAAGCGGTTTTTTTTCATTTTCCATCGTTTCACACCTAACATCAATCGAATGATAGGCTTAGTTTGAACGAAATAAATAATTTTATACTTTATTAAACCAATAACCTTAATTAACTGGTTCACCTGTTATTTGCTCATATAAATCAAAGAAACCTTCTTCATTAGGATTCGCTTCATGAGCTTTTTTTATATTCTCTTCTGCTTTATCCCATTTGCCTTTATTATAGTAAAGAAGTGCTAAGTTATAATAAGCCTCAGGAAGAGGGTCAATGGATATACTTTTTTCCAAATCCACAATAGCCGAATCGATCTCACCTACCTTAATATAAGCAAATGATCGCTGAAAAAGTATAATAGCATCCATTTCCCCTTCTACTGTTGTTAATGCATTTGTTGCTACATCTATAGTTTCTTCATAATTCTCCTCTTTTATGGCTTCCTCCAATATCATTAAATGATAAGTTTGATTATTTTCATTATTTGTTATTCCAAACAAACATAAACCATACAACAAGCCAATGTAAAAGATAAAAGAAAAAAGCTGTAGAAGAGAATTTTTTTTATGAGGTAGATGTAGAATACTTGAAGCTATAAAACCAGCAGCTAATCCCCCTAAGTGTGCTGCCATGTCAATTTGCTGAATGGAGAAACCGAAGACAATATTTATTGCTAATACTATTAGTATGTTTAACCCCATTGTTTGATAAAAAATTTGCTTATAATTAAGTCCAAAGAATAAAAGCGCACCAAACAAACCAAAAATAGCCCCAGATGCTCCAGCGGAAACATTTATGGAGAATGCAAAACTAGCAATTCCTCCACCAACTCCTGCTAAGAAATAAATGATTAAGAAACGCCATTTTCCATATATTCCTTCAACTAACGTTCCTAAGTAATAAACAGCTATCATGTTCATAACCAAGTGAAGCAACCCAATATGTAAAAACATGGAAGTAATAATACGCCACCATTCTCCGTCTTGAATAATTGCAGGATTATACTTTGCTCCAAACTTGACTAACGTATTAATAGCATTACTTTCACCAATTTGCTCTACTAAAATAAATAGAAGAATATTAATTACCATAATTATGTATGTAAAAAATGGCTTACCATATGAAAAAACTTTTTCTTTTTCTTGCTGTTTTTTATTTAATATTTGAGTCAAAAAAGTACGTTGTTTATTTACTTCTAATTCTTTATCTTCTTCTGATAAATTTTGTTTAAGTTCAATATCTTGTAAATCGAGTGAGGCCTTTAATCGTACAAATTCTTCCATAAAATCTTCTCTATTCAAATAATATACGTTCATCTTAACAGCATTCTTTTCCTTTAACTTCATGGGTCGTTTCAAAGCTTCCCAATCATCTACAGGAGGGTATGTAGAAACATAGACATTGTGTATCTCCACTCGCTTTCCCTTTAATACCTTCCTTAAACCTTTTACCTGCTGAAAAACAATGGCGATATCTTTTTTCAAATGATTTTTCCAATCAAATCCCCTCGTTGTTAATCTAATGACTTCTGAATTTTTTTTATCATAATTCTTTAACCATACCTCTTGCTCATTCATGTGTATTAATTCATAACCTTCTTCAGTTACAAAATGTGCTGCAAGTTGGTACATTATATTCAATTCATCTAAGTACATTGATTCACCTTCCCTCACCACATCATATCATAGAGAAAATTAAAATGAGTAATATGTATTCCTATATAAAAAAAGAAGTCATATTTAACATACAACTTCCTTCATTCTGTATTATAATAATTCCTGTTCAACTTCACTATCAAATAAACTAGGTAGAATTTTTGCTCGCATTGATGGTATATTCATTGAAATTCGTACTGCATACTTCCGGAGAAACCCAATAGACATCATCCAGTTTAATAAACGATATCTCTTCTTATATACAAACAAGCTCAAGGAGCCTACTATAATCAACTGAACAAATACCTTCATTAATAACACCTTCTTTTAAAGTTAGTTACCATTATGCTTTGAAGGTATTAGCGAATTATACATGTATTATAGCCTTATTTATTAAAATAAAAATCCCCTTATCGAAATCGATAAGAGGACTTTTGGTATTTATTCCGGGAAATTATTTAGTTTCACGGTGTAATGTGTGTTTTTTAAGACGTGGACAATATTTTTTAAGCTCGATACGCTCAGGATTTGTACGTTTGTTTTTTGTTGTAATATAATTACGATCACCTGTTTCAGTACAAGCTAGAGTAATGTTTACGCGCATGATTTTCCCTCCAAACTATAATATCTACAATAATTAAAACAAAATCGTTTCAGACTTAATTAATAATACCAGAGAATTATTTTTCAATCAAGAATCAAATGGAAAAAACTTAAAGTTTTCTCCTTCTTATTTCTATGTTATAAATAGTATGTGTAAAAAATTAACTATTAGAATTCGAGGTACAATCCCTCATTTTGGGGTGATATTCTTTTTTCGATGTACATAATTAAGGAGGAAACAACATGATTTATGCAGTAATTACAGTGATCATAATTGCAATTGTTCTATTTGTACTTTCATTCTTTATGAATGACCGTATAGAAGAACTTGAAGATCAAGTGGAGCAATTATCCATATCAAGTATGCAGGAAACATATCAAATAAAGAAAAAAATAAAAATTTTAGAAGAAGAACTTTTACCTGAAGAGCTTACAAATGATTTAGAAAAATAATTAAACAGTAAAGAGGAGAAAATGATGAAACAACTTGTTAGATATTTCTCAATAGGTTTATTTACTGCCGGCATACTTATGTTAATTGGCATTTTCTTATTTGATAACAAAGGAGCAAAAGAATTATCCACTAATGAAATGATTTCACTTATAGAGAAAGAAGGATATCATGTATTATCCAATTCCGAGTACATTTCCCTGAGTGTAAATTCAGATGAAACTAAGGAAAAAACTAAAGATAAGGATACTCAAGACAAAACATCACAAAAGAAAACGTCCAAAAAAGGGGAAACAACAGAGGATAAAAATAAAAATTCCTCTTCTGATGAAGGTGATGAAAAGTCAACATATACTATAAATATTAAATCTGGTATGCCTACCTCAGAAATTAGCTCCCTTTTAGAGAAAAATAAAATTATTAAAAATGCATCAGATTTTACTGATTATTTAGAAGAACATGATTATAGCTTAAAAGTTCAATTAGGTGAATTTAAAGTATCTAGTGACATGAGCTTCTATGAACTTGCCGAGACTCTAACAAATTAAAAGGTTAAGCAGTTATTTTTTACTGCTTAACCTTTTTTATTCATCCAACCTATTTCTAGTGAATTTTTTTAGAGCATGTTGATTTTTGCCTTGAGCAGCCGCCCATATAATGTTATCGTCTTCTTAATTTAGACTGTAATTTTCCCCTCTAACTAGATATAAAATACTTTCCCCAATGTTAGTAATATGGTCTGCATACCTTTCCAGATACCTTGCTGAGAAGGCAATTTGCATAACATATTGAACTTTTTCCGGTTTTGTAGCAGTTTCTCCAAGTAATTCACTAACAACATCATTGTACAATGAATCTACTTTATCATCCATTACACCTATTTCCTTGGCGATAGTAATATCTTCGTTTTCAAAAGCTAAAATAATTTTTCTATGCATTTCGGTTATTATTTCATACATTTTATTTATACCATCAGGAATTTTGATCTCATTTTTCCCTAATTTTATCGCTGAATTTGCTATATTTTTTGCATTATCAGCCATTCTTTCAATATCAGTTACAATTCTCAAAGCATTTATAATTTTACGTAAATCTGTTGCAACCGGCTGTTGCTTAGCAATTAAAAGTACAGCTTTATCATTAATTTCTATTTCTGCGCGATCGATGTGTTTATCATCCTCTACAACTTGATTTGCTTTATCTAGATTTTGCGTATGAAGAGCTGAAATTGCCTTCTCCAACGCCTCGTGCGATAATGTTGCAAGCCTCGTTATATACTTATTTAATTCCTCTAGCTCATTCCGAAATTGGTTACGAGTTTCCATTGTTATTCTCACTTCCTCATTCTCTATTATATTACAGTTACTAACACTATTATAGCTTAATATTGTTAATTCACTGTAAATTAGGTGTAAATTAACCTAAGGGATGACTCCGAAGCTGAATAAACAAGTCAAAGTTCCTATGTATTTGGAGATTTTGACTTGTTTATTCATTACTATTATTACTATTATTGCTCTTTTGAATTTATATGCTTATTCTTTTTTCATTTTAAAGTAGGTATCTAAAATTTTTTCGCCGATTAAGTTATTTATTGGATGCTGTTCCCTTACATTTGGGCCTAGATTGGGTACAATGACCGCAAAAGCGACCTCTGGATTATCAAAAGGAGCATAGCCCACTAAAGTTCGGTTCTCTGTTTTATATATAGTATCTGTTTCTTGATGGAAATAATCACTTTGTGCTGTACCTGTTTTTCCAGCAGGATTATAATTTTTGTTCACAAAGAAATTGGATGCCGTTCCCCTAGCCTCCTGAAATACCCTTCTAAATCCCTCTTGAACCCTTTCTATATGGTCCATTTGAATTAAATTTAAAACAGTAGTATTCACTGAACGATAGATTGAGCCTAACTGCTCTTCCTTGCCATCTGGCTTGTGAATTGTTTTTACCACATGAGGTTTAACACGATACCCTCCGTTTGCAATGGTGGACACATATTGGGCTAGTTGGATGGTTGTGTAAGTGTCATATTGTCCGATAGCAAAGTGCAATAGATTCCCTGCAACAGGTTCTGGACCTACATAACCTGTTGCTTCATAAGGAAAATCAATACCCGTTTTAACACCGAGTCCAAACTGTGAAAAATAATTACGGAATTCCTGAAACGCACTTTTATCAATGGAAACAGTACTTCCATTTGGAAAAGGATATCGAAACTCTCCCCCCATACGTAATGCAATATAAAACATGTATATATTAGATGATAATTTTAATGCATCATAATCATTTACTAAACCAAGATTAGCATAGGAAGACATTTCCGGTGTACCAGCTATTTTGATAGTTCTATCAAAAAAGCTTTCACCAGGTTGAATAACACCAGACGCATATCCTGTTAAAACAGTAGCACCTTTAATAGCAGATCCTGGACGGTGTGCATCATATAACGTTCGAAAAGCCTCATTTCTAAATTCCTTCACCTTTCTATCGTAACGTTGCCCAGATATTGCCAATATCTCCCCGGTTTGTGGGTTCATCACTACCGCAAGCGCGTCTCTTAAAAAACGATTGGCATGTGGATGCTTTTGTATAGCTTTCCGTAATTCCTCTTTTAGAATATTATCTACTGCTTTCTGAAATTCCATATCAATCGTAAGAACTATATCCTTCCCACGTTCACCTTCTACAATAGTTTCTGTATCAATAATAACTCCATTTTTTGTTGTTGTATATTGAACCTGTTCTTTTCTTCCCCGTAATACGTCTTCATAGTATTCCTCCAAACCACTGGTTCCCACTCGATCATTTCTATTGTAACCTCTCGTCAGATAATAACTTTCATATTCAGCTGGTATTCCTTCACTTTGGGTTGTAATAGATCCTAACAAACTCCTTATTGTATCGCCATACGGATAGGACCTATTCCAATCTATGGTAGCGTTAATACCTGGCAATACATCCAAATGTTCTGAAACCTTAGCATATTCCTCTGCAGTAACCCCTTTATTTTTTACGATTTGCGGTATTAAAGAATGTGCTTTATCCAACTCCTTCTTAATGGCAATAACTTCCTTCTCATTCATACTGAACTGACTAATTTCCTCTTCTGGTATTAGTTCTAACGTTTTATTGTAAGCCTCGGCATGACTTAATTTTTGTAAATCTACATCTGACAGGAGATTATTTGCCTCATCTTTATTATTTAGATACCAGTACTCCTTTAAATTACGTTCCGTTAACTTTTTATCTAGATATTTTTCAGGGTCCTTTTCTTCCTCGGGAACCATTGTAATGAATTCAGCCAACTTTTCGGCTATAATTAGCCTATCCTTGGCCTCTAACCTTTTTTCTGGTGTATACGTAATAGAATAGATGGGATTATTATCAACAATTACATCTAAATCACGATCATAGATTTTTCCTCTTGGTACGGGAACTTTAGTTGTATCCTTAATCGTGCGGTTTATTTCTTGTTGGAAATTCTCTCCATTTAAGATCTGGACAACACCTAGTTGGAGTATAAGTACAGAAAACAGCAGAAATATAACGAAGAACAATAGATTAATACGAAAGGGTAATTGAGTTTTTTTCTTTCTATTTTTACTCATTTTACTTCCCCCAACCATTAAATATACTTTAATTATTTCGTCTATCTATTCTTTTCGTCTGTTATCTGGTCCTTCATCAATATTTCCTTATGCGGTGTACTTCCTAAATAAATATTTTTTACAAATAGATAAATGATTACATGTCCTGCTCCAAAAAGAACAAGTATTATTGGAATTACTTTCTCTGCATTAAACAAAGAAACTGCAATTAAAAATAAAATAACTGACACAATTCGGCCACTGTTCAAAAATAGTTCACGAACAACAATGTATTCAATCCGTAATTCCCCTGCCTTCCATGCTTTCCCAATGACATCGTAAGTTAAAGATACATAAGGTACATTGATAATGGGATAAGCAATACCAATAATGATAGCGTAGACAATTAAAAGGAAATAACTTAGATCAAATAATATGATAAATATAGAAAAATATAGAAGACAAGCCCCAACTAATATAGCCTTTTTTCTCATAGATGGCTTGATAAATTTTGTAACAATAAAATACAAAACAGCAGATAGACCAGATAAAAATAAATTAAATGTACCTAATGCAAATTCACTTTTCGTTACAATGAACACCCAAATCGAGATTACAAATACAAATACCCCTTCTCGGATCCCCTGAAAAAAATGGGCATTTAAAATACGACTCCAATTCTTATTATTTTGTTTTTCATGTAAAATACGTTTAAAATGGAAATTCCCTTTTGCACTTCTCCGATTTAAAAAGAAGCTAACAGCAACCGCACAGATAAATAATATAAATGAAATAGTAAAGATTGTTGTATAACCGACGTTTCCATCCATTTTAGAAATGATAATACCTGCAAGCAATGGACCAACCATACCACCTAACGATTGTAAGACGCCTAAAAACCCATTAAAAAAATCACGTGTATCCGGTTCAGTAATTTCAAAGGTTAATACATTGAAAGCAAGCCAATAAAATCCATAACCGATACCTAATAAACACCCAAGGAGAAAATTAAATGTAGAAGCTTTTTCCCCTATAATTAAGACAGATAAAAAAAATAAGGATAAAAATATAACCCCTAATCTTAAAACTATAATACGATCAACCTTTTTAGCTAGCCTTCCTGCTAATATAAAGGTCATTGCTTGAAATATATTTATTCCAAGGTTATAAACAGCAATCGTTACGTAATCTCCGGATTGTCTCCACAAATAAATATTCACGAAAGTATTGGATAGAAAAATTCCAAGAGAATACAATCCACCGATAAGCAATAACAATAATAAATCACGATTAATATCCATTTTACTTTGAAATGATTGAAGTATTTTCAACATATCTAACTACTCCTTTGGTCTATTCTTAGTTTGGTCGAATAGAAGTTAGATATGCAAAAAAACACGTGGGAAAGTCCCACGTGTTTCGTTTATTTATTTATTTAGCTGCATCAAAATTTTTAGCAACTTCATCCCAGTTAACTACATTCCAGAATGCAGCTAAATATTCAGGGCGTCTATTTTGATATTTTAAATAGTAAGCATGCTCCCAAACGTCTACTCCTAAAATAGGAGTTTTACCTTCCATTAAAGGAGAATCTTGGTTTGGTGTGCTGGTAACTTCTAGTTCACCATTATTTACAGCTAGCCAAGCCCAACCTGAACCGAAACGGCCTGCAGCTGCAGTTTCAAATTCTTCTTTAAATTTAGCAAAGCTTCCAAATTTCTCATTAATTTTATCAGCTAATTCGCCAGTTGGCTCTCCTCCACCATTTGGGGATAAAACTTTCCAAAAAAGACTATGGTTAGCATGTCCGCCACCATTGTTACGTACAGCTGTACGTTTTGCTTCTGGAACAGCATCAAGATTACTGATAATTTCTTCTACAGATTTACCTTCTAACTCTGAAACACCTTCAAGAGCACCATTTAATTTAGTAACATATGTGTTATGGTGTTTCGTATGGTGAATTGTCATTGTCTCTTTGTCGATTGTTGGTTCTAATGCATCATATGCATATGGTAATTCTGGTAATTCAAATTTTGCCATGATTTTCTTCCTCCTTAAAATGGTAAAATAAGGTTATCAACCCTTTAATTAGAAGGTTATCACTGCTCGCTAGAACATGCAAATAATTTGCATAAGACTTGGGAATTACTAGAAATTAAATTTTTAAATAATAAAAAACAAGTATTTCTACTTGTCTGAAAGTAATGGCTTGGGACGGAATCGAACCGCCGACACACGGATTTTCAGTCCGTTGCTCTACCGACTGAGCTACCGAGCCAATTTTATTATATTTTATGTATTTCATATATATGGAGGAGGTAGAGGGATTCGAACCCCCGCGCGGTTTGACCCGCCTGTCGGTTTTCAAGACCGATCCCTTCAGCCAGACTTGGGTATACCTCCAAGAAATATGAAAATAAAATGGTGGACCCTGCAGGACTCGAACCTGCGACCGATCGGTTATGAGCCGATAGCTCTAACCAACTGAGCTAAGGGTCCGTTACTATTTCTTTATATGGGGCGACCGGTGGGAATCGAACCCACGAATGCCGGAGCCACAATCCGGTGCGTTAACCACTTCGCCACGACCGCCATATTTTGTATGATATAATCTGTCCAATAAAGTATGATAGCGGCGGAGGGAATCGAACCCACGACCTCACGGGTATGAACCGTACGCTCTCGCCAGCTGAGCTACACCGCCATGTTGGCTCCACAGGTAGGATTCGAACCTACGACCGATCGGTTAACAGCCGATTGCTCTACCACTGAGCTACTGTGGAATAATTATAAGTATCATTGAAATAGCACAATATATAAAATACCATGTTCTTCCAAAAAAGTCAACTATTTCCGACAAACATCTATCAGAAACAACAAAGTTTATAGTAACACTTATTAAAAACAATTTCAATAAATAGTAAATAACTCCCTTAAAACGGATATTTTTGTAATGCAAATTACTAGTGTCCGATATTGAAACAAGGTAACTTAAATTGAAAAAGGAAAGAAAGTAAAACACTTTCTTTCCTAAAGATTATTCCCCTAAAACATCTTCTGCAATATTTACCGCATGATCACCAATACGCTCTAAGTTACTAATAATATCAACAAACACAATACCTGCTGATCCTGAGCAAAGTCCTTCATTCATTCGAATAATGTGTTTTTTACGATATTGTCTTTCCATTCTATCAATTTCTTCTTCTTTTTGCATAACTTCAAGAGCTTTTTCTCTGTTCGACTCTTCTAATGCATGAACCGATTGTTTAACTGTCATTAATGTTAAATCGAACATATTATTTAGATCATCCATTGCTTGATCCGTTATTTGAACTTTATTGGAAATTTTATAATCAACTAATTCAATGATATTTTCAAAATGATCACCAATACGTTCCATATCTCGAACCGAATCCATAAGTGCTGTATGTTTTTCACTTTCTGCTTCCGTCATCGAACCTGCAGAAGAAATATTAACAAGGTATTCTGTGATTTTTCTATCTAAACTGTTTATGGCACCCTCAATTTGCGTTGCTGTTTCTGAGTGTTTTTTAGAATTTGTAGCTAAATATGAATGAGTTTCTTCTAAACCTTTATATGCATATTCTCCCATTCTAACCACTTCATTTTTTGCCTGTTGTAATGCTACTGAAGAGGAACGCTGAATAAAAATAGGATCTAAATGCTGTGGTTTGTATTCAACAATAGAATCTTCACCAGGAATCACTTTTGTTACTAGCCATGCTAAGCCTGCAATAAATGGAAATTGTATGATTGTATTCATAATGTTAAAGCTTCCGTGCGCAAAGGCAATCGTCATCTCAGGATTTAGATTAAATTGTCCTTGTAAATAGGATACATAGGATGTAAATACACCTAAAAGTAGTAAAAATATTGTTGTACCAATCATATTAAAGGTAACATGGACTAATGCCGCACGTTTCGCTGCAATACTAGCACCAATGGAGGCCAAAACAGCAGTGATTGTTGTCCCGATATTATCCCCGAATAGTACTGGTATTGCTGCATCTAAGGTCATGGCTCCTTCTGCGAATAAACCTTGGAGAATACCAATGGTTGCACTGGAACTTTGAACAACTACTGTAAATACGGTCCCAATAACTACCCCTAATATTGGATTATCACTCATACTGACGGTTAATTCATGAAAGGCTTCCAATGAACGTAATGGCTTCATACCACTACTCATTAGTTCTAAACCAAAGAATAAAGATCCAAATCCAAATACAGCTTGACCCACAGCATTAAAGATTGGCTTTTTAAAGAAAAATAATAGAAATGCCCCAACAGCCATTATTGGTAATGCATATTCCCCTAAATCAATACCAATTATAAATGCGGTAACAGTAGTACCAATATTAGCCCCCATAATGACTCCAATTGCTTGCCTCAATGTCATAAATCCAGCATTTACTAGCCCAACAGTCAAAACTGTCGTACCTGAGCTACTTTGGATTAAAATGGTTACAATCATACCTGCAAGTACCCCCAGAAATGGGTTGCTTGTAAATCGATCTAAAATGTCTCTTAATCGATCACCAGCTGATTTTTGCAGACCGTCTCCCATAAATTTTATCCCTAGGAGGAAAATACCTAATCCTCCAACAAATTCGAATATCAACTTCTGTATGTCTAGATCCAATTTCGAAACATCCCTTCATTCTGTTTGTCTTGTTCGGTTACCCTAATCCATAGTAAATATACGTAAAGACATTGTAAAGGCGTTACGACAAAAATTTACATTAAATTAACAAATGAATTTATTGATTCCTATATTTAGTTATTCCCCTATTTCATCTATTACCATTCTTCATAAATTGTTAAGATCCAATTAAAAAGAAACCAAAAATTTGATTAGCCATTCCATATATTCTATAGATATACGATTATTTTGTATCTGTTTATTTAAAAAAAAAGCTAACACCATTCACTTTTTTAGAGAATGTGTTAGCTTATTCTTTTCATTATTTATCCACTTTTTCCACCAGGATTCTCGTTCCATCCACCTGAATCACCTGGACTTCTATATTTTTTTCTATCCATTGACCATTGGAAATGGCACTATATTCTTTTTGTTTGATTTGAATCGTTCCAACAGGGCGTAAATCGGTTAATGTTATTCCTATTTGATTGTTTAATGATTCATACTCCTTATTAAGTGAATTATAACCTGCTTCACTTGTTAGTTGATCCTTTAGGGCAAGCTTAGTCCACACTTCCCTTTTCTTAAATACCTTGAGGAATAAAAGAGAACTAAAAGCGCCAATAATAACTCCTAGTACCGAATATAATCCAGCCGTAAAAGATGGTGCAGCAATTGCTACGGCAACTAACATCGTAACCAATCCAATCGTTGCTAAAGTTCCATCATTTAATATTTTTCCATCAATAATTATAAGTAATAAACCAATAAAATATAAAATAAGCATAATAACAAAGGAGCTTGTTTCTACCACATAAGCACCAAAATATATCGTCATGAAGCCAATACCCAAGATACCAAAAATACCGCGAGCATTTACTAAAACTTCACCAAGTATAAATAATGTACCAAGACCAGTTATAATAATTCCAATCCATTCTAAATTAAATATTTCCAAAGAATCCCTCCTCCATTTATAATACGAAAACGAGACTTAATTGGTTTCAGAAAAAGGAGAAAATGATGCATGTATTAAAAAGATATTTTATGTATATATTTATTATACTGCTTTTAATAAGTATTTATAAAGATTTATCTTTAAGTATACCAGGAACTAATCAAACTTTAACGGATCAAGTTCATATTTTTAATGAAGTTGATTTCACCATAATGAAAGTTAAAGTATCTCCTGGTGATACCGTGTTGTCAATTGTAGAAGAAATTAATAAACAGCACCTAAAACATTTCGAATCATCGCAAATACTTACAGATTTTAAACAAATTAATCCTGGAGTCAATCCATACGAACTGGAATCACATAATTATTATTTTTTTCCCCTATACAATAAAAAGGAGACCGAAGCCAATTCTTCAGTCTCCTTTTAACATTTTATATAGCTATACGAAAGGCAATATAAAGACTGTTATCAATATGGATATTGCCCCTGCTGCAATAGCAATATTACCAAGGGTGTCTGCACCACGAGCTCTGGAGACAAACCCTAAAATTATTCCTGCAGCTCCTAAAACTATCGGCCACATGAAGAATGAAATGATGGATAAAGCTAACCCAACCCATCCCCACATGCTATTTACTTCTCCATCTGTCTCCGATCTATTTCTAACATCATAATCATCTGCTGTAAACTCAGCTGCATATTCTTCGTTTCTAGTGCTATCTGGCTCAATCCCAACAAAATCCTGATTTTTTATCTCTTCACCATGATTCTCTCCATGGCGAGGTGCCTCTTCTACACGATTGTTCTTTTGTTCATCCATGTCCTTGACCTCCTTTTCTGTGATGAGGTGCAGTTATAGTGTATGGAGTACTCGCTTTTATAATAATGTTATTTTGTGGAAGCATTGTATACACTTGCAAACTTTCCACTATATAGGCAAGACAAGTTTATTTTTTTGTTTTGTTTGCATATAGTATAGAAGAAAATTCTTTGGGGAGTTTTTCAATATGTCCATTTTTATAAAAGAGTTAGTAAAGAATAAGTTAAAACAGATTAATTCCGATGAATTACTTTTTTACGGAAGACAGTATGGATTCTCAATTTCCAGACAACAGGCACAACAAATTTCCAAATACTTAAAACAAAATTCCCTAGATCCATTTAAATTAAAAGATCGTGAAAAAATGTTTCAGGAATTAGCACATATTACAGATATCAACACAGCTAAAGAAGCAAGAAATTTATTGGATGAGATAATTAGATCATATGGATTGCAACATTTATTTGAATAAGAAAGAGGGTAACATCACAGAATGTTACCCTCTTTCTTATTATTGACTATTACTGATTTAAAATTTTCTCTTTTAAATCCTCTTCAAAATGTCCATTTCTAATCATTTCAATTTCAAATTTGTACGGAGCTTTTTTATTTTTTTTATCTTCACCAACATATGGAGTTTCTAAGATTTTTGGTAATTCTTGTAATTGGGGATGATGAATGACATAGTGTAGTGCTTTAAAACCAATATGACCAAAACCTATATTTTCATGCCGATCTTTATGTGCTCCCCGTTCATTTTTACTATCATTTACATGTACTACCTTAATTCGGTCTATTCCAATTATTTTATCGAACTCTAGAAGTACCCCATCAAAGTCATTTACAATGTCATACCCTGCATCATGAATATGGCAGGTATCCATACATATAGATAGTTTTTCGTTTAAGGCTACCCCATCAATAATCTTTGCAATCTCGTCAAATGATCTCCCAATTTCAGTTCCTTTTCCTGCCATAGTTTCCAGAGCGATTTGAACACTGTTATCTTTATCAAGTACTTCGTTTAAACCCTCAATTATTTTCTTTATTCCTTCATCCGATCCAGCCCCAACATGTGCGCCTGGGTGTAAGACGATTTGTTTTGCACCGATTGCCTCTGTTCGCTCTATTTCACTCCTAAGGAAATTTACACCTAATTCAAATGTTGCTGGTTTCGTTGTATTTCCTATATTAATAATATATGGAGCATGTACTACTATATCAGACATGCCATGTTTATCCATATGTTCTAGGCCCGCTTCTATATTTAATTCTTCAATTGGTTTACGTCTCGTATTTTGTGGTGCCCCCGTGTAAATCATGAATGTATTTGCACCATATGCTGAGGCTTCCTCACTTGAGCCTAAAAGCATTTTTTTCCCACTCATTGATACATGAGATCCTATTTTTAACAATTCATACACCTCTTCTTTATTCAGCAGTACTTCCAATACTTATTGATTCAAACATACCGTCAAGTCTATTTCTTATATTTTGATTTCTTAGTGAGCTGTCTCTTTATTGAAGCTTGTTGTTGTTTCATTTTTTTCTTATAACCTGGTTTGACTTTTTTGGCTTTTGGAACTCGTTTCCATGCTTCCTTTTCTATATTTGTTGTTGTTTTTGTTCGCAAATGACGTTCATTCCAAGACTTTGCCTCTTTCCATTCACCATTTCGCACATCTACATATGTGAAATGAAGTCCTTTTTCTTCTAATTTTTTTATTAATGTTAAGTCATCCTCTTGATAAAGACTTATCGCTGTCCCTTCCATCCCAGCTCTTGCGGTTCTTCCTACCCGATGGATATAAAATTCTTCTTCTTTCGGAATTTGCGCATTAATGACATGGCTAACCCCTTTTATATTAATCCCTCTTGCAGCAAGGTCTGTAGCAACAACATATTGAAACTTAAGATTTTGAATATCTTTTAATACACGTTTTCTTTCCCTTGGTGTCAAACCTCCATGAATAAGACCGACATCCAATCCCTTACTAATTAGAATAGATGATAATTCGTTTGCTTGTTCCTTCCCATTTGTAAAGATAATAGCTAAATATGGATTAATTGCTTTGGAAATCTCGATAATAATATCCGCCTCTTCACGATGCTTTACCGCTATAAGTCGGTGTTCCATCTTTTCGGGTGAAATTTGATCGGCTAATTTAACATAAACCGGGTTTTCTAAATATTTTCTGAAAAAGTGCTCCAATCTTTGTGGAATCGTTGCAGAGAACACTAATAATTGAATATCCTTCTTAGAGCGAATCAATAATTGGTCCACATCATTTATAAAACCTAAATCCAGCATTAAATCTGCTTCATCAATTACAAAAGCTTCAGCTGAATAAATGCATATAGCGTCTTCCTTTACCAAATCTAAAATACGACCAGGAGTACCAACCACAATGTGTGGTGGTTCTTTTAGCTTTTCGATCATCTTCTGCTTGTCTGTACCACCAACTAATAACTTAGCAATCCAGCTTCCTTCTTGATTAGCTAATTTAATGATTTTCCTAACTTCATCATAAATTTGCGTCGCTAATTCCCGAGTTGGAGCTGTTATGACAAATTGAACTTGTCTTTTAGAGACCTTAATTTGATTAAATAAAGGAAGCAAATATGCGTGCGTTTTCCCTGAACCTGTGCTGGACTGTCCGATGATACTTTGCCCCTTTAATACTTTTGGAATAACCTTCTCCTGTATTTCTGTTGGCTTTCTAAATTTTAAACCTTCCACCACATCGTACATAATAGGCTTAAAATGAAAACTCTCAAATTGATTTTGACTCATAATGTAAAAACTCCTTTAGACTCTAATTTAAATAAACTGAAAGGGGTCTGTATTTGTTTCTGAAACGATAATATTGTTAGCTTCCATATCTAAAGATTTTTGTAAATAATTTACTGTATTCTGTTTCATGATTTTTTCTATATAATGCCCTGCATCAATAACAGCTAGTCCAGATTGCCATGCATCCTGTGCCTGATGGAATGTCATATCCCCCGTAATGTATACATCAGCACCTTTTCTCTTAGCTAAATGAATATATTTTTCTCCACTTCCACCAAGAATCGCTACCTTCTTAACTTTTTTATCTAAATTACCAGTTACCCTAATATGATCCATATTAAAGGATTTTTTTACATGTTCACAAAAGTCACGGAGACGCATCTCTTTTGAAACCTGTCCAATCCGACCAATCCCATAACGATTCCCCTCGTTTTTGAGCGGAAAAATATCATATGCCGGTTCTTCATACGGGTGTTCCATAATCAATGACCGAATCACATTATGTAATTGACTTTCCTGTACAATGGTTTCTAACCGAACCTCATCAACTATCTCTAGCTCATCCTTTGTACCAATATATGGATTGGTTCCTTCAAGTGGTTTAAATGTACCTTGTCCCCTTAATTGAAAGGTGCAGTGACTATAGTTTCCGATATGTCCGGCCCCGCTATTAGATAAAGCATTTCTAACTTCATCTATATGGCTGGTTGGAACATAAACGACTATCTTATAGAGATTCTCTTTTTTTGTCTCAATAAGTACATCCACGGAATGGACACCAAGTGAATCACATAGCATATCATTTACACCGCCACTAGCAGCATCCAAATTGGTATGTGCTGCATACACAGTTATATCATGTTCCACCAACTTCTTAACAATTCTTCCCTGTGATGTATCGACATTTACTTGTTTCATTGGCTTAAATAATAATGGATGATGAGCAATAATAAGATCTACATTCTTTTCTATAGCCTCATCTACGACAGATTCTAAAACATCTAATGTAACCATGATTTTATTTGCTTTTTTATTATAAGACCCTATTTGAAGACCAACATTATCCCAATCATACGCCAATGCTTTTGGTGCCCATCTTTCCATTACTTGGAAAACAGTTGAATGATTTAACAAGTTACGGTTAGTCATCTTTTAAAACCTCCTCAATCCATTTTAATTCCTTTTCGAATTGTACAATTTTTTCAACATCTACTTCTTTAGCTTGTTTCATTTGTTCGATAATACGTTGTAATTTTTCCTGTTCATGAGTCCATTTTGCATAAAAACTTTTCGTTTTATTTTTTAATAAGATTGGACCAAATAATAATTCCTTATCGTCTAACTCTTTCGGATTAGAAATTTTTGATGGTTCCTTATCTGCTACAATTACCTCGTAAATATGACCACTTTCTTCTATAACCGCCTCATGATTTATAATAAAATGGTGCGTTGTTAACCATTGTCTCACATTTCTTGCATCTACGTTAGGCTGTGCAATAATACGATGAACGTTTTCCAACATTTTTTTACCATTGTCTAAAATACTTTTGATTAAAGATCCTCCCATACCGGCAATAATCACATGATCAATTTCATCCTCAGCCTTTATAACCTCTAAACCATCTCCTAAACGAACATCGATTACATCAGAGAGGTTATAGTGTATCACATTTTCTTTTGCACTGTTATAAGGACCTTCGTTCACTTCTCCAGCAATAGCTTTAGCCGTATAATCCTTTAAGCATATATAACATGGCAAATAAGCATGATCTGAACCAATATCAGCAAATTTTGCCCCCTTTTGTATGTATTTTGCTACTGTTAATAACCGTGTAGAAAGATTAATTGATTTAATCATAATTCTCTCCTCTTGTGTAATGTTCTACTTCAACTTAATATTTATTATACTGTTCTAAAGAACAAAAAGAAAAGCTTTCTGTTGTTAGCAGAAAGCTTCACAAATATTTCAGTATTATTGTTTTTCACTTAGCCACTCGGCAAGTAATTGAGCTTCTTCAGCAGGAATTTGTACTGCTGGCATTTGCCCTTTACCGTTTTGAATAATTCCAGTAATATCTTCCGCATTATACTTAGAACCAACAGTTGTTAAGTCTGGCCCCATACCACCAGATAAATCAGCTCCATGACATGCAGCACAATTTGCCTGGAAAACAGCTTCAGGATCTGTCGAAACTTCCCCCTCTGCTGATTGCTCAGTTCCACCTTCTTCAGCTTGCTGAATTGCATCACGTTGTCCGACGCCAACAAAAGATATAATAATTACAGCTAGTACCCCTACTACAGCAATAATTGCATAAGGTATTAGTGGGTTCTTTTTCATAATGTTTTCCTCCTTATGTAATCCCCTTTTGTATATTTAGAATATATCAGACTATATATAGTTTACTCGAAAATTGATTTAGTTTAAAGGATAAAGATGTGAATTTTTATAAAAAAATGTAAAAAGTGGTAATTAATAGCCCCAAAATACCTGTTATTAGTATATAATTCAAATGAGCCTTCCAATGAGGGCAAACCAACATACAAAATGAAGAAATGAAGAATAAGAATACTTGAATTAACTACTATATTTTCATTAAATAGCAGACCACTTAAAAATAGGGTCAGCATTAGAAATATAAATAAAGTAACAACAAGTGCGAGGTGATGGTAATAAACCTTTCTCCACCTATAATAAATGTAACACCAAACAGAGTAACTGAAAAAAAGAATATGGTAGCTAGTTGCAAAACCTCATGAAATTTCGTAAAATATATCACAAGAAAAGAAAACGGTAACAAGAGCATTAACAATACAACTTGAAAATAAGCACCCACATAAAATTTAGAAATCCTTTCAAGTAGTTAATTGTCTCCGTTTGTGTAAAGAGCAAGTAGAAAATCACAATATTGTTTAGGTAGAAGTTTATGTTCTTTCCAATACTTTATTTCTTTAACAATAGTTTCGACCCGATTACTTGACACACCTATCACCCAGCATGTAACGGTGCCGAACTTCGCTATTCCGATTGCAAAGGGAATACGTTCCAACAAAATCAAAGAGAAGAGCCATTGATTACAGAGAACTGCTCTCAATGACTTCACTACTCATCATCAATCCATAAAATCTTTTAGTCGCTTACTACGACTAGGGTGTCTTAACTTACGCAAGGCCTTGGCTTCAATTTGACGAATTCTTTCTCTTGTAACGCCAAATACCTTACCAACTTCTTCTAAAGTTCTTGTGCGTCCATCATCAAGTCCAAAACGTAAACGAAGAACATTCTCTTCTCTATCTGTAAGTGTATCTAAAACATCTTCTAATTGCTCTTTTAATAATTCATATGCTGCATGATCGGATGGAGAAATCGCTTCCTGATCTTCAATAAAGTCACCTAAATGAGAATCGTCTTCTTCACCAATCGGAGTTTCAAGTGACACTGGTTCTTGTGCAATTTTTAAAATTTCACGTACCTTATCAGGTGCCAGTTCCATTTCCTCACCAATTTCTTCCGGTGTAGGCTCTCTACCTAAATCTTGTAAAAGTGAACGTTGTACTCGAATTAACTTATTAATCGTTTCAACCATATGAACTGGAATACGAATGGTTCTTGCTTGGTCAGCAATCGCTCTTGTAATAGCTTGACGAATCCACCAGGTTGCATACGTACTAAATTTAAAACCTTTACGATAATCAAATTTTTCAACGGCTTTAATAAGCCCCATATTTCCTTCTTGAATAAGGTCTAAAAATAGCATACCACGTCCAACATATCGTTTTGCTATACTAACAACAAGTCGGAGGTTAGCCTCAGCCAGACGTCTCTTGGCTTCCTCGTCACCTTCCTCAATTCGGGTCGCCAGTTCAATTTCTTCCGCAGCCGATAATAAATTTACACGACCAATTTCTTTTAAATACATTCTTACCGGGTCATTAATTTTAATTCCAAGTGGAACACTTAAATCTTCCAAGTTGAAATCTTCATCTTCATCATCTTCATCATCTGCTTTTTCTTCTTTTGAAATTTCCTTCATATTAGGGTCATCATCCGATTCACCAATAACCTCTATCCCTTGATCTTCTAGGTGTTCATAGAACTCATCCATTTGATCTGATTCAATCTCAAAATTCGAAAGGCGGTCAGCAATTTCTTCATATGCTAATGTACCACGCTTCTTACCAATTTCAGTTAAGGCTTCTTTTACCTGCTCTAATGTTTGTTCTGATTCTTTAATTTGTGATTGATTTTTATCAGTCATGAGTCCCCCTCCTTCCAAATTAAATAGACTTTTATGTTGTTCCTTTTATCTGCTTTTTTAATTCAATAATCTGCATTGCAATTTGGGCAGCTTTTATCGGGTCTTTCTGCTGCTCTGCCACCCTCTGTTGTTCCTTTAGTGATTGAATATTTACATAATCGTTTTTCTGCGCTTGAATCATTCGGATGTAGTCATTTATTTCCTTATCACTTATTTCATCAGAAAATGGTAACATGGCTATTTCTGTTACTAATTTTTTTAAATCATGATCTTCTAATTTTTCGATAAATAAACTAACATCTGATGAATGCCCTTCTTCATAAAAAGCATATAAATGGGTTGCCAGTATTTTATGCGCATCAATATTAAAACCTGCACCTATTTCTTCTTGAACTTTATCAGCTATAAATGAATCCTGAATCATATATGATAGCAATTTTCTTTCCGCATTTTGATAAGCAGGTAATAAATTATGGTTACTACGATAACTTGCTGCTCTATTAGTATTTCTGTTCTTATCTGTATTATCCTTTTTATGATAATATCCTTGTTTATTTCGTTGGGCTTCAACCTCTTCATTGAGAGATTCCATAGAAATATTATATTCTTTATGAAGATCTTTTAAGTAATATTCTCTTTCAACAGAACTATTAATAAGTGATATTTCTTTAATAACATCTTCTATATATTGAATACGATCTCCTTCTAGGCTTAAGTTAAAGTCCTTTTTCCGGTATCGCATATAAAAACTAATATACGTGTCACTCGTGTCAATTATTTCTTTTTTAAAAGCTTTTCCTCCATACGCTTTAATAAAACTATCTGGATCTAAATTTTCACGTAGGTTGGAGATTTTCACTTGACAACCAACTTTTCGCAAAAGGTTTGCAGCTTTATAAGTTGCCTCTAGTCCTGCGCGGTCACCGTCATAACAAATAACTACTGTATCAACATATCGATTCAACAGCTTTGCTTGGTAATCCGTTAACGCGGTTCCTAGTGTAGCAATGACATTATTAATTCCAGCTTGATAAGCGGATATGACATCCATATATCCTTCAAATAATATTACTTCATTTTCTCTGCGAATATGTTTTTTTGCTAAATCAAAATTATAAAGAACCTTCCCTTTTTGAAATAGTTCACTTTCTGCACTATTTAGGTATTTCGGTTCACCTTCTGATATTAATCTCCCACCAAAAGCAATCGTTTTACCTAAATGATTACGAATAGGGAAAATGATTCGCCCTCTAAATCGGTCAGTTACACTATTGTCATTTTGTAAAGAAAGTAAACCTGATTGGACTAATAAAGCTTGATTGAATCCCTTTTGCTTCAAAAATTCCGCCGTAAATATCTTTGAGTTTGGAGCAAAACCTAATTGAAAATCATCAATTGCCTGTTCGCTAATGCCTCTATCTTTTAAATAGTGTAGTCCTTCTTTACCTTCCTTTGTAAATCGAATTAAATGATGATATAGTTTAGTTAACCATTCATAAGCGGATAAGATATTCTGGTTTTCCTTAGAAAGAGGAGACTCCCTTTCACTACCTATATCTGGTAGATTTATTCCACTCCTATTAGCAAGATACTTTATTGTCTCAATGAAGGAGTAGCTTTCCATTTCCATTAGGAAAGTAATTGCATTACCACCTTTTCCACATCCAAAACAATGAAAAATTTGTTTTTCCTGTGAAACAGAAAAAGATGGTGTTTTTTCTCCATGAAATGGACAAAGTCCAAAAAAGTTTCTACCCTGTTTCTTTAATTGAACATACTCTCCAATAACATCAACAATGTCATTGGATTTCCTTACTTCTTCAATTACTTCTTCCGGTATTTGATTGGCCATTCTACCACCATATTATAGTATTCGTTATTCTTTTTAATTTTCCTTCACAATTCGACAATTTTTTTATGATGAAGAAAAAAATTTCCTCCCTTATTACTTATTTTGTGAAGGTGCATCCATTAATAATGCTTTATTGTATATTTCTACAAAAATATTATAATTCCTTCCTTAGAATGAATGTTTTATTTTTCAGAATATCTCCAAATAAAGTGTTACTCTTATTATATACATCTTTACACAAATTAATATTATAATACAGTTTGATAAAAATTTCTATCAAAAAGTTTCCTTATTTTCCAAACAGAAGAAAAACATTCTACAAAAGGTAGAATGTTTTTCGTTAATATCATGTTATTTATGATACATTTGTAAAATTACATTTGCTGTTTCTTCAACAGCTTTATTCGAAACATCAATGACTTTACAACCTATTCTATCCACAATTTTGTTGAAATATTCAAGTTCTTGATGAATTCTATCTAAATTAGCATAGGTTGCTTGATCACCAAGCCCTAATGCCTTTAACCGCTCTTTTCTTATTTCATTTAATTTTTCCGGACGAATCCGAAGACCAATACATTTCTTCGAATCAACCTCAAATAATTCTTCCGGTGGATCTACCTCTGGTACTATTGGTACATTTGCCACCTTTAATCTCTTATGTGCTAAATACTGAGATAACGGTGTTTTTGAAGTGCGTGAAACTCCAATTAAAATAATATCAGCTCTTGCAATACCTCTAGGATCACGACCGTCATCATACTTAACCGCAAATTCAATGGCCTCAACCCGTTTAAAATAATCCTCATCTAATTTATGAACAAGACCAGCTTCTAATCTCGGCGGATTTTCAAAAACCCGTTCCATGGCGTCAATCATCGGCCCCATTATATCTATGGCTTCGATATTTAATTCATTCGCCTTCTTATTTAAATAATTACGTAAAACAGGATTAACTAGAGTAAAACCTATAATACCATTATTGTCCTTAGCTAACTGTAAACATTCATTAATCGTTCCCTCGTCTTCTACATAAGGGATGCGAGAAATTTTATATTCCTCACTATTAAATTGACTTAAGCCAGCTTTAACAACTAACTCAGCCGTTTCACCAACAGAATCTGAAACAATATATACGTTTCGTTCAGTATTCACAATTCGTTACCCCTCCCAAACTGATGTAACTATTTTACACATGGCTATCAATTGCTAGCTCTACAAAGACCTTTGTAATAGTTGTTTTTGTTATTCTCCCTATTACAACTAATCCTTCTTCACCTTCCTTTACTACAGGTAGTCCGTCAATTTCTTTGTTAATCAGCTGCTGAGCTGCATCAAGCAATAAATCATCCTTTTGACAAACATTTATATTAGGCATTCTTGTCATTATAATATGTACAGCAATGCTATTTAAATCTTGCTGCCCCATACTTGCACGTAATAAGTCCTTACGAGATAGGACACCACTTAAGCAACCCTTCTCATTTAATACAAAGAGTGTCCCTACATCTTCTAAAAACATAGTGGAAATAGCATCATAGACCGATACATTTTCTTTAATAACAATCGGTACTTGCTGAAATTCATGAACTTTAAACTTCTTTATTTTTTCAGAAAGCAATTCAGAACCAGTCTTACCAGTGAAAAAATAGCCTACTCTTGGCCTAGCTTCTAAAAAGCCAGCCATTGTTAATATAGCTAAATCAGGCCTTAACGTTGCCCTAGTTAAACTAAGCCTCTCTGCGATATTTTCACCGGTGATCGGTCCATCAGCCTTAACAATTTCTATGATTTCTTGTTGTCTCTTTGATAATTCCACCCTTTCACCGCCTTGCTAATATGACATACTATTACTAATAATTATAACTCACTTATGATGGAAAGGGAAATTAAGTTATACTATATGTTTTTTATTGATGTTGCTTCCATTCAATTAAGGAAAGATCTGCATACTCTAAAATAGTATTAGCAATAGTATTTACAAGTGCTAGACGATTAGCTCGAATTTTTTCATCATCTGCCATCACCATATTATGATCAAAGAATTCATGAATAGGATTTGCTAACTTACTTAAGGAATCTAAAGCTGATTCTGCATTCGCAATTTTATTTGCTTGTTGAAAATCATCCTTAATTTCTTGTAATACCTTGTACAAGAATGATTCTGATTCTGTCTCAAATAATGTCTCATTCACTTGAAATTGATCCGCTTTCTTCGCCAAATTCAATATCCTAACTAATGCTTCCTGTATAGGCTTGAATGTTTCATCATTGCGTTTTTTCGATAATAACTTTGCTTTTTTCTCAGTATAGTTAAATACACCAATATTATTTTCAATTACAGCATGGATAACATCTGTTTCAACATTCATTTCTTTCAGTAAGAATGATGCACGTAATTTGAAGAAATCATGTAATGCATTTGAAATTTCCTCCTTATCCTGCATCTCGATATTAGTTTGCTCATAAACAGAATTTGTAATATTTAACATTGATTCTAATGAGACATTCCAATTATTCTCACTAGCAATTCTTAAAACACCTGTTGCCTGACGTCGTAATCCATATGGGTCTTGAGAACCTGTAGGGGTTAGTCCAATTGAGATACAGCCTACTATGGTATCTAATTTATCAGCAATACTTACAATCTGACCCGCCATCGTCTCTGGAAGTATTCCACTTGCTTGTTTTGGTAAATAATGCTCTCTAATAGCTTGAGCGACCTCTTTATCCTCACCAAACAAAACAGCGTATTTTTCTCCAATTATACCTTGCAGTTCAGTAAATTCATTAACCATATTTGTCATTAAATCAAATTTGCTAATTTCAGCAGTCCTTACTGCTTTTTTAGCTGTTTCATAATCAACTTCTAATAAATCACAAATTTGCTTTGTGATAGAAATTACACGATTAACTTTATCTGTATACGTTCCTAATTTTTCTTGAAAAACGACACGTTCTAGCTTTTCTAAGTACGTATTAATCGAATGTTTTTGATCTTCCTCATAGAAAAATTCTGCATCAGATAAACGTGCTCTAAGTACTTTTTCATTCCCTTTTATAACGGTTTCTAGGAATTGATTATCCCCATTTCTTACTCCAATAAAGCCAGGTAATAATTCACCATCATGTGATTTCACTGGGAAGTATCGCTGATGCTCTTTCATAGAGGTTATTAACACCTCTGATGGTAATTTCAAGTATTTGTCTTCAAACGAACCAAGGAAAACGGTTGGATATTCCACTAAATTCCGTACTTCATCTAGTAATTCCTTATCTTCTGGAATACGAAATTTCTTCTGATTTTCCAGTTCTTTAATCTGTGATAAAATCATTTGCTCTCTTTCCTTAGGGTCAGCAATGACATAATTTTCTCGTAAGACAGATACGTAGTCCTCTGGATTATTAATCATCACTTTATCACCTAAAAATCGGTGACCATATGTCCTATTTCCTGTTTGAACAGAAGCAATTTCAAACGGTACAATTTCCTTACCATATAAAGCAACAAGCCAACGAATTGGACGTGCATATCTCATTGTTTGTGTAGACCAACGCATATTTTTTCCGAACTGAATAGATTCAATAATAGTTTTAAATTCAGGTAGTAATTCCACTGATTTTTTTCCTTCAATGTGCTTTTTAACAAATATATAGGAAGTACCTTTAACTTCTTTCGTATAAATATCGTCTACTGTCTTTCCTTGTCCTTTTGTAAACCCTATGGCAGCCTTCGTCCAATCTCCATTACCATCTTTTGCAATTTTTACTGCAGGACCCTTTGCCTCTTCTTCTATCGTTTCCTGAAATTCTGCTATCCCATTAATCAATACAGCAAGTCTTCTAGGTGTTGAATAAGTAGTAATTTTTTCGAAGGAGATTCGTAAGTCATTTAACCAATCTTTTGTTTTTTCTAGTAATTGCTTCTCTGCATCATCTACAAATCGGGCAGGTAATTCTTCTAATCCAATTTCAAACAATACATCTTTTGTCATTTATTTCTCCTCCTTATTAAGCATTGGAAAACCAAGTCTTTCACGTTCTGCAACATAAGCTTTCGCAATATTTCTAGCTAATTTACGAATTCTTGAAATATATCCAGTCCGTTCTGTTACAGATATAACTCCCTTGGCATCAAGAAGATTAAATGTATGAGAACATTTCAAAACATAATCATATGCTGGAAAAACTAATCCTTTTTCCATTGTCACTTTGGCTTCCTTTTCGTACATTGTAAATAATTCAAATAACATTTCCGTGTTCGATTCCTCGAAAGTATATTTGGAATGTTCATATTCCGGTTGATAGAAAATATCATGTACTGTAACACCGTCATTCCACTCTAATTCAAAAACATTCTCCTTATCCTGAATATATGCTGCTAAACGCTCAATTCCGTAGGTTAACTCAACAGAAACAGGATTAGCCTCCAATCCTCCTATCTGCTGGAAATAGGTAAATTGTGTGATTTCCATTCCATCTAGCCAAACTTCCCAACCAAGTCCAGCCGCCCCTAATGTAGGGTTTTCCCAATTATCCTCTACAAAACGAATATCATGTTTTAAAGGATCAATTCCTAACTGCCTTAGTGAATCTAAATATAACTCCTGAATATTTTCTGGAGATGGTTTCATGATAACTTGGAATTGATGATGCTGATAAAGACGATTAGGATTTTCTCCATACCTTCCATCGTCAGGTCTTCTTGAAGGCTCTACATAAGCTACATTCCATGGCTCAGGACCTAAACTTCTTAGCAAGGTCATCGGTGACATCGTACCCGCACCTTTTTCTACATCATAGGCTTGCATCAGAATACAGTTTTTCTCAGACCAATATTTTTGAAGTGTTAAAATCATGTTCTGGATATTCATCTATCTTATACCTCCAATTGTTTTATTAATAGTAAAAGCCGTCCCTATGCTAGTTAAACAGCATAGGGACGGCTTTTACCGCGGTTCCACCCTAATTGCTCTATTAAAATAGAGCCACTTTATATCAATTGCTCCAGAGCGCCTTTCTCAACCTTTCTACTATCCAGCTCACACCATCCCGGACTCGCTAAGAATAGAATGCAGTAGATACTCTTCTCTTTCTTCGCAATTTCCTATTTTTATTAGAATTATCGTAGGTTAACTAGCTATAAGACCACCCACTTCAAGGTTTTAGGTGGATCAATGAAGATAAGTGAAAATCAACAGCCAGTAAACACCCAATTCGCTCCATTAACATTCAGTGAAAGAAGTAAATCCTCTCACTGAATGAAGTTTCACTTTATGTACAAATAATACTTTATCCCATTCAGAATGTCAATAAAAGCCTATTTAAACATATCTAACTGATTTAAAAACTTTCTAGATTTAATATAATAACCCCCATACCGCTCATAATATGTATCTAATAATCGACGAAGCATTTTTTTGTTCTCATCTTTTACAGAAATGGAACCTACTCTTTCAAGTTCCACCTTAGAAAAAATATATAAAAGTCTTACTAATGAATTGGAAAGCCGAAACGCATCAGGATCTAATTGCATACATCGCCTGCATAATAAACCACCTTCTACAACCGAAAATACAAATGGCTGCTCTTTATTTCCACAGTTAGTACAGCAATCTACAACAGGGGCAATCCCGCCTTTTTGATATAACTTCATTTCGAGCATCATGACAGGGATTTCTGCTTCCTCATTATTAGAAATATAATCCATAGTATGCTGTAACTGTTCAAAAAGGTAAATATCACTTTGCTTTTCCTCAATCAATTTATCAACTACTTCCATGATAAAAGCAGAATAAGCTGTTTTTACAATGTCTTCACGAATCAAACGATACGAATCAATGATTTCTCCTTGCTGAATCGTGCTAAGCCCCTTATTGATGTAAATAAAAAATTGAGCATAAATGAAAGGCTGCGTTACAGCAGCCATTCTACTTTTTGGCTTTTTTGCACCTCTAGCTAATGCCGTGAATTTACCGAGTTTTTTACTGTAAATCGTTACAATCTTATGTGTCTCTCCATAGTCTCTTTCTTTCATTACAAATCCATCAATTTTTTCAAGCACACCGCTTCACCTTTCCCAATTACCATATATGAACCTGAATTAGCAAGTGCTTGAGTAAGTTACATTATAAATTTGTTTCAAGTGGTGATTCTTCTTCATTTTCCTTCATACTATAATTAGTGTGGCCTTGCTCAGATTCTAATTCTTTATACAACAAATATGTCTCAATATCGCCTGTTTGACTAAAAAGTTTCCATGTAAGGTCGATCATGAAAAAACCACCTTTCCTAAAGTTTAAATAATGTAACTGTACCCTTAGCTTGACCCACACTTTCATAATCATAAGTATTAAAATTTACCATGTTTACTAATTAATACTCATCTTTGCGAAAACCATATTCATTTAGTTGACTCTGTTTATTTCTCCAATCCTTGTTCACCTTTACCCATAATTCTAAATAAACTTTAGATCCAAGTAATGCTTCGATATCCTTTCGTGCCTTTTTGCCAATTTCTTTTAACATGCTTCCTTGCTTACCAATTAATATTCCTTTTTGCGTTTTTCTCTCGGTCACAATGGTTGCTTGAATAAAGATAGCATTCGAATCTCTTTTCTCTAAATTTTCCATTATTACTGCAATCGAATGTGGTACTTCTTCTCTTGTTAACTCCAATACCTTCTCTCTTATTAATTCCGTAATAATAAATCGTTCAGGATGGTCCGTAATTTGCTCCTCTGGATAAAACTGTGGCCCTTCTGGCAAATGATTTTTCAACCCTTCTAATAAGAGAGTTACGTTATTCCCTTCTAATGCAGATATAGGAATAACCTCTTCAAAATCTACCTTATCCTTATATTGTTCAATTAGCGGAAGTAATTCCTCTGGGTGAACCAAGTCAATTTTATTTATAATTAAGAAAACAGGGCTTTTAACTTTTTCGAGGAGATCCATAATAAATTGATCACCCTTACCGTAACCTTCTTTTGCATTTATCATAAATAGAACGGCATCAACTTCATTTAATGTATTTTCAGCAACCTGTACCATGAAATCCCCTAACCGGTGTTTCGGTTTATGGATACCAGGTGTATCGATAAAAATCATTTGTGCGTCATCTGTTGTTAGAACACCTTGAATTTTATTTCGTGTTGTTTGTGGTTTATCACTCATTATGGCGATTTTTTGTCCAATGACTCGATTTAAAAATGTAGATTTCCCTACATTCGGTCGACCAATAATAGCAATAAAGCCAGATTTATAATTCGTAATTTCCATATTGAATCCTCCAGGACGTTATGTGTCTTTTTCTGTAATGTAATTAATACATATAATACTACAATTTCTTATTAGTTTCATACATTCGACAAAAGCTATTAAAAGTTTCTTTCCTTCTATAAAATAACACGTTATTCGCATAACATGCAGAAATGGATTACCTTTGTAGCGAAAATCAACATATTGCCAAAGGAGTCAAGTTAAAACGTATTATAGATTTTATCACAAAACAACCTTCCAAAAATAACCAATTAAAATAAGATAAGCCTTTTTTGCTGGCTTACCTTATAAAGATTTCATATAATTCGGGTAAAAAAATAATAATACCAATTATTACCGCAAAAATGGCTGACAAAAGTACTGCCGCTGCGGCTACATCTTTTATCACTCCAGCTACCGGATGGTATTCTGGTTTTATAAAATCAATCATTTTCTCGACTGCACTATTAATAATTTCTGCAACTAATACAAATGCTATAACGAGCATAACTATCGCCCATTTGATTAGAGTTATTTGTAAAACTACACTAACAATAATCACCAAAATGGCAGCGCATAAGTGAATGCGAAAATTAAATTCAGTTTTGTATATTTCCTTTAATCCATTCCAAGCATAGATAAAACCAATTTTTTTCCTCTTACCTTTCAAGACCAAATTCACCTAAAATTGCTTCCTGTCTTCCAAACATCCTTTTTTCATCTTCTTCGGTCATATGATCATAACCTAATAAATGAAGAAACCCATGAACGGCTAAAAATCCAATTTCCCTTTCGAAGGAATGATTATAATCTTCTGCCTGCTCCTTAGCCTTTTCAACAGAAATAACAATGTCTCCCAATGTAAGGGGCAAATTCACTTCGTCATCATTTATATCCATTTCACCTTCAACTGTTTCTTGCATAGCAAAGGAGATAACATCTGTTGGCGTATTTTTCTGCCGGTAGTTTCGATTTATTTCTTGTATTTCTTTATTATCAACGAAATTCACAGACATTTCAGCCTCACTTAAAACATTTTCCTCCTTAGCTGCAAATTGAAGTAGACGATACAATAAATCAATTATATCCTCTTTGATTGTTTTAGTATTATCGTGAAAGTCTATATTCATTTTATTTATCCTCCTCCATTGGATATTGTATTCTAGAGTGAAATATTCCCTTAAGTGTTTCACAAATTGTATTTTGTACAACTTTTAATTCCTTGAGTGTTAACGGACTTTCATCCAATTGATTATCCATCATTCGGTCATTAATAATGGACGATACAAGATTTTCTATTTTTTCTTCAGTAGGCTCCTTTAAGCTTCTAACAGCAGCTTCAACAGAATCACAGATACAAATAATAGCTGCTTCTTTTGATGCAGGCTTAGGTCCTGGGTATCTAAAATCAGATTCTTTTACATGTTTATTATTATCTTTTTCCTTAAAATAAAAGTATTTTAATAACGAAGTTCCATGATGTTGCATTGCGATATCAATAATTTCTTTAGGAAATTGATATTTTCTTAAATATTCCGCACCATCATAGGGATGGCTAATTATTATTTTAGCACTCATGATAGGATCAATAAAATCATGTGGATTTCTAGTCGACAATTGATTTTCAACAAAGTAATTTGGCTTCGTTGTTTTCCCTATGTCATGATAATATGCACCAACTCTAGCTAATAAGCCATTTGCTCCTACCGCTTCACAAGCAGTCTCACTTAAATTAGCAACCATTATTGAATGATGATACGTACCCGGAGCTTCGGTTAATATTTTTTTAAGTAAAGGATGACTCGGATTAGATAGTTGTAATAATTTTACATCAGATATCATATTCAATATCGTTTCAAAAAACGGTAATAAGCCTATCGTTAGTACAACGGATAGTAGAGATGAAATCAATGCTAATATTGACTGAATAAATAAATCCTGCAGTGCATATTTTTCAATAGAAAGAAATAAAAATGATAGTACCACTGTTAGATTAACTACACCTACACCAAAACAAGACATTAAAATAGTGGTACGGTCCTTGACATTCGTTAGAAAATAAACTGCTGCTACTTGGGAGAATAGTAAATAGATTCCAGCCTCTACATTTAGGTATCCAACTATTTCATGATTAAAAATAAGACTACCTATAATGGCATAAAATATGGATAATATAAAGGCAATCCGTTCATTGATGAGTAATTTCAAAAGAAGTGCACTAGTTGCAATCGGTACAAGATAAAATAATTGACTATATTCTTGAATAAATAAACTTACAATTTTCATCAAGACAATACTAAGAATAGAAACAATAATTACAGTTATAATCTTAGCTTGATTTAATTTATTATTCCTGTCTAATAAGTTCATCTCAAATACTAACACAGAACATAATAATATGATTAATAAAGCTAAACCAATAATTGGAAGAACATTACGCTGCCCATCTAGAACACCAACTAATTCTAAATTATCATATATCTCATCTGTAATCGTTTGACCTTCATGGACAATTACTTCTCCAGCTGTTATCATTACTGGTTCTACTCTGCTAGCTGCTTCTTTTCGTGCCTCCATCGTTTGTTCCACATCAAAAAATGAATTCTCGACAACAAGAAATTCACTTAGATTCTGTAAAGGCTCTTTTAAGTCCTCGTATAGTGTAGAATTTTTAATACTTTCTCCTATCTTAGCTTTTGCTGTTTGTAAATTTTCTGTTCGAACACCGTTATTAAATGTTTCCTCTAAATTACGAAGTAGAAAATGGAGTCCAATTTCCCGTTCCCTTTTAGGTATTTGCATTAATTGCAATAGTGTTTCATCACTTATATTTTCCGTTATTTCCTTTGATAATAGCTCCTTTAATTTCCGAACGCTTTCTTGACCTGTTGTTTGATTTTCTTCCTCCGTTGATTCTGCCTCACCATTTTCATTATCTAAAGTTGAAATAGCATCAAAAATCTCATTTGCATAACTAATCTGCTCTATCGTTATCTCATTATGTATGTCGTATCGATCTACTACCGATTGAACAGTTTCTCGAATTTTTCGCTTTGTTTCCTGTTCATCCTCCAAACTAATTGGTGAACGAATGGTTTCTGTAGCGATACTAAATCTTTCTATATCATATGTCTCTGTAGATATATTATTAACTGTGACCAAAAAGGTGACTACACCTAACAAAAAGACAGTAGGAAAAATCAACCATCTTGGTTTTACCTTTTTAAATGGAAAAATTGACCATCCAGAATTTCTTTTCATTTGTTTCACACCTATTCACGATTTCAGAGACAGAAATAAGACCCATTTATTTGGGTCTTACTTTAATTATTAATATCTGGAATCACTTTTTTCATATGCTTCAATGATTTTTTGAACTAATGGGTGTCTAACTACATCAGATTGATTCAAATAGATAAAAGATATACCATCTACATTTGTCAATAACTCTTCTGCAACCTGCAGACCAGACATTGCTCCTTTTGGTAAGTCTATTTGCGTAATATCACCAGTAATAACCATTTTTGAACCAAAGCCTAATCTTGTTAAAAACATCTTCATTTGTGCTGTTGTCGTATTTTGAGCTTCATCTAAAATGACAAAAGCATCATCTAGTGTTCTACCACGCATATATGCGAGCGGGGCTATTTCAATAGTTTCTCTTTCAATTAATCGTAAGGTATGTTCCGCACCTAGAACATCGTGCAGTGCATCATATAATGGTCTTAAATAAGGATCAACTTTTTCTTTCAGATCACCTGGAAGAAAACCTAAACTCTCTCCAGCTTCAACGGCGGGCCTTGTTAATATAATTCGTTTTACTTCACCTTTTTTCAAGGCATTAACTGCCATCACAACCGCTAAATACGTTTTTCCAGTACCCGCTGGCCCAATACCAAACACAAGATCATTGTTCTTAATTGCGGAAATATAGCTTTTTTGACCTAGTGTTTTTACACGAATTGATTTACCCTTAACATTTTTAGTAATTTCATCTTCAAAGAGTGTTTCAAGTTGATTTATTTTACCTTCTTTAGCTAAATCAACTGCATAAACAATATCACGCTCGGAAATTGTAATCCCCTTTCGAACTACTGTAAGAAGGGTTGTTAAAATATTTTGAACCAGCGTGATTGCCTTCGCTTCACCTGATACACTTACTAATTCTCCCCTTGACACAATGGAAACATTTAATTTTTTTTCTAATAATTTAAGATGTTTATCATTTGTACCAAATAAAGCTAAGGCTTCGTTTGGATTTGCTACATGCAAATCAATTTCCGTTAAATTTTCAGACATAAACTAATCTCCTTGATTTATAGGTTGTCCACGTGCAATATTTTCCTCTACTGTAAGATATAAGGTTAATTTTACTTTACCATGGTCCATAGATTCATGCAAAACTTTTTCAGATAATATTTTTGCATCGGGACCTAATTCTAACAATAAATCAGATTTAGCTTGCTTTATCCCCAATTTAATCGCCTCTTCTTGTGTTCTTTCTCCTTGAAGATATTTTTTCTCACTAAGTACTGTATCCACTATTTTTATTGGTAATTCCCATCTTAAAAAATTTATTGGTTTTTCATTAATCTCATAATGAATTGCATCAAAGTCAGGATTACGAAATCCCCATATAGGTAATCGAAAATCCCCCAGTTCAAGGAAATACTTCTTTTCTTTATTCCCTGTTAATTTTTCATAATTATATTGTAATGGAACAGTAGCTTTTACTTCATACCAAGTTTGTGCTGTAATCTCACCTTCTGCCGCCACATAATCAACTGCCTTCTCCTTCTTTTCCTCATCCTCTTGATCACTTTTGTCCTCATTCCCATTGATTTCACCTGATACAAGTAAATCACCTTGTTCCACATAATCATTGACTTGAACCATGGGCTGTCCTTTTGCAACATACATATTTTTGATAACACCTTTTTTTGTGGCTATTAAGTTTCTGGGCCCACTTCTCTGCTCTTCTTTTACAATGACCTTTTCTACTCCTTCTAAATAATAGGTTGTCCCTTTTTGATCGACACCTACCCATAATAATTCTGGAACATCTTCCACTAATTTTTGCTGGATAGTATTGGGAGACTCTAATGAGAATATCCATGCCCCTCGGTGAATACCATATCTATCCAGCTGTTTCTCTATTTTTTCTTCTATTTCTTTAGGAACATTCGTTATTTCAATTTTCCATAGAATATTAGATAAGAATAATGCCAATAATATACTTAACGTAAGAGCAACCAGCAATGGTTTTTTTCGTATAAACCGTTTATAAAGAAAAGGATACCCTTTTCTTTTGGTAAAGGATAGCTTATATTCAGTTCTTCTTATTAATTTTCTTACTTCTTTAATATCTGCTATTTTAATATTACCTTCACAAGTATCCTGTTCTAACTTTCTAATATTCCAAACGGTAATACCTCTTTTTGTACACATTTGAAAAAATAATTCAGGGTTATTTCCTTTAACTACAATGGTTACATATCCTGTGAAAAAAGTGCCTTGTACCTGTCTCATTTCTTCCTCCTAAAACTCTGAATATATTAATCTGGCAAAAATGTAATGTCAGTGATAGTACCTTCCAGTAATATTTCCTCTGGAAGCATCATTTTTAATACAAAAGAATTTCCCTTTATTTGTACATATCCTTTATTCACTTTTAATTTAAGCTCCGTATCAGAATAGGTTGCTAATCCCTGATGATTTTCAATGTACACATGAATTTGTCCAATGACTGTTATTCTTGGTAACTCGAGAATAACATCAGAAGGAAGTGCAAAAGAGTTAATTAATAATGATTGGATACGCTGTTGCAATTTCTTCACGTATGCATCCCCCTCTCACATACATAGTATGAATGTATTAAAGAGATAAGAACATCACATTTCAATTTGAACACAAAATTTCTCGGTACAAAAAAAGCTATTAACAGCAATAAGCTTATGCTTATCCGTTAATAGCTTTTCTTTTAATGTTTATTTCATCTGACGTTTTTGTATAACATTCCGATACGGACTTCTTCCACGCGGTGACCCTAGAACCTCTGACATAATAATCCCTTGTATTAACCCTTTCCCCTTTAAATTCGTACCTATTTGCCTTTTTAGCTCCTTTTGTTCCTTGGAGTAATTATGACTAGATAAGCCCGCTAAATTTTCATTAATCATGGGGTTCTCTGTATTATCATCTAAGGGCTGGTTCGCGTTTGTTTTTAATCGACTCGCCAATCGCTCCATCTGTTGCTGTTGTTGTTCTTCGACCGTCATAGTCATTGTCGGACTAGATTGATTTATTGGTTTAGAATGACTGTCTGCCCTCTGGTTCCTATTTGAAGGAGTTTCGGGGCGCATCGGTCGATTTGATTGTTTTTTCTTTTGATCTTCTCCAGAATTATTTCTAAAAAATCCAATAATACCGGAAATGACAATAAGAATTAAAAAGAAATTACTAAAAATCGCTTCGAATAACCCCTCCATTAAACTCCTCCTTCATTAATAAAAAATAATTTATTAGTTATCATTATTATCATCATTTTCTTTTGTTAACTTACCAATAGTGTCACGCATATCTGTATCTGCATTGATATTTTGATAGTTTAAGTAGTCCATAACTCCCATTTTCCCAGAACGCAAAGCCTCTGCCAATGCTTGTGGTACATCCGCTTCTGCTTCAACAACTTTTGCACGCATTTCTTGAGTACGAGCAACCATTTCTTGTTCTTGAGCAACAGCCATGGCACGACGTTCTTCTGCCTTAGCTTGCGCAATATTTTTGTCTGCTTCCGCTTGGTCTGTTTGCAGGATTGCACCAATATTTTTACCAATATCTACATCAGCGATATCAATAGATAGGATTTCAAACGCCGTACCTGCATCTAGCCCCTTAGCTAATACTGTGTGAGAAATGGAATCCGGATTTTCTAAAACCTGTGCATGTGTTTCAGAACTACCAATGGTACTTACTACCCCTTCACCAACACGTGCTATAATAGTTTCCTCACCGGCACCCCCGACAAGTCTGTCGATATTTGCACGAACGGTTATTCTTGCTTTTGCTTTTACTTCTATCCCGTCCATAGCAATACCAGCAATGAATGGGGTTTCAATAACTTCTGGATTGACACTCATTTGTACAGCTTCTAATACATCACGACCTGCTAAGTCAATAGCAGCAGCACGTTCAAATGTTAACTCAATATTAGCACGGTGTGCAGCAATTAAGGCATTAACAACTCGGTCCACATTACCACCTGCCAAGTAGTGGCTTTCCAACTGATTGATTTTTACATTAAGACCAGCCTTATGAGCTTTAATCAACGGATTAATGACTCTACTCGGCACAACTCGTCGCAAGCGCATACCTACCAGCGTGAAAATACTAACTCTAACCCCTGCAGCTAATGCACTAATCCACAATGCTACTGGAATAAAAGTAAATAGTACAACAACTGCAATTAGAATGACCGCTATGATGATAAGCGGCATTAAATCTGTAAAATTCATTTAAACTCCTCCTATTATTTTATTTTCTTCTAACCACAACGCGAGAGCCCTCTACTTTAACCACTTTGATAGGACTATCTTTATCAATGAAACTTCCTTCTGAGACTACATCAATTCTTTCCCCTTTAAATTCACCAATACCTGAAGGACGTAATGTAGTGAGCGCGATACCTTCCATCGTCAAAAGGTCGTCCCTACTTGCAGACGATACATAACCTAATTCTGTTTCCGTGGAGTCCCTTAGTATAATATGTCTAAAAACACCTTTATCCAAACCTATCCTTCTAAATAGGATAACACTAGTTATAATTGCTACAAGAAATGCTATCCCGATACTCATTGACATTTGACCAATATCATATCCTGACATTAATAATGCTCCTAGAATTGATCCAATACCTAGTAGACCCAATATACCTCCAGGAACAAAAAACTCAACTATAATTAGGATTATCCCTAAAACTAGTAGTACTAGCGCCTCCATACCTGCTAAGCCTGCAACTATGTGTCCATAGAAAAAGAGAATTAATGCTGTTAAGCCCATAATTCCTGGTATTCCAAATCCAGGAGAATAGAGCTCTACAATAAGTCCTAAACTTGCCAAAGACAAGAGAATAGAATATACAACCGGATTGGTTAAAAATCTAGCTATTTCTTCAGCTAAGGTAGGTTCTGTTTCAATAATTCTAGCCTCTGATAAGCCTAACTTATGAAGCAATTCGACACGATCATCTACAATACCTTCTGCATATCCAATTTCAAGTGCATCATTTGGATTAAGTGTAAGGAATTCTCCCTCGGGTGCTCCGTATTCAGGTAAGTGTATACTTGGATCGGCCATAGCCTCAGCAAAAATTGGGTCCCTCCCCTTTGATTCTGCAGCCGCAATCATTTTCTCCTTCCATGCTGATTGTGCCTTTTTATCAGCAGCAGTTCCGTCACCCGTGATTACTCCACTAGCCCCCATTGTTGCATGTGATACAAAGTATATATTATCTGTATTTAATGCGATGTAAGAACCGGCAGATAAGGCCTCATTAATGATGAAGGAAGTAGTAGGTATTTCTAAATTTTGTATAATTGTTGCAATCTGTCCGGCTGAATCTACCCGTCCACCAGGTGTGTCAATCTCAAAAATAATATGATCTGCACCAGAACCAATTGCTTCTGAAGTTGTTCTCTCTAAAAATGCCTGCAAGCCTCGTTCTACTTCTCGCTCGATTGGAATGAAATAAACTAATTTCCCCCTACTATCCTCTGATTCGGCATTGATTACATGATTTGTGCTAAAACCAAAAAAAATACATATCATTGCAATTAATACTATGTATGGGGTGGACCATTTTTTCAGCATTTTATTTACACCTCCTTTTCCATCATAATACGTATACGGTATGTATAAAGAAAGGTTTCATTTATTTATTATTTTTATGATATACTACATGAAACCTTTGAAAATATTCACTATGTCAGTCATATTACAGCCTTGATAAAATTTAAACCTTTTTAACGTGTAAAAAAGGCTCTTATCCAAAGATAAGAACCTTTTTCTTTTAATCCAACTGTTGTAATACAGCTTCTTTTATTTGTGAGCCATCAGCCTTCCCTTTTACTTTAGGCATAACTGCACTCATCACTTTACCGATATCTTTTTTTGTTGTAGCATTTACTTCCTGAATCGTTTGCTGAACAATATTCTCTAGCTCTTCAGCTGAAAGCTGTTCAGGCATATATTGTTTAACAACAGATAACTCAGTTTCCATTTTGTTAACAAGATCGTCGCGTCCAGCGGATTTAAATTCTTGGAGGGAATCTTTTCTTTGTTTTACCTCTCTAGACAATATTGTTAATTCTTCGTCTTCTGATAGTATATCTTTACCAAGCTTTATCGATTCATTCTGTATTGAAGCCTTAATCATGCGAATGACACTTAAGGTTTCTTTATCCTTATTCTTCATCGCTTGCTTCATATCTTGGTTCAAAGTATCGAGTAATGACATGAATCTGCACCTTCTTTAGTATTTACGCTTTCTAGCAGCCTCAGATTTCTTCTTACGGCGTACGCTAGGTTTTTCATAGTATTCACGCTTACGATATTCAGATAGTGTACCACTTTTTGACACACTACGTTTAAAGCGACGAAGAGCATCTTCAAGAGACTCGTTTTTACGAACGCGAGTTGTATTTGACATGCTAATTTCCCTCCCTCCGAAGCACAAAACCAAAATTATAAGGCATATGTATCCATATCTCACATGCCACTTTAAAGTATAATATAATACTATCAATTGGTCAACTAATTATTTTAAGAAACATCTAAGAATAATAAATGTCTTGGAAAATATTAAAGTGAACAGTCATTATAAAAGTCGGACAAATTTTTTCTATTTATGTACATTAACCCATTTCTTCAAAGTGATAGGAAATGGCCGCTAGTGCATATAATGGAGCTGTTTCCGAACGTAATATTCGTGGACCTAACCGTACTGCATGAAAATTATTATCTTTTAGTAAGGCGATTTCTTCTTCTGTGAACCCACCTTCTGGTCCAACGCATACTAGTATTTTCTGTCCATTTCCCATCCGGCTCAATATCGAGCCAAATGTATGATATTTCTTTGTTTTGGCTTCTTCCTCATAAGCAATTATTTTAAAGTCATATTCTGAACTTTCTTTTAGTAGTTCAGACATTCCTATGGGCGCTTTTACTTCTGGTATTTTATTCCGATGACATTGCTCACTAGCTTCTTTAACTATTTTTTTAAAACGCTTTACCTTCTTCTCCGCCTTTTTATCATCCCATACAACGATAGTCCTATCTGACTTTAATGGAATAAAAGCATTTGCACCTAATTCAGTTCCCTTTTGTAATACTAAATCGAATTTATCCCCTTTAGGAATACCTTGAGCAATTGTAACATGTACAGGGAGTTCTACATGTTGTTCAATCCATTGAAGTATAGCAGCTTTAACATAATTATTACTCGTTTCTAGAATTTCACATACTGCCGCCTCCCCATTTGGATGATTACAAATTATTTGGTCTCCAGATGTTAGACGCATAACCCTTGTCATGTGGTGTACATCATCACCCTCAATATGAACGTTGCTTTCTTCCCAGAAATTCGCTGGAATAAAATATCGTTGCAATGTTTGCACCTACTCTTCTCGTTTTAAACCTTCTTAGCTACAATGGATACCCAATCTTCCATTTCATTAACAACTATTATTTCAAATCCTTGTTTCATTAAACTATCTTTAACTAGTTGTTTTTTATTCTGAATAATTCCTGATGTAATAAACAAACCACCGTTATTAAGGTTTTTCCATGCATCATCTACAAATTGTATAATAATCTCAGCTAAAATATTTGAAACTATAATGTCAGATTTTATATTTACATCATTTAACAGATTGTTTTGCTTAGCTTCAATTGCTTTATTCAGTTGATTAAGTTTCGCATTTTGCATCGTACTCTTCACAGCTATATCGTCCAAATCAAAGGCATAAACCTTCTCAGCACCTAAAAGAGCAGATGCGATACTCAACACACCGGAACCACTACCTACATCCATTACAACATCTCCCGGTTGCAAATATTGTTCTAATGCCTGCATACTCAGAACAGTTGTCGGATGGGTACCTGTTCCAAAAGCCATCCCTGGATCTAGTTCAATTATAATCTCATCACTAGATACAGGTGCGTATTCCTCCCAAGTCGGTTTAATTGTAATTCTTTTTGAGATTTTTACTGGATGGTAGTACTTTTTCCAAGCTGTAGCCCATTCTTTTTCATTTACTTCACTTAATGTAACCTTATTTTTTCCAACATCAATATCATAGGTAAGAAGGTTATTAATGGCTTGTTTAATCTCCTCAACTGTCTCACTTAGAAAACTATTAACAGGAAGATATGCTTTAATCCGGACACCTTCTTCAGGGTAATCGTCTGGATTAAGTTCATATATTTCCCCAAATGGTGACTCCATGGAAGCAACTAGATCTTGAGGATCCTCTATAACTAAACCACTCGCACCTGTTTCATGTAAGATATTAGATATTGGCTCAACTGCTTCATTCGTTGTCTCAATACAAATTTCTGACCACTTCAATTCTGATCCACCCATTTCTTAAATACTTATTTGGGAAAACTAAATATGTATGGAAATGATTCTTTCAATAAGCACATATGAAAGAATCATTTATATATTATTTATTCGTTGTGGTTTTTAAAGGCATTTTTAAAACGTTGGAAAAGAGAACTGTCCTCTTCTTCTGTCACATCATTGCCTCGTAAATCACTAAACTCACGTAATAACTCTTTCTCTCTATCCGATAATTTAGTTGGAGTAACAACGCGAACCCTAATTAATTGATCGCCTTGTCCGCGACCACGTACATTAGGTGCCCCTTTTCCTCTTAAACGGAACAATTTACCTGTTTGTGTTCCAGCAGGGACTTTTAATTTTACTTTCCCATGAACGGTTGGTACTTCTAACTCATCACCAAGGGCAGCCTGTGCAAAATTGATTGGTAATTCACAATAAATGTTGTCACCCTCACGTTCAAAAAAGTCATGTGGTTTTATTTGTATAACAACAAATAAATCACCAGCCGGCCCACCATTTTTACCAGGTTCTCCTTTACCTGTCACACGGATTTGCTGTCCTTCATCAATGCCAGCAGGAATTTTAATATGGATTTTCTTATTTTTCTTAACTTTACCGGAGCCACCACAAGTACCACATTTATCTTGAATCATTTTCCCGGATCCACCACAATAATGACATACTCTACGGTTTACCACTTTACCGAATGGTGTATTTTGTTCTTGGTTCAGTTGACCCGAACCGTGGCAATGGGAACAAGTGTCAACTTTTGTACCAGGTTTCGCACCAGAACCACTACACGTTTCACAGGTCTCTTCCCTCGGAATACGTATATCGGTTTCTTTACCAAATATTGCTTCTTCGAAATCTAAAACCATTGTATATTGTAAATCTGCTCCTTGTTGTGGAGCATTCGGATCACGTCTTCTTCCTCCACCAAAGAACATATCAAATATATCTCCAAAACCACCAAAGTCTTCGGCTCCACCACCAAAGCCACCGAACCCTTGACCACTTGTTCCAGCATGACCAAATTGATCATATTGAGCTCGCTTATTCTCGTCACTTAAAACTTCATAAGCTTCCTTTACCTCTTTAAATTTATCCGCTGCATTTTCTTCTTTACTAACATCTGGATGGTATTTTCTAGCTAACTTACGATAAGCTTTTTTTATTTCATCTTTTGAGGCACCTTTTTCAATTCCCAGTACCTCATAATAATCACGCTTACTCATTGCAAAATCACTCTCCCGACACACTTTAGCATACGTTTTATATTATCATCATTTGACTTAGGTTAGCAAATAAACTTGATTCATTTTCATTCACATATTCTATTTTTGGAACTGCATTTTAAGTGAAGGATGCTTTCTGTATTTCCGTAGCGATATTTCCATACCCATAATCTGAACATGTTATTACGCATAACACTTTGATTTTGCTACAAAAAACAACAAAAACTACTAAAACAACCTTAGTAAAAAAGTCAAAGTCAAGATAGTCCTGACTTTGACTTTTTCTAGGAATCGAAAGCTAATAATTATTATATGATAATAATTAACCCATGCTCTCTAATCATTATTTATTATCTTTATCGTCATCTACTTCTTGATAATCAGCATCTACAACATCATCAGCATCATTTGCAGCTTGATCTCCTTGGGCTGCTTGCGCTTGTGCTTGTGCTTGCTCATATAGTTTGACAGATAATTGTTGTACTTGTTCTTGAAGTGCTTCTTTTTTCTCTTTAATTTGTTCAATATCGTTAGCTTCTAACGCTTGTTTCAATTCATCCTTGGCAGATTCTGCTTTTTGCTTTTCTTCTTCAGAAACCTGTTCACCAAGGTCCTTTAATGTTTTATCAGTGGTAAATACTAACTGATCTGCTTCATTACGAAGGTCTATTTCCTCACGACGTTTCTTATCTTCTTCCGCATTCTCCTCAGCCTCTTTAACCATGCGATCTACTTCTTCATCAGATAGGCCAGAGGAAGATTTGATTGTAATGGATTGCTCTTTATTCGTTCCTAAATCTTTCGCACGAACATTAACAATACCGTTTGCATCAATATCAAAGGATACCTCAATTTGAGGAACACCACGCGGAGCTGGTGGAATATCTGTTAATTGGAAACGGCCAAGTGTTTTATTATCCGCAGCCATTTCTCTTTCCCCTTGTAATACGTGAATATCTACAGCTGTTTGGTTATCTGCAGCCGTTGAGAACACTTGAGAGTGACTTGTTGGGATTGTAGTATTACGCTCAATTAATTTTGTAGATACGCCCCCCATTGTCTCAATACCAAGTGATAATGGAGTTACATCAAGTAATAGAACATCTTTTACATCACCTTGTAAAACCCCACCTTGAATTGCTGCACCTAATGCAACCACTTCGTCTGGGTTCACGCCTTTAGAAGGTTCTTTACCGATTTCGTTTTTAATTGCTTCTTGTACTGCTGGAATACGAGTAGATCCACCAACTAAGAGAACTTTATTAATATCATTATTACTAAATCCAGCATCAGACAAAGCTTTACGTGTTGGAACCATTGTACGCTCTACTAATTCTGATGATAACTCTTCAAATTTTGCACGAGTAATGGTCATTTCTAAGTGTAATGGTCCTGCTTCACCCGCTGTGATAAACGGAAGAGAAACTTGAGTTTGCGTTACACCAGAAAGATCCTTTTTAGCTTTCTCAGCAGCATCTTTTAAACGTTGCGTTGCCATCTTATCTTGTGACAAATCAATACCGTTTTCTTTCTTGAATTCCTGTACCATGTAGTCAATAATAACTTGGTCAAAGTCATCTCCACCTAGACGGTTATCACCTGCTGTTGCAACCACTTCAAATGTACCGTCACCAATATCAAGGATAGATACGTCAAATGTACCACCACCAAGGTCATAAACTAATAATGTTTGATCTTCTTCCTCCTTATCAATACCATACGCTAGAGCTGCTGCTGTTGGCTCATTGATGATACGTTCTACTTCTAGCCCAGCAATTTTACCAGCATCTTTTGTTGCTTGACGCTCAGCATCATTAAAATATGCAGGAACAGTAATTACTGCTTTATCAACTGTTTCACCAATATAGTCTTCTGCATAAGATTTAATGTGTTGAAGAATGATTGCAGATACTTCTTGTGGAGTGTATTCTTTATCCTCAATTTTCACTTTGTAGTCCGTACCCATATGGCGTTTGATAGATTGAATTGTATTAGGGTTTGTGATTGCTTGACGTTTAGCAACCTCTCCTACTTGTCTTTCACCATTTTTAAAAGCTACTACAGATGGTGTTGTACGATTCCCTTCAGGATTTGGGATGACTACTGCTTCCCCACCTTCCATTACTGACACACATGAATTAGTTGTACCTAAGTCAATTCCGATTATTTTACCCATAACGTTATGTTCCTCCTTAGTTACTGTTATGTTTTATTTATTAACCTTTACCATTGCCGGTCGAATAACTCTGTCTTTAAGTATATATCCTTTTTGTAGTTCTTCAACTATTACATTAGATTCAAATGTTTCATCCTCTACCTGCATTACAGCGTGATGAACATTAGGGTCGAACTCCTTACCTTCAGATTCTATTGGTTCCACACCCTGTGATTTTAAAGCTTCAACTAGCTGCTTGTAGACCATAGTTATTCCTTCAATCAAGTTCTTTGTTTCATCTGTAACTTCAACTTGTAATGCACGCTCAAAATTATCAAGTGCTGGCAATAACTCGTTGGCCAGATCTTGGGATTTATACTTTCTATCAGCTTCTCTTTCTTTTAAGGTGCGTTTTTTATAATTATCAAATTCAGCTTGTAGTCGTAACAGGCGTTGATAAGTATCATTTTTTTCAGCCTTTAATGTTTCTACTTGACTTTCAAGTTCTTTAAAAGAATCTTGGTCAATATTATCCGTAGCTTCAGAATGATTTTTATTATCCACTACCTCTTCTTGGTTCGTTTCTTCGTTAATTGCTTTGTTTGTTTCTTCCATGACTGCCACCTCCATTTATAAGAATAGGTTATACCCTTTATGAAACATATTTACATGATTACATACTAACTTAAAGCACACTCCAAAATGTGGCAGGTATTACCCTACCACATTTTTTTGATGATTCCTATTCAGAAGACTTATACCATTTATAAAATGCTTCTGACATTTCTTTGGAAAGGCTGGATAGAATGGTTATCACCTTACGATATTCCATTCTAGTAGGGCCTAGCAATGCAATAGTACCTAGTTGCTCTTCACCTAATTGATAGGTAGCAGTGATTAAGCTTAAATCCTTTATGGCCTCTACTTCATTCTCATTACCAATGGATACGCCAATACCATGCTTTGTATTTTTTAACAAATTAGCTATTTCATTTTCATTTTCCATCATGGTATAAAAGGATCTAATCTTGTCAACATCATTAAATTCAGGTTGCATGAGTATATTAGATTTTCCACCTATATACAGCTTTACAGGATGTTCTTGTAAAAATATAGCCTGTAAATAGTCAAAGGATTTATCAAAGTCGCGAATATGTTTTCCCATTATACCAGCAACTTCTTTTTGAAAAACTTCTACCAAATGTAGAATGGGAACCCCCCGCAGACGGTCATTAAGTATATTCACCATTTTCTCCAGTTCTGATGGTTGGATTTCATTAGGTATGGTAAATGTACGATGTTCTACATGACCTGTATCGGTTACTAGAATCGCTACCGCAGTATGAGCAGATAAAGTAAGAATCTGTAGCTGCTTAAGCTTCGTCTCACTAAGTTCTGGCCCTAGAATGATGGAAGTATAATTTGTTAACTCAGATAATACCTCTGCTGACATTTGAACAATTTGTTCAAACTCATAGAATCCATCTTCAATAATATTTCTTATTATTTTTATATTATGCTGATTTGAAAACGGAGCGATTACATGATCCACATAATAGCGATACCCTTTTTCAGAGGGAATGCGTCCAGAAGATGAATGAGTTTTTTCAAGAAACCCCATATCTTCTAAATCAGCCATTTCATTTCGAATAGTAGCTGCACTATATGGAATTTTTTCCTTCTTAGAAAGGGCACGAGAGCCAACTGGATGAGCAGTCTCGATGAAATCATCAATAATCATTTGTAACACTAATAATTGCCTTTCTGTTAGCATGATGTTCACCCCTGTTAGCACTCGGTAAATGCGAGTGCTAATGCTAATAATAAATTAACAAATCCTATTTTCTTTGTCAATAATCATGACCTAAATACTTACTAAATCGGTATCCTCTATCATAAATCTTTCAAATACTTTATTAGCTAATAGCATTCCTTTGTCAGTTAGACGGATTGAATCATTTTTTTCATAGAGTAAATCCTGATTAATTAACTCCCCTAACTCTCTTTTAAAGAACGAATCTATTTCAAAACCAAATTTCTTTAAAAATTCGCTTTTACTTATCCCCTTAATTCTACGTAATCCTAAAAATATTTCCTCTTCAATATTCTCTCTTAATGAAATCGTTTCTGTTTGTAAAATAGGCTCCCCATCTTCCATGGCCTTTTTAACATATGCAGGTAACAGTCTTAAATTTGTAATTCGTTTTCCCGGTATATAACCATGGGCACCTGCACCAAATCCATAATAATATCCATTACTCCAATAGGTAAGATTGTGCTTACTCTCATAACCAGGTTTGGCGAAATTACTAATTTCATATTGATTTATTCCATTCTTCTTCATATTTTCTTTTAATATTTCATACATTATTACCTCATCATCTTCCGTCGGGCGATGTAATAAACCTTTTTTATGACGCATATAAAAAACCGTTTTGGGTTCGATTTGCAATCCGTATGTCGCATAATGTGGCAAATTAAATTCTAATGCTTTTTTCAAGGAAGATTGGAACTGCTCAACAGTTTGATGTGGCAAGGCATACATTAAGTCCAGACTAATATTTGAAAAATGCTGTTGCTCGAAAAGGTCAACGGTTTTGTAAACATCTTTCACCCGATGAACCCTTCCTATTTCTTCTAATAGCCGATTATCCATTACTTGGACTCCAAATGATATTCGTGTAATTCCATAATCCTTTAAGAGCTTGGCCTTTTCCTTATCAATATCTCCTGGATTTACTTCTATGGTATACTCCTCACAGTTCTGAACATCGAACTTTTTACTTAAAAATTCTAGAAGAAATTTCAACTGTTCATAGCTTAAAGCAGTAGGGGTACCACCACCTATATAAATCGTACTAATTTTATGGTTCATCCCTTTTATATTAGTATTAATTTCATTTGCTAATGCATACAAATATTCGGTTGCTTTTTTTTCGTTATAGAAGAACTTCACGAAATCACAATAGTGACAAATCTGCGTGCAAAAAGGGATGTGAATATATACCGACTGAACTTGTTGCTTCACTTGTATTCGTTCCTTTCTTAAGGTAATAGGCTTTAACTCTTTGACACATATAGCCTCAAAATAAAAAGGGAAAAACTTAGTGCAGGTGCTTCTAAGTTTTCCCTCCCGCTTTTAATATATTGTTAACTAATTTATCTTACAGTCTTGACTTTCGTCTCAGTCTTCATTCATTTCGAGCACAGCCATGAACGCTTCTTGAGGTACTTCGACAGAACCAACCATCTTCATACGTTTTTTACCTTCTTTTTGTTTTTCCAGCAATTTACGCTTACGGGAAATATCCCCACCATATAATTTTGCAGTAACATCTTTTCGAACTGCTTTGATTGTCGAACGTGCAACTATTTTATTTCCTATTGCAGCTTGAACTGGTACCTCAAATTGCTGTCTTGGAATTAACTCTTTTAATTTATCAACAATCTGTTTGCCTCGACTATAAGCAAAATCTCGATGGACAATAAAGGATAATGCATCAATAGTCTCACCATTAAGTAGAATATCCATTTTCACCAAGTTTGAAGGCTGATATCCAATTAACTCATAATCGAATGATGCATACCCTTTCGTTTGTGATTTCAACTGATCAAAGAAGTCATACACAATTTCTGATAATGGAATATGATAAACTACATTTACCCGTATCTCATCCACATACTGCATATCGACAAAATTCCCACGTTTCTTTTGAGCTATTTCCATAACTGGACCAACAAAATCATTAGGTACCATAATGGTAGCTTCAACATAAGGCTCGCGAATTTCATGAATCACTTGTGGATCAGGCATAACTGACGGATTGTCCACGTTCAACACTTCTCCATCTGTCTTTTCTACTTCGAAAATTACACTTGGAGCTGTTGTAATTAAATTAATATTAAATTCTCTTTCTATACGCTCTTGCAAAATTTCCATATGCAATAACCCTAAAAATCCGCACCTGAATCCAAAACCAAGTGCTTGTGATGTTTCCGGTTCGTACTGTAGTGCCGAATCATTTAACTCCAAACGTTCTAATGCATCACGTAAATCATTGTAATCATTGGAATCAACTGGATAGAGTCCACAAAACACCATCGGATTTAACCTTCTGTATCCAGGAAGTGCTTGCTCAGCAGGGTGTAACGCGTTGGTTATTGTATCCCCAACATGAGTATCCTTCACATCTTTAATGGATGCTGTAATAAATCCAACATCACCTACAGTTAATTCGTTACGAGATGTAGCCTTTGGAGTAAACACTCCTACTTCATTCACTTCAAATTCTTTGCCATTTGCCATCATCCTAATTTTATCGCCAACTTTTACTGTTCCTTCTTTTACACATACATAGGCAATAGCACCACGATAAGAATCATATAGAGAATCAAATATTAGTGCTTTTAACGGTGCATCTGGCTCGCCTGCTGGTTCAGGTATATCCTCCACAATTCGCTCTAAAATTTCCTCAATACCAATATTTGCTTTCGCCGATGCTAAAATTGCTTCGTCACCATCAATTCCAAGAACATCCTCTAATTCTTGTTTCACACGATCAGGATCAGCACTAGGTAGGTCGATTTTATTTATAACTGGGATAATTTCCAAATCATTTTCCATTGCCAAATAAACATTCGCCAAGGTCTGGGCTTCAATGCCTTGTGCAGCATCAACAACTAATATCGCACCTTCACAAGCAGCAAGACTTCTAGAAACTTCATATGTAAAATCCACATGTCCCGGTGTATCTATTAAATGAAATAGATATTCCTCGCCGTCTTTACTGGTATATTTTAATTGAACAGCATTTAATTTTATCGTTATACCTCTTTCCCGTTCTAATTCCATACCATCCAATAATTGTTCTTTCATTTCCCTTTTTGAAACAGTTTCTGTATTTTCTAAAATTCTATCAGCTAATGTCGATTTCCCGTGATCAATATGAGCTATAATCGAAAAATTACGTACTTTCCTTTGTTTGTTCCCCATTTTGATGTTCACTCCTACATGTCCTTTATCAATTTTGATAAAAGATTAAAATATTTAGAAGGGTATCCAATAAGAATGATTATAGCAATTGAAATCAATATATTCAATCTAGAACCTATAAATAGAAATAAGAGCAGAAAACATCCCAGCCCCCCCTCCACGCTTATCAGGGAATAGGGATTGTGTTTTCTGCCCCTACTTCAATATACTAAAATCCGTTCGTTTATTACCTCACTATTTAGAAGAATATTTCGGCTATTTGGTAAAGAATACCCACAACTAATTCAAAAAAGCCTTGTACACTTGTTTCCAAAAAAGATGCGGTATTTTGTGTAAGCTGTATATTATTTTCCATATCCATAACATCCTCTTTTACTGTCTGTGGTGTTTCTACTTCGACCTTTTCCATATGTTTTTCGAGACTAGCGGTCGTCTCTAATTGTTCTACTTTATTGCTATTATTATTTGCTTGTAGATTATTATTTGTTGAATTCATTCCATATAGAGTGCCAGATAGAAAAAATACAGCTAACAATAATAAAATAACAACCGAACGGATCATTTTCATTCCTCCTGAGAATTACTATCTACTTCTTCTGCATCCCAATAATAATCACTAAATACTTCTGCTACAATATCAGCTGTTCGATATAATTCATCTAAATTATTTCCTACACCACCAAATTCGATTAATACTGCATTTTCAGATAAATCCTGATTAAACACCCCATTAGTACCTGCCCCACCTTTAGGTAGTACCCCCCTACTCAGTCCAGGGTATTTTTCCTCAAACAAGTAATGTAATTCCGTAGCCAATTCTAAATTTTTCTCATAATTTGCATGTTCTTTTCCAACAACAAACATAATTTTTGCGTAAGACTTTCCATCCATTTCCATAGTCGTATGCTCCCTAGGCATAGCATCTCGGTGTATATCAAACACGAATTGTATATCTTTATTTCCGGCTATTGCTTCTTCTACTACTCCCCTTGCAGCATCATAGGATTGATGATACTCCCAACCTTTTTTATTTAATAGATTTCCAATATCCGCATCTTCAACCTCTGTTCCAATCCCTTTTGCTTCAAGAGATTTTGCTAAGCGTTCACTAACCTTTGTTATATTCACTTCAGAATGATGGGCTAAATTTGGGTCTGTTTCATCGGGTAAATGCGGTAAAAAAGACTCCCGATTATGAGAATTATAAAGATAAACAACTTCTCTTTCACCAGTAGTAGGCATATTTTCATCTTGTTTTTGTTCGACATTATCATTTTCTTCTGTTTCCACCACTGCCTCTCTATCCTTTAGCACTTCTTCCAATGGTGGCGAGGATTCATATGGAAGGTTAGTATAATCTGTCCCCTCACCAGCAATTAAAATTTGATTATCATAAATTGAAAATCCTGGTATCTCATTTCCCAGTAAGCTTCTAGGATCATTAGGCTTAATACTTGTTGCTACCTGAAACAGAGAAGAGGATAAGCTAGGAAATTGATTTTCTTCTGGAAGTGCCTGCTTAAAACCTCTGTTCTCCATTCCAATTAAATTTAAAAAGACGGAACTATCAATATCACTAGTCCATTTAGTAATCATTTCAGATGAAATTCGATATGCAGGCTGTATGGTAGTGAGTAATCCAATTAAAATAAATAAAACAGCTAAGCTAACTAGATACAGTCCACTTCTTTTATAAAAAAGATATGTTCGCCTTTTGATATCTCCATATTTCGAAGCCACTCTTCCACCTCTTTCTGATGTCATCCATACTTAACTCTATGAACGGCTATCAGAGAGTAGAACAGTTACTATCTATTTTTTTTATAAAAGTTAATAGAAATTTATGAGATTTCACCGGGAGTAGGAGGCAAAATTTGTAATATCAACTTTCTCATGTAAGGCTGCATTAATCCCTTCCGCAAGTAAACTAGCCATATCTATCATAAATCCATCTACTTCCTTTGGTGTTACCATTAAATTATTTCCAGACGGTGTTAATACCTCCTGAATTAGTTTTCTTTTTTCTTCTTCCGATAAAGTTCCTACTATTCCCATAAACGTTTTTCTTTTTTCTTCATCTGGTAAATCCTCATCCGTTAATTTTTCTCCCCCAAATGCCATACCTGCAGGGGATAATGCTTTGGAAGGACGATCCTTTTCCTTCCACTCTCTTCCAAAATGCTTTAGAATATAATCTATCGTATCACTTGTAATCGTAACAGCATCGACGACCGTAGGAACACCTATTGCTATGACCGGTACTCCTAGTGTCTTCTTACTTAATTCCTTCCTCTTATTCCCAACCCCAGATCCAGGATGAATTCCGGAATCAGATAATTGAATGGTTTCATTCACACGTTCAACGGACCTTGAAGCTAAAGCATCGATTGCTATGACAAAATCAGGCTTAGCCTTCTCTACAATCCCAAAGATAATATCACTAGTTTCAATACCTGTAACCCCCATTACACCGGGAGTAACTGCTGCTACAGGTCGATAACCTTCTGAAACACTTTCAAACTGAAGTTTAAATAAATGACTTGTAACAAGTGTTTTTTCAGCAGTCATCGGACCGAGTGCATCTGGTGTGACATTCCAGTTACCTAACCCAACGATAAGCCCCATGCCATCCTTTGGTATATTATTTTTTTCAACCAATTCCTCCAGTTCTTTTGCTAAAATTTTTGCTGCATTTTCCTGGCGTTTGGTATCTTGCCTTTTCACACCATCTGCATAAATAGTTACATAAGAACCTGGTTTTTTCCCTATTAATTCAGCACCATCTTCGTCTATATCTACGTAGGAAATTTTAATATCATCTTGATGTCTTTCCTTAAATGTTACACCTTTTATCTCGTCCTCCTTTTTTTGTTCTGAATTAACATACATATCCTTAGCTTCTACGGCTAAATCGGTTCTTACTTGAAAGGCTTTCAAATTTTCATCTTTTTTGGTTTCATCCATTATAATGACATCCTTTCCAAACATCTTATTTATTAGAATGAACAAGAAAACTAAAATCATACAACATGTATGAAAAGCTTGTAAAAGCTACAGCACACAATAGATTGAATATTCAAATTCAGGGAATAATATCCTAATTACTAACAAAGATATTGAAATACACCACTTCCTCTGGTAAAATAACCTTTGTTAACTTTCAAAGTTATTGATTTGGTAGACTATATTTAAATGAAGAATCTTCTATGGATGTTAATGAAGTCTAACCGTGTCCTACTAGGAGGTGAAATACATGGCAAATATTAAATCTGCAATTAAACGTGTTGAAACAAACAATAAAAAACGTTCAGCTAATCAAGCTCAAAAATCTGAAATGCGTACTGCTATTAAGAATGTAGAGAAATTAGTTGAAGCAAAAGATTTAGAAAACGCGAAAGCTGCTCTTAAAGATACAGTGAAGCAAATTGATAAAGCTGTTCAAAAAGGGATTATCCATAAAAACAATGGAAAACGTCAAAAATCACGTCTAGCTGAAAAAGTTAATAATCTTGGAGCATAATTGCTCTAATGCTTAACTGATAATGCATAAAAAAAACGATCCAATACGGATCGTTTTTTTATGCCTATTCGTTTTATTCATACTTCACAGTTTACATTAGAAAAAGCTCTTCAAGCTACTTGAATTAAATGATGTAACAACAGCTCAAATGCAAGTTGTTTTTCCATTTTCCCTTGCTTCATAACAGCATCCGTTTCTGCAAGCCTGTCCATAATGGATTGCAGTTTTTCCACTGTAAATTGCCTTTCTCTACTCATAGCAATTTTAATTACATAAGGGTGAACCCCCAACTGTTTTTGCATTTGAAATTGACTATATCCCTTTTGTCTTAATAACTTCACTCGTAATATGGTACGAAACTGAAAAGCAAGTAACCCAATTAAAGCAATAGGTTCCTCGTTCATTTTATCAAGATCTCTATAAATCGAAATTGCTCTATGCATATCTCTAGCAATTACCGCGTCTACTAAACGTAAAGAAGAGCTATTGGAAGTATGAGATATTAAATTTTCAACCATATCTTTTGTTACATGACCATCTTCACCAACGTATAGAGCAAACTTTTTTAATTCCTGCTCTAATAATTGAAGATTTGTGGAAAGCTCACTCTCAATAACTTCGTATGCACCATCATCCATCGTAATATTGAATTGTTGAACTAAAGATTTAATCCAGCCTTTAACATCTTTTTCCTTAATAGGCTCACAATTTGCTACAGCGGCTTTTCGTTTTAAGAGTTTACTTATTTTTTTCCGTTCATCCAGCTTTTCATAAGGTGCAATAATAAGCAATATGGAATAATCAACAGGATTTTCCAAATAGACATCCAATACATCTAAATTGTGTTCAAATGGCAACTTATCTGGTTTTGTCTTTAAAAAAACTGGATTATTAGCAATAATTAATTTCTTATCACCAAAAAATGGATAGGTTTCAACATCAGCAATTACTTCTTGTATGGGAATTTCCTCTAAATCGAAAATAGACAGATTTTCTTTATCCGATCCTAATACTCGATTAACTATTTCCTTTCTAATAGTGTCAATTAAATAATTTTCCGTTCCATAGAGAAGATAGACAGGAGCAATTTGATTTTTTTTTACTTCTTTTAACAATTCTATGTATGTCGACATCTTTTTCACTCCATTACAAAATGAACTTTTTTACTTTTTAGTTCATTTTTTATATACATATATGGTAAATTGTATATAAAGGAATAGCAAGAAGTAAGTGGAGGGAAATTTCACCACCTTTAATACCCATTGAATTTCCCTCCAGATCTATATGAACGCTTAACACTTAGCTCTAGAAACTAAATGTTAAAGCGATATTTGCTTATAGCTTATGCGTTCTTAGCAAAAGTATAGTTGTTAAGTCTTTCTAGTTAAGTAAGAATGTATAAATTTATTCCCTGTTAATGGATGGAAATGGAAGTAAGTCATATCTTTTTTCGTTTATAATAAACTAAACAAAAGTACTTTCTTGGTCTACTCAACTGTCCCAACATTTGTGACAATCTTTATACATAAGTAGATTTTTTAGTTTATTTGCTATATACTATTGATGAAATAGGAGGGGTAATTGTGAACGAATTCGAAAATAATCCACAATCAAGAAATAACGATGTAGTTGATTCCATTAAAGGATTTCTAGGTTCATTTATTTTCTTTGTAGGGATATTTACTATTGGTGTCATCATCAGTGTGGTTGGTGGCTAATCGATTGTTTACAGAGGATGAATATTTTTCATATTCCACTCGCATATGAAAGAGACTGATGTATAGACAGTCTCTTTTTTATTTTTCATCTGGTGATGTAGATTGTTCATTCAATTTAATTTCCATAACTGTTTCCGTGATTATACTATGGTAAATATGTAAAAAAGGTTCCTGTATCATATTTAAAACGAAATGTAACTGTTCCATGTTTATCAGTACGTAAAAGACGAACATCATTACTCGCTTTAATTCGCTGTATAACTTCATCTGCTGGATGACCATATCGATTATTCTCCCCTACTGATATAAGGACAGTTGATGGATTTAACTGTTTTAAAAAATCCTCATCTGTTGATGTGATGCTTCCATGGTGTGCGGCTTTTAGAACATCCGCTCTAATATTAGGGTATCTGTTCATTAAATCTTTTTCGATGTCTTTACCTATATCCCCTGTAAAGAGCCATTTTAAACCTCCAAATTCTGTAAATAAAATAATTGAATTATCATTTGGTGTCTTTGCATTTTTGCTTGGTCCAAGGACAAAGAAAGAATGGTCTTGGATTGTAACTTGTTCTCCATCAGAAATTCGGCGAACTGGGATATCTTTATAACTCCATAATTGTTCTTCTTCTTTCGATACCTCGTAAAAGGTGGATATATAAATATTTTCAACATTTATATCCTTCAGTAAATACTCTACACTTCCAACATGATCGGCATCCTCATGAGTTAAAAATAAGGCATCTATCCTTTGTATCCCTTTTGAATCTAAAAATGGTTTGATGGTATGATTATATATTTTGTCACTTGCTAATCCATCTTCAAGAGAAACTTTCGCCCCAGCATCAATCATAATTACCCCTTTTCTATATGGCAGTTCAATGACAAATGCATCACCCTGACCGATATCTAGCATCGATACGGATCCTATTGGTGAAAAATAAGGTCGAACAATTAGAAGAAAAAGAAATAAAACTAATATAATCCCATATGAAAATGCCAATTTCTTTTTGTCATTCTGTATTTTAATCATTAGGCTAAAGAAAATAATATAATAAATTACAGACATTCCAGGCGTAAATTCACCAAGTATCCATGTAAAATTCACAGATGAATCAAGCCATGTTAGAAGGGATAGAATAAATGAATGTATCATAATAAAAAAATGATCTATTATATGGAAGAATGAAAAAGGAAGAAGAGTTATGGGTAATAATACATACATCAATGGAAGTACAATAAGTGAAAAATAAGGAATGACAATAACATTTAAGAGAATAGATAAGGGCTGTAGTAAGGAAAAATAATTAAATTGTAGAGGAAGTATAATTAATTGAGCGACAAGACTAATTTTTAGTGCTTGGTAAAAAGAATTATTTGTAATACCAAGCCACCTTCTCGATAATATAATTCCAAACGTAACAAGAAAGGACAATTGAAATCCTACCTGATAAACAAAATACGGGTTCAAAAAAATCAGTACAATAAAAGCAAATGAAAACACGTCTAATGCACTAAACCTAAAGCGAAGTTTATGTAGTAGTATAACCATAATAACCATAACACTAGCACGCCAAACAGATGGTTCGCCACCAGCTAAAATTGCATAGATTGGAAGCAAAATCACCACCATCCATTGTGCTTTTTCTCGCGTTAAAATGGATAATTTTATCACTAAAAAATAAAAAAAGCCTAATAACAATGCAATATGTGTTCCTGAAATCGCCACAAGATGAGTAAGCCCCCATCTTTGAAATACACGTACCGTTTCTTCCGGTAAACTACTATCATCCCCTAATACTAATGCATTAAGCCAAGCAGAAGTAAATGGGCTTAGATTTTCTTCCATCTTTGTAATTAAATTCGAACGAATATGATGAAAACGATGAAAAAATGAGGAACCCTCACATTTTATATCCTCCATGGAAGAGACGATAAACTGATTTGTTATTCCCTGTTTTCTTAAGTAATCTCCATAACGAAATTGTCCAGGACTACTTGGTTCTTTTGGTTTCTCCCTTTGTCCTGTAACGGTGCACACTGCTCCGTGCTTGAGTTTCGATGTATCTAGGTTGGAATGAGGGAAGTGAACGATTAGAAGTTTATTGCGTGTGTTGGTTTCTTGAAGTGTAAATTCGACTTTTTTCTTAGTGGATAGAACAGTACTTACAATTTTTCCTTCAATCTGCTCTTTTGAATTAATTTTTATATTGTGAATTGGATTATTAGTTACATCGGGGATATAATAAAGTGAAAAGAGAAGAAAGGTTAAGGAAACAAGGATGGGAATATTCCCTAACCGTTTACTCCTATACAAATAAAATAACCACAACCCATAAAAGATAAGGAAGAAATAGCTATTAAAATATATAGCCATGGTGGAGATAATTATTGCTATGGCTACAATATACCAAGATCCCTTCATTCATTTCACCCTGCTTCTATAAAGTAAATAAACTACTTACTCTATCTTTTAGGTTTCTAATTTCTTGTTCATCATCGTTTGATTCTTCTAGTTTATTTAGAAGTTCGTTTACTAATCGATGTTTTTCTTTATAATTTGTGTCAACTGCTAGGTAATCTAACTTTACTTTTATGGTGTCCACACCCGCTTCATTAAATAGCTGAATGGCATACTTATGATTGCGATAATCCTCGGCATAATAAACAGTTTTAATACCAGCTTGTATGATTTGCTTGCAGCACTGCAAACATGGGTAATGCGTTACATATATGTCTGCATTATCTGTAGGCACACCAAATTTCGCGCATTGTAATAATGCATTTGCTTCTGCATGGACTGTTCTCACACAATGACCATCAATCACATAACAACCATCATCCATACAGTGTACACTACCTGAAACACTTCCATTGTAACCGCCTGCAATTATTCTCTTATCTCGAACAATAGTAGCGCCTACCATTAATCTCTTACAAGTACTTCTAAGGGCAAGAAGATGACTTTGTGCCATAAAATACTGATTCCATGAAATTCTTTCCATATAAATCCTCCAAACTCTTTTTTACATTACAATTAGTTTACACGCCAACATAAAAATCCGTCAATATCCGACGCTTCATGAAGTTTTTCGACATAAACACCGGTGTATATTCTTATTACTACCTTCTCTTTCGGTATGATGCCATACCCATTTAAAATTAATTATCGTTATGTGCTACGTCATCATGGAACCTGGACAGAATCTTTCATTTGTTCCAATGTCTTTTCTCCAATTCCAGAGATTTCTAGTAGGTCCTCTATCGAATGAAAAAGTCCATTTTCGTCTCTATATTGAATGATAGCTTGTGCTTTCGAAGGACCTATACCATTTAAAGATTCTATTTCTTCTCTCGTAGCATAATTTAATCTAACTTTACCATTATTACTATTATTGTTTGATTCAGAAACAGGTGCCGTTCCATCACTTAAATCTGGGACGATAATAACCATCTCATCCATTAATTTCTGTGCTAGATTTACTTGAGAAGTATCAGCACTATCGGTAAAACCACCTGCCTGTTGGATAACATCATTTACTCGCATACCTTCTTCCATTTCGTATACACCAGGGCTTGTTACTGCGCCTTTTACATCTACAACCAAGTTATTTAACTCTACTTCCAAATTGTTTTGCTCGGTATTTGTATCTGCAGACGGAAGTGGATGTGCAGCTTGATACTCTGGTTGTATTTTACTTTCACCGGAAAACACGATAAACATAACAATGAGGATACCTAATATGAGAAAAAAAGAATATTTTTTCAGGAGTTCAAACAAGTAGAATCACTTCCAATTATAGAATTTGGGGATAAAGGGGAGGTTACGCTAGGTTATATGACTAACTGGGTACACTAATATTTTCGACATCACTTTACAAAATCCTTTATTTTTTTAAAAAAAGATACGAGTTTTTAATCACTCGCATCTTTCAGCCACAAAAAATATTCTCTCTGAATCACTTGTTATATTCTCTTCTTCTAATCGAAAATCAGCATATACTTGTACATGATGAAATCCAATTTCATATAATAACTTTTTATAAAAATCTATAGAATAAGTCCGTTGATGATGGATTTCATCAAAACGTATATATTTGTCACCATCTAAGGCAAAAAAAGTTAAATCATGATACATATCACCAATGGTTTCACCTTCTAAGCAAAACCAAATATAAGAAACATCCTCCATCACATCAGCAAAGGTTTGGTTTTTATAGTTTTGTTCTACATGATAAATCGAGTGAACATCAAATATAAAAACCCCATCCTTTTTTAAGCTTTGATAAATTCTTTGGAAAACATTCTTTAGGTTGTCTTCTTCCGTAATATAATTGATAACATCACAATAGCTAATGGCTACGTCAAGATCATTTAGCCCCTCTAATTCCTGTAAATTCTGATGTAGCCAAGTGATTGGTACATTTTTATTACTAGCTTTATGTTCTGCATAAGAAAGCATGTCCATCGAAAAATCAACACCAATCATTTGAAAACCTTCTTCTGCTAATCGGACAGTAATTTCTCCTGTCCCACATCCTAAATCGGCTATTGTCTTTATTTTTTTGTTTTTCAACCTTTCAAGGGTAAACTGTATCCATTTGTCATAGGGAGCCTCAGCCATAAATTTATCATACACATAGGCCATCTGCTTATATTCCATCTTCTACCCTTCCAATCCTATTTCTAATGGAATACGGTCCGCATCTCCCCAAAGTCGCTCAAGATTATAATAGCTACGTTCATCCTTATGGAATATATGACAAACTACGTCACCTACATCCACTAAAACCCAACGTGCTTGTTCTAACCCCTCCATTCTTTTGACATCTATCTTTAATTCATCCATTTTATCTTTAATCTCTCTAGCAATGGATTGTACTTGCCGCTCATTACTACCATGACAAATGACAAAATAATCAGCAACTAATGATACCTGTTGCATATCAAGCGCAATAATATCTTCCGCGCGTTTATCATCACATGCTATAGCAATTTGTTGTACTATTTCCTTAATCTCCATTTATTCCATTACCTCCATTAATCCGTAATGTAAGATCATTATAGGCATAAAATGTATCTGGATATATCCTGGAATTTTTGTGCATTAAAAATGTTATTGTATTTTTGGATGCCATCCAGCAAGCTCTTACTAAGTCTTTTTCTGCCATTTCCCTCACTTGTGTTACCCCCGGAAAATCCCTGCCAGGCTCCATATAATCTGCAAGAAACAATACCATGTCTAAATTACTCATATTTGCTCTTCCAGTAGTATGATAATAAATTGCTTGCTGTATGTCACGGTTTCGAATCCCGTATTCTCTTTCAATTAATATGGATGCTACAGGACCGTGCCATAATTCATGGTGATATTGTAATAAATCCTTTGGAAGAGAGCTTTCCTTTATAATTCGTTTCATTTCTTCTAGTGATCGATACTTACAATAATCATGAAAAATGGCAGAAAGCTCAGCTTTAGATTGAGATACATTATACCTTTCAGCTAACAAAACAGCAGTATCTTTTACCCTTATTGTATGTTCAAATCTTTTCTTCGTTAAAAAGGGTTCAACCACTTTTATTGCATCATCTATCTTCATATAACCCCTTCTCCCTAATATATCTATGAACTTTATCTGGTACGATATACTTGATGGACTCTTTATTTCGTAACCTTCTTCTTAACATTGTTGAAGAAATATCAAGTATTGGTACAGTTACTTCTATTAATGGATAATGAGTCTCTAATTTATAACCGGGCCTTTTTACACCTACAAATTGTATCAACTGGACCAATTCATCAATTTTATTCCAGTTTGGTAAATACTCCACCATATCTGCACCAATAATGAAATAGAACTTGTAATCCGGAAATTCACTTCTTAATACTTTGACGGTATCTATCGTGTATGATTTACCTAAACGTTCCATTTCTATCGTATTTAATTTAAAACTATTATTACTGTCAATTGCACTTTCCAACATTTTCATACGGTGGTAAGCACTTGTCTGGGAATCATTCTTATGTGGTGGTGTATATGTTGGAATAAACCAAATTTCTTCTAATTCCAATGCAACACGAACTTCTTCAGCAATAACTAAATGACCAAGATGTGGTGGATCAAATGTACCACCTAAAATACCTATCCGTTTCACTCTATAACTCCTTTAAGGTAACTGTAATTGTTTATTTTCTTGTGATTCCTTGTACAAAACAATATTGTTACCAATAATTTGAACAATTTCTGCCTCCGTACCCTCCGCAATCTGCTCTGCAACGGAATCCTTATCCTCCATGCAATTTTGCAAAATGCTCACTTTTAATAGCTCCCGTTTTTCCAATGCCTCCCTAATTTGCTTTACCATATTCTCGTTTACTCCAACTTTTCCAACTTGGAATATCGGCTTCATATGGTGCGCTTCTGAACGCAAAAATCGTTTTTGTTTACCTGTTAGCATATTATCTTCCTTCCAAAATTAATTGTAGTTCTTCATCCATATTATCTATCTGAACATCGATTTCTGTCCAAATTTCATAAGCTAATTTTGCTTGATATAAAAGCATAGTATGTCCAAAATGGATGGTAGATCCTTTTTGTTTAGCTTGTTTCAAAAAAGTTGTTTTAATTGGTTGATATACGATATCACTTACAATAGTTTCTGGCTTTAATCTCTGTAAAGAGACAACCGAATTATCCACTTCGGGTTTCATCCCTACAGAGGTAGTTTGAATAATAACGTCATATTCACTTAAGTTTCGTTCAGCTTCCTTTAATGTTATAATCTGCGTTTCTGTAGAGGTTTGCTTAATACTTGCTATTTCCTCTGCTTTTTCCTTCGTTCTATTAGCGATATCAATATGTTGATATCCTGCATCACTCAAACCATAGTAGATTCCTCGAGCAGCACCACCTGCCCCGAGAATTAAAATACGTTTTGATTTCTCATTTACCAGGTTAGGAATTTTATTTTCTAAAGAACGGACATATCCTTTTCCATCAGTATTGTAACCAATTAATTTTCCATCCTTTATTAATACCGTATTGACAGCCCCAATATTTTTAGCATTACGATCCATTTCGTCTAATAACGGAATTATTTTTTGTTTATATGGTACGGTAACATTAAATCCATTTACTTTTTCTTTTTTCATCTTTTCAATGCTCTCTGCAAATGGAGCATCTGTTGGTATTTCATTAATTGTATAGCTTCCCTGTATGTTAGTTTTTCTCAAAAATTGCTCATGTATCCATGGTGACAGTGAATGCTCAATTGGATAACCAATTAATTTAAAATTATAAGACATGATTTCTCCTCCCCCAATATTCAATTTTTTAGTGAAGCCAGACTTTAAATTGAGATGTACAGAATGCGTAGTAAGGTCTCTTTAAATCAATGATTTCCTAATTGTAACAGCTACTCCTTTAGGACTATAAGCTACAACCGTAGCTGGTTCCCCTGATAAACTTACCCATCCTAATCCTGGGAAAACGATGTCTGTCTTATCCTGCGAAATTTTAAATGTGCTTTCTATTAACTTTGGTAATTTTTCTAATGACTTTTCATTTGGAGGTGATAGTAATTCTCCTACATGATTTTTATATAGATGATCGGCTTTTTCCAGTTTCGTTCGATGAATGGATAGTTGATTAGAAAAATAGCAGACAAAGGGTTGTCTTCCCCCTTTCATAAAGTCTAATCGGGCCAATCCTCCAAAAAATAACGTCTGTGAACTATTTAACTGATATATCCGTGGCTTAATCTCATTTTTAGGAGTAATCAATTTCAAGTCCTCGTCATCAACATAATGAGCAATTTGTTGACGATTTACAATTCCAGGAGTATCTATTAATGAAGAGTGATCATCCAAAGGTATTTCAATAAAACCTAGGGTAGTTCCTGGAAAATACGATGTAGTAATTACATCCTGATAACCTGTTGTTTGTTTAATTAACCGATTTATAAATGTAGATTTACCTACATTGGTTGTCCCTACTATAAACACATCTCTATTTTTTCGATATGCTTCGATTTGATAAGTAAGGTCATCCATGCCGTGTCCCTTAATAGATGATATTAAAAAGACATCCAATACTTTAATTCCTGCGTTTTTTGCTTCGCCTTGTAACCATTGAACCAATTTACGCTTATTTGTTGATTTCGGTAACAAGTCCACCTTATTACCAACTAAGATAATTGGATTGTCTCCGATAATCCTAGGAAGACTTTTAATTAACGTTCCATTTACATCAAATATATCAATAACATGGACAACTAAACCGCTAGCGTTTCGAATCGAGCTAACCATTTTTAAGAAATCATCATCACTTATAGATACATCCTGAATTTCATTGTAATGTTTTAATCGAAAACATCTCTTACACATTACATTTTCCTTTTCTAGTGAAGACTTTGGAGTATACCCTATTTTATCAGGTTTTTCTGTTTGTATTTTTGCTCCACAACCTTGACAAAAAATATGTTCCACACTCATTCCTCCCAGCTGATTTTACCTTTGTTTCTAAAATAGTTTAATATTCTCCGTTCTATTTTCCGATTTATTCTTGTTATTCTTCCATCAGATTTTACTATCGGAACAACTAATATGGTGTAGAAACCAGCAATGTTCCCACCAAGGACATCAGTTAAAACTTGATCACCAATAACTACTATTTCTTCTTTTTTTAATTTCATTTGTTTCCGAACTTTGTTGAAAGCACGACGTAATGGTTTTCTGGCACTATAAACAAATGGCGTGCCTAATGGTTCAGAAAACACCTTAACTCGGTCAAGATTATTATTAGAAATAATCGTTATTTGAATATCATGTTCCTTCATTAATTTAAACCACTGAATAACCTCTGGTGTCGCATCAGCAACATCCCAGGCTACAAGCGTATTATCTAAATCGGTTATGATGCCTTTAATTCCTTTCTCCGTTAAGGTACTAGGGTGAATATCAAAAATGCTTTTTACATGCTCATTGGGCAAAAATTTACTTAACACGTTATTACACCTCATCAAATTTCTTCGGCTATAATTACATAAAACAATCCTACAATAATTTACCATAATATGATAGTTCTGTCCCAGATAAAGTAAATCTTCAATCAGTGGGGTTTTCTCTCATCCCTCACCTAAAAGGGATTCGTTTTTCCTCCATCTTTGAGGTGGGGTATGATGCCTCTTAACCTGCGATAAACAGGCTAACGAACCTTTCATCGTGTAAGACATATTTCCTTTAGGTGGGCAAACAGTAAATATATGATAAAAATCATACTAAATATGTGTTTTTTCGATAAGATTTTAAAAAATCGTTCGACAAATATCTCCATGTTTCGAATGTGGATAACTTTACTAACATTTTCAACAGGCTAAGTTATCCATTTTTTACAGAGAAATGTGATATTACTAACAAGTTATCTACAGGCTTATGTAGATAACTTGTGTCTTGTCCTAGTTTGAGAAACATGGTAAATTATTATTAACTTAAATCAAGCAAGACAATTTACTTAGGAGGGCTGTATGGATGGAACATTTATCTGATGACCTACTAATTGAATCCTATTATACAGCAAACGATTTAAATTTAAGCCCTGATTTTATCTCATTAATAGAAGAAGAAATTCATAGAAGAAAGTTATCACACAAAATTAAATGGATTAAAACTAGTTAATCATGGATACCAAATAATATCGGTTTTTTCCAAACTCCTGCTCCCCCCAAGCAGGAGTTATTTATTTTTTAATATAATAATGACTACGATAGACTATGTTTGTATAAACTTTTATTATATATTATGATAAAAGTTGGATTCCCAAAGTAAACAAAATTCCACAACATATTACAATTCCCAATGGATAGTTCACCATCAAAAACCATTATTAGACACTTTTACAAGATTAGGCATTCTTTTACATTATTTCCTATTATAGGAAATAATATGGTTATGCTCAAGAAGACTTAATTTATAAAGGAGGAATAGTATTAGATGATTTACGCAGTTTTCGCTCCATTACTGTTTGCTATATTTGTACCATGGATTAGTAAAGTAAAAGATCGAATACATACTGGTATTTTTGTTTTTTTCATCCCTTTTATCATCTTTCTTTACTTTATCCAATTTATCGGAGCCAACTTTAGTCCAATTAGACAAACATACAATTGGATACCATCCCTAGGATTGAACCTAGACTTTTATTTAGACGGACTAAGTTTACTATTTGTTTTACTAATTAGTGGAATTGGGTCATTAGTCGTACTCTATTCAATATGGTACTTAGACAAATCAGAAAAGTTGGGACATTTTTATGTCTACCTATTAATGTTTATGGCTGCAATGTTAGGTGTTGTATTATCTGATAACGTTTTTGCATTATATGCATTCTGGGAATTAACATCCATTTCATCATTTTTATTAATTGGTTATTGGAATTTTAAAGAGCGTTCAAGATATGGCGCGTTAAAATCAATGCTTATAACCGTATTTGGTGGTTTAAGTTTACTTGGAGGGTTCATACTTCTAACGATTATTACTGGTACAACTAGTATTCAAGGAATGATAGAACAGGTAGATATTATTTTAGAAAGTGATTATCTACTTCTAACTTTAATCTTCATACTACTAGGTGCATTTACAAAATCTGCACAATTTCCATTCCATATTTGGTTACCTGACGCAATGGAAGCACCAACCCCTGTTAGTGCGTATCTACACTCAGCAACCATGGTAAAAGCAGGCATATTTTTAGTTGCTAGATTTTCACCTATCTTTGCTTTATATGAAGGTTTCTTTATTATTGTAAGCCTTATCGGTATTGTAACGCTTTGCTGGGGCTCCTACATGGCAGTCAGGCAGACCGATTTAAAAGGTATTTTGGCTTTCTCTACCATCAGTCAATTAGGTATGATTATGGCAATGCTTGGTTTTGGAACAGAAGCCGCCGTATTTGCTGCTGTATTTCATATTTTAAACCATGCGACATTTAAAGGTAGCCTGTTTATGATTGCTGGAATAATTGACCATGAAACCGGGACACGTGATATAAGGAAACTAGGTGGTCTATTTACCCTATTACCTATATCAGGTACATTAGCCGTATTTGCTACGTTCTCCATGGCAGGTGTACCGTTACCATTCCTAAATGGATTTTATAGTAAAGAATTATTTTTCGACGCAACACTTGGTTTGGAAGGTGCAGCATGGCTTAGTCAAGCTATACCATACCTTGCTGTTTTCGGTAGTATTTTTACCTTTGTTTATTCCATGTACTTCTTTTTTGGAGTATTTACTGGACCGAAACAACTGGACAAGCTACCGAAGAAACCTCATGAAGCACCAATTGGGATGTTAATCTCCCCTATTATTCTTGTGCTTGGTGTTGTTTTAATTGGATTATTCCCTAATATGGTGAATGGCACATTCCTACAACATGCTGCGGAAGCGGTTAATAGTAATGTAGAATACCATGATATAGCATTTTGGCATGGGTTTAATTATCCACCATTAATCATGTCATTAATCGTAGTAGGCGTAGGAATCATTCTATTCTTGACCCGTAAAAAGTGGCAAGGTATCTACAACATTTTACCAGGTAACTTAAGCTTTAATCGCGTATATAACACAATAATAGAAAAATTGGATACCTACTCTGCAGGTATTACGAATACATATATGACTGGTTCTCTTAGAACATATATGATTTTAATATTAGGCACTACATTCATCGTAACTTTGATGTATATGTGGTTAACAAATGGATTTACAATTGACTTTAGCCAGGTAGCTGATGTAACGAGCCTTGAGGTTGCTCTCGTAACAATAATTATGATTGCTGCTATAGCTACTCTATTTGTAAATAATAATGTTGCAGTTATTTTAGTAACTGGAATCGTAGGTTATGGCGTATCTATGTTATTTGTAATCTACCGTGCTCCAGACCTTGCATTAACACAGTTAACTGTGGAAACGATATCCATTGCTCTGTTCTTATTATGTTTCTATCACTTGCCGAATTTAAGAAAAAGGGAAGAAACACTATCAAATAAATTTACAAACATCTTTATTTCTGCTGGATTTGGATTATTAATTATCTTAATAGGAATATCGGCACATAGCTCCAATTGGTTCAAATCCATTTCTGATTATTTTATCGAGAATTCCTATAAACTCGGTGGTGGGGATAATATCGTTAACGTAATTCTAGTGGATTTCCGTGGACTAGATACATTATTCGAAATAACTGTGCTAGGAATTGCAGCACTGGCCATCTTTTCTCTTATTAAATTAAAAAAGAAAAAGGAGGCGGAATAAATGGAAATATTAATTATTATTCTTGGTGGTGTTCTTTTTGCACCTGCCATTTATAATTTGTTACAGAAACAGTTACTACGTATTATTATAGGTACTGTATTGTTATCCCATGGTGCCCATTTGCTTATTTTGACAATGGGTAAACTAAAAACCGGTCAACCACCTATTTTAATGGATGGTATTACAGAGTACACAGATCCTTTACCACAGGCTTTAATTCTTACGTCCATTGTTATTAGTTTTGGTATTACAAGTCTTCTTCTTGTATTAGCATACCGAACAACAAGAGAAAACAATACAGATAATATGGAACAGTTAAGGGGTAAATCAAATGAGTAATTTAGCAGTTTTACCGATTGTCTTGCCGTTACTATCAGCAATAATCTTAATATTTTTTAACTCTAATGTTAAAATTTCAAGATTATTGACGAAAGTGTTTTCACTAATTGGCTTAGCCGTTGCAATTTATCTCTTCCTATATGTAGATGAAAATGGAACGGTAGTATTGCAAACAGGTGATTGGATTGCACCGTATGGAATCATATTAGTTGTTGACATGTTGGCAGCATTATTAGTTCTCTCAACTAATTTAGTTGCTGTAGGATGTGCTTTTTATGCACCACATGCGGGCCTTGAAAAAAAAGAGAAGTACTATTTCTATCCCTTTTTCTTTTTCCTAATTACTGGTGTGTCCGGTGCGTTCATTACTGGGGATTTATTTAACCTTTTTGTATTCTTTGAAGTATTATTAATGGCCTCTTATGCCCTAATTGTCTTAGGTGGAGATAGAGTTCAATTAAGAGAATCTATGAAATATGTATTAATCAATGTATTTTCTTCCATGTTATTCGTTACGGCAGTCGCCTTTGTTTATGGTGCGGTAGGTACAGTTAATATGGCACAAATTGCTAAACGAGTGGCAGAAGTTGATCAACAAGGTATTTTAACAACAATCGCCTTCTTGCTGTTCTTTGTTTTTGCAACGAAAGCAGCGTTATTCCCGTTATATTATTGGTTACCTAATTCCTACATAGTACCAAACCCAGTTATTTCAGCTTTATTTGGTGCATTATTAACAAAAGTCGGTATTTATTCGATATTACGGGTATTTACATTAATATTCAATCAAAAATTAGAACTCACCCATGATTTCTTTATTTGGGTAGCAGGACTTTCCATGATTTTCGGTGTCATTGGAGCACTCTCTACAAATAATATTAAACTGATAGTAGCTTATAATATTATCCCTGCTATTGGCTATATCATTATGGGAATTGGTATATTCAATCAAGAGGCTTTAAGTGGGTCCATTTATTATCTCATGCAGGATATTATAGTTAAAGCAGCACTATTCCTATTAGTAGGTGTAATTGCATATGTGGCTGGCACGTCAGATTTACGTAAGATGGGTGGATTAATCCATCATTACCCTGTTCTAGGATGGCTGTTATTTATTAGTGCTTTTGTTTTAGCAGGTATCCCACCATTTAGTGGATTTATTGGAAAGCTGATGCTACTTGATGGTGCATTTAGAAGTGATGAGGTTGTTATTGCTGTCATTGCCCTTATAACAAGTCTTTTAATCCTCTATTCTATCATAAAAATCTTCATTCATGCTTTTTGGGGAAAGAAAGATGAAATGAAAAACTTAAAACCAGTATCTACAAAAGGTTTAATTGCACCAGTTGTTTTTCTAATATCCTTAACAGTTATATTAGGTGTAGGGGCAGAATACTTTTATCCAATCACCGATTCCATTGCAGGATATTTACTTAATCCTGAGGTTTATATTGATTCTGTACTAAAGGAGTAGTGAAACATGGCCTTTCAAATTATTATTAATATAACAATTGCTATTCTTTGGATGTTTCTAGGTGAATCCTACACTGCACCAAGTTTTATTATTGGATATCTCTTAGGGATTATTTTACTATTTGTGTTAAGGAGGTTTATACCAGGTCCTTTTTATCTAATTAAAGTCAAAAATATTATTAAGTTAATTTTAATTTTTATTAGAGAATTAATCTTATCAAATATTACAATGCTTAAATATATTTACTCACCAAAGCAATTAGCTGAACCAGGGATCTTTGAAATACCTCTTGACGTTAAATCAAATTGGGAAATAACTATTCTAACCACTCTCATTTCATTAACGCCGGGAACCTTATCTGTAGCTGTATCTGCTGATAACCATTATTTGTATGTCCATGCTATGAATATTGACGATACAGAGGAATCGATAAATGATATCAAAAATTCATTTGAAAAAGCTATTATGGAGGTGACAAGATGAGGGAGATCTTAGAGATAACAAATAATATTGTCGAGATTTCGGTTACTATTGGATTTTTAGCAATTGCCATATCCCTTGCAATCTTAATGTATCAAATCATTATTGGCCCAGATAATGCTATTAGAGCGATTGCATTAGATACAATTGGTGCAAATTTAATGGCTGTTGCTGGATTACTATCCATCTATCTTGTTACAGATAAACTAAATGATGTGGTTCTACTAATTGGTATCCTTGCTTTCTTAGGAACGGTTGGTATTGCTAAATACTATGAAGAGGGTGCTATCATTGACAGAAACTGAAATGTTCTTCCAAATTATTATAAATATACTAATCATCCTCTCCATACTAATTGGTGCATTCCTTATAGTATCTGCATCCATTGGAATTATTCGATTTCCGGATGTTTATACAAAGCTACATGCCGCAACTAAAGCATCCACACTAGGAATTGCTGGAATTTTAATTGCAGCATTTCTATATTTATACCTTCACCACGATATTATTAGTGGGAAGTTGTTAATTGCGATTTTATTTATGATGATAACCAATCCTGTATCAGCTCATATGATATCCAGAGCAGCTCATTCAAAAGGAATTTCACCAGTTATTAAAAATCGCAACGATGCTTATGAACAATATAAAGCTAATCTAAACAACAAGTGACCTTTTAAAAAGGTCACTTTTTTATGTTTTATTTTAATGGACAGACACAAAAGCCCCCTTCCCTACATAGAGTTGTAATATAGGCAAATACCCAAACACAAGAATTCTTTTTACACAGTTTGAATATTATTATAGGAGGTGCATGTGTTTGTCTGGAATATTAACAGTACTTGCTCTTCTTGTAAAGGAAGTCCTCTTCTTTGTTTCCTATGTAAAAAATCATGCCTTTCCTCAGCCATTACCACCAGATGAAGAAAAGAAATATATAAAAGAAATGCAGGAAGGTAGTGAAATCGCTAGGAACAAACTGATTGAACATAACTTGCGCCTTGTCGCTCATATTGTAAAAAAGTTTGAAAATACAGGGGAAGATATGGAGGATCTTATCTCAATTGGTACGATTGGATTAATTAAAGGGGTTGAAAGTTTTTCATTAGATAAAGGTACTAAGCTAGCCACCTATGCTGCACGCTGTATTGAAAACGAGATACTTATGCATTTAAGGGCTTTAAAAAAGGTTAAAAAAGATGTTTCTCTTCATGATCCAATTGGTCAAGATAAAGAGGGAAATGAAATTAGCCTCATAGATATATTAGAGGCAGAAAATGAAAATATCATTGAGTACATCCAGCTCAATATGGAAATTGAAAAAATGCAAGAATACTTTTCAATTTTAGATAGCAGAGAACGTGAAGTTATTGTATATCGATATGGTCTTAATGATTCAAAAGAAATGACACAAAGAGAGATAGCTAAAAAACTAAATATTTCTCGTAGTTATGTTTCACGAATAGAAAAAAGAGCCTTAATGAAGGTATTTCACGAATATTATCGTCAAGAAAGAGATAATATATAATCCCACCATATTTAAACAGAGACTAGAACAAAAGTGTTTATATCAAAGTAAAATCCGAACAGGTCGTGCATATAGACCACTACGGAAATAAACTACGCTCACCTTAGGCGCTGCTGAGCCTACTTCAGGCCAACACGATGGTGATCACGAAGGCGTTTCCACAGGACGTGGCGTTCTTAGCCTTTGTTCCATAGTCGCTCTTCATAAAGTGAATTTTCAACCAATGGGGTTTTTCTTTCATCCCCCACCTAAAATGATTAATATTTCCTCCATTTTGAGGTGGGGGTATTACTGTCCCTTAACCTGCGATAAATTAGTTTACTTCATGAATTTAATCATTGTCATAATAAGTTCTGCTGCATTTTTTGCTGCTTTGTCTAGGAAAGCATCAAATGAAACAGAAGATTCCTTGCCTGCAATGTCAGACAGCGCTCGAATAATTACAAATGGCTTTCCATATTGGTGACATACTTGTGCAACCGCCGCAGCTTCCATTTCAGAAGCAATCATCGATGGGAACTTTTCCCTAACGAAGGCAACCCGATTCGGATCTTCCATAAATGAGTCACCAGTTGCTATTATTCCCTCTTCGTAATTTAATTTCAATTGATTGACTGCCGAAATAGCTTTCGAAACTAGATATGAATCTGCTTCATACATTGAAGGTAAGCCTGGTACTTGGCCATATTCATAATCAAATGCTGTCACATCCACATCATGGTGGACAACCTTAGATGACAGTACAACATCACCTACCTCTAACTTTTTAGAGAAACCACCCGCAGAACCTGTATTAATGACATGGGATGGGGCATATCGCTCATGCATAATGGTTGTTGCCATCGCTGCATTAACTTTTCCTATTCCTGATTTTAAAAGGACAACATGGTGATCATGTAATTTTCCCTCAACAAAAAGGCAGCCCGCTACCTTCTGTTCTGATTGGTCCTTCATATTTTCTAATAATAACTTGACTTCTTCATCCATTGCTCCAATAATTCCTATCGTCAATTTGTAGCCTCCAATTTCTAATACATTCTTGCTCTTATTTCTTATCGTTTTCCTTTAGTTCTTCCACCCTCGTTGGCTTCCAACCTTCTTCATCTACCCAAGATAAATAAACTCGGTAAATTTCTGATTCTGCTTTATCAGACACAGTGGCTATGACTTTTTGATCTCCCCCATTGCCAATCCACCATACGGTGTAATCATTCCCATTTAAACCTGTAGCCAATAAAATTGCCTTTTTCATTTCTTTTCTATCTTGTGAACCACTGTCATATGTAACGGTATGTGGTCCTTCTTGAATTGTACCAACTGGTTCCCAATCACCTTCATAGGCTTTTAAGACATTTTCATCACTAGATTCTACTTCCTCTATTACAACATCTTGATCATTATTTGTTGTTTCATCTTTATTTTCATCATTTTTTTTATCTTCATCTTCATCGATAGTTTCTTGCTCGTCTTGTTTTTCTTCTTTCACGGAATGCTGTGTTTCCTTTTGTGATATAGCTTCTTCTTCTTCTTTTTCATTCACTTTTACATCAGTCTCATTATCATCATTTTCTTGAGTAATTTTTACTTCTTGTTCTTCCGTTTCTGAATCATCGGCTACTTCACTTCCTCCACCAAACAACCAAATAGCTGTCAGCGATATAAACAATATTACACCAATAACTAAAATCAAAGAAGTAAATTTTGTATTTTTCCTTCGTTTTTCAAACTTAACTTTTCTTGTATGTTTCTTGTTACTCATTTTACTCCCCTCCTCATATCATACCTTTATTATATTATCATAGTATAGATTACATGAAATAGGAAAATGTTTTTATTTTTCAATATGCATTTTAACAATCTAAAAATGTTAATAATAAACGAACATAGGCTCTTAAAACGTATAAAGAAAAAGCAGGAGTCATAGTAACTCCTACTTCCATTCATTTATTCTACTTTTAAGATTTTTACTTGAATATCGCCACCTGGTGTTGCAACCGTTACCTCTGCACCAATTTCTTGACCAAGTAAGCTTCTTGCCATTGGTGAGTCATTAGAGATTTTTCCTTCAAATGGATCTGCCTCAGCACTACCAACAATTGTATATGTCTCTTCATCACCATCTGGTAATTCAATGAATGTAACAGATTTACCGAGCGAAACAATATTAGCATTTGCCTCATCATTCTCGATAATAACAGCATTGCGAATCATCTTTTCGACTTGTGTAATACGCTGTTCCACAAAAGCTTGTTCATCTTTTGCTGCATCATACTCAGAGTTCTCAGAAAGGTCTCCGAAGTCACGTGCTATTTTGATTCGTTCAACCACTTCTTGTCTTCGATCTGTTTTTAAGTATTCTAATTCTTTTTCTAATTTTTCTTTCCCCTCTTTTGTCATATAATAACTTTTTTCTTCAGCCATTTAAAAAACACTCCTTTTACAAACATATCAAATAAGCGTTTTGATTACGCTCTAGTTTCTAGTAGTAAAATATGCTAATCATTACTATGGCAGACTTTCTGTAAATAATCAAGAAATTTCCCCTTCATTTAATTTCTTTTTTGATAAAATATTTTCAATCTTTGAAGCTATAATATCTATGGCAACTTGATTTTGTCCACCTTCAGGAATAATAATATCTGCGTATCGTTTTGTTGGCTCAATAAATTGTAAATGTGACGGTCTTACCTCATTTAGATATTGATTAATTACAGAGTCTAAAGTTCTCCCTCTCTCTTTGATATCCCTTGTCAATCTTCTTATAATTCGAAGATCAGCATCAGTATCAACATATACCTTAATGTCCATCAAATCTAACAACCTTGGATCTTCCAATACTAAAATTCCCTCTAAAATAATTACATCTTTTGGTTCTACCGGAATAACCTGTTTAGACCTAGTATGTATGGAATAATCATAAACAGGCTTTTCAATTGATTTATTCTCTAATAAATTATGAAGATGTTCAATCAATAAATCATTGTCAAATGCTAGTGGATGATCATAATTTGTATTTAATCGTTCCTTAAAAGGTAGGTGACTTTGGTCTTTATAGTAATAATCTTGTTCGATGACAAGAATGGTTTTATCTGAAAAACGTTCAAATATTGACCGGGTAACAGAAGTCTTACCACTACCACTTCCGCCAGCTACACCAATTACTACTGGTTTTCCTTTCATGTATGATATCTCCCTTTCGCTTTCTTATAACTTACTGCAACTCCATCTCCAATTGGAATAATGGTTGTGTGGAAATCTTCGTGTTTCATTAAGTACTCATTATAATCTCTTAGCTTATCAACCATTTTCCTATATCGTTTTGGTGCTGATTCCGGATTGGCAACAAAACCTCTAAATAATACATTATCGGTTACAATAATTCCGTTTTCTGAAAGTAAAGGCAAACAAAGATCAAAAAAATGTTTATATTGTCCCTTTGCAGCATCAATAAATATCAGGTTAAACTTGCCCTTTTCTAAATGTTGCAATTCCTCTAATGCATCACCAAAAATGACATCAATATTACTTTCCTTTTTTTGATGTTTAATGTTATCCAATGCTTGTTGGTAGCGTTTTTCATCTCTTTCTATGGTCACAATGGATGTTTTAGGATTTGCTTGTAACATACGTAAAGCTGAATAACCAATAGCGGTTCCAACTTCCAAGATACACGTTGGTTTTGAAATTCGAACCAACTGCATAACAAAATTTATTCCAACTCGATCCATTATCGGAACGTTATCTTTTATAGCTTGATCTTCTATTTCCAAAACCCATTCTTCGTTTGGAGGTAGTGTTTGATTCAAATAGTTATTTTGAGTTTCACTCATATCCATTACCTCTTTCCTGTAAACCGTTTATCAAGTATTAAGCTTCTCAGTAAAAAAAATGAGAAATGTGAAAGGTGATCACATTTCTAAAATTATCTTGGTTGTTTTCTAAAAAATTGTACTAACTATAATTATAGCGATGCATATAAGGGAAATTCCTTGTTTTAATCTAAATACTTTGCTCTATTCTTATTATGTTCTTCATTCGTTTCAGCATAGTGAATATTTCCCTCATTATCATGCAAGAAGAATATATAATCTGTTTCTTCGGGATTAATCACTGCTTCTAGAGAACTTTTTGAGAAGTTTGCAATTGGACCTATTGGTAGTCCAGTAATTTGATAAGTGTTGTAGGGTGATTCTGTTTCTAGATGTTTATTTAACGTCGTTTCCAAGTGTTCCCCTACCGCATAAGCAACGGTTGGATCCGTTTGTAGTCTCATACCCTTTTCTAATCGATTATAGAATACACCAGCAATCGTTTTTCTTTGTTCTTTTTTAGCTGCCTCTTTTTCAACTAATGAAGCGAGTGTTAAAGCCTCGTGTATTGTAAGTTCTTTCTCTTTTATCCTATCCAAATATGGAGATACTACTTCTTGTGTCTGACTTAACATTTTTTCAATTATAGACTTTATACTAGGTTCCTTTTCATAATAATCATAGGTAGCGGCAAATAAGTAACCTTCTAAAGGCATCTTAATTTCATCATTCTCTAGAATGACATCCGGTAAAATCGGGAAGCGGTCAACTAATTCCTCGACATAGCCCTTATCATTTACAACGTCAATAAATTCCTTTTTCGTAAAGTGTAAATGCTCCGCATAAATTTCTGCTATTTCTTCAATATTAAGTCCTTCAGGAATCGTAATAGAATATAACGGTTCTTCCATTACTTTTCCAGTTTTCAGAGCTTGTGTGATTTCATTTAATGTCATTGATGGTGAGAACGTGTAATTACCAGCTTGAAAATCAGACTCATTATTAAATTTTATATAGAATTGATAAATGATAGCATTCTTAATAATACCGTTCTTCTCTAGAATATTTGCTATAGTCGAAGTGGAAGAACCAAGTGGTATTTCAACATGAATATTTTCATCACTAGATGGATCAACTGGTTTCAAAGCAGACTGAATATATAGAAAACCTGCTGTTACACTAATCATGAATATAACTAAAATAGATAAAATAATAATGGATACAATTTTACGAACCTTTTTTGCTTCTTTACTTCGTTTAATGAGATTGTCCTTGAAACCTTCTTTATTTCTCTTTTTGGACATACCGTTTCCCCCTCTCATTCGACTTATTATACTAAAAAAGTACAATAATATCCATATTTTTTGGGGAAGTTAAGAGAATAAAGATTATTATTATTTTCATTTAACGTCAATATAATAGCAACCAAAGAAAAACTGATGCCGTATTTCGACACCAGTCCGTTGATTTATTCAGTTAATTCCTCATCAGACAAGGTATTTAACATTTCCTCTACCATATCCCATTCTTCATCTGATTCAATTGGGAACAGTGTTAGATCTTCCTTCTCGTTTTCTTCATAGCGAAAGGCATAAACTTCCACTTCCTCATCCTCTGATTGCTCAACAGGAACTACTGCAATATAAGAGTTTCCCGTATCATCCACGTCAAAGGTAAATAATACTTCAAATAAATGTTCTTCGCCGTCTTCATTAGGAACAATAATTCGTTCTTTTCTTTCTAGTGACACACTTACACCCCTTTTACTTGTGGTCTAAATAACCTTGTAATATCATTACTGCTGCCATTTTGTCAATTACCTTTTTTCGTTTTTTTCTACTCATATCTGCTTCCAGTAAAACCCTCTCAGCAGCCATTGTGGTCAATCTTTCATCCCATAAAACAGTGGGAATATGAAACGTATCCTCTATGTGTTTTGCAAACTTCTGCGATGCCTCGCCTCGTTCCCCAATTGTTCCGTTCATGTTTTTGGGTAGACCAATAATAGTTTTACCAACTTCGTGTTCTCTTATAATTTCTTTTAGTTCCTCATCTGCCGATTTTATATTAGATTCGTCCCAATATATGGTTTTTAAGCCTTGAGCAGTCCAACCAAGTGCATCACTTATTGCGACTCCAATCGTTTTCGAGCCAACATCAAGTCCCATTGTTTTCATTTAATCCGCCTTCTGCTGTTCTAGATAATATTTCACTAATTCTTCTATTACTTCATCACGCTCAACCTTCCGTATTAAGTTCCTAGCATCGTTATATCTAGGAATATAAGCCGGATCACCAGACAATAGATAGCCAACAATTTGATTTATTGGATTATACCCTTTTTCTTTTAAGGCATTATGTACCGTAAAAAGAATTTCCTTAATATCCTGATCATATGGTTCTTCTGAAAAGTTAAACTTCATCGTTTTATCAATCGAAGACATTCTAACACCTCATTTTTAGAAAGACTCGTATTCGCTCTTTCCTCTGCGAATAAATTGCTTATTATTATACTTCGTCCTTTAAGCTGTTTGAAAAAAATTAACACTACTATTTCACTATTTGCAGCATATGGTAATTTTATTAAAATATGATCGTAGCGAAATTCTACTGTAACTATTCTAACATGTAAGTACAATAAAGTGAAACTAACCTCTAGGATAGTTTTCCTAGAAGTTAGCAAGGATGAACTTTTCTTATATCATTTACTAGCTTGAGCTAGAACATATTCTTTTGCCGTTTGTATTGCTTCTTTTATCTTATTAGGGTCTTTTCCACCCGCTTGCGCCATATCCGGACGGCCACCACCGCCTCCACCACAGGCACTAGCAGCTTGTTTAATCAAATTCCCTGCGTGATATCCTTTATCAACTAAATCTTTTGAAACGCCCGAGGCAAGCTGTACTTTACCATTATTTTCGGTTGCCAACAGGATAACACCAGAAGTAAGTTTCTGTTTTAAATCATCAATCATTGTTCGAAGCTGGTTCATGTCCTTAACATTCACTTGTTGAGCTAAGACTGAAACACCCTCAATGGTTTCCACTTGCTCAAGTATAGAAGAACTTTCTGCGCTTGCTAGCTTTGCACTAAGAGATTCATTTTCCTTCTCAAGTTGTTTTATTTCTTGAAACAAGCCCTCAATTCTTTCGGGTACTTTCTCTTCATTTGCTTTAAGCAGCTTAGAAGAATTCTTTAAAATGCTTAGTTTAGAATGTAAATGAGAATAAGCATATTTGCTTGTTACAGCTTCTATCCTACGTGTTCCAGCTCCAATTCCACTCTCTGAAACAAGCTTAAATATACCAATATCAGAAGTGTTTTGAACATGACAACCACCACACAATTCAATGCTGTAGTCACCAATTTGGACAACTCTTACGATTTCGCCATATTTCTCACCAAATAGAGCCATCGCACCCATTTCTTTAGCTTCTTGTAATTTCTTAAGATTAATCTCAACAGGCAGTGCTTTCCATACTTTTTCATTAACGATTTTCTCAATTTTTTCCAATTCTTCCCCTGTTACTGGATTAAAATGTGAAAAATCAAACCGTAGTCTTTCTGGAGTAACTAATGAACCAGCTTGATTTACATGAGAACCAAGCACATCTTTCAACGCCTGATGCAGGAGGTGGGTTGCAGTATGATTTTTAATAATCGATGAACGAAATTCATCATCCACTATGGCTTTTACTTTATCATTTGTACGTAATTCTCCATCTTTAATAACAATTTGATGAATGTGTTGTCCTTTAGGAGCTTTTTGTACATTTTCCACATAAGCCGAAGCTGTTTCCGTATATATCCAGCCATGGTCTGATATTTGACCACCACTTTCAGCATAAAACGGTGTTTCGGTTAAGAAAATATAACCTTTATCCCCTTTGTTCAGCTGTTCCAATAGTTGATTCCCATCAAAAATTGCAGCGAGATTCGTTTCTGTCTCTAGTGTATCATATCCTATAAATGTACTATCTACATCTACTTCACTAAGAGCGCTATTCTGAACTTGCATAGAATCTACTTTTTGTCTTGCATTTCTAGCTCGGTTCCTTTGTTTTTCCATTTCTTTATTATATGCCTCTTCGTCAATAGTAAACCCTTGTTGCTCCACATACTCCTCTGTTAGTTCTTTAGGAAAACCATAGGTATCATATAAACGAAATACTTCCTCCCCAGGAAATACTGTACTACCTTTTTCCTTTTCTTTTTTCATAATGGTTGTTAATATTTCAAGGCCGTCATTCAATGTCTCATGAAATCGCTCTTCTTCTACTTTAACAACTGATTCAATTAATTCCTTTTGTTTTACTACTTGAGGATAGAAATCTTTCATAATTTCTCCAACGGTTTCCACTAATTCAAACATAAATGGTTTATTAATACCAATTTCTTTTGCAAATCGTACCGCCCTGCGAAGGAGTCTTCTTAGTACATAGCCCCTTCCTTCATTTGATGGAAGTGCTCCATCTCCAATCGCAAAACTAACAGTTCTAATATGGTCTGCAATTACCTTAAATGCGGTATCAGCTTCATCTGATTTACCATAAGAGATAGTAGCTAAATCCTCTACTTTACGAATAATCGGCATAAATAGATCTGTTTCAAAGTTTGTAGGTGTATTCTGTATAACCGAAACGATTCGCTCTAACCCCATTCCCGTATCAATATTTTTCTTAGGAAGAGGTGTGTACGTGTCATCAGGATTATGGTTGAATTGAGAAAATACTAAATTCCATATTTCTAAATAACGACTATTTTCGCCACCAGGATACAATTCAGGATCATTCAAGTCATTTCCATATGCTTCACCCCGGTCATAGAAAATTTCCGTATTTGGTCCACTTGGCCCCTCACCAATATCCCAGAAGTTTTCTTCTAGACGAATAATACGTTCTTTAGGGATTTTTATTTCATTTAGCCATATATCGTATGCTTCATCGTCTTCAGGATGTACAGTAACGGATAATAATTCAGATTCTAAGTTTAGCCATCTTTCACCTGTTAAAAATTCCCATGCCCATTCGATTGCTTCTTTTTTAAAATAATCCCCGATAGAGAAATTACCAAGCATTTCAAAGAAGGTATGATGTCTAGCCGTAAATCCAACATTCTCGATATCATTAGTTCGAATGGATTTTTGCGCATTGACAATACGAGGATTTTCAGGGATTACACGCCCATCAAAATATTTCTTTAATGTAGCAACACCACTGTTAATCCATAATAATGTTGGATCATCCTTTGGAACAAGTGATGCACTGGGTTCCACACGATGTCCTTTTTCTTTAAAGAAATCAATAAACATTTGTCTCACTTCTGATGAAGATAATTCCTTCATATAAAGCCCTCCTTTTTCTTAAGCTGCTATGAAAACTAAAAAAATCTCCTCTCTGCTTGATGCAGGGACGAGATTATTCGCGGTACCACCCTAATAATGAATGACATAACCATTCACCACTTTAATCCATGTTAACGGTCTGAAAACCGGCGGGTATTAACCGCACTCCAGTGTAGCTTTCCATGAAATTAGATTCGGATTTCTTTCAGCCTAATGGAAATCCCTCTCTTTCGAACCTAAATTAACATGTACTTATCACTATCAACATTTTATTTATGATATACACTTTTCCATATTTTGAGTATAAAAAACTTCAAAGCCGTTGTCAACGCCTAGCTGGAAAGGCTAAGATATGATTCATAACCACCTTAATTATTGATAGTACGGGGACTGCTAAAATCATCCCTATCACACCAAATAATTGGCCCCCTAATAATAATACAAAAATAATCGCAACTGGGTGAATGGCAACACTTTTTCCTACAATATAAGGAGATAGAAGATTACCTTCTATAACCTGAATAACAAAAATTCCAATAGAAACAAATATAACCATTTTTATCGAATTGGTTGTTGTAAACGATATAACTATTGCCGGTATCGCCCCAATAATTGGACCAAAATATGGAATGATATTAGTAATACCCATAATGATAGCTAATAATAGTGCATATTCTAATTTAAGAAATTTAAATAAAATTAATGCCGTCAAACCAACAAATACACAGACAATCAATTGTCCACGTATATAGTCTCCAAGGCTATCATCTATTGCATGAATCATTTTACTGGTTTTTTCCCTATATTTTTTTGGAATAAACCGATTTATAGAAGTTTTTATTTTATCAAAGTCTTTTAGAAAATAAAATACAAGTACTGGAATTACTGTAATGGTAATAATCATATCAAATATTCTAGTAAATCCACTGAGAAGCTTGAATAATATTTGATTAAGGGAACTTTCTAAGCCAATAAAGAATTCATCCATTTTATCATGTACTGTTTCCGGCATAAAAGATGTATACTCATACAAGCTGTATATAATACTTTGATAGGTTTGCACAAACACCGGAAAGTTATCCGTTAAATCACGCAATTGTTGAACTAGTGCTGGATAAACACGATAAACTAGATAACCGACCCCACCGAAAAATAATAGGTAAATGAATAAAATAGCTAGACCTCTAGGGATATTATATTGATGCAATTTTTCTATAACTGGATATAACAAATAAGCAATGAGGCATGCGATTAAAAATGGGGTCAATAGTTTCCACAGAAATGCAAAAACTACCGCATAGTATGGAAAGGTTTTTACAAGTAAATACACAGATAAAAATAATAATATACCAAGAATCAGCCAATAAATAATCGTCATGCGCTTTTCATTCCGAAACATAATAACCCTCCCTAGTAACTAGTTTAATGCGAAGGAAGGTTATTGTAACTTTAGTTCCTCATCGGAAAATAAATCGTTCAAAGAGCTTAAACTACCATCTGCTTCTATTTGATGGACAGCTAACTCATTGTTAACTACAGTCATTTCAATAAAACATGTCCAACAGTAATAATTTTGTGAACCAATTTTCCCAATATCTTTTCCATTACAATTCGGGCAACGCATTACCATATCTAACACCTCGTTCTTAGAAAACTTTACAATGGTAGGCTTGCCCGAAAGATTCTAAAATATACATAAATATGGAAATTATTCCATAAAATCATAAGGTGAGAGTGATTCTGTTTCCTCACTTGTTTCCATTCCCTTTATTTCTACCTCTTCACTCTCAGACTGTATTTCATCATTTTCGGATAATTTAATTTTTCGGTTTAGCTGTTCTCTCAAGGTAGTATGACGTTTATTTGTATCCATCGTACTGATTCCTTTAAAAAAGGCATTCTTTTCCCCACAAATGATTAAAGAATCTTTACTTCTTGTAATCGCAGTATATAACAAATTTTTCCGGAGCATACGATGATATGCTGAAATAACCGGAAGAATGACAATCGGAAATTCACTCCCCTGTGACTTATGAATAGAGATACAGTAAGCATGCATAAAATTAACATACTCTTTGCGCATGTATGCAATCTCTTTATCATCAAACGAAATCACGATTTGTTCTTCATTCTCCATATTTTCATTCTCTTTAAAAATGGCTACAATTTCACCAATATCTCCATTATAAACACCATCTTCAGGTTGATTTACTAATTGAATAACCTTATCTCCTACTCGGAATATAACATCATTGGCCTTTACTTCCCGTCTTCCCTTAGACTTAGGATTTACTAATTGCTGTAAGTGTTTGTTAATCTCTGTTATTCCTGCCTGTGTGCGATACATTGGAGCCAATACCTGCATTTCTCGTAAATCAATGCCTTTATCTTTTGCCCTTTCAAATATAGTTGTTATGGCATCAATCATTTGATGTTCATGACAATTAATAAAACTGAAGTCTGTAGCATTCTTTAAAGATTCAGCAGTACATGTGTCATTTTTAATTTCATGTGCTAACTGAATAATTTTAGATCCTTCTTTTTGACGATAAACTTCACTTAAACTTACTGAAGGTATCGCACCGCTCATTAGTAGGTCAGATAAAACTTGACCAGGTCCGACAGATGGAAGTTGATCCTCATCACCTACTAATAAAACTTGCATATCGTCTGGAATTGCTTTAAATAAACTATTCGCTAACCAAATATCAACCATAGAAAACTCATCGACAATTAAAAACTTTCCATCCAATTGCTCATGTTCGTCCTTATCAAAACCATTATTGCCATTCCATCCTAATAATCTATGAATGGTAGAGGCAGGTAATCCAGTTGATTCCGTTAATCGTTTAGCAGCGCGTCCGGTTGGGGCAGCCAAAACAAATGGAAAATCTGATTTACTTTTATAATCTTTTTGATCTAATGAAAGATCATAATTAGAAGCATAGGCTTTAATGATTCCTTTAATTACTGTTGTTTTCCCTGTCCCGGGTCCACCTGTTAAAATCATTAATTTAGAATGAATAGCTTGGTGAATTGCTTCAAATTGTTCTTTACCATAGCTTAATATCTCTTCTTCTTCTATTTCTCCAATAATCTTCATTAATTCAGCAATATCAATCTCATTATCCACATTCTTTTGAATTATGCGATCTAAATGGGAAGAAAAGCCGTCTTCCGCATAATATAAGGACGGCAAATAGATATTACCATCGTAAATAATAACTTTTTTCTCCGTATTTAATTCTTCTAGTCTATCTACAATGACAGATGGGGTTAGTTCGTGATGAACAGTTAGTAAGTTTATAACCTCATTAACACAATAATCTATTGGAAGAAATACATGACCGTCTTGAACACTCTTTTGCAGTACGTAAATACAACCGGCTCCAATTCGATTGGGATGTGACATGGGAAGATCATTTTGTTTAGCAATCCCATCGGCTGTTTGAAATCCAAATCCGTCAATATCAAATACAAATTGATATGGATCTTCTTCTAATTTATTAATCGATTCGTCTTTATAAACTTCATAAATTTTCTGGGACATTTTTAAACCAATATTATATTGAGATAATTTCACGACTACGTGTTCAAATCCTTGATTTTCTTGAAGAGTTTGAGCTAATTTTTCACGAATTTCCTTCTTTAAACCAGGTACTTTTTTTAAGCAGTCGGGCTGGTCTAGGATTTTAGATACGGCATTCTCACCCAAGTTATCTATTATACGTTTTGCTAATTTCTTACCGATACCATAAAACAAATCACTAGAAAGATAAGATACTAGGCCCTCTTTTGTATCTGGAATATAGGTCTGATAAGATAAAACCTTATACTGTAAGCCAAACTTCACATGACGCTCAAATTCTCCATAAAAATAGTAGGTAGTTTTTTCTTGTAAATTAGAAAAATATCCTTTTACTACCACGTCCTTTTCTTTAAAGTCCTCATTTGTTTCTTGAACCTTTACCTTTGCAATGGAAAAATGTTCAGCTTCATTGTGAAAGATTGTATATAACAATTCTCCCTTTATATACTTTTTTTCTTCTATTTGCTGAACGTTTCCCATGATTAAAACCTCACTATTCTTCCGTGTTCTCTTCTAATAACTTTTCAATATTTTTCTTTCCATTGATAGCTAACAAATGATCTGGTTGAATCTTTAATGCTTTATTAAATTGCTCAAGTGCCTCATTGACGTTCTCTTCATACAATTCAATTACCCCTAAGTTATAACATGCATCTGCATGATTTTCATTTTTATGGAGTACTTTTATAAATATATCCTTTGCATCTTTTAACGTACCACTTTGTGCCAAAGATAGTCCATACTGAAATAGCATTTCTTCATCATTCGGTGCTAGTTCTGTAGCTCTCAATAGGTATGGAAGAGCCAACTTAAATTGCTCCTCATTAACAAATGTAAGACCAAGCATGAAATAAACGTCTGCTTCATCCAAACCAAGTTGAATTGCCTGCTGAAAGTGTGTTGCAGCATTTTTAAAATTTTCCAGTTCGAAAAATAGATTCCCTAATCCGTAATAGGCAGTAGCCGCTTTTTCATCTAATTCAATTGCTCGATTAAAGAAACGCTCAGCTTTTTTATACTCTTTAAGGTGTAATAGCAAATTCCCGAAATTAATATACCCTAATGGATCATTAGGATTTTCTTCTATTACCTCATTAAAGAGCTTCGCAGCTTCCTCGTATTTTTGCTCCTCTAGAAATTTAATTCCCTTTGTATTTTTATCCATCGTATAACTCCTTTTAAGTGTACCCTTAGCCGACATAAGATAGTGCTTGATCATTTTTAATAACTATGTCTATGGTTGCCCCACCAAGACATACTTCTCCATCATAAAAAACTACGGCCTGTCCTGGGGTAATCGCACGTTGATTCTCATGAAAATCAACCCTAACTTTACCTTCATCTAGTAAAGTTACTGTAACATCACTATCCTTTTGACGATATCTGAATTTTGCAGTACATGTAAACGATTCTTCAACCAAGTCTGGATTAATCCAATTTATATCCGTTGCAATTAACGCTTCTGAATATAATTTATCATTAGAGTAGCCTTGTTCTACATACAATGTATTTTCTTTTAGATTTTTTCCAACAACAAACCAAGGATCTCCTGGTCCACCAATTCCTAGACCTTGTCTTTGACCTAGTGTGTAGTACATTAATCCATCATGACGACCTTTTACCTCTCCATCTAACGTTTTCATTTCCCCTGGTTGAGCTGGTAAATATTCACTTAAGAATTCTTTAAAATTACGTTCTCCAATAAAACATATCCCTGTTGAATCCTTTTTACTAGCAGTTACTAACCCTGCCTCTTTAGCAATTTCACGTACTTTTGATTTAGGTATGTCACCTAGCGGGAACATCACTTTACTTAAAATGTCTGAAGATAATTGATTAAGGAAATAAGTTTGATCTTTGTTATCATCGACACCGCGTAGCATTTGCACTGTTCCATCCACTTCTCGAACTTGCGCATAATGTCCTGTAGCTAAATAATCTGCACCTAATGACAGCGCATGGTCCAAAAATGCTTTAAATTTAATCTCTTTGTTACACATAACATCTGGATTTGGTGTTCTTCCTGCCTTGTACTCATCTAAAAAATAAGTAAATACTTTATCCCAATATTCTTTTTCAAAGTTAACGGAGTAATAAGGTATATCAAGCTGATTACAAACTCGAACCACATCATCAAAATCTTCTGTTGCTGTACAAACACCGAACTCATCCGTATCATCCCAATTTTTCATAAATATGCCAATAACATCATATCCCTGTTCCTTTAGTAATAATGCTGCGACGGAAGAATCAACACCTCCGCTCATTCCTACAACCACTCGTATATCTTTATTATCTTTCATGTTAACTCACATTCCTTTTTATGATTTCAGTATCCTTACGAGGTTAACCGTTTTACTATTTTTGCAATACGATTTGCTGCTTCTTTTACGTTTTCAGTAGTATTAAAGTTTCCAAAGCTGAATCGAATAGAATTTGTTGTACATGGGTTATTTTCTCCAAACATGGCTGTTAATACATGTGAAGGCTCCACACTTCCCGCCGTACAAGCACTTCCACTTGAAGCAGCAATACCATCTAGGTCAAAATTGGTTAACAATTGTTCAACATTCGCACCAGGGAAGCTCAGGTTTACAATAGAAGCAATTTGTGAATCAGGATCACCATTTATAGTAAAGGTTACTCCATTTTCCCGAAGCACTTGTAAAAACAAATTTTTAAACATTTTATACTGTTGATTACGTTCCTCTTTACGTTCCATTGAAAGTTCGACCGCTTTTTGGAAACCGACTATACTAACTACATTCTCTGTACCAGGACGCCGTTTTCTCTCCTGTTCTCCCCCAAATTGTAATGTTTGAATAGGAACCCCTTCCTTCACATATAGGAAGCCGACCCCTTTTGGCCCATAAATTTTGTGAGAGGATACGGATAATAAATCAATTCCCAGCTCCTTTACATTAATATCTAATAAACCATAAGCCTGGACAGCATCAGTATGGAAAAATGCTGGATGATTAAATAAGATTTCCCCAATTTGTTCAATAGGTTGAACCATTCCAGTTTCATTGTTTACATACATAATCGAAACTAGTATGGTATCATCTCGCAATGCTTGTTTTAAGTCATCTACACGTATCATACCATCCTCGTATACGGGCAAATAAGTTACATCAAACCCCTGTTTTTCCAAATACTCTGCAGTATGAAGTGTAGCATGATGCTCCATAACTGTTGTTATTATATGTTTACCTCGTTCCTTATTGGCAAGAGCTGTTCCGATTAAAGCTAAGTTATCCGCTTCCGTTCCACCACTGGTAAAGGTAATTTCTTTTTCATTTGCGTTGATACTTTTAGCCATTACACGTCTAGCTTCATCTAAAACACGTCTAGCTTTTCTACCAAATGAATGTACACTAGATGGATTACCGAATGTTTGCTCATAAATCGGATACATAGCTTCCAGTACTTCTTTTTCAATTGGCGTTGTTGCTGCATGATCCAAGTAAATTGCTTCCATACTCACAGATTCCTTTCTGTCCATTACTACTAAATATAAAACATATAAGCTTGTTGTTTTTCGCCGTCATCGTGATTTTTTAAGTCTTCTAAAGTGGTTCGATCTAATACACCTTTAATTGCATCTCGTATTCTACCCCATAATTCTTGCTGGGCTGGTTGCTCATCCTCTATCCCTTCAACAATGGTGATAGGACCCTCTAATACACGTATAATATCACCTGCTTTTATTTCCTTCGCATTTTTTGCTAATACGTAACCACCGTAAGCACCACGAATGCTTTTTATGAGACCTGCATTTCTTAATGGTGATGCCAGTTGCTCTAAATAGTGTTCGGATAAATCATTATCCTTAGCAATTGATTTTAGCGATGTTGGTCCATTCCCTTCTTTTTTTGCTAAATCAATCATTATCGTTAAACCGTATCTTCCTTTGGTTGAAATTTTCATATTGTTTGTCACCTCAGTAGTTTTTATTTTCGATTCTTTATTATATTTTCAGTTGAATGTTATCGTCTTATGTCATTTGCATGTGAGAATTAGATTTATTTCATTTAGCAGTACATGATATTATATCATGAATGACTTGTTCCTTGCATTTCACCCGAATTGGAATTAAGCTTTATACTAAAATATCATATACAAAGGACGGAGAAAATGAAACAAGAACCATTAGCTTTTCGAATGCGACCTACACATATTGATGAAATTATTGGTCAAGAACATCTTGTTGGAGAGGGAAAAATATTAAATCGCATGATTAAAGCAGAAAAACTATCTTCCATGATTTTATTTGGACCACCAGGTACAGGGAAAACATCAATGGCCAATGCCTTAGGGAAGAGTTTGGGGTTGCCCATTAAATTGCTTAATGCAGTCACTGATAAAAAGAAAGACATGGAAATCGTTGTTGAAGAAGCGAAAATGCGTGGAAACATTGTACTTATACTGGATGAGGTTCATCGTCTGGATAAAGCAAAACAGGATTTTCTCTTACCTCATTTAGAAAGTAATCTAGTAACCTTGATTGGCTGTACGACTAGTAATCCATATCATGCCATAAATCCTGCTATTCGTAGCCGGTGCCATCTATTTGAATTACATAGCCTTACGATTGATAATATAAAAAATGCACTTATCAGAGCCATTCATGATGAAGAAAAAGGCTATGGAAACATAAATATACATATTACTGATGAGGCATTAGAGCATTTTGCAAATTCCTCAGGTGGGGATTTAAGATCAGCTTTAAATGGATTGGAACTAGCTGTATCATCTACACCATCTGATTCAAGCAATCAAACGGTGATTTCACTTGAAATAGCTGAAGAATGTATGCAAAAGAAAAGCTTTTCTCATGATAAGAATGGTGATGCACATTATGACGTGATCTCCGCCTTCCAAAAATCAATTCGCGGAAGTGATGTAGATGCTGCACTGCATTATCTTGGAAGGTTAATCGAAGCTGGTGATTTAGACAGTATAGCCAGAAGGATGATTGTAACGGCATACGAAGATATCGGCTTAGCGAATCCACAAGCAGGTCCTAGAGCCATTGCAGCTGTTCAGGCAGCAGAACGCTTAGGTTTCCCTGAAGCTCGTATTCCCCTTAGTGTTGCTATTATTGAATTATGTTTATCGCCAAAGTCCAACTCAGCTTATAAGGCACTAGATGCAGCTTTATCCGACATTCGTAGTGGTAAGGGTGGAGAAATACCAGCCCACCTTAAGGATGCACACTACCAAGGTGCACAAAAACTAGGACGTGGAGTTGACTACTTATATCCACATAATTCGGAAAATGGATGGGTGATTCAACAATATTTGCCTGATTCTATAAAAAACAAACACTACTACTCCCCAAAAGAATCTGGTAAATTTGAACAAGCCCTGAAACAAGTCTATGATAAAATTAATCAACAGAAAAGAAAAAAGGTATAAAACTCACTTTTCCTGGTAACAATAATTAAAAAGTAACACCAATCATCGAAGGAAATCTATTTTCCATAGATGATTATCATTTTTCAAGGGCAGATAGATTTCCTACTAAACTTATATCAAGTTAAAGAGAATACCTATCTGTACGAAACTATTGTTTATGCTGCTAGGAAAAGGAGTTGAACACAATGGCTAAAGTCAGACAAGATGCTTGGTCACATGAAGATGATTTATTGTTAGCTGAAACGGTTTTAAGACATATTCGAGAAGGAAGTACACAACTAAATGCTTTTGAAGAGGTTGGAGACAAGTTAAATCGAACATCTGCAGCTTGCGGTTTTCGCTGGAATGCAGAAGTTAGACAAAAATACGATAGTGCTATCGACCTTGCAAAAAGGCAAAGAAAAGAAAAGAAGCGTGCTATGGCAAGAAAATCAGGACAGTTTAGAAAACCAATAGCTCCTGTCCTATCTAGCGCACACTTTGAAGAATTTGCCTCTGAAGAACTACCATCTGATGAAGAACGGATAACCCTTCCAGAGAAGGTAGAACAAACAGAAATACCAGCTATTTCATTAGATATGGTCATACAATATTTAAAAGAAATAAAGAAAGACTACTACGCTTCTAATCAATCAAAAGCATCATTAGAGCAAACGCAAAGAGAGAATAGCATGTTAAAAGAAAAAATAAATAGTTTAGAAAAACAATTAGGACAAACCGAAGATGAAATGAATGCTATTAAAGAAGATTACCAAACCTTTATCCAGATTATGGAAAGAGCTAGAAAGATGACCGTTTTTGATGATAAGGACACCATAAAAGCTCCAACATTCCGAATGGATAAAAACGGTAATTTAGAGCAAGTAGCTCAAAGTTCGAACTAAAAAAACTGACTCAATAAATTTGAGTCAGTTTTTTTATACACTTTATAAAAATTTAATTTTAGTTTAGAGTGAAGTATAAAATAAGCTTCGATTTTATCAATTATTGCAATAATTAGCTGTTATATATATATCCCGATAATGCCGTCTTATTTTTTGATCCCGCATTTGGCAGGTGGGTGCCCTATTTTATGCATGTTATGCTTCCACCATTTGATGGCATGCACGCAACATAAAAACTCGATGCTCCCATTTGTAAAGTTGTTCGGTCAAAATATATTAAAAAGACGTACATATCAGGATATATACATAAGTTATTTTACTTTGTAAATTTATATTAACATGCCAACGTAATTTTCGCAACATTCATTATTATGAAAAGCCATTACAAAAGTATGTCATCAGCTAAACAAATTAATCATTTTTTTCCGTTAAATGAATACCCAATTCATTTAACTGAGCATTGCTAACTGCACTAGGCGCTGCTGTTAGTAAATCAGATGCAGAAGCGGTTTTTGGAAATAGAATCGTATCTCTTAGATTAGATCTACCGGCTAATAACATAATAATTCGATCAAGTCCAAGTGCAACTCCTCCATGTGGTGGTGCACCATATTCTAATGCTTCTAGTAAGAATCCAAATTGCTCCTCTGCCTCTTCCTTTGTAAAGCCAAGGGCCTTAAACATCTTATTTTGAACATCACGTTGATAGATACGTACAGATCCCCCACCAAGCTCATACCCGTTTAATACTAGGTCATACGCATTAGCACGAACAGTTTCTGGAGATGATTCTAGCTTATCCATATCCTCTTCTACAGGAGATGTGAATGGATGGTGTGCAGCAAAATATCTGCCTAATTCTTCGTCATATTCTAATAGTGGCCAATCCGTTACCCATAGAAAGTTGAACTTCGATTCATCAATAAGATTCAACTCTTTACCTAGTTTTAACCTTAATGCACCTAAGCTATCATAAACTATTGAATTTTTATCAGCCACAAATAATAATAAATCTCCGTCCTTAGCATTTGCTTTAGAAATTATACCGGATTTTTCATCCTCTGATAAAAACTTCGAAATAGGTCCTTTTAACTCGCCCTCTTCTAGCTTTAGCCAAGCAAGACCTTTAGCACCATAAATTTTTACAAAATCTGTTAATTTATCAATATCTTTTCTCGAATAGCTTTTCGCTTCACCTTGAACATTTAACAGTGCCACTTTTCCACCATTTTCAACCGCTCCTTGGAATACTTTAAAAGAAGAGTTTGCAACAATTTCAGATACATGAATCAATTCAAGTCCGAACCTAGTATCCGGTTTATCTGACCCAAACCGATCCATCGCTTCCTGATATGGCATACTTTCTAAAGGTAATTCAATATCTATATCCTTCACTTCTTTAACAACCTGCTGCATCATGCGTTCTGTCATTTCCATAATCTCATCACTTGTCATAAAGGATGTCTCAATATCAACTTGAGTAAATTCTGGTTGACGGTCAGCACGAAGGTCTTCATCACGAAAACAGCGAGCAATTTGATAATATTTTTCAAAGCCACTCATCATAATTAACTGCTTAAATAATTGAGGGGACTGTGGCAATGCATAAAACTCCCCCGGATGAACACGACTAGGCACTAAATAATCACGTGCCCCTTCAGGTGTACTTTTCGTCAAAATTGGTGTTTCCATTTCAAGGAACCCATCATTATTCAAAAAGTTACGTATTGCTTGAGTTGTTTGATGACGTAATTGAAACGTTTCTTGTAATGAACTTCTTCGCAAATCAATATATCGATACTTCAGTCGTAAATCTTCTGAAACATCTGTTTCATCTTGGATTGTAAATGGCGGTGTTTTTGACTTGTTTAAGATGATAATTTCATTTGCAATGACTTCAATCTTACCGGTCTTCATTGCGGTATTATAGGTAGCTTCATCTCTTTTAACTACCTTACCTTTAATTTCAACGACATATTCTGTTCTAATTTTATCCGCTACTTGTAATGCCTCTTCAGAAAAATCAGGATTAAATACAACCTGTACAAGTCCTGATTTATCACGGAGATCAATAAAAATTAATCCACCAAGGTCACGGCGTTTTTGCACCCAACCCTTTAATAAAACTTCTTGATTAACTTGGTTTTCTGTCAATGTACCTGCTAGAAGACGATTACTCATTGCTTTTTCCTCCCTGAAGATTTCTCTGCATTGTTTCTATTAACTGGTCTAATGGAACTTCAATTTGTTCTCCTGACTCCATTGATTTTACATTAATAATATTATTTTCTAATTCACTTTCCCCTAGAATTAATACATATTTAGCCTGAAGTCTATCAGCAGCTTTGAACTGGCCTTTTATTTTTCTACCAAGATAATCTTTTTCTACTTGAATGCCATTTGCCCTTAATGCATGTACAAGACGAACGGATTCGTTCACCGCTTCATCCCCTACAGCTATAAAATAACAATCTAGTTTTTCATCTACTGGTAGTGTTACATGTTCAGCATCTAAGGCCATAAGTAAACGTTCTAACCCCATTCCAAAGCCAATTCCGGGGGTGTTAGGCCCCCCTAATTCCTCAATTAATCCATTATATCTCCCACCGCCTGCTAAGGTAGTAATGGCACCAAAACCATCTGCGTCACTCATAATTTCAAAGGCTGTATGATTATAATAATCAAGGCCACGTACTAAATTAGGATCTACAACATATTCAATCCCCATTGACGTTAAATGAGATTTTACCTGTGCAAAATAAGTTTTTGATTCATCATTTAAATACTCTAAAATAGATGGAGCTGTCTTCATTGCTGGATGCTCTCTATCCCTTTTACAGTCCAAAACTCTAAGTGGATTTTGATTTAAACGAACCTTACAATCGTCGCAAAGCTCGTCTATATGTGGTGTAAAATGTTCAATTAAAGCATTCCGATGATTAGTTCTACTTTCTTTATCACCTAATGAGTTGATAACTAATTTTAATGATTTCAAACCAAGACTTTGATAAACCGTCATTGCCAAGTCAATAACTTCTGCATCAATTGCAGGATCATCACTACCTAAAACCTCTACACCAAATTGATTAAGCTGACGCATTCTCCCTTTTTGTGGTCTTTCATAGCGGAACATTTGTGCAAAATAATATAATTTTACTGGTTGACTTGCTTCTCCATACAATTTATTCTCAACGAATGCACGGGAAACGGCTGCTGTTCCCTCAGGACGAAGTGTTAAACTTCTTCCCCCTCTATCCTCAAAGGTATACATCTCTTTTTGAACAATATCTGTTGAATCACCAACACCACGTTGAAATACTTCCGTATGCTCGAACAATGGTGTCCGAATTTCGTCAAAATTGTATCGGGTACATATGTCTTTTATTTTATTTTCGACATATTGCCATTTCTTTGCATCCTTAGGCAGTATATCTACCGTACCTCTAGGTGCTTTCATACTCATTTCCTTCCTTACCTCCTGATTTCAAATAATTAATATGTATAATAGAAGCTACTTCATTTCTTTATAAAATGCCATAGCTCTTTTAATACTATAAATTGCTATTGAGCATTTCTTCTGCTTTATACTAAAAATGACAACAAAAAAACTCCCATCCCTATGAAAAGGGACGAGAGTTACCCGCGTTGCCACCCTAGTTAATGCATATTCATACATTCGCTCTTTACAGTTAACGCCTGTAAAACGTTTATATCTACTCTATTTCAATATAAAACCTCAGGAATGTCTTTCATTAGTTCTTCTTGCAAAAATGTTTTCAGCCCGCGACATTTTCTCTCTATCCAAGCGTTCTACTAATTACTTTTTCCATCATAGGTACATTTATCAAACTTCTATTGAAACTGTATTTTCTAAAATCAACTGGAATGAATATAATAATAATCTTTATACTTTATCTTGTCAAGAGCGATTCAACTTTTTCTTTAACATTTTTACTTCACCAATAGAAATACCAAATTCCTCGGCAATTTCCATATAATTAGCATGCCCATCTAAGTTCATAAAGTGATGTAAATCCACTCCAAATACATCCTTGCTATTCCCAACATTCCATTGTTTATCTTGCATTCGCATCCACATCTTCCTCCTTTAGTCATTATAGTTTTGCCTAAAGGGAGTAAATTTATTATACTTAGTGGAAACGCTACATGAGAGAATATGGGGGAAAACTAATTTTGCTACATAAAAAATCATACGTTATCATTGGACTGATTATAGTAGCCTTCTTTTCATCACCTAAATCAACATCGGCTGATAATGCCAACATTACAGCCGACCATGTAAATGTTCGTAGTGGTCCGGGTACACAGTTTGCACCGATTGGACAAGCTAATACTAATGATCAATATCCTATCCTAGACATAAAAGATAATTGGATAAAAATTGAATTCAAAGGAAGTAATGGGTGGATTATAGCCGATTATGTGAATATTTCTGGCCAACCAGTAAATCTTAAATCACCTAGCTCAAAAAGGCTAACCATTCCATTTGATAACACCCAGATACGTAGTGGGCCTTCCATTGCATTTGAAATTATCACTTTTGCTAATCGTGGTGAAACATTTAATGTTATTTCCCAAACAACCAATTGGATTGAAGTTTCTAATGGCGAGTACACAGGTTTTTTAAACAAGGCATTAGTGCAGAAATCGAAAAGTCATAATGAGGCAGGACACTTCCGTTTTAAAAATAAAAATATCGTGTTAGATGCTGGGCATGGGGGACATGACGTGGGTGCAATTGGAGCAACTGGAACCTATGAAAAGGATTTTGCATATTTTACCACATTAAAATTGAAAAACGAACTATCTATTCTTGGTGCAAATGTATTGCTTACTAGACCTAATGATGAATTCATCTCCCTAAAATCGCGGGCTAGCTATGCCAACATCTCAGACGCTGATGTTTTTATAAGTATACATTATAATAGTTTTCCAAGACAACAAAATGTTAAAGGTATTGAAACTTACTATTACCATGAGCAAAACCAAGCCCTTGCACAAGCTATACAAGAAGGTATAATCCAAGCGACAAACGCTGAGGACAGAGGCACTAGTTTTGGCGATTTTTACGTTCTCAGGCAAAATTTTAAACCTGCAGTACTTGTTGAGCTTGGCTTTATCTCGAATCAAAATACCGAAAAACAACTTCAGACAAGCTTCTATCAAAAACGACTAGTAAATGGAATTATAAACGGGTTAAGAAAACATTTTGCTAATCAATAAATACAAAACAATAGCGCTCTTACAGGTTAAAAAACGAACGCCCCTTAGGACGCTGCATTCTTGAACTGTAAAGGCGCTTCTTGCTTTCGGACTACCTTGATTTACTATCAATAATTAGGGTAACTGGCCCTACATTGGTGAGGGACACATCCATCATTTCGCCAAATTTACCAGTTTCTACAAATACACCTTCACTTCTAATCTTTTCATTAAACGTCTCGTACATCTGTTTAGCAAAATCAGGTTTTGCAGCTTTAGTGAAATTAGGTCTCCTCCCCTTTTTTGTGTCTGCATATAAGGTGAATTGGGATATAGATAATATACTACCACCTACATCTTTAAGTGAGTCATTCATTTTTTCGTTTTCATCCTCAAAAACACGTAGGTTAACAATTTTGTTTACAAGATAATCAATATCTTCCTCCGTATCGTCATGGGTTACACCTAATAGAACAACAAAACCGTTATCTATTTTCCCCACTATCTCTTTTTCTACCGAAACCTGTGCATTTCTTGCTCGCTGAATTACTGCCTTCATTCAATCATTCCTCTTTACTTTTTATTCCATTAATGCAATGTTCTGGTAACACTGTAAACATCCCTAATTTGTTTAATTCGTTCAACAACTTTTCTAAGATGATGTGTGTTATGAATAAGAATGGTAATTTGTATTATCGCCATTTTATTACGGTCAGACCTACCATTCACATGGGTTATGTTGGTCTTCAGCTCATTTACTGCTTGTAAAACTTCATTTAATAATCCTCTTCGATCATAAGCAGAGACCTCTAAATCAACGTGATATTGTTTATCAATAGTCTGTGAACTTCCCCATTCTACATGTAGAAAGCGTTGTTTTGCTTCATCAGACTGGACATTGGGACAATCCGAACGATGAACAGACACTCCTCGACCTTTTGTGATATACCCGACAATATTATCCCCGGGAACTGGATTACAGCATTTAGCAAGTCTAACTAATAAATTATCCACACCTTCAACACGAACACCCGAATCTTTTTTATGTGCCTTTCTGTTACGAACACTAGAGTTAACCTCATGAATAGTCTGTTCAATATTTTGTTCTTTCTGTTTTGCTTCACGAATTTTTTCCGTTAACCGAGTAGCAATTAATGCTCCAGTAATCCCTTGATAACCAACTGCTGCATACATGTCCTCTTCATTAGAAAAATTGAATCGCTCACATACTCGTTGAAGGTTTTCAGGCGTTAATACTTCCTTAGGATTAATATTAAGCGCTCGGATTTCCTTATCAACTACTTCTTTTCCTTTTAGAACATTTTCTTCTTTTCGTTGCTTTTTGAAAAATTGTTTAATTTTACTTTTTGCTTGTGATGTTTGTGTAATTTTTAACCAATCCTGCGATGGTCCATAAGAATGCTTGGAAGTCATTACCTCAATAATATCACCATTTTTTAATTTATAATCTAATGGTTCCATTTTCCCATTAATTTTTGCACCGACAGTTTTATTGCCGATTTCAGTATGAATTTTATATGCAAAATCCAACGGAACAGACCCTGAAGGAAGTTCAATAACATCCCCTTTAGGTGTGAAGACATAGACCATATCAGAGAATAAATCAACTTTAAGGGATTCTATAAATTCCTCGGCATCATGTGTATCACTCTGCCAATCTAAGATTTCTCTAAATAAAGTAAGCTTTTCCTCAAAAGTCTTAGTCCCTTTTTTAAGTTGCTTCCCTTCCTTATAAGCCCAATGTGCAGCTATTCCATATTCAGCAATTTCATGCATCTCTTTTGTGCGAATTTGAACCTCTAATGGGTCTCCTTTTGGTCCTATAACAGTAGTATGCAGGGATTGATACAGGTTTTGCTTCGGCATCGCAATATAATCCTTAAAACGTCCTGGCATCGGCTTCCAGTTCGTATGAATAATTCCAAGAGCTGCATAACAATCTTTAATGTTATCAACAATAATCCGCACCGCTAATAAATCATAAATTTCATTGAATTGTTTGTTTTGTTTCACCATCTTTTGGTAAATACTATATAAATGCTTAGGCCTACCTGACATTTCAGCATCTATGTTTACTTCTTTTAATTGATTAGTTAACTCCTCTATAACCTCATGAATATAATTCTCACGTTCTATTCTTTTTTGCTTCATTAAATGCACAATTCGATAATATTGCTGTGGGTTTAAATATCGTAAAGCTGTATCTTCTAATTCCCATTTAATCGTCGAAATTCCTAAGCGATGTGCTAACGGTGCAAAAATTTCAATCGTTTCATTTGCTTTAATCCGTTGCTTTTCTGGCGGCAAATGCTTTAGGGTTCTCATATTGTGAAGTCTATCTGCTAACTTAATAAGAATAACCCGAATATCCTTTGCCATTGCAACAAACATTTTCCGATGATTCTCGGCTTGTAAATCCTGTTTAGATTTATATTTTATTTTCCCTAATTTGGTAACACCATCTACTAATACTGCAACTTCATGATTAAAAGCTTTCTCTAAATCATCAAATGTATAGTCTGTATCCTCAACAACATCATGCAAAAAGCCACCTGCTATCGTTTCAGCATCCATCTCTAGGTCTACCAATATTCCTGCAACCTGTATAGGATGGATAATGTATGGTTCGCCGGACTTTCGATACTGCTCTTTGTGCGCTTCTTTTGCATATTCATAAGCCTTATTAATAAAAGCCATATCATTGTCAGATAGATATTTGCCAGCAACTTCGTTAATGTCTTCAATTGTATAATTATCGTCTTTAGCCATAAGATCACCTTTGTTCTACTATCCTAGGTATAATTGCTTCCTGCTTATATCTTAATACTGTTAAATATAACCTTCATTATATGTTCTTTCAAACTTTGTGTCTACTATAATTTTAACATTAATTCCAACTAATAAGTAATATCAGGCTAAACTAACTTTAATGTAACATTTTAAATTAAAAAACTTATAAAATAAAACAAAGTAAAGTACAAAAAAATATATAATAATAGGTCTGACGAATTTTGCAATATCATCAGACCTATTTACCTGCATTTTTTTTACTCATTCAAGCCCAGATTACGTATTATTTAGTATTTCATAAGTGTTAGGACATCATAATCTTTTAACTTATCCATTCCATCTAAATAGCTTAATTCAATAAGAAAAGCACATCCCGCAACGATACCGCCAAGTTCTTCTACTAATTTAATCGTTGCTTCAATGGTTCCGCCAGTTGCTAATAAATCATCTGTTATTAACACACGCTGCCCTGGTTTAATAGCATCCTTATGGATAGTTAATACATTTGTTCCATACTCTAAACCATAGTCTACTTTTATGACTTCACGAGGTAATTTTCCTTCTTTTCTTACTGGAGCAAATCCAATTCCTAATGCATAGGAAACAGGACAGCCAATAATAAATCCTCGAGCCTCTGGTCCGACTACTATATCAACCTCTTTATCTTTTGCATACTCAACGATATCGTTAACCGCAGCTCTGTATGCCTCTCCATTATTCATTAATGGTGTGATATCCTTAAATTGAATTCCTTCTTTCGGATAATTTTCTACAATCTCTATATGCTGTTTATAATCCATTCAAAATTTCCTCCTTGGCGGTTTCCGTATAATCCATACAACTTGAAAACCAATTCCTTAATTCATCATAATTTGAGTAGTATAACGTTTTTTCAATTTCAATGCGATTCATTCGTTTCTGGTATAGTTTTGAATCTGCAAGATCTCGTTTACTTGGGTTCGGATTAATCTGAACAACTCCATCATTTATTCTAACAAAATCTAATTCATAAAACACCTTAGAAATAAAAATAATGCGTTCTTTACTCCATCCCTTAGCATTCATAATAGCCGCTAGTTCATGTTTTAAATCTAGTTCTTTACGTTTTTTTATTAGCGCATAATACCAAATAAATTCATCTCTAGTTGGAAAGGTTGTTAAATAGGCACTGTTTTCAACAGTATAACAGGTATGAATAATTTTTGGACGAGTTGCTTGAACGATGTCTCGTAAAACTTTCAGATTAGGTGGTAAATCACAAATATATAATATATCGATATGTTGAAATTCTTTGCTATTTATATCATAGGAAATATGTTCTATGTCTCCATCTAACCGCCTCTGACCATCTATAGTCAATGCTAAAGCAGTTTGGTTAAATTCGCGCGGTATAGTAAAATATTTTCTTCCTCTATTATCAAATAGCTGCCAAGTATCGATTCTTATATCTTGAATCATCATCTGCACTTTTTTATTTCCATTCCATTCATTAATGCCTAATTCCCCGATAACCTTAATAGGAGTTTTTGGGGCAATGTTTGAAAATAAATCACCTATTCCAAACCCAATTGCTTCTAATTTAATATTATCTTTTTTAAATTGCATTTTAAGATGATCCCTAGCACTACCAATTTGCCGTAAATCGCTTGGGATTTCTTCAATTTGAAAAACGGGTTTAGGATTCATCATTCCGAATGGAGCTAACCTAGATATTTCTTGTATTAACTCTATATTAATATCTGTAATGGAAAGCTTACTACAAATCTCAATTTCTTGTTTAAAATCCTCTTCGTGTAATTCTGAAAAAATAATTTGATTTAAATTAGTTTTTAATTTATCCAGATTCTCCAGTGGAAGTGTCATCCCTGCAGCCTGTGCATGTCCGCCAAAATGGTTAAAGAGTTCTCTGACCTCCATACAACCCTGGAATAAATCAAAGGCCGGAATACTTCTTGCGGAACCCTTAGCTTCCTGTGATTCAGGTTTAATTGTTAACACTATGGCAGGACGATCATATTTTTTCACTAATCTTGATGCTACTATTCCTAGCACTCCTTCATTCCATCCTTTTTTTGCTACAACAATAACCCCTTCATCAGCCTCCACTACTTCCTCTGCTTCTTTTACAATTTCATTTACTATTTCTTTTCTACGTTCATTTATGAGTTGAATCTCTTCGGCTAGTTCAGTAGCTTCTGTTATGTTATCTGACATAAGAAGTTGAACTGCAAGATCCGCATCTTGAAGACGACCGACTGCATTTAACCTAGGACCTATTGAAAAACCAACATCCTCTTCCGTAACATTACCTTCAATTTGGCACACATTTTTTAATGCCTTTATCCCAGCATTTTTTGATATAGTCAATGCATGTAGTCCATAAAAGGCAAGAATCCTATTCTCATCTATTAAAGGTACCAAGTCCGCAATCGTTCCTATAGCAACGAATTCAAGTAAATGCTTTGGAAAGTATCCTAAAAGTTTTTCAGCAAATTTAAAAGCAACTCCGACACCGGCAAGCTCCTTGAAAGGATATTCAGGGGAACATTTTGGATGGAGAATAGCAAAAGAATCTGGTAAATCCTGAACTTCATGGTGATCAGTAATAATTAAATCTATACCTAATTCCACTGCTACCTGTGCTTCATGTATTGCTGCTATACCTGTATCTACAGTTATTATTAAAGAATATCCATTTTTATATGCTGCTCGAAAGGCTTGTTCATTCGGACCATACCCTTCCGTAAAACGATTTGGTATATAATAGTCACAATCCGCACCTAATTCTAGTAATGCTTTTAACATTACGGTTGTTGAGCTAACCCCATCAGCATCGTAATCACCAAATACAAGTATTCTTTCATTATCCCTAATAGCCTGATGTACCCGTTCAGTTGCTTTATCAATGGAACTTAAACGGTTAGGGCTATGTAAATTTTGAATATCAGGTGATAAAAATTGCTTTGCTTCTTCTATTGTATTAATCCCTCTTTGAAATAACAGTTGCTTCACAATAGGAGATAATTCATTTAACTCTTCCATCCACGGCATTGGTTTATTTACTATTTCCGTGTACTTCCATTTTGATTTACTTTGTAACATAGATTCACCCCTGACTAATCTATTATACTAGAGCATATCAGGGGTAGCAAATAAGAATATTTTCCTTTGTAAGGTGACTGCATTATTTAAAGGTTACTGTTTTGGCATGAAGATATAATATGTCATCGTATACCACTATAAAAATACACTCCAATTACGGCACATAATACTTCCATTACAACATAAAACTTCCATACTGTATAAAAATGGCCTATTCCTCTTTCTCTCCTTCGACGTTACCCATGTTTTCTTTTACTTCTTCCAATTGATTTTCTTGCATATAATGTTCTCGTTTCACTTCTAAGGCTTTGTTTGTATTCTTCAATCGCTTATTTTCTCTTTGCAATTGAAACATCTTTATAGCACCAACGGCAGCGGTAATTAAACCACCCATTAATACAGAGAACAATATGACAAGAATAAGGGGTATTTCTCCATTCCAGAAGAAGAAATTAACCTCTACTGGCTCCACATTCATAATTGCGAAGACAGTAATTATTATTACTAAAATGATTGCTAGTATAACATACGTTTGTCCTTTCACACGTTAACCTCCTAAAAAGTTTAATATACCCATTACTTAAATTACCCTTTTCTTTAAAAACAAATCAAACCCTTACAGTTTTTTCTGTAAGGGTTTAGTTTGAATATACTATACTTGTGGACCATCAACGCGTTTTTTCTTTCTAAAATCAAGTGGTTTATCCTTAATAGATTTACCACGCCATACAAGCCAAATCTGCGCAGCAAGGAATAAGGACGAATAAGTACCTGCTAATAACCCTACTGCTAGCGCAAGAGCAAAGGTTGTAATAGATGAAGCACCTAGGATTAAGAAAGCGAAAACAGCTATTAAGGTTGTAATTGCTGTATTCATGCTTCTTGTAAACGATTGGATAAAACTTCTATTTACAATCGTTGCAAGATGCTTAAAGGATTTGACTCGTTTTTCTAATCGGATGTTCTCTCTAATTCGGTCAAAAATAACAATCGTATTATTAATCGAATACCCAACAATGGTTAAGAGTGCGGAAACAATGGTTATGTCAAACTCAATTTGTGTAATGCTAAATACCGCGAGCATAATAAATACATCATGAAACAGTGCAATTAAAGCAGTTAATGCAAAGAAAAATTCAAACCGTAATGTTACATAAATGATGATGAATATGGCTGCAATAGAAACTGCATAAATCGCATTTTTTACTAGTTCTTGTCCAACAATTGGAGAAACAACACTGACAGTTGGGGTTTGTCCATATTTATCGACAAAATAATCCTGTACTTTTGCAACGTTGTCCTCCGTTAATACATCTTCAAATCGTGATACTGCAATCTCGTTATTATCACCTGATAACACTATAGATTTTGCTTCATACCCCAATTCTTCAAAGCCTTGTTCAACTTCCTCCGTTGTTAAGCTATTATCTGAAACGACTTCTATACGAGATCCGGCAGTAAAATCAATTCCGGGATTAATTTGGAATACAATAAATGAAATTACCCCTATGATAAAGATGAGACTAGTCCCAACAAAAAGTTTCGTCCGATGTTGTACAACATTTACGTCACGGTTAAATAATTTCGGTTCCTCACCTGAGTTATCTGCAATATCCTTAATCTCAGTCTCTTTTACTGCAAGCCAGCCTTTACGTTTGTTTAAAGAACCACTTTGAACCCAAAAACTGAGCAATAACCTTGTACCAAACACCGCTGTTAGAAAACTCACTAAAATACTAATAATTAACATAGTTGCAAATCCTTTTACAGAGCTTGTACCAAAAACAAATAATACAGCTGCTGCTATAAGGGTTGTTAAATTAGCATCTAGGATTGTTGTGAAGGAGTTTTTCGTACCAGCTTTAAACGCTGCTTTTACAGATTTTCCAACTCGTAACTCCTCTTTTATACGTTCAAATGTAATAACATTCGCATCTACTGCCATTCCAATACCTAAAATAAGTGCTGCAATGCCAGAAAGTGTCAATACCCCGTTCATCAATTCAAAGACTAATAAGACAATATACGTATAAATGATTAAGTTTATTGATGCAATAATTCCTGCAAAACGATAAACAGCTAATAAGAATAAAATTATAAGTGCAACACCGATAATACCTGCAAACACTGTCTCACTTAATGCCTGATCACCGAATTGTGCTCCAACAGAATTAGAATAAATTTCGGTCATATGGACTGGTAATGAACCAGAATTAATAATATCTGCCAATTGCTTTGCCGAGTCCACAGTGAAATTACCACTTATCATGACATTCGTAGTATTTAACGTTTCATTTACACTTGGGGCAGATATATATTTAGGGTCAGCCTTTCCAAATTCTTCTGCAAATGAATCCCCTTCCCTGTAATCCATCCAAATGACTAGTAGATTATCAGGATATGGTGTTTGCGGATCATTCATATTTTTAATTTGACTTGTTACTTCACCAAATTTACTGGCATCCTTTAATTGTAGTGATACGATTGGCGCATTTGTTGTCGGGTCAAAATCCTGTGAAGCACTTCCTTCTACAATATCCGTACCACTCAATAATACATTATCATTTACATCACGGAACGATAGTTGGGCAGAGGTTCCAATTAATTCCCTGGCTTCAGACTGGTCCCCAACTCCTGCCAATTGAACACGAATCCTATCGTCCCCTTCAATGTTAATTACTGCCTCACTTATTCCAAGTCGATTGACACGGTCATTTAACGTTTCCACCGTGCCCTCCATTAGACTTCTCGTAACCTCCTGAGACTCATCAACTGGTTCTACTTCATACAAAATTTCAAATCCACCCTGAAGATCGAGTCCTAGATTAATATCTTTCGTAACACCTGTAATCGTTGTTCCAATCGTTAATGCAAATAGTAATACGATTAGAAAAAAGGCAACGATTCTGCCTCTCTTTTTCATGTATGAATTGCCTCCTACTTCTTATGTACAATCTTTAATCGTTTGCTTCTCCTTCGCTCGTTAATGCGGAAATAGAAGCCATTAAATCAACATTTTCATATGAATGAACGGTCAAGTAACTTAAGTATACACTAGAACCTAAATGAAATATATCCTGAACCGTTTCGTAAATTCGTTTTTTAGGATTCCCCTTCCATACTTTTTCTATTAAACATTTCCAAATATCTTCACTTGTAGCCTGAGAATAACCTAATTCCTGAAATTCCCTTGATTTACTATCTAATACCGGTTTAACCTCATGTTTCCATTCATTTACAGGTTGAAAGACTTCCATAATTTCCCTCCTATTTATCTGGAAAATTTGCTTGTCATGCTTGGCCATACAAATAGCATATATATCATTGTATATGAATTTTTATTTTTTGAGAAGGCAGGGCGACCAATATGACCAAACAAACATTTTTAAAAGGAGCTCTAATTTTAATATTTGCTGGAATGATAACGCGATTTCTCGGTTTTATTAATCGTATTGTTGTAGCTAGATTAATGGGGGAAGAAGGTGTAGGTTTATATATGATGGCATTACCTACCCTATTTTTAGTTATGACCTTAACTCAGCTTGGACTTCCGGTAGCTATTTCTAAAAGAGTAGCTGAAGCAGATGCAATTGGTGACCAGGCGAAAGTAAAAAGGATATTAATCGTCTCGTTAGTCATAACTTCTATTACGAGTATTTTATTTACCATTATCATGGTAATTGGAGCACCATTTATTGCCACAACATTACTTACAGATGAAAGAACGCTTTACCCTTTAATAGCAATTAGTCCTATTGTTCCTATTACAGCCGTTTCTGCTGTTTTACGAGGGTACTTTCAAGGAAAGCAAAATATGAAACCACAAAGTTTTGCACAGGTAATTGAACAAGTCGTACGGATAACTTGTGTTGCTTTATTTATTAAGTTCCTCCTTCCATACGGTGTGGAATTTGCAGCTGCCGGTGCAATGGTAAGTGTGATTCTAGGAGAATTTGTTTCAATGCTATATATGATAAATAGCTTCAAACGTAAGAAACGAATAAAAGTTCGAACCAATTTCTTTTCCTATCTTAAATCAAGTAAGGGAACATTAAAAGAGTTATTTTCCATTTCTTTGCCTAGTACCGGAAGCAGGATGATAGGTTCGGTATCCAATTTTCTGGAGCCAATACTCGTTGCACAGAGTTTAGCTATTGCGGGAATTACAACCACTCTAGCTACCAAGCAATATGGGGAATTAACCGGTTATGTATTACCCTTGTTATACCTCCCTACTTTTATTACACATTCTTTAGCAATTGCACTAGTCCCAAACATTTCAGAAGCAGAGGCGAAGAATAATCGCAAACTTATACATTATCGTATTCATCAATCCATCCGAATTTCCTTTGCATCTGGAGCGATAGCAACCATTGTATTAACTTTATTTTCGGTACAAATTCTTACCTATATGTATGGAACAGGAAGTGCTAGCCCTTTCATCGTATTAATGGCACCTTTTTACATTTTGTTATATATTCAATCACCGCTTCAAGCCGCTCTGCAGGCTCTTGATTTAGCTAGACCAGCGATGTGGAATAGTCTAATTGGTGCAATGGTTAAATTTATTGTTCTATTTATACTAGCATCAAACCCAAACTTCGGTATTATGGGTGTCGCGATTTCCATGAGTGTCGGAGTTGTATTAATAACCTTATTACACTTAATAACATTACAAAATGCTATTCAATATTCTATTCCTTTTAAAGATATTAGTAAAATGATTTTACTCATACTACTAACGTGGGGTACAGGAACCCTATTGAAAAGAATGTTTGATATGTTTCAACCTAATATTTTATTCTTTTTACTCACACTCTTAATTTTATTAATTATCTACCTTGGATTTTTAATACTTTTAAGGTTTGTAACTAGAGAGGAATTAAAACAATTACCTTTCCTTCAGAAGTGGATTTAATGGTACTGAAAAAATGATAATACAATTGTGTTCAAAATTATTCATAAAAGAATACAGAATCTCAAAGGTTTTTCTTCTACTTTTTTAACATTGTGAATAAGATGTCTATATAAAATGGACAAAGACTAAAAGGAGGAAAATAAATGAGAAGACAGTTATTTCATGGTCTATTATTTGGTTGGATTGTCGTACTAAGTCTTATTCTTGTTTCTAGTATCATTATTGCTTTCTTACTAAGAGTAACTTCCTTAGAAGAAAGCTTACTTTCATGGATTGCGTTAGTCATTGGCATCCTATCATTATTTGTAGGTGGTTTAATAAGTGGATTAAAAGGAAAGACAAAAGGCTGGATAATCGGAGGTCTAACCGGGGTTGGCTTTACTGTCTTTACATTCCTTGTACAATATCTTGGGTACCAACAAGGTTTTTCCTTAGAACAAACCTTACACCACCTAGGTTACATCTTTGCAGCACTAGCAGGAGGTGTCATTGGTGTAAATATACTAGGAGACACTAGGGAATCTTAATCTGATAGTATATTTCAAAAAAGTTGTCCCACCCAAAAGTGTGAGACAACTTTTTACCTTTCCCTATGTATGAAGTAATTTTTTGTTATTGTTGTTGTTTTACTTCTCGAACAGCAGTACGATCATAGGTAAGCTTAGTACCGTTTTCAGTAATCAATACAACAGTACCTTCATCTAGAGCATGAATCTTACCATGGAAGCCACCAATAGTAATTACGTCATCCCCTTTTTGTAAACTCGTTTGCATTTCTTGAACTTTCTTTTGTCGTTTTTGTTGTGGACGAATTAGTAAGAAATAGAAAATAACAAACATAAGAATAAGCATTATTATGGAATACATTATATCCCCTCCTTCTATAAATATTATTGATTAATTAAAAATTTTTTGCATCTGGCTTATTTAAGCCATATTGCTCAAAAAATTCTTCTCTAAAATCACCAAGTCGATCTTCTTTAATTGCAGTTCGTACTTGCTCCATTAATTTTAACAGAAAATGTAGATTATGATAAGTTGTAAGTCTGAAACCAAATGTTTCATTGCATTTTACCAAGTGACGAATATATGCACGGGAATAATTCTGACAAACATGACAATCACATTTTTCATCAATTGGACGAAAATCACGTGCATATTTCGCGTTTCTCACTACAAGTCGACCAGTAGATGTCATACATGTCCCATTACGGGCAATTCTTGTTGGCAAAACACAGTCAAACATATCAATCCCACGAATCGATCCATCAATCAAGGAATCTGGTGATCCTACCCCCATTAGATAACGGGGTTTATTAGTAGGTAATAATGGTGTTGTAAATTCTAACACACGGTTCATGACATCTTTCGGTTCACCAACAGATAGTCCTCCTACAGCATAACCTGGAAAATCTAGAGATATTAAATCCTGGGCACTTTGTTTTCTTAAGTCTTCGTATTCTCCACCTTGTACAATGCCAAATAATCCTTGTACATCTTTATGATTATGGGCCCGAAGACAGCGCTCAGCCCAACGCGATGTTCTTTCTACAGATGCTTTCATATACTCGTGTGAAGCTGGATATGGTGGACATTCATCGAAAGCCATCATAATATCAGATCCAAGTGCGTTTTGAATTTCCATTGCCTTTTCTGGTGATAAAAAGAGTTTGTCTCCATTCAAATGATTCCGGAAATGAACACCTTCTTCTTTTATTTCTCTCATATCACTTAGACTAAATACTTGGAATCCGCCAGAGTCTGTCAGAATAGCACCATCCCAGTTCATAAATTTATGTAGTCCACCTGCTTCTCGAATAATATCTTCCCCAGGTCTAAGCCATAAATGATATGTATTAGAAAGTATAATATTTGCATTCATTTCCCGCAACTCTTCTGGACTCATTGTTTTTACAGTTGCTAATGTTCCAACAGGCATAAATGTAGGAGTATCAAATGATCCATGTGGTGTGTGGACACGCCCAAGTCTTGCACCTGTTTGTTTATCTGTTTTAATTAATTCATACGTTATCGGTGTCATTTACATACGTCCTCTTCTAAATAATTATCATAGCGTCTCCAAAACTGAAGAAGCGATATCGTTCTTTTACAGCTTCATTATACACATTGAGTATTGTTTCTTTATCAACCAATGCACTTACAAGCATGATTAGTGTTGATTTTGGTAGATGAAAATTCGTAATTAGACCATCAATTGCTTTAAAATCATATGGTGGATAAATAAATATATCGGTCCAACCACTTGACTCAACAAATCTTCCATCATGATCTCTTACAATAGTTTCTAAGGTTCTTGTTGAAGTTGTTCCAACAGAAATAATTCTTCCACCATTGTCATTAATTTTATTCAATATATCCGCTGTTTCTTTTGTCATTTGGAAAAATTCAGCATGCATCTCATGCTCCTCCACATTATCAACACTTACCGGTCTAAACGTTCCTAAACCAACATGAAGTGTGATAAATGCGATGGTAACCCCCATCTCTTTAATTTCTTCTAATAACTCTGTCGTAAAATGAAGACCAGCTGTAGGTGCAGCGGCAGAACCTTCCTCACGTGCATATACGGTTTGATATCTGTCTTTTTCCTGCAATTGCTCTTTTATATAAGGGGGAAGTGGCATTTCTCCTAATTTGTCTAGCACCTCGTAAAAAATACCCTCATAAGAAAATTCTAAAATACGCCCACCATGTTCCTTATACCCTGTACAAGTAGCTCGCAATAATCCATCACCAAATACAAGTTCAGTACCTTCTTTCACCTTTTTAGCTGGTTTAGTTAGTACTTCCCATGTATCGTTCTCTTGCTGATGAAGTAACAGAACTTCGATTTTTGCACCAGTATCCGCCTTCACACCGTATAAACGAGCAGGAAGTACTTTTGTATCATTTAATACAAGGCAATCTCCTGGCTTTAGATAATCTTTAACATCAGAAAAATGCTGATGTTCCATTTCTTTTGTATGTTTATTTAATACTAAAAGGCGTGAAGAGGTTCGATCCTTTAAAGGGGTTTGGGCTATAAGTTCTTCCGGTAAATCGAAATCAAAATCTTCAATATTCATTGTAAATCTCCTATCTATTGAATCAAGGCTAGTAGAGCCTTCCAAATACATGCTGTTAACGAAAACGACCAATGATGGCAAAAATCAAGGTTAAGAGGATACTAATAATTATGGAAGTAACGATTGGAAAATAAAAAGACACATTTCCTACTTTAAATTGTATATCTCCTGGTAATTTTCCTATAAATGTCCATATTATACCGATGACAAGAAAAATAATCCCTAATACAATAAAAAGTTTTCCCAAATCCATTATTCCTCATGCCCTTTCATGCCAAAATGTTGAAACGCTTTATTTGTTACAATTCTTCCTCTTGGGGTTCGTTGAATAAATCCTATCTGCAACAGATATGGTTCATACACGTCTTCAATCGTCTGTGGTTCTTCACCAATTGTTGCAGCTATCGTATCTAACCCAACTGGTCCACCTTGGAACCCTTCCATAATCCCCTTTAAAAACTTGTGATCCGTATGGTCTAAGCCAACATCATCAACCTGCAACATACTTAATGCCTCTTTTGTCGATTGAAAGCTTATTTCCTCTTCCCCTTTGACTTGGGAAATATCTCGAATCCTTTTTAATAACCGATTGGCAATCCTTGGAGTACCTCTTGATCTCCTAGCGACTTCGAGGGCGGCTTCTTTTGTGATGGATGTTTCAAAAATTTCTGCAGTACGTTCGACAATCGAACAAAGATCCTTCGTTTCATAAAAGTCTAACCTACTAAGTACACCAAATCGATCTCTAAGAGGGGCTGATATTAGTCCGGCTCTAGTTGTCGCCCCAACTAAGGTAAATGGTGGTAAATCGATTCGAACGGATCTTGCACTTGGTCCAGAACCAATTACAATATCTAAAAAGAAATCTTCCATAGCAGGGTACAAAACCTCCTCCACCGTCCGAGGCAAGCGATGTATTTCATCAATAAACAATACATCACCCGGTTCGAGGGAAGAAAGGATAGCAGCCAAATCCCCCGCTCTTTCTATTGCTGGACCAGACGTTGAACGAAAGCTCACACCCATTTCATTAGCAATGATAGCAGCGAGAGTAGTCTTACCTAATCCAGGTGGACCATATAATAAAACATGATCAAGTGGTTCTTCACGCATCTTTGCCGCCTGGATAAATATCTTTAGATTCTTCTTTACCTTATCTTGTCCTATATATTGATTCAGATTATTAGGTCTTAGGCTTTGTTCAATGGTTATATCCTCATCTTGCATTTCCCCTGTCACCATACGATCATCCATTTGTTTGCTCCTCCCTTCTCTCTATTATTTCATTAATAAACTTAAAGCTTTTCGAATGATCTCATCTGTATCTTTAGCAGAAAGTTTTTGTAATTCAGGCTGAATATGTTTAAGCTCTTTTTCTGTATAGCCCAGCGCCTTTAATGCTTCTATAGCTTCTCCGATTTCCTTGATTGGTACAGAATTTTCTTTTTGATTGTCAGAATCAGTTGTGATAGAAAACTGATGGGTTAGCTTGCCTTTTAAGTCCAAAATAATCTGTCGTGCTGTTTTTTTGCCTATTCCAGGAAAGCTAGTTAGGAATTTATCATCCTCTCGCTCAATCGCTGCAACAAATCCATTGATATCAACAGATCCTAATACTGCCAATGCCCCCTTTGGTCCTATTCCAGACACTGAAATAAGCTTTGTGAATAGATATTTTTCCTCTTCATCCTTAAACCCATAGAGTATTTGAGCATCCTCACGTACATGGTGATATGTAGTTACCTTTATTTCCTTATTCATAGACTCTTGAAAAACAAAGGGATTCGGGCATACAATTTCGTAACCAATCCCATTTACATCAATCAGGATTGACTCATCTTGAATTGATGTTAAAATCCCTCTAATATATGCTATCATCTGCTTCTCTCCTATTCCCATTCTAACATGACTTGTAATAATACATAAAACTTCTATTTCTAGTTAGAAATAGAAGTTTAGTAAAATCTAAGCAAATCATGCCGATCCACCCAAAATTTTCTTATAAATCACTTTCCTCAAGATTATGATGAATATCCTGAATATCTTCATTATCTTCTAGTGTTTCAATAAGGGTTTGCATTTTTTCTGCATCTTCATCAGAAACACTGTTATAATTTTGTGGAATTAATGTCACTTCACTATCCTCAACGTTATAGCCAGCTTCAGTTAATTGATTAACAACAGCTTGAAAATTTTCTGGTGTTGTAAATATTTCATACGCACCATCTTGTGGAACGATATCATCTGCACCAGCTTCTAAAACCACTAGTGTTAACTCATCTTCATCAACTTCCCCATCTTCATTGTTAACAATAATGTAACCTTTTCTATCAAACATAAAAGAAACACTACCATTTTCACCTAGATTCCCACCGTTTTTCTTGAAGGCATGACGAACTTCTGATGCAGTTCGGTTTTTATTATCTGTTAACACGTTTAGGATTACGGCTATTCCACCTGGTCCATAACCTTCATATGTTAGTTCTTCATAATTTGCTCCATCTAAATCCCCTGTTGCTTTTTTGATATTACGTTCTATATTATCATTTGGCATATTATCTGCCTTAGCTTTTTCTACGGCAGTTCTTAAAGCTGCATTAGTAGCTAAATCGCCACCGCCCTGTTTGGCAGCCGTATAAATATCCTTAGCATGGCGCATAAAGACTTTTCCTTTTTTAGCATCCTGAGCATTTTTTCTTTTTTGTATATTTTTCCATTTAGAATGACCAGCCATTGGGCATTCTCCTCTCTTGAAATTTCCTTTTTAACTATATCAAAAATTTAGCCCATATAAAAGTAAAACCTTTGCCAAAGCAAAGGTTAATCGGTCTGATTAATAAGATTATCAAAAAATTCTTCTATATTTTCGCCATTTTTCCCTGCATTATATCGAGCATTAAAATTCTTCATCCGATCCCATTGAATATCATCTGTATACACAATAATTTGTTTATCTGGAACCATTTTCTCTACTTCTTTTTTGATTGCTTCCGAATCATTAGATGCATCATGATTAAAATGCTTTCTTAACATAACTGCAACGATGATTCGATCGTCAATAGATGCTACCTGAGCTTGGATAATATCCCTATTTTTTGTTAACTCTTTAGTAATACGTTGGGTTTCTTCATTCACAAACGGATCCTGGTAATCCACATTACCTATATCCATCATATCTTGTTTACCTTTTGGATATCTACCCTGTTCTGCGGTGGGATTGTTAGGACTGACATTTCTTGATTCATGTTCTTTTTTCGAATCATAATGAATCGGCTGTGTATCTAAAGTGTCTGTATTTGTTTGAGCATTTTCATCTTGGTTTGTACAGCCAACTGCTACAGTCAGTACAAAACCTATAATAAAGATCGTTTTCTTTTTCAACATAAAACAACCTCCCTTACAAATAGTTTGTTTTAGGAAAGTTGTTTTACTCAGTTAATTAAAGGAAATTTAAGATCTTCTAAATTGTGGCAGACCTTCCCGCTTATGGGCAGATCGTTTGTGAAGTCTTTCAATAATTTCCTTATCTTTTTCAGGGATATCTTCTCCTCTAAGATAAGCATCAATACGAGCATAGGTTGTTCCCATTTCATTCTCATCGGTTTGATTTTCCCATAAATCTGCACTTGGCGCTTTATTTATAACTGTTTCTGGTACATGAAGATGTTTTGCCATTTCATAAACTTCTGATTTCGTAAAATCAACTAACGGTAAAATATCTACACCACCATCTCCGTACTTCGTAAAATATCCAGTGTACCATTCAGCAGCATTGTCAGTACCTACCACCAAATAACCGTAATTCGTTGCAACGGTGTACAATGCACTCATTCGTAACCTTGCTCGTAAATTCGCACCGACTATTTGGTCTGTGTCCTCCTTAAAGTCTCCCTTTTTTTCCAATTGATTTCTAATATATCCATACATGAGTTCATGCGTATCAGTCAAATCAAGTGTTAATGATGAAATACCAGACTGATCAATAACTTTTTGGCCATCTGTCATATGTTCAGGCTTTGTATAAATTGGTAATAAAACACCTAGTGAATTTTCTGGTGCAGCCTGTTTAATAAGATTAGCAACTACCGCAGAATCAATCCCACCACTTACACCAACTACAAAACCCTTAGCGCCAGTCTTCTGTAACTGCTGTCTAAGCCAATCTATAATTGCATTCACATGCTTTTCCATTCTTAAGTCCCCCTTATGTAAGGTAAAACAACATTAAATATGAAGTATAAGATAATTTTACCATTAATACAATAAAATTCAAAAAAACGGCTGTTTTGCTATTGTCCTTCCGTCTATAGTTTAACCGTCCCTTTTCCTTTCATGATGAAAATAGAGTAACACTACCACATAAATTCCACCAAATAATGTCTCAACACCCGTATTAGCAAAAGGTACTCCTTTTAAGCCAATCATGCAGTCCAATGTTCTTACAAAGTAAAAAAACCGCTCAGTTTATCTGAGCGGTCCGAATGCCATAAAAAAAGATAGCAAAAATGCTGATTTATTCGTTTTCACTTTCTTCATTCTCTCTATGCTGTGATCCTGCAAAATTCGGGAAAGTTGGTGGACTTGGATAATTAAAAGAGATGTCTTGACCTTGGTATTGTGGAGGATACATTTGTCCTTGCATGTGCTGTTCAGAAGGCATCATTGGTTGAAATCCTGGATTCGGATAATAATTCATTGGCATTTCTTGTGTCATCGTTGGTGAATTACCACCACAGCCACAATCATCTGATTCTACTGGAAACCCTTGAGCTGGTTGTGCTGGCATGAACATATCAGGCATAAACGCTGGATGAGGTACAGGTGGATGACATGGGTGATGACATGGATGATGACATGGATGAACATAAAAACAACATGGAAGCATAGATGGCATAGGATGATGCATCGGTTGTTGTATTGGAGCATGATGCATTGGTTCTTTTTCTGGTTTCGGTTGAACTACAGGTTCCTTTTTTGCTTTTTCCTTTGGTTTTTCTTTTTCTGGATAACTCGGCATCTTAGGAAAGTAAAAATCAAAGTCTTGATCTATGATTGTTGGTGCCTGCATAATTGGCTGCATTGGTAGTTGTGGCGGTTGCACCGGCATCTCCGGTTTTACTTTTTTTGGTTTTTCTTTATCATCTTCTTCAATGACAGGCATTGGCTTTGGTGAAGTATCCTTGTATGGTTTCTTCGTTTCTTTTTTTACAGGTTTTGGTGTTTCCTTCACTTTCTGCTCTTTTTTTACAGCTTTGGTAGTACTTGGAATCTTAATTTTCATACCAGGCATAATCATATCCGGAGTAGCTAACTGTGAATTCGCTTGTTTTAATTCTTCAAAATCCACACCATACTGTTTCGCTAATTCCCATAATGTATCCCCTTTTTGCACGATGTGTATCTTCAAAATGAACCATACTCCTTTCATTTTCTTCTATAAAACTGGGCTAATTACTATATCAACATATGCAAGAAATGGATAAATGTTTACCAAATGAGTAGAAACATATTACAGAAAGGATTTTTTTACTATAGCACTCCAATATAATAATTCTACAAAATACGATGTAAGAGCAAAAAGTTTCCAAAAATACCCTTAGAAAAACCGTTGACCTTCTTAAAGATCAACGGAAAGAATTATAATTTCATATTATAAACTGGATAAGTTCCTAATACTGTTACATTACAGCCCAATGCTTCTAATTCCGCTTTCACTCCAGGGAATAGGGCATCATCATATTCCTGATCGACATCCACTATAAAAAAGTAATTTCCTAACCCTGTTTTTGTTGGCCTGGATTCAATTTTGGATAAATTCATCTTTCTCCAAGCAAAGGCAGATAAAATTTGATGTAATGCACCAGATTCGTCATCTGGCAATGTAATTAGGAGACTTGTTTTTTCGCCTTCCTTACTATGTTTAATCTTTAATAATTCCTCATCTTTAGTAAGAACAACAAATCTCGTATGGTTATTTGGATAATCATGAATATCTTCCTTTAAAATTTTAAGATTATATTCTTTTGCTGCTAGCTCATTCCCAATAGCTGCAATAGGTTCATCTAATTTCTCACTTATTAATTCTGCCGCTCTACCGGTAGAAGAAGAGTATTGAATCGCTGCATTAGGAAGATCCCTATGAATAAACTGGTGACATTGTGCAATTGCATGACTATGTGAATGTATTTCTTTAATATCAGAAAAATCACCGTAAAAATTAGGATGTACTAACAAATGTTGTTTTATCGGTACCACAATTTCTGCTGTTATAGGTAACCGAACTTGATGGACAAGATAATCAACCGTTAATTGAACTGTCCCTTCAATAGCATTTTCTACTGGGACGACACCAATATCTATTGTTCCTTGCTCAACAGCATCAATACATTCTGGAATTGTAGTAAAACTCACTTTTTCTTCCCCATTAAAAACAGAATCTACTGCCATTTTAGTAAATGTTCCCTTTGGTCCTAAATATCCTATGGTTGTCACGAAATCTCCCCCTAATTTCTCTCTAAAAATTAAGTAATTTTATTAATCAACAAATTCAAATTCAAAGTCAAGCAAACGAATGGTATCTCCGTCCTTAGCTCCTCTTTCTCTCAAGGCATCATCCACACCCATTCCTCGTAGTTGACGAGAAAACCGTTGAATTGCTTCATCTCTTGCAAAATCCGTCATTTTGAATAGTTTCTCAATCTTGGTTCCAGAAAGCACGTATGCTCCATCATCATCCCTTGAAATGGCAAAAGGTTCTTCTTCTCTTTGATATCGATACACAACTTCTTTTTCCGGTTCATCTATTTCTGGTGAAATCTTCGGTGTCTCTTCTAATTTATCAGCAATTGCAAAGAGAATAGCTCTTACCCCATCCTTTGTTAATGCTGAAATTTCATAAGTCGGTATATCCTCATTGAGCTTTTCTTTAAACTCTTTCAAATTATCTTCTGCACCTGGCATGTCCATTTTGTTAGCTGCAATGATTTGTGGGCGTTTTAATAAACTAGGATCATACTCTTTCAGTTCGTTATTAATTTTTTCAAAATCCTCATACGGGTCTCTACCCTCTATACCAGCCATATCAATAACATGAACGATTAAACGAGTGCGTTCGACATGACGAAGGAATTGATGTCCTAGCCCGACTCCTTCATGAGCCCCCTCAATAAGCCCAGGCAAATCAGCCATAACAAAGCTTCGATGATCCTCCGTGTCAACTACTCCAAGATTGGGTGATAAAGTGGTAAAATGATAATCAGCAATCTTAGGTTTAGCTGCACTAACCACCGAAATAAATGTTGATTTACCAACACTTGGAAAGCCAACTAAACCAACATCTGCAATTACTTTTAATTCTACTCGAATATTTTTTTCTTCACCAGGCTCTCCGTTTTCAGCAAATTCAGGAGCTGGATTTCTCGGCGTAGCAAAACGAGAGTTACCTCTTCCTCCTCGCCCTCCATGAACAATTACAGCCCTCTGTCCATGTGAAGTTAAATCCGCAATGGTTTCTCCTGTATCCTCATCAATAACAGTCGTTCCCGGTGGAACAGGAATAACCAATGGATCAGCATTTTTACCATGCTGATTTTTGCTCATTCCATTTTCACCACGTTTACCTTTGAAATGGCGATTATACCGAAATTCCATTAATGTATTTAACCCTTCATCCACTTCGAAAACAATGTCAGCACCATTACCTCCATCGCCACCTGCTGGTCCGCCCTTTGGAACGTATTTCTCTCTCCGGTAGGCAACCAGTCCGTTCCCGCCATCACCAGCTTTGACGTACACACTAACCTGATCTACAAACATTTCTTTCACCTCACTAATTCCTTTGAAGCTGAAATCTACCAATGATTCCTTCCTCATTTTGAATGATGTCTATATTTTCTTCATTAATCGTAAAAGTATGATTGTGGAATCCTTCCACAAGAAAGTGTCCTTCTATCACACTCGATTCATTATTTTCTTGCAAAACAAAATCTATGTAATATAATTCTGACGGATTGCATGTTTCCTCTAGATAATTCATAATATATTTACTTTTCGATAATAAAATCTGATCATACTCATGTAGTGATTCATTTTCAATATGTATGGTATAAGCCATACGAAAATTTTTGTAAGAATGATTAAACTGTATAAGCCATAAAATAAAATTCGGTGCTTCTAAACCAATCAGCTTCCGTTCCTCATTTAAATAAGAGAACAACTCATTCATTTTTGATGCTGCTTTTTCTGTTTTCCCCATACTTAAATATCCTTGAACTAATTGCAAACGATTCATAAGATCATGACGATAATGTTGAAGTAGACGTACAACTTCTATCTCTACCATAATCTCCCTCCCCCATTATTATGAAAGTATAGCAGAAATTAACCGAAAGTCCATATATTCCTACAATTATTATACTTGATAACGAGTCCTTCACAGCATATCCATGGTATCCATAATAAAAAAACTCCAACCAACAAAGTGGCTGGAGTTTTATTTTTATGCTTCTTGTGCAACAGGGTAAACACTAACTTTTTTGCGCTCACGACCATAGCGTTCAAATTTAACAACACCATCAACTTTGGCAAAAAGTGTGTCATCTCCACCGCGACCAACATTTTCACCTGGATAAATCTTTGTACCGCGTTGACGATATAAAATAGATCCACCAGTTACAAATTGTCCATCAGCACGTTTTGCACCAAGACGTTTTGCTTCTGAGTCACGACCGTTCTTAGAACTACCAACACCTTTTTTCTGTGCGAAAAATTGCAAGTCCAAACGTAGCATGTTTCCACCCCCTATTTAACCTTGAGTATCTTTAATTTGAATGAACTGACCATATTCCAGTTCCATTGACTTTAAAGAAATAAGCATCCCTTCGAATAAGAGCTGAACTTTATCCAACAATTGAGAATCAAGAATTTCAGGTATAGTAACGTATAAATAGCCACCATCTGCACCTTGATCTATATCTAATTCGATGTCGCATAATTCCATCACTGCATTAACCGTTCCAATAGATACTGCTGAAGCACCTGCACATACTAAATCATATCCGTATGGACCACTATCCGCATGTCCAGACATCTTAATTGCAGTTATTCGATTGTTTCTCCTTAATACAGTTACTTGAATCATTTACTTATATCCTTATGCATTAATTTTTTCGATTACTAATTTAGTGTAAGGCTGACGATGACCTTGTTTACGATGATAGTTTTTCTTTGGTTTGAATTTTACAACTGTAACTTTCTTTTGACGGCCTTGTTTTTCAACCTTAGCAGTTACAGTAGCACCTTCAACGTAAGGAGCACCAACTTTAACATCGTCTCCGCTTACGAAAAGAACTTTATCAAATGTTACAGATTCATTTTGATCTGCAGCAATTTTTTCAACGTAAATTTCTTGGCCTTCTTCAACTTTTAGTTGTTTACCACCTGTTTCAATAATTGCGTACATACTTGCACCTCCTTAATTCACTCAGACTCGCCATACAGGTACCTATCATGGTTTAGAAACCTGCTCTGTGCGGTTGTAGCACTGGTGCTACTTTGAATAACATAATGATATTATCATTTACATTGCATAATTGTCAAGTAATGGTTCAGCTTATTTGTTAATTTTAATAGAGTTATCTATGCTTTGTGACAATTACTACTCGCAATTGTATTAATTGTGCAGTAACCAAAAATGGCCACTGAATCAATGTGGATAGTACTTACCAATTTCATAAACAACAATCTTTTAAGAATACCATTCGTAAAAAATACTTTTTGGAAATTAATTTATTTCTATGCTTAGCCTAGTTGTCTATAAAAAAGTCCCCTATCGGTTGAGTATGTTCATGACGATTAAAGAAGGTGTGTAGGCAATCATTTTCATCTACTGCTATCCGCTCTTTTTCAGGATAAGTAATATAGATAGGGTGTTTTTTCTCACGTCTAAAGCGTGAAAAGACATCCATGAAGGTGCTTTCCGAAGACACAGTTATCGGATGGACCTTTGAGACATGAGACTCTCCTTCGTATCGATTTAATAAAAATCGAATAAATACGTAATATCTTCGCTTCCATTCCGTCCAGTTTTCCATTAGTAAAAAGAGCAAAATGAATATAGCACTGAGTGTAAAGGAAAATATTGTCAATTGCAAAATAATGAAAATGATGCTAAAAACGATAGAGAAAATAATCATCCCATGATATGCCTGCTTATAGGGAAAGTATTTTGATAATATCAATAATATAAATTTCCCTCCGTCTAGCGGAAATATCGGTAAAAGATTAAATAAAAGAATGATTGAATTATAATAGAATGCTATTTCTAGGATTCCCGAAGGTATTGTATCTAGAAAAGACAAAAAAAATAAAAGCAGGTGTATAACCACATGTTGAAATGGTCCTGCCACGGTTACTAATGCTTCCTCATTTATAGGACGGTTCCCATGTTCGTCTGTATCTAAAACACCTCCAAATACCCATAGCATAATTCTTCTAATCCGCCATTTAAAAAATTTGGCCATCATATAATGTCCTAGTTCATGAATAAGCACGATGGATAATATAATGAAAAGCTCCATAAATGTTCCTGTTACTATAGAAATGATAATAAAAATTAATAAAACTGGATGAATTTGTATTTTTGGAAGAATACTATGGCTGTTCATCGACTTGAATCACCTGAACTGGATCAATAAATTTATTATCTTTTTCAATAGCAAAGTAAACCATTTCATTATCTACAGATGGCTTAAACGTACCCAATGGTTGATTATTAGCCACAAATTGATATAAATGAACATCTATATCACTTAAGTGCCCATAACTACTGGTTGTGCCATTTGAATGCTGAACAACTACAGTTTTGTTGGTTTCTTGGTCATTTCCAGCAAAAATAACAATTCCTTCACGTAGAGCGGAAACTTCCGTAGTTTCTCCAGGTGTTATCATAATTCCTTTTCCATTAGTATGGAATGATTCTGTAATACTGCCACTCACTGGGAGAACTAAAGATTCACTTAATCCATTAGTTTGCGGATATTCCGGGGAGAAACCCAATGGACTGCCAAACGTTTCACGGTACCACTCATTCACCTGGGCAAAAGGAAATTCTTCTGTTAACGCATGACTTGTCCAAGCTTTTGGAGTCTCGAGAACCTGTGAATCAGATTGTTCCATTAATGCAATACCTAGGAAAAGCATCACTGATAGCATTCCTTTAAGAACAAGTCCAGCAACCATGCTGTTTTCCCCCGTATTATCACCATTATCATCTGCAAAAAATGGATAATACCCATGTTTCTCCTCTTCCTGAGGCAAACTAGGGTATACCTTCCTTATCTGATTGCCTTTTGAAACCCCCCCCCTTAATTTCTTCCTACGCTCAATTGATTTACGTACTCTTTTAACTCCCTTATCCATTATCCTCACTATCCTTCACCAGCATTTGTACAAGTATATGAACACATGAATTAACTTATGATTGTCAATTACAATAGCTGTTTTCTTAAAAAATTAGTTATTGAGTCACAAAATATATATGATGTGTATTAACTCTATTCCATAGTGGTGCAGGTTGATTTCCACTACGGACAGTCGCTTTCCGTGGGCACGGTCTCAGCCTCCGTAGCGGTATTTGTGCTCAAATGATAGCTTATTGCACAACATCCTTCAACTACGAAGTAATCTTCAAACAAGCTACTTAGAAAGCATAAATAATAAGCTTATATTATATAAAAAGAGATGCATGAAAAGTCCTCTTTACATGCATCTCTTTTTGTCTATTATTCTCTTTAATAGTTTATGACCTTATTCCGAAGAATCGCTTTACTTTTTGAAACATTCCTATTTGATTTTCCAATGATTGTAATGGTACGGATTCACCTAAGATTCTTCTTGCAATATTACGATAAGCAATGGAGGATTTAGATTTAGGTTGGAGGGCTACTGGTTCTCCTTTATTGGAGGCGCGAATTACCTCTTCATCATCTACAACAATACCTATTAAGTCAATGGACAGCAATTGAACGATATCATCTATATCAATCATATCACCTGACTTAACCATATGATTACGGATACGATTGATAACTAATCTTGGAGATTCTTTCATATCCTCCTTTTCTAGCAATCCAATAATCCGATCAGCATCTCTAACACTAGACTTTTCTGGTGTAGTAACAACAATCGCTCTATCCGCTCCCGCAATAGCATTTTGGAATCCCTGTTCTATACCTGCAGGACAATCTATAATAATATAATCATATTCTTGTTTTAATTCAGAAATGATTCTCCTCATTCCTTCAGATGTAACAGATGATTTATCACTAGTTTGTGCTGCAGGAAGTAAGGATAAATAATCAAATCGCTTATCCTTAATTAGGGCTTGCTTTAGTTTACAGCGTTCTTGGATAACATCTACTATATCGTATATGATTCTATTTTCTAATCCCATAATAACATCAAGGTTTCGTAATCCAATATCTGTATCTATTAAACAAACCTTATTCTCCATTAAAGCTAAAGCTGTACCAATATTAGCTGATGTAGTTGTTTTACCAACACCGCCTTTACCAGAGGTAATAACTATTGCCTCACCCATTTTGTACTCTCCTTTCGAATCTGCCGAGTTCTTTCCGTTTATGTATTAGAACTTGCAGTCTGTCAATAATGATCTTGTTCTGTTTTTCGTCTACAAGACCACATTCCATATACACACCATCAGATTCATAGTCTGGAGATCGACTAATATAATCCGCAATTCTAAGTTGTGTAGGTTTCATAAAAGAAGCAACAATGCATGTATTCATATCCCCTTCAAAACCTGCATGTGCTACACCATATAGATTTCCCATAATATATATATTACCTGTCGAAATAACTTTACCACCTGGATTTACATCACCAATTAATAGTAAGTCCCCTTTTACTTCAAGAACTTGTCCGGATCTGATAATTTTATTTATTACTTTTACCTTGCTTTCTTCTTTCCATTTTAGGGCATCCTCTTTACGTATTACCTCTGACTCAACAGATTCTATTTCGAACCCATTATCTACATTAATAATCTCGGTTAACTGGTTCTCTTGTTCTTCTAGTAAATAGCGTTTTCCCAGTTTTACTTTTACCGAAACAATCGGTTCGTCTTTTTTTGGCTTATTATTTTTTATTTTATCATCTAATTCTTTAATCGCATCATTAAAAGAACATAACTCGTCGATAAAAAGAGTAAGTCCTTCCCTCGTACCTTTTATTGTAATTAACTGTTTCTTATCCTGCACAATAAGTTCACCTCATTAACATTTCTAATCAGCTAAAACTGATTAGTCCTGCCTATTAATCCCAGTTCATTTCTCTTCCCCATTTATAAAGTCTTTTTGAGAGAATCGGATAGAAAATTAAAAAGAATGCTAGATTTAGTGTCACTGTTGGGACTAAACGATTTAACCAATAGTTATCCCAATTCACTTCAATTATACCTACTAAATTATATATAAATGTAATAACGTAATCACTTAAAATTAGTCCTAATATACTAAACAGAAACGTAACGAAAAAATTTCCCTGTAGGAATTTCTTCAAAACATGAATAATATAAATAACTAGTGCATAAGAAAACATATAGACTCCTAGTATACCAGTATAAACAATGTCTACTAACAAACCAAATATAACCGCATACAATAATGCATAATAGGTATGGGTTCGATCAAAAAAGACAGAAATAAAAATTAATAAGATAAGAATCCAATGAGGTACCATTAAAGAATCCCTTAATAGAAAATTTGATGGTAAAAATTGAATTGCTATCCCTTCTAAAATAAGAAATAGAAAGAGGAATAAAGGGATATATATACGTTTCATTTCTATTCTTCCTCCTCTTCTACCTCTGTAAGCGTTCGATCTAATACCATAACATGATTGATTTCGTACATATCTGCAGAGGGCTCTACTAGTGCTGTACGTGTTAACCCATATTGGTCTGGAACTACTTCCTTAACCGTACCTATTGGCATTCCAGCTGGAAAAACTCCCCCCATACCAGAAGATACAACTAACTCATCTTCTTTAATATTTTTATCCGATTCTTCGATAATTCGAAACATCAAAGTATTCGTTTCATCATCAAAACCTTCAATTACACCAAAAATATCACTTTCACCTTCTCGGGAAATAGTTGCTGATATTCGGTTGAATTGGTCAAACCCCGTTAGTAATTGTACCTTGGAGGTAAATGGGTGTGTCGTTTGTATTTTCCCTATCATTCCTTCCGCAGTAATTACAACCATATTTTCTTTTACCCCATGTTGCTTCCCTTTATTAATCGTTACTACATCTAACCATTGCTCAGGTGACCTTGATATAACTGTAGCTTGTATAACTTGATATTCCCTTAATGACTCAGATTCTTTTAAGTCTAAAGCATTTCTTAATTCCTTATTTTCCTCTTTTATTTCTTGAACTTCGTATATTAGCCCCTTATATTGTCCAAGCTGTTCTCTTAAAATTTTATTTTCATTATACGTGTTTTTCAAATCTTGAATATTTGAAAAGATATCCGTTATAAAAGTAACAGGAGTATGTATGATATTTTGACTCCAGCCAACGGTATCATTAATAAATTGCTCTACCACTGTTAAATTTTCTCTATCCCTTAAGGAATAACCTATTAATGCGACAAGAATAATAAAACTAATTAAAAAAACAAATAATTTCTTATTTCGAAAAAATGGCATTACTACACCCTCTTAATCAATGAAAAGACTCGAAGATACATTGGGATGGGAACGGAAATGTTGAATATACTCCAACGATTTACCAGTTCCAATTGCTACACTGTCTAACGGATTTTCTGTAACAAATACAGGCATCTTCGTCTCCTCACTAACTACCTTATCTAGATTTCTTAGTAACGCACCTCCACCAGATAATACAATTCCACGATCCATGATATCTGCTGCTAGTTCTGGAGGTGTCTTTTCTAACGTATTTTTTACTGCTTCTACAATGGGATCTACCGTATCATTTAATGAAGAAGCTATTTCTTTAGACGTAATGGTAACGGTTTTAGGGAGGCCGGTTAATAAATCCCTACCACGGATGTCCAATTCTTGATTTTCGGTAACTTCACCAGCTGTTCCAATATCCATTTTAACGGACTCCGCAGACCTTTCCCCAATTAATAAATTATATTGCTTTCGAATATGGTTAATGATTGCTTCATCCATATCATCTCCAGCAATACGAATGGATTGGCTAGTTACAATTCCTCCCAATGAAACAACCGCTACTTCTGTTGTACCTCCGCCAATATCAACTATCATACTTCCTGTCGGCTCCCAAACTGGGAGGCCAGCCCCAATTGCTGCAGCAAAAGGCTCTGCGATTGGATACGCATCTTTTGCACCTGCCTGTTTAGTTGCATCTATGACTGCTCTTTCTTCAACCATTGTAATACCAGAGGGAACACAAATCATAACATTCGGTTTCCTAGCAAAAATGGAACGCTTTTTCATTGCCTTTTGTATGTAATATTTCACCATAACAGAAGTTGTATCATAGTCGGCTATTACCCCATCTTTCATTGGTCGAATCACCTGAATATTCCCTGGAGTACGCCCAATCATATTTTTCGCAGCCATCCCAACCGCTTCAATCTCACCAGTATCCGAATTTGTTGCTACTACTGTAGGTTCTCTAACGACTATGTCCTTTCCATTTACAAACACCAATGTATTTGCGGTTCCTAAGTCAATTCCTAAATCTTGCGAAAAACTTAATCGTCCCAACAAAAATCTCCCTCTCCAACTCAACAATTCAATCCCTTTTGTAAATTAACTATATCGGTTAATGCTTGATGTTGCAAACAATCAATTAATCAAATCGAACGCAATCATTTTAATAAGCGCCATATTCAATTATTATCGAAAAATGGCGCTAGCTTTTATTATTCTATATAATTATACGAAAAAAATACTAAAATGAATAGTATAAGTTACAAGTATCCTTTCTCTTTTAACGATACAAATTTTCGATCACCGATGATAAGGTGGTCCAATAATTCAATCCCTATCATTTTTCCAGATTCAACTAATCGTCTTGTAACATGAATATCTTCTTGAGAAGGACTTGGGTCGTAGGGTAGGAATCATGCGCCTTACTTTGTTTCCAAAACAGGTTTCACAATTCCCCCCTCAGAACCGTACGTACACCTTTCAGCGTATACGGCTCGCCAGTTGACTAATCAGAATTTGCTTCTCATGATGGTCATGTTGGAATTTGTAACAAAGGCAATGGTTGTTTTGTTTCCTTCTATCATTCTCTTGTTCAAGTATAGTAGATATTTTTTTAAGTCCTTTTACTTTCGGAGATGTAGAATAAACTTCCATCCGACCTTCTATTATACCACAGGATTCGCATTTGTTTGCTAATTAACGCTGTTCAAATTTAGTTCTACTCTAATATTTCATTATATTAACTAAGGATATCAATATCAGGAGAGTCTGCTTTGATTGCACCTTTATGCCTTGGCATATCTTTCAGCTTTACAAACTGATGTAATTTTTCATTGCCATGTTCATTTTTCCTGACAAATGATAAACCCCCTTGTTTATGGGTTCGCATGCTGGAAGCAACCTTCATAGATGTGCTCCTTCGTTTATTAGCGATTGTTTTAATGAAACTACTTTCGGCTAAATAAAATAGTTTATCTAAATAATGATAGTTATTAGCTAACTTGTAGTAATTAGCGACTCCACACAATTCAGTGTTATAGGTATGAAGTATTTCCACTTCCGAATTGTTTACTAGTTTTGCTCTATGTACAATTTTAAAGTTGTTTAAATTACCATATCCGTTTTTAATTGCCATTTCTTTCATTTTCTTTTCAGGAATCTTTAACTTTATCGCACTTGATAAACTTCTCTTCTTCAATGGATGTTTTTGGTTTTTATAGGTAGCTCTTTTAACCTTAGCCTCATTCCATCTGTGAAATTGGTATCCAAGAAAGGGTATTGGATTTTCTAGATGAGTAATAAATGTTTTTTCATCACTAAGCTCTAGATGAAGTTCCTTTTCAAGAAAATATTTAATCGTTTCTTTCATTTTTATAGCACTCTGTTTTGAGCCAGCAATTCCAATCACAAAATCACCGGCATAACGGACGTATTTCATTCTTTGATTGTTTTTAGCCATTAGGTCCATAGAAGAAACGTTTACTAGTTTGGCTTTAAGCTCCTGGATATTTAGGACTAACTCCTCCCTTCCTTGCCAATGGCTATGCCGGTTTATATCATCTAGTCTTTTAACCTTTCGTGAAAGTATTCTAATCTTAGAGTGAACCTCGATGTAATCCTCATTTCTTACTCTAACCTTACCTTTATTAAATCCCTTAATTTGTTTTTCCATAAACAGGTCAAACTCATGAAGATAGATATTGGTTAGAATAGGAGAAATGACACCTCCTTGTGGTGTGCCACTATAGGTTTTATGGAATGACCAATTTTCCATTACCCCATTAGTAAGAGCATTATGAATTAATAGTAGGAAACGACGATCTTTTATTTTTTTTGATATAAGTTTTAGTAATGCCGTATGATCAATATGGTTGAAGAAACCCCTCATATCTCCTCCAATACACCATGTGAGACCTTTCCATGTATTTTTAATTTGAGAAAGTGCTGTATGACAGCTTCTACCTTCTCTAAACCCATGTGAGTTTTCAGAGAATCTTGGCTCATAAACATTTTCCAATATCATTCTCATAACTTCCTGTACTAACTTATCTTTGAAATAAGGAACTCCAAGCGGTCTCTTTTTACCATTTAACTTAGGAATGTAAACCATCGGTGCAAAACGGAATGTTCCAGCTTTTAATTGCGCTATGATGTCATCTACTTTTTGTAAACTGAAATCATCGATTGTTTCATTCGAAGTTCCTTTTATTAAATTTCCTGGATTCGGATATAGTTTTACATATGCTTTAATCCACAACTCTTTGTTATACATAAGTCGGTAACAATCCATAATCATGTTTCCTTTTTGAGAAGCATTCCTTATAACGTCTAACTGTCGAAATGGATTAATTGCCATGTTCATGACTCCTTTCTAGTTAACGTTAACATCAACCTGTCTCCCTTCCCCCTGCTAAACTCATTACAAGCAAACGTTGGGTACTACGGAGTCTCCGTTACCATATGCATAATCATTAGACCGCTGTCTAATAGCCAATTGGCACTTGCACGTAGGTAATCCCTGCATTATGATATAATTTTAGATACGTGATGGTTAGGTATCCCTTTTGACGGTTTCCTCGGGGCCCGAGGATTGAAGGACAAACCTTACTATGGATAGGAAAGTAGCCATTTCCCAAGGACGCTCAGGAGATACGTCCTCCATTTTGCCCTCATTGCCTGTTAACTACCGTAGACAATGGCGCACCCATCGCTCACTCGTCTAGAATTCAAGCAGTGTAGCTTTTACCATACATCACTTGGTCTGAAGAACTGACTCGACCAATAGATAGCTTAGTCGTCTTTTCTCCTTTTCACATCATGCTCTGTTCCCTTTTTGGGTTTCCCCTTAAGGTAAGATGCTGACCATAGAACATTGTAAGGAGTTCAAGATTTCCTTAGAAATCGCTAAAATTAAGCACTTTGCAGGCGCACTCCCGAGGGATGATTATGCACAACGATAATTGAAGCTGAAGACCGTTTTACGGCTTCACGATAAACTTCACGCGGATGTACGATAGAAGCATTGAGACTACCAATAAAAATAGTTTGTCTATGGATAACTTGATTTTTAGTATCGAGAAATAATACAACAAAATGCTCCTGTTTTAAACTTCTCATTTCCTCCATAACAAATTCCGCTCCGTCATCAGGTGATCGTATAACATATTTTTCATCTGGTCGATACTGATTCATTCTCTTCCCTATTTCTATTGCCGATAACAGTAACACCCCTTTCGCAGTACCTATCCCTTTAATTGCTATCAATTCTTCAATTGTTGCATCTTTTAATAGTTTTAAACCCTCAAAATGCATTAAAATACGATTGGAAAGGGACATTACTGATTCATCCTTTGTACCACTACCTAACAAAATTGCAAAAAGCTCTTGATTCGACAAGTGATTCGCCCCATACTTTAATAGTCTCTCACGTGGCCTATCTTCTTTAGGTACATCCTTAATCATAATTGATTCTGCTGGCATTCTATCTCCTCCCTATTAAGATACCACTATATTAACGACTACTAAATAAACTGACAAATGGAGAAATAGAAAAAATTACTTTGGCATACCTAGTCAAAATGTAAATTTGCTTAAAAAAAATTGCTATTTTTAGATATATTTCTTGTCTAAAATAAAAAAACAGACAACTTTTTCTAGTTATCTGTTCCTTCTTTTATATTTTCATAAGCATACATTATTTCTAGCATTTGCTGATGGGCTTCTAAGCCACTTAGTGTTTCTGTATTAAGTGTTAAGCCTAGTAATTTAGAAAGTGTATTAGATTCACTAACTTGATTATTAGTTAAGCTATTCCAATTATCTTTGGAAAGGCTGTTCGATGATATTAGAGACTCGAGTACCGTCTGCCATGATTGCTGAAATTGCTGTAACCAACTATACTCTGCTTCTGTTAGTTGCAATTCTTGACTTTTTGTAGACCATTCTTTGACATATACGTCAAATTCTCCTGTATTAAGTTCCTCTGCCAGGTTAGTTGCCTTTTCCTTTGTAGCAGTAATTCCTAACAAAAGATAATATTGGTTATTGCGTTGCCAGACTATTGTTGGTAGTCCGAGACTACTAAAATTAGCTGCCCAAGCCTCCGCGTTTTCCATTTCTGAGAAAACACCGGCTTGTAGTACAAATCCGCTAATTGGCTCTAATGAGTATTTTGACATTTCATTTCCATTATGATTTACATTCTCATCACTTTCAGCTTCATCGGAACTAGCTGGAAGAGCCGTCAAACTTTGACCGGTGATGTCCGATTCAACATCAATTAAGATTTGAAACATAATCACACTTAAAATAGATCCTATTAGGATTGCTGAAGCTATAGCAATAATTACAGGTTTAAACATTTTAAATTTACTAGTTTTATTCTGTAAGGTAACATTAGATAAGTCAGTTTTTCGATCAAATGGCTGCACCGGTTCATCTGACTCCTGAAGGGTTGCCGCTGACTCAAGATTAGATGATTGGATGGATTGGTCCGGATATTTGTTGATTACCTTACCATTTTCCTTGACGATAATTTGATTCTTCTCGTCCATATTTGTCCCCTTCCTTTACTAGAGTCGTTTGTTATACTCTAGCACAGTGAAAATGAAAAGTAAGACGAATACTGTCGCTCTATTAAAAAATCGTTTGACATACAGTTACAAATTTCCTGGCTATACCGCAAAATTCAAGTACAATACTCTAATATAAAAATTTATCACCACTTTTATATCGTTTATATCCTCTATACCAAGGTTCTTGACATTTTGTGATTTTTGTTGTTTGATTTTCACATTTGAAATTACCAAATGAAATTAATGATCATTCTATAGATTTTTATACAGTTAACAATGAACTTTTATATTGCTAAACAAATAGTACATTAGAAAAAGCAGAGCAATCGTTATGCTCTGCTTTACTAAAATTATTTTTGGTTCTGTAGTTCTTCCAGTCTTGCTTTCACTTTTGCTTGTTTATCAAGATAGTCTTCTTCTTTTTTCCGTTCTGCATCAACTAATTTTTGTGGTGCTTTACTAACAAATCCTTGATTAGAAAGCTTCTTCTGAACGCGTTCTACTTCCTTATTCCATTTATCTAATTCTTTTTCTAATCGTTTGATTTCCTTATCAAAATCGATTAAGCCTTCTAGAGGTAAATATATTTCTGCACCTGTTACTACTGCTGTCATTGCCTTATCTGGGACGTCCACATTTGTAGTAATAGATAATTCACTAGGATTACAGAAATTTTCTAAGTAAACTCGATTGGCTTCTAATTCACTAACTACCGTTTCGTTTTCTGCTTCGATAATCATTTTAATTGGTTTGGATAACGGTGTATCTACCTCAGCGCGAATATTACGTACAGATTTAATAATAGACACTAAACGTTTCATTTCACTGGCTGCTTTTTCATCATGAAATTCTTTTCTTACTTGTGGCCATTTAGCAACTGTTATAGACTCACCTTTATGAGGAAGTTTTTGCCAAATTTCCTCGGTAATAAAAGGCATGAATGGATGTAACATACGCATCGTTTGATCGAGTACATAAGCAAGAACAGAACGTGTTGTATTTTTCTTGTCTTCATCATCCCCATATAGTGGGAGTTTAGCCATTTCGATATACCAATCACATAGTTCATCCCAAATAAAATTGTACAAGTGGCGACCTGATTCTCCAAACTCATATTTATCGTTATTCTTCGTAACATGTTCAATGGTTTCATTAAGTCTTGTTAAGATCCATTTATCTGCAAGTGTTAGTTCACCTGTAAGGTCGATATCATCATAAGTAAATCCTTCCATGTTCATGATAGAAAATCTTGATGCATTCCAAACTTTATTTGCAAAATTCCAGGTGGATTCAACTTTTTCCCAATAAAAGCGTAAATCTTGTCCAGGTGTAGAACCGGTAAGGAGGAAGTATCTTAAGGAATCCGCACCATATTTTTCAATAACATCCATTGGATCTACACCATTACCTAATGATTTACTCATTTTACGGCCTTCGGAATCTCTAATTAAACCATGTATTAAAACATCTTTAAATGGTCTTTCCCCTGTGAATTTCTTCGATTGGAATATCATTCTAGCAACCCAGAAGAAGATAATATCATATCCTGTTACAAGTACATCTGTTGGGAAGTACCTTTTGAAATCTTCTGCATCTGTATTAGGCCAGCCCATTGTTGAAAACGGCCATAGCGCTGAAGAGAACCATGTATCTAATACGTCTTCATCCTGTTCCCAATTTTCTGCGTCCTTTGGAGCTTCTTTTCCAACATAAATCTCACCAGTCTCTTTATGGTACCATGCTGGAATACGATGCCCCCACCATAATTGTCGTGAAATACACCAATCCCGAATATTTTCCATCCAATTTAAATAAGTACGTTCGAAACGATCCGGAACAAAGTTTACTTTTCCTTCTCCTTCTTGCATTTCTATTACAGCATCTGCAAGAGGCTGCATTTTTACAAACCATTGGGTTGAAAGGTATGGTTCAACAACTGCACCACTCCGTTCCGAATGCCCAACCTGGTGCACACGTTCTTCAATCTCAAATAGTACACCCATATCTTGTAAATCTTTTACAATTTGTTTTCTACATTCAAAACGATCCATTCCTTGATATTTTCCAGCATTTTCATTCATGCTTCCATTTTCATTCATAACTAGTATTCGCTCTAAATTATGACGATTTCCAATTTCAAAGTCATTTGGATCATGTGCTGGGGTAATCTTTACTGCCCCAGAACCTAATTCCATATCTACATATTCATCAGCAACAATTTCAATCTCACGACCAACAATTGGCAAGATAACTGTTTTCCCAATTAAATGTTGATAGCGCTCGTCTTTTGGATGCACTGCTACGGCAGTATCTCCAAGCATCGTTTCTGGACGAGTCGTAGCAATTTCGATTGTTTCCTCACTGTCTTTAATTGGATAGTTCATGTGATAAAATTTTCCTTGAACTTCCTCATAAATAACCTCTATATCAGATAAAGCTGTTTTTGTTGATGGGTCCCAGTTAATAATATACTCCCCACGGTAGATAAGTCCTTTTTCATATAACTTTATAAATACTTCTTTTACAGCATCTGATAATCCTTCATCTAATGTGAAGCGTTCACGTGAGTAATCCAGTCCTAGTCCAAGTTTCTCCCACTGAGAACGGATAAAATCAGCATATTCCTCTTTCCATTCCCAAGCCTTCTCTAGAAACTTTTCTCTCCCTAGATCGTAACGATTGGTCCCTTGTTCTTTTAATTTTGCTTCTACTTTAGCTTGTGTTGCAATTCCCGCATGGTCCATTCCAGGAAGCCATAATACATCATATCCTTGCATACGCTTCATTCTTGAAATGGTATCCTGCATCGTTGTATCCCAAGCATGGCCTAAATGTAATCTTCCTGTTACATTTGGGGGTGGAATAACTATCGAATATGGCTCTCTTTCTGGATCATTTGGTGCCTCAAAAAATTTACCCTCTAACCAAAATTGATAACGGCCTTTTTCCACCTCCTGAGGATTGTACTTTGGTGGAAGTGCCGTAAACTCCTTCTCACTCATCTGATGAAAACCTCCTTAAAAAAATATCTTGATAGATGGTGTAGATTCTGGAAATCAAAAAAGCCCCTTTCATCCATAAAAGGACGAAAAGGGTCTAACTTCCGTGGTACCACCTTTGTTTACAGATTATATGTATTACATGAACCTGTACACTTATTCCAATAACGGCTGTTACCGGCTTCTTCTACTATTATTTTCAAAGAAGCTGCTTCATGGGCGACCTTCCAAATCAAAAATCCTAGGAAATTTTCAGCGCTAGATTTCCCTCTCTAAAGGTTTCCGAATTGTACTCTTCCCAATCCCTGCATTTACATTTAAAATAATTTAATTTAAAACCTCTTAACTATCAATATTTTATAGTTAAGATTCAAAAACGTCAATATTTATGATTATTCTTTCACAAAACAAGGGTATGTATACATATTATATTTCATAAAGCATGATGGTAGTGCCCGTTAAGGAAGTCATTTTTATATACTATTTATTTTCATCAAGATGATAAGAACGAAGATGAAGGGGATAAAAATTTAAATGAAATGAGGTGATGATAATGGGTAGATATTATCGGTACAAACTACCACCATGGGCACGAAAATGTATTTTTATTTTAGAAAAGGTAACATTACCAATTTTATTATTCCAATTAATACGAACTATCTTTTTCCCTACAACTTTTGATTTAATTTTATTAGGAATCCTAGTCGGCTTATTAATCGCTTTTTACCTCAAATGGATTTAACTATCCCAATCATCTAAATCAACTTGTTCGTATTCCTTTTCGATATATTCAGACCACTCTATACCAAACAAAACCTTACGATACTCGTGTTGCAACTTCTCTATAAATTGAACCATGGACTTGTTTCTATCGGCATTCACATATTCAGAAATCGTCTGTATATACTCTCCAGGTGATAATAGATAGATCAAAAACAGATGTAACTCCGGTAGTGTTAATTCATTTATTTTCATATATGTTGAGAATAAATCAATATATTGACGATTATTGGGATTATAGCTTCCAATTTCCTCTTTGAAAAAAGTAACCAAATCTAAAACCGGATTATTTAAATTTGTCTTCTCCCAATTAATAAAATATCCATTTTTTACATGTCTCGTATTTAGGTTACCATGACATAATGTATAGCTCCATTCGACATTATTGTCATCCATTTCGTGTAAAAAAGATGTAACGCGTTTTTCAACCTCGTTAAGTGTAAAGTCTATGTCCCGGTATTGTGTACAAACAAGTAATTCAAATGGAGACATGTATCTATTTTTCTCAAATTGTTGCACGAAGGTTAGCAAATGTTGTCTTAAATCACTACAGTAGGAGCGAAAAGTTATAAATGATTTGGATATATTATCAAAGGGTATCCTCTGCACCTTTCTTGTTTTCCTATGAATTTCAGCTATCGTCTCATAGAAATTTACAATCCATGATTCTTGATCCTTTCGTCCATTTTCTTCAATCCATGGACACATATAATAAATGGATTTATTGTACTCGTAATAGAGCTGACCATCCTTCGTTAAAAATACTGGTGTTATAAAGGATAAATTCATGGAATCAGCTAACCGAAGTGCATTTTCCCAATTTCTCTTTGTGGTCTCCACTAAGGAACTACGCTTTAAAGCAAACACTTGTTGTTGTCCAAACACTTTATAGAGCCTCGGAGTTATCTCTTCCACCTTTTCAGCTCGAACACCGTATGCCTGCAACACGTGGGGGATTCTTTCCATTTTTTCACCACCTAAAAGTTAGATACCCCTTGAAATTTTTCAAGGGGTAATTATGTTGCATCCGATAATGAGTTCGGTAATCTTATTTTTTAGGTATATATAATAATTGTCCTTCCGTTACATCAAAGTCATCTTCTAATTGATTCTGTTTAATAAGCTGAAGAGGACTGACTTCAAACCGTTCAGAAATTGTTTCTATCGTATCTTCTTTTTGAACGATACAAATTCTCATCTTTGTATACTCCTCTGCCTCTGATTCTCTAAAAATATCAGCTAGATAGCTTATATCCTCATTTTCAGATGAGCGAGATGTGTTTTCATAGGTAATTTCTGTACGGTGTGTGTGATGATTGTTATCATCGTATTCAAAATCATCATCAACATCGTCTTCATAAAAATCGTCACTATTATCCTCTTCTACATATTCTTCCTCTGATACTTCGTCTTTTGCAAAAAAGTCTGATAAGGATTGGGAGTGTTTCTTAAAGGGCCATCGATCTTCTTTTTCATCCTCCTTAGTAGACTCTTCCTCCACCAATTTTGGCGCCTCGGAAAGAGTTAAAAGGTCTTCATCTTCACTATATTTTTCCTCTTGTTTTTGTTTGATTTCAAATTCAAAGGACTCCTCTTCCCTCTCCAAATTAGCTGGTTCTGTTTCATTTGAATCTGATGGCATTTCCAACTTTTCTGGTTTTTCATCTACTAATTCTTCCTCTTTTTCTATGTCCACTATCTCTCTAGACTGCTCTACTTCTTGATCTATACCGTGAATAGCAATGGTAGAAAACAGCTTTAATTGTCCTTCTTCTGGCAATTCGTAATCAAAGGTGTCCACACTGACACGGACATCGTTTATATCTGAGATACGATACGTAGGTACGGAGATTTCAACAGGAAATTGATGACTAAATTCAGCTAAATTATCTTCCTTTTCCTCTACCTTCTCTACAAAACGCTTTGCTTCCATATTCCCAATATCAGTAAGATTTTCATCTACTTGTTCGCTCGAACTTACAATTTTTTCATAATCACCTTGTAATTCTATAACTCCTCTTATAGAAATATAGTCATTAAATGTTTGAATAGAAATTTCAGGATCTAATGATATTCCACGCATTTCGGCTACTTCCTGTCCCTTTTCAAAATGGAGGGACTCATTCAATTCAAAAGTAAATACCGATTGTTCACCAGACAATTGACTTCCTCCCTTCTAGCGCTAACCCATTTGCTTTATACGTCTAAATTATCTATATGAGGAGGATATTTAGGTTATGCATGCGAAAAACATGAATTTTACCCAAAATAGAGAAATTCAATATCTTGTTGTAGTTCAATCCAATAAAACTTATATTTTCTAAAAGATTGTTGTTTTTTGCACAAAATAGATATAATGCGCAGTAACCTAATACGAAAAAAGGTGCGTAAATATCGCTACGGAAATACACTACGCGGACCTTAGGGAGCTGCTGAGCCCCCTCCGTGCTGTCGCACTACGTGGTCTCACCTAGGCTTTTCATCCCGCAGGACAAGGAACGCTACGGCAGCAACGCATCGCACGAAGAAAATTGAACTTTATTTTCGAGGAGTCTCCGTGTATTTCCTCCGCTATTTTGAGCATAATCTCCTATTATTATTTCAGCCATAATCATGGTTGATTGGAAGAGAGAACAGTCGACTCCTTGAATGTGAATTTCAATTTTCTAACGAAGATGTAACGCTGACGAAGCCTTCCTTGTCCTGTGGGAATAGCAGGTATCTAAAGACTACGAAGCGGTGGTCTTCCGCTACGTAGGCTGAAGCCGTGCCCTAAGGTCCGCGACTGCCCGCAGTGGAAATCAGCGCGCACCGGCAAACTTTACCTAGTTACGTCACATAATCCTTCAAATGCGAGGTAAAAAAACAACAGAACACACGAAAAAAGCCAAATGAAAAAAGCTACTTCCTACTATGAGGAAATAGCTTTGAATTTATTTAATTTTAGAAAAGGCAACACGTACTGCTTGAATGGTTTTATCAATATCTTCCTCTGTATGTGCTGTGGATACGAATAACCCTTCAAACTGTGAAGGTGGTAAGAAGATTCCTTCCTCAATCATGACACGATAATATTGAGAGAAATAATCTAAATTTGAAGTTTTTGCTGTTTCAAAATTAATCACTTCTTCGTTCGTGAAGAATACGCCAAACATAGACCCAGCACGATTGATGTGAAGTGGTATATTATATTCTTCCGCTGCTTGTCTATATCCTTCCATTAATCGATCCACTTTTTTGTTAATTTCTTCGTATGATGCCTTATTTAGTGCAGAAACAGTTTCATAGCCAGCAGTCATCGCAAGTGGATTCCCTGAAAGTGTACCTGCTTGATAAATCGGTCCAGCTGGTGCAATTTGCTCCATAATTTCCCGTTTTCCACCGAACGCACCCACTGGTAATCCTCCACCTATTACTTTACCTAAGCAAGTCAAATCTGGATTAATATCAAAATAACCTTGTGCGGAATGATAACCAACACGAAAACCTGTCATTACTTCATCAAAAATTAATAAAGACTGATTTTGCTCCGTTATTTTTCTCATCTCTTTTAAGAAACCCTCTTTCGGTGGAATAACACCCATGTTTCCACATACAGGTTCCATAATAACTGCTGCTATATTATCTCCATATTTTTCAAATGCTACTTTGACACTCTCTAAATCATTAAATGGTACTGTTATTGTATTGCTAGCAACAGACTTTGGAACTCCAGGGCTATCAGGTAAACCTAATGTAGCCACCCCCGAACCCGCCTTAATCAGTAAGGAATCTCCGTGTCCATGGTAACTACCTTCAAATTTCATAATAATATCTTTCCCTGTATATCCTCTTGCAAGACGAATGGCACTCATAGTTGCTTCTGTTCCAGAGTTAACCATCCGCACCATTTCGATGGATGGTACTCGATCAATGACTTGTTTAGCTAATTTATTTTCCATTTCAGTGTTTGCACCAAAGCTAGTACCTTTTACTACCATTTCATTTAATTTGCCAACGACTCTCTCGTCAGCATGACCTAGAATAAGTGGCCCCCAGCTTAGGACATAGTCAATATATTCATTACCATCTACATCATGGATTTTTGAACCTTTACCTGATTCCATTACAATAGGTTCCATGTCAACAGATTTAAATGCTCGAACAGGAGAGTTGACACCACCTGGCATTAATTCAACCGCTTCATTAAAAATTCCTCTAGATTTTTGGTTCTTCATCAAACATCACCTCAAGCTATTTATTTTCATTTAACCAATTTGCTACATCTTTAGCAAAATATGTCAAAATAATATCTGCACCTGCACGTTTCATGGATGTCAACATTTCCAAGACTAATTCTTTTTCATTTATCCAGCCATTTTGTGCAGCAGCTTTAATCATTGCATACTCTCCACTAACATTATAAGCAACAACCGGAACATCAAAGCGGTTTCTAACATCTCTAACTATATCTAGAAAAGATAGCGCTGGTTTAACCATTATAAAATCCGCGCCTTCTTGAATATCGGACTCTGCTTCTCTTAGAGCCTCTATACGATTAGCAGGATCCATTTGGTATGTTTTACGGTCCCCGAATTGTGGAGTACTATCAGCTGCGTCACGGAATGGACCATAAAAGGATGAAGCATATTTCACAGCATAGGACATAATAGGGATATTTTTGAACCCCTCCTCATCTAATGCTTGGCGAATGACTGCAACAAATCCATCCATCATATTGGAAGGTGCAATAATATCTGCCCCAGCTTTTGCCTGTGATACTGCTGTTTTCGCTAATAATTTTAGTGACTCATCATTGTCTACGTCATGGTCATGAATAACACCACAATGCCCATGATCGGTATATTCACAAAGACATGTATCCGCTATAATCAATAGATCAGGAAACTCATTCTTTACTAAACGAATAGCTGTCTGAACGATTCCATCATCAACAAATGCTCCTGTGCCAATTTCATCTTTAGCTGAAATAACACCAAAGAACATAATAGATTTAATTCCTAAATTATACACTTCTCTTACTTCATCCAACAGTAAATCCATGGAAACCTGGTATACACCTGGCATAGAAGGTACTTCATTTTTAGTATGTTCCCCTTCAATAACAAACATAGGATAAATAAAGTCCTCTACACGTAGATGATTTTCTCGAACTAAAGCACGCATAGAGCTTGAAGTTCTTAATCTTCTATGTCGTTTAAATTCCATTGTTCTTCCTGCCTTTCTTTTATGTAATTTACCATACATTCAATCATTGCATCGATTGTGAACTCTTCCATTGGCATTAATATATTGGTGATCCCTCTTTCCAATGCTCGTTGTTTGGTAGTGGTACCAATACATACACATGGTTTGGTAATTACATACTCCGTTAATTTATTAAAAGCATCAATAGCAGACGGGCTCGTAAAGGTAATAAAATCATATGGTCCTTCAACTGCTTTATTCAATAATTGCTTATTTTCTTCTTTAATCGTTGTTTTATAAACCTCAATTGTTCGATATGATACACCGGCCTTTTCAAATTCCTCGATTAAGACTGGTCTAGAAAGGTTACCTCGTACAAATAATACTTGTTTAGTTACCGAATAGGATGACAAAAACTCCTTTGCCATTGTTTCTGCATTAAATGTTGTTGGAATAAAATCTACTTTAATCCCAAAATTATTCAATTTATCTTTCGTTTTTCGACCAACCGCAGCTATTTTTTTGTTATTAATATTACTAAACGGAATATGATACATTTCCACAAGCTGAAAAAAACATTCTACACCATTTGCACTGGTGAAAAATATCCATTCATATTGATCTAAATCATTTAAGATGGTTTTATTTTCTTTACGATCCTCGCAAGTTATCGATAAAAGTGGTACTTCAATTGGAGTTCCACCATATTGCAGTATTTTTTTAGCAAAATATCTATTGTTTATTTCTTCCCTTGTAACTATAATCTTTTTTGCTTCTAAAGGACCAGACATTATTTGTCAAGCTCCTCTTTAACTCCTTCAACTATATCTTTTGCACCTTGACTAATTAATTTATTTGCTGCTTCTTTTCCAACTTCTACTGGATCAGTACCTCGAACCATCTCTTTTAGTATAGTCTTACCATCTGGTGTCCCGACTAAGGCAGATAACACAATATCTTCTTTCTCTAGATAAGCAAAACCACCAATTGGCACTTGACAGCCACCTTCTAAAAGATGCAAGAACGTTCTCTCTGCTGTAACTGTTTTGGTTGTGTAATCATCGTTTATTTTCGCTAACATGTCACGAACCTCTTTGTCATCTTCTCTACATTCAATAGCAAGTGCACCTTGTCCAACAGCTGGTACTACTATATCAGCCCCTAAATATTCTGTAACTATATCATCATTTAGTCCTGCGCGTTTTAAACCGGAAGCTGCTAGTACAATTGCATCATAGTCTTCTTCTTTTAATTTACGAATTCTAGTCTCAATATTTCCACGAATCCACTTAATCGACACATCTGGTCTTGCTGCTAGGATTTGTGCAGCACGACGTAAACTACTAGTTCCTACAATAGATCCCTCCGGAAGATCCATAAGTGGTACATTATTTTTAGAAAGGAATGCATCACGTGGATCTTCTCTTACAGGGATAGATGAAATAACTAACCCCTCCGGCATTACAGACGGCATATCTTTCATGCTATGTACAGCTATATCGATTTCTTTATTATACATGGCCTGTTCAATCTCTTTGACAAACAAACCTTTCCCACCAACCTTTGATAAGGTAACGTCTAATATACGGTCACCCTTTGTCATGATTTCTTTTATTTCAAAATCATTTGCGACGCCAGCTTCTTTTAACTCGTTAATAACCCATTTCGTTTGAGTCATAGCTAAATTACTTCGACGGGAACCGACCACTATTTTACGCATCTAATTATCCTCCTAAATCATCATTGCTATAATTCATTGAACAAAATATATTAAAATTTTATCACCTTTATTTTAACCTTTTTTAAATAGATAAGAAAAGAAAAAGGGTTACAAGTTAAAAACCAGAAAGCTAAAATGCCTTCTGGTTATTTGTTTAATCTTAAATAGATTACTGAACAGATGAAATTTGTTCTAAATGTGGAAAAGTTATATATTCATTTTTTTGTAATGACATTAATGTGTCATCTTTTTTGGCTTGTTTTTTAAATTCTGCCCTTACCTCATCTTCTATGCCAAAAATATCCACAAATAATTCTAATGCATGTTCAGCATGCTCTCCACCTGCCATCTCTTTTGCCTGTGTGATGGGCTCTTTCAATAGCTGATTGATGATACTCTTCGTATGTTTGTTTAAAACTTTTTTCTCTCTTTCTGTTAAATCAGGCATTTTTCTTTCAATACTTCTCATGGTCTCCTGCTGTATGGATTGGGCTTTTTTTCGTAAAGCCGAAATTACTGGTACAACTCCTAGGGTTTTTAACCATTCCTTAAATGAGACAATCTCTTGTTCAATCATGATTTCAATTTGTTCCGCTGCCATTTTTCTTGCTTCCAAATTATTATCGACAATACCTTGCAAATCATCTATATCGTACAGGAATACTTGATTCAACTCATTAATTTCTGGATCGATATCCCTTGGAACTGCAATATCAACTAAAATAAGTGGACTTTTCTTTCGATTTTTTTGAGCTTGTTCCACCATTTCTTTCGTTACGATAACAGATTTTGAACCAGTCGAACTTATTAGAATATCTGCTTCTTCTATTACGGACTCTAAATGGTCAAGAGATTTAGCTTTAGCCTGGAAGTTATCTGCTAACTCTTGGGCCTTTTCCACTGAACGGTTCACAACTGTTATTTCTGTAGCACCCGAACCTTGTAGATTCTTAGCAGCTAATTCACCCATTTTTCCAGCACCTAATATAGCAATATGCTTATTTTGAAGGTCTCCCAATATTTTTTTGGCTAATTCTACTGCAGCATAACTAATGGAAACAGCATGTTCACCGATTGTTGTTTCTTTATGAGCTCGTTTCCCAAAAGTAATGGCTTGTTTAAATAACTCATTAAAAATAGTACCCGTAGTATTTATTTTTTGTGATGTTAAAAAGGCGCCCTTCACCTGACCAAGTATCTGTGTTTCTCCTAATACCATGGAATCTAAACCCGTAGAAACTCGAAATAAATGCTCCAATGCTCCATCATTTTCCATAATTTGCAAATATGGAGTGAACAGTTCTTTTTCAATATTAAACCATTTGGATAAGAAATTTTTAATATAATAACGGCCTGTGTGTACTTGATCAACCACTGCATATATTTCCGTTCGATTGCATGTTGATATTATTACATTTTCTAAGATACTCTTTTGTTTCTTTAACTCACTACTTGCTTCTTCTATATTAATATCTGAGAAGGTGAGTTTCTCCCTAATTTCTACAGGGGCTGTTCGATAATTTAAACCAACTTTAATAATATGCACTTTGTCTACCCCCAACTAATACAGTACGTAATTGAATGGCTTATTAAAAATAAATATAAATATAAATATAAAGAAACAATAAAAACATATTTATTCTTTATTATAACACATAACGAGACTTTCTATTTTTTAAATTGTGAACAGAGTTTGAAACAGTAATATAATAATAAACGTAATTAGTTTAACTCGAATGTACTTTATCATACAATATGTATAGAAGCAAGAAATCGCTATAGTTGAAGGGAACGGAATATAGTTGAAAAAACAAAATTCACTCATCGCATATATCTTTATAGGGCTTGGTTTATTCTTTCTTTTAAGACATTTAAAGATTCCAATTATAACAAACTTCTATTCTTGGCAAACAATCCTTATTATTATAGGTATTATCCTATTATTTTATAGTTATACTTCGAAAAATTATGATCAGTTATTCAACGGTTCCATAGTTTTAGGGTTGGGGATACATTTCCATGGGATGAACCACTATCAGTTTTGGATAAGTCATTGGGCAGTTTATGTCTTAATAGTGGGTATTGCTTTTCTTGTCCGTGCCTCTAAAACCAAGAGAGGCTTTTTATTAGGAACCGCATTAACTGCTGTTAGTATTTTTATGATCTTTTCAAATCAGCTTTCCCACTATTTTTATTGGGTTCATGATGTAAAAAATTATATAGAACTGTTCTGGCCAATCATACTAATTATCATAGGAGTTGTTCTATTAATAAAAAAGAAATAATCCCTATAATCGGAGGATTATTTCTTTTTCTTTTTATTCCCTTTTTAAATTCAAATAACTCATCCATTTATTTTGTTATTTTTGCAATGAGCCTCTTATAGAAACTGCCTCAGATATCTCCATGCTTCATCTTTCCCTTCTCCAGTTTCTGAAGAGAATGGCAAAAGGATGTCTTCTGAATCTATATTTAACGTTTCCTTTGTCCGCATGATATGCTTGGCTCTTTTACTTTTCGGGACTTTATCTAGTTTAGTTGCTACAACAATTACTGGAAGTTCAAAGTATTTAAGAAAATCATACATCTGAATATCATCTCTTGTTGGTTCATGACGAACGTCTGTAATTAACAGCACAGCCTTCAATGTTTCCCGTAGTTCGAAATACTCCTCCATCATGACTCCCCATTTTTCTCGTTCCTTCTTAGATACCTTCGCATAACCATACCCGGGAACGTCAACAAAATAAAAAGCCTCGTTTATTTTATAAAAATTTAATGTCTGCGTTTTTCCAGGTTTAGAGGACGTCCTTGCAAGGTTCTTTCTATTAATTAATTTATTAATAAAGGATGATTTTCCAACATTAGATCGACCAGCTAATGCAATTTCAGGTAAACCATCATTAGGGTATTGTTTTTTACTGACTGCGCTAATTACTATCTCTGCCTCTGTCACTTTCATCATTATTCCTCCACTAGTGCATATTTCAGTACTTCATCTAGATGTGCAACAGGAATAAATGTTAACCCTTCACGTACACTTTCAGGAATATCTTCAATATCTTTCTTATTATCTTCAGGAATAATAATGGTTGTGAGTCCTGCACGATGAGCACCTAAGGATTTTTCTTTCAGTCCACCAATTGGTAAAACCCTTCCTCTTAGTGTAATTTCACCAGTCATACCTACTTCTTTTTTAACAGCTTTACCTGAAAAAGCAGATACTAATGCTGTAGCCATGGTTATACCAGCAGAAGGTCCATCTTTCGGTGTCGCACCTTCAGGAACATGGATATGAATATCATATTTTTCATAAAAATCCGGATCTATATTCAGTTCTTCTGCACGAGAGCGAATATAACTAAATGCTGCCTGTGCCGATTCTTGCATAACATCCCCTAGTTTACCAGTTAATGTTAATTTTCCTTTACCAGGATAATGACTTACTTCTATAGATAATATATCTCCACCTACTGTGGTATATGCCAATCCAGTTGCAGCACCAACCTGATTTTCTGTTTCCATTAAACCATAGCGAAATATTGGTTTGCCTAATAAATCTTCTAAGCTTTTTTCGGTAATAATAACTCGCTTTTTCTCTTCAGATAAAATAATTTTAGCGGTCTTCCTACATAACTTAGCAAGTTGTCTTTCTAATCCTCGTACACCCGCCTCACGTGTATATGTTCGAATTAATTTTAATAGAGCATCATCACGTATTTGCATAATTCCTTTTTTCAAACCATTTTCCTTTAATTGCTTAGGAATGAGATGTTCCCTTGCAATATGGACCTTTTCAACTTCGGTATAACCTGCAAGTGAAATAAGCTCCATCCTATCTAACAATGGTCCTGGTATAGTACTTACACTATTGGCTGTTGCAATAAATAGTACATTAGATAAATCATACGTTTCCTCAATAAAATGATCACTAAAACTAGAGTTTTGCTCTGGGTCAAGAACCTCTAGCATGGCAGAAGATGGATCGCCACGGAAATCATTAGACATTTTATCAACCTCATCTAGAAGGAAAACAGGATTTATTGTTCCCGCCTTTTTCATTCCTTGAATGATTCTTCCTGGCATTGCACCAATATATGTTCTCCGATGTCCCCTGATTTCTGCTTCGTCTCGGACACCCCCTAAGGAAATCCTAACAAAATTCCGATTTACTGCCGTTGCAATAGATTTTGCTAATGATGTTTTCCCTACACCCGGCGGTCCTACTAAACAAAGAATGGGACCCTTTATAGAATTTGTAAGCTTTTGCACAGCAAGATATTCTATGATTCGTTCTTTTACTTTTTCAAGACCATAATGCTCCTCATTTAAGACCTTTTCCGCTTTATCTATTTCTATTGTATCTTGTGTCTTATTTGTCCATGGGAGAGCGGTTAGCCATTCTAAATAATTTCGAATAACAGAGCTTTCAGCTGAGCTTTGTGGAACCTTTTCATATCTGTCCAGTTCTTTTAATGCTACTTTCATAACGTGCTCGGGCATATCTGAACTCTCTATTTTTTCTCGTAGCTGACTGACCTCCCCTGTTTTCCCATCTTTATCCCCAAGTTCTTTTTGAATAGCTTTTAATTGCTCGCGTAAATAATATTCCTTTTGAGTCTTTTCCATGGAAGATTTGACACGCTGTCCAATTTTCTTTTCCAAGTCAAGAACTTTTTTCTCATTGGAAATAAGATGAATTAGCTTTTTAATTCTCTCTTTAACATTTTGTATCTCCAGAATTTCTTGCTTTTCTTTTATTTTTAATGACAAATGAGATGCGATTATATCAGCTAATCGTCCTGGTTCATCGATATCCGATACGGTCGCATAAGTTTCTTCCGTAATTTTTCTTGATACTTTTATGTATTGTTCAAATTGGTCTAGAAGAGAACGCATTAATGCTTCTTCCTCATGCTTATCACCATGTATGTCTTCCAACTTTTCAATTTCTACGATAAACTCATCGTCGGATTCAACATAACGTACTATTTCCCCGCGATATAACCCCTCAACCAACACACGAATGGTACCATTTGGTAATTTTAGCATTTGATTAACTTTAGCCAATGTACCAATTTCGTATATGTCTTTCGTTTCAGGTTCATCTAAGCTAACCTTTTTTTGTGCAGCTAAGAATATCGTCTGATCATCCATCATGGCCTTTTCTAAAGCAGAGACAGATTTATCTCTACCTACATCTAGATGTAATACCATGGATGGATATACGAGTAGTCCTCGTAATGGTAGGAGGGGGATTTTAATAAGTTCTTTAGACATTAATATGTAACCTCCATAAAATATGAATTAATTATACTTACACATTCTTAAAGTTTATAGAAAAATTTTACATTTGTAAACTAAAGCATTTTCCATTTTAGTATTTGCAAAACTTCTATTCCTAAACCTAATAATTTTTTACAACTATGTATCTGATATTTTAACAAGGGTTAAAAAGAGACTAACTAAAAGCAGCAGCTCTTTATTATAAGAACTATTTAGCCAAGTTAGTCTCACATTTATAATTTATTTTAGACCTATATGTGATTATGCACTTTCTTTCGGATGCTTTTTAATCCCTTCTTGTACTGTTCCATCACTAAAGACAAGGGTTGGACTTCCATCTTCATTCTTCACTGTCTCTTTTGTGATGACGCATTGATCGATATCATCTCTTGATGGTAATTCAAACATAACATCTAGCATAAGCCCTTCAATGATGGAGCGTAAGCCACGAGCACCCGTTTTTCTTTCAATTGCCTTTTTAGCAATTTCAACAAGTGCCTCTTCTTTTATTTCCAACTCTACATCATCCATCTCAAATAGTTTCTGATATTGTTTAACTAAAGCATTTTTAGGTTTTGTTAATATTTCCACTAGTGCTCCTTCATCTAATGGTTCTAATGCACCAATTACCGGAATTCTCCCAATGAATTCTGGGATTAATCCATAACGTAATAGGTCTTCCGGTAATACTTTTTGTAGCAATTGACCCATATCCATATCTTCCTGCTTAGAATTTGCACCAAAACCAATTACTTTTTTACCTAGACGTCGCTTGATGACTTGGTCTATTCCATCGAAAGCTCCACCTACAATAAACAAAATATTTGTTGTATCAATTTGAATGAATTCTTGATGCGGGTGCTTTCTTCCGCCTTGTGGAGGAACACTTGCTACCGTACCTTCTAATATTTTAAGCAAGGCCTGCTGTACTCCCTCACCAGATACATCCCGTGTAATCGAAGGATTCTCTGATTTTCTTGCTACTTTATCAATCTCATCAATATAAATAATTCCTTTTTCTGCTTTTTCAACATCGTAATCTGCTGCCTGTATAAGTTTTAGAAGAATGTTTTCAACATCTTCCCCAACATAACCTGCCTCTGTTAAAGATGTTGCATCTGCCATTGCAAACGGAACATTAATAATACGTGCTAATGTCTGTGCTAATAATGTCTTACCACTTCCCGTTGGCCCAATCATTGCGATATTACTCTTCGCTATTTCAACATCATCATTATTCTTAGGTGTGTTAATACGTTTATAATGATTATAAACGGCGACAGACAAATTTTTCTTTGCCTTATCTTGCCCAATAACATAATCATCCAGAATTTCACAAATTTCCTTTGGCTTTGGAATTTCCTTTAATTCCATCTCCTCTTCCGTACCAAGTTCTTCTTCCACAATTTCAGTACATAATTCAATACATTCATCACATATATAAACGCCTGGTCCGGCTACTAATTTACGTACTTGATCTTGACTTTTTCCACAGAACGAGCATTTTAATTGTCCTTTTTCTTCATTAAACTTAAACATTCATTTTCACCCCTAAATATCCTAGAATCTAGGTTTCAATTTATAGTCATCATATCAGAAGAATATCAAAAAACAAAATAAAAACAACTAGATGACTTAATAATTTCTTAAAATTCTTTTTTAGTAAGATAAAGTAAGTAAGCCTTTGCTTCTTCCCATCCACCTTCAAAAGCAAAATTACGCTATTCATTAGAATAATCAACTATATATTACTTATACTATATGACAGATTTTAAAATTAAGTCGTTCTTTCTTTTAAATAATATAAAACAAGGTGCGATATGTTTCGCACCTTGTTGTTTTTACACTTTTCTAGCTAGAATGAAACTTATCTTTTTCTTGTTTATACTGCTTTACTTTGATCAACTAGGTATTCAATAGCTTTTCTAAGTTGTACATCATTTTTAATAGTATCAGTATTACCACCTAGTAAAGGTAGTAGCTGATCTGCTTCAATGCCATACATAGATGCCATTTTCTCTAATTCTTCGTTGATGTCTTCTTCTGTCGCTTCGATGTTCTCTTCTTTTGCAATAGCTTCAAGAGTTAAGTTCGTTCTTACGCGTTTTTCTGCATCTTCTTTCATTTGCTCTTTTAATGCAGTCTCATCTTGCCCAGAGAATTGAGTGTACATTTCTAATGTCATACCTTGCATTTGAAGGTTTTGTTCAAATTCTCTAACCATTTGTTCTAATTCAGTCTCAATCATTGCTTCAGGAACATCAATTTGAGCGTTCTCAGATGCTTTCTCAACTAGTTGTTGACGTTTTTCGTTATCAGCTTGTTGTTTTCTTTCTTCTTCAAGCTGTTCTCTCTTCTTATTCTTTAATTCGTCAAGTGTTTCGGCTTCATCATCGACATCTTTTGCAAATTCATCGTCAAGTTCTGGTAATTCTTTATATTTCACTTCATGAATTTTCACTTTAAATGTTGCTTCTTTTCCAGCTAATTCTTCCGCATGATAATCTTCTGGGAATGTTACTTTCACTTCTGTATCATCTCCAGCTTTTTTACCAATTAACTGTTCCTCAAATCCAGGAATAAATTGACCTGAACCAATTTCTAATGAATGATTTTCACCTTTTCCGCCTTCAAAAGCTTCACCATCCAAGAAACCTTCAAAGTCAATTACTGCAGTATCCCCTTCTTCGATTTCGCCTTCTTCTTTTACAACTAATTCTGCATGGCGATCACGAATACGGTTGATTTCCTCTTCCACATCTTCATCTGTTACTTCAACAGATTGCTCTTCTACTTCTAAGCCTTTATATTCACCTAGTGTAACTTCTGGTTTCACTTCAACATTAGCAGTAAAAATTAAATCTTTACCTTTTTCAATTTGTTCAATGTCCACCTCTGGCTGTGCAATAGGAAAGATATCTGTTTCATCAATTGCTTTACGATAAGCCTCTGGAAGAACAATATCCACTGCATCCTGGTATAACGCTTCTACACCAAAACGTTTTTCAAAGAGTCCACGAGGAATTTTCCCTTTACGGAATCCAGGAATTTGAACATCTTTTACTACTTTTTTAAATGCTTGATCTAACGCTTGATCAAATTCATCTGAAGGCACTTCAAAAGTAAGTACCCCTTTATTTCCTTCTTGTTTTTCCCATTTAGCTGACATAATTTTTTCCCTCCAAAATCTATTATACCATCTCATAATTATGTAAATTACGATAATTATTATCTACTAAGTAATTTTGCAACCACCTTATTATAACATAATTCATATGGCTTTCAAGCATTTCTCTTATAACACAATCATTCCATTATACTTAAATAAAGTGATTCACTCATTTTAATATTCTCTATATAATTTTCTACTTTATCTGATAGGTCCTCCTGCGTAGTTCCTAAATTAAAATATTCATCCCCTATTATTTCCAGTGCTTTTGCTATATGTAAGTAATCTTCTTTTTGCGGTAATATTGGATAGATTACATATGCATAGTTTGAAAGTAATTTTGCTAACAAATAATACAGTGTAGGATTTTTCTCTTCTATAGGTCGAAGCAATTTTTTCGTTTCTATTATAAACTCACTTTGCTCTAATCCTTCAATTGTAATTGGATTAAAAGAAAAGCAAATACCAAATTTAGATATTTCTACTTGCTGTGATACTTCTTTTTCTTTTAACCACAGTACTATTGCTGATTTGGTTAATGGGTGAACATTTTCATGAACCAACAATTCTATTATCTCTTCTGTTGGATCTGTCTTTAAACTTCTCAAGCTATCTACTTGTCGCCATTGCTCCTCGAATTTTTTCTCCTTCACTGCCTGAAACAATTCATCAAATACTTGTTTTTTTCTCTCTGTTATGACATCCAGTTGCATTTTTTCACTTATTTCGTAGAGCTGTATAAATTGGTCCTTTTGTGGTTTCGGAATCTCTTTATCTAAAAGAATCTCTTCTACTTGCTCCATCAAGAGCTCATACTGGTTTGTTTGAAATAAAATAGTTAAATAAATATGTAAATAATGATAATAGTTTTCATCACGACTTTTAAGTAAATCCTCACATAAGTCCTGTGCTTCATTAAATCTCCCTAATTCCATTAAGCAAATCAGTTTTCCTGTTATAATTTCGTAACTATCAACGTGATGCATTAATAGTTTATTTAATTTTACTAATGCTTTCTCGTATTGTTTTTCCTTTAAAGCAATCAAGCTTTCTTCTTCTAGCGATTTCTTCCACTTAGGAAAGAGAATCACCTTTTCATGGTGCGTCTGCATATATTCACCCTTTCTCTTAAGTATAGTATATTATTTTAGATAATAGCTATACATACCCTATAAAAATATTTTTAAACATAAAAAAAGAAACCTATGTAAGTTAGGTCTCTTTTGATGTAATTATTGGAGTTAACTGAAATAAAATAAATACGTCCCAGGCAGGATTCGAACCTGCGACCCACAGCTTAGAAGGCTGTTGCTCTATCCAGCTGAGCTACTGGGACATAATGGAGCGGGTGAAGGGAATCGAACCCTCGACATCAGCTTGGAAGGCTGAGGTTTTACCACTAAACTACACCCGCATTACTACCATTAAATGGTAATGGACTTTTTGCGAACAATTTACATTATAAAATTGATATATATTTTTGTCAATACTTTTATTAAATTTCATTCAGAGGAGGGTAAACCTCCACTAAATGAATACAGACGTTCATTAATCCTCTAATGTAGTCTCATATGACATTTTAGAAACTAGTTCTCCATCTACCGTATAAAAACGCACTCTAATATTTTTAGTCGTCTCCCATTCTAAGATGGCATAAGTCTTTTCTATTCTATTTCTAGGCATTCGAATGCTTCCAGGGTTAATAAATAACAGCTTATCCATCTTCTCTGCACCTGCAATATGGGTATGTCCAAAACAGATAACATTAGCTTTCAATTCTTCCGCTCGATAAGAAAGCGGCAATAAGTTTGACTTCACGTTATAAAGATGACCATGCGTTACAAAGAAAGTCAATTCACCGATTGTAATCACCGTTTCATTAGGAAAACGTGCATCAGTATCACAATTTCCAGCTACCTTATCCATACCAGTAAGTTCGTTAGCATCAAAGTCCAATTCTGAATCACCACAATGGATTATCCTATCCACCTGGTGTCTCTTTTTAATATCTAAGATCTCTTGTTGGAGTCCATGACTATCGCTTATTAACAATATTTTCTTCACTATTTACCACCTTCACCAATCACAAATTACCCAGCCATTTCTCTAACTGATCCATCGCCTTTTTTCGATGACTGATTTTATTCTTTTCTTCTGGATCTATTTCTGCCATTGTCTTTTCATATCCATTCGGAATAAAAATTGGATCATAACCAAAACCATTCTTTCCTGCCTCAGAAAAAGCTATCGTCCCTTCACATATACCTCTCTTAAAAACCGTTTTATTTCTAGGTATAGCAATTGCCAAAACACATACAAATCTAGCTGTACGTTTAGTTTCAGATACAATTCTCATTTCTTCTAATACTTTATACATATTTGCTTTGTCATCTTTCTTTTCCCCAGCATATCTTGCTGAATAGATTCCTGGTCTACCATCCAAGGCATCAATTTCTAGACCCGAATCATCTGCAACAACAGGCAAATCTAAAATTCGGCTTATTTCTTCTGCCTTAAGCGCTGCATTTTCTTCAAAAGAATCCCCGGTTTCCTCGACATCTGGCAAATCATCATTTATATCTAAAAGGGATATTGCTTCCACCTCATACTTTAAAAAGAAGGATTTAAATTCTTTTGCTTTTCCATTATTCCTTGTCGCAATTACTATTTGTTTCATAATAATCCCCTTAAAATTATTGATTATTTTTCGTTTCACCAATTCGATCTGCTAATTCACCTATCGTATCCTTTTGAATAGATATAATCTCTTCCAACCCCTCACTAGCTAGCTTTAACATTGTCTGTAGCTGGCCTATAGAAAATGTTGCCTCTTCACCTGTACCTTGAATCTCTACAAATTCTCCAGCCCCTGTCATGACAATATTCATATCAACATCAGCCTGTGAATCTTCCTCGTAATTCAAATCTAATATTTCCCTGCCATCTGATAATACCCCAACAGATACTGCAGACAAATAATCTGTAACTGGCATTACTTTAATCCCTTTATTTTTTAATAGGTTACCAAAAGCAAGTACAACCGCTACAAATGCACCTGTGATGGAAGCTGTTCTGGTACCTCCGTCAGCTTGAATAACATCGCAATCCACCCATACTGTGCGTTCTCCAATTTTTTCTAAATCAACAACGGATCGAAGCGCCCTACCAATCAATCGTTGAATTTCCATCGTTCTACCACTTACCTTCCCTTTGGAAGATTCTCTAATATTCCGCTGTGCTGTTGCACGAGGCAACATAGCATATTCAGCTGTAATCCACCCCTTACCTTGACCTCTCATAAATGGGGGAACACGATCCTCTATACTTGCATTACAAATCACTTTCGTGTCCCCAAATTCAATTAATACGGATCCCTCCGGATGGGTTATGTAATTAGGAACAATTTTTATTGGCCTTAGTTGATTATTTTCTCGTTGGTCATTTCGCATATGTATACTCCTCCTTATTCAACCATTAGCTTAACATATTTTATACAAAAGTATCATTTGAATTCATTTAAATGAGAAACTGTAAAACATTGAATAAAACAAAGAAAGAGGTTCGGTATGAACCCCTTTCATTTAAAGCTTTTCAGTTGGTGAGAATGCTTCCTTAGTTACTGGTTCATCATAAGTTTGGCCACTTTCGCTAACTAATTGTTCAACGTTTTCTACTTTAATATCTACAGCTTCAACACCTTCTTGTTCTGTTAAAGTTCTTACTAAAGTCTCCATTACCTCATCTGCAATAACGGATTGTTCAGTATCTTTTAAGATTTCTTCATTAAATGTCAAGTTCAGTACCCCGTCCTCCATAGTTGGTTCACTCGTCAACATTGTGTTCGTATTAAAAACATGAAGAACATTCGTGTTATAACCAGGACCATTAATTAAGGATTGAATAATAGATTGGAACATGTCCCCTTCATTATTCTCAACATATTGAGTCACAGGCACATAATAACGATTCTCATTATGCTCTGCTGGATAATACATAGTTACTGCTTTACTAGTTAGAAGGTCCACCGTATCCGACTGAACAACATTGATTCCATTTTCTCTAGAATAGCCATCTCCAATAGGTGTTCCATTCACAGGCATAGTCTGTTGTGGATGTCCATTAATCCATAATTGAACCTTCTCTACATTTTCAAATTGTGTCAACGTAAATGTCATAGATTCTAAGATTTTTATTTCTTCATTAGGTTCATAGTTTGTAAATTCTTCAGAAACATCTACCACCATTGTTCCGTCCTCTTTTAAATCAAGCCCTAAAATCTCTGTACCTTCTGGCAATACAGCCTGAAATCCATTTGGTAGTAAAGAAGTGACAGGCCCACCTTTAACTAGATGTTTCAGAACTTGTTCGGCTATTTCATTCGATTCTAGTTGAGGTAATTCAATAGTTTGAGCAGCAACCATTCCATTTTTATCAAGTAAATATAATTCCCGGGGTACATATTCCGTTACTACCTCTTGCTTATCTTCGCTTACATCATTAACTGGCTCGGAATCTTCCTTGGAAGTATCTGTTTCCAAATTATCGACAGCTTCTGCATTCTGTGGTGGATCAATTTCCTGTTCCATTGATTGTTCTCCTTGAAAACAACCTGATAAAATAAACGTTAGTGTTATCGCACCAGTAACAAGAATCCCTTTCTTATTCATGCCCATACCTCCTACGATGGTTTGTACTATTATGTATACGAGCTATCATTAAAAATAGACCAATCATAGGAAAATCGATAAAAAAATCAGGAGCTGTTAAGAAGCATCCTGATTTGTATTTAAACTAGCCTTTTGAATAGTTAACTTACTATAGCTAGGCTCCTTAAAAACAGTTCTAGCTATTTGGTTAAACACTTTTAACTCTCCAGTTGTGTAAAATTGATGACTAGGATGAGTATCCTCATGATTTAACAGTCCATGAACTTCCAATATTGTACTGGTTTCACTTGCTGTTTCTTCACTGGATGAGATAATCGTTACATTTTCCCCCATCACAGACTGTATGGTATCTTTTAACAAAGGATAGTGAGTACAACCTAAAATTAAAGTATCCATATATTCCTTATTTTGTAATGGGAACAAAGTTTTTCTCACCTCTGCTTTTGCATCCGGTCCCGAAAGAATCCCTTGCTCAACCATAGGAACAAATGAGGGACAGGCTAATGGACTTATCCGAATTTCCGCTTTTATTGTTTTCAAAGCCTTCGTATAAGCTTCACTATAAATAGTTCCTTGTGTACCAATTACTCCAACATGATTGCTTTGCGTAAACTTAATGGCTGCTCTAGCACCTGGTTGTATGACACCAATCACGGGTATATCTAACTCTCTTTGTAATTCCTCTAACGTAAATGCTGTTGCGGTATTACATGCGATAACAAGCATCTTAATATCTTTATCCAATAAGAATTTAACCATTTCCCACGTAAACATTTTTATTTCTTTCGGCGTTCTATGCCCATACGGACATCGAGCTGTATCGCCTAAATATAATAATTTTTCCTTCGGTAGTTGTCGCATTAATTCATGTGCAACGGTTAATCCACCTACACCTGAGTCAATTACTCCTATAGCCCTTTCCAAAAAAAATCTCCTCTTCTAAGATGTTATTTTAAATTTGTCACAAGTTTATCTAATTATCTAATTAAATCTTCCTTTTCATTAGCAAAAAAACGCTCAATCACTTCCCCTAAAAAACATAACGCATTTCTATAACCTTGTAAATGAATAGCTTTTTTAATAAATGAACAACCGGTTAGTTAATTAAAATCCTCGTCCATTATGCTAAGCATTCCGGATAAATAACGTAATCATTTCTATTCTTTCATTTACATCCATTATCGAATCCAATGAGGTTCTTCCTGGTTAACCCTAACTAATAGTTTATCATATTCACTTTTGTACATGGTGTTTCGTCTATTAATTTTTTTATGGATATCCTTTCCTTTTATTTAACGTATTGCAGATGGCTAGTGCGTTGATATTAACATAGCACTCAACAAGTCTAATACTTGTCTATAAAAAAAGATTCCTTTTTTATAAAGTGAATTTTCAATTAGTGGGGGGGTCTTTTCATTCCCCACTAAAACAAAGGAACAAAAGATAAAGTCGCAACGTCCGATGGGCTTTAAGGGACAGGTTTATCCACCACCTAAAGGAATCGTTTTTCCTCCATTTTTGATGTGGGGGGATTACTGCCCCTTAACCAGCGAAAATATTTAAAGATTATTTGCTTTTCACTGCAGTTATACTCACTAAATTTTGATGTGAACATAAGCTATAGTGACTAAATAATTTCCCTTCAGCATGCAGCTCTATGAGAGCAAGGAGGGGTTAACATTTGAAGGACAACGAGTATAAGCCGAAGCAATTATTAACCAAACGTGAAAAAGAAGTATTCGAATTGTTAGTTCAAGACAAAACAACAAAAGAAATTGCCCAGGAATTGTTTATATCAGAAAAAACTGTCCGAAACCACATTTCAAATGCAATGCAGAAGTTAGGAGTCAAGGGGCGATCTCAAGCCGTAGTCGAACTACTTCGTATGGGGGAATTAAAACTCTAAAGATTTCTGGAACTCACCCCCTAAACGCAAGACTATCGGGTGGTAAGTTATTAATCTTTACATTTACTGGCATATAGCTAGTAAAATAACAAAAACCGACTTGCTAACACGAGTCGGTTTTTGCTTTTTGTCATGATTAAATAAGAAAGTGATATCCCCTTTGATAGACTGCTAACTACCATACATCATAAGTGAAGTACTTTACTACTTATAAAAAATGACCCTAACATTACTGAAAGGGTCATTTTAAATATTTATTAATGTGCGTTATCACTACCAAAGAAGTTTTTAAATGCTTGAATATTAGTTGCACGGTTCATAGCAGCAATAGAAGTGGTTAAAGGAATGCCTTTCGGACACACCTGTACACAGTTTTGGGAATTACCGCAACCACTAATTCCGCCTTCTTCCATCAATCCACCCAAACGCTCACTCTTATTCATTTCACCAGTAGGATGTGCATTGAATAGTCGTGCTTGTGAAAGTGCTGCTGGACCAATAAAGTTAGTTTTATCATTGACATTAGGACATGCTTCCAGACAAACACCACATGTCATACATTTTGATAATTCATAAGCCCATTGACGTTTTTTCTCAGGCATACGCGGTCCAGGACCTAAGTCATGAGTACCATCAATTGGAATCCATGCTTTTACTTGTTTTAACGCATCAAACATACGCTCTCTATCAACAATTAAATCACGGACAACTGGGAATGTAGCCATCGGAGCTAGACGAACCGGTTGCTCTAATTCGTCTACCAATGCCGCACATGATTGTCTAGGGGTGCCATTTATTACCATAGAACAGGCACCACACACTTCCTCTAAACAGTTCATATCCCATTGTACAGGTGTCGTCTTTTCACCTTTTGAATTAACTGGGTTCTTCCTTATTTCCATTAACCCTGAAATAACATTCATATTCTTCCGGTAAGGGACCTCAAAGGTTTCCTCGTAAGGAGCAGAATCCGGGCCGTCTTGCCGTGTAATGATAAATTTTACCGTCTTTTGTTCAGCCATTATATTTCTCCCCCTATTTTAATGTTTTGTTGTATAGTCTCGTTTACGTGGTTCTATTAATGAAATATCAACCTCTTCATAACTTAAGATTGGTTTTTGATTTTTCTCATCAAATTTAGCAATGGTAGTTTTTAAGAATTCCTCATCATTACGTTCTGGGAATTCTGGTTTGAAATGCGCTCCACGACTTTCATTACGATTATAAGCACCAAGTGTAATAACACGAGCTAATTGAAGCATGTTTTTAAGTTGACGAGTAAACATAACTCCTTGGTTACTCCATTTTGACGTATCATTGATATTGATATTTTCAAAACGTTGAATTAATTCTTGGATTTTCTCGTCAGTTTTTAATAGTTTAGCATTTTCTCGTACCACGGTAACATTATCCGTCATCCATTCGCCTAGCTCTTGGTGAAGTTGATAAGCATTTTCTTCCCCATCCATGCTCAATAGTTCCTTAAATTTCTCTTCTTCTTCTCTTACTTTTGTATCGAATAATTCTGAGGATAAATCTTCTGAATGTTTCTCAAGTCCTTCGATATATTCAATTGCTTTAGGACCTGCAACTGAACCACCAAATACGGCAGATAATAAAGAGTTAGCACCTAGTCGGTTTGCACCGTGCTGAGAATAATCACATTCTCCAGCTGCAAAGATACCAGGGATATTCGTCATTTGATTTATATCGACCCACATACCACCCATAGAATAGTGGACCGCTGGGAAAATTTTCATCGGTACTTTACGAGGATCTTCACCAACGAATTTCTCATAAATTTCAATAATTCCACCAAGTTTGATATCTAATTCTTTTGGATCTTTATGAGATAAATCAAGGTAAACCATATTCTCACCATTAATACCTAATTTTTGGTTTACGCAAACATCAAAGATTTCACGCGTTGCAATATCACGTGGAACTAGGTTACCATAGGCAGGATACTTCTCCTCTAAGAAATACCATGGTTCACCATCTTTATATGTCCAAATACGCCCACCTTCTCCACGTGCTGACTCACTCATTAAACGAAGCTTATCATCACCAGGAATTGCTGTTGGATGAATTTGGATAAATTCACCATTCGCGTATTTAACACCTTGCTGGTATAAAATACTTGCAGCAGATCCAGTATTAATCATAGAATTGGTTGATTTACCAAAGATAATCCCAGGGCCACCTGTTGCGAAAATAGTTGCATCGGAGCGGAATGATTTAATTTCATGAGTCTTAATGTCTTGAGCTACAATTCCCCTTGCAACACCATCTTCATCTAACACTGCACCAAGGAATTCCCATCCTTCAAATTTCGTAACTAGTCCTTCTACTTCATAACGACGAACCTGTTCATCTAAAGCATATAATAATTGCTGCCCTGTCGTAGCACCAGCATAGGCTGTACGGTGATGCTGAGTACCACCGAAACGACGGAAATCAAGAAGCCCTTCTGGTGTACGGTTAAACATAACCCCCATGCGGTCGAACATATGTATAATGCCTGGTGCTGCATCACACATCGCTTTAACTTGTGGCTGATTTGCTAAAAAGTCCCCACCATAAACGGTATCATCAAAGTGAATCCATGGTGAATCCCCTTCACCTTTTGTATTAACTGCACCATTTATACCACCTTGCGCACATACTGAGTGAGAGCGTTTAACAGGTACGATGGAGAACAAATCTACGTTGACACCTGCTTCAGCAGCTTTTATAGTGGCCATTAGGCCTGCTAAGCCACCGCCTACAACAGCGATTTTGCGATTACTCATAATAATACTCACTCTCCCTTGTCTCTATCTTAAACTCCGTAAGCAAATTGAATTAATGTTCTTACTCCAATGTAACTAACTACCAAGAATACTACTATAACAGCGTATGTTGCAATTTTTTGTGACTTTGGAGTTTGTGTAATACCCCATGATACCAAAAAGCTCCAAAGACCGTTAGCAAAATGGAATACTGTGGATATAATACCAACGATATAAAACCAGAACATAAACGGGTTCGTTAGTATACCTTCCATAAGGCTATAGTTTACTTCTGCATTACCTAAGCCTACTTGTACACGTGTTTCCCACACATGCCAAACAATAAAAATAAGTGTAATAATACCTGTAATGCGTTGCAATTTAAACATCCAGTTTCTGAAGAATCCAAATCTACTCGTATTGTTTTTTGCGGTAAATGCAATGTATACCCCTAGTACCGCATGATACAAGATTGGTAGAAAAATAATAAAAATCTCCAATACGATTACAAATGGTAGATTTGCCATAAATCCTGCAGCCCTATTAAAGCTCTCCTCACCATACACAGCAAAATGGTTCACAACTAAATGCTGTACCAAGAATATCCCTATCGGTACCACACCTAGTAGTGAATGCAACCTTCTGTAAAAAAATTCACGATGTTGATCTGCCATGGTTTCTCCCCCCTTAGTAGATTAATAGTCTAGTTGTGTACATTAAAAAAGTAAAGCGCTTTTATTACGACTTTCATTACTTTTTTAAATTGTACAATTCTTAAACAATTTTATTGTACTTCTAACATCTGAAAGCGTCAAGAAAACCAAACGGAAAATTTATAAATTAAAGGAAAAAACAACAAAATTGGCGATAATTATCGAACACACTTGATAAATCATCAAATTAAATAGATAATAATCTTTGTTATTGAATCTAAGTCGCAGTATTCTAATTCTTATTTAAGAAATCCTATATAGGAGATATACCGGGTGAAGAAAGGATGACATCCATTGTCAAAGAAGTTGGAGCAACTTACGATTTCACAGCTTAATAACTTATATACATCTGGTGCCGGTTACGATATTTTACGATACATAAGCTTACCTGAAATGCTTGGAGTAGAATCGGATACCATTCTATATTTTATGGGGAAGAACCTTGCAAGAAAATTTAAAATGGCTTCATTTGAAGATCTTATTACAATTATTGACCAATTAGGTTGGGGAAAGCTTGAGATGGTAAAAGAAAAGAAAAACGAACTGACATTCCAATTGATGGCAGATTCTGTTGTATTACGCTTACAGGCACCATTTAAAACTGAATTTCGTCTAGAATCAGGTTTTCTAGCAGAAGGAGTTCAGCAAATATTAGGAAAAGAATGTGAATGTAAAGAAGAGATTAATAAAAAAATACATGTAATTACCTTTACTGTCGTTATTACAAATTAATTAGATAAAATAAAGCTGCAGCTTAATATTTGAGCGCAGCTTTATTTTTTATTACTATTTAAATAATCTATAATATCCTCGGCAACATTGCTCGGTATACCTAGCTTAGTAATATCACCTAAATTCGCTCTTTTAATTTCATCAACTGATTTAAAATGCTGAAGTAATCGTTTACGACGTTTCTCGCCAACACCTGGTATATTATCTAATTCAGACTGAAACAAATTTTTCCCACGTAATTGCCTATGGAAAGAAATAGCAAACCGATGTACCTCATCCTGGATACGTTGAACGAGATAAAATTCCTGTGATTTTCTAGATAATGGAACGATACTTGGGGGATTTCCATAAAGAAGTTCACTCGTGTGGTGTCGATCATCTTTCGCTAATCCACCTAAAGGAATATCCAATCCTAATTCATTTTCTAATACATCTAATGCTGCATTCATCTGTCCTTTTCCACCATCAACAACTATTAAGTCTGGTAAAGGTAGTTCTTCCTTTAATACTCTGGTATATCTTCGACGAATTACTTCACGCATTGTTTCATAGTCATCAGGACCTTCTACGTCTTTTATCTTATATTTCCTGTAATCTTTTTTACTAGGTCTACCATCAATGAATACAACCATAGCAGAAACAGGATCAGTACCCTGTATATTCGAATTATCAAAAGCCTCAATTCGATGAGGTGTTTCAATACTCAATATATCACCAAGCTTTTCGACAGCCACTATGGTTCGTTCTTCATCTCTTTCAATTAAAGTGAATTTCTCTTGTATTGCAATTTTAGCATTTTTAATGGCCAATTCGACTAACTCTTTCTTTCTTCCTCTGAAAGGTGTATGAACATCCACTGCTAAAAGTTCACTTAATATATTTGTATCTGTTCCAATTGGTACAAGGATCTGTTTAGGTTTAATATGCTGTTTGTGTAGATAAAAGCGACCGATAAAGCTTAAAAAAGCATCCTCCGGGGAATCAAAAAATGGAAAAATCGACACATCTCTTTCCATTAACTTTCCTTGTCTCACAAAGAAGACTTGAATACACATCCAACCTTTATCATAGCTATATCCAAATATATCACGATCTACTTGATCGTTTAATGTCATTTTCTGACGCTCCATTACCGATTCTATATGTTGAATTTGATCACGGAATTCTTTAGCCCGTTCAAAATTCAACTGTTCACTAGCTTCTAACATTTTGTCTGTAAGGTTATTTTTAATATCTTTAAATCCACCATGCAAAAAAGAAGTTATCTCTTGTACAATTTGACGATATTCCTCTGAAGTTGGTGGGGTTTTACTACATGCAAGACACTGACCCATATGATAATAAAGACAAGGTCTTCCAGGAGGATTTTTACATTTTTTAAGAGGATATAAACGGTCTAACAATTTCTTCGTTTCTCTAGCAGCAAGAACGTTGGGATAAGGCCCAAAATATTTTCCGTTATCTTTCTTCACCTTTCGAGTTATCAATAATCGAGGATGTCTTTCGGAAGTAATCTTTAGATACGGATATGACTTATCATCCTTTAACATCACATTATATTTGGGATCATATTTTTTAATTAAGTTCATTTCTAAGATTAAAGCTTCCATTTCAGAAGTTGTCACAACGTATTCAAAGTCTACTATTTCCTGTACAAGTCTCTGTGTTTTCTTGTCATGTGCACCGGTAAAATAAGAACGGACACGGTTTCTTAATGTTTTTGACTTTCCAACATAAATAACTGTCCCCTGCCTATCCTTCATCAAGTAACACCCTGGCTGGGCAGGTAAAACAGCTAATTTCTCACTTATATTTCGATTCATCTTCATTCCATTCCTTCTGTTTAGCCAATCTATTATAATTTGAACATTTAACATTAGGGATAAATGACAATGTTTATACATTCAATTCTTAGAAAATCCCTTGTTACCTAAGCAACAAGGGATAAATGTGGTTAAAAATTATGCATGTTTATTAATTAAATCAACTAGAGCTTCTTTTGGTTGATAACCAACTACTTGATCTACGACATTTCCATCTTTAAATAAAAGTAAAGTTGGAATACTCATAACACCAAATTTACTAGCTGTTTCTTGGTTTTCATCTACATCTAATTTAACAATCTGAACTTTTTCGTTCATTTCGCCATCAATTTCTTCTAAAACTGGGGCAATCATTTTACAAGGTCCACACCAAGGTGCCCAAAAATCAGCTAAAACTAACCCTTTAGAAGTTTGTTCAGCAAAATTTTGATCAGTTACATGTTCTATTGCCATTTTATTTCCTCCCTTTCATTACATTAACCACTTAGGTAGAGTATATCATCGTTAGTATTCTCTTCCTAATACTTTGCTTATTCAAGCATAAAAAAAGTGGTTCTAACTCCTGTTACTTATAAAGAATCCGCTATGAAAGGTATACGAAAAGAGCCTAATCAAAATGACTAGACTCTTTATCTTTAAAAATTAGCTTACTTTTACATTTTTGAATTCCTCAATTAATAATGGTATTACTTCAAATAAATCACCAACAATACCATAATCAGCTACGTTAAAAATATTTGCCTCTGGGTCCTTATTAATAGCGACAATAACTTTTGAGTTTGACATACCAGCTAAGTGTTGAATGGCACCAGAGATACCAACCGCAATATATAAGTCCGGTGTAACAACTTTACCTGTTTGACCGATTTGTAAGGAGTAATCACAGTAATCTGCATCACATGCACCACGGGAAGCACCAACAGCTCCACCTAGGAGATCAGCAAGTTGATACAATGGTTTAAACCCATCTTCACTTTTCACTCCACGACCACCAGCAACAATAACTTTTGCTTCTGATAAGTCTACTCCTTCTGAAGCTTTACGAACGACCTCTTTTACTACTGTACGTAAATCTTTAATATCTACATCAATATTACGAATGTCGCCTGAACGAGAGGCATCACGATCTAGTTTTTCTATATTATTTGGCCTTACAGTAACAAATGGTAATCCACTAGAGACAACTTTCTTTTCAAATGCTTTTCCAGAGTAAATTGGTCTTGTATATACAGTTTGGCTTCCATCCACATCAATACCGACAACATCTGAGATTAATCCTGTATCCAATTTACTTGCTAGTTTCGGAGTTAAATCTTTACCTATAGATGTATGACCCATCACAATAGCATCTGGAGACTCTTCGTCGATTACAGCTAATACAGCTTGACCAAACCCTTCGGATGTATAAGACTTCAAATTATCATGTTTTACAGTTACCGCCCGATCAGCACCATAATATATTAATTCTTGAGCTAAGTTTTCTAGATCATCGTCAGCACATACAACTCCAACAATTTCACTTTCTTGGTTTATTTCTTTGGCAGCAGCAATTGCCTCAAAAGATACGTTTCTCAGTTCCCCTTCTTTTACTTCTGCAATTACTAAAATTTTTTCACTCATTTTGCGCTCCCCTTTCTCTCTTCACCTATTAAACTACTTTTGCCTCATTTTTTAGTAATTCAACTAATTCTTGAACCTGTTCCTTAATTTCTCCCTCTAAAATTTTTCCTGCCTCTTTTTCTGGAGGTAAGAAGATATCAATTGTTTTGGTTTTCGCTTCAACGTCATCCTCTTCTAAATCTAAATCATCTAGTTCGATTTCATCCAATGGTTTTTTCTTTGCTTTCATAATACCTGGAAGGGATGGATACCGTGGTTCATTTAATCCTTGTTGACACGTAACAAGTAATGGTAGAGATGTTTCTATAACTTCAACATCACCCTCAACGTCTTTATTAATTTTAACCTTATCACCATCAATAGATAAATCTGTGATAGTTGTTACGTAAGGTATATCTATAAGTTCGGCAACTCTTGGTCCTACTTGTCCACTAGCTTCATCGATAGCAACATTACCTGCAAGAATCAAATCTGGTTCTTTGTCCTCAAAGAATGCTTCTAAAATTTTGGCAGTCGTATATTGATCCCCTTCTTCAAGATCCTCTTCAGTATTAATTAATACTGCTTTGTCAGCTCCCATTGCTAAAGCAGTACGTAATTGTTTTTCAGATTCTTCATCTCCAATAGTGACAACGGTTACTTCTCCACCATGTTCATCACGTTGGTTTATTGCTTCCTCCACAGCATATTCATCATATGGATTAATAATGAATTCTGCACCATCTTCTTCAATTGTCCCATTTGATACAGCAATTTTTTCTTCTGTATCAAAAGTTCTTTTTAATAGTACGTAAATATTCATCTAGATTTCCTCCTTGTACAACGATTATATGTTATTCACACTATTTTTTATTATTTATCCTGAAATTTTGGTTTACGCTTTTCTAAAAACGCTTGAATCCCTTCTTTCGCATCTTCTGTTCCAAAAACCCTTTGGAACGAAAGTGCTTCTTCATTAACATTCTGTTCAAAATGTTCAGACTTTTGAAAGGACAACAAACGCATAATTTCGTTAATTGATGGTTTACTCATTGAAGAAATTGATTTTGCCAGTTCATTGACCTCTTTCATTAAGTCATCTTCTTTAACAACCTTATTTGCTAAACCTAATGATAAGGTTTCCTGACCAGAAATAGGTTTTCCAGTCAATATCATTTCATATGCTTTTGAAGTACCTACATATCTCGGAAGCCGCTGCGTACCAGCATAACCAGGGATAATACCAAGCGTTATTTCTGGCAAACCTAATTTTGCGGTTTCCGTAACTATGCGCATATGGCATGCCATAGCGAGCTCTAGCCCTCCACCGAGTGCAGCACCATGGATAGCGGCGATAACAGGTATAGAGGAATTTTCAAGCCTATCGAATAATTTCTGTCCTCGTTCAGCAAACTTATAAGCCGATGGATCATTTAAAGAGGTGAACTCCTTTATATCCGCTCCCGCAGAAAAGAATTTCCCTTCTCCATGAAGAACGATTACCTTTATTGAACCATCCTCTTCAATCGTGTTTAATTGGCTTTCTAAATCATCCAATAAATTACTGGACAATGCATTTGCTGGCGGACTTTTAATCGTTAAGTAAGCGATATGTTTTGCTACTTCTAATTGTATGTGTCCCAATTTCTCCCCCCCTCACTTCTATTGTAATATAATTAAGGAAAAATTTAAACTATTTTTTTTCTTTTGAAATTCCTCCCAATAATAATTCATGTACAACAGGGATATCCTCGAGCAAATCGTATTTACACTCTTTCATCACCCAATTAGTTACCATTTCATCTATCGTACCGAAAATCATCTGTCTCACCATCGGAATCTTCAAGTTCTCTTGGAATATACCAGTTTCGATACCTTCTTTGATAATGTCATCTATAACCAATAAATAAGGTTTTAAGACTTTATTTATTTCCAACCGTAAATCATAGTTAGACTGTCTTAATTCCAATTGAGTAACAATTGCTAAATGATGGTTTTCTGACAGTTGTAAGAAATGCATCTCTATTAACTTGTATAATTTTTCATCTGCACATTGTTTTTGACTAATATTATCTACAATTTTTTCAATAAATTGTCCCATCTTCTCCTTAAACATTGTCACTAATATGTCTTCTTTGTTCTTAAAATATAAATAAATGGTACCATCAGCAACACCTGCTGCTTTTGCTATTTTAGATACTTGTGAACCATGAAAACCATTTTTAGCTATAACCTCAACTGCGGCATCAATTATTTGGTGATACTTCGGCTTATTTGTCTTCATATCTTATTTCTCCTTATTCTATGGTAAAATGAATGAATAGTCATTCATATGAACATAGTAACTATATACATCATAATTGTCAATTAATGCCAGTCCAAAAACAGAGTAAAAAAAGAAGGCTAAGTTATAACATTTTTTCTTTCTCTTCCTCTACTAATTTCCTTCTTAATATCTTTCCAACCGTAGTCTTTGGTAATTCATCACGGAAATCGTAAACTCTAGGAACTTTATAGGCGGCTAAATTTTTTCTTGCATATGAATTTAACTCCGCTTCCGTTACAAAATACCCTTGCTTTAGTACAACGTAGGCCTTCACCGTTTCACCGCGGTATGGATCAGGAATGCCTGCAACGACTGCTTCTTGGATTGCCTCATGTTCGTATAATATTTCTTCCACTTCCCTTGGATATACATTAAACCCACCCGCAATAATCATATCTTTTTTTCTGTCAACAATATAAAAATATCCTTCTTCATCCATGTAACCTAGGTCACCAGTGAATAACCACCCATCCTTTAATACTTTCTCTGTTTCTACAGGATTTTTCCAATACCCCTGCATAATTTGTGGTCCTTTTACAACAATTTCTCCCACCTCACCAATTTCAGCTTCTTCCATATCTGAATGTAAACGTAAAATTTTGGCATCCGTATCAGGCCATGGAACTCCAATTGATCCATTTATCCTTCTCCCCCAAACAAAGTTAGAATGTGTGACTGGTGAAGATTCTGTAAGTCCATAACCCTCTACTAATCTTCCTCTAGTTATTTTCTCAAATTGCTCTTGAACCTCTAAAGGGAGGGGAGCCGATCCGCTTATACACGCTTCTATAGATGAAAGGTCATACTTATGAATTTCTGGATGGTTTAACAAACCGATATAAATTGTCGGTGCTCCTGGGAAAAGGGAAGGTTTTTGTTTTGAAATCGTTTTCAAAACATCAGTAGAATTAAATTTAGGCATCAAAATCATTTTAGAAGCCTGCATAATTGAATAATTCATTACTGTTGTCATACCATATACATGAAAAAATGGTAAAACTGCTAAAACCGTCTGAGATTTTGACTTCAATTTGTATAACCAAGCCTCACACATTTGAACATTTGCCACTAAATTATAATGGGTTAACATTACACCCTTTGGATTTCCCGTTGTTCCTCCTGTGTACTGAAGTAGAGCTAAGTCCTTCTTGGGATTAATATCCACTTCCAAATAATCTGATGTAGCAGTTTCCATTATATTTTTCCAAATATGAATGCCCTCTGATTGTTTAGGTTTGACAACTATATTATATTCCCTCTTTTGAATAAATGGATAAATTATATTTTTAGGGAATGGTAAATAATCTTTAATCCCTGTAACAACTGTGTGTTCGAGGTCTGTTTTTTCGCGTGCTTTCGCTACTTTTGGAAGGAGAATATCCAAGCAAATAATAAATTTTGACTCTGAGTCCATTAATTGAAATTCTAATTCTCTTTCTGTGTATAGTGGATTGGTTTGCACTACTACTCCACCAGCCATCAACACTCCATAATAACCAATCACAGCCTGTGGGCAGTTGGGTAACATAATAGCAACCTTATCACCCTTGTTTAATCCAAGTGATTGTAGGTAATGAGCTATTTGTGTACATCGATAGTAGAGATTAGCATAGTTCATTTCTTTTCCCATAAAATGAAGTGCAACTCGGTTACCATTTTTATCTGCAGTATCTTCTAGAAATGCATGTAAAGCTTTCTCATCATAACTAATACTTGTCGGGATTTCATTCGGATAATGATTATACCAACACTTGCTTTCCATTTGCATTCCTCCTAAATTCTTACTTATAACCATTATACCGATAATTTTCTGCTTTTAGAAACTTTATTTTATTTTTTATTGAAACAATATTATAAAAAGTAAAAAATACCGGTAATAATAAACACTATAGCAACAACAATTAAAATTTTTGCTAGCCTTTCAAACACCATATTACCCCTCCTCTATAAAATACTTGCCCCAATTACAAAAGCAAGTCCGATGGAAATCATCATGGAGATGAAACCAACAGCAAGATTCCCTTTACCAATCTCTTCATCGACTCGAATGGTGGGTGTTAAAAATTCAAAAATGAAATATCCAAATAAAAGTAAAATAAATCCAAATGCTCCCCATCCAATACTTTGGAGGATTGTATCATTATGTTCTATAGAATAACGGAAAATAGTTGCAATTCCAAAAAGCTTTCCACCAGTCGCCATAGCTACGGAGAAATTTCCATTTTTAATTTCCTTCCAATTTTTATATGAAGTTACCAGTTCAAAAACTGCAAGGAACACAACTGTACATAGAACAACCACACTGTACCTTGCCGCTGTAATAACCATAATGTTTTCCCAAAAATGTTCCATTCCTTTTCTACCCACCTTTCCCCTTATCATTTCTTTTGGTAAAATCACGCCCATCCCTATTAATGAGCGTGATTTTAATAAATTATTTACCTCTACTTAAACTCAATTACTGTTACCCCACTACCTCCTTCTCCACTTGAACCTGGCCTTGAGTTAGCAATACCTGGATGGCTTTTGACAAACTCTTGTACACCTTTACGAAGTGCACCAGTTCCTTTCCCATGAATAATCGATACCCTTGGATAACCTGCAAGTAAACTATCATCAATATATTTTTCTAATTTAAGCAATGCGTCCTCATAACGCTCACCACGTAAATCAAGTTCTGTTTTCACATGGTAATTGTTTCCTTTGATCGTTGCAATTGGCTTCTCGTACGTTTGTTTTGGTTTACCTAGGAACTGTAAATCATTTCGCTTAACCTTAACTTTCATAATACCTACTTGCACGAGATATTCATTTTCACTTACTTTATCCAATACCTCACCTTTTTGATTTACAGTCAGAAGTTTAATTTCATCCCCAGGTTGAAGTTCTTTACTTTCGTTAGACACAGTCTTACTTTTTGGTTTTTTCGTTGTTAAATTAGGTGTAGCATCCTCGAGCATTTTCTTGGCTTCAATCCATTCATGCTCTTTTAACTCAACATTGGATTTCATGTTTCTAATTTCTTTTACAATTATTTCCGCTTCTTCCTGTGCTTGCTTAATTGCTTTTTCCGCTTTCTCCTCAGCTCTCTTAAACAATTTTTCTCGTTTACTTTGGAACTGATTCCATTCCCTATTTAACTGGTCTCGGAGCTGTTCACTTTCAAGTAAAATTTCGTGAGCTTTTTCATAATCCTTTTCAGCAGACAGCTGTGATTTTTCAAGAGAAGCAATCATATTTTCTACACTCTTAGAGTCAACTCCAATTAGACCTTTTGCACGGTTTATTATTTCTTCATTTAATCCAAGTCGTCTTGATATTTCAAATGCATTGCTTCTTCCTGGTACGCCAATTAATAATCGGTATGTAGGCTGCAATGTTTCCACATTAAATTCAACAGATGCATTAATCACATTATCACGATTATATCCATATGCCTTTAGCTCTGGGTAATGGGTCGTTGCAATGACTCTTGCATCTCTAGCAATGACTTCATCTAAAATAGACATAGCTAGTGCAGCCCCTTCACCCGGATCAGTTCCTGAACCTAATTCATCAAATAATACTAACGAGTCACGATCCACATGCTTTATAATCTCAACAATATTTGTCATATGAGAAGAAAATGTACTTAAGTTCTGCTCAATGGATTGTTCGTCACCTATATCAGCAAATACATCTTTAAAAACAGCGAGTTCACAACCATCTAAAGCCGGAACCTGTAAACCAGCCTGGGCCATTAACGTACATAAGCCGACCATTTTTAATGTTACCGTTTTTCCTCCAGTATTGGGTCCAGTTATTACAATTGTTGTGTAGGTATCACCTATTTCCACATCATTCGCAACAACTTCATCCATTGAAATTAGCGGATGCCTCGCTTGCTTCATTTTAATAACGCCTTTATTATTCATCTTTGGTTTAGCTGCTTTCATATGGCTCCCTAACAAAGCCCTTGCATTAATAAAATCCATTTCCGCTAAAACCGAAACATTCTCAGATAAAAATTCATTATGTTCCGCTATTTTAGCACTAAGCTCCTTCAAAATCCGATCAATCTCCTGTTTCTCTTTGCTATATGCAGCCTGTAGTTGATTATTTAAATCCACTACTGCTTTTGGTTCCATAAATAATGTTTGTCCTGACGATGACTGGTCATGTACAATGCCACCGATGGAACCACGATATTCTTGTTTAACTGGTAGTACATAACGGTCATTTCTAATCGTTACTATCACATCGGATAGCATTTTACTATTTGTTCTTGTATAACCCTCCAACTTTTCACGTACCCTTGATTCAAAGGTACGAATGGATGTACGAATACTCCGTAGTGCCTGTGACGCACTATCCATCATTTGACCGTGATCATCAATACAGTTCTTAATCTTTCTTTCTAATTCTTTAAGAGGAGTAATTCGTTCAACAAACCCCTTTAAAATAGGTACGTTCTCCTCTAAGTTTTGAATGAAGCTTTTTACTTGCCGTCCACCATAAATCGTATCTGCAACATTTAAGCATTCTTCTGGAGATAATACACCACCAATTGTACTTCGTTTCAGACTCATACGTATATCTGTTATCCCACCAAAGGGAATCGTCTTATTTAACCGAAGAATTTGTGCTGCTTCATCTGTTTCATCTTGTAATCGTACGACGTCATCAATATTTGATACTGGTCTTAATTTTGAAGCATAATCTTTACCAATAGATGTTGCTGCATGTTTTATTAATTGTTCAATTATTTTTTGAAATTCTAATACACGAAAAATCCGTTCGTTCATGCATCTTACTCCTTTTAAAGCTATTTGTTCTGATTAAAATAATCGATTAATTTATCCTTATCCCACGTATTCAAGACCATATCCTTACGAATCCAGCCCCGTCTAGCTGTTCCTACTCCATATTTCATATGCTCTAGCATCTGATAACTATGTGCATCTGTATTGATTGCCAAATTAACTCCCGCTTCTTGAGCTTTTCTAGCCCATTCAGCAGATAAATCTAATCGATTAGGATTAGCATTAATTTCTAATGCTGTATTCATTTCTTTTGCCTTGTCAATCAATTTCTCAACATCTACCTTATAACCATCTCTTTTTCCAATTAATCTCCCAGTTGGATGAGCAATTATATTTACGAATGGATTTTCTAATGCATTAAATAAACGATTCATAATTTGCTCTTCCGTTTGATTAAAACTAGAGTGAATTGCACCAATCACAAAATCCATTTCCTTCAAGAATTCATTAGAAAAATCAAGACTTCCATCAGGTAAAATATCCATTTCTACGCCAGCAAAAATATGAATGTCCTCATATTTCTCATTTAATTCATGGATAACCTCTCGTTGCTGCCGTAAACGTGTCTCATCTAAACCATTTGCCACACGTAAATACTTTGAATGATCTGTAATAGCTATATAGGAGTAACCTTTTTTTCTTACTTGGTTAACCATTTCCTCTATAGACTGAGCACCATCACTAAAAGTCGTGTGCATATGTAAATCACCTTTGATATCTTCCAACTTAATTAGTGGATAATTTTCCCGGAAAGATTCTATTTCACCAGTATTTTCCCTTACTTCTGGTGGAATATAGGTTAAATTAAAATGTTTAAAAAATGCTTGCTCGCTCGAGAATGTCAAAATTTCCTGTGTTTCTTCTAATTCAACACCATATTCACTTATCTTCTCTCCGCGAGATTTAGCTAACTGTCTCATCGCTACATTATGGTCCTTTGAACCGGTAAAATGATGTAATGTTGTAGGAAATTCTTCTTTCTTTACCATTCGAAAATCGACATTGATATCATAAATATCATCAATCGTTACAGAAACCTTTGTTTCTCCTTTAGCAATAACCTCTTTTATGCTCGGAATTTGTAGTAATTGATCCCTAACCGAACTAGGATTAGGTGTTGCAATGATAAAATCAATATCTCTAATCGTTTCCCTCATCCTCCGTAAACTTCCTGCTAGGGAGAAAGTCTCTACATCACTCATTTTTTCGATGTAGGCTTCAATTTTTTCAGCAACTGGAACGACATTAGAAATTGGTAATCTTTCTGGTCTATTTCCCGCTTCTTCTATCGCCGCTAAAATCTTTTCTGCTGATTTTTTACCAAAACCTGCTAATCTTTCAACATCTCCATTTTCGCAAGCTAATTTTAATGAGTCTGCATCGGTTACTCCAAGTTCCTGATAAAGCTTGGCTAATTTTTTACCACCAAGCCCCGGTAAGTTTAATAATGGAACCAAACCTTCTGGAACTTCTTTCTCTAATTTTTGAAGTACTTCTGACTGTTCTGTTTTTATATATTCTACAATTACGGTACTTGTTCCCTTACCAATTCCTTTTATTTTCGTAAAATCCTCAATATCTCCTAATGATCGCTCATCGCGTTCAAGCGCTTGTGCTGCTTTTCGATATGCCGATATCTTAAAAGGATTTTCGCCTTTTAACTCTAATAAAACTGCTATTTTTTCCAATAACTTAATAACATCTTTTTTATTAACTGACATTTTTTTCACCTTTCATATGATTCAAATTTAAAGGGAGAATAAAAAGGACCGGTCAAACTAAGTTCGCGACTTCTTGGGACTGCGATTAGTTGTACTACCAAAACCATTTATTGCAACGCCGACACTAGCACGTCCTGTGTGTCGAAAGTTCGAAGCGGCGTAGCTTTGAAGACGTTGGTGTACACTAAGAAGAACACCAGGAGCGGAAAAGCAAGCCAGCGAGCTTCCACAGGATTGGTGACTTCGACGTTCGTCACAGAACGTGACGGTACTTAGTCGACTTTTTGAACAACCTCTAAAAAGACTGATTCCTTATTTTAATACTATTGTACATGACATACAATCGTATCACTAATAAGATGAATCAGTCTAAAGGTAAAGTTATTTTCCTTGCTCCTCCCCAATGTAGGAAAACCATAATTCAAGGACTTTTTCAGAAAAGTACGGGGTTTGTTCTAAAATAAACAAAGCGAGAGATGAGCCATTTATCCATTCCTGAACCGTTCCTACTGGTGTTAATGCTAATATGTATAAAATAATAAATGCTAATAAATAAACCTCTAAAAATCCAAGAATGGCACCTAGCAACTTATTAACAGAATTGAGAATAGGTATAGAAGCTACAAAATCCAACATAGATGCTATAATCTGCAATATGATTTTTACAACAAAGAATATGAGTGCAAATGCAATAGCATTATAAAAGGCTCCCTCGACAGGTAAGGTCTGTAAGAAATTTGCCAAAATACTATCATCCTGTAATTCAGGATATGGAACCCATAACGCTATTCTACTTCCAATAGTGTCATAATACATAGCAGCAACAATAAATGCTACTACAAATCCAATTAAATGCAAAAATTGCAAAACAAAGCCACGTTTTAGGCCCATTAAAAATCCAAATATCAAAATCATCATTAAAATAAGAGTAAACATACTTAATTTTCCTCTTTTCTTTTCTTTGAACCTAGCAATCTAGCATATTCTTCTTTCAGTTTCAAGTAATCATTCATCGTATTAAGTGCCGTCAATACAGCAAGACTTGCCGTATCAAGATGTCTATTAGAATGTTGAATCTCTTTCATCTTTTGATCAACTAAACTGGCGACCAAACGAACATGTGTTGCCGATTCATCATCTGGAACAACAGTATATGATCGATTATGTATTTCTACGGATACACGTTCCTTTTTTTCTGTCACGTGAATAGCCCCCCGCTCAAGAATTCTACACTTTATATTAACATGAAGTTTGTTTTTTAAAAAGAAGTATTTAAAACGGGTCTTTAAAACAACCGAAAATGAAGTGATTCGGCTTTTCACAACACACTCTATTTGCTATAGTTTTATATATGATGTGAATTGGTCATACATGAATATTATTACACTATTGTTCAAACTGGTACAAGAAGGAGAGTAAAATTTGGGACAAATTGTCAATAAATATACATTACAAACAATCCATAAAATGAAAACTTACTATCAAGAATCGCTTACCTCCCCTCCTCAAGGAGCAATCTTTCGTGCAAAGACCCAACATGCTGTGATTACATCCTATACGTCTGGAAAAGTACTCTTTCAAGGAAGTTCACCAGAAGTAGAGGCAGGAAAATGGGAAAACGAAATCATTGAAAATAACTCTACAAAACGATCGTATTCTAATAAACCACCAAAGAAGTCTAATTTATATTCACCACCAAAAACCTTATTTACAGGCAGTCATATCGGTTCGGATGAAGCAGGTACTGGTGATTATTTTGGACCCATTACGGTTGGTGCAGTATACGTAGAAAAACAGCAAATAAAACAATTAAAAGAATTAGGAATTAGGGACTCCAAAAACTTAACGGATGATGTTATTAAAGACTTGTCAAAGGAGATTGTAAAGTTAAATATACCTTACTCTCTAGTCATTCTACATAACGAAAAGTATAACAAGTTGCAAAAAAAAGGCTGGTCACAAGGAAAGATGAAGGCAATGCTGCACCACTCTGCCATTAATCATTTAAAGCGAAAAATAGATGGATCAGAATATGAAGGTATATTAATTGACCAATTTTGTGAACCAAACGTGTACATTAATTATTTATCATCCGAAAAAAGGAAATTACCTGAGAAAACCTTCTTTATGACGAAAGCGGAAAGCTACTCGATTGCTGTAGCTGCCGGTTCTATTATAGCTAGAACCAGTTTTGTCAAGGAAATGGATAAATTATCAGCCAAACTGGAAATTGAACTACCAAAAGGGGCATCAAGTAAAGTGGACCAAACTATAGCAAAAGTTATACGTTATAAAGGAGAAAGCGTTCTACCATCGTGTGCTAAAGTGCATTTCGCCAATTCACAAAAAGCGAAACGTTATTTATAAATGGAATAGACAATAGCAAAAAGCATTACCAAACGCTTCTTGTGTGTATCATGAACATTTGGTAATGCTTTTAATTTAGGTTTTAATTGGTTATTCTTCTAAAATTGTCACTTCTACATTTTTTCTTCCCCAGCTATATGCTTCGTCTTTCGTGGGAACATGGACATCAATTTTGTTGCCTTTAATAGCACCACCCGTATCGGCAGCAATAGCTTGACCATAACCTTCCACATAGACTTCTGTACCGAGTGGAATAACATTAGGGTCTACAGCAATCACTTTTGCATTTGGATTTGCTTTTAAATTCATACCAGTGGCAGTGATGCCTGAACACCCTGAACAATATGCTGTATAAGCAGTAGCTTCCACAGAAAATGTTTTCCCTTCCACTTTTGGGTCTTCGCTATTAGACACTTGTTCTGGTTTCTGTTTCTTTTCAGTACCACTTACATTGTGACTAGCAATGGAAACGGAAGCTTGCTTTTCCGTATTATCTGATGATTTCACTGCTAATTGTCCTTTCACTTCATGTCCATTAACAACTAACTGCTGACCGACTAATATCAAATCAGAAGATAGTTCATTCCAAGCCATCAATTCCTTTGTACTTACATCCTCACCATAACGATCACTAATTCCACTCAAGGTGTCACCTTTTTGCACTTCATATGTTTCTATATCACTCTCGATTTTTAAAACTTGTTCTGGAATTATCAAAGAGGAATTCAATTTATTTATATCCATTAACACTTTTACAGACGTGTTATAAGTTTGTGCTATTTCCCAAAGTGTATCTCCTTTTTTCACCTCATACTCTTCAGCTGACACAGTGGTTGTAAAGATACTAAAAAAAATCATTCCGATAATAGCAGTAAATAATTTTTTCACTATGTAATCCTCCTCATAACCAAATTGACAAGCCAATCGTACCATGACAAGCACCCACTTGTGGTTACAGCCTAGTTAAGTGTTTATATCGAGCATTACAATTAGAATATATTTTGTTTAATTAGTTCTATTTTTATATTTCCAACATATAATGTAGTAGAGCACTTATGGCCTGTCATATCTGTCATATAAAAAGAGGTTTTCAAAATCATCATTAATACTTTTATACTTACTAGATTTCATGCCAAAAGCAACAACCTTCTAGAAAACAGTCAAAAAACACATAGAAGTACTCCCAATTTGGCAGTACCTCTATGTGTATTAAAAATTTATACGTTATGAACGAATATACGCATGAAACTTATTTTTTACTGCTTCCACAATCTTCTCATAAGATGCTTCTACTTCATCATCTTTTAACGTCTTATTCGGATCTTGATATAAAAGACTATATGCAATGGATTTCTTATCCTCTGGAATGTTGTCTCCTTCATACACATCAAAAACTTGCACCCGTTTAACAAGCGGTGTTCCAACTTCTTCAATAACCTGTTTAACTTCACCAGCTTGTACATCCTTATCAAGGATAAATGCAATATCTCTTGCTATGGATGGATACTTGGGAATATCTTGATATGCTGGAACATTCTCATAGTTAGAAAATACTTCTTCTAAATTAATATCAAATACATATGTTTCTTTTAGGTCCAATTCTTTTGCAGTGCCTGGATGAACCTGGCCAATAAATCCTACTGTTTTATCCTGTAATTTAATAACAGCAGTTCTACCAGGATGCATATCATTAATTTTTGCCTTTTCAAACGTTACAGGAATATCTAAATACCCAAATAAACCTTCTACGATTCCCTTGACAACATAGAAGTCAATCTGCTTCTTCTCTTGCTGCCAGGGTTGTTCTAACCATAAACCAGTTAATGCTGCAGAGAGACGTAGCATTTCATTAGGCTGTTTAGTAATTCCTTCTTCATTCGAAACGAACACAGATCCCATTTCAAAAAATGCAAGATCCATTTGATTTCTTGCAATATTATAGGAGATAGATTGGAGCATTTCCGGTAGAATACTTAAACGTAAATATCTATGATCCTCACTCATAGGCATTGCCAAAGAAATTGGATGTGGTTGCAGATCACTTACATCTGGACTAACTAAACGATTTACATTCTCCTCATTTGTAAGAGAATATGTAAGGGTTTCAGATAGTCCAATACTTTGCATAAACTGCTTCACATTACGTTTCAGTAACTGAAGCTCTGTTAAACCACCAGCTTGACTTGCACCTTCTGGCAATGTATATGGCAATTTATCATAACCATAAATTCTTGCTATTTCTTCTACCATATCCTCAAAAATCGTAATGTCACCACGACGAGTTGGGACCTTCACAATGAATGTGTTATTATCCTGTTCGAATGCGAAGTTAAGGCGTGTAAGGATACCAGCTATTTCCTCTGGTGTAATATTGGTACCTAATCGTTCGTTAATTCTATCCGTTTCAACGGTCACCATTTTCTCTTCCTTATCTAACTCATCAAATTCCACCACACCGGATAATACTTTACCATTCGCATATTTCTGGAGAAGATAACTAGCTCTTAACCCAGCTTTTTTTACACGATTTGGATCGACACCTTTTTCAAATCTTGTACTAGATTCACTTCTAAGGCCCGTAGCTTTCACTGTTTTACGAACAGAACCCCCATCAAAAAAAGCTGCCTCTAATAATACATTGGTTGTTTCTTCTGTTACTTCTGTGTTAGCTCCACCCATTACACCAGCAAGGGCTGTTGGTACTTTTCCATTTGTAATCACCAGACGTTCTTCAGATAATACTCTTTCTTGATCATCTAATGTAATCATTGTTTCTCCATCTGCCGCTCGACGTACAACAATTTTATCTGATGAGAAACGGTCATAGTCAAATGCATGGAGCGGTTGCCCATATTCCATTAGTACATAGTTCGTTATATCTACTACATTATTAATTGGACGAACCCCGGCTGCCATTAAATAATTTCGCATCCATAATGGAGAAGCTTTAATTTCAACATCCTTAATGACAAATGCACCATAATAAGGGTTTAATTCTGGAGCTTGTACTTCAACTGAAATATAATCTCCTGTAGATTCATCTTCTAAGACATCTACCGTTTCATGGGGTAAATGAACTTCCTTATCAAGAATTGCTGCCACCTCATAAGCAACTCCTAGCATACTCATTGCATCTGCACGGTTTGCTAAAATATCTAATTCTAAAATGGCATCATCAAGGTTTAATAACGGTACGATGCTTTCACCAATAGGGGCATCCTCTGGAAAAACGAAAATCCCATCAGCTACATCAGTTGGGATATACTTTTCATCTACACCTAGTTCCTGAAGGGAACAAATCATTCCATTGGATTCTACCCCACGTAATTTCGCCTTTTTAATTTTCACATTTCCAGTAAGCGTTGCACCAGGTTTTGCAACTGCAACTCTTTGTCCTTCTGCAATATTCGGTGCCCCACAGATAATTTGTAATATTTCTTCACCTACATCAACTTGGCAGAGATTCAATTTATCTGCATTAGGATGTTTTTCACATGAACGAACATAACCTACTACCACATTTGTACTTTTTTCTGCAAAATATTCAACACTTTCTACTTCAATACCAGATTTTGTAATCTTCTCCGCAAGTTCTTCAGGAGTTATATCTCCTAAATCAACATAGTTTTTTAACCAATTATAAGATACTAACATGTCGGTCCCTCCCTTAAGCCTTATGATATTGTTTTAAGAATCGTACATCATTGGTATAGAATCCACGAATATCATTGACGCCATATTTCAGCATTGCAATTCGTTCTGGTCCCATACCAAATGCGAATCCAGAATAAACAGTAGGATCATATCCTGCCATTTCCAGAACTTTAGGATGAACCATTCCACCTCCAAGAATTTCAATCCATCCCGTTCCTTTACAAACACTGCATCCCTCTCCATGGCAAACCTTACAAGAGATATCCATTTCCACAGAAGGTTCCGTAAATGGGAAAAAGCTAGGACGTAAACGGATTTCACGCTCCTCTCCAAACATTTTCTTCGCGAACTTATCTAATGTTCCTTTTAAATCACTCATCCGAACATTTTTATCAACATATAATCCTTCAATTTGCGTAAATTGATGGGAATGTGTTGCATCATCTGTATCACGACGATAAACTTTTCCAGGACAAATCATTTTAACTGGCTTTTCACCCTTATATTCTTGCATCGTTCTCGCCTGAACGGGTGATGTATGTGTACGCAATAATAATTCATTTGTAATATAAAATGTATCCTGCATATCTCTAGCAGGGTGATTTTTAGGTAAATTTAATGCTTCAAAATTAAAGTAATCCGTTTCTACTTCCGGTCCTTCTTTCACTTCATAGCCCATTCCAATAAATAAATCTTCAATTTCTTCTACAATATCTGTTAATAAATGCGGTCCTCCAACCCTTACTGGTCTTCCGGGTAGGGTAACATCAATAGATTCTTCCTCTAGTTTTTGTTCAAGTGCAGCTCTTTCAAGTTTTTCAGCTTTTTCATCTAATGCTCCTGTTATAGTATCTCGTACTTGATTGGCAATTTGTCCAATAACAGGCCTTTCTTCTTTGGACAGTTTTCCCATCCCTTTTAAAACTTTCGTTAATGAACCTTTTTTACCTAAATATGTAACACGAATTTCTTGAAGCTCTTTCGGACTATCGACTAGAGATACTTTTTCTAAAGCTTCTTCCTGAATCGCTTCTAATTGCTCTTTCATAACTAATTAGCCTCCTTTAATTCAAGTTTTGAATGAAATTTGGAATTTCCATTTACCAATCATTAGTCTTTTCCACGAAACACAAAAAGCCCTCATTCCCATATAAAAGGGACGAGGACTAAATTCGCGGTACCACCCTTATTGATACTAGCATTTACTAGCATCCGGCTCTAACATGATAACGGAATAATTCCGGGACACCTTTACTTATATCATGAATACCGCCTGACGTATCGCCCATAATAAAAGGTCCAAGTGCCTGCTCCAGAGTGAAATGATAACATCATATACGATAGAAATGCTTCCAATCTAAGGCACCTCTTCCCTGAATCGCTCATCATGCTATCTAACTCTTTCAACGCTTCTTTGAATATTTCATTCATTCTCTTCATATAATAATACATTATAAGTAAATCATTTATAGTTTGCAACTATCCTTTAATATAATACATTAAAATGCCTGCAGCAATACTTACATTTAAAGACTCGGCTTTACCATAAATTGGAATATTGACTATTTTATCAGATTGAGCAAGAATATCCTTATTAACTCCTGCACCTTCATTTCCCATGATTATAGCCACTTTTTCATCTATTTTACATTCATTATATTTTACTGCATTTTCCAAAGCAGTTGCCCATATAGCAAATCCATCTTGTTTTAAATGAGGTATCGTCACCTTCAAATTTCTTTCATAGATTGGAATGTGAAAAATAGATCCTTGGGTTGACCGAATGACTTTGTCATTAAATAAATCCACTGTTCCTTCACCTAAAATGATGCCATTAAAACCAGCAGCATCTGCTGTACGAATCATTGTTCCTAAATTACCAGGATCCTGAATGGAATCAATTAATAATAAATGATTGCCTGTGATTGTATGAATCTGTTTTATTTCAACGACAGCAGCTATCCCTTGAGGTGTTTTTGTTTGTGAAATATGTTCAAATACGTTTTTACTAATTGTCGTTATGTGTAAGCTTCTACACCATTCCGGAATTATTGTGTCTTCTTGAATAATCACTTCTTTTATTTGCCAATCACTATTCCAGGCCTCTTCCAAAAGATGAATGCCTTCAATAAGAAAAACTCCTGTATTTTTACGTTCCTTACGCTTATGTAGCTTCTTCCAAGATTTCACTTTTTCATTTTTTAATGAGGTAATCATTATTTTTTCATCCTTATCCATTTTTCTTTATTCATCATACATATTTTTACTGCTATCGGTCAAACTATCCCTAAGTTTTTATTTAGCATGGAAAGGAGCGTTAAAAATGGATTTAAATATTCGTAAAGCAATTTTGCATAACATTTCTAATAATAATCAAGATCAATTAGAAGAAACAATTGTTGACGCTATACAAACAGGTGAAGAAAAAATGTTACCTGGTTTAGGAGTTTTATTTGAACTGATCTGGAATCAATCTAGTGAACAGGATAAGCAGGAAATGATTGAAGCCTTAGAGCAAGGTGTAAAACAAGCAGGTAGTTAGTCATTGTTTAAAAAATAATCATTTAGAAGTAAAGTAAACACCAAAAAAATGTTTAAGATCTTACAACTTTGACATTTTTTGGTGTTCTTTACTTAGAAGTAATACCGTTCAAAAATCCACTATATTAGGACTTTCAAATTATTTTTTGTTTTACCCCCATTGTCTATGAGTAACACGTATTATTCCAGTTATTAGTAAATTAGTTAAATTCATACAAAGAAAGTATATACAATTCCTATATAGGGCGATATAATCTATTTGTCTAGTATAATAGTAATTGTAAGTATGTTTTAATGTTTTTATAAATACATATATAAGAATTGAAGAGAAAGGGGATATTACGTGGAAGATTCAAACAAAAAACAAGGGGTTAACAAAGGGTTTATAGCTATTATTGTAGCTGCAATATTAGTTATTGGAGGAAGTGTTGCAGCATTTACGCTTATCATTAACACCTCTCCAAAACAAACTTATTTTCTAGCAGAAAAAAATACATTGGAATTTGTTGGCGACACGATAAAAGATCGTTATCAAGCAGAACTAGACTGGAATGAATTGTCATATGAAAATCCAACAGAACAATCGGTAAAACTGTCTGCAGAATATAACGGACCAACCGCTACTGAAGGATACACAACCATTAATCCGGCCCAGATTATTAATAATTCCAGCATTAGTCTGAAAGCACAGGCAGATATGGAGAATAAACAAATTGCCAGTGAGATTGCTTTAGATATTGCTGGAATAAAGGTTGACGGACTGAGTGCTTATCTAACAGATGAAAAAGTAATGGTTGGATTACCATTTATTGAGGAATATTTACAGATTAAAGATGATGATTTAGGACCGTTACTAAAAGAATTGGATCCAGTAACATTCACTGGCGATGAAACCTTAGAATTAGATACATTGTTTGAGAAAAATGGTGGCCTAAGTGATGAAGATTTGGAATATCTCAAAACGGAATATGGAAAAATGATTTACGATGAATTGCCAGATGATGCATTTGAGACTACAAATGAAACAATCGAAATAAACGGTGAATCACTTGATACAGAAAAAATTGAACTTCATTTAAATGAACAACAAGTAAGAGATCTGTTAACAACTATTTTTGAGAAATTGGAAAACGACGATAGATTAAAGGAAATACTACGAACTCAGCTCACTGCCAGTCAAATTGGTAATCCAACATTAGATGATGATGTAGACCAAATACTATCCGATTTTGAAGATGGATTAGGACAGGCGAAGGAAGAAATACAAGACTTCCACATACCAAATGGTTTTACTTCTACTATTTGGGTTCACAATGACATGATTGCTAAACGTGACATGAATATGGAACTTGGACCAGATAAGAATAATCTCATTTCCTTTAGTGTAAATGGTACACAATTGTTTACTGAGACAACACAACATTTTAATTATGATTTCGAATTTGCTGATCCTGCTAATCAAGGTACAATGAATGTAACTGGCGACCTATCATGGGATGGAAACAATGCAGAAGACTCTATTAAACTAACAGCTGGAGAAACCACCCTATCATATGTAGCTACTGAAACTTTAGAAAATGGAACACGAAATTTTGAAAGAACTTTCTCTTTTAACGATGGTTTCAATGATGGTAAATTAATTTGGGACGGATCATCAACCTTTGAGAGCGAGCAAATGAATTCCGAACACCATCTATCTATAGAAACCTCTGATATGGGTAATTTAATAAATTTACAATTACTTGTAGATGGTAACGTCATCGAATCTGTAGAAATGCCATCTGAGGAGAATGTAAAAGATTTAGGTGGAATGAGTGCTGTAGAACTAATGGATTATGTAGAATCCGAACTTACTCCTCGTTTTCAACAATGGCTATTTGGAATCATGGCTGGCGGATCAGGTTTTTAAGTTAACCGTATAATTCTATTTTTGAATGGGAAGTGCCTATATGCATACAATAAAATATATCTTTTTATTCATTCATAATAATATGCTTAGGTTAAAGAGGAAGTGGCTAACACTTCCTCTTCTTTTCATGTTTCCCTTAATAATTGTAGGGACTATCCTTTTTATTATAGGATCTATTTTTTACCCTGAGGAAAAGAATCCCATCCATGTTGGGTTAGTGGATTTAGATCAATCAAAAGAAACACAACTAGTTTCCCAATTAATTGAGGAATCCACCCACCTTGGTAAATACATTCAAATACACAGCATATCGGAAGAAGAAGCAGAAGAAGCTATTAAAAAAAATACCATAAGTGCTTACATCATTTTTCCTGAACAGTTTACAAATAATTTATATCAAGGCACCTCTGTTGAGTTGCCAATAGTGGGAAATCCACGTAAACAAATAGATAGCTTGTTGATACGTGAAATCGTGGAGAGTATTGCGAGACATATTCGTGCTTCACAGGCTAATATCTTAACCATCAATCATTATGCAAAAAAGCTAGGAATGAAGGAAGATGAGAGAGCCGATTTAGTTTTAGAGCAATTTAAGGAATTCGTCTTTTATACATTAGGTTCCAATCAAATCGTGAATGAGAAAGAAATCAGAAATGTGGCAACATCTTCTCCAGTTTCTTATTTTAGTATTGGTTTCTGGTTTATAATCGGAACGCTTTGGCTTCTAGTCGTATATAACTTTTTTTATGTAGAAGAGCACAAACGAATGAAAGACCGCCTCAAGCTTTATGGTGTGACTTCGATACAGCGTATTGTAGCAAACATAGTCGTAACCATTATCGTCGTATACTTTCTTTCTATGTTGCTATTCGTTGGTATCCTGACTTTATTACATGTTACATGGGGGTTTTCCGATTTTGTACGTATTGGATTAATTTGGTTATTATACAGTCTTACTTTATTAGCTTGTTTAGCATTAATAGAAACAATCATCTCATCATTCAAACTACGTCTACTCGTACAATCATTATTTGCTTTTATAGGATTATTATTAAGCGGTGCTATCATTCCAGTCATATATTTTCCAATCTGGTTACAAAACCTTATAAGCTATAACTTTTTCTATGAGGCTTTTTACTGGATTAATCAAATTATACTACAGGGACGTATCTTTATTGATTTAATAACTTTGTTTTTTATAACATTAACATTTCTTTTTAGTTTACTTGGGATTTCATTATGGAAGGAGCGTGTATAGTTATGGTAGAAATCTTAACTACACGCTGGTTCCATTGGAAAAAACAAATATTCAGCCTACTATTTTGGCTATTGTTTCCAATCATTGGAACATTAGTTTTATTACAAGTTCTGAATACCCTACAGGAGGATAGCAAAATACCTGTTGGAATAGTAATGGAAGATGAGTCTCACCTTGCTGAGGAGCTTTATCAGTCCATAAAGCAAACACCCTTCATACGAATAGATGAACTCACCGAAATAGAAGCTAAGCAAATGGTACAAAACCACAAACTTGACAGTGCATTTATTATTGAAGAAAACTATGAAAAGGAAATCATAAAAGGAAATCGTAATTGGTTAATAACGGCGTACTCATCAAACCTATCCTTTGCTTATCAACCTGTAAAAGAAATGATTGTTTCCTATGTACAAGAAGATACGGGCCGTTCTAAAGCTGCCGCAGCCATTTATGCCATAAATGAAGAAGCTAAAAGTAATTGGACATTGCAAGAAATAATTACAAAAACAAAGGAAATTCAGTTAAGAGAAAACCTCCTACGAACTACGTTTTCTATAAATGGTAAAGGAAAAGGAGATTCGACTACGAACATCTGGAGTATTTGGGGAATTTGGGCAATCCTAACTATTTTATCTACTTTTTTCCTTTTTGATTGGGTTATTAAAGGGCAGCAATCCGCTACAAGATTGCGATTTACTTTTATGAAATATTCATGGAAGGGGTTCTTGCTAAGAAACCTGCTTCTACATACCATACTTTTTTATTTGTTCGATATAGTAGCTAGCATTTTATTCTATATATTCGTACAGGAAAACCTTACATGGAAATTACTGTTCTTTATATTTCTATATCGGGTGATGGTTAACTTAGCAGCATTCTTGATTGCCTTACTGTTTAATAAACTATATGTCTATTATTCTGTATCCTTTATTATTACCATGATTGTTACTATTATAAGCGGAGCTATTCTTCCCATGGACAGGATAATAAAACATTTTCCATGGATAGAAGCCATCAATCCATTTCAGAGCTTTTTAGAAAAAAACTGGGGAAATCCATGGCTAATATTATTCATAATATGGATGATTATATGGCTAATAAAAGGAGGGAAACCTTATGTTAAAAATTGATTCATTAACAAAATTTTACGGCAAAAAGAAGATTTTCAATAATATATCTTTTTTTGTTCAGCCTGGAGAAATTGTTGGACTTATTGGAGAGAATGGTGCGGGGAAATCCACTCTGCTTTCCATTCTGGCTACACTTCAATCCCCATCAAAGGGATCCTTTTCTCTAAATGAACTTAAATTCCCAATAAATAAAAAAGAGATTCGCAAACAAATTGGTTTTGTCCCTCAAGAAATTGCCTTATGGGAGGATTTTACGGTGGAAGAAAATATGTTATTTTTTGAAAAACTATCCTGGGTGAAGAAAGATAAAGACCAATTAAGACAGCTTTGCTTAAATATGAAATTAGACAAGTGGCAAGAGCCAACGAAAGTATTATCTGGTGGAATGAAACGTAAATTAAATCTAGCAATCAGTCTCATTCATGATCCCAAACTATTATTATTAGATGAACCCACCGTTGGCATCGACCTAAAATCAAAAATAGAAATCGGAAACCACTTAAAAGCACTTGCAAATTCTGGAATTATGATTGTATACACCTCCCATGATATGGACGAAATAAATAGTTTATGTGATCGGATTGTATGTATAGGAGAGGATAACTTCTATCAACAATTACTAGCAAATTCTGGGAAGGAAATCCTATCGTTTTAACTTTGCTAATCAGCGGGATTACCCGTAAAATAAATGGTATGATTTGTTCATCTTGCTGCTCTTTAATTAATGGAGTGGTAAGTACCAAACCAGCGAAGGTTATTGTATCGAAAACAACAAGCTTTTAGAATACAGTCATAGAAAATGAAGGAAAATTGACAATATGGAAATAAGGGATTTACAGAAATTTATTCAATTACAAGCATTGTCCGTTATAACTTCACATAGAAATCCATCATCTAGGGGATTCCCTATGGCAGAATTTACGTTTAAACATATGCTACAGGAAAAACTAAATACATCTATCATCCAACAAAACTCAATCATCAGTAATGGAACATCATTTGGGAATGTATCATCCTTATCTACTAATACATCTTTCCAATCAGAAATTAATGCCGCATCTGAAAGTATGGAATTGATGAAAAGCTCATTGATGCAATTATTAAAACAGAATCAAATTATAATTCGATAGCAAAAAGTACAGCAGGAGCACAAGGTCTTATGCAATTAATGCCAGCAACAGCGCGCGGTCTAGGAGTATCCAATCCTCTTGATCCTAAGCAAAATATTGAGGGTGGGATAAAATATTTAAGACAAATGCTTGATAAGTATAACGGGATTATCGAGCTCGCTCTTGCTGCATATAATGCAGGTCCTGGTAATGTAGATAAATACCAAGGAATTCCGCCTTTTAAAGAAACTCAGAATTATGTAAAGAAAGTAATGAACCAATACTTTGCTTAATAGAACTTATAAACCTCCCCTAAGATAGAAACAAATTTTTATTTTTAATCTGTCTACCTTAAGGGGAGCATATCATTTATTTTCTGCCTGAGTTTTTATTAAGCCAATATTAATTCTCTCACTGTATCTGCGTCTAATTTTTTAATTACTTCAACTATTAATTTAACTGCATTTTCAAAGTCATCACGATGCAGTATGCCAGCATGGGAATGAATGTAACGTGTGGCAATGGTTATGGATAATGACGGGACACCGTTTCCAGATAGATGAATAGAACCTGAATCTGTTCCCCCACCAGCAATGGATGCATATTGGAACGGGATATTTTTTTCATTTGCTGTATCTACAACTAAATCACGTAGCCCTTTATGAGAAACCATGGAAGCATCATAGAGTATAATTTGAGGACCTTCCCCTAGCTTACTATCTGCTTCATGCGGTTTAATTCCGGGTGTATCGCCAGCAATACCAACATCAACAGCAAATCCAATGTCTGGTTGGATTTTATTAGTAGCTGTTTTCGCACCACGTAAACCTACTTCCTCTTGAACATCACCTACACCATAAACAACATTCGGATGATTAGTATCCTTAAGTTGTTTTAGAACTTCAATTGCAATTGCTAGCCCTATACGATTATCCCAAGCTTTTGCTAATAGCATTTTTTCATTTTTTAGTGGCGTAAATTCAAAATAAGGTACGATAGAATCTCCTGGTCTCACACCAAACTCTTCCGCCTCTTCCTTACTGGAAGCTCCAATATCTATAAACATATCCTTAATATCATACGGCTTTTTACGTGCCTCTGCAGGAAGTACATGTGGTGGCTTGGAACCAATAACACCTGTTACATCCCCTTTTGAACCAAGAATAGTTACTCTTTGTGCAAGCATAACTTGGCTCCACCAACCGCCGACCGTTTGAAAATAAATATAGCCTTTTTTGTCAATACGTGTTACCATAAAGCCTACTTCATCAAGGTGTCCGGCTATCATAATTTTCGGTCCTTTATCATCGCCTATTTTTTTAGCTATAGAACTTCCTAAATTATCTGTTGTCATTTCATCTGCATAGGATGATATATATTTTTCAAATACACCACGTACTTCCTTTTCATTACCCGGAATACCTCTTGCATCTGTAAGATCTTTAAGCATCGTTAATGTTTCATCTAACTTAGTCATATATGTAATGCCTCCTTTTTATTTCTAATTATACCGTTTTCTGGTACTAATATCCTTTATTCTGCCTTTCATAATTTATCTCATTCTTCTTATAATATGCATCCTTTATGTCTGATTCTGTAAATCCTAGTATATTACCTAACTGTATATAGGAGTCAAATAAGGTTTCATAATTCTCTTTCGATGGATTGCTTCGAAATTGAGCACATGTAGTAAATACTCGATTGAATTGCACTGTTTCACTATTGGAAACAGCACTTAATCCTTTTGATTCGTATCTATACCCTTTATCAATCCCCAATGATAAAATAAAATGAATTCCATCAACATATTCCTCTAAGATAACATTGACATCATTGCGTGGTTTGTTACTCCAAAACTTAAAGCATCTAGTTTCATTTGCCAGCTCACCAATTTCTACTAATAAAGCTAAACATTTTTCCTGAAATAAGTCTCTTTCTGCAAGGCTATGATTTTCCTTGATATATGTATCCAACTGACTTTGCATTGAAAATAAAATATCCCAATCCATTTTTTCGTCCTCATTTCTTTTGCTGTTTTTTAAAAAATTGTTGTTTTGGTACTAAATAGATAGAATGTACATAAACCCTATTTATGCACGTATTGAATATTAACGCACTAACAAGGAATAACAATATATCCAAAAATGCCCTTCTTTTTCCATGATTGTATCATGAAATTTTGAAATTAGTGAAACCAAAGCTATTGTAAAAACGTAACGTAAAGGAAAGATACATATAATTATAAATTTTAAATGACTAATAAATAGTATATAGGAGTCGATTTTGTATGATTATCATTTTATTTCGGTTACTTATCTTGTTGGCTATTGTTTTATTGGTCTATACTTGGATTCAATACATTCGTAATCCCGACAGAAAGCTTCGTATAGCAAAAGAATTGAAGGAATTCTACTTATTGGATGAACCCAATGACAGCAAAAAAAATCTACATTTTGTATATAAGGGCTGTCTTTTTGATGGCGAAAAATATTTAGGTACAACAGAAAATTCATTTGAAGTAGTTGATATTCATATCACTGTACGTGATCCCTTTGAATTAAAAGGATTTACTCGCAATGATATCTATTATCTTGAAAATGAAATTCTTCAACGTTATCCGCACGCAACCATAAAATGGAACCATCCTATTGATGATTTAGTGATTACAAAAATGGAAGAATAGAAATAAAAACCCGGCAATTCCATTTAAGGAAAATGCCGAGTTTTTATTTTTACATTCTATGTGCTTACTTGAAAGAAATCTTGCCATTTAATAATGATTTCCTTACTTCTTAATAGATAAATGAATGGTAATAAACCAATAAGAAAAATAACGATATGAAATGGAGATAAGTTCGAGAGCCATCCACCAATTGAAGTGTAGACAATTGATAGTGGGATAGTTGATAACAAAGATGATCTAGTATAATCTTTTAGCCCAGCCGATATTTCGATTAAGCATAAGGATAATAAATGAAAATGAATAAAAGGAATGAGTCGAAGTAAGGCCACTTGTGATGTATTTACTTCGGCATGTTTACCTAATATTTTTTGTTTTAAATTGACTAATCTCTCTAACTTTTTCGGCATACGATGAATAATACCATAAAATAGAACACTAGAAAGCGTGATTCCAACAATAGAATAAATAGTACCTGCAATAGGGCCATATAGAATACCACCGGAAACACAAATAAAAATTACCGGGATAAAAAATAATGGCCTAATCAAATGAAAACAAATAAAGAACAAAGGAGATAACAATCCTCCCATCTCAATAAACGCCATTATATAATTCCCGACATATTCCATGTCCTTCCTCCTTTGTCATGTAGTTCCCTGATGCGTTAATAAAATAAGGAAGTTTTTACGATTCACCTATATGAAACAATTCTCATCCATCATCTGAGTCCCCGCTTAAGAAGAAGGTCTAGCGTTTTTCTCTTGTACATCTATATGACATAAGACGAGCCTTTATGACACTAAATAATAAAAGAATATGATATTTATAAGGATGATTATTGGCATACCAACAACAAACGAAGTATGCTTTGTCTTATGTCGGAACATTCTCATACCAATATAAGTTCCCATTGCTCCACCTAGTAATGCAATTAACCAAAAGGTTCTTTCTGGGATACGGTATTTCTTCTTGATTGCTTTTTGTTTATCAACGCGCATTAGTAAAAGGCCAACCAAGTTAACCCCCAGTACATAAGGTAAGATTATATGTAAATTTTCCATTGTAATACTCCTTCTTCTATAATAAAAAGACCGAATTCATCATAAAATGAACTCGGTCTTTTATACAACTTATTTGATTGCTGCTTTTGCTTTCTCAACAAGTTGAGTAAATGCTTTTTCATCATTTACAGCTAAATCTGATAACATTTTACGGTTGATATCAATACCAGCTACTTTTAATCCGTGCATTAATTTGCTGTAAGAAATATCATTTAAACGAGCAGCAGCATTAATACGAGAAATCCATAATTTACGGAAGTCACGCTTTCTTTGTCTACGGTCACGGTAAGCATATTGACCTGATTTAATTACTTGTTGTTTTGCTGTTTTAAATAGTGTTCTCTTTGAACCATAATAACCTTTAGCTAATTTTAATACGCGTTTACGACGTCTGCGTGTTACTGTTCCACCTTTTACACGTGGCATAATAATTCCCTCCTAGTACATTCACGAAATATCTATTTATTATTCTCTCATTTATTTATCTTGGTAACATATCCTTAATACGTTTGTAATCTCCTGCAGATACAACGGCACTTTTACGTAGTTTACGTTTTTGTTTTTGTGATTTATTTGCAAATAAGTGACTTGTATATGCATGAGATCTTTTTAGTTTTCCACTACCAGTTCTTTTGAAACGTTTTTGAGTCCCTTTATGAGTTTTCATTTTAGGCATAATGTATTTCCTCCTCGTAATGTTGCATCTTTATTAGTTCTTCTCATTAACCGGAGCGAGCATCATAAACATATTACGACCTTCCATTTTCGGTTTGGATTCAATTGTCGCGATATCTTTAAGTTCTTCAGCTAAGCGGGTTAAAACCTCTTTACCAAGTTCTTTGTGTGTAATCGCACGTCCACGGAAACGAACAGATGCTTTTAATTTATCGCCTTTTGCAAGGAATTTTCTTGCATTTTTTAATTTCGTTTCGAAATCATGATCGCCAATTCCAGGTGTAAAACGCACTTCTTTAACGTTAATTACCTTTTGCTTTTTACGAGCTTCTTTTTCCTTTTTCTGTTGCTCGTAACGGTATTTACCATAGTCCATGATACGACAAACAGGTGGTTTTGCATTTGGTGCAACTAAAACTAAGTCCAAGTTTCTAGTTTGTGCAATCTCCAATGCCTCTTGACGTGATTTCACACCAAGCTGATCCCCATTTGAATCGATAAGACGTACTTCTCTAGCACGAATCTTTTCATTGACGTTCATCTCTTTGCTAATGTTCAGCCACCTCCAAAGTTTTTTCACTGATCTATTGGGACAAGCATTTGTTCATACATTAAAAAAGTGTCGGTACACACAATGCACCCACACGTTTCCAATCAAAGATGATAATTTTGGAACCAGTCAACTGCTCACTATGGCGTCGATCAGGTGAGAAGCGGGTGCTTCTACTTGTCTTTACAGATCATTTATTTTTTCAACTTTTAAAGTATAACATCTAAAAAAGACTGTGTCAAACAACAATCCTTTTTGATTTCACTTTTAATAGTATAACATAGATGTTAGAAAAGACCAAGCATGTCTTATTAATTCTACCACACGTTTTCCTTCACTTTTGAAGGATGATATGACGCAACTGATGAAATTTATCGGTGCATGTCGATGTAACTTTACTTATTGGCTTAATACTTATTGAACAATAAATTTTTTTGGTGCACGTTTAAGTTCGCGAACCTTAGGGCACGGCTTCAGCCTCCGTAATGGAAGACCACCGCTTCGGAGTTTTTAGATACCTCCTATTCCCAAAGAACAAGGAAGGCCCCCGTCAGTATGACACCTTCGTTAGATAATTGATTTTTATTTCCAAGGGGTTTAATGATCACTTTAAAAAATTGAGACTGGGACATAACTAAAGTATTTAACTCAAAAGACGAATAACACACTACTTAGCGGAGGAAATATACGTAGACTCCTCGAAAATAAAGTGCAATTTTCTTCGTGCGATGCCTTGCTGCCGTAGCGTTCCTAGTCCTGCGGGATGAGAGGCCTAGGTGAGACGTAGTGCGTTAGCACGAAGGGGGCTCATCAGCCGCCCTAAGGTGCGCGAAGTATATTTCCGGAGCGATTTTTATCCACCAATTATGTTCGACTTTTACTTAGAGAAAATACTTTTGTCCCAGTCTCAATTTACCTGTAATATTGGTATATAGCTATTTTCTCAAGGTTCTTTCTGAAACTTCTTTATTAATCAACGACTCAAAGTCACTGTATGATAACGTTTCTGATTTTTGTTCTCCATAGCGACGTACGTTGACCGAATTATCTTCAATTTCCTTGTCACCTAAAACTAGCATAAATGGTACTTTTTGCGTTTGAGCTTCACGAATTTTATAACCAATTTTCTCATCACGCTCATCTACTTCGATCCGTACACCCTGATAACGAAGTTTTTCTGCTACTTCCTTCGCATAATCTAAGTGTACTTGTGGAGATACAGGTATAACCTTAACTTGTACCGGTGCAAGCCATGTAGGGAATGCTCCTTTGTATTCCTCAATTAAGAAAGCAACAAATCTTTCCATCGTAGAAACAACCCCTCGGTGAATAACAACTGGCCTATGTTCTTTTCCATCCTCCCCAATATATGTTAAATCAAAGCGTTCAGGTAAAAGAACATCCAATTGAACCGTAGATAAAGTTTCATCTTTACCTAACGCCGTTTTTACTTGTACATCAAGTTTAGGACCGTAGAACGCGGCCTCACCTTCCGCTTCCACATATTCCAAATTCATTTCTTCCATGGTTTCTTTTAATTTACTTTGAGTCAATTCCCACATTTCATCATCATCAATATATTTTTCCTTATCCTCAGGATCACGATAAGATAGGCGGAAATAATAATCATTAAGTCCAAAATCTTTATAAACTTGTTGAATTAAATTTACAACACGAACAAATTCTTCTTTTATTTGATCAGGACGTACAAAGATATGCGCATCATTTAATGTCATTCCTCGCACCCTTTGAAGTCCAGCTAAAGCACCACTCATTTCATAGCGATGCATTGTTCCAAGCTCTGCAATTCGAACCGGTAATTGGCGATAACTCCAGAATTGATTTTTAAATACCATCATATGGTGTGGACAGTTCATCGGGCGTAATACTAATGTTTCATTATCCATATCCATCGGTGGAAACATATCCTCTTGATAGTGATCCCAGTGTCCACTTGTTTCATATAATTCTTTACTGCCTAGAACTGGTGTATAAACATGGTCATAACCTAAACGTTCCTCTAAATCAACAATGTATCGTTCAATTGTACGTCTAATTGTTGCGCCCTTTGGAAGCCAAAGCGGTAAACCTTGTCCCACTTTTTGCGAAACGGTAAATATATCTAATTCCTTCCCTAACTTACGATGATCTCGTTCTTTCCGCTCCTCTAAAATACGTAGATGCTCTTCTAATTGTCCTGGCTTTTCAAAAGCCGTTCCATAAACACGTTGAAGTTGTTTATTATTACTATCTCCACGCCAGTAAGCACCTGAAATACTTAAAAGCTTAAATGCCTTAATTTTACTTGTTGCAGGAACATGCACTCCACGACAAAGGTCAAAATATTCACCTTGCTCATAAATAGTCACTTGTTCTCCTTCTGGAATCGCATCGATGAGCTCTAATTTTAACTCATCATTAATTTCTTTAAATCTTTCTTTCGCTTCCTCACGAGATACCTCAATACGCTTAATTTCAAGGTTCTCATCTATAATACGCTTCATTTCCTTCTCAATTTTCGGTAAATCTTCTGGAGTTATTTTATGTTCCATATCCAAATCATAATAGAATCCCTCTTCAATAACCGGACCCACTCCAAATTGAACATCCTTATATAGGCGTTTAATTGCTTGTGCCATAAGATGTGCTGTCGAGTGGCGAAGAATATCTATTCCTTCATCATTTTTATATGTTAAAATCTCTATTTTTCCACCTTGCTTTAGTTCACGACGTAAATCAACATGTTCCCCGTCCAACTTAATAGCAATAGCTTGCTTTTTTAATCCAGGTGAGATCGAAGCCGCAATCTCTTCCCCTGTTATACCAACTGGAAATCCTTTTTCATTACCATCTGGGAATGTAATCATAATTTCTGCTGCCATATATATTGCTCCTTTCATAGTCGTAAAATCAAAATCGTTTATTCGGGAACCATCGATTGTTCATTATATATAATAATACAAAAAAGCTCGTCCCTTTTGCATATATGCAAAAGGGACGAGCATCGTATGACGATCGTGGTTCCACCCTCATTCCCGCATCAATAGCGGCTCATTCCTTCTTTAACGCAGAATCCACGCTGCTCCCTACTTATTTCAGGGCAGAGTTCAAAGGTGGTAATTATTTGCCGTTATAGGGGATATTTTCAGCCATGACATCCCTCTCTTTTCTATACGGTGACCAAATAATCATGTCCTCTTCAACACTTTTAAACGATTTATGATTGATATTATAATTCGTATTATATCCTTATAAAATTATAAAAGCAAGTCTATTTTTGCTCTCTTTTGGAACGAAAACGAAAAGGAAAGGTACGAACTGATTCAAATTTAACTTTTTCTTGAAAAACATTTATAACTGTTAATGTTTTTGGTTCCGCAGGGTCCTCCCCATAAATTTTAATTTTTTCTGGTGCCATCGCAATGAGGGGAGCTAAATTCATTTCATCTTCTAAACCAAATATATATAAAGGTTCTTGTTGCATCATTGTTCGTAATTCCATAATGGAAAATGGTTTACCACTTTCTTTAAAAAAGGTAAAAGAATCACCTTGAAGAATATGGACCATGGAGATTTTAGATTCCTTCTTTGTAATATAATCGCGAAGTACACTTAAAAATTCCTGATGATCTTCTTCTCGCTTATATTCATCAATAGCTAGTCCAACATAGTGAATCATTTGATCCTTAAAAACCTTTAAGCCAAATTTAACGATGGAATCATAGTGGATCGTTTTTGTTTCCTTGATATGATCAAAAAATAAAGAATGTAGTAATTCCCATGGATCTTTGTCTGTCCTTTTTCTCACCTGTAAACTACCTTCATCATTTCCTGATACTATCCAAATCGTTAAATCATGAATTCTTTCTATTTCTTCATTATTGGTAAAATAATAGTTCTTTTTAATTATATATTTGATTAAGCTCCCTAAACGATACGCAATAAAAACATTTGTCAATGATTTGGAGATAATCTCTAATAGACTTTTTTGAGGTATGTTTCTTTTAATCTGTATATGATTCCCCCAATCTTTGTGAATTTTCCATTGTAACTCAATTTGATTTGATTTAAGAAATAAATGTTCACAAAACGTTAGCACTTCTTTATCTGATTCGAAATATGCCTCCAGCAATAACCATCACCCTCACCCACAACCAAACTGTTACATTATATGGACAAAAGGGCAAAAAAATGATTAAACCACCTAATCTAGTAACTCTTTTTGTTTATAAAAAGTGTTTTCTTTAAAGATTGTTGATAATGACGCAATATATATAGAATGCGCAATAACCTATTAGAGATGTTTAATACCGCTGCGGAAATACACTGGTTGGTGCTAAACATCATCACAACGCCTTATATTTATGTCATAAATTTCTTCACACAAAGATTCCCATGTCTTGTGGGAATAGCACATGTCTAAAGCCATGCTCTAAGCTCCATGACTGCCCGCAGTGGAAATCAACATGCATTGACAAAATTTACTGTGTTGCGTCACATCATCTTTCTATTTACGCAGTAATAGCCAAAAGAAAAAACTAGCATGACTTGGTATGCTAGTTTTCCCTCTATTTCCTTCTATTTTCCCCGAGAATTTCAATTTCGTTGCTGACTTGTTTGATTCGCTCAATAATCCGACCGGCTTTTACGGTTTCTATACCATCCCTTGTTGTAGAAAGAACCCCTTCTAATTGCTCTAAGCTATAATTCGATGTAAAGAAAACAGGTAATTGCTCCATCATTCGATATTGTAAGACGGATCCTAATATTTCATCTCTAAACCACGCTGACTGCATTTCTGCACCAATATCATCAAGCATCAATATATCTGCTTTTTTAAAGTAATCTATTTTTTCATTCGTTGTATCATTCTTAAAAGATGATTTTATTTCACGAACAAATTCTGGCATATAAATAATCATGGAAGAATAGTTCATTTTTTTCAATTCATTAGCTAATGCACCTAATAAATATGTTTTTCCAACACCAAATGGACCGTAGAAGTAGAATCCTTTTTTCGGTAGTCCATTGCTTGCTTCTTTAATGAAACGAAACATTTCCATTACAGCATTATCTCTAACATCATCACTTTCAATGTCATTAAGGGAAGCTTGTAAAATCTCTTTTGGTACGTGAACACTTTGTACAAGCTTTTGCTGTTTCTTATCTTTTTCATACATCATACGACTATGACATTTTTCATACGATAAGTGTATTTCACCCTTATCCACATGAAGTATAGGAGAGTATCCTTGTAGCATATTCTGACAATTCTCAAATGACGAACACCCTGAGCATTGTTTAGATTGTGTTTTATATTCATATAATTTTATTAAGCTTTTGTTTATCTCTCTTTTTCCCAACTCTGAATGAAGTGATAGGAACTCATTAATTTCCGGGTCCCTTAAAACTTCTTCCCTAATTTTCGCATAGTTTTCTTGGAAATTTCTATTCTCTCTCATCCATTTGGAAAGAGATGTTTGAATTGGATCCATAATAAATCATCCTTGAAATCAATTATTTTTTTGATTCGTTTGGTTTAGGAATGCCTGTAACTCCGCCTTTTCCTTTTCTAAGTTAATAACAGGTTGTTTACTTTGTACAGTTTTTGCCTGTTTTGCCTTTCTTTCCTTAAACCAATCAGGTACAATTTCTTTTGAATTATTACTTTTTCTATAATAAGTATTATAAGTCGACTGCTTTCGTTTTGTCGCAGATTTTGAAAATCTTTCTTTTTCTTTTTTGGCAAAATCCATGGCTTCCTTTGCAGTTTTTATTTTTGCACGTGACCAATGGCTTGCTATTTTTTCTAAGTAAGCTTTCGAAAGTTTCATGTTTGACTGTAATAGGACATAATGAATTAAAACATTCATAACTGGAGATGGTAAGCCCTGTGATGTCATAACTTCTCGAATAACCTTCATATCCTGTTCAGAAGCTTGATTTCCACCTGATAAGTCTTCTAATAATTGTTTTGGAGAAATTGTTTCTAATTCATGTACCAACATTTCTTCTTTCGTTTTTGGTTTCTCTTCTTGAACCTTATCAGGATTCACTTTTTCTGTTAAATGGACGGTATTATTTTTATATTTGGATTTAAATAGATCATGACAGGCAGTTTTAAATTCCTCTTTGTCCAAGCGATTTTCCTCATTTAACGCCCATAAAACAGACTTTTCAATTTCGTAGCTATCTAAGTCATAGAGCAACATCATTTGTGAAAGCAATTTACGATTTTCTTTTGTTAAAACCTTCCCTACAGGAATCATTCGCTGTTTAAGCATTTGCTCAATCCATGATAAATCCGCCATATCCTCTTGGTGATTTACTGGGTCATCATCACTTAACCCAGAACTCGTCATTTCAATAGATGGTGTAATAGTCTCGAAAACATCATTAAATGAAACAGTTATATTTTCCCCTTTATTTTCATGTAAAACATCAGAAAATCGATTCTTTAGAAAATGATACTTTTGTTCTCCGATTTGATGATATAATAACTGCGAGTACATAGCATCCTTAAAGAATTCTATAGGTGCAAAAGGACTTTGCAATTCATACGTATATATAGATATCTGGTCCTCAATCTTTTTAAATGATTTTAATAAGCCGATTCCTTCAAGCTTTAACCGAGCTCTATATATTTCATCTAAAGGGAGGTTTAAATAATTCATTAATGTATGGTGGGTTTGTGGTGATTGGCCTTGCAGTTTCATTTCATGAAGCAATGTTAGATATAGTACTACCCCATGGACACCAATGAGCGGCTGATACAGATGAGTCAATGATGTTGTATAATCATTTGGTAAATGACCTCTTAAAATGACATAATACCCGTCTACAGGTAATATCTGTCCAATAAATCGCATTATATCACCCTTATTAATTAAAAATGCTTAAGATTCTTTTTTATCTACGTTGATTAAATCTTTTAGCTCATTCAAAAATACACTGATATCTTTAAACTGACGATACACAGATGCAAATCGTACATATGCTACTTCGTCAACTTCAGCAAGGAGGTCCATTACTTTTTCCCCTATTTCCTTGCTGTCAATTTCAGATATTCCAGTGTTACGAAGGTCCTTTTCCACTTCTAAAGCAATCTCTTCTATTTTATCCAGAGGAACTGGACGTTTTTCACATGCTCTTATAAGTCCTCTAACTAATTTTTCTCTTGAAAATTCTTGTCTAACACCATCTTTTTTTACAACAATTAAAGGCGGTTCTTCCATCCGTTCGAATGTTGTAAATCGATAATTGCATTTTTCACATTCTCTTCGTCTCCGTATAGATTTACCTTCATCGGTTGGACGAGAATCAAAAACCTTGGTGTTTTTATATTGGCAATTAGGACATCTCATCTTTTTAACCCCATTCCTTACTTACCCTAGATAATTAAAAGATGTTATATTTTTAACCATTTGGTAAATAACTAATAAAAGAGTAAAATAATTATAAATTAACAATTTAAATCTATAATCCGTACTTACAATACAACTATTTCCCTATATTGTAACATGTTTCACCTAATTCCTCTATACATACCATAGGCAAATATCAACAAAAGAGACCAAAAGTGATTTCCAAATGGAATAACGTTAAACCTTATCTTTCGTAAAGTAAGTCTTCAATAAATGGGGGGGCTTTTAGAAGCAGTTTATCCCCCACCTAAAAGGATTCGTTTTCCCTCCATTTTTGAGGTGGGGGTATTACCGCCCCTTAACCTGGAATAAACAAAAGGGCTGACAATAAAAGTCAACCCTTCTTTTATATTTTAAAATTTAATATACTTTTTGAGAATCCTGTGTTTTAATTGAACCCATTCCACGAGATAATATTACTCGATCACAGGATTTACTTTCTAATGCTTGTGCAATGTATTCTGTAGCAATGTTCGGATCAATAATATTACCACAAGTATATACATCAACGCTTGCATATCCGTGCTCTGGAAAACTATGAATCGTCAAGTGAGATTCCGAAATAATCACAACCCCGCTAACTCCAAATGGTGCAAATTTATGGAAAGCAACTTCACGAATCTCTGCTCCTGCTTTTAAAGCAGCATCAACAAAAATACGCTCCATTAAACCTACATCATTCAATTTATTAACATTGCAATCCCATAACTCTGCAATTACATGTTTTCCAATTGTATCCTTCACACTAATTCCCCCTCAATCAATAAATAGTATTAATTACCTATATTTAATTTTTTGCCACGCCACGGGGGAAAGTTAGTACGATAAGGACCCAACCCTTAAGCGAACAGTATACAACAACTTAAACAATTAAGAGAAGTATATCTCGTTTTTAGTGGTTTTGCAATATAATTACTAAAAACTTGTAAAAGGTTATCTTATCATTAATTTTATTCACACATAAAATGTTTATACGAAATTTAATTTTAGTAAAATATAAAACCACCTATCCATTCCAGATAGGCGGTCCGTTAATCTTAATTATATTTCTACTCGTTCTTGTAAATGACGGCCAACAAGTTTTGTAAGATCTAATACACGTTTAGAATAACCCCATTCGTTATCATACCAAGCAAGTACCTTTATTTTATTATTGTCTAATACCATAGTTGAAAGACCATCGATAATGGATGAGTATTCAGATGTTGTATAGTCGATGGAAACAAGTGGTTCTTCATTATATTGTATAATACCTTTTAATTCATTTTCTGCCGCTCTCTTAAAAGCAGCATTTACCTCATCAATGGTTACATCTTTTTGTACATCGACTACTAAATCAACTAACGAAACGTTCGGTGTTGGAACACGTAATGCCATACCATGTAGTCTTCCCTGTAAATGTGGCATTACTTCTCCCAATGCTTTAGCTGCTCCAGTTGATGTAGGAATAATCGATTGAGTACAGCTACGAGCACGTCGTAAATCTTTATGTGGATTATCCAGGTTTTTTTGATCATTAGTAAAAGCATGTACGGTAGTCATAAGTCCATTTATAATTGAAAAATTTTGATCTAACACTTTAACAACTGGAGCTAAACAATTTGTAGTACAGGATGCATTGGAAATCACATCATCTTGTTCTGGTTGATATGTTTGATCATTAACACCCATAACAATCGTATTGTCAACCTGTTTACCTGGTGCTGTGATTACAACTTTTTTTGCTCCTGCTTGGATATGTAATCCAGCAGTTTCTTTTGTTTTGAACTTCCCTGTTGCTTCAATCACTACATCTATTTCTAGTCTACTCCATGGCAACTTCTCTGGCTCACGGGAGCTAACAACCTCAATAATTTTATTATCTACCTTAATTGCATCGTCCAGTGCACGAACTTCACCTTGAAATGGACCGTGTACACTATCATATTTGATTAAATGTGCAAGAGTTTCTGAAGGATAACTTGCATTGATTGCTACTACATCAAGTGTATCATCTACTATTGCTTGACGAAATACCATCCGTCCGATTCTACCAAATCCATTAATAGCTATACGCGTTTTATTCATTTCCTTTCCCATCCTCCTGTTTGTGCTATACTTATTTCCCCTCTATATTAATTAGTATAACACAATAAACTTTAAATGTGCTTTACTTTTTATAAATTTATGCACATTTTTTACAACAAAAGAATTGGTTAGGACAAATAAATTAGGTTTTAATTAAAAAATTAGGTTATTGCTTTACACGACATTCCACTCTGATAAGAGTTTTTCAAGCTGTTCATAGGAATTTACTTTTGTACCATTATTATTAATAACTGCATCTGCTAGTTTTGCTTTTTCCTTCACAGGAATTTGGGATTGAATCCGTTGCTCTGCTTCACTTTTTGAAAATTCATCCCGTTCCATCAAACGTTTCAATTGAACTTCTTCATCAACATAAACAACAATTGTTTTATCAACCATGCTAGTTAACTTACTTTCAAAAAGTAAAGGTATGTCCATTACAACACATGTCGCGCCGTTTTTCACAAGAGCATCCCTTTTGTCAATCATTTTTTTTCTTATAGCAGGGTGTACAATTCCATTTAATGTGGCTAATTTCTCCTCGTCAGCAAACACAATGGCACCGAGTTTCTTTCGGTCTAATATTTTATCTTCCCTAAGTATCTGATTGCCAAAAGTTTCGATTACCTTTTCATATGCCTCTTCTCCCGGTTCTACCACTTCTCTGGCAATTTTATCTGCATCAATAACTGGTATATTAAAATCATCAAACATCAAACTAACAGTACTTTTTCCACTTGCTATACTACCTGTTAATCCAATAATCAACGCCACCCAAAATCACCTCCTTCATTAGCTTTTTATAAGTTTTGTTACCTTTTTTGTCAGAGTTACAAAAATACTCAGTAATTCTTGAGATGCTAAATAGCGGAATTAACTACTACGGAAAATACCTTGCGAGATAAAAAAACAACTATGCGCACAACCATCATTAATTATTAAATTATAATCGTTTAGCGGAAACCTTCATTTTTGGCATTCCGTACAAATATGAGTTCCACGTCCAGCAACTTTTATCTTAACAATCGGACTACCACAATGCTTACATAATTTATTTTCTTGACCATATACAAAGAGTTCCTGTTGAAACATTCCCATTTCTCCCTGGCTATTCACATAGGAACGTATGGTTGTACCACCTTGTTTTACTGCATTCCTTAGTGTTTCTATAGCTTCCTTCCTAATAGATTCAATTTCTTCCTCCGTTAATGTACTAGCTTTTTTCGCAGGGTGAACACCAGCTCGATATAACGTTTCGTCAACATAAATATTTCCAAGCCCCGTTACAATACGTTGATCTAGTAAAACTGCCTTTATTGATCTTTCTGTTTTCTGTAACTTATTGTACATATAATCAAAAGTAAATGTTTCGTCAAATGGTTCTGGACCAAGTTTATTTAGGGGACTATGAGTGAATTCCTCTCCTATTGGGAAAAGATGCATCGTACCGAATTTACGAACATCGTTATATCGAAGCTCCTCACCATCTGTAAACGAGAAAATAACATGGGTATGTTTCCGCACAGGCTTACTTGAATCCGCTACCCGATATTTCCCTTCCATTCGCAAATGGGATACAAGAACATATTGATCAAGATAAAACAATAGAAATTTTCCTCTCCTTCCTATTCTTTGAATCGTTTGCCCGATTAATTTTTGTTTAAATTCTTGGACATCATCTGGTTCCTTAATCATTTTTGGCCAAAATACTTGCACTTCTTTAATTGTTTTACTTGTCACTAAGGGGATTAGTGTTTTTCTTATCGTTTCTACCTCAGGTAATTCTGGCATATCGATTGGACTCCTTATTTTGCATCATACCAGCTTTCTCCATATGCATAATCAACTTTTAATGGAACGTTTAATTCCACAGTATTCTCCATCATTTCTGGCACAATTTCTTTTAGTTTATCTAATTCTTCCTTCGGTGCTTCAAGGATTAATTCATCATGTACTTGAAGTAGCATACGCGCTTGCATTTTTTCTTCTTTTAATTTCTCATGTAAATCAATCATTGCTTTTTTAATGATGTCAGCTGCACTTCCTTGAATTGGTGAGTTCATGGCCGTTCTCTCCGCAAAACTACGTAAATTAAAGTTTCTGCTAGTTATTTCTGGCAAATACCTTCTACGATTCATAATTGTCGTTACATATCCATTACGTTTGGCTTCCTGTACAATTTCTTCCATATAATTTTTTACACCAGTATATATATCAAAATATCGTTCTATAAACTGTTTCGCTTCCTTCCTTGTTATGCCAAGGTTTTGGGATAGACCATAATCACTAATTCCATATACGATACCAAAGTTCACTGCTTTTGCTTGTCTTCTCATATTGGAAGTTACTTCTTCTTTTTGGACATGAAACACATCCATTGCTGTTTGTGTATGAATATCTAAATTATCTTTAAATGCTTGCATTAACTTATCGTCATTAGCTATATGTGCTAACACACGAAGTTCAATTTGTGAGTAATCAGCCGCAAACATGATCCAATCTTTTTTCGAAGGCACGAAAGCCCTACGAATTTTTCTTCCCTCTTCTAGTCGTATAGGAATATTTTGTAGATTAGGGTCAATAGAACTTAGTCTACCAGTTTGTGTTAATGCTTGATTATATCGAGTATGTACCTTACTGGAATCGGTATGAACTACTTTTAATAATCCTTCAATATATGTTGATTGTAACTTCCCTAATTGACGATATAAAAGCAACTTCGGAATAATTTCATGTTTATCTTTTAGTTGTTCCAAAACATCTGCAGCTGTGGAGTAACCTGTTTTTGTCTTTTTAATAACAGGAAGTTCTAATTTTTCAAACAGTATCGGACCTAATTGCTTAGGAGAATTCAAATTAAACTCCTCACCTGCTAAATCATATACTTCTTTTTCTAGAGTTTGAAGACGATTGGTTAAATCATCTCCCATTTCCTTAATTCGATCTATATCAACTAGAACACCTAGATGCTCCATCTCTCCTAAAATTAAGGCAAGTGGCATCTCTAAATCGATTAATAATTGATATTGCTCATTTTCTTTTAACCTGTCAACCATTTGATTGTATAATTCGTGCAAGATAATGGTTTTACGGATGATATGTTCTTCTAGAACGGAATCCTCTGGAATTTTTTGCTTTGCACCTTTTCCATATATCTCTTCATCAAATAATACATTCGTTTTACCCATTCGGTTGGCAATAGCAGGAATATCATGATTGTTTTCGGATGGATTAATTAAATAAGATGCCAATAACATATCAAATATAATACCTCTCATATGTATGCCGTATCGTAACAAGCTTACTAATGTTTTTTTAGCATCAAATACATTTTTTGTCTTCTTGGAATCCTCCGCCCACTGTTTAAAAGTATCCGATTCTAGCGCAACCTTTGTTGGTATAAAGTACTTGTTTTTATCATTAACAAGACCAAAGCCTAATACTTCCTCTTTATGATAGTTATCACCAAGCATTTCAACAACAAGTGCAGCACCATCTGTTAGCATATCAGATGTAATATCATCGACTTTTTGAAAGTGGACTTCCTCTAAGTCTTTACTTTCCTCCTCTACATCAAAATCCCCTGAAATCCTATTTAAGAGTGATAAAAAACCTAAATCTTTAAACATCGCACTTACCTTTGCTTGTTCAAAACCTTCATATACAATATCCTCTATTGTTATTTCAACGGGTGAATTTCGATTAATGGTCACAAGCTCCTTACTCATAAAGGCATCCTCTTTATGTGTGGAAAGTTTCTCCTTTAATTTCTTCCCACTAACTTCATCAACATGTTCATACACTTCCTCTAATGTAGGAAACTGCTTTAACAATTTAACGGCTGTCTTTTCCCCTACACCAGGTACACCAGGAATATTATCCGATTTATCCCCCATAAGAGCCTTTAAATCAATAATTTGCTCTGGAGTGACTTCCATTTTATTTATTAAATATTCTGGTGTGTATTTTTCAACTTCACTTATCCCTTTTTTGGTAACACTTACAGTTACTTTTTCTGAAACAAGCTGTAACATATCCTTATCACCGGAAATAACAGTAACATCATAGTCTTTTTCCTTCCCTTGTAAGGAAAGTGTTCCAATAATATCATCTGCCTCATACTGTTCTAATTGATAATGTTGGATCTTAAATGCATCCAGTAATTCTTTTAGAACTGGAAACTGCTCCGAAAGCTCTGAAGGAGTTTTCTGCCTCCCTCCCTTATATTCTTTATATGTATTATGTCGAAAGGTTGTTTTACCAGCATCAAAGGCAACAAGGAGATGGGTGGGCTTCTCGTCCTCTAAAATTTTTAGTAGCATTGTTGTAAAACCGTATACAGCATTCGTGTAAACACCTTTATCATTATTTAATAAAGGCAATGCAAAAAATGCCCGATAAATAACACTATTTCCATCAATTAAAACCATTTTTTTCCTAGCCATGTAACAAAAACCTCCATTATATACAGTTATTCTTATTTTAGCACTGTCTTATAGGAAATAAAAATAAGACCAATTTTAAGTAGAAAGCATAGTTTCATTCGAAAAAACAGAAGAATTCATCATTGTTAAAAGATAAGGAGCAGTACCTTTATTTTTGCGCTTATTTATTTTCGCTACAAACAGTCGTGCCTTAGTACATGGCTTCAGCCTCCACGATAGAAAAGTACTTTTTCTAACGAAGATATAATGCTACCGAAGCTTTCTTTATCTACTGCGCAATTATATAGATTGTGTGCAATTCCAACAATCTTTTAATACATTCAAAAAAACACCCTTTACACACAAAGGATGTTATTTCTTCGGTAAGTAGACATGTACAGTAGTTCCTTGATCTACTTCACTTTCAATTTCAATTTTACCATCATGTACATCAACAATATGCTTAACAATTGCTAGGCCTAAACCTGTGCCCCCCGTATTTCGGCTCCTAGCTTTATCAACCCGGTAGAACCGCTCAAATATTCGTGGAATTGATTCCTGATCAATTCCTATTCCCGTATCTGTCACTTTAATGTGAACTTCATCTTTTGTTGAAGTCATATTTAGGGTAATCTTGCCTAGTTCAGAAGTATAGTTTATGGCATTATCTAATAAATTCACAATAATTTGTTTAACCTTGTCTTTATCTGCTTTAAACTCCAGGTTTTCTTCAATTACGATAGATAAGTCAATATTTTTATCTTTTGCTCTCATCTGAAAGGATGTCGTAATATCCTTTATCAGTTCCTCTACATTTATTTGGTGTAGAACAAGCTGGAAATTTTCTTCTTCTAATTTTGATAGTGTTAATAATTCTTCAATCAACAACTGCAACCGATCACTTTCATTATAGATAATTTTTAGAAATTCATTTGCAGTTTCTGTATCTTTTAATCCCGTATCTAATAAAGTCTCTGCAAATCCCCTGATTGAAGTAATTGGTGTTCTTAATTCATGGGAAACATTCGCTACAAAGTCTTTACGCATTAACTCTAATTTCTTCATTTCCGTTATGTCATGAATAACAAGAATAGCACCCTTTAATCGATTATTATTATTATTGAAAACTGGAACACCTACAATTTCAAAGTAAAATTTATCAATCCCAATATAATGTGAAAATTCGTTTTTTACATTCTTTTCATAAAGAAATGCCTGTTGAACCGTGTCATGATAGACATTATGCTCTAATACTTCATAGTACAGATAACCATTGTAATTTCTAGGTCCTCCTCCGTACATCGTTAGAAATTTCCTATTAACTAGATGGATATACCCTTTCTCATCGATAAGCACTAAACCGTTCTCAGTATTCTCAATAATCGTAGATAGCTGTTCCCTTTGAATTTTTTCTTGAATTGAAAATTCACTTAAATGGCGAGCAAGTGAATTTATTTTAATACTTAATTCTCCTAAAATATTAGGTGAAGAATGGTGAAAACGTGCGCTAAAATTTCCTTTATTCATTTCCCCTAACGTTTTTGTTGCTTTATTTAAAGGTTTTATATAATTTGTAAATAGAAACTGAAAAAATACGACCAAAATAATAAAGTTGATAGATAACACGGCAAAAAGAATAATTATATTTTCTGTAAAAGGTAATAAAATCATTCCACTAAATAAAGTAGTAAGTAAAAACAAAAGTACATAGCGATTTAAGGGTTTTTTGAATAAGATTTTCATTATGAAGGATCCTCCAATTTATATCCTAACCCCCGAACTGTCTTAATATAAATTGGTTTCTTTGAATTCGGTTCTATTTTTTCTCTTAAATGGCTAATATGAACATCCACAATACGGCTATCTCCTACAAAATCATAATCCCAAACACCACTGAGAAGCTGATCCCTTGAAATAACCTTTCCTACATTTTTTGCAAGATAATACAATAATTCAAATTCCTTTCTAGTAAATGTAACAAGATTGGAATTCATTTCCGCTTCATATCTTTCAGGATAAATGACCAAATCGCCAACTACTATTTTATTAAATTTAATTTGAGATGTATTTTTTGTTCTTCTTAATATAGCCTTGATTCTTGCTATGACCTCTTTCGGGCTAAATGGCTTTGTTAAATAATCATCAGCACCTAATTCTAAGCCTAACACCTTATCGAACTCATCATCCTTTGCTGTTAACATAAGAATAGGTGTATCCATTCTATTATTTCGTAAATGTTTACAAATCTCCATACCATCCATCCCTGGTAACATCAAATCTAAAACAACTAAATCATAGTCATTATTTTCTATCTTTTCAATTGCTTCTAACCCATCATATGCAACATCTGTCTCAAAACCAGCATTTCCAATATTATAGCTTAATAGAGTTACAATAGATTTTTCATCATCAACGATAAGAATTTTTTCATTCATGAATAATCCCCCATCAGTATGTAAAATATGTTATATCTTTCATCTTACCATTGAACAAGGTTTCTATGAACCAAAACGGAGGTTTGTTAATAAAAATTTACACAAGTATATATGAAATTTATTTAGAATCTATTTTATTCTTTTTTCTCACACATTTAAGGATCATGTTCATTCGTTTGTGAACGTTTATTTCCGTTACGAGCAATCGCTTTCCGTAGCGTTATTTATACACTATTTCGCTCTATCCATTTAATGAACATAATGTGTTAACCTACGATAAAACCAGGTAAATTATAAAACACGCAAGAAATCAATCGAAAATTTCTTGCGTGTAATACATTTTTGTTTATTATCCTAAGTTTTTAATTAATTCATCCGCAAATTCGGAGCATTTTACTTCTGTTGCATTATCCATTAAGCGAGCAAAGTCATACGTTACTACTTTAGATTCAATCGTTTTGTCCATTGAATTTGTAATTAGATCTGCCGCTTCTCTCCAGCCTATATGTTCTAACATTAATACTGCTGAAAGAATTACAGAAGAAGGATTAACCTTATCTAATCCTGCATATTTTGGAGCAGTACCATGAGTAGCTTCGAAAATCGCATGTCCTGTGTCATAATTGATATTTGCACCTGGAGCAATACCAATACCACCAACTTGAGCTGCTAATGCATCAGAAATGTAGTCACCATTTAAGTTCATAGTAGCTACTACATCGAATTCTTTCGGACGTGTAAGAATTTGTTGCAAGAAAATGTCCGCAATAGCATCTTTAACCAGGATTTTACCTTCTGCTAATGCATCATCCTGGGCTTTATTTGCAGCATCCTTACCATCTTTCTCAACGATACGATCATATTCAGCCCAAGTGAAGACTTTATCACCAAACTCTTCTTCCGCAACTTCATAACCCCATTGCTTGAAAGCACCTTCTGTAAATTTCATGATGTTACCTTTATGTACTAAAGTAACACTCTTACGTCCTTCATCTAAAGCATATTGAATTGCAGAACGTACTAAGCGCTTCGTCCCTTCTTCTGAAACAGGTTTAACACCAATACCTGAAGTTTCAGGGAAACGAATATTATTAACACCCATTTCATTTTTTAGAAAATCAATTATTTTCTTCACATCATCTGAACCTTTTTGCCATTCAATACCTGCATAGATATCTTCTGTATTCTCACGGAAGATAGCCATGTCTACATCCTCAGGTCGTTTAACCGGAGAAGGTACCCCATTAAAGTAACGGACTGGACGAAGACAAGTAAATAAGTCAAGTTCTTGTCTAAGTGCAACGTTTAAGGAACGAATTCCACCACCAATTGGTGTTGTTAAAGGTCCTTTAATAGCAATTTTATATTCATTAATCTTATCTAATGTATCCTGTGGTAACCATTCTCCTGTTTTGTTATATGCCTTTTCTCCTGCATAAACTTCTAACCAATCAACTGATTTTTCTCCATTATAGGCTTTTTCAACAGCTGCCTCAATTACTCGCTTAGCTGCAGCCCAGATATCGGGACCGGTTCCATCTCCTTCAATAAAAGGAATAACTGGTTTATTTGGTACAGTCATTTTACCATTTTCTACTACGATTTTTTCTCCTTGTGTCATGAACAAATACCTCCTAATGTTATACAGGTGAATAGTGTGTGTTACTATTCCACAGACTATTTTAATAGATTGCTATATTTAAATAAAGTAATATTACATTTATTTTTAAAATTTCTGCACAAATTCATAATTGCTTAGGGCAGTCTGCATCCACCTATAATCAAATAATTATTATTATATTTGTAGATACCTATATATAACTGCCCTTTTCAAATAATCTTATCCACGTTGGGAAACGACTACATATTTTTGATTTTTTGGACCGATATATTCTGCACGAGGGCGTATGAGTCGATTGTCTGCATATTGCTCTAGAATATGCGCTAACCAGCCAGATGTACGGCTAACTGCAAATATTGGTGTAAATAAATCGTAGTCAATACCTAGACTGTGGTAGACAGAAGCACTGTAGAAATCAACATTTGCAGGAAGACCTTTATTCTTCTTAATATAGTCTTCAATCTTGACTGACATATTGTACCATTTTTCTTGTCCAGTAATCTTCGTCAGTTGTTTTGACATCTCTTTTAAGTGCTTAGCACGAGGATCACCATTTTTATATACACGGTGTCCCATACCCATTATTTTTTCTTTATTAGCTAATTTCTTTTCAACATATGGAATTGCATTTTCTTCTTCTCCAATTTCAAGAAGCATCTTCATTACATTCTCATTAGCCCCACCGTGAAGCGGTCCTTTAAGCGCTCCAATTGCAGCTGTAATACCAGAGTAAACATCTGATAATGTAGCTACACAAACTCTGGAGGTAAATGTAGATGCATTTAATTCATGATCAGCATGTAGAACTAACGCCTTGTTAATTGCTTCTACTTCCACTTCATTCGCTTCTTTTCCATTTAACATGTATAAGAAATTCTCGGAATAGCTTAAACCCTTTTTAGGTTTAACCGGCTCTAAACCCTTGCGAATTCTTGCAAACGCAGTCACAACGGTAGAAATTTTCGCTTGAATACGAATTGCTTTACGTTCATTCGCTTCCGTGTCCATGACATCCGCTTCATCATCATATAACCCTAGAAGAGATACAGCTGTACGTAGTGCCGCCATTGGGTGTACCTTAGTTAAATCATACGATTTTAAATGATCATAAATTGCTTCAGGCACTTCCATGTTATCAACAAGGTCCTTCTGAATTGCATCTAATTCGGATTGATTTGGCAACCTCTTATTCCATAATAAGAAAACTACTTCTTCAAAACTAGCATTCTCAGCCAAATCATCGATAGAATAACCAACATACGTAAGTTGATCATTAATGATAGAACTTATTTGTGACCTTGATGCTACTACCCCTTCAAGCCCTTTAGTAGTTGTTGTCATAAGAAACCTCTCCTTTTCTATTTATTGTTGCCTAATAAACAACTTTCTGACAATATTTATATTCTCATTATACCATTAATATTGTATTTATCGAAGTATCAAAATTATTCAATTATAAAATAACGAAAAATAATTGATAATGTGTATAAATATTGTCCTCCCCAAACCTAATTATAAAGTATTATCAAGATAATGTGAATTGAAACCGCTTAAGTTTTTAAAATAACATAAAAAACTTAATAGAATTCGTTTGAAAACAACTTTCTTTTTACACTATTAATTAAAGTAACAGACAGCTATTTGCACCAAAAACTTCTATTTCCCATTGTTGGAACATAAATAAAAGTAGTACAAGCTTTATTAACTCGGGGGAGTAGAGAATGTATAAAAAACAATTAATGCAACTTATAAGATTTCTAACCACACTTATCTTTATCATTCTAAGTTATTTATTTTTATCATATACAATTCCATATATATACCCTTTACTATTATCGGTACTTTTCGCTTATATTATCAAGCCATTTATTCGGTTTACGGAAAATACATTACATTTCCCCCGAAGTTTGGCAACGTTGACCGTCATTAGTAGTATTTTTATTGTATCTATTGGCATAGTAGTTGTTATCAGTATTGAAATATATCATGGGACAGTATTCTTAGCTGAAAAAATACCAGTATACTTCCAGGATCTTATCCTATATTTTGAAACAATTTTCAATACAAGAATTATACCAATTCAAGAAAAGCTTTTATCCATTTTTTTCTCACTGGACCCGTCACAACAGGAATCATTAAAAAGAAGCTTAAATGAATTATTAAATCATATTGCAATGACCGGATCAGACTTATTAAGACAGGCCCTTACAAATATTCCAAGTATTCTGTCGCATCTACCTAATTCAGTTACCATTCTTATTTTCATCCTTATAGGAACATTCCTTATTGCAAATGACTGGCAAAACCTGAGTAATCATGCTCAAAGAATGATTCCAGAAAATATGAATTCATCTACTAAAAAAATAGTTTTTCATTTCAAATCAGCACTTGGAGGATACGTAAAAGCTCAACTTATATTAGTGAGCATATCTGGTGCACTAATTTTTATGGGACTACTAATCCTTCAGGTTAATCATGCATTAACGATTGCCATACTAAGTACCTTCGTTGATATAATACCATTTATCGGAACAGGAATTATTTTTTTGCCTTGGATTATCTATTTATTTCTTAGCGGAGATTATACATTAACAATTGGGATAACAATCCTTTACATGATTACTGTCATCACTAAGCAAATTCTTGAGCCTAAAATACTATCTTCCAATATCGGTATTCACCCTCTAGTGGCATTAATAGGGTATTTTTTAGGGCTTCAGATTTGGGGGCTTTTTGGCTTATTGATTGCTCCAATAGCTATTATCTTGATTAATGTTATGTTAAAAACAGGTGCACTAAAATGGGTTTGGCAATTTATTAGAGGATAGTTTTACCATTTACGATAAATGATTGTTCCATTATTCATTTTCTTCTTAATCAATTCGGCAATAATACGTTTAAACGGTCTTCTTGTTATTGGTAAAACCAAGAAAAAGCCAATGGTATCGGTAATAAAGCCTGGCGCAAATAGAAATACCGAACCAATAAAAATACAAATACCATCTACTAATTGCTCGGTTGGGGCTTGACCTTTGTTCATTAACACCTTTGCCTTATTCAATGTATCCATTCCTTGCATTCTAGCAATCGATATACCTATAATTCCTGTTAGAAGGATAAGCAGAACAACCCACCACGGCCCAATCTTTCCACCAATCCATAAAAACACACCTATTTCCATTGCCGGAAGAATAAATAGGATTAATAGTAACCACCGCATCCATTGTACCCCCTTTTCTTTATATTAACATTCTTATAACTAAATAGAAAAGAGAAATCAGTCTACCTGCCGATTCCTCTTTTCTATTTCAATCGTCACTTATTAAAGTACTCTTGCATGTCCCTTATAGATATCACCTTTTGTACCATCAATAGTTATATCTTGGCCCTCTTCCAATACATCAAAAATATTCTCCACACCAACAATAGCTGGAATACCAAGGTTCAAACCAACGACTGCAGCATGGGAGGTTAATCCACCTTCTACCGTTATAATTCCACCGGCTTTTTCCAGTGCAGGCATCATGTCACGATCTGTACCGTATGCAATGACGATATCTCCATCTTTTACTTTATTCAATGCATCCTCTGCATTCTTAGCAAAGACAGCCTTACCATATGCACTTCGTTTACCAATCCCTTGTCCTTTTGCAACAACATCACCAATTACATGTACCTTTAATAAATTCGTTGTACCACTTTCTCCTACTGGAACACCAGCAGTTATTATTACACGACTACCTCTTTGACAAAGGTTGGAATCCAATCCTCGATCAATAGCGATATCCAACATTTCATCCGTTGATTGTGCTTCTTGACCAACTACTGCATGAACACCCCAAACTAATGAGAGCTGACGATTTACATGGTCAGAAAAAGTTACAGCTAAAATTGGCGCTTTTGGACGGTACTTCGAAATCATTCTTGCTGTATGTCCACTTTCTGTTGGAGCAATAATCGTATCAATGTTTAGATTCATTGCTGTATGGGATACAGATTGAGTAATAGCTTCCGTAATTGACTTTTCAACATTTTTTGAACGTTCGCTTAAAATAGACGTATGATCTAAAGCTGATTCTGCTTTAACAGCGATATTATTCATGGTTTTTACAGATTCAACAGGATAGTCCCCTGCAGCTGTTTCACCAGAAAGCATGATTGCATCCGTTCCATCAAAGATAGCATTTGCCACGTCGGATGCTTCAGCTCTTGTTGGTCGTGGATTTCTTTGCATAGAGTCCAACATTTGCGTTGCTGTAATTACTGGTTTCCCTACATTATTACATTTTTTTATCAATTGCTTTTGTACAAGAGGAACATCTTCAGCAGGAATTTCAACACCTAAATCTCCCCTAGCAACCATTAGCCCATCACTTACTTCTAGGATTCGATTAATATTGTCGACACCTTCTTGGTTCTCGATTTTAGGAATGATTTTAATATGGCTAGCATTGTTTTCCTCTAGTACTTCTCTTATTTCAAGTACATCGGATGGTCGGCGTACAAACGATGCGGCAACAAAGTCCACATCCTGCTCAATCCCAAATTGTATATCTGCACGGTCTTTTTCTGTAATACCGGGTAAATTCACCGACACATTCGGGACATTAACACCCTTTTTATTTTTAATTGTTCCACTATTTAATGCTGTTGTTTTAATTTCACCAGCCATTTTGTCAATAGCTACAACTTCAAGTTCAATTAATCCGTCATCAAGTAAAATCTTGGATCCTTCATGAACATCATTAATCAGTCCCTCATATGTAACAGAGAAACGCTCCGCGGTACCTTCTACATCATTCATTGAAACATAGACTGTTTTTCCTGCGATAATCTCATCTTGTCCATTCTTAAAATTCCCAGTTCGAATTTCTGGACCTTTTGTATCTAACAAAATAGCTACCGTTTTCCCTTTATTTTTAGAAGCAGTACGGATGTTCTCAATACGAGCTCTGTGCTCGTCAAAATCACCATGTGAAAAATTTAATCGTGCTACATTCATCCCAGCATCAATCAGTTTTTCCAATATTTCTACAGATTCTGAAGCAGGTCCTATCGTACATACAATTTTCGTATTTCTCATCTTTACATCTCCTCCTAGATGGCAACTATATTGCTAATTCTTTAGATAGTTTGTACATATCCATATTAATTTGATGTTTTTTAGATAAAATCTCATTTATGTCGTAGTCAACTAATTGATTGTTCTCCATTCCAACCATTCTTCCTGCTTTACCTTCTATTAACAGTTCTACGGCTTTAGCCCCCATACGACTTGCCAGTACACGGTCTTGTGCAGTTGGAGAGCCACCACGCTGAATATAACCTAGAACGGTAACGCGTGTATCTAATTGACTACGTTCTTCGATCATCTTACCAAATTCAAAACCACTCCCAACACCTTCAGCTAAAATGATAATACTATGTTTTTTACCTCTTTCCTGACCACGTTTAAGACGATAAATTACATCGTCTATACTCTCTTTCTCCTCAGGAATAATAATACTTTCTGCACCACCGGATAATCCAGCCCACAATGCTAAATCTCCAGCATCTCTACCCATTACTTCAATGATATATGTACGTTCATGAGAAGTAGCAGTATCTCTAATTTTATCAATAGCTTCTAATATCGTATTCAGGGAAGTATCAAAACCAATCGTAAAATCAGTGCCTGGAATATCATTATCAATTGTTCCGGGAACCCCGATACACGGAAAGCCTTTCTCCGTAAGTTTTTTCGCTCCCTGGAAACTACCATCACCACCGATAACTACAAGCCCTTCAATACCACGTTTTTTCATTTGTTCAATGGCTTTCTGCTGTCCTTCGTCCGTTTTAAACTCTGAACTTCTAGCGGTTGAAAGAACAGTTCCACCACGTTGAATGATATCTCCGACAGTACCTAACGCCATTTGATTAATATTCCCGTCCATTAAACCTTGGAAACCATAACGGACACCGAACACCTCTACATCATGGTATATGGCTTTACGGACAACCGCACGTATTGCCGCATTCATGCCTGGTGCATCTCCACCACTCGTTAATACACCTATCTTCTTAATCATTTCGTTCACCTCTGTATATTCAAATTAGCTACTCCAAACTGTACTAACCAATATATTTGTTCTGTACTATAAATGTCATAAATACCTTATACATGTTAACGATAAAGTAAAAACGTTTAAATATCAACAAAAACCCTCATAAATTGACAAAGAATTAATATTTTAAATTAAGCAACAAATTAAAGGTTGATAATGTGTACTATCAACCTTTAATGAAAGTGATTACAACAGTTTGTAATCGCCTATTCTTTTATATTTTTCCCACCTATTCTCAAGTAATTCAACCGAAGAATATTCAGATAACTCCTTAATAGATTGAGTTAATACTTGCTCAATATAATGGGCTTGTTCATCAATATTTTTATGTGCCCCTCCTTTTGGTTCCGGAATAACTTCATCAATTACTTCTAGTTCCTTTAAATCATATGACGTGATTTTCATAGATTCAGCTGCTTTTTTTGCTAATCCTGCATCCTTCCATAAGATTGATGCAGCACCCTCGGGGGAAATAACGGAATATGTGGAATTTTCAAGCATGTGGATATGATCACCAACACCTAACCCTAATGCACCTCCACTTCCACCTTCACCGATAACGATGCAGATTATTGGTACAGTTAACCCTGCCATTTCCATTAGATTTCTAGCAATCGCCTCACTTTGTCCTCGCTCTTCAGCTGCCTTCCCAGGATATGCCCCTTTCGTATCAATAAAGGAAATAATGGGCCTGTTAAATTTCTCTGCCTGCTCCATATGACGTAATGCTTTACGATATCCTTCAGGATGCGGCATTCCAAAATTTCGCTTTATGTTCTCTTTTGTATCCTTGCCTCGCTGATGTCCAATAACAGTTACCGGCTGATCCTTGTAATATGCGACACCGGTAATAATTGCTCGATCATCACCAAAGCGACGGTCTCCATGAAATTCGATAAAATTGGTAAATAGCTTGTCTATATAATCTAAAGACGTTGGTCGTTCAGAATGTCTTGCCATCTGAACTCGGTTCCATGGTTTTAAATTCCCATAAATATCACTTTCTAATTCCCGCAATCTATTTTCTAGAGTGGATATTTCTTCCGTTAAATCTATTTCACTATCCTCAGTGAACTTTTTTAATTCATTAATTTTCTCTTTTAAATTAACGATTGGCTTTTCAAAATCTAGAACTTGATTTCCCATTATTTAGCCTCCTTCTGATGCATTTCCAATAAAGTAGTTAGAAGGCTTTTCATTTCATGACGATGAATAATCTTATCTAATTGCCCATGTTCCAGTAAGAATTCTGCTGTCTGAAAATCCTTAGGAAGTTTTTCCCGTATCGTTTGTTCAATAATTCTTCTACCTGCAAACCCTATTAGTGCTCCAGGTTCCGCAAAATTATAATCCCCAATGGAAGCAAAACTTGCTGATACTCCACCAGTTGTAGGATGTGTCATGATGGAAATCATTAAACCGCCCTCATCATGAAAACGTTTAATTGCGACGGATGTTTTAGCCATTTGCATTAAGCTTAGGACACCTTCTTGCATTCTTGCCCCGCCGGAGGCTGTAAAAATTAGAATTGGCAATCCTTGTTCACGTGCATTTTCGACTGCTCTGGCAATTTTTTCTCCAACTGCCGAACCCATACTCCCCATACGGAAAAAGGAATCCATAACCGCTATGGCAGTAGCCTGTTCATTGATTAATCCTTTTCCTGTTACAATAGCTTCGTTTAAACCTGTTTTATCTCTATCTTTCGCTATTTTCTCTTCATAACCTGGGAAATCTAACGGATTGGAAGAAGTTATATCTTGATCCCATTCCTCAAATGTACCTTCATCCACTAAACTGTCTATCCGTTCCCAAGCTGATAAGGGATGATGGTAGCCACAATTTGGACAAACATTTAAAGATTTAATTAATTCTTTACGATAATATATTTTATTACAACCCTTGCATTTTTGCATTAACCCTTGTGGAACATCTACTTTACTACTTTCACTAGGAATGGTTGCATATTTTCTACGTTTAGTAAAAATTCCTTTAAGCTGCAAACTGTTTCCTCCTCTACTACACTTTTACTGTTCTACTCGTTATGTATGATTCTTAAATGATATAAAAGTGTAATTCATCATTTTAGAGAATAACGATGATAAGTGTCAAAAATTTCCCTTTTCAGTGGAATTTATATTATTCGTTTATAAAAAGCTGTTCTATCCTTGAATATTCTCCAGTTTCATATAAATTAATAAGATTTTTATAGAATTGCATTGTATAGGTTTGCTTATCAAATGTCTGTGAAAATTCTACAATGAGGTGCCAAATTTTTATTAACAGCACATTGTCTGTTTTCTGTAATATAAACTGGAAAAATCGGATATGCGTTCCTATAGGACTGGATGTGAACTCTTCAGTTATATTCTTCAACTTAATAATATCTGGATTCTCCATATTAGAAAACGCGAGCTTAGACGCTTCTTTTTCAATTAATTTTTTTGTCGTCAGCAAACTTTCTTTTGTACTTTTATCCCTCAAAATAAATGAGGCTAATATCTCTACCGACTGGAATGATTTATATGAACTAAGAAAGGTACCTTCCCCAAGTTTTGTTTCGATAATTCCCAGTAGTTCTAAAGCACGTAATGCTTCCCGAACAGAAGACCTTCCAGCATGTAGTGTATCCGAAAGTTCTCGTTCGGACGGAAGTTTATCCCCAGGACTTAGGTTGTTGTCTTCTATAAATGTGCGAATCTGTTCTAATACTCCGTGATAAACTTTCTGATTGGGAAACATTGTCACAGCTTGCTTCCACTCCTTTAAAGAGTATTCCTATCTTGATTTGTTAATTTTCTTGTCTTATCAGCTACTTCACTTGGTTCAACGGTTATCCGAGCAACTCCCGTATCCATAGCAGCTCTTGCTACACTAGCTGCAACAGCTGGTGCGACACGTTCATCAAAAGGAGCAGGAATAACATAATTATCACTTAACTCGTCTTCTCTAATTAATGAAGCTATTGCTTCCGCAGCAGCTACTTTCATCTCCTCATTTATGCGCGTTGCTCGAACATCCAAAGCCCCACGGAATATACCCGGGAATGCCAAAACATTATTCACTTGATTTGGATAATCAGAACGGCCAGTACCAATAACACGTGCACCTGCTTCCTTAGCATCCTTAGGCATAATTTCCGGTTCAGGGTTAGCCATAGCAAAAATAATCGGATTATCATTCATCTTTTGAACCATTTCTTTAGAAAGAGCTCCACCAACGGATACACCAACAAATACATCTGCCCCTTCTAATACTTCCTCTAAACTACCTTCAATTTTATTTCGATTCGTAAATTTTGCTACTTCATCTTTTATACTATTCATGCCGTATGTTCTACCTTCGAATATAGCACCCTTTGAATCACACATTATCATTTCATGAACACCAAGGCTTTTTAGCAGCTTAATAATTGCTATTCCAGCAGCTCCAGCACCATTGGCTACCACACGTATATTAGAAAAAGACTTTCCTACTAATTTTAATGCATTCATTAATCCCGCAACTGTTACAATTGCTGTTCCATGTTGATCATCGTGGAATATAGGAATATTCGTTTCACTTTTTAGACGTTCTTCAATTATAAAGCAGTTCGGAGCGGCAATATCCTCTAAATTAACACCACCAAATGTCGGTTCCATTAATTTAACGGTTTCCACAATTTTGTCTACATCATGCGTGTCCAAACAAATCGGAAAGGAGTCAACACCAGCGAAAGTTTTAAACAATACCGATTTACCCTCCATTACTGGAAGTGCTGCTTCTGGTCCAATATTACCTAACCCTAGAACAGCTGAGCCATCACTCACAACAGCTACCATGTTTCCCTTCATCGTATAGTCATATACGGTTTCTTTACGATCATAGATTTCTTTGCAAGGTTCTGCAACACCTGGTGAATATGCTAAACTCAAATCTCCTGCATTTCGTACAGGTACTTTTGATTCGGTTGAAAGTTTCCCTTGGTTTGTTTTATGCATGTGTAGTGCTTCATCTTTAAAGCTCGCCATTTTAAAAATTCGCTCCTTTGTGGTATTGAATTCATATCCTATTTAAGATTTCACAGGTGGTCTGACCACCTATAATCCTACATTATATCAGATGGTATTCTCCTGTAAAGTAATGTATTAGTCTATGATAAATATTATTTTCTATTCTTTTCCATTTGATTTTTGTAATACAACATTTTCCTTACCAAAATAACTTCTAAAAGCTTCTAAACATTCATATGTCTCATGGATGGAATATTCACTTGCTAAACGATATGTCTGCTTTTTCTTTGAATGATAAATAATAATGACCGTACTTCCTGGGTACTTCTCTGCTATCCTTTGAATCCATTGCAATGCTTGATTTTCCATTTCCTCATTCACCTTAATAAACAACCGCTTATCGGAAACTGCTGTTAATTCCTTTTCATCAAATGGACGGATTTGTTCCACAACCCATTGAATCCGATTATTTCTTGTTTCGATTTTCCCGTGAATTTCAACCATCATCTCTTCTTTAAGCCATCTATTACTGTTACGATAAAGTTCTGGAAATACAACTGCATCCATTTCCCTTGTTTCATCACCTATCGTAATAAAGGCCATTGGATCTCCACGTTTTGTACGGATGGCTTTGATGGATTGAATAATAACGGTGCTTTTCACATTACGTTTACCCACCATTTTTGGTGCATTCTTAAGAGCAATAAAACCATTGGCACGAAGTCTTGAACGATATTCTTTTAAAGGGTGACTAGATACATATGTTCCAATTAATTCCTTTTCATCTGCTAATTTTTTTACAATACTGAAGTCCTCAATATCAACATATTCAATTTCCAATTCAAGCTGATCATGAAACAAGCTAGGTTGATTGGAAAACTCGCTAAATAATTCCCCTTGTTCTATTGCCTGATCGATAGAAGCAAGTAAACTTGCCCTATTCGCATAGGTTTCATCAAATGCACCAGCCATTATCAAATTCTCGATAGTTTGTCTGTTTACTAATTTCACATCCACACGCATACAGAAATCAAAAAGATGTTTAAACTTCCCCTCCTTTCGCACTCGTATTATTTCATTAATTGCCTGATTCCCCACCCCTTTGATAGCAGATAATCCCATTCGTATTCGATTTTTCTCTACAGAATACTTTCCAAAACTATGGTTAATCGATGGTGGTAATATCTGTAATTTTATTTCCTTTAACTCTTTCAAGTAAAGGGTTAATTTTTCCTGCTGATTTCGAAAAGAACTTAATAATTCGGCAAAAAAATTAGCAGGAAAATGTGCTTTTATGTAGCTTAATTGATAAGAGATCTTACTGTATGCCACCGCATGGCTTCTTGGAAACCCATAGTTGGAGAATCTAACAATCCAACTAAATATTTCATTAGCTACATTTTGGGAATAACCATTATTCAAACAGCCGCGGACAAATGCTTCTTTCTGTTCTTTCATTACTTCGTGTTTTTTCTTACTTACGGCTCTTCTTAAAATATCAGCTTCCCCAAGAGTAAATCCTGCTATTTGATGGGCAATTTGCATGATTTGTTCCTGATAGACTAAAACACCATACGTCTTATTTAAAATTGGTTCTAAATCCGGATGAGGATAGTGAACCTCTTCCCTGCCTTCTTTTCTAGCAATATATACAGGAATAAAATCCATTGGTCCCGGGCGGTACAGAGCATTTACCGCAACAATATCCTCAAATGTATCTGGGCTTAACTTTGTCAAAACATCCTTCATTCCTTGGGATTCCAATTGAAATATTCCATTTGTATTTCCCCTTCGCAATAAGGCATAAGTTTTTTCATCCTGCTCTGGTATGCCATCTAATGTTAGATGTTTGGACGTAGTATATCGAATGGACTTTATCATCTTTTCCAGTAAGCTTAAATTTCTCAAACCTAAGAAATCCATTTTTAATAAACCTAATGATTCTAAGTCATTCATCGTAAACTGTGTTAAATACGTATCATTTGCACCTATCGTCAATGGTATATGCTCTACTAAGGGATTCTCACTAATTACAATCCCTGCTGCATGTGTTGATATATTTCTCGGTATCCCCTCCAATTTCATAGCGGCAGCGAACAATACTTTTAATGATTTGGAACTATTCACATATTCTCTTAATTCCTCTGATTCTTGGAAGATTTCTTTTATTTTCTTCGATGTTTGTTGGGGAATTTGTTTGAGAATAAAATAGGCATCCTGCTGACTAACATCTAATGTCTTCATTAACTCTCGAAGTAAGGAACGGGTAGCAAATGTTCCAAATGTAATTATTTGAGCAACTCGATTCTCTCCATATTTATGTCGAACATAATGGATCACCTCATCTCGGCGTTCATCAGAAAAATCGACATCAATATCTGGCATAGTCTTTCTTTCAGGATTTAAAAATCGTTCAAATAATAGATTGTATTTAATTGGATCTACATCCGTTATATTCAAAACATAGGCAACAAGTGAGCCTGCCGAAGATCCCCTACCAGGGCCAACTAAGATGTTATTCTCTTTTGCATAATTGATGAAATCTGCAACAATGAGAAAATAATCACTGAATTTCATTTTTTGGATAATCCTTAATTCATATTTCAAGCGATTAGAAATTGTATCCGTAATGTGTTCATATTTATCCTTAACATTTTCCCAGCAAAGCTTATTCAAATAAGAATCAGCATTCATTTCCTCTGGAACAGGAAAAGAAGGAAGTAATCGTTGCTCAAAGTCAAACTTAACATTGCATTTTTCCTTTACCGCCTCCGTTTCCTGCAATACTTCTGGCCAGAAATAAAAGAATTTCTCCATCTCCATTTCAGATCGTAAATGTCTATTCCTTACATCTTGTGAAGATAATCTCATTCGCCATTGTTTTCCTTTTCTCATAGCTTGCAAAATGTCATATGCAATCTCATCTTTTTCATCTAGATAACGAACATCACAATGTGCAACAACAGGAACATGGTATTGATCTTGAAAGGCCTTTAAAGATTGAATAATTTCTTCCTTACATTCTGGTTGTACCCCAATATAAAAATCCCCTTCTTGAAATAGGTCTCGCCAATTTGCGATATATGACTCTACTTGACTGAAAGAGTTTGTTCGTAAGTTTTCAGACAAGTCTTCATTACTAGCAGATAGTACACCAATTAATTCATTGGTATATGTAAATAAATGATCTATTTCTATGAATGATTGCTTGTTTAATTGTAAGGTGGTACTAAGTTGCACAAGTTGTTGATATCCAACATGGTTCTTTGCAAGTAGCACCATTTCATTCATTCGATTTTCTATCTTAACTTGAACAATCATTCCAATTAACGGTTTAATGTTATTTTTCACGCATTCCTTATAAAAGGGAATAACTCCGTATAAAACATGTTCATCGGTAAGCGCAATTGCCTCCATTTGCAATTCCTTTGCTTTTTTAACTAATTTTGGAATCGTGATTGAACTGTTCATAATGCTATAACCGCTTCTTATTTGTAAGTGTGTATATGCCATCTATATCCCGCCTTCTTTCATTAAATCTATTTTAGACAGAACATGCATACGGTCATCCTTCTGAACACTACCGCATTAGTCTTAATCATAACTTGTCTCATTCTATCATAAAGTATATAGAACCTTCCTTAAGGAGGATTGTCTATATGGAAGAACGTTTTTTCGAATCATTTATTCATTGTTTTTTTATTGCATTCGGCGTCATTGTTGGTGGGTCCATAATCGGTAGTATTGGAGCTTTCGCAACAGGAGACGCACCACTGACATCCATTGTTCGAACAGCCAATAATTTACGTATTTGGGCAATTGTTGCTGCAATTGGCGGAACATTCGATGCCATTGAAAATTTTCAAAGAGGTTTATTAGACGGTTCAACAATAGATTTACTAAAACAAGTCCTCTTAATATTATCAGCAATGGGTGGCGTGAAAATGGCTACCATTTTAATCGAATGGCTCATCCAGGAGGAAATTACTTAATGCATATTCCTCCTTATCATAAAAAACCATCCTGGCAACGGTTTATCGTTGGTGCAATTACTGGAGGAATCGTTGCTTATATGACTCTATTGTACATGTATGGCTCCATGTATGAACAACTTATGGAGGAAAATTACGAGATGGAGTCAGAAATTAATGAATTAAAACTACAAAATGAAGCCCTAATTAAAGATTATGAAGACCTTAATGAAAAAACAAATGAAGAGCCGATTATTGAAAGCATAGAAGTAGAAATACCCAATTGGGAAGAGCTTAAATTGGATCGTTTAATTGTTCATCAATTGGAGGAAATGGTAAAAGAGGAGATAAACCACCTAATCGGAGAGGAAATTTCTCAAGTTGCAGAGAGTGACTTTCTCTTAGAACGTGCTATTGAAAACAAACGATTTCCCATTGATAAGACAACCTACTACTTTGAAATAAGAAAACTATATATTTGGGATACACTGAAATTAACCTTAGACGTGAAATTAACTGACTAATAAAGTGTTCTACAATAACAATGTCACAACTATTATTCCATTGTCATATAGTAAACAGGGAGTAATTCATTTTGAACACTTTTTGAAAATTCATTGTATACTATAGTATCAGAATTAAATTTATTGTATAATAAATCCAAGAGACAGAAAAGTAATTATAAACAAAATCTTACAAAAATTTAAAAGGAGTTGATTGACATGATTATCAACAGAAATCGTTTACGTGATATTAAAATCACCCAACTAAAAAAAGGCCATAATGCATATGCTGAGTCCTCAGAACTTATCCGTCTAATAAAACGTCATATCGAAAAAGAACATTTAAATATTTTGTATGATGAAACAAATACCGGATGCTGGTTTATTCCTTTAGATGAAAGAAAAAGCAGCTAATGAAGAGATGATAACATGTTAATGTATCATCTCTTTTTTAACTATTAGCCATAAAGTCAACCTTTAATCAGCGAGGCATTCTTCCACCCCCCACTGAACAAAATCTAAAGTCGCAATGTCCGTTACCACCTACTGAGACCTACGTCCTGTAGACCCGAACGATTCGGGCTTTTAGAGGCAGTTTATCCTCCATTTTTTAAGGTGGAGGTGTTACTACTGCCTTTAACAAGCGATAAAATACTAGACATATAATTCCAATCATGAACAGTTATGACCTCTACAAACCTGAGTAGCGAAACTTCCTTCACGCTATATAGGTACTCACGTTTTTGTTCACAGCTGTTATGTTCAAAAATCCCTGCATGCTTTATCTAAATCTTTAGTAAGGGCTTCCGTTTCCTCCCATTTATAAATGGTCGCACCTGATGCTAAAGGATGTCCACCACCATTATATTTTTCTGCAATTTTATTAATGATTGGGCCTTTGGAACGAAGTCTAACGCGTATTTCCGTTTCTTCCTCAATAAAAAATACCCATGCTTTTATACCTTCTACATCACTTAGAACATTCACAAGCTTACTTGTTTCAGATGGAGTAACACCAAATTGGTTTAAAATATCTTTTGTTAATTTTACAACACATAAGCCTGATGGAAACAAATAAAAATGCTGGAGAATGTAACCCTTCAGCCTCGAAATGCTATCACTCACTTTATATAAATTTGTATAAAGCTCAGAGCGATCAAATGGATAAGTGACAAGTTCCGCAGCATACTGAAAGGTTTTATTCGTTGTATTAGCAAACATAAATCTACCCGTATCCCCGACAATTCCAGCATATAAAAGCCTTGCAGCTTCATCATTTAAAATAAAGTCATGGTCCTTACCTTCCATATATAGTTCAAAAATCATTTCACTTGTTGAACTTGCCATAGTGTTTTCCCACCTAATATCACCGTACTCATCCACGATTGGATGGTGGTCAATCTTAATTATTTTTTTCCCCAATCCATATCGTTCATCATCAATCCTTGGCGAATTGGCTGTATCACATACAACGACAAGAGCATTTTGATAAACTGAATCCCCTATATCATCCATCTTTGTTAAAAACGTTAACTCAGGATCTTCTTTACCTACAATGTACACCTTTTTGTCCGGGAAGGAAGCTTTAATCATCTCCTTCAACCCTCCCTGTGAACCAAGCGCATCCGGATCCGGTCTTACATGACGATGTATAATAATCTTCTCAAATTCTTTTATTGCTTCTAAAATCTTCTTTTTTTGCATCAAAATCCCCTATTCGATAAGTATTTGTACTCTACTCCTAGCATTAATTAAAAAAAAAAGATACAATAACATTAGCATAAATTGAAATATGTAGGAGAGATGACATGATTATTTTCCCTATACTTATTGTAATATCATTGGTCTTATGGTTATATTATAAAGTTGCCATTTTAAAGAGTAAAGATGGATTAACACAAAACTATTTTAATTCTCGTTCCAGAATCTGTCTTGGTAGTTTTGTATTCTTTTTTGGGATTAATCAATATCTATTTTATCTATCACAAATTTCCCTATTCATCGGAGTTATCTTTGTTCTATTAGGTGGTTACCAGATGTATGATGGATTTAAGGCAACACGACATTATCGTAATGAATGGAAACGTTTGAATCCTGATCATTAAAATGGCAAAGTTAACGCTCAGATTATAATCTGAGCGTTTCTGCTTTAACGATGAATTAGCTGAGCCATGATTAACCCTTTTCCAATCAATTTCTCTTCACTAAATACTTCCACATCGATTTTGGCATATAATCGACCGGCATCAAGTATAGTTGGTTTGATTATTAGATTACTATCAATTTGTACTGGTTTATTAAAAAATACAGTCAGACTTTCAACAGACATATCTGCCTTTCGGACCTGTTGTAGGTGCCTTGAACTTGCCTCGGTAATTAATGCTGTAAACACACCATTAGACAATGTCCCTAATTGATTTGTCATTTGTGGAATAACCTCAGTTTCAAAAATTGCTTCATCTTCATCTGAGTTTTCTAAATTACTAGAAACAATATCATCTATTGTTTGTCCTACTTGTGGCTGTCGTTGAATTTGCTGCATTGCCTTGAGAACATCCTGTCTTGAAACAACTCCTCTTAACTTTCCAAAGTCATCAACTACCGGAATAACTTCAATTCCTTCCCAGATCATCGTATGTGAGACAGATGCAAGAGATGTTTTTGATTGAACGACGAGAGGTTTCTTGCTCATCACCCGATCAATTACTACGTTTTTATCTTTTCCAACGACATCTCTTGATGAAATCATACCAATTACACGCATTTTACTATCAACAATTGGAAAACGCGTATGTCCGGAAGCTTCATTTAACTCATACCATTTAGCGATTGTATCCTTTGTTTTTAAATAGTTAGTTTCTTCAAGAGTCGTTGCAACGTCCCCAACTAAAATAATTTCCTTTTTAATTAATTGGTCATATATTGCTCGGTTAATCATTGCTGCAACGGTAAAGGTATCATAACTTGTTGAAATAATTGGTAATTCCTTTTCATCCGCTAATCTTTTAATATGTTCCTCTGTATCGAAACCACCTGTAATCAAAACAGCAGCACCTTCATTTAACGCTAATTCATGTGCATTGGTTCGGTTTCCAACAATCAACAAGGAACCAGCTTCCGTATAACGCATCATCGCCTCAAGCCGCATCGCCCCGATAACGAACTTACTTAACGTTTTATGTAGTCCGTTTTTGCCACCGAGAACTTGTCCATCGATGATATTCACGACTTCCGCAAAGGTCAACTTCTCAAAGTTTTCTTTTTTCTTACGTTCAATGCGTATTGTACCAACACGTTCAATCGTACTTACTAACCCCTGATTTTCCGCATCTTTAATGGCACGGTAGGCCGTACCATCACTTACATTTAAATCCTTAGCAATTTGTCGTACAGAAATTTTATGCCCGACTTCAAGTGAAATGATATGTTGGATAATTTGTTCGTGTTTAGTTGCCATTAACTTACACCAGCCTTCAACTGTACTATATCACTTTATAAAATTAATTATACAGTTGAAAACCTAGAAACTCAATTCATATCAACCTGTCTAGAACGTAACTCTTCCTGTTCCATCACTGGAGGTCTCGTCATTTGTAAAAGGGTAGCAAGATTTGCCCCTACTACAAGTAATAAAAATACTAACCAGGATCCCCAAAACAACTGCTCTAGTGTTGTTTGAGCATATGGAAAAACTGGCCAAGCAACATACAAGAAAAAACCAGCAAGTAATAGACGCAAGATTGCATAGTTTTTCATGAATATCCCCCCTTCCTATTATATTCATATGAATAAAGGTCGAAAGTCAGAACAAGCGTTAAAAAAGATAGCTTCTAATAGAAGAAAAGCTATCCGGCGTAATAAGTGGTAAATGTGATGGAGAGTGTTACTTCATTTTCGGATTATTGCACATTCATTGTATCGGGACGGTATGCCAACTTCCACATAATCAACTAGGCCATCCAACTTATTCGACTTATAATAGGAATAGCGAAGTACATGATTGGTAATTACTAGGTTCCCCCTACCATTATTCATTAAACCCATGCTGTCACCTCTTATAACAAGTTAAAATACCAAATGATTAACGCATCCCCATAAAAATATGAAATAAGAGCCGCAAAAACGATATATGGTCCAAAGGGTATAGGTTGTTTTCGTTCTACAATTTTAAATAGAAGAAGGATAATTCCAATTATTGCACCAATCATACAGGACAGGAAAAATGCTAGTAAAATCTTTTCCATTCCTAAAACAATTCCCAGAACACCAAATAGCTTCATATCCCCTGCACCCATTCCTCCACGACTAACGATAATAATTAACGCTAAAAGTCCTGTACCAATTATCCCCCCCAATAAAGATGACCACCACGGATGTATTGGTACAATGATCCTCATAAAAATAAATACAGGTAAAAAGAAAAGCAGAATTTTATTGGGGATGAGCATATATTTAATATCGGTAACAAAGACAATCATCAGCATGGATATAAGTAATAGGGCTGTGATTTGTTCTAGTTGAAAACCGATGATTGAAAAACTTATTGCAAATAATATTCCAGTTAATAGCTCAACTATCGGATATATGTACGAAATATTCTCTTTGCAATGCCGACATTTTCCCCTTTGAATGATAAATGATAAAACTGGAATGTTTTCATACCATGATAGTTGATGATTGCAATGAGGACATGCAGAACGATCGTTTGCGAAGGGTATGTTTTTTGGGAAACGGAGGCCGACGACATTGAAGAAAGAACCGAGGATGAGCCCTAGCGAGAAGAAAAATATGATCATTTATTATAGCTCCAATCTAATATGAATGAACTCCTACAAAAAAGCTAGTAACATTTAAACCTTTGGCTTCATTTACAAATTGACTTAACAAATTACTCAAAACTAATTCGTCTTCTGTAATTTACGTCCAACTCAAAATTTGTGGAAAAATAGGTAAAAGTAATGAGACTTTTATCCTATTATATCATTATTAGGATGTAACTATATACGAAATACGACATTTTTTTAATCCAAAAGGGATGACTTTCGTTGAGCTACTAGCAGTTCTAGGTTTATCTGCTGTGGTGATTACTCTTTCCCCAACTTGATTTTTCAAATGATAGGTAATGATCCCATCAAAATTTGATAAACAAGATGGAAAATGCTCATATGATACAAATGTAAAATTTACAAAACACTTTAAAAATGGTAATAATAAATAAACCTGGGGTTTGTGAAACATATGAGTTCCAAAGTGTAGCTTTTTTTCAGGCATAAAATTTCAAAATAGTGTGGATGTTACAGTTAACAACAATATTTATGTACGAAAAAATATATATATTGAAGTAGATATTAAGGAGATTGGAACCCTCAATGTCAAGGAGGAAAACATTTATCATATCAATGATATTACTAACATAAAATGGAAAAACAAAATATCAGAAGGCGTGAACATTTTGAGTTCACGCCTCTCCTTTTATAATTCAATCCCTTCTCCAACCTTCAACACTCTTCCTTCACCAGTCCTCACTTTACTAGAAAAATCCTCAGGATTCTGCTCAATTACAGGGAAGGTATTATAATGTACAGGTACAACAATTTTTGCATCAATCCAATCAGCTGCTACCAGTGCATCTTCTGGTCCCATTGTAAAGTTGTCCCCAATTGGAACGAACGCTACATCAATGTCATTCATTTCTCCATACATTTTTAGATCCGTAAATAATGCCGTATCCCCTAAATGATAGATTGTTTTACCTTCAATAGTTAATAGAATTCCTCCAGGCATACCACCGTAAATGACTGTACCATCTTCCTCCGTATAGGAAGAACCGTGGAATGCTTGCGTGAATTTTACTTTTCCGAAATCAAATTCATGAGAACCTCCGATATGCATCGGATGAGCATTTAGCCCTTTTTCTCCTAAGTAATTTGCCAGCTCATTTGGTGCGACAACTAACGAATTATTTCGCTTAGCAATCTCTACCGTGTCCCCAACATGATCATTGTGTGCATGGGTAAGCAGAATGACATCTGCTTTTACCGTACTCGCATCTAAATCACAACCCCCATTTCCATTTATAAATGGATCAAATAGAATACTATGATTTTCTGTTTCCACTTTTACTACAGAATGTCCATGATAAGATACCTTCATGATATACTCTCCTTTTATCAAATGATTCTACCTCCATTTTACATAAGGTTCATTCATTCATCCAATATTTAGTAATTTTTCCAAGAGTTCTCATAAATACCTATCAAATGTGGATCAATTAATGTATTTGGTTTTAGCTCAATTCTCTCACCATTTCGATCTATTATCTCCCCGTCCTCATCCTTTCCAAAATGAGTTAAACTAAGCAATAGCTCATTAGTTAAGAATCTGGTAGGAACTTGAATTTCAAGATTTTGAAGGTCAATTGGATTTCTGCTTGCCATCACAAACCCCCAGTTCCCAAAGCTCGGTACATCAACATGGAGATTTTCTATATATAAACCGGTAGAAGCAATCGTTTCAGATATCGTCCAATATACTTCTGTCGCAAACACAGGGCTAGTAGCCTGTATCATCGCTACCCCATTTGGCAATAAGCGATTTCGAACAAGAGAGTAAAATTCCCATGTATACAATTTGTTTAGACTTTCATTATTTGGGTCAGGTAGATCAACAATAATCACATCATAGAAAGTATCTGTATTTTCAAGGAACTGAAAGGCATCCGTATTAATAACGTTTACTTTTTCATTCGTTAACGCTCCATCATTGACCTTTAATAAAAGTCGGTTAGAAGTAGCTAGTTCTACAACTGCAGGATCTAAGTCGACTAATGTAACCTCCTCTACATCATCATGTTTAAGTACTTCCTTTACAGCAATTCCATCTCCACCACCAAGAATCAAAACATTTTTTGAATGCTCGACATATTCCATTGCTGGGTGAACCAATACTTCATGATAACGGTATTCATCAGCTGAACTGAATTGCAAGGATCCATCTAAATAAAGCCTAACATCCTTGGTACTCGGATCTTGGGTTAGTATAATTTTTTGATAGGCTGTTTCTTCCATATGCATGATTGGATCCTGATATATTTTCTGCTCAAAGTGAAAAGCCGCTTCCTCCCCAAAAAACAATCCAATAACTAAAGCAATAAGGATGATAAGTCCAGCGGTGGCATGAATAAGAAATCTTTTTATTTCTTTCCGGAAAAGCCATAATACAATTAAGGCAATAATGACATTAATTGTCCCAACAATGAATGCAGATTTCACTAAACCTAGCTGTGGTCGTAATAAAAATGCAAATAATAGCCCACCAATTAATCCTCCAGCATAATCAGAAAATAGGACACGTGCTGTACTTCGATTTAAATCGACCCCAATTTCATTAGCCTTACGAATTAATATCGGAAGTTCAAACCCAGTTAAAGCACCGATTAATACGGTTATAAAATAGAGATAAAAGGCATCCGTACCAGCAGGAGCAAAGGCAGTGATTCCAAACATCATGAAACTAGAGAATCCACCAATTAAACCAACTGATAATTCTATCCATACAAATGCAAGAATTAAATTTTTCATCACCCGTTCACTTAAACTAGCACCAATTCCCATTCCCGTTAAAAATAGCGAAATGGTTAGCGTATATTGCTTCACACCATCCCCTAATATGTAAGATCCTAGCGCTCCGAATAAAACCTCAAAGATAATTCCACAAATAGAGACAATACCACTGGACCAATAGATAATATTACTTTTACGTATTGCTTCATTATTCATATATCTCACTCCAACAAATAAGGCCAAGCATTTGCCTGGCCATTCTCTAATATTACATATTATTTTTTTACGTAATCGATGCACCGACAACTAAGCCAAGGCCAATCGATACACTTAAAGATAAAATACCTACTGCCACATTATTGTTTTTCAATTGTTCTTCCATAGAGAAACTGCGAGTAAAGAACTCCATTAAATAGTACGCAAGCATTTGTAAAACAACACCAACTATTCCCCAAATCACCGTATCATAAATATATGTACTATGATAAATGGCGAAAGCAAGTATGATACAAATACCTACAATTTTACCAGCAACGGATAGTGCAACAGCAATATTTCCATTTTTTACTTCTTCATAGTCTTTATACTGTCTTGTCATTATTTCAAAAATATACAATCCTACCAATACAACAGCCGTTGAAATAATAAAATATACAACGGTAGCAAGAAATGCATTCATTTACGTCCCCTCCTTTTATTTTCCAAAGCTAGGTCCACCACCACGATAGGATGAATTCCCGCGCCTAGTCGTTCCAAATCCTCCACTTGAACCTCCACTATATCCTCCATAGCAATCCCCAGTAACACATGCATTAGACCTTCTTGTACTCCAATTATTTCCAAACAAACTATCTAACATTCGAATGGTAAAATACGTACTTAAAAAATTAGGAGAATAATTCCGTTCAACAAATGTTTCGCTTGCTACTTCCACTAAGAGTACATCATTATCCGCTTCACTTGGCTTTAATGTCACAAAATGATCGGGATATATAAATATTTGCCGGTTGTCAATCACTTCACTTTCTTCATCTGGTTTTATATTTTCTGTTAAAACAGAACTTAACTCCGAAAGATTAAACTTTGTTGTTGCATAAATTTCGGCTGTAGTATCATCTTCTGTAACGACGTCCACTAATGGGAAGTTCGCTGCAATAATGGCATCGATTTGTGTACTAGGGCTATTCTGAATCGATTGGATAATATCTTTTTTTGAAGGTTCATTAGGAATATCACCGACAGTAATAGATGATTCTTGTTGGATACCTCTATCCGTAGATGAACAAGCCGTTAAAAAGAGGGCCACCATAAAAAGTCCGAAAAGGAATACCCATTTTTTATTCAAAAACAATCCCCCTCTCTGTAAATATGTATTATATGAACATAAATGGAGCAGCACCAACTGCTCCATTTTGTTCGTTTTTACTATTAGAAATCCGAATATAAGATTATTCTTTTCCTAATTTTTCCTTTAATGCTGCTAATTCATCATCAATATCATCTTTTTTATCAAGCTCTTCAAATTCATCATCAATGGAACGGCTTGCCTGGGATATATCTTCACTTGTTTCTGCCTCTGCTTCATATTGTAAAACTTTTTCTTCCATACGTTCGAAGCCTTGCTTGGATTCATCACTTCCAACGTTAGACATGGTACGATTCATTTTTGTTCTTGTTTTAGCAGATTCTGCACGTGCTTTTAAGGAATCCTTTTTCAATTTCATTTCCTGATATTCTTTTTTCATTTCATCTAATTTATCACGAAGCGTATCTGCATCCTTTTTAGCTCGCTCCCAAGACTCGTTTAAGGCTTCAGCGGTTGCAGCATGATCTTTCTTATCTTGAAGTGCACGACGAGCTAGATCTTCATTCCCTGCTTCAATCGCTTTTTCTGCTTGTTCTTGCCGTTTTTCCACCATCGCATTGGCATCATTTGCTTTACGTTTTAACATTTTTTCATTAGCAATTTGTTTAGCTACAGCAGCTTCCACTTCACGAATGTCCTCTGACATATCACGCATATACTGATCAAGCATTTTCACTGGATCTTCTGCTTTATCCAATACAGAATTTAATTCTGAACTCACTACGGTTTTCATACGTTTGAATAATTTAAACATTCTATTTCCTCCTTAATATGATCCTGCAATAATTTTTAATTCATATGGCTTAATTGGATAACCAACACTTGCTTCTACTTCGGTCCCCCAAGATTCTAGGCTCAGAAAACTCTCTTCCTCGCTATCCGTATAATCTACATAATGTGTTTCCATGCCCTGTAAATTCTCACTTCTGCCCTGACCTAATACTCTGGCATTCCCTTCTTCTTCTTTATAAAAGGTTTTACCATCATATGTTATTTCTTTTGGGTAGGGTTTAGAAACCGGAAGCTGAATACGTTTATAAATACCTAACTCCAATTCATCATCCATTTCTGCCGATAGCCAAATCGTTTCATGGTTACCATCTTCAAGCAGCTGATAACTAAGCCATTCATAACCGCCATCACGATAGGTGATTTTACCTACCACTTCATAATCCTTTAAATCATAAGTAATAATATCGCCAATTTCTATAGTTAGAACTGTACGATCTTTTGGTTCAGGTTTATCCTTTTTTTTATTGGAAAATAACCTTGAAAATAACCCCACGACTTCACCTCACACTTATTACTTTTCCTATACCAGTAATACGAATAACTATAAAAAAGGTTTCAAAAAAATTAACGTTTTTTTAAATATTGTTTACATAACTTGTGATTCAAATTAAAACTGTTTTTCGAGTTTAGCGGCTCGTCGCAATATTCCTTTTTTTTAAATCTGTCATTTTATGAAGACGGAACACATCTGATATTTAATTATATTCTATCATATGGAGTGTGACACATGGCAAGTAGATTAACAAATCTAATGGAAAAGTTAAAAAATATCGATGCAGATAGTATGCTTGTAACATCAAAAGCAAACTTTTTTTACTTAAGTAATTATTACACGGAGCCACATGAACGAGTGATTGCTGCTTTTATAAGTAAAAAGACAGACCCAGTTATTCTTGTTCCAGAAATGGAAGTTGAGGACGCGAAAGCTAGTGGATGGGAACATAAAATTATCAGTTATCACGATCATGAAAACCCATGGCAATTACTATTAGAATACGTAAGGAAAACAGAGAGTATCCCACAATCCTTAGCCATAGAAAAAAATCATATCACCTTGGACCGATTCTATAGTATACAAGAAGTTTTCCCCTATACCGAATTCCTTGACGCTAAAGAAATATTGGCAGATTTACGAGTGATTAAATCGAAAGAAGAACATAGGTTATTAAAGAAAGCAGCAGCACTCGCTGACTATGGAATAGAAATAGGAGTTAAAGCCATACGAGAGGGTGTTAGTGAATTAGAAATTATTGCTAACATAGAATATGAAATCAAAAAACAAGGCGTACAGGAAATGTCCTTCTCAACGATGGTGTTGTCTGGAACAAAAACAGCTTCACCACATGGTACACCGTCCACCCAAAAAATAAATCCAGGTGATTTAATTCTATTTGATTTAGGCGTCGTGTATGAAGGCTATTGCTCTGATATTACGAGAACAGTTGCCTTCCAATCTATTTCAGATGAACAAAGAAGGATTTATGAAACCGTTTTAGAAGCAGAACGGGAAGCTATTAAACATGCTGTTATTGGGAAACCAGTTGGAGAGATGGATCAAACTGCTAGAGGTATTATTACTGCGAATGGATATGGGGAATACTTTACTCATCGTATTGGTCATGGGTTAGGAATCGAAACACATGAATACCCATCCGTGACTAGTAAAAATTCCCTCCCCCTACAAGCTGGAATGTCTTTTACGATTGAGCCGGGAGTATATATTCCAAATTTAGGTGGGGTCCGTATTGAAGATATGATTTTTACTTCAGAAAATGGGCCAAAAGTGTTAACGAAATATCCTAAGGAATTACAAATCATATAAGCACAATTGTCACCATTCATTTCAATAATAAGAAGAAACTCAACAAAACCATTCATTATGATAATGAATGGTTTTTGCTGATTATTAATTTTATTAATTCTTCTGATTGTTAAAATGATGAATTCCTATATTGTTTTGTAATTCATCATCCACTACACCACTTTGATAGCTTTCAAACAATTGATTTTTTACGGATTGGATTCCATCTTTATCCTCGATAAATTGGCGCTTCGTATCATGCATAAAATGCTGTTTATTTTTATTAGCCAATCGAATCACCTCCACATCATTTAGTATGTTCGAATATCTGTGATAAAGTTGTAACTTTTATTTCCAATTCACACATTGAAGCGCTTACATCATAGGTATATAATGGAAGTATAAGGGGGAGATTATTTTGGAATATAAACAAATAGTCGTAGCTGTAGATGGTTCGGAAGCAGCTGAAAAAGCATTTATCAAATCAATTGACATAGCAAAACGTAACGATGCTCGTCTAATTTTGGCCCATGTTATTGATTCACGAACATTTGCTACAGCAGAATCCTATGACCGTTCGTTGGCAGAACGCTCAGAGGAATATGCTAAAGAATTGCTTGACAGTTATGTCGAGAGTGCAAAGAATGCTGGACTTAAACATTTAGTACGGTGTATTGAATATGGTTCCCCGAAAATAAAAATTGCAAAAACTATTGCTAACAACTTTCATGCAGACTTAATTATTTGTGGTGCAACAGGTTTAAATGCAGTAGAAAGGTTTATTATTGGAAGTGTATCGGAAAGTATTACAAGACATGCAACTTGTGATGTACTAGTTGTACGATAATTATTTTATAAAATCAATGACTACAATATATAATCCACTCTCGCATGAAGTAGAAAAAGGTTTTGCTATGCTAGCTAACATAACAAAACCTTTTTGAGTAAAAGTACTTTAATTTCAGTTCTGTTCAATTTAAAGCAACCAAGTAAACTTTAACCAACATTACTGAATGTTAGATAATCGAACGGTGTCTCTTGCAATCATGACCTCTTCATTTGTAGGAATTACAATAACTTTCACTGGTGAATGAGGGTAATTAATGAATTGTTCTTTGCCACGAACATTATTTCTAGTTGGATCCCAGTACACCCCCATAAATTCTAAACCGTGTAAAATTTTCTCTCGCATTGTATCACTGTTTTCACCAACACCAGCAGTGAAGATAATAGCATCAACACCAGACATTTTCGCAGCGTAAGAACCGATATATTTATGGATTCTTCCTGCAAAAACATCTAATGCTAGCTGTGCTCGTTCATCCGTATCAGCCTTACTTTCAATATCACGTAAGTCACTAGAAAAGCCAGATAATGCAAGTAATCCACTTTCTTTATTCAAGACATTGATAACTTCATCCGCGGATTTACCTGTTTTCTCCATAATATAAGGAATTAACGCAGGATCAATATTACCTGAACGAGTTCCCATCGTTACACCAGCAAGTGGTGTGAATCCCATAGAAGTATCGATTGATTTTCCACCTTCAACAGCTGTAATACTAGCTCCATTACCTATATGACAAGATAATAAGCGTAGATTTTCCAATGGAACACCTAATAGTTCAGAAGCTCTTTCTGTTACATATTTATGGGACGTACCATGGAAACCATATTTGCGGATACCATAGTCTTTATAATATTCATATGGTAAGCTATAAAGGTAAGATGATTCTGGCATCGTTTGATGGAAAGCTGTATCAAAAACTGCTACCATTGGAACACTTGGTAAAATTTCCTTAAAAGCTGAGATACCAGTCAGGTTTGCAGGGTTATGCAATGGTGCAAGTTCTGATGTTTCTTCAATTTTTTGTATTACTTCGTCGGTAATTACCACAGAATCATTAAAATACTCACCACCATGAACAACACGATGGCCAACTGCATCAATTTCATCAAATGATTTCAATACGCCTGTAGTCATTAATGATTCTAATAACATTTTAACGGCAACTGCATGATCCGCGATATCGCCAACCTTTTCATCTTTCTTTCCATCTACTTCGATTGAAAAAATAGAATCATTTAATCCAATTCTTTCCACTAAACCTTTTGCTGTAACTGTTTCTTCAGGCATTTTAATTAATTGAAATTTTAAAGATGAACTTCCTGCATTTACTGATAATACATTGTTACTCATAGATGTCACTCCTACCATTCATTTCAGTTATTCTTAGTATAATACGTTTCAAACCAAGCATTCATTTGCTGCAAAATATCTGCCATTGCATTGGCATTTTTAAAAGATGGCATTTGGACAAGAAGTGGTTGTTTAACATCTTTAGTATGCTCACCTTTCTTCTGGAGAATTAGAATGCTTTTTGTATTGTTTTTTGATTTAAATGCACTTTCAGGTAAACGTATAACCCCAACAATATGTGCATGATTATGAAGAAATTTGTTTAACTTGTCCGATTGATCGCTATCAAACAAAAACTCAGGAATTACAAGGACCAAATACCCTGCATCTTTTGTATATTTTAGAGCTTGCTCAATAAATAAGTGATGAGCATAAGAATGGCCTTCATCTGCTTTTAATTCATAATTACTTGCTTGAACATCGTCAGGATAGTAACCAACAGGTAAATCCGCTATAACTAAATCAACGGGGTCTAGCAAGAATGGACGTAAACTATCCTGATGGAAGAACTCAATCTGCTTTTTTTGTAAATTGGCATTAAGTACTGCTAATTCAATTAACGTTGGATCCACTTCACTAGCATAAGCTTCCACATTCTGTTTGAGTTGTTCCATTACGGTTGTAATAAGGTTTCCCGTACCACTAGCAGGGTCAAACAATTTTACACGTTCTTTACCATCCATGAACTTATCGGCTAAATAACCCACTATCATAGCTACTGTCTCCGGTGTCATCAAATGCTGCTGTTGTGTTGAGCCTTTCATGCCTTTCAGTATGGCAAGCTGTACTGCTTTACGAACTTCTTCTGTTTTATAAGAAGATACATCTATTTTCGATAATGCATTTTTTAGTTTATCTGAGACGATGTCATCCAATTCTTCTGGTGGTTCCTGATAGAAAAGGATATCCATCGTTAAGGTTAGGCTTCCTAAGTATGTTTCATTCATATGCTGTTGGATTAATTCAGAAGTTTCATCTAACCAGCTGAATAAAACTTCAACATTTGACTTTTCCATGATACTAGCCTCCAATCGCTTCATTACAACTAATTTATTGTACCAACGATATAGGAATATGTAAAAGAATAACACATGAAGGCTTCTGTTTTTTAAATTTTTATTCAATTTTTAATCAATAGAAAAGACCTCCCATTAAAATGGAGGCCGTAATAGATATTTATTTAGCCTGTTTTGCAGCTTCTAATGCCGCTTCATAGTTCGGATGTGTTGTAACCTCTGGGACATATTCAACATATGTCACTTTGTTTTCAGAGTCAACAACGAAAACAGCTCTAGCTAACAAACGATTTTCTTTCATAAGTACACCGTAATTTTCACCAAAGGAAGCATCACGGTGGTCTGATAAGGTATCTAGATTTTTAACACCTTCTGCTGCACACCAACGTGCTTGTGCAAAAGGTAAATCCATACTTATCGTTAATACTTGTACATTATCCAAGCTAGACGCTTCTTCATTAAACCGCTTTGCTTCAGCCGAACATACACCTGTATCAACAGATGGAACAGCAGCAATTAATTTTACTTTTCCTTTATAATTTTCTAATGAAACTTCCTTCAAATCATTAGATAGTGCAGTAAAGTCTGGAGCCGTGTCCCCTACTTTTACTTCACTTCCTAGTAATGTAACAGGTTCTTGCCCGAATGTAACATTAGCCATTCGATTCATTCCTCCTCCGTAATTTCTTCTAAATAAGTGTTTAACAAAAAGGATAAAAAAGGACGTTGACGTGTCATTTTTTACCGGACTTTTTGAACCACCTCTTCTATTCCTATTATGAATCCAACTGAATACTCTGTCCAATAATTAAGATTATGAATATGTTAATATCTGTAAACTAATCGGTTCTAAATATCATAATTGATGGAGGAGTCTTGTTTTTTCTTGTCTTTATTCGCTTCTTTGTTATCGGATGAATTGCTTGACTCATTATTTTCTTCTTCTGAATCTCTTTTCTCTTTTTCCTTATTTGACTTTCCTTGTTCTCCACCATCAGAGCCTTTTCTTTTTGGTAGGCTTATACCAGAATCCTTCAGCATTTCCTGGATTTTTTGTACAACCTGAGGTGCTTGATTTAGCATTTTTTCATATAAATGTGTCTGTTGATCGAGATGGACCATCTTTATCCCATCTTTATTTAAAACTAAAAATGCAATTGGAGTAATAGAAACTCCCCCACCACTACCTCCACCAAATGGAAGTGTATCAGCTTCGCCTTGACTACTTGGGCTAAATTCACTTCCTCCTGCTGCAAAACCAAAACCGAGCTTAGATACGGGAATGATAATACTTCCATCAGGAGATTCAACAGGATCACCAACAATGGTGTTAACCTCTACCATATCTTTTAAATTTTCCATTGCAGTTGTCATCAAACCTTGTATAGGATGCTCTTCCATTTTAATGACCTCCTTTATTTGAATATCTTAAGAAAAATTGGGATTCGTTTTGCTCATTGAGCAAATCCTTATTATGCTTTCTTTACTATTCGCTTAATTTGTAAGATTGCTTGTATAGCTTTTCCTATTCTTATGGAAACCATACAATCCAAATTTGTTTGGATATATTCTTGTTGATATTTTGGATTTACTTGTATAGTTGGATTACACATTAATATAAACTTTTCCGCTAGATACCCAACTAAAGTCCCTTTCATTGTCCAAATTGCTCCACTAACTACTCCCGTAGAACTGGCCTCTCCCGTCCCTATTAAAGTAGACCAACTCAATTCATGGAGCTTTGTTTTGCCTAACAGGGAATGAAGTGCCTCTATTGCTTTCGGAATCGACTTTATCCACTCTTCTAACGATGATGGAGATGATGTAAATTCTAAACCTTTCATAAAATCAGTATTTTCTATTCCATCATTTAATGGAATAGACCTTTGGAAAATGCGAAACTTAAACAGGGATATAGATACTTGGAGCTGTTGATTATCTGGTTTAAATGAATAATGGATTCTTACGTAGACTTTTATCAACAGGCTTAATAATATAAAGATAGGCAAAAGCACAACAACAACGAATAGCAATAGCATAATAGCACCTCTAAAGAATTATTCATCCATTTTTATTTTGCTACACTTTTCCAATTATAATCATGTTATTTTATGAACGATTAGGGCAAGATGAAATAACGTGATACACTACCTTCATAAGACTCAAGCTAAATTAAGAAAATAAGGAGGTCATGTCGGTGCGAAACAACATGTATTTTTATTACAGTAAAGAAGAAGAAGTCGAAGCGAAATTAAAGCCTTTATTTCAATTAGCCAAAAATAACCAATTTAACTTGGTTGATAATATTCAAGAGGCTAATGTCATTATTAGTGTCGGTGGAGATGGTATGTTTCTACAGGCTGTAAGGGAATCCAATTTTAGACAAAACGCTATATATGCGGGACTCTCACGTGATGGAGAATCCAGTCTATATTGTGATTTCAATTTGGATAATTTTGATGAATTATTGTATTCCGTTTTACATGAGGAAATGGAGGTTCGCCGTTTTCCTATCATTAAAGCCAGGGTTAACGAAGGAAGAGACTTTTATTGCTTAAATGAACTTACCATTCGCTCTACTATCGTTAAAACCATTGTATTAGATGTCTTTATTGATGATCAGCATTTTGAAACGTTCCGGGGGGATGGTATGGTTATTGCGACACCAACTGGAAGTACGGCTTATAATAAATCAACAAATGGAGCTATCATTGACCCTAAAATTTCTTGTTATCAAGTAACTGAAATTGCATCAATGAATAATAATAATTTCCGTACACTAGGTTCTTCCTTTGTTTTAAATAAAGAACGAAAATTAACACTACTTGAGATAGAAGACGGAAACGATCATCCCATTGTTAGCTTTGATAATGAAGCTTTCCCAATTAGAAAAATAAATAAAATTGAAATTTCCATGGATGACAAGGTAGTCAAAACGGTTAAATTAAAAAACAATACATACTGGGATCGTGTAAAGAGGATGTTTCTTTGAATAATGTTAAAGGGCTATCCTACATGGATAGCCCTAGCCATTTATATTTTATTGTTGTTGACCGCCAAACTGTTGTTCAGCAATTGAAACTAAACGTTTTGTGATTTCTCCACCAACAGAACCGTTAGCGCGAGAAGTAGTATCTGCACCAAGTTGAACTCCAAACTCTTGAGCAATCTCAAACTTCATTTGTTCAAGTGCTTGCTCTGCACCAGGAACTACTAATTGATTTGAGTTGTTGCTGTTGTTATTTGCCATGTGTGTTCACCTCCTTGGTACTCATAGATTGTGCACCATGTAGTGAATCCATACATTTTTTTAGATAGAAGTTTTTACCAGTCTATCTTCGTTCGCGAATGCTGGGAGTGGAATTCAACATGTACCAAATGGTGTCAAGAAACCGCGCATAATAAAGCTATAGTGTTAGAAACAAGATTATTCTAGAAAAAGGCCTCTAAAATAAATCACTAAATGATTCGTCTAGATTCTTCTTATCCGTTATTTTAATCGTTTCAATACCGTCTATTGCTTCTTGAATACTTTCTGAGAAATTATATGTTGATTCATAGTAATTTACTCTATCTCGTTTTGGTTTGGTTTTAGGTGATTTTGGAACAAAAATCGTACAGCAATCTTCATAAGGTAAAATGGATGTTTGGTATGTTCCGATACGTTGAGAAATTTCTATAACTTCTTGTTTATCCATCGTTATTAATGGTCGTATAATTGGATAATTCGTTACTTCATTGATTGTATGCATACTCTGCATGGTTTGACTTGCTACCTGCCCAAGATTTTCTCCTGATGCAAGCGAAAGAATCCCCTCTTTTTCACACACTCTTTCACTAATTCGGAACATCATTCTTCTCATAATGGTCATGGCATAAGCATCAGGCATTTCACGAAAAATTTCCTGTTGCAGTTTTGTAAACGGAACAATATGCACTTTAATAGACTTACCAAATTTCGTTAACTGTTTTGTTAAATCTAAAACCTTTTGTTTTGCCCGCTCACTTGTATATGGTGGCGAATGGAAATGAATTGCCTCCAGCTCCACACCACGTTTCATAGCTAAAAATCCAGCAACAGGGCTATCTATTCCACCCGAAAGTAATAAAAGGGATTTACCAGAGGTTCCTACAGGTAAGCCACCTAGTCCAGGAACTATCCCAGAAGTAATATAGGTTGCTTCTTTTCTAATTTCTACCTTTATTTCCACATCTGGTTGATGAACATCTACAGTGATATCATTGGTATTAGTTAGTAAATGTCCGCCTAATATTTGGTTCATCTCTTGAGAGCGCACCGGAAAATCCTTATTGATGCGTTTCACAGTAACTTTAAATTTCTTCACATTATCTTCATTTTTAAGAGCATAAAGTGCAGCATCCTTTATTTTATCAACATCATTTTCTACTTTTATGGCTAGGCTTAAACTATGAATTCCAAATACATTCTTACATTTTTCCATAACTGGTTCTGGGTCGTTTCCATTTAATAATACAAACATTCTTCCTTGCGTTCTTTTTACCTTGACATGAGGAAAATCTTTGATTTTTTGTTGTATATTCTGTTGTAGCTGATTTATAAATTGTTTAATGTTTTTTCCTTTTAATGCCATTTCTCCATAACGGATTAATATATGATCAAATTCCATCGTTATCTACTCCAGTGCATCTTTAAATTGTTTAATTGCTTTTTTCAATGCTGTAATAAATTGTTTTATTTCTCCCATTGTATTGTCATAAGACAAACTAATACGTAAAGCAGATGTTGAGCGACTTGTTTCAAACCCACAAGCTACTAATACTTTACTTTCATCTTTTAATTTAGATGAACAAGCTGATTTCGTGGATATATAAATATCTTGCTCACCAAGCATATGAATAATTACTTCTGGTTTAATTCCAGGAACTGAAATATTAACAATATGTGGTGCAGCATTCGCTGGTGTATTAATATGGACACCCTCTATCTCTTTTATTTGGTCCATCACATATCGTTGTAATTCAAATAAGTGGGTCCCTTCCTTTTTTTCTCTTTCCTTAATTAAACGAAGAGCTTTAACCAAAGAAACAATACCAGCTAGATTTTCCGTACCAGACCTTAATGCTGATTCTTGACTCCCGCCATGGAATAGAGGGAAAATTTTCGTTCTTTTATTGATATACAGCATACCAGTTCCTTTTAAACCGTGAATTTTGTGACCAGAAAACGTACATAAATCAATACCACTTTTTCGTAGTGTTAAAGGAACTTTTCCTAATCCCTGTACACCATCCACATGAAAAAATAGCTTCGGATACTTTTTCGCAATTTCGCCAATTTTTTCAACCGGTTGAATAGATCCTAGCTCATTATTAACATGCATTATCGTGATTAGAATTGTATCTTCCCGTATAGCCTTTTCTACATCCTGGACCGATACAATCCCTTCCTCATTCACAGGTAGATAGGTTGTCTCAAAGCCCAGCTTCTCTAAACTTTTGCAAGCTTCAAAGATGGAAGGATGCTCAATTTCGGTTGTGATAATATGTTTCCCCCGATTCTGATGCTCAAGTGCTATCCCTTTTACAGCCATATTGTTTCCTTCAGTACCACCTGAAGTAAATATGATTTCATCCGTATCCACATTTAGTAAGTCAGCAGCTTGTTTTTTAGCCGAAAACAACAATTTCTCAGCTGTTCCACCAAATTGATGAATAGAAGATGGATTGCCAAAAAATTTTTTTGACACTTCGTTAAAGCTTTCTAATACAGAAGGATCAGGTCTAGTTGTAGCACTATTATCTAAATATATCATGTAAAAAACTCCTTCTTTACCTTTGCTATTAGTATGGTTCCCATTATAATGGAAACTTCTATCAGTAGGAAAATATTAATTCCTATAAACCTTGAAAAACAAAAATTAAGAGCTGTTCATTAAGTAAAGGACAACCCCTAGACTTAACGACAGCCCTATGTAAAATTAACTGTGAATTGTAGCTTGTGCTTCTTCAATTCTATTGAGTGCACCTGGTTCAATTTCTTCTAGTGTTTTTGCAGCAGTTTCCAGTGCTAACTCATACTCGTATAATCTAAACAAACGTTCCGCTTCAGCCAATTTAGCAGCTAATAACGGATATTTACTACGATAGCGATTAGCATACTGAATAACCTGTTCTGTAAGATAGGCCTGCTCTAGCATTAAATCCGTTTGCTCCATCGTTTCATCAAGTGCAACTTTAGATTCTAATAATGCTTCATTGACAGCAACCATTTCTAATGGTGTTTTCTCTAACGCTGCAATAACCTTACTATTTTTTATTGCTGTTTCCTCCATACTGTTCCAAATATACGTTGGAACTCCAGGTATATTACTTTTCTTCAATTTTCTATTTAGATTATATAGCTGTCTACGCATTTCTGCAAGTTTATCCCTAGCTTCTAGCTCGTCTTTACGGAGGTTCTGGATACTTTCTTTAAATTCTTCTAAATCCTTATCAAGTTCTTCCAATTTTTGGTATCCAATTTCTAATCGGTCACGCAATTCTGCATGACTAATTCCTCTATCATCCATATCCATAGATATTTCATTTATTTTATCCTCAAGCATTGATATAGAATTACCAAGACTCATATACTTTTCCATGTCACTATCCTCAAAGAAATATGCATGCCTTAGTTCTTCTACCTCAGATTGTGCCTTTTCATATTTATCGTTCATGATATCAAGGGAATGTTGAAAGCTTGGTACTCTTGTTTCCAAATAATTTTTAGCAATAGCCTCTTTTTCTAGAAGCTGGTACATTTCATTTATCCGTTCATCCATTTCCGCTAAAAATTGCACTGTTTCCTTCGTCTTCCCTTTTTCCAGTAATAGTAATAATTCTTTAAGTTTTTCTTGATATGTATGAATATCTTTCTCAAAGCCTAGATGTTCTACTCGATATCCGTCTTCTTTCATTTCCTTAATACCTGCAAGGAGATTATCTAAGTGTCCAGGAACATCGTATTTACATTTTTTTAAAATAGAAGGAAAATTCTCTATTAAGTCCTCTATTTCTTCCTTGTCCTGTTTAATCTGAATTACTAGTTCTTTTGCTTCAAAATAATTCCCTTTATTAACTAATTCATGATATTCCCCAAAAGCTTCCTCTAATTCGTCTAATGCAACATCAAATTGTAGTTCCGCCTTTCCATACAGATAACGATTTTGGGAAAGCTTCTTTCTTAACTTTTTAATACTCGGTTCTAATTCCTCTACTTCTTTTCTACTAATCTCTTCTGATTCAAGAAGTTCTTCAAGCCCATTTAACATTTCTTCAAGATCTTTTTCAATGGTTTTCAATACCTTTTCCCCATCAGCTAACACTCTTTTAGCTTTTGGGAATAGAAATTTGTCTGCAGCTTCTTCAGCATCTAATAAGTGTTCTTCAAGATCTGGCAACTCTTTGGCAACAATATCTTCCCAACGTTCTTTCCATATTTCAAACCGGTCTTGTGTTTCCCCGGATAAATTTAACGCCTTAATCCGGCTTAACTGCGAAGCAATATTCCTGCTCATTATATCTAGCTTCCAATTTTCCTGCTTATCTACCGCATCATATATTCGCTTTCTGAAAATTAGCCCAATAATTAATAAAACAATGACGAACAATATACTTCCAATGATGTATGCCATAAAAAGCCTCCCAACCAAATTCCAATAAGAGGATACTCCATATTTTATATAATAGGATATTCAATTCGATGTCTCTAAAAAATTATATAACTATGATACCATGGATTTCCCATTTATGGCTAAAATTATACAAATAAATTCATTATTCGTCATGTGTTTTTAATAAGCGACTCTATTTTCCGTCTCTAATCCATTAAAAATGGTAAATTCGATCCATTGTTGTATCACATCGACATATTTTTTTACAAACAGACGATGGGAATATTCACCAATCACTTGATCTTTCCAGTCATTATGCAAAATATATGGTGTTATAAGCATTCCCTTTAATTGCATAAGTAAATACTGCTTATGCTCCCCAATTACCCTGTTACCTAGTGCATCGAAGAAAGCTTTTCGAATATAAAAGTTTTCTTTCGCTAAATAGGTAACAGTCATTTCGCGTACAAATACAGAGTCTAAGGAAAGTTCTCGTTGAATAAAACACGTTAATTGATAGTTACTTTGCTTATACTGTATAATTGTTGAAATAAGTGATTTTAATTTTTCAATTGGAGTAAGTAAATCAGATTGTTTTAGCATATCTTCAATGTCTTTTAAATACTCTTCATAATAATTTGTAACAGCATATTCTAATAGACCTTGTTTACTGTTAAAGTAATAACTAATGGAAGAAACATTAACAGATGCGCGTGCAGCTATATCACGTACTGAAGTTCCATGAAACCCTTTTTGAAAAAACAATGTAGACGCAGCTTTGATAACTTTTTGTTTAGAAGGATTATTCTTCATTTTCGATTCAACTCCTTACTTGTTGTTTACGACATTCGGGGGATAAATCCTTCATTTTTTTCTCGACAAATAATGTACGTGTTGTCGAATTTTGAATTCGATATAGGCATCTTATTAATAAGGAAGATACTATACATATAGCCTTCATTCCTATAACATTCAATTACATTAAAAGGTGGGATTTAAATTGTTTCAATCAAACTCATATATAAGTGAAAAAGAGAAAGATTACGAAACTACATTAAAGCAATTAGAAGCATTAATTGAAGATGAAAAAGATGAGATAGCTAACCTATCCAATGCATCTGCACTATTAAATCAATTTTTAGATGATATAAATTGGGTAGGTTTCTATCTATGGAATGGGGAAGAACTTGTACTCGGACCATTTCAAGGATTACCTGCTTGTGTTCGTATCGGATATGGTAGAGGTGTTTGTGGCACAGCAATAAAAGAAGGGGAAACACAGAGAATAGCTGATGTACATGCTTTTCCAGGGCATATAGCTTGTGATAGTGCAAGTAATTCTGAAATTGTTGTACCTATTTATAAAGAAGGGGAAATATATGGTGTTCTTGACATTGATAGTCCTAGCAAAGACCGGTTTGATCAAGTAGACCAAATATGCCTTGAAAAATTTGTAGCGATATTAGAAATATATATATAGAATGCTCCTTTTCAATAGAAACAAGTTTGTTTGGCAATTGTCTGCTAATATATCGACTAACAAGCGTGTTTTTTTATTATTTATCTATAATAATCTTGACATTGTTAATTAATGACTATATACTAGACTTTGTGTAAAATAATAGGTAGCCTATGTGAACCGACGTATGACCCCATTTTGTTCCTCTTTATGACGAATAGTCAAGAGGTGTATCGTGTAACTCTCTGCTGCCAGAGCGATGGTACATGAAAACAAAATGGACAACGTAAGGGACACGCTCGTTTTATTTTATGCAAATAAAATAAATAAAGGAGGACATTTTATATGTCTCGTTATACTGGATCGGTATGGAAAAAGTCACGCCGTCTTGGAATTTCTCTAACTGGAACTGGTAAGGAATTAGATAAACGTCCTTATGCTCCTGGTGAACATGGACCAAATCAACGTAAAAAGATTTCTGAATATGGTTTACAAATGCAAGAGAAGCAAAAACTACGCTTCATGTACGGACTAAACGAACGCCAATTCCGTACCTTATTCAACAGAGCTGGTAAAATGAAAGGTATTCATGGTGAAAACTTCATGATTTTACTTGAATCTCGCCTAGATAACCTTGTTTACCGTTTGGGTCTTGCTCGTACTCGTAGACAAGCACGTCAGCTTGTAAACCATGGGCACGTTACAGTTGATGGAGGTCGTGTAGATATTCCATCTTATAGTGTTAAACCAGGTCAAGTAATTGGTTTACGTGAAAAATCTCAAAACCTTGACATTGTTAAGGAAGCAATTGAAGTAAACTCATTCGTACCTGAATACTTAACATTTGATGCGGATAAATTACAAGGAACATACTCTCGTTACCCAGAGCGTTCTGAACTTCCAGCTGAAATTAACGAAGCTCTTATCGTTGAGTTCTATTCACGTTAATCTACACTATTTGCATGTTAACACACAAAAAGTCCTTAAAATGTTAAATCAACATTTTAAGGACTTTTTATTTGGTTTCCGAGATAGTATAATATACTAATTTTCCATATAACTACTAGTGTTCGATATCTCCCTCCTCCAGCATTAAAGCCTTGCAATCTATGTAAGCTTTCAGGGCTTTTACTTTCTAATTAAAATTCTCTATTCATATTGTAATCCATGTCCAAGTTTATAGACATTTCCATCACTATCCTTGTAGGCATAGCTGAGTCCTTCTGGCATATATTTATCTTTGTCATAACCTGGAACATCGTTTGGTGATATACAGTGACCGTCATGGTGAACAGCGATAACATCGTCACTAGCTGGCAATGTCAATGGTAAAACACCTGTTGGTTTGTGATTTCCAGCAATAACTTCGAATTGTGCATTGTAGAATGTATCATAGCCAGCAATTAATGCGTCTGCCAATGGTTCGACATTTCTAAGTATCCATGGAAGAATAATATTCACACTCATAACGACCTTCCCTCCGCGACTATGAATGCTGTCTGCCACTTCTTTTAGATGGTCCATTCCACTTAAAGTAGTCTCCTGATATAAGTTACCATCCATAGCTGATAAAACTTTATTTTCACATAATTCCAGTTCTAATAATCCTGGAGTTGCGTCGAAATATGCTCCGGATTTTGATTGTAAGAAAAGAATAGCTTTCTCTGCTTCTTCATAGTTATCTGTCATCGTAAATAGGCCAAGTTCCTTCGCTTCATTTCTAGCTTTTTCTGTGAAGGCAGTAGCTTTTTCAGGTTCCTTATGGAAAACTTCCACATACACTTTCTTTCCTTTGAGCTTGTCTGCAGTTAGTGGTAAAGTTTCATCCGTGTTTTTCAATACCGTAACGGATTTTTTATGTGCTTCATATGCAATATCCCAATGCGCTTTAGTATTAACTACCTCTGTAGCCTGTTCTGGTTCATTATACGTACGATCATCAAATAAGCCTAGAGCGAACATTTCCGTTAGAAGTCGGACATTCGCTTCATTAATTCGTTTTTCACTAATCCATCCCTTGGTAATGGCCAATTTAAGATTTTCGATATCATTGGTATCTGCAACGATATCTGTACCAGCATTAATCGCTTTAGCAAAACGTTCTGCTTCACTACTATTTTCCATCCCCCAGCTCATGTTATTGATAATACCACTATCACTATTAACATAACCTTTGAAACCTAGTTCTTTGCGAAGAATTGTATTTAAGAAATAATGATTAAACGCAAATCCTACTTCTTCAAATGGAATGTCTTCCCCTTCAAATTCCTGAACCACACTCTTTTTAATGCTAGGGATAGAGTAGTATGGCATGATAGAAGATGTTCCATGTTTTGCTGCTGCTCTAAATGGAGGTAGGTGATATTTTTCTAAACTTCCTGGAGTTGGGTAGAGATTCCACTTTCCCTCTTTATAATGCGGGTCAAATCCATTTTCCCTCGCTCCACCACCCGGAAAATGCTTTATTGTCATGGCAATACTATTTTTACCTAGTTCTTCACCTTGGAATTCATCAATAATCCGACCAATCGCATCAGCAATAAATTCTGGATCTTCCCCTAAAGTACCGTAAGTGCGTTGCCATCTCGGGTCTGTAACCACATCAGCCATATACATATAACCTTTTCGTAAGCCGATTGCATCCCATTCTTTACGAGCAATGCTAGCAAATTGATTAATTAAGGAGGCATCTCCACCATTTTTAATATCTCCCTTTGCTGCAGCAGCTAGTCCTAAAGTTCCTGGCCAAGTAGAGAGGATTCCAATTGCATCATTCATTCCAAATACAGGTTCACCGTTTTCATTTCTGGAGTTGGATGCAATAATAACAGGAATACCAAGTCTCGTTCCCTCTGCTACCTCATTCATCTTGTTAATCCATTCTGCCGTTTCGGCTGGACTATAGTTATCCCTTAAAATAAAGTGTCTAAGCTTTCTTTCTTCAATTGTATGAGTAGTTCCGTAAACTTTACTTGTAGCAAAGATAGTTTCCCCTTTTTCTATTACTCCTTCATCTAATATCCCGTCATGACTCGTCTTACTTTTATCCTCTTGGGCAAGGCCCATCTTACGTGAATTAATAAGCATCATACCGATCTTTTCATCAATATTCATTAATGAAACTAGATTTTTTGCACGTTCTTTCGGGCTCAACCGCCAATCTTCATAAGGGTCTAGTTTTCCATTATTATTGAGATCTTTAAATTTCAAACCATCTTCTTCAATAATTTTCTTAACCTTCACTTGCAATTCTGGTTGTTTATTATACACACGAAATCCTCCTATTTACGTCCTCTCTATTTATCTTTCTTGTTTTATTCCGTTATATTCGAAGGTGAGGATTTTTCAATCATTAATAACTTTTTAAACCTCAACTACCTTATAATAACAATGGTAACATTATAAAAACAACATTTATTGCTTAAACCATTGTAAACCTTGCTGTGAATATCTGTCGTTTTCAGAATTTCAGTGTAAATTTTCAGGATTTTATCAATTATTCCCAAGAAATAGGTAGGATTGCACTACATTTTACTTGATACCTCTGCAAATTAACCCTTCCCTCCAAACTGACCTCTACTCCCTCAGCTTTTAGATTCCATACCTGCTCTTGATACAACTCTTCATTTTTAATTACTACTTGTCCTTTCACATTAACAACACGATGCCAAGGGAGATGATATCTCTTACTCAGGGAATGAAGGACGCGAACCACTTGGCGAGCACCTCTTGGACTTCCTGCAAGCTTTGCAATTTGTCCATATGTCATAACTTTGCCTTTTGGTATTTTTTGAATAATGTCAATAACATTTTTGGTAAAGGGTGTCAATGGACCATCTACCTCCTATCTATTTACTTTGCATTATCTTTCATATAACAAGATCCATTTGGAACCTTACTTCATTTTACCAAAAGGAATTTCTTTATAATAAAGTGAACCTTCAATCAGTGAGAGGATTCTTATATCCCCCATCTAAAAGGATTCGTTTTTCCTCTATTTTTAAGGTGGGGGTATTACTGCCCCCTTAACCTGCGATGAAACCTTGAGGTTCATGTAAGAGAGTCTATATGAAGGCATGAATCGGGGTTTGTCAATGAGGATCCATCTGTTTTTAGCTAATTTTCAACAATCACCAGCCTTCCTTAAATATAATTCATTAATTAGCAAGAACAAGTGGTGAAAATACTATATATGCACTAACCATAGCTATGACAACAAGCGCACTAATCAAGTAGCGATGTTTCCATGGCGTAACATTCACTTTGTTATCATCGGTTTCAAACGTAAATGGCGTAGTCAATGGTTTGATTTTCGTTGCTAACCATAATACCAACACATCTACCGGAAATAGAATACTCAATACATACAAATAATGAACATCAGAAAAGAAAATCTGCGCAAACAGGTATACAACAATATGGAATATAAACGTTATTTTTGCACCCTGTGCAGTAACATATTTCGAATAGAATCCAAACACAATAATTGCAAGCAGGGGCATACTATATAATCCGTAAAACTCTTGTAATAATGCATACAATCCTGAAGGTGCAAAGGAAATTAAAGGTGAAATCATAATAGATATCAGACCTACAAGAATTGTTACTATTTTACCTGCTCTAGCAATCTGCCAGTCTGTCACACCTTTTTTCAACCTAGGTTTATAGAAATCAAGTGTAAACAATGTTGCTGTAGCATTAAGCGATCCTACAAATGAACTTAATATGGCACCAAAAATTACTGCACCAAAGATACCATAAGCCCAATCTGGTAATACTGCTGTAAGTAACACGGGGTAGGCATGATCCGGATTTTCAATAGAATCTCCAAACATATGAAATGCAATGATTCCAGGGAATACCAAGAACAATGCACCAAAGATTTTAAAGAATGCCACGTACAAGGCACCTTTCTGCCCTTCCTTCAAATTCTTTCCAGCGAGAGTTTTTTGTACAATCATTTGGTTCGTGCACCAAAAGTACAGATTATTGAAAAACATCCCTAAAAACAACGTTGGCCACGGAACAATTTCGGAATCAATGGATCCAATTGCATTTAATTTTTCTGGTGCTTTTTCTCTTACAGAATTTAGCCCCTCAAGAAAACTACCATCACCAAGAATCATGAGACCAATGATTGGTATAGAAATTCCTCCAACGATTAAAAGCACCCCGTAAATGGTGTCACTAAAGGCTGCTAGCGACAGTCCACCCAATAGTAAGTATACAAGACCAAGTACACCAATGACAGTCGATATAATCGCAACAGCTACCAACGGATCAACATCTAGTATTTTATCAATACTAAAAATGTGGTTAAACACAAGAGAACCAGAGTATAAAACTACTGGTAAAAACGAGGTCATATATGTAAAAATAAATAGTAAGGAAACGATTCGTTTCGTTGTCGTGTCATAACGTATTTCAATAAAATCCGAAATCGTGTCTACGCCATATTTCATATATTTCGGTAAAAATACGAGAGCGAGGAATACTAAAGCAATAGCAGCTGTCACTTCCCACGCCATAACTTCCATCCCAGCAACATAACTTTGACCATTCTGACCAACAAGCTGTTCGGTTGACAGATTCGTCATAACAACTGTTCCAGCAATCGTAATACCGGTTAAACTTCGACCACCAAGGAAATAACCTTCCGAAGTATTCGTATTAACCTTACGACTTTTCACATAAGCATACCCTCCAATTCCAACAACAATCAAAATAAAACTAAATAAAACAAATCCATTCATTTTGTCACCTTCCATGCAGTTATTACCATAAAAGCTTCTTTTTGTTTTAAAGTTCCATTTTCTGTCTATCGTTACTATCGTCACAAGTTACTGAATCGTATAGCCCTAATTATGAGCTTTTTCTGGGCTGTAAATGGGTTAATCTTATAAATTAATTAGCTATATTTGTGAAACATAACACATAATTACACACACAAAAAAATAGCTATACATTATATTTCTACATATATAGCACCTCCTTACAATTAATTATATGCCCTTTGGTCAAAAAAGGTCAAGACAACAATAATCTCCCCTCATTTATAGGTAGTTTAAATAATTGGCTATCACTCCGCCTGATATTTGCTTCCGCCATTAGATTGGTTTAACCTTGTTTAGTATAGGTTGTAAAATGTTGGAAAGGAGATTGATATCATGGCAAATCAAATTAAATTAGGTAAATCTGATTTATATGTTAATCCTATTGGACTAGGAACAAACGCTGTTGGTGGACATAACCTTTACCCTAATCTAAATGAAGAAACTGGTAAAGACCTTGTTCGTTCTGCAATTAATAACGGAATCAACTTTATCGATACAGCACTCCTTTATGGACCTGGTCGTTCAGAAGAGTTAGTTGGTGAAGTGGTGAAGGAAACCGGAAAACGTTCGGAATTGGTTATCGCTACAAAAATTGCTCCAATTTTTGGTGGAGAAAAAATGAAGATTGATAACAATCCGACTTTCTTAAAACAAGAAGTGGAGAAAAGCCTAAAGCGACTACAAACTGATTATATTGACTTGATGTATATTCATTATCCAGATAAAGTTACACCTAAAGATGAAGCAGTTGGCGCATTGCAAGAATTAAAAGAGCAAGGGAAAATCCGTGCTATCGGTGTATCCAACTTCACACCTGATCAGTTAGAAGAAGCGAACAAGGATGGGTATGTTGAAGTATTCCAAGGTGAATACAATTTATTAAGTAGAAGTGCAGAGGAAACTCTATTCCCTTATTTGATAGAAAATAACATTTCCTTTGTACCATATTTCCCTCTAGCTTCAGGTCTTTTAGCTGGAAAATATAATAAAAATGCAGTTTTTGAAGACTTACGCAAAGATTTACCATACTTTAAAGGGGATGTATTTAAACAAAATCTTGAGAAGGTTGAAGAAGTACGCAAGATTGCCAATGCAAAAGGGGTAGAAGTTGCTCACCTAGTACTAGCTTGGTATTTAACTAGTGACGCCATTGATACCATTATCCCAGGTGCAAAAAGTGCAGAACAAGTAATAAATAATCTAAAAACACTAGATGTCCAGCTAACCAACGAAGAAATCCAGGAAATTGATCAGATCTTCCACAAATAATTTCATTACCTTAAACTAAAATAGCGATAATTAGGTATTAAATCACTGCAATGAACCTAGGAAACTATTGAAGTAAATTCTGATTGCCCCCTAAATGTTCGATAATTTTCCAACATTTAGGGGGCAGATATAGTTCTTCTATACTTCTTGATTACTTTCTCAAATAAAATGGATTTCACTTTCATCATTGTGCTATTTTAATTTCTTTTTTCAGAACCATTAATAAATAACTTAGCCTAACCCTCATAATCCAATTCTAGTCGGTAAACTAATTTTTTAAAGTTGGTAAAGGGACTACCCCCTGTCTCTCCCCTCTTTATCGTCACATAGCGATAAAAGTGTAAATTCATAAAGTAACAAGGATTCATATTTACAAAAATTATTTCCTTCATCCATATGGATGGAGTGGTATTGTAAACTAGTATTATGGTCAAGCGTATTAAAAAAGAGATACAAACCACCATATGATTTGTACCTCCAAAAGTAATTCGATTTAATTAAATTCGATTAAGAAATATTTTTTCTTCCCGCGTCGGATTATAATAAATTTGTCTTCAATTCGATCATCCGCTCCTAGTGTATAGGATACTTCTTGCTCACGTTCCCCATTAATATAAATTGCTCCATTTGTAATATCTTCTCTAGCCTGTCTCTTGGATGAAGAGATTTTCGCTTGAACTAGAAGGTCAACTAATCCTATTTCTTCTTTTTCCGCCCTATATGTTGGAACATCTTTAAACCCTTGTTCAATATCATTTGCCGTTAATTGTTTTAGTTCTCCACTGAATAAGGCATGAGAAATTTTCTGAGCTTGTGCTAATGCTTCCTCATTATGAACCATTCTTGTCATTTCTTCTGCTAGTCTTATTTGGGCAACACGTTTTTCTGGTTGATTTGCAACCTCCTCTTCTAATTGAGCGATTTCTTCTTCTTCTATAAATGTAAAATATTTAATAAATTTTATAACATCCCTGTCATCCGTATTAATCCAGAATTGGTAAAATTCATATGGAGTTGTTTTTTCAGGGTCTAACCAAATTGCTCCTCCGGAAGTTTTACCAAATTTTGTTCCATCAGCTTTAGTAATTAAAGGGACAGTTAATCCATACGCCTTCGCTTCTCCCTCTTGATCCTCTCTAGTACGACGAATTAATTCCATCCCGGCAGTTATATTTCCCCACTGGTCACTTCCACCAATTTGTAAGGTACAATTTTCTTCTTCATTTAATTTTTGAAAATCTAAAGATTGCAAAATCATGTAGCTAAATTCAGTAAAAGAGAGTCCATTTTCAATACGTGCTGACACAGATTCTTTTGCAAGCATATAATTAATACTGAAATGTTTTCCTGCATCACGTAAAAAGTCAATAACTGTCATTTGACCTAGCCAATCCATGTTATTTCTTACCAATACAGAACTTTCATTATCCTCTACTTCTAAAATTTTGCTTATTTGCTGTTTCAGTCCTTCACTGTACCCTTGTACAACCTCAGCTGTATTTAAAGACCTTTCCGTTGAGCGACCACTTGGGTCACCAATCATCCCTGTACCTCCACCGACAAGTGCTATTGGTTTATGGCCTGCTTTCTGAAATCGTTTTAGCATAATAAGTGGGACTAGATGGCCAATATGTAAGCTATCCGCTGTAGGGTCAAATCCACAATATAAAGTTACTTGATTATTTGCAAGATGGTCTTTTAATCCTTCCTCATCTGTTATTTGCTGAATTAATCCACGGCTTTCCAAATCATGTAAAATATCCAATTCTTTCACTCCCAATATTTTTAATTAAAACAAAAAAAACTCCTCCCTAAAAAGGGACGAGTTCTAAACACGCGGTACCACCCTTGTTGCACAATCATGCCACTTGGGATTTTTAACGATGTCTCCACCGTTCTATTTAGAGGTTGTCCAAAACGTCCAATAAGAATGTTTCTATCATCCTGTTGAACACCTACATGAACATACCTTTTAAAAGAAATAGCTCCAGATTGTAATTCGCCTACAAATATTTACTAACTTCCACCATCCGTTAGCTCTCTATAAAAGGGATTTGTAAAACTACTGCGATCTTTCATAGCTTCCTAGCATTATTTTATGATTTTTATTATGAATTATTATTACCATACTTGTTTATAATATGCAACGAATATGAAATAATCGTACAACTAAAATCATAGATATGCTATAATAAGTAAAGAATTTTGGGGGGATTTATCATGAAACTTAAACAGATGTTTCATCGACTTAGCGAGAAAACAAAAGAACGATGGAATACCATTCTTGACCATAAACATACCAAAAAATTCCAATCCATTTGGCGTACTGGAAAAATTCAGAGGACTTCCCGTATTACATATGATGTGGCTTGGAATGTTATTTTATTCTTTATAATTGTTGGATTTATCGGTGCTTTCTTTGTCGGTGGCCTAGGAGTAGGCTATTTTGCCTCCCTCGTTAAGGATGAACCGATACGAGCATATGCAGATATGGAAGAGCAAATATACAACTATGAAGAAACATCCAAAATGTACTTCGCAGATAATGTCTATCTTTCGGATGTAAATGCAGATTTATATCGAGAAAAAACAACTCTTAATAAAATTTCTCCAACGTTAATACAGGCCGTTATTGCTACGGAGGATGAATATTTTGAAGAACATAAAGGAATTGTACCTAAAGCTATTTTCCGCGCTTTATACCAAGAATTCACGAATGCTAGCACCCAAAGTGGCGGGAGTACACTTACCCAACAATTAATCAAAAACCAAATTCTCACTAATGAGGTTTCTTTTGAAAGAAAAGCGAAGGAAATACTACTAGCACTGAGATTAGAGCGTTTCTTTGAAAAGGATGAGATTCTAGAAGCTTACTTAAATATTGTTCCCTATGGACGAAATGCTTCTGGTGGAAATATCGCCGGGATTCAAACAGCTGCACAAGGTATTTTTGGGATAAATGCTGATGAAGTTAATTTAGCACAAGCAGCATATTTGGCAGGTCTTCCCCAAAGCCCTTCTCGTTATACACCATTCAAAAACTCAGGTGGTTTAAAGGATCCTGAGGGGATTGAACCTGGGCTTAATCGTATGAAAACAGTATTAAGTAGAATGCTTGAGATGGAATACATTACGGAAGAACAATATCAAGAAGCATTAGAATATGATATTGTTGCAGATTTTAAAAAATATGATGATTCTTCTAAAGAAAACTATCCACTACTAACTACCGAAATACAGGAAAGAGCAGCTAAGATAATCGCGCTTAAGTTAGCAGAAGTGGATGGTTATACGGAAGAAGACCTTGAAAAAAATGATGAACTTGCGAGTGAATATGAAAGATTAGCTACTCGTGATTTAAAAACAAAAGGATATGAAATCCACTCTACGATAGACAAAGAAATCTACGATGCTTTTCAGGAAGTAGCTAAAAACTATCAATATTATGGGCCGGATACCGAAACATTAGTGCCCTTTCCTGAGGGTAAAAAACTAGTTTCCCAATATATTCAAGCAGGTGGTATTCTCATAGAAAACGAGACAGGTAGAATTATAAGTTTTCTAGGAAGTCGGAACTATAGTGAAGACGACCAATTGAACTATGCAATGGATGCACCAAGGCAAATTGGTAGTACCTCTAAACCATTGGTTGTATATGCCCCAGCAATGGAAATGGGTGTTGTTCAGCCTGGAACCACAATCGCTGACTATCCACGAACATTTCAAGGAGGCTATCAACCAAAAAACTATGGTGGAGGACATTATGGTACAGTTACTGTAAGAAAAGCATTAGCGAGTTCATATAACATTCCTGCTGTGGTAGTTTACAGTAAAATCCTGTCTAAGGACCCAGCCCAGTATTTGGAAAAAATGGGTGTTACATCTTTAACAAAATCAGATCATACAATCCGTTCATTTGCTCTTGGTTCTTCGGCAAATGGGATTACGGTTGAAGAAAACGTAAATGCTTATGCTACCTTTGGTAATAACGGAAAATTTGTAGATGCATATATGATAGAGAAAATAACAACAACGGACGGTGAGGTTGTTTATGAGCATAAGTCGGAACCTGTTGATGTATTCTCGCCACAAACAACCTATTTAACCGTTGATATGATGAGAGACGTAATTTCAAACGGAACAGCTGCTTATCTTAGATCCCAGTTAAAACACGGTGGTGTTGATTGGGCTGGTAAAACAGGTACATCTCAAAGCTATTCCGATGCTTGGTTTATTGCAACAAATCCAAATGTTACTTTTGGTACATGGATTGGATATGAATACCAGGATTCCATCTATGCGAGTAATTACCCGTTAAGTTATAGTCAGCGAAATATTAAGTTATGGGCAGAATTAATCAATGCAGCAACTGATATTAAACCTGATTTGCTCGCACCGTCTGAAAGCTTTAAACAACCTAATGGAATAGTATCAAGTAGTTTTTGTGGGATTTCCGGAATGGCTCCATCTGATTTATGCCAAAAAGCTGGATTAGTAAAATCAGATATTTTCAATTCGAAATATGTGCCATCAAAAGTAGATGATAGTTTAATCACCGGTAACCAGGTAATAGTTAACGGAAAGGCAGTAGCACCTTCATCTAACACACCAGATGAATTTGTACAAGGAAATGGATTAATGTTTAATCCGGAATGGTTAGAACGAAAAGGATACGGTAATGACGTTAGAAAGTTATATCCTCGTACAGAAAGAGGTAAATGGGAAAAAATTGCTGCACCAAATAGGGCTATCGGATCACTAACTATTGAAAATGATGGAGATGCACCAGCTGCTCCCCAATCTCTTTCAAAATCAGGAGATACATTAACCTGGAATAAACCTGATACTGCAGATATCGTTGGATATCGTGTATATCGCTCAGAAGGATCAAATGGGAATTTCCAATATGTAGGTGAAACTACCTCAACTACCTTCCCTATAGAAGATCATAATGCAAGTTACTATGTAAAGGCGGTTGACTATTTTGGACATGAATCCAGCCCTTCCAATAAAGTAATAGCCGAACAAAAAGCACAACAAGAAACATCGGAAAAGGAAACAAATAAGGAACCTACCAACGACAATAACGAAACAATAGAAAATACCGATAACCAGGAAAAGAGCAGTAAAAACGAAGAATCAACAAAACAAGAAAAAACGAATCAAGAAAATACAAAAACAGATAACACAGAGGAAGAATCAGAATAAGAAATTTAAAGAAGGGAACAATCCCTTCTTTTTTATTGTAGTTGAAGGAAGACTCACATTACATCAGACAGATAGCTACCAGGAAACACTTTTTTAGCTAAATGAAGTTTCACTATATCCAATTAGTCAGAAATATGCCATAATTCTTGTATATTAACACTAAATTTATCCTAACAAATACGGTATACTAATGATAAGAAGACAACAACACGCGAAATAGGTGGGATAAGCAATGGAGCACACCAAAACATATTATAAGAAGAAATTAGAAACTTCTTTAGGCGAAATAACAATTGAAGGTCCACTTCCTTCTACTGAATTAAAAAAGTATTACTTCCATGAACAGCTAATCGCTTTTCGACCAGCACAAAAGCAATTTGAAGCAATACTAAGCATTGCGGATTTTCCAGAAGGTAGGATTATTATAGCAAGAACAGATAACACAATTATCGGATATGTAACCTATCTTCATCCAGATCCATTGGAAAGATGGTCTACTTTTAACATGGAGGAATTAATTGAACTTGGTGCAGTAGAAATTATTCCTTCATTTCGCGGCGAACATGTTGCATCCAACTTACTTAGAATATCGATGATGGATTCCTACATGGAAAATTATATCGTTATATCTACAGAGTATTATTGGCATTGGGATTTAGAAGGATCGAATCTAAGCATATGGAACTATCGAAAAATAATGGAAAAAATGATGGCAGCAGGTGGTCTTCTTCCTGCCCCAACCGACGATCCAGAAATTATTTCACATCCCGCAAATTGCTTAATGGTTCGCATAGGCCAAAATATTCAATGCGAATCAATTGAAAGATTTGATAAATTGCGTTTCCTATCGAAACATCATCATCGTTCCATGAGGGAGGGCTTATAATGCTTGTAGAAGAAATTATGAATCAGGAGGTTGTTACATTACGCCCAACTGCTCCCATTAGTGAAGCATTAGCATTACTAGAGGAGCATCGAATTAGGCATATTCCTATTGTGGATGATAAAAATTGTGTGATTGGAATCGTTTCTGATCGCGATATTCGAGACGCAAGCCCATCCAGTCTAATACAGACCACGAATAACCGTGTACTAAATGAAGAAATTCAAACGATTATGAGCCATCCGGTTATTACGGTCCACCCTATGGATTTTGTGGAAGATATTGCTCATATCTTTTATGATAAGGAAATAGCTAGTCTTCCAGTGGTGCAAGATGATAACTTAATAGGTATTGTAACAGAAAAAGACATGCTCTATACCTTCATCCATTTAACTGGTACACATGTACAAAGTTCATTAGTTGAAGTAAAGGTTCCAGATGTGCCTGGGATTATACCGAAAGTAACAGAAATCTTTGGAAGACGTAAAGTCAATATAGCATCTATCCTTGTCTATCCCTATAAAAATGACCCAGATTATAAAGTACTTGTATTTCGTATTCAAACCATGAACCCAAATCCAATTATCCAAGATTTACGAGAAGCCGGCTATTCATTAATGTGGCCTAACGATAGTAAGGAGTCTAGGTTATGAAAAAAAAAGCCTCCTTTATTTTTGCGGATGAATTTTTAGGTTACCACTTCCACGAAAAACATCCTTTTAACCAGAAACGCATTCTATTAACAAAAGAACTATTAGAGGCTTCCAATGTCCTAACCAGTGATAATCTGATTTCACCTAGAATGGCCACAGAGGAAGAAATTGCTCTTTTTCATGATCAGACATATATAGATGCAGTGAAAAAGGCAAGCGATGGAAGCTTCATTGAGCATGAAGGCCAAGAATTTGGATTAGGAACAGAGGATACACCGGTTTTTGAGGGAATGCATGAGGCATCGAAACTTATTGTAGGTGGGTCATTAACAGCTGTAGATGAGGTACTTCATGGAAAAACGGATCATGCTTTAAATCTTGGCGGAGGCCTCCACCATGGTTTGAGGCGAAAAGCTTCAGGCTTCTGTATTTATAATGATGGTGCGATTTCCATCAAATATATTAGAAAACATTATAATTTAAGAGTGCTATATGTTGATACGGACGCACATCATGGAGATGGTGTTCAATGGGCATTCTATGATGACCCAAATGTCTGTACATTATCCATTCATGAAACAGGTAGATATTTATTCCCAGGTACTGGAAACATTAGCGAACGAGGAATTAAAAACGGACATGGATTTTCTTTCAATCTACCAATTGATGCTTTTACACAGGATGAGTCATTTTTAGAAGTCTATGAATCTGCTATACGTGCTATTACCGAGTATTTTAAACCTGACATCATCATTACGCAAAATGGAGCAGACGCACATACCTTTGATCCGCTAACTCATCTTTGCGCTTCGATGAAAATTTATGAACAAATTCCCAAAATCGCACATGAATTAGCACATGAATATTGTGGGGGTAAATGGATTGCTTTGGGCGGTGGTGGTTATGATATTTGGAGGGTTGTTCCAAGAGCATGGGCTCAAATATGGAACATAATGAATACAGATAGCATCGCAACTGGCTCTCTTCCAACTAACTGGATTAAGAAATGGCAAAAAGAGTCAGATACTTCACTACCATTATTTTGGCATGATACCGAAGAGGCAATTCCACATATTCCTAGAAAAACAGAGATTGAGGAAAAAAATAAAAAACTGTTAACTCAACTATTAAAGTATACTACACCAGTATAATTGGCTATCGTGGAAAAAAAAGAGGCTGTGACAAAGGTTTTTTCAAACAAATTCCGAACATGGCGGTGCGAAAAGCACTCGGAAATTAGAACATTGTTCGTTTTTTGAGTTAAACACATGAATTATGTGTCCCAGCCTCTTAGCCATTTTCACTCTCCATAATAACTATTTCCACTCTTCTATTTTTTCTCCAATTATTTTTTGAGTTATTAGGAACAGTAGGTTTTGTATCGGCATAGCCTATGGAGGTAAATCTGAATTCTTCTATATTGAATCTATCAACTAAATAGCGAATAACACTACTTGCCCTTGCACCAGATAGTTCCCAATTCGATGGATAGCGATAACTAGTAATAGGACGAGAATCTGTATGGCCTTCTACACGCACTTGATTTGGTACACCTTGTAAATACACACCAATCTGATTTAAGAAAGACTCTGCAGATTCTAGTATAGAGGCTTGACCAGTTTCAAATAAAATACTTTCCTGTAAAACTAATACAACACCTTCGTCAGATCTTTCCGCGGTAATCACACCATTTAATTCATTATCGTCTAAAAACGATTCAATGTCCTCTACTAAACTATTTAATGAACCTTCTTCATAAACTTCATTATTCTTTCTACTATCCAATGGCTTTTCTAACTCATCGTAAGCTTCCTTATCATGCACCGATGACTCTGACGGATAATCCACTGGTACAGCTGATGGCATAAAGTCAAATATCATTCGATTCTGAAAAGATTCCGATACCGCTTCAAACATTTCCTCGTTGATTTGAGACATAGAGAAAATTAGGACAAAAAATACAAGGATAAGTGTAATCATATCAGAATAGGTAACCATCCATTTTGGAGTACCCTTATTTGTTGACTTTTTTACACGTCTACGCTTCATGAATGTTCTCCTAAAAGTTCTTCTGATGCTTTCCTTACATTTTCTTGTTGTTTAAGCTTATCTTCATTGGATAGAAAGGCATTTAATTTTTCTTCCAAAATCCGCGGATTCTGACCGGATTGTACTCCTAAGATTCCTTCAATCATAATCTGTTTTATAAAAATTTCTTCATTTGTATTCCCTTCTAATTTATTAGTCATGGGATTAAAAAACAGATTAGCTAAAATAGTTCCGTATAACGTGGTTAGTAATGCAACGGCCATGCTTGGTCCCAAAGTAGCGGGATTGGATAGTCGATTCAGCATACGGACTAAACCAATTAATGTACCTCCCCATGACGGGGCATATTCCCCCTGCTTTTTCAAACAATATTCTACCTTTATAATGCCTGTCTTCCATTGCCATTATTTCAGCCTCTAATACATCCTTAATAACTTCAGGTTCCATTCCATCCACTACTAATAATATACCTTTACGAATAAAAGGGTCCTCTATTTCATCTATATTATTCTCTAACGCAAGTATCCCTTCTCTTCTAGCACGTTCTGATAATGTGATAAAAAGCTCTATAAGTTCAGGTAATGGTATATTATTCTGATATGATGCAGCTTTCAGGATTTTTCCAATTTGTTTTAAATCATTGAATCTAAAAGTAACCAACATTGAAGCAATTAAGCCACCAATAACAATGAAAATACCTGCTAAATCAACGAATGAAGCAATTTCATCCGTCCCTCCATTTGATAAAATCGCAAGTATAATCATTATAAATCCTATGGTAATGCCGAATGGAGTTAATATATCACGTTTATTCATTCTTAAAATCTCCTCAAACTTCAAAAATGACAAAATAGATGAGGACTATAAATCAACATCTATAATCTATATCGGCATTATTTATCTAATGTTGAATTTCTTAACTCAATACGATGTGGTAAAATCACATTTTTTTCTGTAACTTCTTCCTTGTTCATATATTTCGTTAATAGACGCATAGCTACTGCACCAATATCATACATTGGTTGTACCACAGTTGATAGGGTAGGTCGAACCATTGTAGCAAGACGTGTATTATCAAAACCAAATACTTCTACGTCATTTGGTACCTGATATCCCATATCTTGCGCACCATGAATAACACCTAATGCCATCTCATCAGAAGCTACAAAAATTGCTTCTGGTCTATTTTCTAGTTTTTCTAGCTGTTTAACCGCTTCGATACCTGACTCATATGAAAAGTCACCTTGTACAATGTAATCCTCATTAATAGAGATATTTGCTTCCTCTAAAGCCCGCTTATATCCATTATATTTATAACGATTAACACTCGTATCTTCTCCTCCATTAACAAATGCAGGATGTGTTTTTCCCTTTTCAATAAAATATTTTGTCACTTCATAGGCCGCTTCTTCATAGTCGATATTTACCATTGCCATTTCTTTTGTGTCATCGTACGTTGCAGCTAAGATTACAGGAACATTTGCTGTTTTAAATTGCTGAAGATGGTCATCTGTAATCGTACCACCCATAAATAGGATTCCATCAACTTGTTTCTCCAACATTGTATTAATAAGGGCAATTTCTTTATCTTTATTTTGATCAGAATTACTTAAAATTACATTATACTTATACATTGTTGCAATATCTTCTATCCCACGCGCTAATTCGGAGAAGAATATACTAGATATATCAGGAATAATCGCACCGACAGTTGTTGTTTTTTTACTAGCAAGACCTCTTGCAACTGCATTTGGACGGTAACCTAAACGTTCTATCGTTGCTAGCACTTTTTTTCGAGTGGTTGGCTTAACGTTCGGATTACCATTTACTACTCGAGATACAGTAGCCATCGATACATTTGCTTCCCTTGCTACATCATATATTGTTATAGTCATTATTATGTTACCTCCTAATTTTCAAAAAGCACTACTGTTGTTTATATCATACTCTATCATGAAAAAAATTACAAAATATTTATCAGTTCAAAACCAGATTCGATAGGTGGAAAAAAGAAAATTCTTCTTTTGTTCCTTTATATTTTCCCTAAATTGTAAAAAGACTAACCGTTAATGGCTAGTCTTTTTAGAAACTAAATTATTTTAGACGATTCTCTAAATCTGTTAATTCTTCATAAAACTTATCGAAAGTTGGAATATCCATTTGCTGAGCAGAGTCAGAAAGCGCAACAGATGGGTCTGGATGTACTTCCGCCATAATACCGTCTGCTCCAATTGCAAGGGCAGCTTTTGCAGTAGGAAGAAGTAAATCACGTCTACCGGTTGAATGTGTGACATCAACCATTACTGGTAAGTGTGTTTCTTGTTTTAAAATAGGAACAGCAGAAATATCCAATGTATTACGTGTTGCTTTTTCATAAGTACGTATTCCACGTTCACATAAGATAATATTGCCGTTACCTTTAGAAATAATATATTCAGCAGCATTGATAAATTCTGAAATCGTAGCAGATAGACCACGTTTTAATAGTACTGGTTTATTTACTTCTCCAGCTGCTTTTAGCAATTCAAAGTTCTGCATGTTTCTTGCACCAATTTGAATGACATCAATGTAGTCAACAGCTTTTTCTAAGTCTGTAGGAGTAACTATCTCACTTATAACTGCTAAATCATACTTATCTGCTATTTCTTTAAGAATTTGCAATCCCTCTAGTCCAAGACCTTGGAAATCATACGGAGAAGTTCTTGGTTTAAATGCACCACCTCGTAGAAGTTTTAGTCCTTTACTTTTTACAACTTCTGCTACTTGTGCTACTTGCTCATAGCTTTCAACTGCACATGGACCGAAAACATGGTTGGTATTACCATTACCAATTTTTACACCCTTAATATCGATAACCGTATTTTCTGGTTTCTTTTTACGTGATACTAGTAATGCTTTACGGTGATCATCCTCCTGTAATTCTAAGCCGGCTTTAAAGATTTCCTTAAAGATATGCTCAATTGTAGAATTTTCAAATGGTCCCGTATTTTTGGATGTGATTAAATCCAGCATTTCACGTTCTCTTACAGGGTCAAATTCTTTTCTTATACTTTGTTTTGTTTTAACCTGGCCAATTTGTTGAACCAAAGCTGCACGTTGATTAATTAACTGCAGTATTTCTAAATTTACATCATCCAACTGGTTTCTTAATTGTTCGAATTCATTTGTCATTATTAGTCCCCCTGTAGAAATAATTAAGATTTTAATAATTAGTGACAATTATAGCTAAAATCTGCTCATTTGTCACCAGTTGTTTTACTATATTTGTAGATTTATGTTTTATGTAAGAAATAATCTATGTTATTTCCATTAATAAGCAATCTTTCAAACGGCTATAATAAAGTTTATCACACAAAAAAACTACAGCGTCATTAACTGTAGTTTTTTTCCTTATTTTGCTTCTTCCGTTACTTGTTTTTCTTCTTCTGTTTCAGCAACATTTTCTATGGTTGCATTAGCATCATTTTGTTCATCACTCAATTTAGTTGATAAATTTTTAGTAATGTTTTGCGTTTTTTGCGAAACATTCTTTGTTATTTTTGATGATGTATCCATCGCACGTTGTTTGAAGTCTGCACTAGTTGTAAATGCTTTTTCCTTCCAGTTAGTGCCTTTTTCCTGTGCAATTTCTTTCCAATCACCTGCACGGTCTTTCACTTGAATAGCACCTTGATTAATATCCCCACGAAGTTCTTTTCCGGATTTTGGTGCAAATATTAAGGCTACAGAAGCACCGACAATTGTACCTACTAATGTTCCAATAACAAAATCCTTTGTGTCTATATTACTTTCACTCATCCATATACCTCCTATTTATTTTTATTATTTTTTCTACCATTAACAAAATCTACAATGGCAGCTCCCCATTTCACTGCTTGAGCAGTTTTTTCACTATCTACTTTTGATGCTGAGGAAATACTGCTAGATAATTTTGATAATGATTGATTAAAATCTTTTAGAGTGTCTCCAACTCCTTTTGCACCTTCAAATAATGAGTCTAATTTAGTAGTTTTTTGGCCCATGTCATCTGCTAATTTATTTGTTTTATTTAACAACTGTGTTGTCTCTGTGGTAACACCCTCTATTTGCTTTTCAATCCCCTGCATCGTTTCAGAAACATCATTTAAAGTCTGTTTGGTTGCTTTTATTGCACCAACAACATAAATAACTAGTATGACAAAAGCGATAGCAGCAATAAAAGCAGAAATGTACAATAAGAATTCCATATTATGTCAGCTCCTTGTGTATGTGTATAACATTTTTACATGAATAGACAATCAAGAAATATTTTATAGCAGATATCATTATTCATTCCCTAATCATAAATGCCTAAACCTATGTAAAAATAATTAATAAGCATATTTAGTATATCCCTTTCTCCTAATAATTTCGACAGTGAACACCGAAATTCCTTTTATGAAAATCAAGAAAAGTTGTATTTTCGATAAAAAGAAGGAAAAAATAGTTAAAATCAAAAGCGTAGACAATCACCGTATAGACGAAAATTGGAACGCTCTGAACGCTACTTTTCAATTACAAAATAAAAAGCCTGAAATAACTTTCAGACTCTATCTTCCATCATTTAAATAAATTTCTTACTGCTGAATTGTATTATCTAATGTATTTTCATAAGCATCCTGGAATTTTTGAATATCACCTGCACCCATGAAAATTAAAACACTGTCACTATAGTTTGCAAGTACTTTCGTATGATCCAATGCCAGTACTTCACTTTTTTCAATTCGTTTTTTTAAATCGTTTATTGTTAATTTCCCTGACTCTTCTCTTGCAGACCCAAAAATATCACACAAATAAACAAAATCCGCACCACTTAAACTATCGGCAAACTCTTGCAGAAAAGTTTTCGTTCTTGTAAAAGTATGTGGCTGAAAAATGGCTATAATTTGTTTTTTTGGATATTTTTTTCTAGCTGATTCGATAGTTGCCATAATCTCTCTTGGATGATGAGCATAATCATCTATCAATACTTGACTTCCTACTTTCTTTTCAGTAAATCTACGCTTTACCCCTTGGAAAATGGACATTTTTTTAATTTTCTCCGCTTTTACATCCTCATAATGACAAATTGCAATAACAGCCAGTGCATTTAAAACATTATGATCTCCAAACATCGGGATGGTAAATGTATCATAGTAGGTATTTCTTACAAAAACATCAAAAGTAGTCCCTTCTTCCGTCTCATGAATATTTTGAGCTTGGAAATCATTAGTATCGCCGAATCCATAGTAAACAACGGGAACTTTCGCTGTAATTTGCTGTAATTGTTCATCATCACCACAGGCTATGATACCTTTTTTGACAAGGTCGGCCATCGATTGGAAGGCGTCAAATACATCTTCAATACTTGTAAAATAGTCCGGATGGTCGAAATCTATATTCGTCATTATTGCGTAATCCGGCTCGTAACTTAAAAAGTGCCTTCTATATTCACATGCTTCAAAAACAAAATATTCACTATCTACATGCCCTTTTCCAGTTCCATCACCGATTAGATAAGATATGGGATACGACTCATTCAAAACATGAGCTAATAGACCTGTAGTAGACGTTTTCCCATGAGCTCCTGTTACAGCAATACTGGTATATTGCTTCAGCCACTCTCCTAAAAATTCATGATAACGATAAAAAGCACATCCTAACCGTTTAGCTTCTTCAATCTCAATATGATTATCTGGGAAAGCATTTCCCGCAATAATTGTATATTCTTCTTTAATATTACTTTCTGAAAAGGGATAGATTGGAATGTTTTTATGTTCTAAAGCTTCCTGTGTAAAGAATCGTTTATCAACATCAGACCCTTGCACAATTTCACCAGAATCATGAAGTATTTGTGCGAGAGCACTCATTCCCGTCCCCTTAATACCAATAAAATGGTAAGTTGTCATAAAACGAACCTCCATCATGTTCATCAAATAATTCATCCTGAAAATGCTTGTAATCCTGATATATTATATCAAAAATTAAATCATAATAAAATAATCTTTTATATCTCTGTATTAACTTATTCATTTACATTAAAATATTCCACTTTTTCCAGTCGAGGATTTGGTCGATATCTGCGTCCTTCTTTTGCTTCCGGTTCCCCATTTAATAAAACGTTGTCTCCCGTAAATCCAATATTCCGTTCTAGTAGACTCCTGCCTACACCATACATATCTACTGGAACTCCCTTTGATTCGAATTTTAGAATACGCTCTTCATTAAAACCACCGGATACCATAATCTTCACATGATGAAATCCTTCTTCATCCAATGCTTTTCTAAGCGCAAAAATTAATTCAGGGTTTACACCTCTAGGATCAAACGAACCCATGAGATGGTGATTTCTAAGAAAGTACTTGTCAACCAAAGTCCTTGAGGTATCAAGCCTTACTGAAACTAATTGATCACCAAATTCTCTGGCAACTTTTAAGGAATCGGTAATAACATCATTATTATAATCAACAAGTGCTGCCAGTTCATCCTCAGGATAAATTTCATGATATGCCTTTGTAGCTGCCACCACATCACCACGAAACATTTGAATTAAAGCATGTGGCATTGTACCCATTCCCTCTCTTCCCCACCATTCATTCATGGCATGTGTAGCTTGAGCTGTTGATCCTCCAATATATGCTGCATACCCATCTCCAGCTTGAGTGGTATAATGATCATCTCGATCTCCCATAAAAATAACTGGTTTTTGCTTACCGGAAGACTGTGCGGCTTTTACAACATTGTATACATTCGTTGCAACGGATGTTCTTCTTGCAAGTATCCCATCAATAATTCCTTCTAAATAACCAAAATCCTGATAGGAACCTGAAACGGTAAGAACCGTCTCAAAAGGTTCAATTTTGTCACCATCTTTTAATGAATGGATTTCTAATTTCTCTGGATTGTCTGCAAACGTATGAACTAAAGCTATAGCTTCATCCGTACCACAAAGTACAGCATTGTCCTTTTGAAAAAACTGCATTGTTACATAGTTATTTGGTACTTTTGCTTCTACGATTTTCTTGGTTTTCAAAAAATAGACAGCTGAAAACCATCCTTCCTTAATACGTTCATCAAACTTAAATGTTCTATTGGTTAATCTTTTAATTTCACCATTCAGCTTTAATGTGATTTCTTTCATTTTTTATGTTACTCCTTTGACTGTGAAGTATTGCACTATATCGATTTTTTTATATTAACATATGTCTTACAAATCTTCCTGTTTTTGGCTTATTAGTACGTCTCTTGGTTTGCTCCCATTTTGACCCGAAATAATTCCCCTATATTCGAGTGTATCCATTAATCGAGCTGCCCTATTGTATCCAATTTTGAAACGTCTTTGAATCATAGAAGTGCTAGCAGAATTTTGACTTACTACAAATTCAATTACTTCCTGTAATAATTCATCCTCTTCTTCATCTATGTGGACCTGTTCCAGTAATTCCTCTTGCTCAAATAAATAATCTGGTTCTGCAATGCTTCTAGCATAATTTGTGATTCGTTCAATTTCATCATCTGAAACAAAAGGTCCTTGGAGTCGAATACTTTTGCCTGCCCCATTCTCTACGAATAACATATCCCCTTTTCCTAGAAGCTTTTCAGCACCACTAGTATCAATAATGGTTCTTGAATCTACTTGCGAGGATACACTAAAGGCAATTCGAGTCGGTATGTTGGCCTTTATTAATCCTGTTATTACATCAACAGAAGGTCGTTGGGTTGCCAAGATTAAATGAATTCCACATGCTCTCGCTTTTTGAGCAATTCTACTAATAGAATCCTCTACATCCTGTGGTGACGTCATCATTAGATCTGCTAATTCATCGATTACAATAACGATAAATGGCATTTTTTTACTAAAGTGACCTTGTTGCTTCACTTTTTTATTATAGCCCTCTATATTTCGAACACCTTCCTGAACAAACCTCTCATAACGATCCTCCATCTCATTAACAGCCCATTTCAAACTTTGAGTTGCCGCCTTCACATCTGTAATTACCGGTGCCACCAAGTGCGGAATTCCATTATAAGGCGCTAGTTCAACCATTTTTGGATCAATTAATAAAATTTTAACATCATCATGATGGGCTTTATAAAGCAAGCTTACAAGCATGGTGTTTATACATACACTTTTACCTGATCCTGTAGCTCCAGCTATTAAACCATGTGGCATTTTTTGGATGTTCGTAATTTTCGGTTCTCCTTCGATACTTAAACCCAGAGCAATGGTTAACGGTGATTCATTTTCTTTAAACGCTTCTGTTTCAAAGATTTCCTGAAGGCCTACTGTTTGAGCTTTTTCGTTCGGTATTTCAATCCCAACCGTATTTTTCCCTGGAATTGGTGCTTCAATGCGAATATCTTTGGCTGCCATGTTTAATTTCAAGTCATCACTAAGGTTTTTTATTTTACTAACCTTTACCCCAAGTTCTGGATGAACCTCAAAACGAGTAACAGAAGGACCTTTTGTTGCCTTTACAACCTCCGCCCTAACTTTAAAATACTTCAGTGTTTGCTCAAGCAGAGCCTGTTGCTCTTCCACCCATTTACGATCATCATTATTTATTGGCGATGGATCATCTAACAGGTGATATGGGATATAGATATCCTTTCTTTCAACGTCTTCAAGCACCTCAGATGTTTCTGAACTGATTTCGTTTCCTTGAGTTTCTTTAACCTCATCAACCGCATCTGTTGTTTTATTATCTGATGTATCTTTTATAGTTTGCTTTTTTTGAATTTGATTTTCCTTTTTTCGCCTTTGTAAATTCCTTTTATCACTTGGTGTCATAATGACATTGAATGGGAAAACGTATGGTTTTTCTTCTTTATTTTCTGATAAGGTTTCTTTTTGTGTTTTGTTTTTCTGTGTAGGTTCTTCCTTTCTCCCGTCTTGATTTTCTGCATTATTTTCCTTTTGTTCACTCTTTAATTCCATTTCCTCTTCTGTTAGTATTTCGTGTTTATCCTCATTCTCATTCACTTGTTGTTCTGGCATTGACAATTCTTCTTCTAATTGTTGGGCTGGGTCTACATCATTACTATTTCCTTCCAGTTCACTTTCTTTTGGTTCTAAATTAGAAGTTTCTTTATCTTCGTTCTCAAATTCGTTCATTACATCATTTCTATGTACATTCTCTGGTTCCATTTCAGTTACATGTTTCTGAATCAAATCCTCTTCTGTTTCTGTTGAACCCAATTCTACTTGATTAAGGGAGGATTCTTCGACTTCTTCTATTTCCACCGTATTTGCGATTTCATTATAAGATTCCAATTCAACTCTATGTTCATGGTTAGTCTCATATGATGTTTCCTTTTTATTATTATAATCCTTATTGCTGTCATCTACCGCTGGCATACTTTTGTTTTTTTCTTCTTGCTTATCCCTTTTTTGAAATCCAAAAATAGGAGATGGTACTTCGGATACTCTGAAAGGCTCGTCCGATTGTTTATATATTTTTTTCTTATCAGCTGATGGAACCCCTTTACTTGTTGAAACTTTTTCTTCTTGACGTTCTTCCTTCTTCTTTTTCTCGGGCTTAGCCTTTAAACTTTCATTATTACTAGATTCATTATGAGGTGGTTTATGTTCATCTTTACGTTTTCCTTTACCTCTACCTTTTTGATTATACTGAGTTGGTTCATCTGGGATTACAGGAAAGCGAAAAGGCCTTTGTTTTGGATATTGGTACGTAACTTTCGCTTCTAAACTCTGCTTTTTCTTTTCCACTTTTGGTGGTTTTCTCTCCTGTGGGGCTTCCTCCAAATCATCGGAAAATAATTTTTTTATTTTATTCTTCCATTTATCCAACATCAAACTCACTCTTTTCCATTTCTTTCATTTTTTGTAATTACTATTGTAGCATGATTTGTTATTATTGAAATAGAATTTACTAATTGTAAGGGAATTGTATTCATTTAGAAATGTGAATTTTAATGGTAAAACTCTTTTGGTAGATTCTTGTCAATCTCTTAGTTTGATTGGGAAACATCGTTTATGACCACTGTGGAAATACAAAAAAACAACCCTCACTCTAAAGTTTGGGTTGTTCTTATAATTAAAACTGAAATTCTTCACCAACACGATAAGATTCATCTAATACATAAATTCCCTTTTCTTTTGGAGCATTCGGTAAACCTAATTCTTTTTGTGAGCAAATCATACCATTGGATGGTACCCCACGTAATTCAGTAGGTTTTATCTTCATACCACTTGGCATGGTTGCACCAACTTTTGCAACAACAACTTTTTGATTTTTATCAACGTTTGGTGCACCACAAACAATTTGCAATGGATTATCTTCCCCGACATCAACTTTACAAACACTTAGCTTGTCCGCATTTTCATGAGGCTGCTTATCAACCACGTATCCCACAATAAACTTAGGTGATAAATCAAAATCTAAGGAATCTTTTATTCCATTTTCAGTAAAAAGCTTTTTGATTTTCTCAAGTAAATCTTCCGTTAATTTAATTGCACCGGTCTCATTTATTTGAAAATATTTTGCTGCTTGAAAAATATTATAGCCTAATACTTTCCCATCATTAGCAACTATCCTTACTACATCCCCAATTTTTTCATGACTGATTTCATAGCGGTTTCCGTCGTCAATTGGGAGGATTAGTACATCTCCAATTCCATTTGGATTATAAAATACATCCATTTCGTTCATCCTTCCTACTATTTCTCTGGTCGATTTTTTGCAAGAATAAAGATAGGCTCTAATTTCTTATCCTCATAAATCAATGGTAATGATGTAATTGGAATTCTTCCCTCTGCAAAAAATTTCATCGTCATCTGTGCTAATATATCATATCCAGTTTTATTTTGAATATCAGCAATAATTAAGACATCCTGATGTGGGACAGCAAGCGCTAGTTCTCCTTTAGCGTTAGCACTCATTTCCTCTAAGAATGCATCATTCAAAATACGGCTAGCATCGTAGCCATCTTGTGTAGCTATAAAATAAAAGTCATTTTTCGCTACCGTATCCTTTTTTGGCTCTGTAGACAACGAACGTACATTGAAACTTGCAATTTCATCCAAACGCCCACTATCCCAACCTTCTCTTTCCAATAATCCTTCATCTATCAGTTGATAGGATTTACCCAAATCTAGTGCATAGAATATTCTCGTTTCAGCTGTATGTTCCTTTGTTATCAGCTTTTTCCCTTTTTTCGTTTCAGTTGGAAAAGATGTTGAACGGATAACAGGATATATATTTTTCTCCTTACCGGACAATTGATGATCTTCATTCATAATGCGAAGAGCTTCTGTAATATGGTCCTCTAATTCTTCGATAGCCATTTCTCCACGTTCGTTATATTTTGCAATAACACTGGGTAAAGAGATGGTTAATCCTTGTTTCGATTCCTTCCACTCTATTCGAAGTGTATCCTTGTCCCTATTATAAGAAGTTTTATATTTATCATTACTTAATCGTTGTTCAAGCTTTTTTTTCATCTGTAAACTAGTCATTTTCTTCAACGATACAACCTCCTTTCTTTTACTTACCATTTCCTTTATTTATATAGAGGGTAGATCTTCTATAAATTTAATCACTTCTTCTTTCGTTTTTCGATCCTTACTCACAAAGCGACCTACTTCTTTTCCATTTTGATATGCTAGAAAACTAGGTATTCCTAAAATAGCATGTTCCTGGCATATTTCAATAAACTTATCCCTATCAACTTTTACAAACGTATATGTCGGAAAAGTTTCTTCAATTTCTGGTAACTCCGGTTCAATAAAGCGGCAATCTCCACACCAATCTGCGGAAAATAGCATAATTACATTATCCTTGGCAATTAATTCATTATATTGATTGACAGATTCTAACTCTTTCATTACTTTCCACTCCTTATCTATTTCATTTACATCTTATCGTTGATTTCCATCTTATTCAATTAACTGAACTGATTAATTATTTAATGCAAAACCTTTAGCCGTTTTCATCATATCTTTCGCATCTTCTATCATTTGTCTTTTTGTTGTGTAGGTTGTTATTTTCGTTCCACCGACTCCAACTTGTAATTCATATCCTTCCTCTTTATTTGGTGGAAGGATACGAATATAGCCAAATTTCTCCGCATCTTCAAATGCTTCTATTAGAATGGCTTCATCAGTTTGAGCGGATTTATAGTTTAATGTACTTTTTTGATTTTCAATTTTATTATGGAAAATAATATAGGTTTGGTCTCCATCTTCCAAAATAAGATTATTCTCATCGCCACTTTGAATGTCTAGACGATCTGGGATATAAATTGGGACACCATTGATTTCATTATTTGGTTCCATTTTTTCTTCATCTTTAAAGGTCAACATGGCCTTTTCCCTAGCTTCTTGAACAACCTCCTCTTCTGACAGGTTATTACAACCACTTAGTACAACAAAAAATAATATAGTTATAATTGAAAATTTATATAGTAACTTCACTATTTTATCCTCCATATAATAATTGGTCTACACTATTCATATATTACTAAAAATAGAGCAGGGATAAAATCCTAGAGTTAAAAGCAATTTATTGGAAATTTTATCAAAATTCATTTAACATATGCAAATAGATACTAATTAGGAGGAGATTATATGGAGTTAGTAGTATATTTAGCCGGACAGATACACGATGACTGGCGTAACCTAGTAGCAGAGAAAGCAAAGGAGAAAAAACTTCCTATCAAATTTGTTGGACCACAAACTAGTCACGACCGATCTGATAGCATCGGAGAAGATATCTTAGGGGAACAACCTAGTCCATTATATAAAGATGATGCAGCCTCTGACATTAATAACCTTAGAACACAGGTACTCTTGCAGAAAGCTGATGTCGTTATTGCATTATTTGGTGAACAATACAAGCAGTGGAATACTGCAATGGATGCAAGTGCTGCAATCACGATGAATAAACCAACAATTATAGTAAGACCTTCCTCATTAATACATCCTTTAAAAGAACTATCAAATAAAGCCAATGTAACGGTAGAAACCGTTGACCAAGCCCTAGATGTTCTAGCATATATATATGAATAGATGATCTAACTTGAATACACGTAGCTCCTCATATCTCGAAAAGAAGCTACGTGTATTAGAATAGGATACTTACTGTTCCATGATTGTATAATTAGGTACTAGACATCTAATTATCACGCTCTAAGGCTTTTCCCAGTATTCCCACTGTCCCCTTAGCAATTTAACAACGTGTTGGAACATGTTTTTTCTTGAAACGAGGTCATTTGTAAAGATTCCTATCGTTCCTTCATTTTTACGAACATTTTCACGTTTAGCATAATCATCCATTATATCTCCCAATTCTAATCCTCTCTTTAACTGTTCATCTATTTCTTTAGGCAATTTTATTCGAGCTCCACTTGCTGTAAAAATTTGTTCATCCTCTGTCACTAATGCCCCCCAATTACATAAATATAGCTCATCCTCGACATACATAACACCACCCTCAAGCCCTATTCCTATTGTTCCTTTTGATATATCTTTGCACTGTTTTGCTCGATTAATAGCACCATGTCTTGTTTCTTCATCTGAAAAAGGTTGAGCAGCAACTTTGGAAGGTACATCCTTGGAAGAAACTTCTAATTCCGGAAAAACTTCTTCTACAGCATTAATTTTTGTAGGATTTTTTGAACCAATTACAATTTTCATTTTTTACTCCTTTAATTCTCGTTTGATAAACAACGCAAACAAAAAATAACTGCGCCAAAATTGACAGCAGTTACTTTAATGTTTTACTTAGAGCGGATTTGCTCTACCGTATTTTGATCCGTTGTTTTCACTAATTTAACAAGTAATTCTTTAGCCGCTGCATAATCATCTACATGAATAATGGAAGCAGATGTATGAATATAACGAGAACAAATACCAATAACAGCACTTGGTACACCATCATTTGATAAGTGAATACTTCCTGCATCTGTTCCACCTTGTGAAATAAAATATTGATAAGGAATATCGTTTGATTCTGCTGTATCCAGTATAAATTCCTTCATTCCTTGATGTGTAATCATCGTTCTATCAAAAATTCGTAAAAGAGCACCTTTTCCTAATTGTCCAAATGCTGTTTTATCACCAGATGCATCATTGGCTGGCGAAGCATCAAGTACATAGGATATGTCCGGCTTAATCATGTTAGCTGCAACTTTAGATCCCCTTAAGCCTACTTCCTCCTGAACTGTCGCACCAGAATATAATTCGTTAGGAAGTGTCTCATCCTTCAGTTCTTTTAGAAGCTCAATAGATAAACCACAGCCATAACGATTATCCCAAGCTTTTGCCATAATTTTTTTCTCATTAGCCATTGGCTCAAATGGTGTGACAGGTACGATAGAATCACCTGGTTTCACGCCAATTCTTTCTACATCTTCCCTGTTATCCGCACCAATATCAATTAGCATATTCTTTATTTCCATAGGTTTCTTCCGTTGTGATTCAGTTAATAGATGTGGTGGAATAGATCCAATCACACCAATAACAGGTCCGTTTTTGGTCATGACTTGCATACGTTGTGCTAACATAACCTGGTTCCACCAGCCTCCTAACGGCTGAAAACGAAGCATCCCGTTTTCGGTAATTTGTGTTACCATAAAACCAACTTCATCCATGTGTCCGGCCACCATCACTTTTGGCCCATGACCATGTTTCACACCAAATACACCACCAAGATTGTCTTGGATCAACTCATCTGAATACTTTCTTAATTCACTCTGCATAAATTCTCTAACTCGATGTTCATTGCCAGGCGCACCTTGCAACTCAGTCAGATTTTTAAATAAATCAAGGGTTTCCTGATTCATACCGATACCTCCACTTTATTAAGTACGTATTAAGTATAACGGATTATCATGAATTTTATCCAGTGTTGACCTTGTTATTTCATTTTAGGAAAGGATAAGTTATACTTATAATTATATAAGATATGCGTAAACAGAGAACTTATTAGGACAAGCAACCGAATAGACATTTATACTTATCCAGGGAGGCAGAAACATGAAAAAACGTAATATTTTACTAGCTTTAGGGGTGGGCTTTACGATTGGTTATGTAACCAAACAACAAATAGGTGCGAGACAAAAGGTTAGCCCGGAAAATGCTTTAAAAACTGCAAAGGAAGCGTTTAAAAAATCGGGTCCTATAAGTGGTTCTTGGATTTATATGAAACCAGAAGAAGTACATAAAAATGGAATTGTTTATAATGCTTATAGAGGCGGAATAACTCGAAACATTGATGGTGATAACGTACAATTTGAATTCTATGTTGATGCACAAACAGGTGCTATTATTTCATCCAATAAAACAAATGAGTGATTTTATAATCCGAAAAAACAATAAAGCTGCTCTTCTTAAATTTATGGAGCAGCTTTAATTGTTTTATAAATAATCATAACGGATGCGCTTGACTTCATCCACCTTCATACCTGAAGTATCAAATTTGATAGCTCGGTAATAAGCATCATGATAAAATGTATACCACGCTTCTTTCTTATATCCATACTCCATCCAATTTTCTTTCTCATGTACTGAGGTTACTGGATAATCATCATATGCCAAAGCCCATAATTTATTCTGATGTCCATGTGTTGGCATCAAATCAGCCATATGGATGAAAGTTTCATCCTTATCCTCAAACACAAGAATAGCATGTCCATCACTATGTCCACCCGTATGAATCATTCGAAGTCCCTTTACAATTTCCATCTGATCAGCAAAGGTTTCCACCTGTTCCTCAATAGGCTGCCAGTTTTCTTCCCAGTATGTATTAATGGATCTAATATTCGGATTACGCACCTCACTCCATTCAATTGCTGAAGTATAGATAGTAGCATTCTTAAAGACAGACTCATATTCATCCTCCCCGACCTTTTTCGTTAGACCGGAAGCATGATCATAATGTAAATGTGTCATTAAAACAATATCAATATCATCAACTGTTAAATCAAGCTCTTTAAGTGAATCTTCTATAAAAGATTCTTCTTTAATTCCAAAATTTCTAATTTGCTTATCTGAAAATTTATTTCTGCCAAGTCCTGATTCGATCAATACATTCTTTCCATCCAATTGTAATAAAATTGGATCTGTTCGTAATTCAATTTGATTTTTATCATTATGTGGGTACTTTTTACTCCAAAGCGCCTTTGGGACCACCCCAAACATGGCACCTCCATCTAAAAAGGTTACACCACCCTTAAGCCAAGTTAGAGTCGCTCTACCAACATGTAACTTCTCCACTTTACTCATCCCCTTTCTTATATAAACAGTTTATAGGATGGTAGAATATTCTGCAAATATAATATGTAGTCATCTAATGCAGTCCTAATCCAAAAAAGGAAAATGTTGTCTTAAAGTTCTCAGTTTGATACCATAACTTAACTATTAAAATATAGCTAACCTGAAAGGAAAATGGTAAAAATGGAACAGCAGCTTATTCTCGCTTCAAGTTCACCACGGAGAAAAGAATTATTAGAAAACCTTCATCTTACATTTGATGTTATTGTCAGTAATGTAAAAGAAACGGTTGATAAAACATTACCGCCTAGCGAAATTGTCATGTCACTAGCTAATCAAAAGGCTTCTACTATTGCAAATAAATATCCGGATGCCTTTGTAATCGGAGCGGATACCATTGTTCAACTTGATGGACAAATATTAGGAAAACCGAAAACGAAAAAAGATGCCTTTCATACGCTTAAACAATTGTCAGACCGCGAACACTCTGTACTGACTGGTGTATCTATATTAAAAGGCAAACAAATCGTTTCCTTTTACGAAGAAACAATTGTTGAATTTTGGCCACTCACAGACATAGAAATCTGGAATTACATTGAAACCGGTGAACCAATGGATAAGGCTGGATCTTATGGGATACAAGAGCTTGGAGCGTATCTTGTAAAAAAAATAAACGGTGATTATTTTTCAGTAGTCGGTTTACCAGTCGCTAGAGTTATACGTGAGTTAAAGAAACTTGGGTTGAACATTTAAAAAAATCAGCCGTCCCTAAAAAAGTAGACGGCTGATTTTTATTCATATTCTTTTTCAAATTCTTTCGTACTTCTTACGGTATCTATAGGTCGTACTAAGCCCTCGATTTGCTCTCGTTTCGATTCGAAAAATGGTGGCAAAGCTAATTTTTCACCAAGTGTTTCATATGGTTCATCATCCATAAATCCTGGACCATCTGTTGCAAACTCAAATAAAATGTACGGAGCAACTCTCGCATATAATGATTTAAAGTAGAAGCGATCAACAAATCCGGAAGTTTGAAAACCAAATTTAGCCATACGGTCAATCCAATACTCTAAAACATCCTTGTCCTCTACTCGAAAGGCAGCATGATGAACTGTACCATAACCTTGGCGTGCTTGCGGTAAAACTACATTCTCTTCAACAATTACTCTCGCTCCATTACCACCTTCTCCAACTTCAAATAAATGTAAAGAGCCTTTCTTATCGATTTCTTTAAACTCAAGTACCTTTTCCATCATTTCTTTAAAATAATCAAAGTTTGCAATACGGACATGAATTGGACCCAAGCCTGTGATGGCATATTCTAATGGAATCGGGCCCTTTTGCCAGGGTACACCAGGTGCTACACCGTCCATATTTTCATCGGAAACTAATTGATACTGTTGGTCATCAAAATCGACAAAGGAAAGTGTTTTGACACCAAATTGATCTTTAATCCCACCGTGTCGAACTTCCAATCTATCAAATCTCTTTACCCAATATTCTAATGCCTCATCACTTGGTACACGGAAAGATGTTTTGTAAATTTCGTTTGTACCATGAGTACCTTTTGGTATGTTAGGGAAATCAAAAAATGTTATGTCTGTACCAGGGTTTCCCTTATCATCCGCAAAAAATAGATGGTAGGTTTGAATGTCGTCTTGATTCACTGTCTTCTTAACTAAACGCATTCCCAATACATACGTAAAAAATTTATAATTCTCTTCAGCACTGCTTGTGATAGCTGTCACATGGTGCATTCCTTTTAAGCCATTCATTTATACTCCTCCAATTATAAACATAATTCCTACTCATATAATTAATTAAGATATTTTTAATTAAGTATAATTTACCATAAAAAAATAACATATGTCAATGAATTAAAATAAAGAGTGAATCTTCAATCAGTGGGGGTATTACTGCCCCTTAACCTGCGATAAAACATATACCGTAGGTCTCACGATTACAATTATTATCGAATTTTGTCCTACGATTAACTATTAACTCTAAAGGAAAACGAAATAAAATGTAGAATGTTATAGTAAGGGGTGATATGGATATGCAAAATGCTATGAATACGACAGAGAAAGCTTATTCGACAAGCGAAATCGCTGCAATGCTTGACATGGGTGTAACAACAGTAAGGAAATATGCACAGCATATGGAAAAATCCGGATATAAATTTTTCAAGAATAAAAATAATGCAAGATTATTTGTAGATAGGGATATCGTAGCAATACGATATCTAAAAGAATTAAGAGATAAAACCAATATTACCGTAGAACAGGCTACCAAAATAGTCATGGAAAAAGTATCTACCGAGGAAACAAATGAGATAGAAACCGCCAACACTCCTAGTTTAGTTGAACCAATGGATAAAAATAATAGTGCAAACCATGAAGAAATAATAAGGTTAATTCGAAATCAAAATGAATTAATTCATGGTTTAATGGAACGATTAGATAAACAGCAGGAAGTTATTAACGAATGGTTAAGTGAACGAGATAAGGAATTGATGCGAACCATTACGGAAAGGTTAGAAACACAACGACTCATTGCTGCAGCTTCAGAGGAGGAAGAAAAATTTAAACAAAGAAAAACTTTCTTCCAATGGCTATTCAGAAGGTAACCCCCAGTTCCTTTCTCCCTTTTTCATTATTTTGCATATTAGGCGATAGACCATACATAAACCATCCTACGTAGTGAACCAAAAATGGATTCTTCTTAGGATGAAGCGATATCGTCTTATGATAAATAAACCATATTGTAAATAGGACCAATCATTCGACAAATAGTATCAATTAAGGTTATTTTTTAGATTAGTACGTTAAGCTATTCAAGTAACCCCTATTCTTTTATAAGGTAGATAGATCACCTAATACCTTCCATTTAACACTACGATTATAACAATAATAAAGACAGATGATAAAGGAAGCATGGACTTAGTTTAAGATTATCAGACTTTCTATATCATCTTGCTACAAATTAATTCATTGAAGGAATAATAGTATTCTTTACTCATTCATATTTGGCTTAATCAAATTTAATATAGTCATATTTTTAAAATGGTATATTTGTATTCATGTCAATTATCTTTCAACTTAAGGAATTACAAGTTTAATATCCTTTATCAAATCGTAACTGGCATAATAAATAGGCCAATTCAATACTAATATAAATTTCATTTGCATATACTGTAAGGTATAAATGTAAAATATTTGTTCACATTATTGACACATTCATATCCTTACCCTATAATTTCATTAAAAATGGAAATTATTTAAAAATTATAAATTCAACAAAGATATAAGGAGTGTTATGTATGATTCAAGTAAATGTAACGGTTGATTATGAAGGGCAGTCGTATCATACCAATGTCATAACGAGTAGAGAAACTGATTATGATCAAATATTGGAGTTAGCACTAAAACAAGTTAAAAAACAATGGGAAGAAATGAATGATTAACTCATTCCATTCTTCCCCCTTAACCTATTTCACTTTCCACAAATAAAGTCACGCCTCTCCTCTCTCTTCCTTCTTACCCTAAAGTAAGTGTTTCTAAGAATTGGTTAATTTGCTATAATTATTCTGAACACATGATAAACGCTTTTATTTAATGTGAATATATTCACATTAAGCTTTTAAAAGGAATAATTAGATACCGGATTGGTAAATATAATAGGAAGTTCTCAATATATAACAGATTGGGGGGGTTTATTTGAATTTAAATGAGGAGAAATGGGCTGCTTTCATTTTATTAATTTTATTTATTTCTTATATTCTACCCTATACAGTGCTTTCAAATGTTGCAAAGTGGTATGGTAGTTTTTTATTATGGACGTTCCTTACATTAATCGTTATCGTTATTAATTATATTTTAACAAAGAATTGGGGTAAAGAAGAATGAGTTCCACGATTGTCTGGTGGGCTATCACCATATATGTCATCATAGCGATTATTATAGCTGTTCTTTCTAGGTCAGGTAAACAAAATAATATGAACAGTTATTTTCTTGGAGATCGTAAAATGAATGGGTTTGTGTCTGCACTTAGTTATAGTGCAACAACCTATAGTGCCTTTATGTTAGTAGGATTAGCTGGACTTACTTATAATGGTGGTGTAGGTGCACTCGGATTCGAGCTAATTTACCTGATGGGGGTTACTCTTGTTGCTTTTTTTGGACCAAGGTTTTGGAAAGTTGGGAAAAAGTTCGGGTATGTAACTCCATCAGAAATGTTAGGGGATCGTTATCAAAACAAAGGAGTAGCAGTTATTACCGCTATTTCAAGTTTAATTTTTCTAATACCATACAGTGCCGTTCAATTATCCGGTGTTGGTTATCTTATGCAAGGTGTTACAAATAATGCGATTTCCTATTCAACAGGAGTAATTCTTGCAACACTACTAGCACTTTTATTTTCTTATATAGCAGGAATACGTTCTGTTGCTTGGACAGATTCTTTACAAGCTTTATTCATGATTATCACTGCAACGATTGTTGTCATCGTATTAATACAAGGATTAGGTGGGATTAATAGTTTTGTTCATACACTTGAAACGAACTATCCAGAATACTTAACAGTACCAGGCAACGGCTTTTTCAACTTTTTAAATTTCTTAGGCTTAACGATTCCTTGGTTCTTCTTCAGCCTTTCCAATCCACAAGTAAGCCAAAGATTGTACATGCCAGCATCACTAAAGAGTTTAAGACATATGCTTATGGGGTTTTTAATTTTTGGCTTTATATATACAATCGTTGCTGTTGTTTGGGGATATTCAGCATTAATTATGTTCCCAAGTTTAGAGAAGGCAGATATGGCTACTCCTTATGTACTACAATCTGATTTGGTACCACCGATATTAGGTGTAATTGTGATGGTTGGTATTATGGCAGCTGCCATTTCAACAATTGATTCTATTCTTCTGACATTGTCATCTTTATTTGCTAGAGATATTTATGGAAACATAAACATAGACTCTAGTGATAGAATGCAGCTTCATGTGGGAAAAATCATTATTCCTATCATTGCAGCTCTTGCATTCTTGTTCGCACAGCTAGAGATTAACTTAATAGCTGTATTATCTGTTTCATCTTCGGCAGGTCTGTTAGTCGTTGTACCAGCAATCATTGGTGCTTTTTTCTGGAGGCGAGGAACTGCCCCAGCAGTTCTCACCAGTGTTATCATTAGTGGATTAGTAGTGATTGTAATTGAATTTACGCAACTCAAGCCATTGGGTCTCTCTTCGGGACTATGGGGAATTATTCTATCCACCTTCCTGTACATCAGTGTTAGCCTAATAACTAAACCACCTAAAGAAAAAGCTGAAGATTTTTTGTCTGTTTAAGTAAGTTACTTAACTTATATAGTATTTATCGAAGTCCGGTAGAAGTTTTAAGATCTTCTACCTATTTCTTTAAATGGTTATAATAGCATAATTGGCATTCGTCACTGCCAGAAGTTCGTCCGGATTAACTTCTATTTGAAGTCCCCTTCTACCCGCAGATACAACGACGCTTTCCATGGATTCAGCTGTAGACGAAATATAAGTTGGAAAAAGCTTCTTCATCCCAATAGGCGAACAACCACCACGTATATATCCTGTAGTTTTCTCCAAATTTTTCATTGGAAGCATTTCAACTTTTTTATTTCCACTAACTTTTGCAAGTGCTTTTAAATCTAATTCGGATGAAGACGGAATACAGGTTACAAGAACACCTGTTTTATCCCCAACAGAAACTAGAGTTTTATAAATTTTCTCTTGTGAAATACCTACATCATTTGCTATTTTTTTCGCTTCTGAGATTTCATTCCATTTGTATTCATGAATTTTATAGTCAATGTTCTCTTTTTCTAATAATCTAATTGCATTCGTCTTTTGCAATTTTTTCCTTTTCATAAAATTACCTCTTTACCACTAAAATCATTCATATCAGATTAATATGTTTCTGTCACTATCAACCATAATTTACCTATTTAAAAACGTATTCATTTCATCTTCTGGCACTAATCCACCACCAGTTGCCCAAACAATATGTGTAGCCTTTTCCGTTTGCATTGATTTATCTTTCATATAATTTGAATTTAATACTTCAAATGGTCCTGAGAAGCCTGCTGTAGCTGACGGCTCTACATAGATGTTCTCACTTTTGGCCAATAACTGTAGCAATTGAAATAATTTATCATCCTCAATAGTATAAATACCACTTACTAATTGCTCACTAAAACTGCTGGCAAATATGGAAGGTCTTCCAACTGCTAAACCATCTGCTGCTGTTTGATTATCTATCCCAATATCCTGCACACTTACTTCATTTTTTAATCCTGTTAAAAGTCCAACCAACATGCTTGGTGAATGTACTGGTTCAGCGAAAAAGCAGTGTACATGATCACCGAATAATTGTTTCAAACCAAATGTTATTCCACCTGGTGCACCACCCACTCCACATGGAAGGTATACAAACAATGGATGGTCCTGGTCAACCACTATACCCTTCTCATCTAGTTGTTTTTTCAAACGAAAGGCTACCGTGCTATATCCTAAGAATAAATGCTTGGAGTTCTCGTCATCTACAAAATAACCTTTAGGATTCGCGTTTGTTTTCTTTCTTCCTTCTGTAACAGCCTCACTAAAATCTCCGGTGAACTCGTAAACTGTTGCACCTTTTTCACGGAGAAGATCCTTTTTCCATTGTTTAGCGTCCTTTGACATGTATACATTAACTTGAAAACCTAGTTTTGCACTCATAATCCCAATGCTCAAGCCTAAGTTTCCTGTTGAACCAACACCAATGGTATACTCGCTAAAAAGTTCCTTAAACTCCGGATTGGATAAACTTTCAAAACTTTCTTCCTTTCCAATAAGACCAGCATCTTGAGCGAGTGTTGCCGCATAATGTAATATTTCAAAAATCCCCCCACGAGCTTTTACCGAACCAGCAATAGGGAGCTTATTATCACATTTTAAAAAGAGATCCCCTTCTAGTGTAGTAGCATAGAATTTTTCCAGCTCGTTTTTCATTGAATCTACTTTTTCAAGAGGAGACTCAATCCAACCATTAAGTTGTTTTGTTTCCGGAAATACCTTTTTAAAAAAGGGGGTATATCGCCTCCAAAGATTTTCAGCTTCTACGACATCTTTATGCCCTAATGAAAAACTACCTTCCTCTAATTTCTTAGCCTTCGGATTTACCCAAAATACCGGTTTCAACTTCAGTATTTCTTTCATGATTGGAAATTTATCTTGTAAAGTCTGGATTTCTGTATGCGCTAACATTTTTGTCCTCCTATGTCTAAAAATCTAGTATTCTGTATATATAAGATATCAAATGAAATGTAGGCTGTCGAATTGTGTTAAATTGAGGTTCTCACTATTCTCCTTAATCACCCGATGTCATAATTGCACTTTCCTGGTTTAAAATCGTACATTAAGGCTAATAGCTTCTTTAAATCGCACGTCAGTTGGATGGAGTCGCACATAATCGTGTCGACGCCCGCGCATGGTACCTTTTGATGTGTCATTATTCATCTACAATTCTACCACCTTCCCCACATTCGGCATACCAATACAACAAAAAAACACCTGGACCGTCCAAGGCCCAAGTGTTCTTCATAATTTCTTCTCCCACTTATTTCAACCTACTTGCTTCATCCGCAATAATCGTTACATGATTATGTTTTCTTAATACCGATGCTGGAAAATCTTCAGTCGTTTCCGCGTCCGTTTCCAACAATCGAGCCAATGCTTCTGCTTTTCCCTCGCCAGAGACAAGCAAAATTATTTCCTTGCTTTCCATAATTGTTTCAATGCCCATTGAAATTGCTTGTTTTGGAACATCATCCATGGAATCAAAAAACCTAGAATTTGCCTGACGAGTGGATTCATCAAGTTCAACCACATGGGTTCTGCTTGTAAACGGTGTTCCTGGTTCATTAAAACCGATATGACCATTTTTCCCTATTCCTAAAACTTGAATATCAACATGGCCTGCCTTTCGAATAAGTACTTCATAATCTTTGCATTCCTGTTCTAAGTCTTCGGCAGTGCCGTTTGGCAGATGAATATTTTCCGAAGAAATATCCCCAATATGGTTGAAAAATTTATCCATCATGTAATAATGATAACTCTGTGGATCCTCTTTGCTTAGTCCGACATACTCATCTAGATTAAACGTTGTAACACCTTTAAATGATACTTCATCGCTATTATATTTTTCAATCAAACGCTTGTACAAACCTTCTGGTGTTGATCCCGTTGCAAGACCTAGCACTGGATTATCCAGTTCATGTATTTTTTTTACAAGATACTCGCAAGCACGATTACTCATTTCTTCGTAGTCTTTTACTTTTATCAAATTCATTCCTATCACTCCACTTCCATCGCAATCTCACCACGGCAAATGGTATATTTAATATTTAAATCATCATCCACAAGTAAAATATCCGCATCTTTTCCTGTTGTAATGCTTCCTTTTTTGTCATAGACACCGATTTGTTTTGCTGGATTGATGGAAGCCATGTTAACCACGTCATGCAGGTCTACCCCATCAAGTCCAAGCATCCTACGAGCAGCGTCATCCATTTTCAAAATACTTCCTGCTAGTGTTCCATCTTCTAAAACCGCACGATCTTCATTTACTTTTACAGGTTGCCCGCCCAGCTCATAATCTCCAGCTGGTAACCCTTTCGCACGCATTGCGTCTGTAATCAGGATAAGCCTGTCACATCCAACGTTATTATAAATAAGCTGCATCATTTCTGGTGCAACATGAATCCCGTCAGCAATCAATTCTGCCTGTAACGCCTCTAATTGAAATGCCGCTCCAACTGCTCCAATATCGCGGTGGTGAATTCCGTTCATCGCATTGCATAAGTGAGTCAACTGTGTAACCCCTTGCGCAACAGCCTTTTTCATACCTTCAAAACCTACATCCGTATGTCCTGCAGAAACCGTTACACCTTGTTCGTTTAATGTACGGATAAAGGTTCCATCGACATCATGCTCGGGAGCCATAGTAATGGTCCGAATCGTATTCCCAGATATATCCTGCCATTTCATGAATTGATCAACATCCGGTTCCACAATGTATTTTAATGGTTGGGCACCGGCTTTTGTTTTTTCAACAAACGGGCCTTCCAAATGAACTCCAATCAGTTCTGCATGACCAGGTTTATTTTTATAGATTGCGACATTTTCCAATGCTTTATCAATTTGTTCTGGAGCTTGTGTAATGGTCGTTGCAAGAAAGCTTGTGGTTCCTTCTTTTGGTAAAATGGAAGCCATCCCATCAAGGGCTTCTTCGGTTGCATCCATTGTGTCCGCTCCGTTTGCCCCATGAATATGACTATCAATAAAACCGGGAATGGCAGTCAGGTTCGTAGCGTCGATGATTCGAGCGTTTTCAAGGACATTACCTAGTTGATTTTTCTCAGTATAAATGGTGTTGATTTTTCCATCCTTTAATAGAATGCTTCCATTAATCTCTTCCCGATTTTCAAGAAGAATTGTTGCATTCTTAATCACTATTGTTGTATCCATAACCGATTATCATTCCTTTCTATCTATAAATTAGCATACATTAGTATAGTTGTCTATACATTTATATATTTATGTACAAGTTAAAATACTTTTGGTAAACTAATGTTAGATTAACTATAGAAAGGGAAAAAACATGATTAATAAAAATTCACCCATTCCTATTTACTATCAACTAGAAGAAGAGATACGTCGCATGATACTGGAAGAACTGGCTCCAGGTGATATACTCCCTTCCGAACGGGACTATTCCGAAAAGTATGATATTAGCAGAATGACTGTTCGACAGGCTATCTCAAACTTGGTCAAAGAAGGACTGATTTACCGCCAAAAAGGAAGAGGTACCTTTGTTGCTGATAAAAAATTTGAACAAGACTTGTCCGGACTATCTAGTTTTAGTGAAGACATGATCAATCGTGGGTTGACCCCATCCAGTAAATTGCTTAGTTTTAACGAAACTAGTGGAAACGCTTTAGTCGCCTCTAAGTTACAAATGGAAACAACGGATAAAATTTACGAAATCAAACGAATTCGCCTTGCAAATGAAGAACCTGTTGCATTAGAAACCGTCTACACACCAAAGGCATTGGTCGGAGAATTAAATGAGCAGGATATAGACATATCTTTTTACGACTATATTGAAAAAAAATTAAACTTAACCATCGATTATGGTGATCAAACGATTGAAGCATCACTTGCAAATGAGGATGAAATCCATTACTTAAACATTAATGAAAATGATCCAGTCCTAGTCATGCACCGAACCAGTTACCTGAACGATGTTAAAGAGACACCAATTGAATATGTTACATCCACCTATCGCTCTGACAAATACAAATTTAAAATGCAAATGAAGCGGGACTAGAGCTGGCGCCTCCACCTCTACTAAAATCAGTGCCACGTATCGTGCCCTATCTTCGTATGGAACTAGCCATACGTATATAGGTGTGTCTTTTCCCCCGAATGGCGATAGAGTAATCCATAATGCGCTCCGGCACAGAGATGCCATTCATTCCAGCATCTCCAATATGATGGAGGTCTGCTCCCACCATTTTGTTATATAATGCGATTTGCTGGACTGTCTCTTTTTCGGCCCCTTCCTGGCTTGTACCAATGGTTGTTAAAACAAGGGCTCCTGCTTCATGTACTGCTTCTATTAATTTCTCCGTTTTCGTTAACGTTGTTCCAGGAACCGTTCCAACACCTGGCAATAAAACAATATCACAACCTGCACCAATCAACCCTTTAACTGTATCAACTGCTGCTACGTCTTCGATCACACCCGCACCATGCATTTTTCCAGCAATAATCAATAAATCCAGGTCTTTCGCAGCCTTAATGCTGTTTACAATTGCTTGATTAGATACACCGGTCTTAGGATTCCCAGTTAAACAAATAAAATCCACACCTAATTCTTTTGCCTTTGCTAATGAATCTGCTGTAGCTCTCCTACCCTCTGGTAACTTGTCCAATATTTCTAAAGCTTCTGCAGTATCATCTACCGGCTCCAAATTAATTCCAACCGGTCTACCAATAAGTTTCTTGATTTCATGAATGATTTCGCCTTCTTCCATGCTTTCTAACCCTTCCACCCTTTGTTCATACACATCAAACAAATTTAGAAGAATCATATCTGCTCCAAAAGCCGATGCATATTCTGCATTTGTTAACCCAGGGTACAATGGAGCGGTCTGACACATAACCTCTGCAATCATGGTTCTTCCTTCCGCTGCACGAATCGACTGTAACAACGCTTGTTTATTCATATGAGCAAAGTCTGATGCCGAACAATTCAACAACCTCTTCATAATTATCCCTCCGTAAAACTTTAAAGGAAGGCCAGCATCCTTTTAGAATACCGGCCCTATTTACTAGTCATTCTTTCTTAATTTATGCACTTCATCCGCAACTGCCTGAACTTGAGTTCCGACAATAACTTGAACGTTATGTTTACCAACTACATTGACACCAGGAACACCAGTATCCTTAATTTTCTTCTGATCAACCTTATCCATGTCTTCTACTTCCAAACGCAGACGAGTGGCACAATTATCAACAGATCTAACATTTCCATCTCCACCAAGGCCGTCATAAATTTGCTCAGCCATGACCGCATATTTATCTTTTCCAGAAGTAGCTTGATTAGCTTCTGTATCTACCACTTCTTCACCTTCATCGTCATCCTCACGACCTGGCGTTTTGAAATTGAATTTCACGATTAAAAAGCGGAATAAGAAGTAGTAGATAACCGCGAACACAAGACCTTGTACAATGAGCATGAACGGCTGATTCGCTAATGGAAGTCCAGCACTTAATACAAAGTCGACTAACCCAGCACTGAAACTAAATCCAGCTGTCCAGCTGAATGTAGCTGCAATAAATAGGGATAAACCAGTTAATACTGCGTGTACCACATAGAGTGCTGGTGCTAAGAACATGAATGAGAATTCAAGTGGTTCTGTTACACCCGTAAGGAATGATGCAAACGCTACTGCCATTAATAGTGATGCAGTTTGTTTCTTCCGCTTCGTTTTAGCGGTATGATACATCGCAAGTGCTGCAGCTGGCAGACCGAACATCATAATCGGGAAGAACCCTGCCTGGTACATTCCAGTAACACCTAGTGTACCTTCACCGGACCAAAATTTACCGATATCATTAATACCAGCTAAATCAAACCAGAATACGTTATTTAGTGCATGGTGTAGTCCAGTTGGAATTAAAATTCGATTAAAGAAGCCATAGAGACCAGCACCAATCGCACCTAATCCACTAATTGCCTCACCAAATGTAACCAATCCAGTATAAACAACAGGCCATACTAACAGTAAAATGAGAGATATCGCTGCCATTGCTGCCGCTGTAAGAATCGGTACTAGTCGTTTACCACTAAAGAAAGCCAATGCATCCGGCAATCTCACATGACTATAACGATTGTATAAAGCAGCTGCAACGAGACCAGAAATAATACCCACAAACACGTTTTCAATATTTTCAAAAGCTAAATTGACACTTTCAACTTCTATCTGAAGTATATTTGCAACATTACCTGTTGATAGTACTGTCGTTACAACTAAATAACCGACTAAACCACTAAGTGCAGCTGGTCCATCTTTTGACTTGGTCATCCCAATCGCAACACCGACAGCAAATAAGATTGGAATAAAGTTTAAAATTGCACTACCAGCACTAATTAAAAATGCTGAAAGGAAATTCCCGCCACCGGAGTCTATCGCATTACCAATCCCCATTAAAATCGCAGCTGCAGGTAAAACAGAAACTGGAAGCATAAGGGACTTACCAAGGTTTTGAAGATATTTCATCATAAATAAAACCCCACTTTTTAAAATTGATAAAATCTATGACTTACCTTTAAACAATTTTTAAATGCATCCGTTACCAATTGCAGACACCGCCTCCTTTACTCTTATTACAAGATTATACTTATAGTCATCTATACCACTATATATCTTTTATTAAAAAGAAATTCTTTTCTTATATTTTTCCATTATTTTTTTGTTATGCATATCTGCACCATCAACATTTCCACTTAAAAGCACAGGGGGGTCAAAACCGTTCTCAGCCATGCTTGATATCACCTTTCCCATCATCTCATTAAGAATTGACGCCCCAACAACTGTGGAACCTGGTGCAAAATTCACTGCCACACTGGTATCGGATAACAAAGCATCCCCTACTGGAATATGGGTGTCAATTCCTAAATCAACAACTTCATGAAGAAACTTACCACTAGTGTGTCTGGATGTCTGACCTTCTGCATATATAAAGGAAGACAAACCAATCACAAACGCCCCTTTTTCTTTAGCAATAAGCGCTGTATCCAGTGGAACAGGATTTCTTCCAGATGTTGATATGACAATCATCACATCGTTTTCTCGAATGTCTTGTTCCTCCATAAACGTCCTTGCATAGTCAGGCTGCCGCTCCAGTTCAGATGACTTGATGGCTCCTTCATGAAGCATTAACGGCTCATGGAGAATCGGATGAACGGGAACTAACCCACCTGCACGGTAATACACTTCCTCTGTAAGCATATGGGAATGCCCACAGCCGAATAAGTGGACCACCCCATCATCTTGTTGAAGCGTTGCACTGATTTTCTCAGCTGCTTCTCCTATTTTCAATCCTTCATTTGTTTCTACTTTATCTAAAATATCTTTCACCTGATTAAAATATTTATGGACCACTGTTTCGAACCTCATTTCAGTGTTTGATTGTTTTATCCTATTGTAATTAAAACGGTTTCTCCTGCTTTGGCTTCTGGTTCCTCCGCAAGGCTGATTTCCTTGTCTATATCTTTACTGTTTGTAATAACCATTGGCGTTATGACACTGCTTGCATTTTCACGAATAAATTCCAAATCAAATGTCATAAGAGACTGCCCAGCGGAAACCTTATCCCCTACATTGACATTCGGGGTAAACCCTTTTCCTTCTAATGCTACCGTTTCCAAACCAACGTGAAGTAAAATTTCCGTTCCTTGGTCTGTTTCGAGGCCAATGGCGTGTTTTGAATCAGGAATTTGTAAAACTTTCCCATCCACTGGTGAAAATACTTCCCCTTCACTTGGTTCTACCGCTATTCCTTCGCCCATCATTTTTTGATTAAATACTGGATCTGGAACATCTTCTAATTTCACTACTTTTCCATTCATAGAGGCAACGAGTTTTTCTTCTTTTTTACCCTTCTTAAAAAGATTTTTAAACATTCCAATCACAATCCTTTCATATATACCGTTTTACTTCTTATGTTCCCTACTTTAAATATAAATACTCAACCTTTACACCAATAAAAACAAGTTCAAATGGACAGCTAAATCAAAAAATACTTAGGTCCTTCTCTTACTTATTCTGAAGTTTTCTGAGTGCTGGGACTCAGAAAATATCTACGCTTTCTGTGGGCACAAGACTCAGTCTCCTTGGAAGAAAGCCACTTCCTGCTCACGTCTTGACACGTGCCGTTCTTACAGGACAAGGAATACTTCGTTTTCGAAGCTTTCCTCTTGTTCTGTGGGAGCAAAGTTCAAATTTCCTCTGCTTATAATATGTTACAACTTCATTATAACTGGAAAATAACCTATAAGCAATATAGACATACAAATGTCTATACCAGGTAAGTGGTGTTTTTTATTTTTCAGGTTATGTATAATGATTTTACAACTACAAAAAGAGGGGTATTATCTAATGAGTTCATTACTAACAAGAATTAAAGAAAATCTTCATACACTATCGGAAGCAGAGAAAAAAATGGGCTTGTATGTTTTGGAAAATCCTGAATTCATTCCAAATATGACAACAAAAGATCTATCCAAAAAAGCTGGAACTAGTGAATCTAGTGTCGTTCGTTTCTGTAAGTCAATTGGAATAGGAAGCTTTAAATCATTTAAAATGGAACTTGTCAAAGAGTTGGCCACGCAGGACATGAACCTTACTGATTTTAACTTTTTACAAAGTAAAAGTGAACCCTATGATATTTTTCAAAAAGTGACTCATGTTAATAAATCAGCTATTGAAGCTATATCTACATCACTTGATAGAAAAGAATTCGAAAAAGCAGTGGGAACGGTGAAACATGCTGGAAGACTAATCTTTTACGGTGTTGGCGGATCAGCAACTGCAGCCGTTGATGGGTATTATAAATTCACTAAACTTGGATATCCATGTACAGCCCATCAGGATTTTCACTTTTTGCTATCATCTATCCCATATTTAACTAAAAATGATGTCATTATCGCAATTAGTATGTCCGGTAAAACAAATGATGTTTTGGAGCTATCCAGATTTGCCCAAAAAGAAGGTGCAATCGTTATCGCAATTACAAACTTAGATAAATCACCACTATATAAAGAAGCTGATATCCGTCTATGTACACCTATTGTTGAACAAGACTATCGTATTGGCAGTATCCCTTCCAGAATGACACAACTGACGATTATTGACGCACTGTATCTAAGTGTATTTAATGCTAAAGGGGAAAATGTTTTACCGCAATACCATAAAGCAAGGAATGAAGTCATACGATTAAGAAGATAGCTGGGAAATGTCCCTTTTTTACACGATATGAAATTTAATTTCATTGTTTACAAAAATTAAATTGACATATAATTTCATATTGTGTAGGATATAATTATAAACTATTCTTTTACAGAAAGGGTGAGGGTTAATGCTTAACAAATTAACAACAGAACGAAGAAACCCCAAAAGCATGCAAATAGATACAAAGTCAATTAATGAAATATTGCAAATGATGAACCAGGAAGATGAAGAAATTCCATCAGCAATCGCAAAAGAGATTCCACAAATTGAAACCGCTGTCAATTTCGTCATTCAATCTTTTAACCAAGGTGGCAGGTTAATCTACCTCGGTGCTGGAACAAGTGGGCGATTAGGTGTTTTAGATGCATCTGAATGTCCCCCGACTTTCGGTGTATCGAAAGACATGGTCCAAGGTTTAATTGCAGGTGGAATGAAGGCGGTTACAGATGCGATTGAAGGTGCTGAGGATAATGAAACTTTAGGTGGTGATGACCTGAAAAATCTTTCATTAACAGCAAAAGATACCGTGATTGGAATCGCTGCCAGTGGTAGAACACCTTATGTAATCGGTGGCTTAACATACGCCAATCAAATTGGTGCTAGCACAGCCAGCATTAGTAACAATAAGAATTCAAAAATAGGGGAAATCGCTAACGTTGCAATTGAAGTAGTGACAGGTCCCGAAATTATCACAGGATCTACCAGATTAAAAGCAGGAACAGCACAAAAACTTGTGCTAAACATGATTACGACAACCGCTATGATAGGTATTGGCAAGGTTTATCAAAACTTAATGGTAGATCTTAAGCCAACCAATAAGAAATTAATCGAACGATCCAAACGAATTATCATGGAAGCAACCAATGCAGACTACGATACAGCAGCAAACTACTTAGAAAAATCTGGTCATAATGTGAAAGCTGCGATTGTTATGATTCTACTAAACTGTAGCCTGGAGCAAGCAATTGAAAAGTTAAAAGATGCTAATGGATTCATTCGTCAATCGAAATAATTTGATTTGGAGGGAGATCAAATGAAAAAAGAAGAGAAACTGGCCAGAGAGATACTGGAACAAATTGGTGGTGAGGAAAATATTCGTTCCTTCACCCATTGTATGACCCGTGTACGTTTAGATTTAAAAGATAATGATAAAGCAAATCTAAAACATTTAAAACAAACAGATGGGATCATGGGTGTCGTTGAAGATGAGACGCTTCAAATTGTTGTCGGACCTGGTACGGTGAATAAAGTTTCTGACCATATTACGAACATCACAGGAATAAAAATGGGCGAAGCAATAGATGTCAATGAGGATGATGTAGCAGATAAAGTAAAATCTGACATCAAGAAGAAAAATAACACGCCAATGAAAAATTTGCTTCGAAAAATTGGAAGCATTTTCATACCGCTTATCCCTGGTATTGTCGGTTCTGGTATTATCAATGGTACCGCAGGATTCTTAACCAATTCAGGTGTGGATCCTACATTAACATGGATGCAAATTCTTACTGTACTTGGCGGAAGTATTTTTGGATATTTAGCAATTGTTGTCGGTTGGAATACAGCGAAGGAATTTGGCGGTACACCAGTATTAGGTGCCATTGCAGGGATCATAACGATGAATCCCGCACTAGCGGACATTACGATCTTCGGAAATGAATTAAGTCCGGGTTACGGGGGGCTTATTGGGGCAATGTTTGCTGCTTGGCTCATGGTATTTTTCGAAAAGCAATTCAGAAAGTTTATCCCTAATGTTGTCGATATCATTTTTACACCATTATTAACCATTTTAGTCGTTGGTACATTAACACTCGTTTTGGTTCAGCCAATTGCTGGTATTCTATCTACTGGAATCACCTCCGGCATTCATGCGGTACTTAGCTTAGGCGGTACTATTGGAAGTGCCCTTGCAGGTGGCTTGCTTGCAGGTTTCTTCTTGCCATTAGTCATGCTTGGTCTTCACCATGGATTAACACCGATTCATATGGAATTAATTAATACCTTTGGATCAACCGCCTTATTGCCAATCCTAGCGATGGCTGGTGCTAGTCAAGTTGGTGCCGCACTTGCGATTTATGTCAAAACGAAGAATAGGCGACTCCGTAACGTGATTAAAGGTGGACTCCCAACTGGATTTTTAGGAATTGGAGAACCGTTAATTTACGGTGTTACCTTGCCACTTGGACGGCCGTTTTTAACCGCTTGTCTTGGTGCATCAGTAGGCGGAGCTTTCCAAGCAATTATGCAAACAGCAGCCGCTGGGGTTGGTGTTTCAGGTATCCCGTTAATCCCATTAATAGTCGATAACAAGTATTTCCTTTATTTCTTAGGTGTAGTGATCACCTATACTGCAGGATTTATCATTACCTATTTCTTCGGATTTAAAGAGGAAATGGCCGATAACTTAGACTAGTTAACTCGCGAAAGGTGTGTAACAATGCTTGGTATTTCAATCTATTTAACCAATCAATCGATGGAAGAGCAAGAATCCTATATTCAAAAAATGCGTCAATTGGGCTTTGACAATGTATTCACCTCCTTGCATATCCCAGAGGACAACTCAAAAAATTATAAAGAGAGATTAGCAGATTTAGGGAAGCTCACCCAATTGTACAACATGGAATTATTTGCGGATATTTCCCCTAAGTCACTGGGATATCTTGGCTACACATTTAAAAATGTGCATCAATTGCAGGAATGGGGAGTAACCGGACTGCGTGTGGATTACGGGATAGCGGACGAAACCATTGCCGAGTTATCCAAGCAAATAAACATTGCTCTCAACGCTAGTACAATCACCCACGAAAACATGAAGCGTTTACGAAAATATGATGCTGACTTTTCATCGATAGAGGCCTGGCATAATTACTACCCTCGTCCTGAAACAGGACTGAGCCTGGAAGACTTTAATGAAAAAAACCGCTTCTTAAAAAATGAAGGAGTAAACGTGATGGCCTTCATTCCAGGAGATGGTGAGAAGCGGGGTCCCCTTTTTCAGGGACTGCCAACGATAGAAGCACATCGAAACCGTTCTACCTTCTCTTCTTACTTAGAATTTTTGAACAACAAATGGGTAGATAAAGTTTTAATCAGCGATCCATCAATCAGCAAATCATCGGAAAAACAGTTTGCTAAATATGAACATGATACCATTTTACTCCGTGCACTTTGCTATAGCGACAATAAAACAAGTAAAGAACGCTTGCGGGTAAAACAAACTAATCGCTTGGACGCAGCAAGAGATGTCATTCGCTCTGCCGAATCGAGGCAATACGGGCTAATCGGCGACTTCCCGATAAAACCTGACCACACCATCGAAAGAAAAGAAGGATCGATCACTGTAGATAATGAGAAATACGGTCGTTATCAAGGAGAGATTCAAATTACGAAGCGTCCCCTCCCTGCTGATGAAAAAGTTAACGTTATCGGTCGGGTTATCGATGAAGACCGATTCCTACTACCATTTATCAAAGGCGGGATGGCTTTTCAGATTGAGTGGATTGATTAAATACTTCTTTGGCATAACAACCATGAATTTTTCGCATATACCATTCAAAAACATATTAGATAACAAGAAAACCACCCCGTATCGTCATAAGTATAGGGGTGGTTTTCGACAATAATAAATTTACTTGACAACCATCACCCTAATGGTAGAGTTTGCAAGAGTAGTTCGTTTCAATTCTTCTTTATCTATATCCATTATACATAAAAATATTCTATATTAGACCTACTATGTATTTAAACAAAAAATGGAATGCTAACCGCATTCCATTTTTTATACTCTGATTTCCTATTTTTGTTCATTAATTATTTCTAGCGTTTTATCAAACTCCTGCTCAATTTCTTTATTGGGTTTATAGGTTATTAAACTTACAATATAAGTCACAATGACGTTTAAAATAAAGCCCGGCACAATTTCATACAGGTAACCAGATAATGCTGTGTTCCCCCAAATAAATACGGTAACTGCACCAACAATCATTCCCCATAATGCTCCAGTACCAGTAATTTTCCTCCAATAAAGTGCTAGTAAAATAATCGGACCAAAGGCCGCACCAAATCCAGCCCATGCAAATGAAACTAACCCAAGAATCGTATCATTTTGTTGCCAAGCAAAAATACCTGCAATAATCGAAATAGCAAGGACAGCAATTCGACCTAGGTTAACATAGTGCTTTTCAGAAGCATTGGTATGAAACACAGATTTATAAATATCTTCAACCAATGCGGATGAAGTAACTAGTAACTGAGACGATACCGTACTCATTATTGCTGCAAGGACAGCAGCTAACAAAATACCTGCAATAAACGGATGAAAAGTAATTTGTCCCATTTCAATAAAAATCGCCTCTGGATCTGTTAAGGACATTCCTGGATTTTGATGGAAAAAGGCGACCCCAATTAACGCAGTGGCTGCAGCACCTAATAATGTTAAAATCATCCAGCCAATACCAATTCTTCTTGCGGATTTTGTTTCTTTGACATCCTTAATAGCCATAAAACGAACAATAATATGAGGTTGACCAAAGTACCCTAATCCCCATGCTAACGATGAAATTACCCCAGCTGCAGAAGCTGTAGCAAAGAAACTAAGTAAATGAGGATCAACCGCACGAATAGAATCTAGCGTTTCTCCAATTCCACCAGTTAAGGAGAGCCCCAAGATTGGAACGATAATGAGGGCCAAAAACATAATCATACCTTGAATAAAGTCCGTATAGGCTACTGCTAGGAACCCACCTAACAAGGTATAGGCAATAACAACGGCAGATACGACAATAAGACCCATATGGTAATCATAACCAAATGAACTTTGGAAGAATACACCACCTGCTACCATTCCTGAAGAAACGTAAAATGTAAAATAAACTAATATAATAATACCTGACACAATTCTTAAAACTTTCGTGTTTCCTTTAAATCGATTATCAAAGAAACTTGGTATAGTGATTGAGTTATTTGACACGTGGGTGTACACTCGTAACCTTGGTGCAACCAAAATCCAGTTTAGCCAAGCACCAATAGTTAAACCAATAGCAATCCACCCTTCAACAAGTCCAGATACATAGATTGCCCCCGGTAAACCCATCAACAACCATTGTGACATGTCACTAGCTCCTGCACTTAACGCGGATACTGCCGGCCCTAGTTTCCGACCACCAAGCATGTAATCATCAAAGTTACTCGTTCGGCGATAAGCATACCAGCCGATTAAAACCATTCCAACTAAATAGATCAAGATAGCTAATAGTTGATACGTATTTTCTGTCATTCTATCTCCCCTTTTATTCTACATATTTTTTTATGATAACATGAAATTCCATCACATTATTGTTAATTTTAGATTTCCATAAAATCGAATTATTCAGTTATTTTAAAAACAAGGGGCTATACTTGAAGATAAAAATATAGTGTGTGGGATTGCACTTTAAGAAAACTAACTTGGTTATATTATTTTATTCTTTCTCCTCCAAACCACTAAAATAGCAGTAGCAATTGCCACGGTAATTACAGATTTCTTTTTCACCTTATTCCTTTTATCAAACAAATCTTTCAATATTAAGTTCATATTTTGTGGACGCTCAGCCAAACGGCGCATAAAATAACCGAACCAGTCTTTTCCAAATGGAATATACGTACAAAATAAGTACCCCTGACTAACAAGTTCATGATGCATCTCCGTTCGAAATCCATATAACATTTGAAATTCAAATCTATCCTTGCTAATGTTGTTTTCCTTAATAAATTCCTTTAATTCATTGATAATATGATGATCATGTGTTGCAATTGAAGTAAAAGTATCCCCCAACAATCGTTTCTTGGCAAGTAAGATAAAGTTCCGATCGATTTCTTTTTTAGTTTGATATGCTACCTTTTCATTTTCCTTATAAGCACCTTTCACAATTCTTAGTCGTACATCCTTTAGATGTTCTAAATCATTTTCGGCTCTATATAAATACGATTGTACTACCGTTCCTATATTATCATAATCAACACGAAGGACCTGAAGGACTTTAAGTGTCTGTACATAATGAGAGTGATCTTCCATATCAATATTAATAAATATATTATAATTCTTTGCCCTTTCTACTATCTCTCTCATATTATCTACACAAAATTTTTGCTCAATATCTAAACCAAGTTGTGTTAATTTAACGGACATATGACAGTCTAATTTGTGCTTGGCAATCACATCTAGAATAGTAAGAATATGTTCTTTAGCCTGAGCTGCTTCTAATTTATCGACAACAAACTCCCCCAAATTATCCAGCGTACAGCTTATACCTCGTTGATTTAATAATTTTACTGTTTCAACAACACTTTCGATAGTTGTCCCCGCAATAAATTTACTTGAACCAAAACAACCTCCCCAGCGTTTAGCATTTTCATTTAATAATTTATTATTGGAAAGACCGATGAAAAAATTCCTAGTTATATTTTTCATCTTCCGCATCTCCCTTTATACATCCAATTTAAAAAAATTTATAAATAATTGTGGTAGAAACTTAACTACTACAATATAAAAGTGAAACTTCAATGTGGGGGTCTTTATCCCCCACCTATTGTTGCTATCACATGAGAGACCAGTAGACCCTTGAACGAATCAGGCTTTTCCTGTTTGTTGATTCCTACTTATCTTTTCGGATTCTCCTCGAATTCTTTCTTGCTAGGGGCCTACAGCCAGTAAACCCGCGATAAAGATGACTACTATCTAATATCTTTCAGACACAACTTTTGCTTCTAAGAAATGCTGTAAGTAATCAGGTCCACCTGCTTTAGAATCTGTACCAGACATTTTAAAACCACCAAATGGCTGGTACCCTACAATAGCTGCTGTACAGCCTCGATTAAAGTAAAGGTTTCCAACATGGAAATCGTAACGTGCTTTTTCTAGATGCTCACGGTTATTAGAGATGACGGCACCTGTTAGCCCATATTCCGTGTTGTTAGCAATTTCAAGTAGTTCATCAAAATTATCTGCTTTTGCAAAAGCAACAACTGGACCAAAGATTTCCTCCTGCATTAGTCTTGCTTTTGGTGCAACATCTTTAAAAATAGTTGGTTTCACAAAAAATCCTTCTGAATCATCTGTTTCTCCACCTAACACTAGCTCTCCTTCTCTTTTACCAATTTCTATATATTCTTTTACCTTCTCAAACTGTTTTTTATTAACGACAGCACCCATATTGACATCTTTTTCGGTTGGATTACCGACCGTTAATTCTTTGGTTAAGCGAACTGCTTTTTCTAGAACCTCATGATAGACATCCTTATGAAGGACAGCTCTAGAGCATGCCGAACACTTTTGTCCAGAAAAGCCAAACGCGGAGTTGACAATTGCATCTGCGGCAAGATCTAAATCAGCGTCTTTATCTACAATAATTGTGTCTTTTCCCCCCATCTCTGCCACCACACGTTTAAGATGCTGTTGGCCGTCTTGTACCTTTGATGCCCTTTCAATTATTCTTGTACCCGTTGCGCGGGAACCTGTAAAATTAATGAAACGAGTTTCCTTGTGATCCACCAGGTAATCTCCAATCACCGCAGGATCACCTGGCACAAAATTTAAGACACCTTTTGGTAGACCTGCTTCCTCTAGTACTTCTACGAGTTTATAAGCAATAACAGGTGTATTTTCAGAAGGCTTAAGTAAAACAGGATTTCCAGCAACAATTGGTGCTACTGTTGTTCCACATACGATTGCAAATGCAAAGTTCCATGGTGGAATAGTTACACCTGGTCCCATAGGTTGATAGAAATAAGAATTATGCTCATTAGCTCGATCCTCTAGCGGCTTTCCATTTACCAAATCAAGCATTTGTCTTCCATAGTACTCTAAGAAATCAATCCCTTCTGCTGTATCCCCATCAGCTTGCCCCCACGGTTTACCTGCTTCAAATGCTAACCATGCTGAAAATTCATGCTTGCGTCTCCGCACAATTGCTGCTGCCTTAAATAATATATCTGCACGAGCTACTGGTGCCATTTTCCCCCATAATTTAAACGCTTCCAAAGACGATTCAAATGCCTTATCAATGTGTTCTTTCGTTGCTTTTGAAACATGGCCAATAACTTCCTTTTTATTTGCTGGATTGATAGATACTAATTTATCATTTGTGAAAAATCTTTCTCCATTAATGACAATCGGATAATCTTTTCCTAATTCTTCTTTCACTTTTCTCAAGCCCTCTTCAAATTCCCTACGTTTATTTTCATTACTAAAATCCGTAAATGGTTCATGTTTAAATGGTAAAACCATTCTTAATACCTCCTTATCCTTCTTATACGTTCGAATCACTAGATAAAAGCTATCACAACTCAACAAGCAAAAATCATGCCACGTCTATAAGAAAGGTAGAAACCCTTGTGATATGAGGTTAGTCTTCCGTCGAGTTATAAAAGGGTTAATAAATGATATGAAAATTTTGTAAGTTCTTTTTACAAGGATGTAAACATACTGTACATTATATAAACAATTATTTTTCAATAAATTGGGGGGATTATGGTGGATATCCATTACATGAAGGCAATTTTAGAAGCTGAAGATGATGCCATAACCGTCATAAACCGGAATAAAGAAGTTATTTTCTGGAATGATGCTGCTGTAAAAACGTACAATATTAGGCAATCTGAAATTCTTAACAAAAAAATAAACGATTTTTTCCATCATGATGATTTAATGGTTCTTACTGTACTAAAAACGAGAGAATCTGTTAAAAACACCTATCATCGCCCACGACATGATAAACATGTAGTCATTAATGCTTCACCCGTCTTTGACAGACATGGCGTGTTAATTGGAGCGGTTTCTGTTGAACGAGATATCACTCAAATTGTGAAATTAAACGATAATCTAATCACCACATCTGCAGAACTATATGAATTAAGAAAAAAGGTGTATACAGCAAAGGAAGATTCACCCTTTTCCAAACTGAAAGGGAATTCCCAAGCACTACAGAAAACAGTACAAATTGCCAAAAAAGCTGCTAATACAAACGCCACTACATTAATTCTTGGTGAAAGTGGAACAGGGAAAGAAATTTGTGCACGTGCTATCCATGAAGCAAGCAATCGTAAAGACGGACCATTTATTCCAGTAAACTGCGGCGCTATTCCAAGTGCATTATTCGAAAGTGAATTATTCGGGTATGAGGGTGGAGCATTTACCGGAGCCGAAAAGAATGGAAAAGCAGGAAAAATTGAGATGGCTGAGGGCGGAACCATCTTTTTAGATGAGGTCGGTGAACTTCCACTAGAGATGCAAGTTAAATTATTGCGTGTATTGCAAGAAAATGAGATTTACCGTATTGGTGACACGACAGGAAAGAAGGTCAATGTACGTTTCTTAGCAGCTACCAATCAAGACTTAGAGAAACAAATGAATGAAAAAAAATTTCGTTCGGATTTATTTTATCGATTGAATGTAATTCAAATCAGAATGCCTCCTTTACGAGAAAGAATGGAAGATATTGCTGAATTATCACATATTTTTCTCCATCAGTTTGCCTCACAATATCAAACTCCAATACCAAAACTGGAAAAAGATGCACTACAATTAATGCTTGATTATGAGTGGCCAGGTAATATAAGAGAACTACGAAATGTCATGCAACGGATTGTTATTTTATCTGAGAAACCAATTATTCATGGAGCGGATCTGTATCACTTTTTTCTACCATCCAATCCCACTCCTACAAAATCAATGGTAAAAGAAACTCTTTCCCTCCCACAAGAAAAGGAAGAAATAGAGAGAAAACTAATAGAAGAAACCCTGAATAAGATGAATGGAAATAAATCTGCTACAGCTAGAAAACTTGGAATTTCAAGAGTGACTCTTTATAACAGAATAAAAAAGTATGAAGTAAATATCGATAAATAGACCTCCGTCTCTTAGGATTTCGCCAAATTTTATCTAATTAACATCCCTAATGACAGTAGTACAGGCAAGGCCTTTCCCACCGAAATAGGATGAAGTAAAGTGAATCTTCAACCAGTGGAGTGCACGGTACGTAAAAAGTAATGCAAATCCTATCACAAGAATCAACATATTTTCTACTTCCACTTTTCCCACTGAATTGTTAGATGAGCAAATCTGGTTTTTAAGAGCAGTTTCCCCCATTTTTGAGTTGGGGTATTACTGCCCCTTAACCTGCGATAAATCCTAATAGCTGGGGTTACTGTCCCTAAAACCTATGATAAATAGTGGAAAAGGAGGCTTTATACATGCATGATCAGTTTTATATGGCTCTATTAACTGGTTCAAAGGAAGTTCCACCTGTTCAATCAAATGCGGATGGCATTGCCTTATTTCATTTAGATAAACGAAGAAATCAGATACGTTTTCGATTAGATGTTGCTGGAATTGATTTCATTTCCGAAGCAAATATTCATTTAGGTAGAAGAAATATCATCGGGCCAAAAGTAGCAATACTTCCCAATCCCACTAACTCCGATGTAATGGAAGGTTACATCACGTCGGAAATCCTCCAAGGACCTCTAGAAGGAAAATCTATATCCGATTTAGCTCATGAGATAGAAACAGGTAAAGCATTTGTTCAAATTCAATCAAAAAGAAAACCAAACGGTGAATTACGTGGAAAGATTATGCAGAATTAATGAAGCTAACTATAGGGATGTTTGTTGATACTGAGTTACGGTGCACAATCCTTCTAATATGAGGGAAAAAAAGAAGTGAAACAACTTACTCAATCGGTAAAACTGATTAATTGGGTTTTCTTTATATTAGAAAACCAGCACATTCGTTTCCTCTTACGAATGTGCTGATTTTTCTACTTATATATTTTTAAATTATTAATTACTATGGCAAATAGCTACCTTGCTAGAAAGTATGGTCTTCCTATACGTAAAATGAAAGGATTAATTATCCTTCATCAATAACTCAACAAAATGATTGCCCAACTCCTGTGTTGAAGCAATTCCACCTAAATCAGGTGTAAGATATGTTTCTTCACGAATAATTTTCTTAATAGTAGCAAGAACCGCAGAGCCCCATTCCTCTAATCCAAAGAAATCTAACATTTGGCTAACCGACCAAATAGCTGCAATTGGATTCGCAACACCTTTTCCAGCTATATCAGGCGCTGATCCATGTACAGGCTCAAACATTGATGGATAATTTCTTTCCGGATTTATATTTGCTCCAGTCGCTAAACCTAATCCACCTGTAATTGCAGCACTAATATCTGTTACAATATCTCCAAAAAGATTGGAAGTAACAACCACCTCAAAACGTTCTGGTTGTGATACAAAATAAAGACTCGCTGCATCGACTAAATAAGAATAGGTTTCAACATTTGGATACTCCCTGCCAACTTCTTCAAATATTTGATCCCAAAACACCATAGAATAGTTTAGCGCATTTCCCTTACTAATACTTGTAAGCGTTCGATTTGTTTTACTTGCTTCTTCATATGCATAGCGGATAATCCGCTCTACTCCTTTTCGAGAAAAAACCCCCGTTTGCAGAACCACTTCTTCCGGTTGATCTTTAAACAACCATTCACCAGCACCAGAATATTCCCCTTCACTATTTTCACGGATTACTAGCATATCAATATCTTTTTCTTTTTTGTTTTTTAAAGGGGTTAATTCAGGATGGAGCAACGCAATCGGTCTTAAATTAACATATTGATCAAAGCCTTTTCGTATTTTAATCAATAAATCTCGTAAGGAAATATGGTCTGGTACACTTGGATAGCCTACTGCACCTAAATAAATAGCATCATAATCTTTGAGTATATCTAACGCGTTTTCATCCATCATTGTCCCATGGTCTAAATAATACTCACATCCCCAAGGAAATTCCGTAAATGAAAAGGATAAAGATGGATCCTTTTCTTCTATCGCTTTTAAAATTTTAACCCCTTCTGCCACTACCTCCGGGCCGATTCCATCTCCTGGTATAAGTGCTATTTTAAATGATTTCATTGGCTCCCCCTTTATGAAAATTCATCAATATATTTTCTTTTGATCCGATACATTAGACTTGCTAATACTTCATCTACATTACTATGAATCCAATCAGCGATATCTCGAGCTGAAATTTCTTCCTGACCCTGTCTCCCTATCAAAACAACTTCATCTCCTTCTTTTGCATCTATAAGATTAGTAATATTGATAAAGGTTTGATCAAGGGAGATAGTACCGACAATTTCCACTCGTTTTCCTCTTATTAGCACATGCCCATTATTAGATAATCTTCGTTTATATCCATCCCCATGCCCAATTGGTATTATCCCTATTGTTTCCTGGCCCTTTGTTACATAATCACCACCATATCCAACCTGAGAATTAGCAGCAAGGGAACGTTTAAGAACTAATTTCGTTTTTAATGTCATGACAGGTTTTAAAGTAACTATATTTCGTTGTCGAACTGCTGGATGATAACCAAATAAAGCTATCCCAGGACGCACCATGTCTAAATGCATATCTTTTCTTTCTATTGTAATGGTTGATGCACCAACATGTTTTAAAGGAAAGTAAAATTGCTTTTTCTCTAAATTCTTCACCGTATCCATGAATAATTGAAATTGTTTTTCTGTTGTATCCCATTCTCCTTCATCCGCACTAGAAAAATGAGTATAAATTCCTTCCCAGAATAAATGAGGGAGATAATAGCAATGATGACAAAATTCTATAGCTTTCAATGGATCAATACCAAACCGATGTAAGCCCGTATCCACCTTTAAGTGTACGGATGCAGATTGGTTCTGCTTTACCGCTTCCTTACTAATAGCTCTAGCGGTATATTCTGAACTAATAGAGGCAATTAACCGATAACGAACAACATACTCTGCTTGTTCCGGGGTAATCGTACTGAGAATATGAATGGGAATATATATTCCATTTTGCCTAAGAAGAATCCCCTCCTCTACGGTTGTAACACCAAGCCGATCAGCACCAGCCTTTAAAGCTTCCTTGGCAATCGGAATAATCCCATGTCCGTAAGCATCTGTTTTGATCACCGCTAAGAAGATGCGGTGATCTATTTTATTTTTAAGTGCTTGAACATTTGAACGGAGAGCAGCTAGATTTATCTCAGCAACTGTGTGACCTTCAACGAGAGAATTTACGTGTTGAAGCATTACAATCCCTCCAAACGAGGTTTAAGTAAGGATGCTATCCAACCGAATCATTTTACCGAATTAACTGGTAGTAAGACCTCCGCTGAATGAAGTTTCACTTTATAGATGCCCTAAAAGCGTGCAAGATTTTCTTTGTGGTCCTACCTGGCGAACCTGTGCCAATCGTTTGTTGATCGACCTTTATAATGGGAACAACATCTAATTTCGTTGCCGTAACAAACACCTCGTCTGCTTCTAATAAATCCTTTACCGTAAATGCTTTTTCCTGTAGGTTTATATTCAAATCATCACACAGGGACAGTACTTTTCTACGTGTTATTCCATTTAAAATATAATGATTAGCTGGGTGTGTTAAAACCTCATTATTTTTTACGATAAACACGTTTGAAGCACTTGCTTCTGTAACGACATCGCCACGATAAAAAATGGCTTCTACTGCTTTATGCTCTACCGCTTTCTGTTTAGCAAGTACGTTTGGGAGGAGATTCAATGTCTTTATATCACAACGAAGCCAACGAATATCTTCTGTAAGAACTGCTGTAGCTCCGTTATCCTCTTCCTCACGCATCGTTTCTTCTAGCTTTGTATAAGCAACAAGGACAGGCTTCGTATCTGAGCTCGGAAAATAGTGCCAACGCTCCGCTACACCACGACTTACCTGTAAATAAATAACACCTTCCTGCAAATTATTCACCTGAACCAATTCCATGAGATTTTCTTTTATCTCACTTATAGAAGACGGAAGGGATAATTGAATTTCCCTAGCACTTCTTTCCAGCCTTTCCAAATGTTCATCAAGCATAAAAAACTTTCCCTGATATACGCCAATTACCTCGTAAATTCCATCGCCAAATTGATAACCACGATCCTCAATATCAATCATTTTCTTTCTTTCCATTATAGAATCATTGATTAATATTTTATTCATACGGTAACTCCTCCTTAAGGCAATGTAGGAAGGCTTACTATATTCTATGAATAACTATGCTGTTTCATTAACGATGATAAGGTTTTCTACTGCTCTTTTATTAAATTCATAATAATTGGAAGATCGACACTACTTCCACTTAAAACAATCACAACATTTTCCCCGAGTGTAACCTTTCCATTTAAAACTGCCCCAACCCCAGATGCCGCCGCTCCTTCAATGACCATGCGGTGCTTTTCTAAAATATAGACCATCCCGTCAGCAAATTCTTTTTCATTTAATAAAATGATGTCATCCACAAAGTCCTGAACGAATTGAAATGTATACTTATTATGAAGACCGATTCCTCCTAATAAACTATCAGCAAGTGTGTCTTTTTCCGCAATTACAGTTGGCTTTCCAGCTTGTATGCTCTCATACATAGCCGCCCCATTTGCAGTGGAAAGACCGATAAGCTTAATGGATGAACTCGAATTCTTTAAAGCGATACCAAGTCCTGAATGAAGTCCTCCACCAGATAGACCTGCAAGTACGGTGTCCACCCCAGGTAAATCCTGTAAAATTTCCAATCCAATGGTACCTTGACCTGCAATAACATACGGATCATCAAATGGATGAATAACCGTTAACCCCTGTTCCTTCTCAAGGTAGTAGCTATGTTTTTCAGCATCATCCTGTGATTCTCCTACTATTTGGATCTCAGCACCAGTTTCTTTTAATACGCTTACTTTTGCATTTGGAACTCGACCGGAGATACATATTACTGCTCTAATTCCTAATGTCTTAGCAACAAAAGCAACACTTAATCCAAAATTACCGGTTGAAAAGGTTGTAATTCCCTTCTCTCTCTCTTGTTCTGATAAACTTAAAATCTTATTAGCAGCTCCTCTAATTTTAAAAGAATTCGTTGTATTAAGGTTTTCTAGTTTTAGATAAATGGATTTTCCTGTTAGTTTGGAAAGTTCATCGGAATAAATGAGGGGAGTATGTTTTACTATAGTTGATATTCTTTTTCGAGCCTGCCATATTTCTTGTAATTCAACCTTATTTTCTATCATAAATCCACTCCCTTCCCATTTCTATCATTCCTTTTTCCACTAACCAATAGATATTTAGCTGCTTCAGAAAGAATCATTGCACCGATAGGGAGTACCTGTTCGTCTATATCAAAATAGGGAGTGTGCAGATTCCTGGCTTTTCCATCGTCGATTGCACACCCTAAAAAGAACATGGAAGCTGGGATATGTTTAGCCATATGGGCAAAATCTTCTCCACCCAAACCAAAAGGCTCTTCAATAACTTGAATATATGGGAACTTATTTTCTATAATCTTTCTTATTATGTTATTAATCTCTGAGTCATTTTTTAAAGCCGGGTCTTCTTCAATAAATTGAAGTTGGTAGTCACCACCTAAGTTTTTAACCATTTTGAAGGCATTTTCTACTTCCTTAAGAAGGTGTTCTCTCACTTCAGGTTGATAACTACGAATCGTTCCCTCTATTTCCATACTACTTGGAATAACATTACTTGTAGTCCCACCTTGAACACGTCCAATGCTTATTACCGCAGACTCTAAAGGGGTTATCCTACGACCTGTAATTCCATATAATGCTTGGAGGACAGACGCAGACATCCAAATAGGATCCGTACCTAAATGTGGGTAGGCACCATGCCCACCTGTAGCAAGTATTTTTCCCTTGAACACATCGACATTCGCCATACTATACCCATCATTTATTTTTATCTCTCCTACGCGATTTTCCGGACTCATATGCAAGGCAATGGCTGCATCAACATCATCTAAAACTCCAGCTTCAACCATATATTTTGCACCACTATATCCACGTTCATCCACATGTTCCTCCGCTGGCTGAAACAGAAATTTAACAGTCCCTTGAAGTAAACCCTTTTGGAAATATTTACTTAATAGTTTGGCGACTCCAAGTACAATTGCTGTATGTGCATCATGACCACAAGCATGCATAACAGAGTTTCTCTTTGACTTATACGTAACGTCATTTTGTTCCTGAATTGGTAAAGCATCCATGTCTGCACGGATTGCTATGGTGGGCCCGGGGCTAGAGGAAAGCATACCAACAACCGCTGTGGGATAACCAACTCTCTGGTCTACACGCATCCCGGGAATTTTTTCAAGCTCCTTCGCCACAAATCGGGACGTTTCTTGTTCTTGAAAACTTAACTCTGGATTAGCATGAAGGTGACGTCTCCAATAAATCATATCAGCTGTTAATCGTTCCATTTGCTTAGAAAGTGTCAATAAACCATCCCCCCTCCCAATACCCTGAGAACTATTTTTTATAGGCAATGGCTGTAATCTCTATATCTGTTTCCATTAACACACTTCCAACCGTTATTCTGGCTGGTTTAATCTCGATATCTTCAAAATATTTAGCGTATGCTTGGTTAAACTCGCGAACATTTTCCTCTGTTAAATCTGCTAGATGACATGTCACATGAACGATATCATCTAAAGTTGCTCCCGCCTTATTTAAGATATTTTCTATATTTTGTAAACAAGCTTCAGTTTGTTCGTTTAGACTGTTACCGGCTGTCGTATCGTCCGGAAATACACCATCCTGACCGGAAACGAAAATCAGTCCATCGGCCGCAACACCTTGAGAATATGGACCAGTTGGCTTTGGTGCATTTTCTGTATAAATTTTCTTTTTCATGACCTTCCCCTTTCATGAAAAACTTGAATACTTTTAACCTATATTCTTCGTGTTTTGCATGCCTTAAAATCAAGTGGATATTTTGCGGCATGAAGACCTATTTTTCTTATTTTCAATCACCCATTGGTCTTCATTCCCGTGATAAAGACGGGTTTTTGACCTTAATCGGCTCTAGTCTTCATCGCTTTTACAGCTTACCAATCCATTACTCCATTCCAATTGCAACATATTGCGACTCAATAAATGCCTCAATTCCTTCGTGACCACCTTCTCTTCCTACACCACTTTCTTTCATTCCTCCGAATGGAACCTGTGCTGCTGACGGTGCTCCTTCATTCCAGCCGACAATTCCAAAATCAAGCTGTTCAATGACTTGCATACCCTTAGCTACATTCTCTGTGAAAACATAAGCAGCTAATCCATATGGCGTGCTGTTTGCAAATTTTATCGCTTCTTGGGCAGATTCTACTTTTTGAACCGGAGCGACTGGCCCAAATGTTTCTTCCTGCATGACGACCATGGATTCATTTACATCCTTAATCACTGTTGGTGAATAAAATGCCCCACTCTCATCACGTATCGCTTTTCCACCAGTAACAACGGATGCTCCTTTACTCACTGCATCCTCTACATGACTAGTAACCTTTTCAAAACCTTCCTGGTTAATTAGAGGGCCAATGTCTACGGTTTCATCGATTCCGTCTCCCACTTTCAACTCTTTAACAGCAGTCGCAAACTTTTCAATAAATTCATCATATATCCCGGACTGAACATATATTCGGTTTGCACAAATGCAGGTTTGGCCCGTATTCCGAAATTTCGATGCAACAGCACCTTTTACCGCTACATCGACATTAGCATCATTTAAAACAATCATAGGTGCATGCCCACCTAATTCTAAGGAAAGTTTCTTTACTTGATCAGCACTTTGGCGAATTAAAATTTTCCCTACTTCCGTGGAACCAGTAAATGTAATCTTCCGTACTTTTTCATTATCCATGATTGCCTTCGCTATTTTAGAAGAAGAACCCGTGACTAAATTAACGACCCCTCTTGGAAACCCAGCTTTCTCACATAATTCAAGTAATTTAATAGCTGTTAGAGGACTTTCACTGGAGGGCTTAATGACAACCGTACACCCTGCTGCAAGCGCCGGACCCATTTTTCTCGTTAACATAGCAGCCGGGAAATTCCATGGCGTAATCGCCGCCACTACACCTACTGGCTTCTTCCAAACCTGAAGACGCTTTGCGTGTACATGAGAAGGAATGGTCTCGCCATATACGCGTTTTCCCTCTTCAGCAAACCATTCAATAAAGGATGCAGCATATTGAACCTCACCGCGCGATTCTTTAATTGGCTTTCCCATCTCAAGAGTCATAATTTCGGCTAATTCTTCTTGGTTGTCTAGCATAAGCTGATAAAATTTCTTTAAGTATCCTGCACGCTCAAACGCTGTTAATTGTGACCAAGATTGAAAGGCAGTATGTGCGGCATCAATAGCATCGTTGGTTTCCACCTCACCTGCGTAAGGTACTTCCCCAACAAGTTGACCATTAGCAGGGTTGGTAACAGCTAACGTTTGTAATTCTTCTCCTGTCCATTCTCCATTAATATAGATTTGATATTTTCTCATTGACAGCACTTCCCATCTTTTATTTTCTAAAATTCCCTACTTCTTTCTTACATAAACTATCACTTTTCTGGTTGCTGAAGTAATTTCTCTTCTACATAAAATATATGGTTTTCAATTTGTTTTTTAACCAACTCTCCATCTTTATGCAATAAAACTTCAAATAATTCCTTATGTTCCTTATAAAAAGACATAGGACTAGAATAATACTGATCAAGATGCGCAAAGTAGATACGAATTTGGATACGAATGGATTCATAAATTTTTATAATCCTAGAATTTCCACACATATTAACGACATACTGATGAAATTTCATATCTAAATCAAATAATTCATTCCAATTACCTTTTTTTGCCTCTATTTTCATATTTTCGATGATAGCTTGTAACTCTAAGAAGTTTTTTTCATTTAAATTTTCTAATGCCGTAACGAATGCATGAGCTTCAATAAGTAAACGCACTTCAGTCATCTCATCAAGATCATTTTTTGTGAATTCCGAAACAAACGTCCCTTTTCGTGCTTTACTTACTATTAATTCCTCTTGTTCCAAGATTTTTAAAGATTCTCTAATGGTACTTCTACTCACATCAAATCGTTCGGCTAAATCGGCTTCAATTAATCGTTCCCCAAATTTAATATGTTGATTATAAATATCCCTTCTAAGGTGATCTGCAATTAATTCACCTAATGACTTTTTCACTATAATCCCTTCATTACTCATCCTGATTGTCTCCTTCATTGGATTTCATTAAAAATATATTAGTCGATTGTCGACATTAAGTTAATTCCATTGTAATAGCCCAATTTAAAGTTGTCAATAATAATTTGAATAATTTAATTATTTAAACTCCCGCTTGACTTCTATTAATATACCGGTTATTTTGAACGTATATGTATAAAGGATGTTTTACCTTTATATGGGGGGGAGATATCGAATGAAAATTTTAGTATATGAACGATTAGAAAAACCTGTTTTAGAAGCACTAAAACAGAAGCATGATGTCCGGTTTTTTAAAAACATTGACACCAACCGTGATAGGGAATTTCTTGATTTTTTAGAAAAAACAGAGGGAATAATTGGCTTGGCTCTTCCTGTCAACCAGCAATTACTAGAAAAAGCACCGAATTTAAAAATAGTAAGTAATGTATCGGTTGGCTATAATAACCTCGACATTGCCGAATTAACAAAACGGAATATTATGGCAACGAATACACCAGGAATTCTAACCGATACAGTTGCAGATATGGTTTTTGGCCTAATACTTTCTACGGCAAGAAGAATGCCAGAATTAGACCATTTTGTGAAGTCTGGAAAATGGACCGAATCATTAACAGAGGAGCATTACGGTGTTGACGTCCATCATAAAACATTAGGAATCATAGGTATGGGTAGGATTGGTAATGCCATTGCTCAACGGGCATATTTTGGTTTTGATATGAACATTCTTTACCACAGCCGCTCGCGTAAAACGGACGCAGAAGAGAAATTTGCAGCAACATATAAGGATTTAGATAGCTTATTAAAAGAATCCGATTTTATCTGCTTAATTACCCCGCTGACTGAAGAAACAAGGGGAATGATTGGTAAGCGGGAATTCCAATTAATGAAAAATTCCGCAATTTTTATCAATGCTTCTCGTGGTGGTACTGTTGTAGAAAATGAATTAATCGATGCATTAAAAAATAAAGAAATTCTTGCAGCGGGGCTAGATGTTTTTGAACAGGAGCCAGTCGATCCACAAAATGAACTCTTAAATCTAAACAATGTTGTTACATTGCCACATATTGGATCCTCAACCTATGAAACGGAGTTAGAAATGTCCGAATTAGCAGCTGAAAATTTGCTGGCTGGTTTAAATGGAAAAAGACCAAAAAATCTAATCAACCCTAAAGTATGGGAAAACTTGAATAAAGAAAGCTGAATTTAATTAGACTACTTTTGTTACCCATAATGGAAAGGACCAGTTCCTTTTATTTTAAGGAATTGGTCCTTTTTACAATGGACAAAGCTTTTTTAATCGTGTATTGATAACAAAATAACCTCCTAAAATTTAAGCCAAGCGTATATTTGGTTTAACTAATAGCTCACGTGGAAAGTCAGCCAATACTTCACATCCCGACTCTGTTACACGAAAAGATTCACTAATTTCAATCCCCATATTATCCAACCAAATTCCTGGAATCATATGAAATGTCATATTCGGCTCTAATACCGTGTTATCGCCCGCACGTAAGCTAGCGGTATGCTCTCCCCAATCTGGTGGATAATTCAATCCCATGGAATAACCAAGCCTGGAATCCTTTATAATACCGTGTTTTTCTATTACCTTTTTCCAGACTAACTCAACTTCCCCACAGGTCATACCCGGCTGGATGACATCTAACGTTGTATTAATTCCCTCTACTACAACATCTGCAATATACTGTGACTTTTCATCAGGTATCCCCAAAATGATCGTCCTTGCAAGCGGTGAGTGATATCGTTTGTAGCACCCTCCTAATTCAATGATAACTGGATCACCTTGAATGAAAGGATCATCTGTCCAAGTTAAATGACATGCAGATGTCTTATCACCTGTAGGTAATAATGGAACTATAGCAGGATAGTCTCCTCCATAATCCTCCGTCCCTTGAATAAGCGCATGATAGATTGCTGCCACTGCATCTGATTGTTTTACACCAGGTTCAATCGTATCAAAAGCAGCCTGCATTGCTTTCTCGGAAATTTTGGATGCAATTTTTATGCATTCTATTTCCCTTTCCGATTTTATGATTCTCACCCAGTTAACAAGATTAGTTCCATCCTTAAACATTGCATTAGGTAAACACTCTTTAAGTTTCATAAAATTTTTAGCCGTAAAGTAATAAGCATCAAATTCTGCTCCTATGGTATGTTTATCGCGATTTTTGGATTTAATAAAATCACCTACAAACTCCATCGGATGCTTTATGGTTGATTGTACGTAATCGTCCGCATATGCATAAACATGTTCCTTATCCAGCCAAGAAGTATGCATCGCAGCACTTGCATCTTGCCCCCTACCAATCCAATATGGCTGATCTTCATCTATAAAAATAACAAGCAGCTGATGCACATAAAAGGACCATGCATCATAACCGCTTAAATAATTAATGTTTGCTGGATCTGTTACTAACAATACGTCAATTCCACTGGCGGCCATACGGTGTTTCGTCTTTGCTAATCTTTCATGATACTCAGAAATTGGGAAAAACACCATACCAACCCCTCCAATTATAAAGTTTCACTTAATAAATAAATTTGTTTGGAAATATAAAAGTTTCTTATGATAGTTTATGCTGTAAGCGCTTTTTCGTATCTTTTTAAACAACCCATTTTTAATTTGTAAAAGATTGATTACCTCAATTGATTCTAAGGAGAAAAGAGAAAGTCTAACTGGAGTAATTATTGTTATGGAAGGGATCAAGATAGTTTTATATATTTATAAAGCGATTAGTAAAAGATGAAATACCTCTCCTTTCTCACTTTTATAAACATCCTAGTCGATTGTCGGCAATTCTAAGTAAATAATAAATCTTGGAACTTGAATTGTCAATATATTATGAACATAATTATTATGATTTATCTCCTTATAGCAGCATATGCAAAATAAGATAAAAAGACAATCGAAATGATTAAAAAATATTTCTCATAAAATGTTATGAAACTAATACAATTTTATGTATATATAATGAAACGTCATTACCAGAGGTTTCTATCAACCACTATCAGCTAATTTTGAATCGGAATCTTACAGTCTGTTATTACGTGTTAAAGAAAAAATATCCACCTTATTGTTAAAAAATCCTTATGATTGGGATGACGTAATTTTCAATTTATTCAAAAATCATTGACTTTTCCGCTTACCTGTGTTTAATTAGAATTGTCTAGTTTTCATTGTCGACAAACGACAATCGCCATATTGATAATGGGAAGGGAGTTTTTGAGTATGATAAATAAATCTGAAAAGCAATCGCTTCTTAAAAAGGATGAAAAATATCTATGGCACGCCATGAAGAAATACAATCCCGAGGGTACGATGATCAGTACGAAAGCTGATGGTGTGTGGGTAACTGATATAGATGGGAAGAAGTATTTAGACGGTCAGGCAGGGCTATGGTGTGTAAATGTAGGGTATGGAAGAGAAGAACTAGCTGATGCTGCTGCAAAGCAATTAAAAGAAATGCCTTACTATCCCCTAACACAAAGTCATATACCAGGTATTTTATTAAGCGAAAAGTTAAATGAATGGCTTGGTGACGAATATGTTATTTTTTATTCCAATAGTGGATCAGAAGCAAATGAAACAGCATTTAAAATTGCAAGACAATATTATCAACAAATAGGCGAGCCTAGTCGACATAAATTTATATCCCGTTATCGATCTTATCATGGAAGCTCTTTTGCAACTCTTGCTGCTGGAGGACAAAACCAACGTGCTTTTAAATATGAACCTCTTGCTCCTGGCTTTGTTCATGTATCTCCACCAGACTGTTACAGAAGTCCTTTCCCAAATAAAAACGAGGAATGCTGTGATCAATCTGCAGCCGAAATAGATAGAACCATTACCTGGGAAATCAATGAGACTGTTGCTGGAGTTATCATGGAGCCCATCATTACTGGTGGTGGAATACTTGTTCCACATGATAATTACATGAAACGTGTAAGAGAAATTTGTGACAAACATGGGGTCTTACTGATTTCGGATGAAGTGATTAATGGTTTTGGTCGTACAGGTAAACCATTTGGATTTACACACTATGATGTGAAACCAGATATTATTACCATGGCTAAGGGGTTGACAAGTGCATACATGCCATTAGCAGCAACCGCCGTTAAACGAGAAATCTACGAGGCTTTCATCTCGAACGACGAATATAATCATTTCCGACATGTTAATACATTTGGAGGTAGTCCTGCAGCATGTGCTGTTGCTCTTGAAAATCTTGAAATTATGGAAAGAGAAGAATTAGTTAAAAACTCCGAAGAACTAGGTAATTGGTTGTTTGAAGAGTTGCAGGCATTAAAGGACCATCCGAATGTAGGAGACGTTCGTGGTGGTAAGGGATTACTCGCAGGAATTGAGTTCGTAAAAGATAAACAAACAAAAGAACCACTTGAAGAAAACTTAGTTGCACAAGTTGTTGCACGCTGTAAGGAACAAGGGCTTATCATAGGGAAAACAAGTGATACTGTAGCAGGCTACAACAATATAATAACTATGTCACCACCACTCTCCATCACCAAAGAAGAACTACAATTCCTAGTCCAAATCCTCAAAAAATCCATGCCCTAGTGTACCCAACCCGACTTTTTAAGTAGTGATTATCATCTGATGTATATTTTTAGGAAGCTATATAATGGTATAAAGTAAATCTTAAATTAGTGGGGGATTCTTTCACCCCCACTGAAAAAAAAGAACAATGCACTGCTTAACGTAATAAATATATTTTAAATCTGAATCCAGCTCATCAAAATCGTAGTCCATTTTGGAGTCAAAAAATATAATAACCCTGTAAAATAGGTAAATAATAATGAACACAACTATTATTTGGGAGTAAACGGATTTATTTGTTTTTGAATTACATCCATTATTACACTTTTTATGGCAGACGAACTCTATCGCCTTGTTTGCTATAAGGATACATTACTACCGTTTAAGCTGGTGTATAGGGCAAAATATAAATCCTCCTAAATCTTAAAACATACTACCCTAAACCTGCGATAAAATAAAGGAGGTTTTCCTGCCTATGAGTCAAAAAAATATTGCACTTGCTTATGTCCTATGGTTCTTTCTTGGCCAAATTGGGATACATCGTTTTTACACTGGAAGAATTAGCACAGGAATCATGCAGTTATTACTAGGAATTATCGGTTGGTCTACTTCTTGGATACTTATTGGCTATATTCCATTAGGTTTACTTTGGGTTTGGTTATTTATTGATATTTTTTTAATCCCTGGAATGTGTAGGAGCCCAAAGTAAAGTAAATGTAAAAGGATATTCTTTTTTTGGAATTACTTACACCTTATTTTTATTATTTAATTCCTGATAATAAAGACTGTCTTTCTAATGAACAGTTGTACCTAAATTATCATTTAAAAAAATTGCAATAAAATTGGTAATAGTAATGTATTTTAACCATATATTTTCATATAAGAAACTCACCAATTGGAGGTTTTCACATGCCAAATGGAAAATACACCACTGAAATACATACATCAATCGATAGAGTATGGAATTTTGTGAGTGATATAAACAATTGGGCTCCATTAGTGCCCGGGTATATTGAACATAAAATAATAAATGATAAGCAATCAACTTGGAAATTTGTAAGTGATATAGGAATTATAAAAAGAACCTTGCACATGAAAATAGACATTACAATGTGGCAAGAGCCTACAAAAGTTACATTTAATTTAACCGGTCTAAATGAAAATTTTTCAGGGAAGGGTTATTTTGAAGCCGGATCAATCACGGATTCCAAAACAAGCATCACAGGTTTTTTAGATATTACAGCAAAAGGTGTATTAGGGCCTGCAATTAATCCGGTATTAAAAACTGTTATTCCTAAAACTGCAACTGAATTAACTAGTGAAATAGCAATCAAAATCAAAGAAGTTGAAGACCTTATCTATTGAAACCTAGATCTTTATGTAGAATTTGACTTGCTCCTCTATTTAAGATCATCTATTTTTAACTTTCACTATAACAAATAAGAGGCTGGAATAATAATATTCTCCATAAGCAAGGTTTGAATATGATTAATACATATAAACCGCTACGGAAATCCAGCCTCTTTCTATTTTCTAACGTAGTTTATTTACATATTGACGCATGTTGTCCGTAATTCCTGATAAACAAATTGGTGCCGGATCTTCATTAATATCTAGTTCAATATTTGATCCATCCGCGGGAAGAGTTTCTTCAAAGATTTCTTCATATTCAGATACACTGATTTCCTTACGAGACGCAAATAGTTCATCGTGATGATTTTTGTATAAATGTTCTTGATAGTTCGGCTCTAATACACCTGTAAAGAACTCCCCAACAGCTCCAGAGCCATAGCTGAATAGCCCAATTCTTGAACCCGAATCTAAGTCCTCACTTTTTTCTTCAAGTAATGAAAGTAGGCTTAAATACAGGGATCCTGTATAGATGTTTCCAACATTGCGATTATATTGCGTACTTGCTTGATAATTCGCTTTTAATTTTTCCTGTACATCCTCCGGTACATCATCAAGAATAGTACGTAACGCCTTTAGCCCCATTTTTGTGTATGGAAGATGATAGCAGATTGCCTCAAAATCATTTAAATCCATATCTGTCTCTTCTTTAAATTTATCCCATACTGTATTGAAAAAAGCTATGTATTGTTCATTTGAAAATTTCCCATTAACAAATGCCTTATCCGAATAAATTGGACGCCAAAAATCCATAATGTCAGAAGTGAGATATGTACTTTTATCTTCCAATGTCATAATTTTTGGGTTAGCACTAATGATTAATGCAACAGCTCCAGCACCTTGTGTTGATTCACCAGCTGTATTTAATCCGTATCGGGCAATATCCGACCCTAATACCAATACTTTGCTTTCTGGATTTAAAGCAATGTGTCCTTTAGCCATTTGTATTGCAGCTGTAGCACCATAGCATGCGTGTTTAACTTCAATCGACCTAGCATTCGGATGTAACCCAAGCAGATGGTGTACATAAACAGCAGCTGACTTCGAATGGTCGATTCCTGTTTCAGTACCGAATATAACAAAGTCAATCGCTTCTTTATCCACTTCATCTATAATTTCTAAAGCCGCGTTTGCAGCCATGGTCACAGAATCTTGTGTAAGAGGAGGTACAGCCATCTTTTCCTGACCGATACCAATCGTAAATTTCTCCGGTTCAACATCTCTCGCAACTGCTAACTTATTCATATCAACGTATAAATTAGGGGTATAAAACCCTATCTTGTCAATCCCTATTTTCAATTGTCTTACTCCTTTACATATGCATAAATTTAAACGATTCCAAATTTAATATTCCACCATCTTAAATGGTAATATAATCTAGCAATTAATACAACTGTTTAGTACCTGGTACTCACCGAAAAATGTTGAACCTTGATATTTTATGCACTAATATTTATCAAAAAAACACCAAGAATCCCCATTATTTCTCATATATTGAGCTTTTAAATTTAAACCCTTTTACAATAGTTCAGTTTTGTGAAACAAGGACTACTACATTAAGCTTACGAAGTTATTTCGATTGTACTCATAATTTCTATCCCACTTAGCGCTTGGGATGCCAAATGATCTGCTTCACGATTCTTTTTTCTGGAGATAGCCTGATATTCTGGACGGATACCCAATTGTTCTAATTTCGCATCTATTCGATCAGCCCATTTAGATAGTTCCTTCTCATAGCACGGCCATTCCCCACTTAATTGGTTAATAACCACTTGAGAATCGCCAATAAAAGTAACATCTAAATGGTGAACACCTAAATACTCTAATTCTTGTAACCCTAGATGCAAAGCAGCATATTCAGCTTCATTGTTTGTATCCAATTCCTCTACCAATGCATTTTTTCGCAACCGATACCTTTTTCCATTCTGCTCATAGTAAATCGCACATCCTAAGCCAGACTTCTTTGAACTTTCATTAAATCCCCCATCAAAACAAACCGTTACATGATGAGTTTCAGTTTGGATACTTTCTTCCCATTTTTTTAGTTCTTTTAATGTCCAAATGTGTTCCTGACTATCGATAAAAATGACATTCTTTAGTCGACCTTTTTTTTCTATATCATCCATTAACATAAGCGCTTTTTCTACACGCATTTCATCAGTATAAAATATCGCTTCAACACCACTTGGCGTCCGATACGTTAGTTCCATTTTTACTTTCATTATTCCTTCACCTCACTATGGTGTCCGTCACTTTTTGGTTCTTTTCTTAATTTGTCAACTTTGTTCTCCATTCAAATTTAACTTTTCCAATAATTTTTATCGCAGGTTAAGGGTCAATCATACCCCCCTCAAAAATGGAGGTTAGGTGTGGGATGAAAGAAAATCCCTACTGATTGAAGATTCACTTTATATCTTATACGATTTTAAATAATCTATGTCACTAAAAATTTCCATTTACATTTCGCTGCTTTTACGTTATATTCATATTAATTCACACTATTTTCATATGAAATGAGGGGAATGTACAATGGAACAGCAGAGCTTTCTCCAACAGAGAAACACAAGCAGTCCAACTACAATCATTAAAGATTTAAATCCAATACAAAAGCCATTCTTATCGTTAGGTATCATCCTTGCTTCGATATTGTTTATTGCTATTGTTAGTACAACAAATGCTACTCAGGGAATACTTTATTTGATTGGATTGGCATTAGGGATTACCTTGCTTCATGCCCGTTTTGGTTTCACCTCAGCATTCCGGAGACTAATGTCTGTCGGTAATGTGCAAGGGTTACAAGCACACATGCTAATGCTTGCTGTTGCAACAACGTTATTTGCCGTTATTTTAAGTACAGGTTTTAGTTTTACAGGAATGTCTCCATCGGGATACGTCTCACCAGTAGGTATGAGCGTGATTTTCGGTTCATTCATTTTTGGTATTGGTATGCAACTTGGAAATGGTTGCGCATCTGGTACATTATATAGCCTAGGTGGTGGTTCATCATCTATGATTTTGACCATTACTGCGTTTATTATCGGATCTACCATTGGTGCATATCATTTACCATTTTGGATGAGTACACCATCTCTTGAACCATTCTCCCTAGCAGAATCAACTAGTTTGGGTTATATGGGAGCATGGATTTTACAATTATTATTATTTGGACTTATCTACTATATACTAGTATTGTTTGCAAAGAAAAAAAATCCTCCACAAATGAAACCACTGGCTACCACGAACGGGTGGAAAAAAATATTTAGAGGAGCATGGCCTTTATTTGGGGCAGGGATTATATTAGCTATTCTTAATGCACTAACATTAACAGTAAGAGGTACACCATGGGGAATTACCTCCGCATTTGCACTTTGGGGAGGAAAAACACTTCAAGCCATTGGAGTTGATGTTTCTTCATGGGGATATTTTGCTGGAGCAAATGGAGAAGCATTAACACAAACTGTTTTAGCTGACTCTACTAGTGTAATGAATTTCGGTATTATTCTTGGAGCATTTATTGCTGCAACAGCACAAGGTAATTTTAAACCGAAAAAAATCAAGCCAGGTGTTGCCGGTGCAGCAGTAATTGGTGGTCTATTAATGGGATATGGTTCTAGACTTGCTTTCGGTTGTAATATTGGTGCTTACTTTGGAGGAATTGCATCCTTCAGTCTTCATGGCTGGGTCTGGATGATTATGGCTATGCTCGGTACTGGAGTAGCATTGCTCATAAGACCAATATTCGGATTAAATAACCCTAAAAAGACAGATACGTTTTGCTAAGATTGAAATCCGAAGAAAGAAGCATGTTGGAAAAATTCCTTCATGCTTCTTTTTTTTAATACTATCCATAGAATCTATTTTCGTTTTCTTTTATTTTTTCTACCATTAATATTCACAAATTCACTATCCTCAGCGAATTCAACATCCCGACGACCACGTTCAGGCTCTGTATCATACTTAATTACATTTCTCTGTCTGCCTTTATCTTTATTTTTATTTTTATTCTCTTCTGACATCAAAATACCTCCTATACTTTTAACTTAAAGGGAGAAGTATATTTTTCCTCCCTTCTTATAGGAGTTAGTTTGAGCGATTTAAACTAAAACATGCATAACAGGCTGATGAGTTAATACAATCCAATATATTATTCATTTTCTACATTAAACATTTTCGAATCCGCTTGATTCCTTTATTCCGCTAAGGTCTTCCTATCCTGGAACTGCGGTTACTCGCCCCACCAAATACCATTTGTAGAGAGCAAAGGTCATTCTTTCATAAACTTACGGAAAACTGGGCAGTGTATTAATAAGGTCTAAAAATGGGAGGAGTTTAATAAATGTCTTGGAAATATGCCTTTATTGGATTTATAGCTATTTTCACTATTTTAACTGTATCGGCTTGTGAAAATAGTAATACGGAGAGGGAGAATGCGAGTCAACCATCCGAAGTAAATATTACTAATGTTAAAAATTCAAATGAAATAAAAGTGGAAAAAAACGATTCCGTTATGGATGAAATCATTCCTAAGGGGTTAAGGGTAGCTGCAAATCCAACTTTCCAAATTGGTAGTAAAGCTTATATACATACAGCACATAAAGCTGGTATGGAAGGTGCCAAAGCAACCATTGTTGGTGCATACGACACGATTGCATATACCGTATCCTTTATTCCCACAACTGGTGAAGGTAAAATATCCAACCATAAGTGGGTTATCCATGAAGAAATAAAAGGAGCCGACAAGCATCCTTTTTCAATTGGAGAAGAAGTAATATTAGAAGCAGATCACATGAAGGGTATGAGAGGTGCAACAGCAACCATTAACTCCATAAATAAAACAACGGTATATATGATTAATTATGTATCAACAATTACCGATAAAAAGGTTACCAATCATAAATGGGTGGTAGAAGATGAATTATCTGCTATTGATTAATTAGAATCCAAAAGGCAACTTTGAAATGGTCGCCTAAAATCTATAGCAATATCACTTTTTTTACTACATTCAAATATTAAATAAAAACATAAAACAAAAAACTGCACCTATAATTGCTAAAAATTTATTCAGCAATTACGGTGCAGTTTTTATTGCTATTAAACTTTTTCTTTTATTGAATAGTAACTTTAACGGTTCGGACTCCCCAATTCATTGCTGCTTTTTGGTTAGGAACAAAAACATCAATCTTTTTACCATTAATAGCACCACCAATATCACCTGCTACAGCATAGCCATATCCTTCTACATGTACAACAGACCCTAAAGGTATCACACTTGGATCAACAGCAATAACTTTGGCATTTGGATTTTTTCTTAAATTAATTCCAGTATATGTTATTCCTGAACCACCAGCACTACTAACTGTATAGGCAGTAGCAGTAACAGTAAACGTCTCTTTGTCTTTATTCTCCTGTTTATTGGAATTTTCTTGTACCTTCTTAACTGTTTGACTAGCTTGTTGCTTGTCTGGTTTCAAGCTTTCCTTAATATCTGCTTCTAATGATGCTAAATTGCTATCTTTCGTTTTCAATTCTTTCACCAATGATGTAATCTCTTTTTTCTTACTTTCTAATGTGGCTTTCTTTTGTTCATTCAACCTCTTCTTTTCTTCCATAACCTTCATTGCCGCTTCTTGCTCTAATTTTTTCGCATTTAGCAAATCAAGTTTTTCTACAGAATCGACCTTATTTTTTTCTACCTTCTCTATATCACGCTCAAGCTGTTCCATTAATGATGCATCTGATTCTACAATTTTATTAACAGTTGTTACACGGCTAATAAAATCACTAAAACTTTCCGATCCAAAAATTACTTCCAAGTAATTAACCGAACCACCAGAATGCTGGTAGGATGAGATTCTATCCCTCAAAATTTCATATCGTTCATTAATGCTTTGTTCTAACTCTTTGATTTCATCCTGAAGTACATTGATTTCTTCTATTAATCTATCAATATCTTCCTGTGTATGATCTATTTCTTCTTGTTTTTCTATTAATTCTTGATTAACTTGTTTAATCTCGTTATTCAAGGATTTTATTTCCGATAATATATTTGATACTTTTTCCTCTGCTTCCGCTATATTACCTTTAATATCCTTACGCTCATTTTGAATCTGCTTTATATCCTGATTTGTATCTGCATAGACGTAAGAGTCAAAGTATGTAAATCCTATTATTAAGGCTAAAGCAAAGGTAAAGATAGTCATTTTATAACGCATTTTTTCCCTGCTTCCTTTAAAAAAATTATATTTTGCTATATTACCTAGTAACTTTAATATTTCAAATCTATTGCTTTTGAAGTATATCATTTCTAAATAACATAATTGTTATAAAGATATTACAATTATGTTTCACTCGAGAATTAGGGTTGATAATTCAATCCATATTTGATTTTTATCTATGTAAATGGGGACACAACTCTATTGTTGTAACTACCGCTAGGGAAATATGCTATAGCTTTTTGTAAAAATCAATTCAAACCATTATGAAGTATTAGCTTTAATGGAGAATAAAGCATGAAAATATACAAAAGCAGCTTAACTTTTTAAAAAATGGTATACTATAGGTGCTAGGGACATAAAATAAAAAACGTTCCATGACTTAACATGGAACGTTTCACAATGACCGATCCCCATCAAGGGGACGACTCACATAATAGGGATCTCCCAATTACGAGCAGCCAACTCAGAGGAGGTCTCTTAATCTTTATTGGACATAATCATTACTATCAATGTTCCAAACAGAAAAAGTAAATTTAGAACTTGATAGGTAGAATCGTCCAAAGGCCTCACCCCCTTCCGAACTGACATCGCAACATATCAAAATCGGTTTTAGGAGTTAAAGCCGTCCCCCTGAGAAGTCGGTCATTGCTATTTACTAGTATACCATTAAAAAACTAGATTTAGACTTCTATTTCGTTTAGAATTCCCCACACCCTTTATATATAAGGTATCATTCCATCAAATAAAGAGAATCTTAAATCAGTGGTGGTATTAGTGTCCCTTAATCAGCGATAAATAAAACCCAGTTGTACACTGGGCTTTTAAATTAATCCTCTTTATAATGATGTCCTGTTGGTCTTTTAAATTGTTCAGATGTCTGCAATGAATGTGCCGATGGGTTATCTATATCGGTCTCCTCTTCTCCAAATTCCGTTCCATAATTCAATTTCCCCGTATTCAGGTCCGGACGATTCGCTGGATTGTCACCTATTGGATATATAGCTCTTGTAAGATAATATAGCCCACTAATACCGACTAATCCATAAACCACTCTCGCTAAAAAGCCATCTTGTCCTCCAAAAAGCGCAGCAACCAAATCGAATTGAAAAAACGCAATAAGCCCCCAGTTAATAGCACCAATAATAATCAATGTTAATGCAACACTATTTAAGAAGCGCATATTCAGTCACCCCCTCCACAATCGGAATATATCTTATTTTTAAGCTAATCCCATTTTTTCATGCATGAAGGGGGATTTCTTTGAGAAGGCTAAAACCGTACCTTTTTATGGACCGCGACAGTCGGCAATGAAAACATCGCGCACAACTAAAACTTGCACATCCTATATTATTTAACGCCATAAAGTGAATCTTTAATCAATGGGGTTATTACTGCCCCTTAACCTGCGATAAAAAACTTGAAACACAAGAAATCCCATCATACTTGCGTCCCAAGGCTTTGTAATTCTACTTTATTTTTCTTATTTATGTTACTATATGATTTTTATGTGAAGTATCTCCTTCTAAAAGAAGCTTTTTATTTCCATTAGTTAATTGAACAATTGTCACACTGGTTCCATCAATCTCCGGTGGCTCCCATACTCTTTGGAGGGAAATATTTTTACATAGACTTTGTAACACCTTTATAACAACTCCATGTGTAATTACTAGGACATCACCTGCCGTATATACCTTTTCAAGATTCTTCAAAAAGCATCTTATCCTAAATTGAACATCTCTTATTGTTTCCCCATCCTGTTTATCATATAAATGGGGATAATGGATATACTGATTATATGTAGTTGGATCTTCTTTTCTAATTTCCTTAATCGTTTTCCCCTGCCAGCTCCCTAAATCAATCTCCATCAGTCTTTTATCTGTTTTAAAAGGTAAACTGCGATTTTCAATTAGTAATCTCGCTGTTTTAACCGCTCTCTCACTCGGGCTAGATATTATTTGCTGGAAATTTATTGGCTTTAATCGTTCTCCTAGTTGCTTTGCATCCTGTATCCCTTTTACTGTTAAAGGAGAATCTAAACGACCTTGTAAGCGGCTTTCTCTATTCCATTCTGTTTCACCATGTCTAACAAAATATATATGTAACATGGTATTCCTCCTTAAAGTTTGTGGTAATATGTTCCTGCAATCGTCCGGATTTGGTTCTCTTTTTCTTTGGAATAAGTAACCAAGAATGAAGTAGAAGGTCCACCTGACTTTTTCAAATCAATTTCCCCAGATACATTCACTTTGTCCCTAAACATAGGTGCCATTTTTTCTATTTCGGAAAGTACTCCCTTCGAACCAACAGGCCATACAAAAACATCTTGAAGGTTGTTAAGGTCTCGGAAAATGGATAATGGGGCAATATCCTTCTTTTGAGAAAGAACCTCTTCCCCGACTAATGGCAATCCAATTAATGCGACATTTTCCAAATAAAACTTTTCTTCCTCAGATCTAATTTTTAACTTTTTGCCAAGAACCTGTAATCCAACGGCTGACTGTGTTAAAGAAAAATTGCTTTCAGTCGATCCTGTTATAGCGACATCCTCCATTAGTAACTCAGTTAAGCCCTTTTTAATTCCTTGTACTAATCCTTTCCAAGCATCTTCCCCGCAAAAATTTTGTATCACAACAGAAATAGGCTCTGCCCCTGAAGCCATGCATTCCATTACTGCTACTCGGAAAGAATAATAACCTACCATTTCATATGGAACGTGAACCTTGTCCGCTTCTTTCATTCCTATTGCTCCACTATTGTCATTAGTGACTACGAGCATTTCCTCATGATTAAATGGAATGGTTATAGCATTTCTCATCCTTTCATTTCCTCCTTAAAATAAGTTGCTACAAAAAATGGTCGTATACGAGAATAAACGATGAGTGCTACCAATACATTTAATACAGAACCAATGAACAATGAAGGTATTAGCGCCATATAAAACTCAACTCCAAATAAAAAAATAAAAGGAGCAGGAGCTAGTAAAACATTGCCGATAACAAAGATAATTGCAGCAAAGATATTTTTTCCTCGCTCGATTAAAATGGTAAACATAGCAACTAATAATGCCATCTCAATGGCAATAACAACATGTAAAGCCCCCATTGGCATCCCTCCAATTAATGCAGACACCATATGACCAAATCCGCCGACGACCGCACCGGCTCCTATACCGAAAAATGTGCCTGCAAGTAAAGCTGGAAAAGCGTCTAACGCAACACTTCCTATGATAGCTGGAATTTTTGTTGCTGCACCAACTACAGATAAAGCAATAAATAAGGCTAGTATACTTATTTTTCTACTATTCACCGAAAACTCCCCCTTCCACTATATTACTTCATCCTATGACATAATCCATACCAGATGATATCAACCCGGTTACTTTTATGCGTTAAATCTTGGTAAGCCCATCCTGTTAAATCCCGCCAATTTCTATCTATCTTTTCTATCGGAACAATACCTTTTGTAATATCTGTACCAATAATAATAACTTGCCGGTTGGGATCTTTACATTCCCATTCCTCCCATTTTTCCAACATGGTTCTCCATTCACAAATAGCTTCTGTTACATCCATTTCGTAACACAATTTTTTAAACCACGTTTCAATCCCTTCTATTACAAGGATGGAACTATTCATATGTGAAAAATCATTTCTTAAATCATCCCCATCATATAAGGAAATCCAATCATACGATGGATAATATTTTTTTACCCATCCTCGTTTTCCGTTAAAAGCACCTCCCGTAACAAAGTGCATCGCTCTCCCCTCCTTAATTGGTCTTGATTAAACAGTAATACAATCCCTGTCCCATGCGGAATATTCCACTCCCAAAAACTTTTTTCTACTGGTCCATACCGAGACAACAGGTAGCGAATTACCCCTCCATGTGTCACAATAAATGGGTTTGTTGCTCCATTATCTATGATAATATCTCTCACTTTATCCCAGCCTTTTTGAACCCTAGTTGTAAATAACGCATAGGATTCACCTCCAGGAGGTTTCACTTGTTTTATTTGATTCAACCAACTCTGGTAAGCTTTACTTTCCTTTAATTCCTCATACGTTTTTCCTGCAAAAATTCCAAAATCCATCTCTCTCAATTCCGTAAGAGTTATTGGATGCTCTTCAGGAAATAGCAGGGAAAAAGTAGTTAAGCAGCGTTGTAAATCACTACTTAGAAATAAATCATATGGTTTTTGGTCTAAGGAGTAGGCTAACAACTCTTGAATAGCCTCCTCACTTAATGGGGAATCATTCCATCCCAAATATTGCTTCATTTTATTCCCCATTGTTATACCATGACGAAATAATGTAATAGCCAAACCATCATCCATAGAATAAGTTCCGTCCCTTCCACCGTAGCACCAAGTACATCACCAGTAACTCCTCCAAACCATTTAATGACCTTACAACGTATAAATAAATAACATCCCATTGCTGTTATGGCTAGCATAAGAAGTATATAAATTAAATTTCCATTTATACTCCCCATTACACCTATCAATATAATGATATAAATGGGATAGATCCATAATATTTTTGGTCTCGCAGCATTCTTAAAAAAGGCTGCCATTCCTTCTTCCTTAGCAGTTGGAATGGTCAACAAAACAATCCCCATCACGTTTTTACTTAAAAAGGGAATAAATAGGATCAGAAAATAGGACAGTGAACATATAAAAGTGGTAATCTCATATAAAAAGAATAAACGCGAGCTTAATAGAATTATGATAGATATTACCCCAAAAGCCCCCATTCGTGGGTCCTTCATAATTTCCAATCTTTTATCTTGTTCCTGGAAGGAGAAAAATGCATCATTCGTGTCCATCCAACCATCCAAATGGATTCCACCAGTCAAAATAATCATCCATAACCAAACTAAAAATGCAACAGCTGCCATTGAAAAAGGAGTCCATTCATATAGAGCATAAAATAATAAACTATATAATATTCCCTGAAATAGCCCAAATAATGGGAAGCTTAGAATGCTTTTTTCTATATGCACTTTATCCATGGGTAGTGATAGACGAATAGGTATCGAAGTAAAAAACTGAACATTAATTAAAAAACCTTTGAGAAACTTCATTTTTCACTTTCCCAACTATTCACCATATCTTTGATTTTTTCCCAATCCAAGTGCTCTTTCATATTATTTGCCAGCCTGTCATATCTTTCTTTTTTCAATTCTTCTGTGTTAACTACTGATTTACTTGGTAAGGATTTATTATTCCTAATATGATTCAGCCATTGATTTCTCCACTCATCACTATGGAACAGATGATGAACGTATGTCCCAATCACTCTGCCATTTTCTCCATAGTACCCTTCACTTTTACCATCATCTAGCATCAAAAAGGATTTATATTCCGCATTTACTTCCGTCCTACCTAAGTGAATTTCATATCCTGTAATGGTTGTATTTCCCTTTAGGCTTGTCCTCAGATGATAATGTCCATTCGAACGAACTGTTTCTGTAGCATCGCGAAAAAAAGTTCTTGCTGGGATTAGATTTAGACCTTTAATATTACAACCAATTATTCCCGTATCTCCTCCAAACTCATCAGTAATTTCAGTTCCCATCATTTGGTAACCCCCACTAATCCCAAAAATAAAGCCTCCATCCTGTACATATTTAACGAGCAATTTTTCGAATCCATTATTTTTTATCATTTGTAAATCTTGTATCGTGCTTTTCGTGTCAGGAAGGATTACCGCATCTGGTTTACCAAACTCGGACGGGTCTTTAACAAATCGCACAGCTACATCTTCTTCATAAAAAAATGGCTCGACATCACTATAATTCGAAATATAAGGGAAATGAATTACCGCTATATCAATTTCTCTGTTACCTCTTTGATACGGTTCTGCTTGGAGTGATAAGGAATCCTCCTCATCAATTTGATGATTGTCGATATGCGGAAGTACTCCAAAGACTGGAATCCCTGTATTTTCTTCCAGCCAATTTACTCCATCCTGAAACAATTGAATATCACCGCGAAATTTATTTATAATTAGACCCTTTATTCGATTTCTTTCTTCCATAGCTAAAAGCTCCAATGTGCCGATAATACTAGCAAACACTCCACCACGTTCTATATCTGCGACCAATACAACTGGAACATCCGCTAATTCTGCTACTTTCATATTCACAAGTTCTCTGTCATTTAAATTAATTTCTACTGGACTTCCCGCACCTTCAATTACAACGACATCAAAATTTTCTTTTATGTAATGGAGGGATGTTCGTATGACTTCTAATCCTTTGTCATAAAACCTCTCTCGATAATCCTTACCAGAAAACGTTTCAACTGCTTCTCCTAGCAGAACCACTTCTGACTGAATATCTGAACGTGGCTTTAATAATATGGGGTTCATCCACACATTTGCCTCCATGCCTGCTGCCTCCGCCTGAACCCCTTGGGCCCGTCCAATTTCCTTCCCATCTACTGTCACGTAGGAATTATTAGACATATTTTGGGATTTAAATGGGGTCACCTTTAATCCTTCGTTCGCAAACAAACGGCAAAATGCTGTGGCAATTAAACTTTTCCCTACATCCGAACCTGTACCTTGAATCATTATCCCTTTCATCATTTTCCTCCTTTCATTGTTATTGGTAGTCCAAATTCCACAAGGTACGCTTGATTTGCTATTCTAACAATTTCTTGATGAAGCTTGCCAAGCAGTCGACAGTAAGTAAATACAAGTTCATTTTCATATACAGGTTCAAAAAATACTTCATTGCTAACAATGATTAAGTGATGACAGCTTTCTGAAATGTGATGTACTGCCTTTATCATGTGATGAACGACTTCTGACTCACGCTTCTTCCACATCTCATGTTCAGAAAATAACTCATTAGATAACCATGTAGTCATACAATCCAATAAAACAATGTCGTTTTTCGTAAAGGAAGTTGATAAAACCTCAAGATTACTTTCCTTTTCCCATGTATTCCATGGATAGCTACTGCATTTTCTATCCTTTTGATGCCGTTTGATTCGATCTGCCATTTCTTTGTCTGTTAATTTACTTGTTGCTACGTAATGAAGCTGACCGTCTATCTCCGAAGCCGCTTTGATTGCTAACTTTTCAGCAATACTACTTTTTCCGCTTCGAACCCCACCGGTTATAAAGGTGAGCATGGAAGTCTTTTCCATTCAGATAACACCTCCATCAAACGACTATTTTCTTCTGTACTTTTAATCGCGAATCGTAACCATTTTCCATCAAGACCTGGAAAATTATAAGTATGTCTTGGAACCAAACCCCTTTTTAATAAATATGCAAAAAGTGCTAGTGCTTCTTTTGATGGATCCTGAAGTAAATAGAAATTTACACTTGAAGCGGATACATTAAATCCTTCTCTATCAAAAAATGAAAAAAGCCTAGCACGCTCTTCCTTAATAAAACCAACCGTCTTATGAATAAAGCTATCTTCTTCCAAACAAACTTCCCCTGCCTGCATCGCAACAGAGTTAATACTCCATTGGGGCTGATACGGTGAAAGCTTCTCAATAATAGACGGATGAGCAATTAAATACCCAAGTCTTAGGCCAGGTATGGAATATATTTTTGTCAAAGAACGGAGAAGAACTATTTGATTTGATTCCTTTACAAGTGATGTTATTGATTCATAGTTTGTAGAGAAATCATAAAATGCTTCATCGATAATGAAGAGCACATCTCTTTTTTTACATTCCTCAAGTAACCGAATAGTGGTTGAATAAGAATACTGTATGCCCGTTGGATTATTTGGATTACATAGAAATACAGCATCTACCACCGATAATTTATTAATTAGATCTCTCCATTCTATTTCCCAGGTTGGTTCTTTCAAATAAAAATATTCAATTTGGCAACCATTGACGCGACAAGCTTTTTCATACTCCGAGAAGGATGGTTCTATAATTAATACCTTTTTAAAAGCAAGCATTTGACCAATCATATGGATAATTTCCGATGCTCCGTTTCCAATTAAAATAGATGAAGATTCTACATTAGCCTTCTGTGCAATTTTTTTCTTTAGAGTGTAAGCATACGGATCAGGATATTCAGCTATTTTTTCAATAAATGCCCCCCATTGCTGTTTTAACTTCTTTGGAGGTCCCATAGGGTTAATATTTGCACTAAAATCAATATAGTTATCTGGCATCGGAAATCCCATTTTCTTAAAAGTATATTGTGGATTAGAACCATGCTCTGGCCAGTTCAATAAGTATCCCTCCTATTCCAATAGCTAATAGAAATAATATCGTTGTTCTTGATAGAATCCGGTTCGTTAGGATAATATGACTCTTGTCTAAAGCTACAATAGCATCTCCCATTTTTGCTCTTCGTGAAAGAATACCCTTGTAATAGTTGATTCCACCAAGCTCCACGCCTAATATAGATGCTAGTGCGGCCTCTAACCAACCGCTATTTGGGCTTGGATGTTTCTTAGCATCACGAAATAAAATTTTAAAAGCTACATTTCTTTTCATATGGACAGGCTTATTGGCAATGATAAGGAGGAGCGCGGTTATGCGGCTTGGTAGCCAATTGACGATATCGTCTAGTTTAGCTGATGCCCATCCAAATTCCTTATAGTTTTCATTCGTATACCCTACCATCGAATCACATGTATTAATGGTTCGGTAAACCATTGCAAATGGCGCTCCGCCAATAAATGCCCAAAATAAAGGTGCCGTCACTCCATCACTAACATTTTCTGCAACGGTTTCAACCGCCCCCCTTACAATTTCTTTTTCGTCCAAATGTTCTGTGTCCCTGCCGACAACATAAGATAGCTGCTCCCTTGCTTCTAGTAATTGGCCACTTTTTAACGGATTGTAGACATCCAATCCAGCTTTTATTAATCCTTTTTGAGCAATCGTTGTAGCAATAACGACTCCTTCTCCCAGCACTCCAATAATAGGGTGTATATAGTAAAGAACCGTTATGAGGATAAACGTAATTAAAAAAGCTATACTAGTTAGAATTAGAATCATTAAAATCCCCTTACATTTACGTGCCTTCTCTGTATTGAGTTGTTTTTCTAATGCTGATATCCCGCTTCCAATCCATCTAACAGGATGTGGCCATGAAGGGGGGTCCCCTATCATCCAATCTAAGCACACCGCTACCAGGATAGCTATCAAATGATATACCATCTTACCGCATTCCCTCGTTTAAATTTTTGAATAAAAAGAAGCATCCCTACTTAAATGAAAAGTAGAGATGCTAGTATACTAGATATATGACACATGAATGCACATCGAATCTATGAATACTACACACTCCCTATCCTCGTAGGTATTGGTGCAACAAATAAGGCAGGTCTCCTGGCTCATGGCTTATACATCACTACACCTTCCCATACAATAAAGTACAGTGGTATTTGTAGTAAACTACCATTTACAGTGGCGGGACCGCGTCGGAATTTCACCAACTTCCCTTTTAAGTCAATAGTCTTTATAAAACTAGACACCTTATTTCATATGTATTACTATGCTATTACTTCATTTTATATAATAAGCTAAAAAAAGACAAGGACTTTGGAATATATCGAAAAAACAACAACTTTTTACATGGTAGCGCTTAGAAGACCTATCCAATTGTTGGTCAGATCTTCTAAGCACATTTAGAATCAAAACGAAGGTAGGTTATCCAAATTATTTTCTTTTATACCGTCTGGTTCACTCCTAATAATATCTCTTCCATATTTATGAAATACATCAACATGTGCAAGGTTTCCGGCCTTTGCTTCTTCTAATGCAGTCAGATAGTCAAGTTCCCGTCCTGCGTCGGTTTTAAATGCTATCATATCTCCTGAATCATTTTTTCGTACGGCTATAATCGCTTCTTTTCCTACAACATCCTTTACCCGTGATGGTTGCTCTTGCTCCAGGTTACTTTGTGCTTTATATTCGTTGTATATTTGTTCAAAATCCTTTCCAGGCATTTTAATCCTCCTATTCTTTCTTTTTGAGCCTACGTTGATTTTCAATTTTAACCGTTTCGGTATCTGTATCACTATACACGCTTGTATTTTTTCCTCCAGTTTTAGCAAGCCATTCCTTGACTTCGTTATAGGACATACCTGAATTGGCATTTAATTTTTTGACTTCATCAATATCAGTTCCAGCAACCGTAAAATTCCCGGAATCTTGTTGATTATTTTGGTCCATTGTAGCACCTCCATTATGCTATTTTATTTTATACAAAATAGTTGTTTTTACTCAAAGTCGAGAGGTTTGAATATTTTTTGCATAAAAATAACCTCTTAAGACAGATTTATTCTTAAGAGGCTTCATTTATCTCATTACCCGTATATTTGTTCCTAGTTCCTGATCAGTTTGTTTAAGTGTTTCAATCGATTGTTTTGTTCCTTCTTGATTTTGATTTAATAATTCTTGGTACTGAATTAGGAATTCTTCTAACAAGAGATTAATTTCATTTAATTTATCCATCATATCTAAAACATTATTCCCTTTAAATTCTTTATGGAAGCTAGGATCTAATGATTGTATTGCTTGTTTTAAGTCAGTTAGTGCCTTTTCCACTGAGCTTTGTTCGAGTTTTATTTCATTCATTTAATCAGCAAACTCCCTTCTTCTACGCGTATATAAATCACTCAGACCGATTTCCAAAGAAAATTCTAATACAAAGTACCACGTTCCTTTACCAATTATATCTAATTGTATGGTATTTTATGACCGTTTTTAAGATAGAATAGGACTATTTTTTAAAATAAAAATTACCAAATTAAGTCAAAAGTTACAGGTTAAAAGACTTAGATGGTACTAACTACAATAAAAAAACCACCTCTATATCTTGAAGTTACAAGGTATAAAAGTGATTTAGAAATTATGCTCGAAAGGAGAGCATCCAGTTTGCAATATAGTCATGGGTAAATAAGTCGTCTGGATAACGAATATAGGCTGTGTCGTCTTCCTCATATAAAAACTGCATAAATTCATTTAACGCTCCCATATATTGCTCATATAGAAATTCAAAACTAACGGTTTCCTTTGGCATTAAATTTTGTTCACAAACAGCTGGATCTGTATAATTTACATATGTACGACATGGAATTGGCCTAATTTCATATGCCATACATTGGTTAGTCTTTATATCTAATAATGGACACGGAATAAAACTTTTACGATACTTCTTTTTAAATTCCTCATCCTCTTCAAAATCCAAAGACGTAATCTTCTTTAACTTTTCTCCATGTTTCTCATAATAACTTCTTAAATGAACATTTATCTTATTTTTTCTTTGCTCAGGAAATTGCTCTATTGCTTTTTTCATTATTTTAGCTTCCATTTCATTAATGATGATTGGAAAATAACAACAAAAAGCACAGCCTAAACGACAGGTTGATTCCATTTGTACTTTTTCTTCCATACTACTAATCTCATCACTAACAGCCTGTAGCAATTCAGTAAAACTAGCTAATACCTTTTCTTCTGTAGATGAAGTTTGATCTGCCCACTTTTCCACAATCATATAAAACTTGTTTTCATCAATTACGTAAACATCCGATAGTTGATGACATTTTTGTTGGACTTCTTCTAATGTTAAAAATTGACTCATCTAATTAATACTCCTTATAGAGGTTGTTAACCTTATAGATAGTAAACATATACCTATTGTTAACGATAATTTCAGAAAAGTAAACTAGATAATTTATCCACCACATATAAAAAGGTCAGTTACTGAATATAGTAACTAACCTTTTTATACACCATTACAATTATTTTAAGCTGCTTCTCCCCGTTTTATAAGAAGATTTGCTGATATCAAACGTTGTCTTACAGTGATCCCTATCCAGCTTGCAAGAAAAGCTTTAATAAAGCCAACTACAAGAAATGGATAGACTCCTGCTACAAGAGCTGCATTCCAGCTTAAATCTAGTACGAATTTTAAATGTAATGTTCCGAAAAATAACGTAATAAACATCCCAATCACATTAGCAAACAACGCTATAGGCATGGTGAACCTTGTTTTTTCTAAAATCAAACCAATAAAGAAGGCAGCTACAATAAAACCATATATGTAACCTCCAGATGGTCCAACAATTACCTGCAGTCCCCCACTAAAGCCTGCAAATACCGGAATACCTACCGCTCCAATCGCCATATAACAAACCATTGCAAGTGCACCTTGTCGGCTACCTAATATCGTAGCGGCTATTCCAACAGCAAGCGTTTGTCCACTGATAGGAATAAGCGGAAGTGGAATTTCAACCTGCGCTAAAATGGCTGTAATTGCTGCAAAAATCGAGCAATTGAGCAATACCCTCAACCTTTTGCTTTTTTCATTCATTATTTTCCCCATCCCTTCTAAAAAACATCGATCATTTTCTTGTTGTTTTGATTATAGATTAAAGTTACATTTATTGTCAACCGGATTATTTTAAAGTTAACAATAAAAAGGAAAATTATACCCATATAGGAGTTCAATGTGGGGAATTATCATCATTTCAATCTACCTTCACAAATCCGACAAAAATTAGCAAATCTCGGGAGGTGACAGGTTCATTTAAAAGCCTTACAATATTGGGGAAAGGAGTTTGTTTATGACGACAAATTATCAATTACCTGAATCAATTTCGAAGCTATTGAATGAACATCAAAAGGAAGATAACAGCAGCTTTCACGAATTAGTACGTGATGGTGGATACATGCCACCACATATTGATCTGCTGGTTGATGCGATTACTGCACTTAGTATGGGGAAAAACGTTCTACTAAAAGGCCCGACTGGAGCAGGAAAAACCAAGTTTGCTGAAACACTATCTAACTTATTTCGCCAGCCAATGTTCAGTGTTAATTGTTCTGTGGATTTAGATGCGGAGAGTCTACTCGGGTTTAAAACCCTTTCTTATGAAGAAGATAAACAAGTAATCGAATTTGTTCCAGGTCCTGTAATTAATTCAATGAAACATGGAACCTTTCTATATATAGATGAAATAAATATGGCAAAGCCTGAGACATTGCCACTAATTAATGGAGTATTAGATTATCGAAGAACCATAACAAATCCATTTACAAACGAAATGATTACAGCAAAAGCAGGCTTCGGTGTAATTGCAGCTATCAATGAGGGCTACATCGGAACCGTCCCTCTGAATGAAGCTTTAAAGAACCGTTTTATAGTTATTGAGGTCCCATATATTGAAGGGGAACAATTAAAAAAACTTATTCAAACAAATACTAACCTCACAAATGAAACAATTATAGATTTATTTGTTCGCTTATCAAGTGACCTTATTGAAGGGGCATATCAGGGAAAAATATCGGAGGATGCAGCCTCTGTTCGTGCACTTTTAGATGCTTGTGACTTAAGTGCACTCATTCCGCCAGTTCGTGCCATCCAACGTGCAATCATTGATAAGCTAGATGAAGAAAGAGAACGTGAATTTGTGATGAATCTCACAGAAACACTTTTTTAGATAGGAGTATGAGTATAGAAAATGTATCGTTTTCATGATCGAAAGGTAGATACGGACCTATTTATGCAACTACAGGATTTAACAACTGTCCTTTCTGCTAATCAAAATATGGCATTTGAGTACAGTTTTGGGGCGTATATTGACATCATTGATGAGAAAGTTACTGCAAGCCGCATGTGGGATACAGCGAAGGAATCATTTAGAAAGGCTGGATTGAAATCCGATGTATTTTTGCGTACGATAGGAACATTTCGTTATTCCAATATTACATCCATGAAGAAATACCTCAAAGAAACACATGATTCTAGTTTACCTAAGTTTTCATCTCAATTATTTGCTTTATTAGAGGATATCAGGCTGGAAGAAAAAATCAAAAAAGATCGTCCAGGAACGATCAAAGTCTTTAACATTCGAAGACAATATTTAAAACATAAGTTTATGAATGAACTACATTCCCATGTAACAAGAGGTCTTGCATTGGATGAACTATTCTGTCTTATGTACTTATTAATACAAGCAGATACTCCAGACCCCGTCTTTCCAAGGGCCAATGAGATTCAACTAAATAGGCTAGACAACCTAAAACCGCTTTTATATACCGTTTTTGAAGCAAAGACAACTAGAGATATTGCAAACATTTGTGAACAAATTGTTTTTCGATTAGATGACAGTTATAAGGATACGATTTATGAATATTTTATTTTCCCAATTGGCCATATAGAGGATATGAAAGAAAACACGTTGTTTGATGAGTTAACACGAACGGATGAGCTTAAGAATGATGATAAAGAAGAAGTCGATGAGGATAATAATGAATACATTGACGAACGTTTTTCTAGTTGGCACCGAGAAAATCAAAACAGTGATAGAAAACAAACATTTCTGCAGTTCGAATTAGAAGTCGGGACGAAGACCAACATCATGGGTGGTGGTGCAAGGGAAACCGAGGATGCTGATCAAGCTATGGGAACCATCCAAGGTGCATCTGGCAAGAGCAAAAACAATGACTTCTCTGAATTAGAATCGTTGGACAAGCAAGAAGCTACCCAAGGAAAAAGCATTGAGTATGAGTTCGGTGAAGAAAATAAAGATGCTGTGAAACTTCTTAAAGAGGCTAAGTCTCCATCTCATGAAGATATACAAAATTATCGTGATTTTCTTCTTGATATTGAACCATACAAACGGAAGCTTGCTAATACGATTAAGAAGACGATTGAACATAAAAAGAATGCACCAAGAAAAGACCTTCATTTTGGGCGGCTATCTAGAAAATTACTACCAATCGTATTGGATGAAAATCCACGGGTCTTTTACAAGAAAAATCAAGAATCGAAGGAATTTGATGCAGCTTTTACTTTGCTTGTGGATTGCTCTGCATCCATGCATGGAAAAATGGAAGAAACAAAAAGAGGAATTGTCCTCTTTCATGAAGTTTTAAAGCAATTTCATATTCCACATTCTATTATTGGTTTTTGGGAAGATGCAATGGAAGTAAGTGAAAATTATCAACCCAATTACTTTCATATCATCCATTCCTTTAATAATTCTTTCTACCAAAATAACGGGGCAAAAATTATGCAGCTTGAACCAGAGGAAGACAATCGAGATGGATTTAGTATTCGAGTTATAACGAAAGAGCTAGAAGCAAGACGTGAGAAGGACAAATTCTTATTGGTATTTTCAGACGGTGAGCCTGCCGCCTCTGGATATGACCAAAATGGGATTGTTGATACACATTTAGCTGTATCAGAAGCACGAAAAAAAGGAATCGAAGTAATTGGGATGTTTCTTTCGGATGAGAAAATTGAAGAACAAGAGGACCTCACCATGAAAAATATTTATGGAAAAGAACGCTTAATGATCCCGAGTGTAGCAGAACTACCTGAACAATTTGCCCCCCTATTAAAGAAACTACTCCTAAAAACAATTTAATCCGAGAAGTGCTTGGCACTTCTCGAATATTGTTCATTTTGTAAGGTCTATTTCCTACAAATGTTGTTTATTGCATAAATATGTTTATAATTCTTGTCGAAAGAAAGAATTTAGTTTTTATTCTGTTACCATTGCAGGTTTATCGTCATAATATTCATGCGATTCCACTGTACTTGTTAATTCTAAAAGCCAAGTAAATTCATTTAGAATATCTGGATTATCTAGAGCTTCTTTGTTTAATGCCAATATTTCTCCAGGGATTGGAATGGATATTTCATATGCTGCTTTTAATGATTCAATATGAAGAAGTGGTTCCTCGTTATGAAACTTCGCATCATAAAGGATATCAAGGTAAGTAATGGCCCCAATTGATTGAATTAATTCTCTCCTTAAGCCTATTTTATAAATCTTCCCCTTCTTCTCCAACCATAGCCCTTCATTTGTAATCTTCCCATTACTCATTAACACATTCGTACCCTCCCATCTGATACATGTATATATCAAATGAACCAGTCCTATGTTAATGATTTTCGAGATGGCATCTTTGAATTTTATCGTTTTGATACGTGGAATTCCTTCTTACGCCTAACTTTCTACGCTTATGGATTGACTTTTATTCACCTGTACTTCTTGTTCCTTTTGGAATGTTTCTAGTCCCCTCCGTCTTTTTTGTAAAACAAATACAAGGATAATCCCTACTACCCCAATACTATCTGATAATAGACCAGGATAAAGACTCAACAATCCACCGCTCATTAATATAACTCGCTCCAAAACATTGGTTTTTGTAATCATCCAACCAATGACACCGGTTGCCAATGCGAGGACACCGATTATAGCTGTACCAAACGATACGACTATTTCCATAATGGAGCCGTTCATGAGTAATGATGGCTCTAATACAAACATATAAGGAACAATAAATCCAACTAAACCTAACCGAAGAGACTCAAAGCCTACACGATTTGGATTTGCGTCTGCAATCCCAGCTGCTGCGAATGCTGCCACAGCAACTGGTGGAGTAATCGCTGAAAAAATGGAAAAATATACGATAAATAGGTGTGCGGATATAGATGGTACACCTAATTCAATTAATGCTGGTGCAGCTAACATTGCCGTTAGGATATATGCTGCTGCAACAGGCATTCCCATTCCAAGAATAATGCATATGAACATTACGAAAATTAAAGTTGGGAATAACAAACCTTCTGTCAATCCGAGGACAATGCTTGTTAGCTTCCCACCAAGTCCTGTCGTCATCATTCCAGCGATAACTAAACCAGCAGCCGCACAAGCAGTTGTGACGGGGATAGAAGCTTTTGCCCCATCTACGAGCGCGTTAAAAATGGAACGGATTTCCATTCTTGTTTGTTTTCGAAACCAGCTAACAGCGATTATTGTTAAGATTCCATAAAAACCTGTCCTTGATGCACTGTAGCCTTCGATAAGGAAATAAACTAGGACAACTAATGGAATAAAATAATACCAGCCTTCTTTTAAGCAAGTGGTGATTTTTGGTATATCTTCTTTAGCAGAACGCGGCAAATTTAATCGCAATGCCTCTAAATGAACCATTGTTAGTAATGAAATATAATACAAGATTCCGGGAATTAATGCTGCAATAACAATCGTTCCATATGGTATTTGTGTTACAGCTGCCATTAAAAAGGCAGAGGATCCCATTATTGGTGGTAGAATACTTCCACCTGTTGAAGCGGCCGCCTCAACAGCTGCTGCAAAGGAAGGTTTATAGCCAGTTTTCTTACTCACAGGGATTGTAAATGATCCTGTTGTTACAACATTTGCTGTAGGGCTCCCAGATATGGAACCGAAGAAAGCACTCGCTAGTATTGCTACCTTTGCTGCCCCACCTCTTGTTCTTCCTGCAATTGCAGTAGCCAACTTGAAAAAGAATTCACCAGCGCCGGCCTTTTGCAAAAAAGATCCAAACAACATATACATAAATACAATGGATGCGGCAACTGAAATGGGTGATCCCCATAATCCATTAAAACTAAAAGCCAACTCATCCAAAAATTCAATTATGGTAAATGGACGATGCCCCCATAACCCTGGTAAATAATGCCCCCATAAGGTATAACCAAAAAAGATAAATACTATAAAGACAATTGGCAGACCAATTGTTCGTCGAGCTGCTTCTATAGATAAAACAACAAATATGGATCCAAAAAAGATATCTAATCCTGTCAATGGTTCCATAATTGGGATTCTTATTGCTATTCGTTCAGCATGAATAGTAAAGTAAACTCCTGTCCCTAAAGCCAATATGACAAAGGCATAATCTAATATACTAGGTGCAAGGGAGCCCTCCTCCTTCGTTTTTTTGGAAAAACCATAAAATAAAAAGGTTAAACCTAATATAAATGATAAATGAATGGCCATTTGATTCATAGGATCTAGTTTACTAAAAATAGTAGACCAAATTTGAAAAATCGATAAAGAAAAAGCAATAATTACACCGAATAATAAATGGGAACCTGATAAAGGGCGTCGATACCCTTCCTGAAACCAACCTCTTAACACTTTTTTAACGCCCATTTGAAGAACTCCTTTCAGGGAAAATGATGTTTATGTTGATATTCAATTATTCATCACTTCCCCATTAATCCCATTTCCTTAAAAAACTTAACTGCTCCAGGATGTAATGGTACACTGCCGACATTCATCATATTTTTTTCCGTTAGATTTTTAAATTCCTCATGTACATTACTTAAGTAATCCAAGTTTTCATAAATTGCTTTGGTTACTTGATAAACCTCTTCTTCTGGTACATGCTTATTTACCATTAAGATAGCTGGAGTATTTACCGTCGCGATATCTTCTCGTAAAAATTCATAACTACCAGCCTCAATAGTCCCAGCTTCCATTCCTAATTTTTCAGATATATGTTGAATAACTTCCTTATTCAATCCAAAAAGTTTCAAATCATTTGTAGTTGATGCTTCAATAATATCGCTTGATGGAATAGAAACAGCATCTCCAGTTGCATCAATTCGTTTATCTGCCATCAGTTCAAATGATTTGGCCCCGCTCAAATAATCAACCGAACCTCCCCAAGAAATGATATCATCATATGAAACCCCATATTCATTCAAAATTTGTCGGGTTATAATTTCTCCTGCTGAACCTTTTTGGTCGACAGCCAAACGAATGGGCGCCTGGTTTTCTATAATCGCAACAAGCGAATCATACTTAAAGTCAGACCTTACAACAAATTGATAATAATTAGCGGGAATGACAACACTTACGGCTCGTATATCAGCATATGTCTGATTATATGGTTCGTCTCCGCTATATGCAGCATAGGCAGTCATTCCATACGATAATCCATAAGAAACTTTATTTGTGCCAACGGTAGCTGGATTTTCAACAATCCCCCCTGGCTCTACTGTAATAACGGAACCCTCATTTTCTCCTCGTATGGATTCCGCAATTCCTTCCGAAAATACAGACCAAGCACCACCGGTTCGTCCTCCCATAATCGTTAGGTTCGTTAAGCCCTCTGTTTCTGAAGTACTTGCCCCTTTGTCTATGGAACCTCCATCACATGCTACTAGTAGTAAAAGTCCAAGAATAAGGAGAGTACTTACTTTTAATTGGTAGCGTAGCATATCTGATTGTCCTCCAAATTCAAAACCTTTTTATTTCCCTCGTTCACTTGTAGACTAATATCCAATGCTCTAACAGAATGAGTTAAAAATCCTAGTGAAATATAGTCAACTCCACAACCACGATAGCTTGCTAGATTATCTAAATTAATTCCCCCTGAAGCCTCCGTTACGATCGAATCTGGAACATGCTGAGAAAAATCCTTTACTTCTTCTGGTGAACGATTATCAAACATAATGACATCCGCTGAAGCTTCTACTGCCTCGAGTACTTCTTCTTTCGTCTCTGTCTCCACTTCAATTTTAACCATGTGTCCAATTTTTTCCCGGGCTGTTTGTATGGCTTTTGAAATCGAACCACAGAATGATATATGGTTATCCTTAATCATGACACCATCATTTAATCCTTGTCGGTGATTTTTACCACCGCCACACACAACAGCATATTTATCAAACATACGTAAGCCTGGAGCTGTTTTTCTTGTATCACAGAGTTGTATAGAAGGATCATCCAATTCTTCTATACAACGGTTCGTCATTGTCGCGATACCGCTCATTCTTTGTATAACATTTAAAATGACTCTTTCCCCTGTTAATAAATGAACAATCGGTCCATACACTTCAGCAATTTTCTGACCTTTTAATACCTTATCCCCATCTGTAAAATGATTCACAACTTCAATTTGGGAATCCAATAAATGATAGGTTTCCTTAATGACTTCCATGCCAGATATAACCCCATCTTCTTTTGCTATAAAAACTCCTCTACCAACCTGATCTGGTGGAAATATAGAGCGACTGGTAATATCGTTATCTCCTATATCTTCTAATAAAAATGATTGTAAAAGTGTACGTAATTTTAATTGATTCATTATATTATCCCCCTTGCATGCTAATTAGACATCTTTTGTTAATCACTTCACATAATAATTAACATATATCCTTTTACTAGATTTGTACGATTATTGAGTTCCTTATGTGAAAAATATCACATTCAAAACAATACGTATTGTTCCCTTATATAAATAGAGGGAATTATACTATTTTTCTTCCATTCTTGATGCCCCTCCCTGATCGTTCTTATGTTGGTTATTTTGTAAGTCTATTCACCTGTCTTGACATCTATATTTACACAATATTAATATTATGGCAAGAGAATTTTATTAATTTTTTTGAAGAAATTTAATTCTTATCCTCTAATATTAGGGAATAATGGGAAGTAAAATTATTCTAGTAAAACGTTGATAAAACTTGATAAAAAATGAATTTGAAGAAGGTGGATTATATAAAGATGAGCAAACAGGAAAAAATGTCTTCCAAGGAGCGGCAGGCACTTATTACCCGATTGTTGAAGGAAACAACAAAGCCAATCACCGGGAATGAATTTTCACAAAAAACAAATGTTAGTAGACAGGTTATCGTTCAAGATATATCCCTTCTTAAAGCAAAAGGAAAACCAATTGTCGCCACAAGCCAAGGTTATATTTACTTAAATAAAGTAGAGGAAAATAAAGCACACAAAAAAGTCATTGTTTGTAACCATCCTCCTGAACGAACTGCCGAAGAACTACATTTGATTACGGACCATGGTGTGTCCTTAAAAAATGTTATTGTAGAACATCCCGTGTATGGAGATATCACAGCTACCATACATGTTAGTAATCGTAAGGAAGCAAACCAATTCGTTAAAAAAATTGAAGATGCCAGTGCCTCGTATTTATCCGTGTTAACAAATGGTGTCCATTTACATACACTTGAAGCAGATACAGAGGATAAATTAGAAGCAGTGTGTAACGATCTGGAAACCGCGGGAATATTAGTATCCCGGTAAATATAAAAATCCCTTGATAGCCAAGGGATTTTTAAGTCTGTATGAAAATATAAAATTTTAAGCATTATTTCATTCGTAACCACAATTCGTCCATCGAGATGTGCAATTGTTTTTTTATCCTGTTAGGGCGCTTGCGCTTTTATTTTCTAATATTACACATTCGAAATTAGTTAATACTTGTTTGAGAGCACCTTCATAGGCCTCTAAATCCTTCTTAGAAAACAATGTCATCACGACTTGTCCAAATGAATTATCTTGAAGAAAGTCCAGAATAGCCTTCATAGCAACAACAGATGCTAATTGGACTGGATATCTGTAGACACCTGTTGAAACGGAGGGAAATGAAATACTCGTAATACCGTTTTCTTTTGCTAGCTGTAAAGAATTTTGGTATGAATGTCTCAACCGTTCTTTTGCTACTAAATTATTCCCATCCCAAATCGGTCCAACTGTATGAATAACAAATTTTGCAGGAAGTTCATATCCGCTAGTGATTACAGCTTTACCTGTACGTAGATAGTTGCCATCCAAATCCTCCTTACGAATTTTTTTGCATTCTTCTACTAAATCACTACCAGCAGCCTGATGAATCGCGCCATCAACACCACCACCACCCATGAGCGTACCATTTGCTGCATTAACTATGGCTTCTGTTGATTGTTTTGTTATATCTCCTATCATCAGTTCTAGAGAATTTCCGTTAATCTCTATTTTCATGCTTGCTAGTCCCTCCTCAAATTATTAACCTTAACGCCCGTAAATTTACAAAGACTTTACAAAATCTAATTATAACATAATTTTCTTAATGAAATAACAACTATCCTTAATATTTAGGTGAAATTATCTGGAACTTGATAAAGTTTTCCATACTATTTTTATGCTATTTTTTTATGGTATTATAGTATATTGTATAATATCAAAACACTATCCTATGAAAAATAGTGACTTATAAAACTTATAAATGGGTTAGGAATAATGTTTAAGCTAGAAAAAAGAAGCTTTTACTTTATATTAAAATCCCTAAATATACTAGTTAAACTATACTAATCAAGAAAGGGACTTTTTATGACAACTATTAAAGAAGAAGTAAATAAAAGAAAAACATTTGCCATCATTTCCCACCCGGATGCAGGTAAAACTACTTTAACGGAAAGATTACTCCTCGTAGGTAACCTCATTCGTTCTGCAGGGACAGTTAAAGGAAAGAAATCAGGTAAGTTTGCTACATCTGACTGGATGGAAATTGAAAAACAACGTGGAATATCCGTTACATCTAGTGTGATGAATTTTGAATATAACAATTTCCAAGTAAATATTCTCGATACACCTGGACACGAAGACTTCAGTGAAGATACTTATCGTACATTAACTGCTGTCGATAGTGTCGTGATGATTATTGATGCTACAAAGGGAATTGAAGCACAGACAATTAAGTTATTCAAAGTGTGTCGGATGAGAGGAATTCCTATTTTTACCTTTATAAATAAACTAGACCGTGAAGGAAAAGAGCCATTTGATTTGTTAGAGGAAATTGAAGAGGTTCTTGATATTGAGACATATCCAATGAACTGGCCAGCCGGAATGGGCAAACGTTTCCTAGGTATCTTTGATCGTCACAAAAAACAATTTGTTAAGTATAACGGCAATGAAGAAGAGACATATATTTCATATGACGAGCTAGAAAAAGATGAAAGTTTGACAGGACAGACAACTTTTGAAGCCGCACAAGATGAGGTTGCATTATTAGATGAGGCAGGAAATAGTTTTTCAATAGACGCTATCCTTGAAGGGGAGCAAACACCTGTATTTTTCGGTAGTGCATTAGCTCCTTTTGGGGTTGATATATTTTTTGACACGTTTATTTCCATGGCACCTACTCCGAAACCAAGAAAAACAACAGAAGGACTCGTTCATCCGGCTAACGAGGATTTTTCCGGGTTTATTTTCAAAATACAGGCAAATATGAACCCAGCCCATCGTGATCGTGTTGCATTTCTAAGAGTTTGTTCAGGTAAATTTGAGCGTGGCATGAACGTAAAACTATCTAGAACTGGAAAGGCACTAAAACTTGCCCAATCTCAGCAAATCATTGCCTCGACAAGAGAAACTGTAGAGGAAGCCTTTGCTGGGGACATCATTGGAATTTATGATCCTAACGCCTACCAAATTGGGGATACTTTAATAGAAGGAAAGGCACAGTTTGAATATAATGAACTTCCACAATTCCCACCTGAAATATTTAGAAAAGTTACAGCGAAAAATGTAATGAAATCAAAACAGTTTAAAAAAGGAATCGAACAACTCGTTCAAGAGGGTGCGATTCAATTATTTAAAGATAAACGATCAGAATCCTATATTCTTGGTGCAGTAGGTGAACTACAATACGATGTCTTTAAATACCGTATGGAAAACGAATACAATGTTGAAGTAATGTTTGACAGCATTGGAGAAAGGATTCCTCGTTGGTTAAACCCTGAACAGGACATAAATGAATCTCTTTTTGATGAACGAAGATTGCTTGTCAGAGATCGAGATGATAATTATCTTGTTCTTTTCCAAAATCAATTCGCGCTTAACTGGTTCAAAGAAAACAACCCAAAAGTAGACCTAATCGATTTACTTGAATTCAATCAATATTCCCAATAAGATTTACCAAATTTTTACTCTATCCACATGTAAACCGGGAGGACTCTTTCATTAGGGTCCTCCCACTTCTTTAATTTTCAGCATCTTCCCCTTTAGCCTCATGAATCATCCAAATCAAGGCTTCTTTGCTTTCTGCATAATGCGCATAATATTCATGCTCTATCGCATTATTAGGCAAAAATGATAACAAGGAATTATGTTTTATATTTACCTGTACATCACGTACCTTCCAACTTTTATGACGGATATCAGCCCGATATAGTGTATTCGATTTATAGGTCCATAAAATATATCGTTCTAATAACCAGAAATCTAAACCATCTCTTTCTAGTAATCTCTTGTCACCAATTGGGTTGTACTGAACTTTGTATCTTTTTTGATCCATACTGTTACGAATGCTTCGCAAATAAAAGAAGTTTTTCCATTTCTTCATTATTATACTTGCACGAAAAAAGGGTAGTGTTGCCATTCTCGCACCTAAAACAGCCAGAAACTTATTGGTTTCCAAACTAAAAAAATATACCCCCCTTTCTCCGTTCTTCTTTACATAGGTTCTAACATTTACTTGAAACATGGAGCGTACAAATGGCACTCTTGGTAAATAACGCAAACGGACTTTGTCTACTTTAAAAGAAACGACGCTAATCCAAGCCTTCCCATCATATGTATCTAATTCAAGCCCAGTCGGAAGATAACTTTTCATGACTTCTGGGGAGACAGACCAATGGACAAATAACAAATTCTCCCACCTTTGCGTCATAATCCATGGCTGTTGCCTGTCATTTCCCAGGTTTTGTACTATTTTTTCGAAGCACATTTGATGAAACATCATTGTGGTACCTTTCCTTTTCAGTGTTAAAATAGCGACTTGATTCGTGATTAACGTATTCAACGCTTTTTCAAGCAGAGTTTCCTAATTATATGTATCTTATTCATGTACTTAAATCTAATACAAAATCTAGCTCTGTAGCAACTATCCCTACAGAGCAAATAACTTTACATCCTATTATTCACGTTATTCGACATACATAATATAGGAAGTATCCTAAACTTTACTACAGCGAAAAATTCTAAATCCTAGGATGTCTTTATATTTTTCCATGTAGTGTTCGTGTTGGATAATTGCATCAAATAGTTGGTCATTCAGTTGATCGGATAACGTAAAATCAGCTGCGTTATCTACATCATTTGGGTCAAACTGCTGTTCATATTTTGTGACCTGAATTTGAGCGAATCCGGCATCTTGAAACATTTGAACCCATTCCTTTGATGTCCAAAATCGGTTAATCCCATAAAAATTACGCAATGCACGTACATCGTTATCATTCATCGATTTTTCTAACACCATTTCTATCGCAAGTAAAACACCATGATTTTTCAATACTCGGCGAAACTCGCTCACAGATTTAGCTGCATTGGAAAAAGCAATTACAGATTCTGATGTTATGACGTCAAATGTATTCTTTTCAAAAGGTAAGTCCTCTATACTACCTTTCAAGAGGTGAACAGGTACATTCCATGCATCAAACCTTGTCTTTGCTTTATCCACCATTGTTTGGTTTATATCAATTGCTGTTACGGAGCTACCAAAATAGTGTGAGACATATGCTGCCGTTTGCCCGGTTCCACATCCTCCATCTAAGAATACAGTTTTCTCATTCATTTCTTCATTTGTAAGTAACTTTTTCGTAAGCATTAAACCACCTGGATGAGCACCGCCAACTCCTAACTTTGCAAGAGCATCTAAATACAAGTCATTCAAATATATCACCTTGTTTCAATTAGGATACAACCTACTTTTTGATAAATTTTGAAATCATTGGACTTACTTGCTTATATAAATCATTTATTTGACCCGCTGTTCCCATTAATTTTTCCATATCTATATTTCCATCTGATGTCTGAAACATCGCTAATAGATGCCTAACATTTGATAACTGCCCTTGTTTTGGTTCCATTTGTTTTTTATGACGGGGGCGTAACTGAAAAGGGTCATGCTTGGGTCTAGGTGGTGCTGGTCGTATAGGGCGTGCTGGTCTTCTAGGACGTTCAGGAAACATTCTTTATCACCTCCACTTTCCTAAAGAGTTATAAATAAAATATTCAATCTTATCTATTTCTGAAAAGGTTCCTATCATAGAGATATCAAATCATTTAACATCTACAGCCATATTTTAAATTAATCTTTCAATTGGGAATCGACATTACGCCGATTCCCTTCCATTTAGATCCATAGCCATGGAAGTAATGCTAAGGTCCCAATAGCACCTAATGCAATACCAAAGCCAAAGCCGGGGCGAAAACCTCCATATGGTGATCCATAAAACCCATAGCCAAAGCCTCTAAACCCACTTGGTCTACCAATAGGCTGGATATAAACCCTACGTTGATCCACATTACGAATTATCCCTCTATGCTTCCTTCCATTTCGTGTTGTTATTTCAACAGCCCTTCCTCTATAACGATTACATAAATCAAAGTAATACCTTGACATCATCTCACCTCCATATTCAACCGCCGTTATGCCATCTTATGCTCGTATGCTATAGATGGTAAGGGATAGACATAACAAACAACCTGTATCAAGGCTATTAACTATTAATGAGATGGTTAGAAGAAAATGAAATGAACATTCGGAAAATCCGGGATGTGTCAAAGGTATCGATACGTACAAAGTGTTAATTCCTTCTTCATTTATAATTAGAAGAAATTCACATGTTTCTAAGTATATTATTTATAAGTTTAAATTCTATTATTTCTTTATGCAAAATCTTGTTTTACCTAAATCAAAAAAAGACCTTGCGATTTCTTCATTCAATCGCAAGGCCTTAGACAAAATACTAGGTACTCCCTAGTAAGTATTATTCATTTGATAATTTTAGTACGTCTAAGAGTTTAAAGAACAGGCTTAATAGGATAGCTACAATGGTTGCTAGACCCATTCCGGATAAAGCAACTTCTCCAAGTGTGATAGAAGCACCGCTAATACCAATTCCTAATACAACACAAGTTAAAATTAGATTTTGGGAATTGTTATAATCTACATTTTTTTCTACCAGCATACGTAAACCACTTACCGCAATAATTCCGAATAGTAATAAGGAGATTCCCCCCATTACTGGAGTTGGAATGGATTGAATCAATGCCGCTAGTTTTCCACAGAAGGATAGGACCATGGCAACCAATGCCGCTCCACCGATAATCCAAGTAGAATATACTCTTGTTATTGCTAGCACACCAATATTTTCCCCATATGTCGTGTTTGGTGTAGAACCTAGGAAACTGGAAATCATCGTTGAAATACCATTACCAAATAATGAACGATCAAGTCCTGGTTCCTTTACTAAATCCTTTTTAACAATATCCCCCGTGACAACTAAATGGCCAATATGTTCAGGTATTAGTACTAGTGCTGCAGGTAATATGATTAAGATATCCGACAAGTTAAATTCGATTGCGTAAAAAGTTGGCATCTGAATCCACGCTGCTTCTTTAACAGCTGTATAATCAACGATTCCAAAGATTGTGGCAATAATATATCCTGTTACAATCCCTAAAAGAATAGGAATAATTTTTAAAAAACCTCTCATGGTTACCCAGTAAATGATCGTTGAGGCTAATGTTAACATAGAGACTGTAATGGCCGTTGTATCAATTGGTACATCTGCTGGGCGTACTAGGCCAGCCATTTCCGCAGCTGTAGGCACTAATTCCAATCCGATCACAGCAACAATTGCCCCCATTGCCGCCGGAGGAAATATAACATCAATCCATGATGTTCCGACAAATTTCACTAGTAAACCGACTATGGTAAGAACTAGTCCAACAACGAAAAAACCACCTAATGCTGCTCCATAACCACCACCAATTGTTAAAACAGCAGTTACTGGAGAAATAAATGCAAAGCTAGAACCTAAGTAAGCTGGAATTTTTCCTTTTGTGATAAATATATATATAATCGTTCCAATACCATTCATCAATAAAATGGTAGCTGGATCTACTCCAAATATTATGGGTACAAGTACGGTTGAACCGAACATCGCAAATAAATGCTGAAAGCTTAATGGCAAGCTTTGTAAAATTGGTAAACGTTCATCAACTTGTATTTCACGTTGTGACATTCTATTCTCTCCCTATTAATAAAATATAAAAAATGCACCTTGCCTGGCGTCCTGGCAAGGTGCATACACATTTGTACACAGCAAAATCAAGCATAAGCCTATTTTGCGTATGATAGACAAAATTTTCCGCACACCCTTGCCAGCCTCACAGGACTGATTTAAAGGTTCTATAAACTATACTTATTATTACAGATGAATATACCAATAGTCAAGTATTTTTTGACAAAAACCGACACTTTTTAAGCGCCATAATGATTCCGTGTTAGTTCCACAGCTAAAATATTTTCGACACTAAATAACCTTAAACGTTCTTTTAAATAACAATATGCTAAAATACGATCCTCATTAAATTGAATAACGCGAATCGTTCTTTTGGTCAGTTCATTTGATTTTGATAGATAAATGATATCGATTTTTTCTTTCTTATAAAGCGATCTTTTAAGCCATCTTTCCATTGAAATACCCCCAAAGGAACGTCTGTTCTTATTTTGACACATCATCATAGGTTTTAAACATATTTTCTAAATAAATTGGGATAATATTATGGAAACGATAATTCCCTAATTAGGCATTTAGAAAAACTTTGAAGGAGAGCAACGATGACTGAGGTTACTTTTTTTGTTAAAGAAGCAACAACAGAACCAGAGATACAGCAAATCGAACAGTTGCTAAACGAATATGATGGGATGGAAAGGGTGCTTATCGACACAGACGATGGTGAATTAAAAATTGAGTTTGATGAAAACATAATTACAGAAGAACAAATTGCTACAGCATTAATCGAACAAAATTATCTTATACATTAGGAGGATGGAATCATGAATAAGAAAAGGAAGAAACATGTTCCAGAATCAGCGCAAGCACCTGGAATAGATCCAGAAGATTCTTATGGAAAAAAAGCAACTAAAGAAGATATCAAAAATAATAATACAACAATGGTAACTAGACTTGTTTATGACGAGTATGACGCTAGCGATAATGAATCATAAAAAAAGAGTCTGGGACATAACTAAAGTGTTTAGCCCAAATCCGAACATTGCATCATACTAGCGAATGAAACACACGGATCTCCTGTGGATGAAAAGCCTAGGCGAGACTACGAAGAGCGATAGCTCGAAGTAGGCTCATCAGCGGACTAAGGTGCGCGTAGTGTATTTCCGTAGCGGATTATATGCGCGACCATGTTCGGATTTCACATTGATATAAACACTTTTGCCCCGGCCTCTTTTTTGTTTTCACTAATGCAATAATTAAAAGTTGGAAATCAATAATACGTATAGTTAATCGTATATAGCGAAAATTAATAATGCTTCTTTTGTAGAAGCTAATGCCAACAAAAAAGGATGATTTCATGAACAACCGCGGTATGATGACATCTTTGCTTACAATCGGTGCTGCTGGTGCGGCCATTTATGGTATCGCACGTGGTGTACAAAATGGCACATTCCAAAAATTACCACAACAGGTAACCAATGCAGTACAAAGCACCTTTAGTAATCCAAATTTACAACAGGCAACAGAGTCATTCCAAAACATGATGAATCATCAAAATCAAGGTCAGCAACAACAATTGTCAATGAATCAAAATACTACAACCAACCTCCAAAACCAACAAGGGTAACATCCGTTTAAACTAAAGAGAAATTTGAAGCGAATTACAATTTAGATAGCCTGGCAAGTAAATTCCAGGCTATTTTTTTCTTTACTGCCACTTTTTTTAAGATGATTACAGCTTCATACCCTGTTTTTCTCAACTTAAAAAAATACCTAGAGAAATTATCCAGCTATAGTACTTTCAACATCATTTTGTTTTTCTACCGTTTGAAGTTGCACTTCATGTAATGTAATTTCTGGTTTACTTCCTATGCGGATATTTACACCTGTTTGGCCAAGTCCCTCGCTAATATAAAATGGGCGTTCTTTGTAATAATGTAAGCCTTTCACCATATTCATGCGAACTAATTTACCCATTTTAATGAGATGATACGGTTTGGGCCAGTAAATTTGTCCACCATGAAAGTGTCCGGATAACAAATAATCAAAATGAACATGATCCATATGAAGAACAATATTCGGATCATGGGTTAAAACTAGATTATAACCAGACTCGATTCCTTTGTATGAGTTATCAATATTACTTCGATTTGTACTAAAATCATCAATACCAATGATATTTACTGCTTGTCCATTCACGTCAATGCACTCGTGCTCGTTCTGCATGGTTTTATATCCATAATTGGTTAACAAATCTTTTAACTCTTTTAGACTTTTCTCTCGTAGTACATAATCATGATTACCAAAAACTGCATAAGAACCGTAAACAGGATTTAACCGATTCAGTTGCTCTAAATATGGAATAAGCTTTGGAATGGTTCTTTTTCGATCGAGAAAGTCGCCTGTTAATGCAATTAGATCAATTTGCTGATCTTTTAAATCCTCATACAATTGTTCTGGTGTAATGGATATATTTTCTAAATGCATGTCTGAAATATGAAGGATTCGTATAGAAGAATGTTTAACTGGAGAGTTTGTCTGATTGATTTTTACGGTATTAATTACAGCTATTTGAGTATTATTAAAACCTTTATAAAAAAAGAAACTTAGTAGAATGGCAATAATAAAAAGTATAAAATAAATCATAAATTAAATCGCCCTCCTCTATTACATTATAATGGAGAGTCCTACATATTTTTAGTTGCAATTTATGGTTTTTTCAGTAGTTATTTCCCATACCCTCCTACTTTTACCAAATGAATCGGTTATAATAAAATAACAGTGGAAACAAGACCACCCACTATAGATGATCTTTATTTTCGCTTCCATATTTTTTTATTAAGTTATTTACGGACATCATTAAATACATTGGTGCTGGATATTCTTTTTTTATTGTTCGACTTGATAATAGATGTATTGGAAAAAGAGCGATTTGCTTAAACCATTTATAATATTTATTTTTAATAGGATACACTTCAAACCCCAATGTCTTACACCCTTTATGTAGGGTCGTAATGCCTACTAATCCTTTAACCTGACACATATTACCATTAGATTGGATATAGTGCGCTAATGAGGGTAGTGCATCTTTTACACATTTATATGTTACCAGCGCTCTACGAATATCACTATTATAGGACTGCATCTCATTTAATAATCGCACATTATGTAGATGTATTTTTAAAAGTAAATCATTTTTACGAATAGCTGTTCCATCCTGTAACATAGCGTCTCTACCCTTATATCTTGTTAGCCTAACACGAATAATGGTGCGTTCACCTACGTTATTTTTAATGTAGTTTAAACGGGTAAATTGATAATAAATCGGATCTAGAACATTCCAAACAAAAAGACAATTTTTTTTAATCATCTAGGTTCCCCTCACAAATAAACTTACAAAGTAAATACAATCTTATTTTGTATTAGTTTTTAAAAACTATGAAGGGATTAACAAAATCTAGAATGATTTAGGAATTCCTCCACAGAATATTAAAAACGAAAATCAGTGGAGGAAAATATGATACGAGTTTTGTTTATGCCACTATTGCAAATACCTTCAGGCCATCACCATGTGGCAGATACAATAAGTGCACAACTTAAACAGAATGATGAGACGACAGGGGAATTTTATTGTGAAAAGCTTGAAATACTTTCCCATTGTTACGGTCCTATGGAAAAACTGATTTCATCCTTATATCTAAAATTTATTCATACGGTGCCTAATATATACAGCAAACTTTATAAGATAGCTGCCGTAAAAGGAACAAAAAGGAAACATTATTCCATTTATGACCAGTTATTTTTAAAGAAGTTATGGAATGCTATCCGAGAAAAAAATCCACATGTCGTTATTTGTTCACATGCTCTTCCCTCTTACCTGTTGAATCGTTTAAAAGAAAAAAAACAGTGGAGCGGTACAGTCATTAATGTTTATACAGATTATTTTGTTAATGACCTTTGGGGATTGGAACAGATTGATTATCATTTTGCTCCTTGCCATGAAGTAAAACAGTATCTAATGGATAAAGGAATTCCTAAACACCGTATCGTATTAACAGGAATCCCTATCGATCCGATTTTTCGAAACCAGCCAATAAGAGATACCAAAAAAGACAAATTTTCTATACTAATTAGTGGTGGAAACATGGGAGCAGGATCCATGGATAAACTCATTCATCGCCTAAAGCCACAGGGAGACCTAATATACTATGTACTATGCGGAAAAAATAAAAAATTATTTCAAAAATTGGATCAGCAAAATCATCCATCAATAATTCCTTTACCATACCTTGATTCTAAATCTAAAATGAATCAATTATATGATACAGTTGATGCTGTCATAACGAAACCAGGGGGAGTCACAATAACAGAATGCTTATGGAAGAAACTACCCATCCTCATTTATGAAGCATTACCAGGACAAGAGGAATTTAATTTACGTTATTTGATAGAACAGAGGTTTGCATTTCATTTAAATGATTTTAATCCTCCCATTGAGAAAAAGATCCTTGAATGGTTACGAATGGGAGATAGACAGCCGATGCATTTCTTTCATCAACAAATCAATGTCAATAATATGAAAGGGATTTTAAAGAGTACGGTAACCCGCAACAAATAAGGTTGAAGAATTTAATTCTAATCATCCTAATAGAGGATAAAAATTCTGAATGAAAGACCTAATAATTTTAGAAAAAGAGCACAAAATATGCTTGTCCTACCGATTACCATTACAAAGGAGAGATTATTCATGGCACAACAATCAATTGATATAAACCAACTAACACAAGCAAAAGCAAATGTAACATTAACACAGGAATTACTGACACAGGCTATTGAAAAATCTTCATCTGACCAAGCTCTTGCTCAAGAAGCGATAAAACAAGCAACGAGTGAAATTGCTTCAGCACAAACAGCAGTTAGCCAAGTACAAAGTGCTCTTTTAACACAACAGCAACAACAATCTGAATAATCGCTCGAACAAATATAAGGTAAGTAGTATGAAGAACCCCTATTTTGGTAGGGGTTCCATTTCTACATAATATTCTTTTTCTATTCTTGATATGTTTGATAAAAAAGACCTTGTACTTGGTGCCATTCGGCTAAAAATATTTGTGAATAGTCCATATTTTGTATTCCATTAGATACGAATAAATTTTTTAACCATTTTTCATCATATCCCAAATCCCGTACCTCATCCCAAAGAACCTCCCCATCTCGTATAATGGTCACTGGTACATGGACTGATTGAACTGGCAAATTAAAGTCTTCTTGCGTTGTTTTCTGATATGCAGACTTCTTCAATATACTGATAGCACCATTTGACTCCAGATAACAAAAGGCAACCTCACGTATTGAAAAAGTTTCACTTTGCCGAAGCAAACTTTGTAATTGATTAATAGTCATCCTATTCTTTTTTAATTGTTCTCGATTGACCTTCCCATTCTCAATAAGTGCAGAAGGCTTTCCTTCCGTGATTCCTCTAAATCGTATAAATTTTTGGCTACTGTATTCTAATAAAAATAGTAATCCACCCCATAGAACCATCGCATAAAAAATATAAAAAACATTAATCTTCGGTTCATATATTGCATTCCCCACAATTTCACTTAATACAATGGCAGCAATAAAAGTAAATGGTGAGATTTGGTTTATTATCTTTTTCCCAACTAAACGAACGATAATGAATAAGAGCAAAAATCCGACAAGAAGTTCTATAGTGATATCAACCATATACGATACTCCTATCTAAAATATCATTTATGCCTTCATTATTTCCATAACCTCTATGTATAAACCAAACCGATGTTTAGTTGACATTTTTCGAATGTGAATGAATAGCTACACACTCAAAAAAGTATGGCCATTGCTATCCCTGTTAAAAATTGGACTTATACTTATTCATCTCTTAATAGACAGTCCGCCTATTTCCCAAATGGCGGACCCCGCTTTTTATTTTATGATGCATGGTTTTCCAATTGGATAATATTCTATTTCTCTACATTTTCTTATTTCTACTTCGTTTAGGCAGTTTCTACCATCAAATATTATAGGATTATTCATATATTGGATTACCTTTCCTAAATCCATTTCTAGAAATTCTTTCCACTCCGTTACAATAAATAGGGCATCTGCATTTTTTACTGTTTCTTCAATAGTTGTAGCATATTCTATTTTACTGCCTATCACTTTCCTCGCATTATCTGTAGCAACCGGATCATAAGCAAATACCTTTGCACCTTTTTCTATAAGTGCGTTTGCTAATACAATGGATGGGGCTTCCCTCATATCATCTGTCTCTGGTTTAAATGATAATCCAAGCATCGCTATTTTCTTATCCTGTAAATGACCCAATCGGGATAATGCTTTCCATACTAAACGCTCACGTTGAAGGTTATTGATAGACATTGTTTCTTCTAGTAAACCAAAGCGCATATTATATTCATTTGCTACATGAACTAGTGCCTGCACATCCTTAGGAAAACATGATCCGCCATATCCAATTCCAGCATTTAAAAATGCTGTTCCTATCCGTTTATCCTTCCCCATACCCCTTGCAACATCTTCCACATCTGCTCCAACCATTTCACAAAGATTCGCTATTTCATTAATAAAGCTAATTTTCGTAGCTAAAAAGGCATTTGATGCATACTTAATCATCTCTGCACTTCTTATGGTTGTATGCAGAATTGGTAGACTCAATGGTTGGTACATATTCTCTAGTTGTAATGCGGCCTCCCTATTATCCGTACCAATAACGATTCGATCAGCATAAATCGTATCATTGATTGCAGATCCTTGTCTTAAAAACTCCGGATTTGACCCCATTAAAATAGTTACATCCCGTCTTTTGTTCTGTTCTAGTATTTCTTTAACTTTATCATTCGTTCCTACTGGTACAGTACTTTTGATTACAACAATCGTATCGTGTTTAAGATGGATTGCAATATCCTCTGCTGCTTGCATTAAATAACTTAAATCCGCTTCACCACTCTTAGTCTGTGGTGTTCCAACAGTTATAATAATAATTTCTGCATGTTTTAATCCATCCTCATGAGACGTCGTAAATCGAAGTCTCCCATTTAGAATATTCTCCTTAAGGACTGGTTCCAATCCTGGTTCATAAATAGTTGGTATACCATTCGAAAGCAAACCAATTTTCTCCTCATCGACATCAATACATACTACCTCGTGCCCGATATCAGCTAGGCAAAGACCGGTTGATAGACCAACATAGCCTGTACCTAGTACTGCAATTCTCATGTTAATCAAACCCTTCCAATAATCCAGGAAAGTTTTCCCTTTGAATCACGTCATTTAAATAATGAAGGATTTCTTCTCTTGTATCTTCCCTTTGTAGTGCAAAATCCAATGTTGCCTTAATAAAACCGATTTTATCTCCAATATCAAATCGTTTTCCATCAAATTCATATGCCATCACAGCCTGATGTTTGTTCAGTTCATTAATAGCATCAGTTAATTGAAGTTCATTTCCGGAACCATATGGAATTTGTTCTAAAATGGCAAAGACTTCAGGTCGTAAAATATATCGCCCCATAATGGCATAGTTAGAAGGAGCTGTCTCCTTTGGAGGCTTCTCAATCAAAGTATCAACCTGCAAAAGCTTCGATTCAGATTTGTTTCCTTTAGGACGGATAATTCCATATTTATGAACATCCTTATCTGGAACCTGTTTTACAGCTACCACAGAACTATTATAATAATAAAAAACATCCATTAACTGTTTTAGGCATGGAGTCTCCGACATCACGATGTCATCCCCCAATAATACGGCAAATGGCTCATTTCCCACAAAGCTTTTAGCCGTAAGAATCGCATCACCAAGCCCTTTAGGTTCCCTTTGCCGCACATAAAAGATATTGACTCGATTAGATATTTCTTCCATTTCATCTAAAACGTCTAGCTTATTTTTTCTTAGTAATGTATCTTCTAGCTCATACGTTTTATCAAAATGATTTTCTATCGATTCTTTTCCCCTACCAATTATAACTACAATCTCTTCAATCCCTGAGGCAATTGCTTCTTCCACAATATATTGAATGGTCGGTTTATCGACTATTGGCAGCATCTCCTTGGGCTGAGCTTTTGATGCAGGTAAAAATCTTGTTCCAAGTCCAGCTGCTGGTATAATAGCCTTTCGAATTTTCATTCTATGCCCCCCTTCTAGCTCTTACTTATCTGTATATGTGAAAATATCTACAGGAGTAACGTTTAAAGCCTATATCCCCTAGAATTGGCTATTGACTATGAAGATATAATCAATAGCCTATTAAACCAGTCTTTTATTCATCAATCTCATAGGAGAAAAATTTATCTTTATATTTTCCTTTTTTCTTTTCCTTATCTTTTTGTTTATTTGAAGAATTTTTTCCTTTTTTAGCCTTCTTATCATCTTTATTCTTGGAGTCTTTTTTAACTTTCTTCATAGATTTTTTCGGCAATTCTTCTTGTTCCTCTTCTTCTAATGGAATTGGTTCTTTTGTCCATTCCTTATACAATTTAGGCTCCAATTCTTTTAACTGTTCTAAAAATGCATCTAAGAAATTCCTTTCATGGAGATCTTGAAACATTTCTATCGGACGATACTGATCACGGGTATAGGAATAAACGTGATCCACCATCTTAAAACCATTAGCTGTAACAAAGACATGTCGTATCGGAGCATCAATTAATTTAAAACCTGCCTTCTTCTGTTCTTTTAGAATTTGAATCAAGCCTTTGGTTACTTCTTCTGATAATTCTGTTTGCTTCTTCAGATATGAATTTAGGTCTGGGCCTAGCAGATATTCCATAACAACATAATTGTCATCGGTATCATAAACTTTAGGAATAAAAGACAGATTCTGATTATCTAACAATGCCTTTTGTTCTTTTTTAGCATGGTCCACTTTTGGATAGATTTTTACGCATTTATCTTCTGAAATTCGGTAAACCGCACCTTGATGGCCTTTTCCAACTAATGGTTGTGAAATAGCGCTATCAACTTTTACTGCGCTACCAGAGCCACCTGAAGATACCTCAATATTCTTATAATCTAATTTATTTTTGTTGTAATAGTTATCCCATTCTTTAGATATTTTCGGTTCTAATTTAGCTACTTGCTCTAGAAACATATCTTTTAAAAGGATAATGTTTAAGTCTCTTAATAATTTAAGGGGTACAGGATGTTGTCTTTTGAAGGAATTAACGTGGTCAATTACTTTTAGTTCTTCATTTTCTTGAACAAAAATATGACGTAATGGTGCATCAATCATTGTAAATTTTTCATTCTTTAACTCCTTTAAAATATGAAGCAATTTTTTTGTGATGGATTCTGGGAGATACGTGCTGTTTTTTAAATACTCTTTGAGGTTAGGTCCATCAAAATATTCCATAACAATATAATTTTCTCCCATATCATATATTTTAGGGAAAAAATCTAAATTCTTACCTGCCTTCAAAGCTTCCTGCTCCATCTTAGCCTTTAAAGGATCCGGGTATATTTTTACACATTTATCGTCTGATAGTTTAAATACTGCCCCCTGAGCCCCCATTCCAATAAATGAGTAGTTTGTTGGATTGTCAATGAGTAATGTTTTTTCACCTTTAGTCACTGTAATTTTCTTTATGTCTTTAAATCCTTTTTTCTTTTTGTCTTTACTATCTTTTTGTTTGTTTTTTTTCGTCTTTTTGCTCATCACGATCCTCCTAACAATTCATCGTAAATTCTCGCTTGTTCCTCCAGCTGTTTTTGTTGACTGAAGAATCGCTCTACCTTATCACGGCCATTTAATGCATAGCTCTCCCATAACGGACGGTTTAACAGCATAAACTCTATTGCTTCTGCTAATTCATCAACATTATCCTCCTTAACCAATATTCCGTCTTTATTGTTTGTAACTAACTCTGGAATCCCTGCATGAGTAGTAGAAATGACTGGTAAACCTGTTGCCATTGCTTCTTTAACGGTATTGGGAATTCCTTCAACGTCTCCATTAGCCGCTTCCTTGCTAGCGGCAACAAAGAGATCTGCTTGTTGCATTTTCTCCTGAACAATGGCCTTTGGTATTTTATTTAATAGCTGAAAGGACTTTCCTAAATTTAACTCCTCAGCTAACTTTCGAAGTTCATCCTCTAACACTCCGCTACCTATTATGGTAAGAGTCGCATCTGGGAAATGCTCTTTTATTTTCTTAAAAGCCTTCATGAGCACATCATGGCCTTTCTTATCTACCAATCGCCCCATCGATAAGATATTTTTTGTATCCCGGTTGATATCGGGTGGACGGAAACTAAATTGCTCTAAGTCCACTCCACCATATAGCACTTTTATTTTTTCAGGAGGGCATCCCCAATCCACTATTCGTTCGGCTAAATATTCACATACAGGTAAAAATAAATCACCTTCTTCAAAAAGCTTTTTTGCCCCATCCATATAGCCAACCGGCTGGTCTGCTAGTGTTGCATCCCTACCACGAACACTAGTGATTAACGGGAGTTTGGTTTTCTTTTTAAAAGGCATTAGTAGCATTCCAAGCTGTATATGGTGAGCGTGCAACGTATGAATATTATGCCGTTTTATAAATTTTTTTGGAGAGAAAATTTCATTTAAATATTGAACCTTTTCATTTTGCAGTGACATATCTATCATATATTTTGGTTGCCTAACGAGATGGATATAATCATAACGAGGAACTTGACGGATTTGCGGTATATATTGTGTTGGATCTACTCTTAAGTTTAAATGCATCACTGTTCGCAATAATATCTTCCCCTTTCAATCGCATTTACTTTTCTATTTGTTTCTCATTATTCTATGCAATATCTTTACGGAAAGCATGGACGAATAGGAAGAGAATATCGCCTAAAATAGATGAATTAGAGACAAACGTTTAGTAGATTGCATTTACATTTTCTTTTCATGCCTATATTCCTTTTTCTTAGGTGCATACCCCTTACCAAGTAAGGCAGGACTGAATTAATGATAATAGAACCTTTTATTCATTTGAAAGGGGGAAAGTAAGGATGAAGGAACAGAATATTCTCGTAACAGGTGCAGCAGGATTCATCGGCTACCATTTAACAGAACGTTTATTAAAACTAGGCTATCCTATCACTGGTATCGATAATTTGAATGATTACTATGATGTGAAATTAAAGTATGAACGATTAAATCAATTAAATAAACACTCTAAGTTCAATTTTTTTCAATTGGATATAGCTAATTATAATAAGATATTAGATGTTTTTAATGAAACACCTTTTCCAATTGTGATTAACCTCGCCGCTCAAGCCGGAGTACGTTATAGTATTGAAAATCCGATGGCCTATATAGATTCCAATTTAGTTGGATTTCAAAATATCCTAGAGGCATGCAGGCACCACAATACAAAACATCTTATTTATGCTTCATCCAGTTCTGTATATGGCGCAAATATCAAACTCCCCTTCTCCACTGATGATTCTGTCGACCATCCGGTTAGCCTGTATGCTGCAACGAAAAAGGCGAATGAATTAATGGCCCATACGTACAGTCATCTATATGGAATCCCTACCACTGGTTTACGTTTCTTTACTGTGTACGGTCCATGGGGCAGACCAGATATGGCATATTATTCCTTTACTAGAGATATTATAGAAGGAAAGGAAATTAAGGTTTTCAATCATGGCAACATGAAACGGGATTTCACGTATATCGATGACATTGTAGAGGGTATTATCCGCCTGATTAACCGTCCACCAAAAGAAAACCCAAATTATGATTGGAGCAATCCTACCCCAAGTGCAAGTAATAAGTCTTTTAAGGTGTATAACATTGGAAACAACAAACCAGTCCACCTCATGGATTTCATACGAACACTAGAAAAGTTAATAGGAAGAAAAGCAAATTTGAAATATTTACCCATGCAGCCAGGTGATGTTAAAACAACATATGCGGATATCGACGAACTTAAGAAGGATATAGGTTTTACTCCAACCACGTCTATTGAAGTAGGTTTAAAACATTTCGTTGAATGGTATAAGATGTTTTATAACAAGATTTAAAATAACCCGATTCCTGTTAACTGTTGATAATTGAATTACCCCGTATTTTATAGACTTTAATCATTTATAAAAAGTACCGCGTGAAACATGAATGCGGTACTTATTTCATTTTACGAATTGGAATTATTCATATAGAAGGACATATCAACATTGATTTGATACGTTCCTGCTCCAGATGGATTACCTTGACATCGAACAGATAAACGCTTTAAATTCTCCACTTCGATTGCATATGCAGATTGTCCAGCAGCTACATTATCCGGGATAACCCTCTCAATCAATGGTTGATTTCTTGCTTCAATCACTAAAATAGTTGTATTTGGAGCTGGTGTAAAATTAAAAGCTGTTATTTGTGCCCTGTTATTCCCACTAGAAACATTCTCATATACAACTTGGTTCGTACCATTGCTATTTTGACTTTGAAAAATACTCACATTATGCTGGTCAATTACATTGTTCGAAATCTGATACTTCTTTTTCTCTTTTTTTTCTTTATCAGCCATAATATTCTCCCTCCCTTTTTACTCGTTGACTCCTGACTTGGAAGTGGTTGAATTTGTTGAAGTAGTATTATGATCCATTGACTGAAGGAATTGATACACTAGATTAATTTTAGGTTGTTGGAGTAAATGTTGCTTTTTGTACATCGTAATCAATTGATTCCATTGCTCAGCACTCAGCTTTTGTTTCATGTTAGCTTCTATCATTTTTTGATATTGTGGATTTTGATAAAGCATATTTTCCTCGAATGCTGAAATAATTTTCTGTTTACTTACTCCTTTGTTCATCCGTTCCAAAACTGGGTACATATTTAACTCTGCTAGTGATTTTCGTAAAAAAGTATTTATTCCTTCTTGCACCTTTTCCACCTCCCTCTTATGCATTCTATGAGGATAGATAAATTATGAAAGGGTGCTTGTCATCCCTCAATCATTAATAAACTAATGTCCTAAAACAATTACTGCTACGAATTTTATTACATGGAGGTTTTGAATAATTTTAGGCGATTGTCGAATATTAAAAGTAAATAATTTTGATAGAAAGGATAATTTCAATGAAACATTTAAAAGCCTTAGTAATCAAGTTTTTGATAACCTCAGTAGTCCTTTATTCTTTTTTGACAATATTTAATACAGCAACATTATCAGAAATATTTCTCATTAGTTTACTTGTAACCGGATTAGCATATGTGATTGGAGATTTATTGATTCTCCCTCGTTTTGGTAACTTTGTAGCAGCTCTTGCAGATTTTGGATTAGCATTTGCCTCCATATGGGCATTATCAGCATTCTTTATCGATACCGCTTCCCCGCTTATTATTATTTCAGCGACTTCAGCATTTTTCCTTGCTATTTGCGAAGCTCTATTTCATGCTTACATGCAGAATAAGATATTAGAAAATGACCATGAAAGAAAGGATAACACCTATGTGAATACTCGTTTACAAGCTGAATTTTCTGAGGAAGAGAATGTAGATTATATTAAGAAGAAAAACAAACATAAGGATTGAAAAAAAAAGTGCCGGTTCATCGAATACGAACCTTGGCACTTCTTTTTATTCATTTCATACTTTTTATTTGTAAAAATTACGTATCCATATTATCTCTGTGTTCACTTTCTGGTAATAATTAATTCTTTACCCTATCCATTAAATATTTCACAAATACATCATCACGAGCAAGCCATGCTTCATAGTAGCGTTTCAAAAAAAATTCTGCGTTCATAAAGTTTGAAAAACTGTGCTCCATTTTCTCATCATTTTTTTTAATTATCCAATGTTCTTCTTCTTGAAATATAAGAAAAATATCATCGGAACGACTTTGATATAGAGCCCCAAAAGAAGAATCTTTCACATTAAATCGATTACGCCTGGCATCTTCACGAAGTGGTTCCAGGTGAAAGGTTCCTTCTACAAATAAATTAAATGCTGTATCATTCATCGAACAACCAGCTGCTTTGGCATGACCTCCACCATCAAAGCGTGCAGCTACCTCAGAAACATCAATTTCTTCGTGTATGGTACGAAAGCCCATCCTTCTTCCACCCATATTTAATATGGCAATATAGTCCAAATGAGGGTAATCTTTACCTAACTGATTGCCAAGCTCGGAATGATAGGATTCTGCAAAAACAACCCCTGCATAAAGCTCTCCTACCTTTTTTTGTACGAGCTCACGACGTTTTCTACGAATATACCGGTCAATTTTATCATCTTCCATATCAAGAATTTTCTCTTCAAACTCATCAAAATAAAAATGGTCACTTGATTGAAGGCGTCTTATCATAGTTTCTTCAAACTCATCCATTGACACGAGGAAAAATAGCGAATTAAGACGTTGAGCCTTTTCATTTTCATACTTCTCCCATTCCCACGTATCATACTGACGAACCAATTCAACAAACTCTGTTATAGCATCCTTTTGTTCAAGATATTTATGTTTTATAAGATATTCATATAATAGCGATGTGGCAGAAGTAGCATTCCCTTCTTCATCTTCAACAACTACATGTCCCCAATCATAGTCATTAAAGTCTAAAGCTGTTTTATGGTGATCAATCAGCTTTAGTTTTCCCCCTTGTTTGTAATAATCATCCAGACGTTTTTCATTTTCTTCATTTACCGATAAATCAGTAATTAATAGAAAAGTGTCCTTGACATTATCTAAGAACCATTCAACCTCACGATTTAATCCTCCAATCGAGTTATAACGAACCTTCACCCTGTCACCAAATGCTAATTTTGCTAAAATACCACAACCAACACCATCCAAATCATTATGTGATAATAATTTATACATTGACTCCATCACCTCCCGAATTTGTGTCGAAGTTATCCTTTGATGGTTAGGTTATCCATTTAAGTACACATTATCCAAAGAAAAAACAATTCCAAAAGAATAAAATAAAGTGAGACTTCACTCTATACTAAATGCAGCGGAGAGGAATAAAACACAAAACATAAACCTCTCTCTTTTCTTAAATAACCTATATTATTACTTACAATTGGGAGTATTAATAAAAATTAATTAATAAAATTTAAGGGTTTAATTTTGGGAAATTGGTTAAAATAACTTTTGTCGATGAAAGTTCACCTCGAAAAGAAAGCCTTTTCAGGATGAATTTATTTCATCAAATACTTAAATATAGGAGGGTCGATTAATGGCTAAAAACAACAATCGTAATCGCAACAAAGACAATAACAATAATAACAACAATGTAAACAATGTTGAGTTTGCGAACGAAAATGAGTTTAACGATATCGATAACAACAATGAAAACAATAACAACAATCGTAATCGTAACAACAAACGCAACAAGTAATTAATCAAGACCCCAAAAAAACCTGTATTAAAAGTGTTCAACATTTTCAATACAGGTTTTTCCTAACTTAGTAATCCATATTTAAGGCTTTTTTGGCAAGACTCATATCGTTCTGAAGTAATTTTTCTAAGTCATAGGACGGATATAATCCTTTCTTATACATAAAGAAATAAATCATCTCATGATTTTTAATTGCTCGTTGTAGCTGTTTACTTAATACTTGTCGCAACACGGGGGTTGCTGTTTCCGTAATGGCGATAGAATAATTTCGTACTGACGTTTTCGCAAACGCTAATAAATCTCCAGCGAAAAATCCCATATCCAGGTTTCTCGCATCCTCAACATCCTCTCTAGGAGTCAAAGCATAAAATTCCAACAACTCATTCAGGTTTGATTCAACCCCACGTATGGTATGTTCATAAAGCTTACGAAGTTCCGAATCATTTACATCTTTAATAAATTTTTTCATTTTCATAAGACAAAAGGATTGGTATGCAACTAACTCATGAATTTCAAGTGTTTCATGCCATGCCAAATGATTTGGTCGATTCGTATTTGCTTCCATTTTATCTCCTCCTCTTAGCCTAGACATTTATAACCTATTCAGGAATTTTAAAATGGAAGCATGACCTATCTAAATTAGGCATATACACAAATAATTTAATCCAATAGTCGCTTTTCTTTTAGAAAGCAGCCAACAAAAAAAGAAGCCATTCTATAACTAGTTCTAAAAACTTGCTTTCAATCGATAAATAGGCTGTCCTTTTGCTGAGAATCTTTCTTCATATTCCGTCATTATATTAGTCGTATCCTCAATGGCATGTAAATCGAGGTTTACTTCCTCTAGATTCATACCAAAATCAGTTAGACTTACTAACGAATATTCAAATAATCCCCTATTATCGGTTTTAAATATAACCTTACCAGATGGATTTAGAATTTTTTGATACTGTTCAAGAAATTTCTTATATGTTAATCGACGTTTTTCATGACGATTCTTTGGCCATGGATCCGAAAAGTTTAAATAGATGCCATCAATTTCATTATCTGCAAAGTACTCCCTCAAGTCACTTGCATCTTCATTTAATAATAAAATATTATCATTCTCTGCTGCTAAAACCTTTTGTGCTGCAGTCACAACGATACTTTTTGCTATTTCAATCCCAATAAAGTTGACATCGGGATATTGCTTTGCCATTCCTACAATAAACTGACCTTTACCTGTTCCAACTTCAATGTGAATTGGTCGGTCATTTTCAAATACATCCTTCCATCGTCCTTTGTATTCACTTGGATTTGGAATAATTAACTTCCTGTGCTCCTTTAAAAAATCATCAGCCCATGGTTTGTTTCGTTGACGCATATAAAATACCTCTCTTTGTTCTCTTGATCGTGGAAAACGCTTAGCTTTATTCCTTTTACAGGAAAGATTGTCCTCTAATTTCAAGTATAGAAAACTAAATATGACAAAAAATAGTGCCATGAGGTGGTGATTCAAATGACACTAAATACAAATAATTTATTAACCTTGCTGCATGACATCCTCGACGAGCAGAGTGTTGGCTGCTGTGGAGAAGTATCAGAATATCAACAAATAAGAAGGTTAGTTAAAAATATGATGTCCAATAATGAGATTACTAACGAACAACTTCTCCAGCTGCTTCCAGAAATATATAACTATGGAAGACAGGGCGAAAATGCACAAAATATTGAAGAACACATAACCGTAAATAAAAATAATCTCAAAACATGGATGAGTGCAATAGAACACGTTAATCTTCAATAAACACCGAAACTTGTTCGTTTAATTCTTGTAAATCCCGCAATCTTTCCACTACCTTTGCGGGTTCTTTTCGTTTTAAATGCCAAACTAAATAATGGAGTGAATCATGCAGTAAATACCAATACATACGTTCAATAATGTAATCGTTCTTTTTAACTCCATATTTTTTTAACCAGTTTACCCAATTTTCCTGTGGAATGTACCATTTTAATACTAATCCATAATCGGAAGCAGGGTCAGCAATGGTTGCATTATCCCAATCAATTAAATATAAGTTTTTACCGTCCTTAGACATTAATAAATTATTATGGTTTAAGTCATTATGGCAAACGACTAAGTTCTGGTTTCTCGTCTTAGGTAATAAACGTTCAAGGAAATCTAATGCAACTTGAACATCTTTATATTTCGTTAATAAATTAAGATCAGTTAACTGCTTCTTTATCGTACCAAAAATCTCATCAGAGGTTAATGGCGTTATCCCTATTCGCATTAGCATATCGAGTAATTCCGTGGAATGGTGAATTTTATGCAAAAGATCTGCAACGCGCTCATCTTTCATATCACTTGGTTTCAGTTCCCGTCCTTCGAGCCACTCTTGAGCAGTGATGACATCCCCATTTTCCATACGCTTCGTCCAAATCAACTTTGGGACGATTCCCTCAGCCGATAATACAGCCAAAAATGGTGAGGAATTACGTTTCAAAAAGAGCCGTTTATTTTCTTTTTCAGCAATAAATGCTTCTCCTGTTAATCCACCAGCTGGTGTTAGCTTCCAGCCATCTCCTAATGCTTTTTCAAGCCATTCCAACATATAGTCTTCACATCTTTCAAAAATAGCATTCCTTTTACATATTTTATAGGTATAAAGTTTAAATTACAACCATATTATATCTTTTTATAAGGTTTCTTCCGTTTTTGTACCAATGACTTGAACAGGTCTGGATTGCTTTTGTAAAAACTTGTACGACTTTTATAAGACTGTCCATCTACTTGAATTTACAGTGATTCTGAAGATGCTACATGAAGTTCTATTGCCACTAGTATTTCCAATTCTTTAAAATTTACATGCATATCAGTAAATACAGTCATAAATAAAATAAGAACCTTCCATTTAGAAATATGATGTAAAGGTAGTTTTCATATCGTCTGGTACAATTTTGGCGGATGGAATGATTTTTCATCCCTCCCCCTTTTTGAATCTCTTTCTGTTATTACTTTAATTGTCATTAGATTAAAACGAATCCATATCCTCCAAGTCCCCAATGGTTTTAAAATTATCATCTTCTTCCCATTCAGGACGTTGGACAGACTCCGTCAAACAATACCGTAATAATTCTTCAGCTGCTTTTAATTGTTTATTCTTTAAGGTAGAATTTAAGTTTCTTCTTTCTTTAAACCACTGGTCATACTTTTGTTTGCCAATTAACTTAGTCTGATACGGTTCTGTTGCAAAAACAATTGGATTACTCCTAGATATAACCGTTTTCGAAATGGGAAAATCCACTCCATTTGTATGTAAAATGCTTTTTACAATTTGTTCCGTTCTTTTAAGAGCAATGATTGGATTTAATATTTTAGTAGATGTTTGTTGTCCCTGAACCACCCATGTTCGTTCATCACTAGCAATAATGATAGATTGCGAATCTTTTTCTAAAAAATAAAGAATCTCAATCCCTATCGGCGAAATCATAATTATATCCCCATCAATAGAGGCTTTTTTATATTAAAAACAGGATTGTACATCAGCAAATAAGTATCTGGGAAACGTTGCAATAAATATTTTAATATTGGATCGGAATAATATTGATGATGTACATATGAAATTCGATTTACTGTTGAAGTCGCCCATTTTAATTGGAAATGTAATATTCTATCCATAAAATAATGTTTTAGTTCCTCTTCATTTCGAATACATTCAATTGGATCCTGTTTTGAAGTTTTCTGTTCCTGGTCTTGATTCGTTTCCTTTTTAAGAAATTGCTTCCATTTACTACTAAACCTACTCCTCATCGAAACAGACTTTTTTGATTCTGCTTCCTTTTCATCATTCATTTCTACTGGTTCGGCCCATAAGCGATATAGTTTATCCCAATTTTGCTTTTTCACACGTATAAATTGGGTTGGATAACGATATGTGTCCCACTCATACCGCGAAATATAATCCCGAAGCTTGATTAACTGCGCGATACCCTTCCCCCCCCTTTAATCAAAACACACCAACTTATATACCGCTACACGGTACTGGACATGCTAGTACAGGTGCTTTAGATGAGTGGTCTTCAGTGGAACAAGTAACCACAGTCCCAAGACGACATGATTCAACTTATAAGGACGCTTACGCTTTTGTTCTAAATTAGTGCGCTAATGACAATTATTTTCTATGATAATCGATAACGTTTGGTCGGCTCATATTTTTGTTGTCTACCTGGATGAATTTGAAAAACAACTATTTCATGAACATGCATTCTTTCTATTTGTGTAAATTGTCTTTGTATTTGTTCTAGCACATTGTCGTAAGATTCCTTGGGATTACCAGTCCATTTTTTGGCTAAGGTAATATGTGGACGGTATGGACGGTTTTCCTTGCTAAAACTGACTTCTAGACAGACATCTTCTATCTTCTTTTGAATGGATAATAGAGCATTTGCATTTTCAACACCTGCCCATAAAACTCTCGGTCTCTTTGGATTTCCAAATATCCCTATCGAGCCTACTTCAAGTTCAAATGCACGCTCTCCCTCCACTTTTTTTAATGCATGATAAAGTGCTTCTATTTTTTCCTGATTAACTGCACCTAAAAATTTTAAAGTAATATGAAGGTCCTGTTTATGATACCACTGTTTGTAAGGCAATTTATCATGTAATTCATTTCGCCATAACGAAAAGTAGTTTTGCAACTCCTCTGGTAGTGGAATGGCAATGAAATAATGCGGAAGAGAAGCCATGTTTATTCCTCCTAGTTTAACGACTGACAATATGTTAATTCTTCTTCGTTTAGTTCACGATATTCACCTAATGCCAATGATGTATCCAATTGCAGTTCACCCATACTCAAACGTTTCAGATAGATTACTTTCTTATCAACCGCTTCAAACATTCGTTTTACCTGATGAAATTTCCCCTCTGTAATGGTAATTTCTATTTCTGATACATCACCACTAATCTGAATTTTTAATGTTGCCGGTTTTGATTGATAACCATCTTCTAAAGTAATACCTTCTCTAAATGCTATGACATCCTTTTCAGTTACTTTTCCTTTTATTTTGGCAAAATAAGTTTTACCAACATTTTTATTTGGTGAAGTTAACCGATGTCCGAGGTTCCCATCATTGGTTAGTAGTAATAACCCTTCTGTATCTTTATCAAGACGTCCAACTGGAAATGGTTGAAACATCTTTTCTTCTTTAGATAATAAATCGACTACCGTTTTATCACGTAAATCCGTAGTAGCCGACACTATACCTGGAGGCTTATTCATCATAAGATAAATATATTGTTTGTATGTAACTACCTCTTCATTCACTTTAATGGTATCCTGATCGGGATTTACGTGATGACTACCATCTTTAATCACCTCTTCATTTACGTTAACCTGCTTTTTCTTAAGAAGTTTTTTCACATCTTTTCGGCTTCCGTATCCCATATTTGATAAAAGTTTATCAAGACGCATGGTGAAGAATCTCCTCCTATTTATTACGCTTCCTTTTTAACTTGTCAATGGAAATTCGACTTCCTAATATACGTTCTAATAACGTTGAGACACTAGCTAGGTATAAGTATACCCCACCACCAATGGTTACACCTAATACAAGCATTAAAATAACTCCCCATCGCTCGTCATTAGGGATAATGAAACCAAAACCAAACTGTACTAACCATATGACAACTGCCATAATGATGACAAATATGCTAATAAGCGTTGTTCGTTTCATTGTTTCCTTGTAATTAAAATCAATAGCTATCTTGATCCGCCACAGATTTAATACAACGGCAATCCCTGACGCTAATGCTGTACCAAAAATGGCTCCCTTTGCTCCAAACCAATGAATGAACTGGATATTTAATAATATTTTTGTTAATAACCCAGCTAACAAGTTAAAAACTGCAAACCGCTGTTCATTAATTCCTTGTAAAATAGCTGCTGTTACACTAAACAGTCCAAACAATAATACAACAGGCGCATACCAAGCTAAAAGCGGTCCTGCAATAGGAATAATTTCCAAGCCGTATAGGGAACCATATATTTCATCTGATAACATAGCCATTCCCACAAATGCCGGAACAACTAAGACTAATACAATTTGTAGGGCTTGATTAATTTGCTTGGTTAATAACTGCTTATTATTTTGTGTATATGATTTCGTTAGTGTTGGTAACAAGGAGAGAGAAAGCCCTGTAGCAATCGTCATAGGAATAATTACAACCTTATGACCGTAATAATTAATTACACCATATGCCAGCTCCCAAGTGTCTTCTAAACCAGTAGCTACCATTGCCCTCTCAAAGGTAAATTGATCAACTAACTGATAAAGAGGTATAGCTAATCCTACCAAAATAAATGGACCTGCATAACTAAATAACTCAACAATTAGTTCTTTCGTACTCCGATTGTACGACTGTGTCTGTGATTGAATTTGTTTGTTAAAATATGGCTTTCGAATCTTCCAAAACATGAACAAAATAACACAAGATGCCAAAGCACCAATAAAAGCTGCGAAAGTAGAAAAACCAACTGCAGTAACGATGGACCCATCGAAAATTTTTAAAATAATAAAAGAACCTATTAGTATAAAGGTTATACGAACAATTTGTTCAATAACTTGTGAAACCGCTGTCGGCTTCATCGATTCATGTCCTTGGAAAAAACCTCGAACAATACTCATAACTGGTATGATTAATAATGCTATACTGACCATTCTAGTTACAAATGTTACATCTTCCACTGTAATGCCTTTCGGATCATCACTTGTGATCATCCATTCTGCTAGCCACTCTGCACTAAAAAACATAATCAGAAATGCAAGAATTCCTGTACAAGCCATCAACATACTAGCAACCTTAAATAATCGCATTCCCGTTTCATAGTCACCGAGCGAATTATATCGTGAAACAAATTTCGATACAGCAACAGGAATTCCCACTGTAGATAAACTAATAAATATACTATATGGCGTATAGGCAAAGCTAAATAAGGTACCTCCTGTTTCACCTACTAACGCATTAAATGGAATAACATAAATCATTCCTAAAAATTTTGATAAAAAAGAGGCAACCGTAAGTAAAAATGCACCCTTTACAATATTCGACATGTTTTCACCCATAACATTTTTATAATTTAATGTACCAAACCTTCGTACATTCTACATACCTGTTATATTCTATCATATACCAGGCATGGACATATAACGTAATTGCACAACTTTTTTGATTTACACTAACCATGTTGATTATTTGCTATGTCATATTAGAAGGATGATGTGAAATAACTGGGTAAAGTGCACGTTGATTTCCACCGCGGGCATTAAGGCACGGCTTTAGACACGTGCTATTCCCACAGTACAAGGGAGGCTTCGTCAGTGTTACATCTTCGTGAGAAAAAGTGTTTTTCTTTTTCAAGGAGTCAACTGCCCTTCGTTCCAATCAACATTATTATAGCTAAAACAATAATAGAAGCATATGCTCAAAAATAGCGGAGGGAATCGGTATTTACGCACCTTTTTTCGTATTAAGTTACTGCGCATCATATCAATGATGCGTCATAAACAATACTCTTAATAACCTTTACTATAATAAAGGAAAATTATAGGAAGGAAAAATATAATATATTCGTTAATTGTGTGCCTACCATACTTAGTGGTAAGATACTAAGGGTAGAAAGGAATGAAGCGTTTTGACCTACGATGTCACAGTAATAGGTGGTGGACCATCTGGATTAATGGCAGCTATTGCAGCAGCAGAACACGGTGCACGTACATTACTTTTAGAAAAAGGAAAAAAATTAGGGAAAAAGCTTGCGATTTCTGGTGGTGGAAGATGTAATGTTACGAACCGCTTGCCACAGGATGAGGTTATCAAACATATCCCAGGGAATGGAAAGTTTTTATATAGTGCTTTTTCTGTTTTTAATAATTACGATATTATTGACTTCTTTGAAAATATGGGAGTTGGACTAAAAGAAGAAGATCATGGAAGAATGTTCCCTAAATCAAATTCGGCTAAAACAGTTGTGAATGCCTTGATTAGTAAAATGGAAGAACTAAATGTTGAAATAAGATTAACTACTTCAGTGGAGGCGATTCACTATGATGAGAATGAACACATGGTTATTTTAAAAGGTGCTGAAAAAATCCAAACGAAAGCAATAGTTATTGCTTCTGGAGGAAAAGCGGTACCGCACACTGGTTCAACTGGTGATGGATATGCTTGGGCAAAAAAAGCAGGTCATACCATCACAGAACTTTACCCCACAGAAGTTGCTTTAACTTCAAATGAGGACTTTATCAAAGATAAAAGCTTACAAGGGTTATCATTAAGAAACGTATCATTAACTGTATTAAATAAACGAAACAAACCTATTATAAGCCATCAGATGGATATGATATTTACACATTTCGGAGTTTCTGGTCCAGCTGTCCTCCGATGTTCCCAGTTTGTTGTTAAAGAATTAATGCGTGGAAGCGAAAAAGTTACTATGGTTCTAGATGCATTACCTGAGGAGAAAGAAGAAAAGCTATATCAAGCTATCATGAAATCGACGAAGGAAAATCCTAAAAAGGCATTTAAAAATGTGATGAAAGGATTAATTCCTGAACGTTTGTTATCCTTCATCTTGAAACAAAATCATATTACGGATGAAGAAAAATGTGCACATATTTCTAAAGAATCAATACGAACTATCACACATCATATCAAAAACTTCACCTTTAACGTGAATGGTTCGCTTCCGTTAGAAAAAGCATTTGTAACAGGCGGAGGTGTTTCCATAAAGGAAATAGTGCCTAATACCATGCAGTCTAAACGGATGCATGGACTATATTTTTGCGGAGAAATCCTTGATATTCACGGTTATACTGGTGGATATAACATTACATCTGCACTTGTAACTGGACGTTTAGCTGGTATGAATGCCGCAAATGAAAGTGCTGACTGATTCTGGTAGATGATACCTTGCATGCATTGTACTTTTCAGGAGAAGCTATGAGTGTCTCGATGCAGACAATCAATTAATATTTTCTAAAGCAAGCCGTCCTGAATTTCATTGAACCAATACCTAAGAAAGGGTGTTAATGGATGCAAATGAAAAACCAAAATTGGCTACCTATTATAGCATCTGTTGGAATTGGAGCTGCAACTTATTATACAATGACAAGGAATAATCAAACCCTTGGTCAAACTGTCCAAAAAGTGCTACCATTCATGATAAGTACAGGCGGCAATCAACAACAAGGTAGTTAATTACTTTACCTTACACTTGTGAAAGAAAAAGCGCGTCTTCTGGGCGCGCTTTTAAGTTTAGTAAATTCTCTTATCGAAAGGGGGAAAAGAATGAAACAGTTCGGCCTATTAACACGAATTATTACTGCAATTATATTAGGTATTATAATTGGCTCTTTCTCAAATGAGTTCTTTATTCGATTATTTGCAACGTTTACTGGATTATTTGGAAACTTCTTAACCTTTATCATTCCCATCATAATCATAGGGTTTATAACACCAGGAATTGGTATGATGGGACGTGGTGCTGGAAAGATACTAGGCTTTAGTGCATGTTTTGCATATATATCCACTATTATCGCCGGATTACTTGCATTTTTAGTTGCTAAAACCATCTACCCATCCATTTTAGGGGGTCAATCCATACAAGCCTTTACGGACCCTACTAAAGGTCTAAGTGAGCCCTTTCTTTCAATAGAGATGGCACCGCCAATGGAAGTAATCACTGCATTACTATTATCATTTGTACTTGGTATTGGACTTGCTACCATTAAAGGGGAAGCACTACTTAAAATCATGATTGATTTTCGCGAAATTGTACAACTAGTAATTGAGAAATTCATTATTCCATTATTACCATTTCATATTTATGGGATTTTCGCTAATATGACCTACACAGGTCAAGTCGCAACAATCTTAAGTGTATTTATGAAAGTATTTATCATGATTATTATATTGCACCTTTTATACTTAATTTTTCAATACACAGTTGCTGGAACGTTAAGTAAACAAAATCCATTATCGATGTTAAAAACCATGTCGCCTGCTTATTTTACAGCACTCGGTACACAATCATCTGCTGCAACTATACCTGTCACCCTAAAGCAATCCAAGCTTTTAAAATCTCGTGAAAGTATTGCAGATTTTACCGTACCGTTATTCGCAAATATCCATTTATCAGGAAGCACGATAACTATAGTCAGTTGTTCTTTAGCTGTGTTATTTTTACAAGGAGAATCAGCGACTATCCAATCCTATTTACCATTTATACTAATGCTAGCCATTACGATGATAGCTGCACCCGGCGTTCCAGGAGGCGGTGTCATGGCAGCTATTGGACTTCTTGAAAGTATGCTTGAATTTGGACCAACTATGATTTCATTAATGATTGCATTATACCTTGCTCAAGATAGCTTTGGTACTGCTGCAAATGTAACTGGTGATGGTGCTATTACTTCTATTATCAGTTCCCTACAAAAAGATAAATCATAATTTTTACCAAAAAACGAGCAAAAATGTTGCTTTTATATCCCTTATTCCTAATCCTCCCAAATGAAAGCATTTGGGAGGATCTCTTTTAGTTAGAATTAATTATTAATAAATTATATGACATTCTAATGTAATCCCTGTCTCTTTTACACAATCGACTAATGTTCCTTGAATAGGATATCATTTTTCGCACAATATAAAATGAAACTTTATTTACAAATAGGAGAGTCGTCAATGGTATATAAACATTTTCTAATACTCGTTATTCTTATGTTAATCTCCCCTTTTTCTGTATACGGAATGAAAGAGGAAGCTGTCCTCATCAATACATACCAGGCCGATGTTACTGGGGATGGTATTTTAGATGAAATTAACTTAAAAGGAATTCCATTTTCAAAGGGGGCGGAATACTTCCATAATATATGGGTTGAAGTTAAAAGCAAAGGACATGAGGACGGTCGTTGGAAAATTAGTTATGGAGATGGATACGAACCAGCGATTCAATTCGTTGATATAAATCATGACAATGTTCAAGATATGTTGTATCAAAGCCCAACAGGTGGAAGTGGTGGATTATACCATTATGACTTACACACATTAGCAAATGGTGATTTATTGGAAATTCCATTACCTAAACAGGAATATATTTCAGGTAAATTTGCTGATGGTTTTAAAATTAAAATTCAGTTTACACCAAATGAGAAACCCATTGAAGTAGATGTAAAAAATCGATCTAAAGAATATATTCGTCAAGGAATATATAATAAGAAAGGGAAATTAAAAAAAGCAAAATCCTTAATAATTGATCCTATTGCTTTTTTTGAGCCTGTAAAACTAACTGAACGAAAAGGAAATGGATTAAAAAGCTACAAACAAGTAAGTGGCGCTTACCACGCTGATCAGTTAGGAACGATTGAAGCAATTTGGTATTATATCGATGGGGAATGGATAATCTTAAAATCGGAATGGAAAGAGGAAACTCCTTAACTGAAAGTGTAAAAAAGGATCTCTCCTAATTTGGAAAGATCCTTTTTTTGTTTAATAAAAGAACTTTTACTTTTGTACTTTAATTAGCAACAACATTTACTAATTTTCCGGGTACTACAATTACTTTGCGAATGGTTTTTCCTTCTAACCATTTTTTCATTGTTTCGTCTTCGAGTGCAAGTTTTTCTAATTCATTTTTTGGCAAGTCTTTTGCAACATTAACTTTAGAACGAACTTTACCCATAACTTGAAGTACGACTTCTACTTCATCCTCTACTAGTTTTGATTCATCAAATGCTGGCCAGCCTTCATAGGCTATCGACTCTCCATGTCCTAGTTTTTCCCAAAGTTCTTCTGTAATATGTGGTGCAACAGGGTATAGTAACTTAACAAAACCTTCAACATATTGCTTAGGAAGCTTATCTACCTTATAGCATTCATTCACAAACACCATCATTTGGGAAATCCCTGTATTAAAATGAAGGTTTTCAAAGTCCTCGGTTACTTTTTTCACTGTTTCATGGTAAACCTTATCTAAAGTATCATTTTCTTCATCCACTATTTTATTTGTTAGAGAGTCATCTTCATTAACAAATAAACGCCATACGCGGTCAAGGAATCGTCTTGCTCCGTCCAGGCCATTGGTTGACCACGCCACAGATGCATCAAGTGGCCCCATGAACATTTCATACAATCTCAAGGTATCTGCACCATGGGATGATACGATATCATCTGGGTTAACGACATTACCTTTTGATTTACTCATTTTTTCATTACCTTCACCAAGTATCATTCCTTGGTTAAATAATTTTTGGAATGGCTCTTTTGTAGGTACTACACCAAGATCGTATAGGAATTTATGCCAGAAACGTGCATAAAGCAAATGCAATACAGCATGTTCTGCACCGCCAATATATACATTAACTGGCAGCCATTTCTTAAGTGCTTCTGGATCACCTATTTTTTCCGTGTTATTTGGATCGATATAGCGCAAGAAATACCAAGAGCTTCCCGCCCACTGTGGCATTGTATTCGTTTCACGACGACCTTTCTTCCCTGTTTCTGGATCTACGACATTCACCCATTCACTATTATTAGCAAGTGGCGATTCACCCGTTCCTGAAGGTTTAATTTCCTCCATTTTTGGCAATTCTAGCGGCAGTTCGTTTTCTGGAACTGTTGTCATAGTACCATCTTCCCAATGTATTACAGGAATAGGCTCACCCCAGTAACGCTGTCTAGCAAATAGCCAGTCACGTAGTCGATAGGTAATCTTCCTCTCACCTTTTCCATTTTCCTCTAACCATTCGATTGCTTTCGAGATTGCCTCTTCTTTTCCTAACCCATTTAAGAAATCAGAGTTAATATGCTCACCATCACCAGTGTACGCTTCTTTTGAAACATCTCCACCAGCAACTACCTCTATAATTGGCAAATCAAATTTTTGAGCAAATTCATAGTCACGTTCATCATGAGCCGGAACTGCCATAATTGCACCTGTTCCATAAGACATTAATACATAGTCAGCTACCCAAATTGGTACTTTTTCATTATTTATCGGGTTAATGGCATACGCTCCAGTGAATACCCCCGTCTTGTCCTTCGCAAGGTCTGTACGCTCCAAATCCGATTTTCTCTGTACTTCATCGACATATGCCTTTACTTTTTCTTTTTGCTCGGCTGTTGTAATTTTATCAACAAAAGGATGTTCAGGAGATAGGACTGCATATGTTGCGCCAAAAAGAGTATCTGGTCTTGTTGTAAAAACAACAAATTCTTCATTGTGTCCATCAATGGTAAATGTTACTTCTGCACCTTCAGATTTACCAATCCAGTTGCGTTGCATATCCTTTAGACTTTCAGGCCAATCTAAGTCATCGAGATCTTCTAATAGACGATCTGCATATGCAGTAATTCGAAGCATCCACTGTTTCATAGGTTTACGAATAACGGGGTGTCCTCCACGCTCACTTTTTCCATCTATAACCTCTTCATTGGCTAGTACAGTTCCAAGTGCAGGACACCAATTAACGGGTACTTCATCAATATATGCAAGCCCTTTTTCGTAAAGTTTAACAAAAATCCATTGTGTCCACTTATAGTAGTTTGGATCTGTTGTATTAATTTCACGATCCCAATCATAGGAAAAGCCAAGTTCTTGAATTTGGCGCTTAAAGGTTGCAATATTTTTCGCTGTAAATTCAGCCGGGCTATTTCCCGTATCAATCGCATACTGCTCAGCAGGAAGACCAAATGCATCCCAGCCCATTGGGTGCATTACTTCGTATCCCTGCATACGTTTCATACGCGAGAGAATATCTGTTGCTGTATATCCTTCTGGATGCCCTACATGAAGACCTGCACCAGATGGATAGGGAAACATATCTAAAGCATAAAATTTTTCTTTTTCAGAATATGTATCTGTTTTAAATGTTTTATTTTCTTGCCAATAGTTTTGCCATTTCTTTTCTATTTTTCGATGATCAAAGCTCACGTTCCATATCCTCCTTTTTAATACACGACTAACCCCTCTTTTTACGTACTTTTTTCTAATACTTGGTACGGTAAAATTTTGACTATGTCGAAGCGGTTCTTAGCTAAAATTTTAAACTTGTCTTACCTAAAAAAAAGCCACTCATCCCTATAAAGGGACGAGAAGCTTAGCTCCCGCGGTACCACCCAAATTAACGTAGACTTCACGTTCTCTTGCGCCCTTAACGCGGATCTATACGGCAGGAACTACTTACGATTTCGTACCCTGCGACAAAGAAGGTGAGTTCGTGCATGTTCAAGCAACAGTTTTCACCAACCACTGTCTCTCTATGCCTTGAATAATACACTACTAATCCTTCGCAAAGTCATTGTCATATTATATCGAAATTATAAATAATAGTACCATCTTTGTCAACACTTCTTAAATCTAAACATAATTATGTTAAAATAATTTAAGTAGTCATCATCACAATTTAAATCGTAGCAATAAGAAAAAGAATAGTGAGGTTATATCTATGCTCAAAGGAGTTCTCAATTATGCGCACTACCTATTAGAGGAATCTGTCAATAAAGGGGAAACAGTTATCGATGCTACATGCGGAAATGGTAATGATACATTATTTTTAAGCGATCTTGTAGGGCAAGATGGTCATGTACTTGCATTTGATGTCCAGGAACTTGCCATTACATCGACTAGAGAGGTCATTATTAAACATGGTAAATCCAACGTGTCACTCATTCATGATAGTCATGCCAATATTAAACAACACCTACCAAAGGATGAGCGACAAACAATTGGTGGCGCTATTTTTAATCTAGGATATCTGCCAAAGAGTGATAAAAAAATCATTACCAAGCCAGAATCAACCATTAAGGCGATGGATGATATATTAGAAGTATTAAAGAAAAATGGCTTGATTATTTTAGTGGTTTATCACGGACACGAAGGTGGAAAAGAAGAAAAAGAAGCAATATTAAAGCATGTACTCCATTTAAGTCAACAAAAATATAGTGTCCTCCAGTATGGCTTTATTAACCAGAAAAATAATCCACCATTTATTATTGCTATTCAAAAAAATAAGCAGTAAGCCTCTGCTACTGCTTATTTTTTATCTACCGACCGGCTTTTTCTCATTAGACAATTCCATAAATAGTGGTTGTATAGCTATCGTTACGAAGCTAACAATTAATGCAACAATAAATACGGTTGTAATAGACATGTCAATGATCAAATTGAAAAAGAAAATAAAAATAATAGGAATTAACGTAGATATACCGTTCCATCTTCTCGATTGCTCGGTTAGAAATTGCTTTGTTCCACAGTATGGACAAATATTACGTAAATTTGTTATTGACTGTTTCCATGTCCACTCTTTATTACAGCTTTGGCAAACCGGCATTTTAACGCTCCTCTTTTCTAATGATAAAGTGAATCTTTAATTAGTGGGGATTCTTCTATCCCACACTAAAACAAAGGAACAAAAGCTAATGTCACAACGCCTCCTAAAGACCCACGCTCTCCTCCATTTTTGAGGTCGGGATATTACTGCCCCTTAACCTGCGATAAATTTCAAACCACCTTACCATTTCCGTTTAATTTATAATACATCCTTGTATTGATTTGGAAAAACCTAGCAGGATATCCACTTATTTTAAGTAATTCCTTAGCCATTTTATTTCCATTCTTAATTGATTTAACCTTGATATCTCCCAAATATAGACCAACTAATCCATGACAAACCATTTTATGAAACTGTGGATTTGGTAAAAATTCCACCCTTTTATCCGCTTGTTGAATAAAAAAACTAAACCTTTCTATCATCTTTTCATTATTAGGGTAAAAGCTACAGAAATTTAAATCACCTTCATCTAAATCTTCGTTTTGATCTATAAAATAATCCAAAAGTATATGTAGACCCTGTATGTATGGAAAATACCCCTCATATATATTAGATGCTAATTGGTTTGACATCTTACCTGAGAGAGCATAAGATACAAGACAGAAAATTCCTAAGGTGGATCCTGTAGCAGCTGCAAACTCATACCAACTTAAAGTAGGGATTCTATTATTTTCTTCATACCAATGTGTCAATCTAGGGACCCTTTCCTCTACCCTAACATGCTTATGTACTTGTAAACTAGAATACATATCTTCCAACTTAATTAATTGTACTTTTATCTTTTCCACGGAGTGAATCATACTTATAGTTTGTTGACACGTAACTACAAGTTCATATAAATAATTTCCATCGTCTTGATCTTCACGTAACTTATAGTAATTTCTAGGCTGGTTTTCTGGTTGAAGAGCATCTTCAGCTGATAAATGTAATTGCTTGAAATCATTAGGATTAAGGGATGTACTTCTATCACACAGATTATCTAAGTAATCACTAATGGTTTGGTAAGCTACAATAAATCGAACTGCTTCTTTCCATTTATCTCCTGCTAGCAAAGAAAATACTGCTCCACCCTGACAATGAAACTTCTTGGAAGCAATACTCGATAGTGCCTGTGTTCGCAATTCCTTATTCGGAATTTGATTTGCCCTTTTTTTCCAATAATTAATTTCATGATTAACTTGAGGGAAAATTCTACGAAAGACAGTGGTTACTAATGAAAGTGGTGTTGATGGTACGTAAGACAAGCTATTTCCTCCGATCTTTTTTTCAAAACCTTTTTACTTTGCTATACTTATTATATTAGCATAGTTGTTCAGATTCCCTCTTAACGACCAACCATAAAGTGAATCTTCAATCAGTGGGGGATCTTTCCCCCCCCACTGATTGTTAGATGAACGAATCGGGCTTTTAGGGGTAGTTTATACCACAAGGGTATGACACAAGGCCCTCCCTCACCTAAAATGATTAATGTTTTTTCCATTTTTGAGGTGGGAATTTTACTGCCCCTTAACCTGCGATAAAACACAGGAGATAGAAAAGGTGGAAAACATTTAACATTTTTCATATATCTTTCCCTAGTTTCCAAGCTTTCATTCTATAAGTAAAAGATATCGAAAGTTTTCCGTTAGAAGGGGATTTACAAGAGTTCTAAAGTTAGCAGTTAACTACTTAGTTGCACAACATAGATATCATGATCATTAACTTAATACTACTTCAATTACGGAGAAAAACAGAATACAAAAACCGCGAACAAATACGTAAGAAAGGATGATAATGTTGATTGGAGATTATAATGGAAAAAAGCCGAAAATACATGAAACAACGTTCATTGCAAAGGATGCAGTAATTATTGGTGATGTAACCATAGATAGTGAATCAAGCATCTGGTTTCAAACAGTTATTCGTGGAGATGTAGCACCAACATGTATAGGTAAACGTGTGAGTGTGCAAGACCTATCCATGTTACATCAAAGTCCAGACAAACCATTAATCATCGATGATGATGTAACGATTGGACATCAAGTTACATTACATTCTTCGATTATTCGAAAAAATGCATTAATTGGAATGGGATCCATCATATTGGATGGTGCAGAAGTTGGAGAAAATGCTTTCGTTGGAGCAGGAAGCCTTGTTCCACCAGGGAAGAAAATTCCTCCACATACCTTAGTAATGGGACGCCCCGCCAAAGTAGTTCGTGAACTAACCGAAGCAGATTATAAAGAAATGGAACGAGTTCGCAAATCCTATGTTGAGAAAGGACAATATTATAAGAAAAATACCGACTTAGGTAACGAATACTGAAAAAAATCCATGCACCAGGTCCCTTTCTAATCACCGCACTTATCATATATATCATTAAAAATAAGGTTCTAAGTCAAATGTTGGGGTGGGGCTATTAGCTCCTACCCCTTTAACCTATTGAATTGGCTACGGATTTAAATTGATGGTGTAATAATACCCTTAATCTCAATCGATCATATCTCTTGAATCCAAAGGCATTTCTCTTGATAACCTTTGTTTGATTATTCAATCCTTCAATAAACCCATTACTATACCCAAAGGCAAAGCTGTTCAATATTTCAGGTTGCCAATTTTGTAGCGTCTGTATCGCTTTTTCAAATTCCTCTAAACCCGCATCTTTTACTTGCGTATAAAACTGATACAGCCCTTCTTTAACCTCTTTCATATTATCTTTTCCTATTTTCTTTGCTTCTTCAAACCAAGTTCGATAAGATTCTTTTAACCCATAAGCTGTTCTCAAATCTTCTGATAACCCTAAATATCTTTCTAAGTACCAATGTTGTTTTGCGCTAAGGGCTTCATAATGCTTATAAAATACATGCTTCATTCGCTTGCACTTTTTACGATCATAAGGGTGGAATTCTTTTTGAACTCGTCTTCGCACACGTTCGAGTGCCCAATAAATATAACGACAGAAATGAAATCGATCCGCTATAATAATAGGATTCCCCAATGCTTGTTGAACAGCTGATTTAAAGCTATGACTCATATCCATAATGACTATTTCTACTTTTTCTCCCTTTTCCTGTAGATACTTTTTCACCGTTTTTACGGACCGATCAGGAAGAATATCCAAAGGCTCACCTGTCTCACCATTACCGATAATGGTCTGATATTTACCTTTATTTGTATCGCCCTTATATTCATCGATCGCTATTACCCGTGGCAGAGCTTTAACCTCACGTAATTTACCAGCTGATACGTTATCAAAACGTCGCATAGCTGTATTGGATGACGTATGAAATTGGGCAGCAGTATCCTTGAAATTCTTCCCCTTTATCACTCGAAAACCTAACGCCTGATTCCATTCCACCGTATGTCGCTGATAACGATAGACAATATTATTGTTTTCTACAAACCTCTTTCCACACTTACACCTATAACGACGCTTACGATAAAAAATATAGGTTCTACGTTCAAACAATTTTAAATGCTGAATTTTTTGCACTCGATAATCATGAATACGCTCTGTTATCTCCCCACAAGAAGGGCATTTATGAGGTTTTTTTGGCAACTGAACATGAATATGAAAGGATCCCTCTATCTCCTCTGTTTTCGTTATTTTCATTTCTTCTAATCCAGGTAATTTCATGTTAAAATACATATACACGCAACTCCTATCCACTTGTTTCTCGTCAATTCAAGTTTAAAGGATATAGGAGCTTGCGTGTTTTTTTATGCTTAAATTTTATTAAAACCCCAACATATATTTTAGAGCCA
>NZ_LT839648.1:674257-831990 GCF_900176885.1 Oceanobacillus senegalensis | reverse complement strand
GGTTCTAAGTCAAATGTTGGGGTGGGGCTATTAGCTCCTACCCCTTTAACCTATTGAATTGGCTACGGATTTAAATTGATGGTGTAATAATACCCTTAATCTCAATCGATCATATCTCTTGAATCCAAAGGCATTTCTCTTGATAACCTTTGTTTGATTATTCAATCCTTCAATAAACCCATTACTATACCCAAAGGCAAAGCTGTTCAATATTTCAGGTTGCCAATTTTGTAGCGTCTGTATCGCTTTTTCAAATTCCTCTAAACCCGCATCTTTTACTTGCGTATAAAACTGATACAGCCCTTCTTTAACCTCTTTCATATTATCTTTTCCTATTTTCTTTGCTTCTTCAAACCAAGTTCGATAAGATTCTTTTAACCCATAAGCTGTTCTCAAATCTTCTGATAACCCTAAATATCTTTCTAAGTACCAATGTTGTTTTGCGCTAAGGGCTTCATAATGCTTATAAAATACATGCTTCATTCGCTTGCACTTTTTACGATCATAAGGGTGGAATTCTTTTTGAACTCGTCTTCGCACACGTTCGAGTGCCCAATAAATATAACGACAGAAATGAAATCGATCCGCTATAATAATAGGATTCCCCAATGCTTGTTGAACAGCTGATTTAAAGCTATGACTCATATCCATAATGACTATTTCTACTTTTTCTCCCTTTTCCTGTAGATACTTTTTCACCGTTTTTACGGACCGATCAGGAAGAATATCCAAAGGCTCACCTGTCTCACCATTACCGATAATGGTTTGATATTTACCTTTATTTGTATCGCCCTTATATTCATCGATCGCTATTACCCGTGGCAGAGCTTTAACCTCACGTAATTTACCAGCTGATACGTTATCAAAACGTCGCATAGCTGTATTGGATGACGTATGAAATTGGGCAGCAGTATCCTTGAAATTCTTCCCCTTTATCACTCGAAAACCTAACGCCTGATTCCATTCCACCGTATGTCGCTGATAACGATAGACAATATTATTGTTTTCTACAAACCTCTTTCCACACTCACACCTATAACGACGCTTACGATAAAAAATATAGGTTCTACGTTCAAACAATTTTAAATGCTGAATTTTTTGCACTCGATAATCATGAATACGCTCTGTTATCTCCCCACAAGAAGGGCATTTATGAGGTTTTTTTGGCAACTGAACATGAATATGAAAGGATCCCTCTATCTCCTCTGTTTTCGTTATTTTCATTTCTTCTAATCCAGGTAATTTCATGTTAAAATACATATACACGCAACTCCTATCCACTTGTTTCTCGTCAATTCAAGTTTAAAGGATATAGGAGCTTGCGTGTTTTTTTATGCTTAAATTTTATTAAAACCCCAACATATATTTTAGAGCCAAAAATAAAGCCATTTAACATTAGGTTAAATGGCTTTTATCGTATTTCTATTTAACAAGAGCTTTTAATTCTTCAACTTTGTCTGTTCTTTCCCACGGGAATTGGATATCCGTTCTACCAAAATGTCCATATGCTGCTGTATCTCTAAAAATTGGTCTTCGTAAGTCAAGCATGTTAATAATTCCAGCAGGTCGTAAATCAAAGATTTCACGAACAGCATTTACTAAATCAATTTCAGCTACCTTTCCAGTTCCAAAAGTATCAATAGAGATAGAAACAGGTTCAGCTACTCCGATTGCATAGGCTAATTGGACTTCACAAGACTTAGCCAGACCTGCCGCAACAATATTTTTAGCTACATACCTTGCCGCATATGTTGCAGAACGGTCTACCTTTGTAGAATCCTTTCCACTAAAAGCACCACCACCATGTCTAGCATATCCACCATACGTATCAACAATAATTTTTCTTCCTGTTAATCCAACATCCCCTTGTGGTCCTCCAACCACAAAGCGACCTGTTGGATTGATAAAGTATTTCGTTTCTCCATCTAATAATGCAGCAGGAACAACTGGTTCAATAACGTATTTTTTGATATCCTTTTCGATTTGATCTTTTTCGACTTCTGGGTGGTGTTGAGTTGAAATAACAATGGTGTCAACTCGTTTCGGATTATTATCCTCATCATACTCAATCGTTACCTGCGTTTTTCCATCTGGACGCAGATAATCCACTACATTTTCTTTTCGTACATCAGCTAGTCGCTTCGATAATTTATGTGCTAAGGAAATAGGTAATGGCATTAATTCTTCTGTCTCATTACACGCATAACCAAACATGAGACCTTGATCTCCTGCACCAATAGCAGCAATTTCCTCATCACTCATTTTCCCATTTCTCGCTTCAAGTGCTTGGTCAACCCCCATCGCTATGTCAGGTGACTGTTCATCAATGGCAGTTAATACGGCACATGTTTCCGCATCAAAACCATATTTCGCTCTCGTATAACCTATTTCCTTAACCGTATTTCTTACAATTGCTGGTATATCAACATATGTACTCGTTGAAATCTCTCCAGCAACTAAAACTAGTCCGGTGGTTACGGTAGTTTCACATGCTACACGAGCATTGGGATCCTTCGATAATATTTCATCAAGTATGGCATCAGAGATTTGATCTGACATTTTATCTGGATGCCCTTCTGTTACTGATTCAGACGTGAATAAACGACGATTTGCAGCCATGTGGCTTTTCTCTCCTTTTTATGATGTTACGGATCTCTACATTATTGATGTTCATATTCTTTCAAATCACATATAGATAATTACTATTCAAAGTACACCTTAGACGTATTAACTTTCTGATACAAATAATGTTAAGCATTGGGAAGCAACTATTTTTATACAAAATACTGAAAGAATTTCCTGTATAAAATAAAAAAATCCCTTCCTTCTATAACATGAGGAAAGGGTTCCGGTCCTTTCACTCTTATTGTCCAAGGAATTTTCCTTGCTTCAGGTTAGCACCTTTTCACTTGAAGTGATGGTTGCTGGGCTTCTTAGGGTCTGTCCCTCCACCAACTCTGAATAAGAGAGTATCCGTCCATGGTTTATCCTATCGAAACAGATACGGTATGTCAACAATTTTTTGTTAGGCATATGCTGATTATTAAATCTTTACAAAATTTCCCTTTGAATAGTATGGACTATTTTTTTAAATGTGTTATACTAATGGCAGATTAGGAAACACAAATGATATTTTATTCATTTAAGGGTAAAAAAAACCATTAAAAAGGTAGGAGAAACGAATGAAAATGGTGGAAAGAACAGTATTAAAAGACCTATACTCTCACAAAAACCTAAAAGAGAATTTATCTGTACCAAAATTAGTGGAACGTATTCTTGAAAGAAACGAAGCCAGATTATCTGAATCGGGAGCTGTACGTGCAACGACAGGAACATATACTGGTAGATCACCGAAAGATAAATTTATCGTTAAAGATGAAGTTTGTGAAAAATATATTGATTGGGGTTCTGTGAATCAGCCAATCGAAGAAAAATATTTTGACAACTTATACCAAAAAGTTGTGGATTATTTAAAGAATAAAGAAGAGTTATACTCTTTTAAAGGCTTTGCTGGAGCGGATAAAAAATATCGTTTACCAATTCAAGTTTTCAATGAATATGCTTGGCATAATCTATTTTCTCGCCAATTATTCATTACACCTACTGAGGAAGAATTAGAGAATCATCAATCTGAATTTACCGTTATTTCTGCACCAAACTTTAAGGCAGATCCAGCGGTTGACGGTACAAATTCGGAAACTTTTATCATCGTCTCGTTTAAAAAACGTGTCATTCTTATTGGTGGAACGGAATATGCCGGTGAAATTAAAAAGTCTATTTTCTCCGTCATGAACTACCTATTACCACAACAAGACATTTTATCGATGCATTGCTCGGCTAATGTAGGTCAAGAGGGAGATGTAGCACTTTTCTTCGGACTTTCTGGTACCGGAAAAACTACTCTTTCAGCGGATCCATATCGTCGTCTTATTGGCGATGATGAGCATGGTTGGGGTCCGAATGGTGTATTTAACATTGAAGGTGGTTGCTATGCAAAATGCATTAATCTATCAGAGGAGAAGGAGCCACAAATTTTCAATGCTATTCGATTTGGCTCTGTATTGGAAAATGTCATATTAGATGATGAAACGAGAGTACCGGATTATGATGATACATCCTTAACGGAAAATACACGAGCAGCTTATTCACTTGAAAATATAGATAATATCATAAAACCTAGTGTGGCAGGACATCCAAATGCGATTATTTTCCTTACTGCCGATGCATCTGGAACATTACCACCAATTAGTAAATTATCAAAAGAACAGGCTATGTATCATTTCTTAAGTGGATATACGAGTAAATTAGCTGGTACGGAACGTGGAGTAACTGAACCACAAGCAACATTCTCTGCTTGCTTCGGTTCACCATTCCTTCCACTAGCTCCATCTAAATATGCGGAAATGCTCGGTGAAAAAATTGATCAATACAACGCTAATGTGTTTCTAGTTAACACTGGTTGGACTGGTGGATCCTATGGTGTTGGGAACCGTATGAAGCTCTCTTACACTCGTGCAATGGTCCATTCTGCATTAGAAGGAGAACTAAACAATGTAGAAACCGTTCAAGACGAGATTTTCGGTTTAGAAATTCCACTTCATATTCCAGGAGTTCCTGATGAAGTATTAATTCCGAAGCAAACTTGGAGCGACAAAGAAGCTTACGACCATACAGCAAAAGATCTTGCACTTAAATTCCATAATAATTTCACAAAATTCACACAAGCATCCGATGAAATTAAGCTAGCAGGACCTTTGTATAAAGGGTAATTTAAAATAAATTCCTCATCCCAAAAGGATTTCATTATACAAGCAAATCATTGTTCGTCCTATTCGAACAGCCGACCTTACTTTGAGGTCGGCTTTTTTTAACTTCCATTTATATTGTTTACTACCAGATTATTGTGTCTGACACAAAATTACTTTTTTCATATAGGCATTCACACATTTTCCACCAAAACATACACTATGTTGACATGGGATGAATTTAAGAGGAAAGGAGTCAAAAGAAATGAGAAAGACGAAATATATCGCTTTATTTGCTATTGGTTTACTTATCTTACTTTCCGCATGCGGTTCAAATACATCAACAAAAATTAGTTTAGCAGAAGTAACAAGATCGGTATTCTATACACCAATGTATGTAGCTTTAGAGAAAAACTTTTTTGAAGAAGAAGGATTGGAAGTTGAACTGCAAACAACCTGGGGTGGCGACACAACGATGACAACACTGTTATCTGATGGAGTTGATATTGCTCTTGTTGGTGCGGAAACCTCCATCTATGTTTACGCACAAGATTCAAAAGACTATGCCATCAATTTTGCACAGCTAACCCAAACAGATGGAACATTTTTAGTTGCTAAAGAACCAAATGACGATTTTAAATGGGAGGATGTAAAAGAAAGTAATTTTCTAGGCCAACGTGTTGGTGGAATGCCACAAATGGTTGGTGAATATGTCTTAAAACAGCATGATATTGATCCACACAAAGATGTTAATTTAGATCAGATCATCGACTTTGCAAATATCCCAGGTGCTTTTGCTTCAGGTGATTATGATTATGTTCAATTATTCGAACCAACTGCTAGTGTTTTTGAACGGGAAGGAACTGGACATATTGTAGCATCATTCGGTGAGGAATCTGGCACGGTTCCATACACGGGATTTATGGCAAAACAAAGCTATATGGATGAAAACAAGGAAGCAGTAACAAAATTTACAAAAGCCATATATAAAGCACAACAATGGGTTCAAGAAAATGACCCAGAAACTATCGCTGAAGTAGTTAGCCCATTCTTTGAAGATACAGATGTAGAGCTTTTAGCATCATCTATCGAACGCTACAAAAATCAGGACTCTTTTGCATCGGATCCCGTCTTGGATAAAGAAGAGTGGGAGCAATTAAAATCTATTATGGATGAAGCTGGGGAACTCCCTGAAGACGTACCTTACGAAGAATTGGTAAACACAGAATTCGCAGAGGAAGTCATCAACAACTAAGGAGGGAAATACATTGACATTTCTAACCTTAGACCAAGTATCACATCATTACTTTTCAAAAAGGGATTATACCAAAGCATTGGATAATATATCTTTTTCTTTAAAGAAAGGGGAGTTTGTTGCATTACTTGGTCCTAGTGGATGCGGTAAATCGACAATATTATCTATCATAGCTGGTATCTTAGAAAACACAGAAGGTAATGTATTGCTAGAGGATAAACCAATTAAGCAATCTCAACTTGCAATTGGGTATATGCTTCAACAGGATTATTTATTCCCATGGAAAACCATTCTTGATAATGTATTAATTGGTCCAAAAATTAATAAGAAGCCAATATCAGATTTTAAAGAAACAGCTATACAACTTTTACAGGAGGTTGGTTTGAGTGGTGTAGAAGATAGTTATCCAACCTCCTTATCTGGTGGGATGCGGCAGCGGGTTGCATTGGTAAGAACGCTCATCAATGATCCTAAAATATTACTTTTAGATGAACCTTTCTCTGCCTTAGATTACCAAACGAAATTAAAACTAGAGGATTTAGTTGGTAGACTTTTAAAGAACTACCATAAAACAGCAGTTCTAGTAACACATGATATTGGTGAGGCTATCGCGATGAGTGATCGAATACTAGTTATGAATGCAAATCCAGGAAGTATAGCAAAGTCCTTTGAGGTTCCAATTGAATTACGTCAATCCGCTCCATTAACTGTTCGAAAACATTCAAAATACCAAATTTTATTTGACCGAATTTGGGATGAACTTGATAAACGCGAAGGTGGTGATATCCAATGAATAGTGATCAACAATTATTTCAGAGGCATATAAGAAGTATAAAAAGGGAACGAAAAATCGTGCTAACATGGCAATTCATTATCCTAGTTACATTCATTGCTATCTGGGAGATTGCTAGTCGCCTGAATTGGATTGATCCACTATTATTTAGCTCACCGAGTAGAATCTGGAATTTATTAATTGAAAGATTTGCAAATGGATCCATATATAGTCATTTATCTGTTACCCTTTTTGAAACAATCCTAGGTTTCATCATTGGTACAATCGGTGGAATTTTGTTAGCAACTTTACTATGGTCCTTTACCCGTTTTTCCAAGGTTATGGATCCCTTTTTAGTCGTCATGAATGCCATGCCTAAAGTGGCACTTGGGCCTATACTCATTGTTGCTCTCGGACCAGGGTATTTGGCAATTATATCCATGGGATTCTTAGTTTCTGTCATCATTACAACACTGACTGTTTATTCCGCCTTCAATGGAGTTGACCCAAACTATTCGAAAGTGTTAAAAAGCTTTGGTGCAACGAGATGGCAATGCTTTAAAGAGGCTGTTTTTCCAGCAACCATGCCGACGATGATATCCACCTTAAAGGTAAATGTTGGGTTATCATGGGTAGGAGTCATTGTTGGAGAATATCTTGTATCCAAACAAGGTTTAGGCTACCTCATTATTTATGGTTTCCAAGTGTTTGACTTCACACTCGTTATGTCTAGTCTTGTTATTATTGCTGTACTTGCTGCAATTATGTATAAAGTAGTTGAAAAACTTGAAGGTTGGTTGATTAAGCACTCAACTTAATATAATATAAGGAATCAATGTTAACTGGCTCATCGACTTCTTTATGATAAAAGGATTGATAATGAGGGCATTATTAATCCTTTTTTATCGTAATGCGAAAAAGATCAAACCACTTCTGGTCTGACCTTAAGATTTACACTTTATATGTTCTAAACAAAAATCTAAAACATTATCTTTCATGATAAAGCTATAAGCACCATTATTTTTTATATTTGATGGTAACGCTTCTAGTAACACCGGCCCATCTGTTTCAAAATAGGATTCTTGTTCGATTAATTCATGAATAACGGCATAATAGACATTCTTTATGACAACATCTCTTTTCCCGTTCACGTAGTACTGACCGATATAGTTAATGTTGCTCACGATCCCGCCAGTTTCTTCCTTTATTTCACGAACAGCCGCCTGTAAAGCCGTTTCTCCTTCTTCTACCTTTCCACCAGGAAATTCTAATCCCCGCTCCTTATGTCTCGTTAACAACCATTGATGTTTATATTTGCAAATGATCCATACATGCTTCGGTTGTTTACAAAATGGATGGTCTTTAAAAGATAGTGTTACCTCATTGTTATAATAATCTCTAAATGTATTCAAAAACTTCAACTGCCTTTTTCCTGCCAACTAACGATAAATCACATTTGTTATTTTCCAGTTTTTTTGATGCGTAAATTCTATTTCAATGGTGTAATCTCCATCGAGTTCTGTTCTGTTATGTTGGGTTATTTTCGTTTGAACATCACTAACCTGCTTCATCTCATAAGAATTTTTAGGAATGAACCAAGGCGGAGTCTCTGTTGGTACGATATAGAGCCCATCCGTCTTCTCCTCATAATAGTATGGTACATAAGCTTCAGCAACTTGTCTAGTGGTTATCTTGTCCAACTCTTTGAGAATTTGTTCTTCCGTTTGAAACCCCTTCACTTTATAGTTCTCTCCAGACTCTTGAATTAGAATATCCATAAATTCTTTTGTTAAGGAGATAATGTCTTCATGCCTTAATTCTTTCTCTTGTGTAGCAGCATCCTTTTTATCAAGGACTGTAGAAGCAGATGGATGATGTTTTTCTTGTGTCTCGAATTCCTTCGTAAAGGATACTAAAATAAACATGATACCAACAAATAATATACCTAAGATGGCAAAAGTTTGCTTCATAACTCAAAATCCCCCTTAGTTTAATACTATTCCTATTTGTCTAAGGGGTTAAACTTACATTGCTGCAAGGAATATTATCTTTAAGATAACATATAAATATCCATTTACATAGAATGATTATCCAAAATCCCCATACTTTTTATATGTTCCCGTGTTTGTTTATTACCTAAATCGTATAGCATTTGATATACTTCCAATAAATTATCATCATAAGCATCATTTGCAGAATCATTATGATACTCAACTATAGGAATATGTGCACGAATAAAGGAACTGAAACTTGCTTCATGCATGCTCTCTAACTTTCTCCTTAGATAACTTATCTCTCCATTTGTTGCATTAATCACTAAATAATCGTTATTATCATGTTTTCTGTGAGAAATTTCCCCATTAGCAACATTAATGTAGTACTTTTGTTTTTCCATGCAGTACACCTCCTATTACTAATTTGGCTTCTTGCATGGAATCTATTCTTCATTTAATCATTAATTGCGCTTTAAATCAGCAAGTTTACTTCTTACTAGCTTGTTAGAAGCATTCCTTGGAAGTTCCTTAACAAAATGAATTTCTTTCGGTAATTTATACTTTGCTAACCGTTCCTTTGCATAATCTAAAATTTCCTCCGTAGAAATTGTATCTTTTTTAACGATGTAGGCAACAGGAACTTGACCCCATGTTTCATCGGTCTTCCCTGTCACACCAACTTCGCTTATTTGTCTTATTCCTGATAATACACTTTCTATCTCAGAAGGATATACATTTTCGCCACCGGATATGATTAAATCCTTTCTCCTGTCAACCACATATAAAAATCCGTCTTCATCAACATATCCCATATCTCCAGTAGCTAACCACCCTTGATGAAAGGACTTTTTATTAGCCTCTTCATTCTTATAATATCCTTTCGTTACCATTGGACCCTTCACCATAATTTCACCAACCGAGTCATTGTCTAATTCCGTAATTTTTAATTGGGCTGGAAATAATGGCTTCCCTGCTGAACCAACTTTTTCTAGAGCATCCTGGGGACTAAGGGTAACAATTTGTGAAGAGGTTTCTGTCATTCCATACGATTGAAAAATTGGGATGTTCTTTTCTTTTGCACGTACAAGCATAGGTCTTGGTGCTGGTCCTCCTCCAAGCAGTAGGCATCTTAATGAACAAGGATAACCATCATTTCCGAGCCGTTCCAACAATTTCTGAACCATTACTGAAACAACTGAAGCAATGGTAATACCCTTTTTCATTAAGGCATTATGTACGATTCCAACATCAAATTTCTCTAATAAATAAATCGGCATCCCATAAATTACACTCTTAATGGAGGTGGATAATCCACTGACATGAAAAATAGGTAATGGAATAAGCCATTTGTCATTTGGGTTTAATCCAAGGTTAAGCACTGAACCAATCGAACTCCACCAATGATTGCCATATGTATGTATAACTCCCTTAGGAAATCCTGTTGTACCAGAAGTATAAATAATCGTAAAGATATCATCTAGAACTAGCTCTGACTTAAGCATAACTTCTTTCTCCACTGTACTATGGATCTCACTAAAGCGGTAAATAAAAGGAACATCTAGTTGCATTTCCTGATTTTTAAATGATCCCGAAGTTAATAAAACGTTTACTTCCGCATCTCTTAGTTGATAGTTTAATTCATTGGAAGTTAATCGTGTATTTAATAATACTCCTACAGCTCCCAGATAGCTTAAAGCATGAATTGCAGTTAACATCGTGACACTATTATTGGATAAGATTCCAACATGTGTTCCCTCTTTAACCCCTATATGTGCGAGTTTTCGCGCAAAAATTTGGCTTTCTTCCTTTAACTCTTGAAAAGTAGTCGTACTTCCATCATCAAGTTCAATAGCAATCTTCGTTGGTGCAAGGTCTGCTTGTTTAGTTAACCAGTGCGGAATAGTTTCCCCCAATTTAACCTCTCCTTTCTGAATACAATTGGATGGATGAAACAATAGGCTTATAAACGAAAAACCCTTGCTCATAAACTCAAGCAAAGGTCTTTCTCGTAAATCGTATTCCCTAACAAATCAAGGGAAGCGTGGGAACTTTTTAAAGTTTGGTTTTCTTTTTTCTTTAAACGCGTCCCTTCCTTCTTTTGCTTCATCTGTTGTGTAATAAAGCAATGTAGCATCTCCACCCATCTGTTGAAGACCTGCTAAACCATCCGTATCCGCATTAAAGGAGGCCTTCAAGAAACGAAGGGCAGTCGGTGATTTTTCAAGAATCTCTTCACACCATTGCAATGTTTCCTCTTCTAATTTTTCTAATGGGACAACTGTATTCACCATTCCCATTTCATATGCTTCTTCTGCATTGTATTGACGGCATAAATACCAGATTTCTCGCGCACGCTTATGTCCAACCATTCGAGCTAAATAGCCTGCACCATATCCAGCATCAAAGCTACCAACTTTTGGTCCAGTTTGACCAAAGATGGCATTATCTGCAGCAATCGTTAAATCACAAACAACATGAAGAACATGTCCACCACCAATTGCGTAACCTGAAACCATTGCAATTACTGGTTTAGGAATAGTACGGATTAAGCGTTGTAAATCTAACACGTTTAACCTTGGTACCTGATCACTTCCGACATACCCTCCATGACCACGCACGGATTGATCTCCACCAGAACAAAAGGCTTTTTCTCCTTCTCCTGCTAGAATAATTACACCGATTTCTGAATCATCACGTGCATCCGTAAAAGCATCAATCATTTCATTAACTGTTAGTGGTGTAAAAGCATTTCTTTTTTCAGGACGGTTCATGGTTACTTTAGCAATTCCATTATATTTTTCGTAAATAATTTCTTCATAATTTTTTACATTTTCCCATTGGGCCTTCATCTTAATCCTCCTCATTATAGGAATTTATGTAGTTTCCAATAAATTCATGTACTAGTATATCAAAAGCCTGAGAGTTTTCCACGTGAATTGCATGACCGCTTTTTTCACATATAAGTAGATTACAATCAACGAACAATTCTTGCATCTTTTTGTTAATTTGGATAAATTTTTCATCCCATTCACCAACTAACAACAAAACAGGTTTTGAAAAATACCGCAATTCCTCCCAGAACGATGGCTGTTTACCTGTTCCCATATTCCGAAGAGACATTGCTAAACCATTCGCAGTTTGATTCAGGCGCTCTTCTCTTATACGTTGCTGTATTTTTGCTGGTAGATTTTTTTGCGTAGAAAATAAAGGGATGTTTTCCCAAAAGTTAACGAAATCTTCAACTCCATTATCCTCAATACGTTGTGCTAATTCCTCATCACGTTGAATTCGAGAAAACCTTTCTTCTTTTGATGCTAACCCAGGTGAAGCACTTTCTAGAATTAGGGTGAGGATTTTTTCCTGATATCTTAATGCATACGCTAGAGCAGTTCGCCCCCCCATCGAATAGCCCAGTAAATGAAATTCACGGAGACCAATAAATGTGAATAACTTGTTTAAATCTTCACAGCATGCTTCCATTGTTCGAGGAGTTTGTGTAATAGTCTGACCATGGCCAGGTAAATCGACAACGATGAGTTGAAGGTTATCTCCTTTTTCTAAAAAAGATTGGATTAATGATTCCCACGTCCTCCCGCTACCAGTAAAACCGTGGAGCAAAACCAATGGGACTCCTTCGCCATGAATTTCATACCAATATTTTTCATCCTTATTTATGGAAAAATACATCTCATCAGCTCCAGCGTTCTAAAATTTCTTGTTCAATAGCATTCCATTTTTGACGATGCCAATCAACATTTTCCGAACGGTCTGTTTTTATTTCAATCACATGTAGTCCTTCTTGCTGGTAACTGGTTTGAAGTAATTCCCTTAACTCTCCTTCCGTACGTGCACGGGCATATTTCCCACCATACATAAAGGTTGCATATCTGAAATCAATATCAATTGGCGTTCCAAATAAGGCTTCAAAATGCTTTTTATCATTTGATTGTGGTAGAAAGGAAAATATTCCACCACCATTGTTGTTAATAAGCAAGATAGTAACATTTAGATTGAATTTTTTTGCTGCTAATAATCCATTCATATCATGATAAAAGGAAAGATCTCCTGCAATAATAGTAACTGGATTACTTGAAGCTGCAGCCCCTATACCACTAGAAAGCAAACCATCGATTCCATTCGCTCCTCGGTTAGCTAAAATCGTAACCTTCTTATTCGTTGTCATAAAGAAGGTATCAACATCTCGAATTGGCATACTATTTGCAGCGTAAACATAGCTAGATTCAGGCGTAACATCAAACATTGTCCGAACTGCTCCACCCTCTGTTACTTCATCCACTGATTGAACAAGTAAATGTCTTTTCGCAATCTTATTCATATCCTTCCAGGTTTTCAACCACTCTGAATCAAATTGATCCTCAAACTCCGTAACAGCAAGTAAATCCTCACAAAGGTTAACTGGATCAGCAAAAATATACTCTGTTATATTCCCTGTAGGATCTCGATAACCAATGTGATTTTCTACTACAAAATGCAATGTTTCTTGGTTTTCCTTTACAAAAAATAGATAGGGTTTAGAAACAGGCATTGCACCAAAGCGTAAAATAAAATCTGGTTTGAGGTGATCACGGACCTTCTTATTACGCAGAATTGCATCATACCCTTCTATCACTTGATCCAATTGATGACTACCTGCACGAACTTGTGATAATGGGTCAGCTAAAATCGGAATGCCCCATTCAGATGCAAGTTCTGTTACTGCTTCTGCTAGGTTTTCATCCGTTTGTGGACCACAAACTATTAAACCTCTTCTACGATTTTCTAACTTTTTAATAAGTAATTGTAACTGATATGCATTCAATTGCTTGGAGCCATCATAAGTTAAACTTATTGGACGTTCTTCCTTATAATCTAGCGGTTCCCAAATATTCTTAAGTGAAAAGTCCGGTGTCAATGGCTCACGAAAAGGAAAATTCAAATGAACTGGTCCCGCATTGCCCTCTTTAGACATGTACACTGCACGAGTTGCTTTATTTCGAACATAATTAATCATTTCTGTTGTTGCTTCAGGAATAGCCATTTCATGGAACCATTTCACATATTCCCCATACATTTTTACTTGTTCAATCGCCTGTGGTGCACCTGTATCACGTAATTCATGTGGACGGTCTGCGGTTAGTACAACTAATGGAACCCTACTGTAATACGCTTCAATTATAGCTGGAAAATAATTGGCCGTCGCAGTACCTGATGTACAAACCATAGCAACAGGACGTCCTGTTTGCTTCGCCATTCCTAATGCAAAAAATGCTGCGGATCGCTCATCTACAAGGATCCATTCTTTTAAATTTGGGTGCTCTGTGACCACTAAAGCAAGTGGAGTGGAACGTGATCCTGGTGATATCACAACATCCGTAATCCCACTTTTAGCTAGTTCATCTATAAAATTTGCTGTATATCTTGTTAGTGCTTCTGTATAGTCCATATTTATTGTCCCCCTAAAACGGATAACATCGGTAAAAATTTAATATTTGTTTCCTCATATTCAGCATCCGGATCGGAATCTCTTATAACCCCACATCCAGCAAACAACGAAGCCTCATTCCCCTGCATCAGTGCGGAGCGAATAGCTACAGCAAATTCTCCATGCATATTACTATCAATCCAACCTATGGGAGCTCCATACCAACCACGGTCAAGTTGTTCATGCTCTCTAATAAAAGCCATTGACTCTTCCCTCGGTGTACCACCTAATGCAGGGGTTGGGTGAAGCTTTTCAACAATATCAAAAATGCTATATCCTTGCTTTAATGTGGCTGTAACAGGTGTATACAAATGCTGGAGATTTTTTAATGGATAAATGACAGGCTCTTCTGGGATTTCAACATCCGTACAATAATCCACCATCGCCTGTTTGATCATTTGGACAACAAAATCATGCTCTTGTCGATTCTTTTGATCATTCATCAGTGTTTGACTAATCTTTTTATCCTCTTCTTCTGTTATTCCTCTTGGTGCCGTTCCTGCTAAACAGGTGGATAACAGTCTATTTTTTTCCCGTTTAACTAACCTTTCAGGGGTAGCACCAACAAAACAGTCTCCTTCCCTTTCAAAGGCAAAGATATAACTATTCGGCTGAGTTGCAATTAACTTTTGAATAATGGAGGTAATATCAGCTTCTTGATGAAACATTAACCGCATTTCACGTGCTAAAACTACCTTTTCCGCTTCCCCTACACGTATCTTCTCAGTTGCCATTCTTACAGCATTCTTCCAATTTACTACTCCTATTTCTTGCTTATCTTTTATAATTAACCGTTGATCCTTTATGGTTCGTTTAGCAAACAGGAGATTTTCCTGTTGTTTCATTTCATTCGCTAATTGTTGAGGATGATCATTTTTCCTTACTAGAATATTAATCGTATAATAGCATTCATTATTATAAATCGTTAATAAAAATTCAGGAATAGTAAAATGACTAGCTGGAAAATTTCCCCACTGTTCAGTCTTTTCTTTCATTGGGTCAAATTCCATTCCACCTAAAGCAACCATTCCAGTACCAGCTGACTCATATGGATTATAGATAGTCGCGTTTTGCATTAACTGTTGCCACGCATACTTTGTATCCTTAAAACGCGAATTACCCGCGGTCATTTCGTACGCTTGTCCAATACCAACTAAATAAAAGTCCTTTTGAGAACTCGTCCAGAACGTACGGCATTTATTTATCTCTTTTCCCCCTTCAAAAAATGCAAGAGGATCATGATGTTTGATTTTATTTGTAATACTTACGAGTTGAAAGTCTTTTTCATTCTTTATCTTTTTTATTGCTTTTTCTATTACAGATTCAATTTGACCTGCTTCTATTTCAACCATTGTGTAAACCTCCGATAGTAATGACAAAACATCCATATACATTTTATGCTCTTTTTATCTGTTTCTCAAGAAAAGCAACTATGATTCCTAAATTAGTCTACCACATATATTAGAAATCATTGACACCCCCTATCTATTCCCATAAACTTAACATGTTATGGAGACTTATAGTCAGCTTTATTTAACCGTTTTTCTAAACGTTTGATAACAGAATAATTCAGGAGGAAAAAACATGCACTCTACTGGAAATAATGATATAAGGTCAGCACTTAATGAAAAGGGGGGCTTCCATGTTTGGTGGCGCATGCTACGACCACATACTTTAACAGCTTCTTTTATCCCAGTGTTTATTGGGACCATGCTAGCCTATATAGATGGTAAAGTAGATTGGATTTTATTTTCTGCCATGCTTATTGCTTCTTTACTAATCCAAACAGCAACGAACTTATTTAATGAATATTACGATTTTAAGCGTGGATTAGATACAGAGGAATCTGTTGGTATTGGAGGTTCCATTGTACGTGATGGAATGAAGCCGAGAACTATCAAAAACCTGGCTTTCACCTTATATATTGTTTCTATGCTACTTGGACTCTACATTTGCATGGAATCAAGCTGGTGGATTATAGTGATTGGATTAGGATGCATGGCTGTCGGATATCTTTATACTGGTGGACCATTACCAATATCTTATACACCATTTGGAGAATTAGCATCAGGTCTTGTAATGGGTACTGGTATTATAGGAATTAGCTACTTTATTCAAACAGGTTCTGTTACAGCTGATGTTATTTGGATATCTATTCCTATTATGATATTGATTGGCAGTATTAATTTAGCTAACAATATTCGAGACCGTGATGGTGACGAAAAAGGTGGACGTAAAACGATACCTGTTTTATTAGGAAGAGAAAAAGCAGTCACCTTTATGGCTGTCCTGTTTACGATTGTATACACACTAACCGTAATTTATATTGTTTTAGGCATTTTACCAATCTGGTCTACTATTACATTTATTAGTTTATTTATTGCTAAAGATGTAATTAAAAATTTTCGAGGAAAAACGAATCCTTTAGAAATGATGCCTGCTATGAAAGCTACCGGTAAAACAAATACAATCTATGGATTATTCCTTGGAATATCCTTATTAATTACTCAATTACTATAGCGCAAGAAGTATAAACAGATAAAAAGAAGGTGAGTTTTGTGGGGGAATTCAATCATACCTTAATGGATTCTCTAGGGATGAAGATTATTTCAAAGGATAAAAATTTAGTTGTCATCAGTATGCCTGTTGATCACCGAACTCATCAGCCGTTTGGCTACTTACATGGAGGTGCATCGGTTGCTCTTGCTGAAACCGCAGCAAGCATCGGAGCAACCTTACATGTTGATTTGAAAGAAAATAATATCTTCGGAATAGAAATCAATGCAAACCATATAAAAAGTATACGAAATGGAACGGTTACTGCAAAAGCCTCTCCAATTCACATAGGTAAATCAACGATGGTTTGGGAAATTAAAATTACCGATGAAAACGATCAATTAATATGTATTTCTAGAAGTACAGTTGGAATAATATCCAAGAAAAAATAGGCTCTCCTTTATGGGAGGCCTATTTTTGTATACATAATCAAGCTAATTTCGCTTGCTGTTGCTCTATCCAAGTTCGCATTTTTATAAATAGTGGTACAAATAGAAAGCCCACGATAATTCCCTTTATCACATTGAATGGTAATACGGCTGCAATAACAGAAGCCCAAATAACCTCTGGTGTCATGTCCCCCCAACCCATAAACCAACCATAAGCTGGTAGGATAAAGAAATAATTTAATACACTCATACCAATAGTCATGACAATAGTTCCAGTCACTAATCCAGAAACAACACTTTTTACGCCTTTTTTAAATCTATGATAAAAAATAGAGACGGGAACAACAAACATTATTCCGGCTAAGAAATTCGCCGCTACCCCTATAGGATCCCCAGCACCAGAAACTGCTAAATAAAGTAAATTCTTAATAGCAATAACGATAACACCAGCAATAGGTGAAAAGATTAAGGATGCCATTAACGCTGGGACTTCACTAAAGTCTATTTTTAAATAAGGTGGTAAAAATGGTAATGGAAAATTCAAGAAAAATAATACCAAAGAAATCGTACCAAGTAGTGATAAAATAATAAATTTAACTAAATTTGATGATTGACCTTTCCCTTTTTTCATACTTGATTCCTCCTTCAATTTATCGATTCTACTCTTGTCGCGAAGGAGAAGCCTTGTTTGATTATCGGACTGATTACAAAAAACCCTAAAGCATTTAACGGGGCTTTAGGGTAGTACAGTAATATTCAGAAAAGAAGGTATGGGAAATTATACCTCAATCAGGCTCGACATCTTCTCTCATCCAGACTTTAACTGTCGGTTCTGGAATTCCACCAGATCAGCCACATTAAAATAAAAATGTGGGTCGCGGACTTGAAGCCAATTAGCTATTTACCGCCGGTCGGGAGTTACACCCTGCCCCGAAGATTAGAATCGATTATTTAATTTTCAAAATAATTATACAACAAATCAATAGATTTGAAAAGGGGGTTAAAAAATTCTTTTAATTTTTTAAGCCACTCTTTTCATTAGGTAGTTTTCTAAAAGATTGTTGTTTTGTTTTATGCATATAATTGATATGATGTGTATTAACTCTATTTCATATTGGTGCAACGTTGATTTCCGCTACGGACAGTCGCTTTCCACGGAAACAGCCTCAGCCACCGTAGCGGAAAACCACCACTTCGGAGGCTTCAAACACGTGCTATTCCCACTGGAGTCGACTGCCCTTCGCTCCAATCAACCAGCTTAATAGTGGGATACTTTTATCAGCTAATTAATATTGATTTAGTGTAAGAAAACTCAATACTAGCGCAGTGTATTCCCGTATCGGTATTTACGCACATACTGGTATTAAGCTAATTAGTAAAGTTACATCGACATGTACCAATAAATTTCATCAGTTGCGTCACATCATCCTTCTAGTACGACACATGAAGCAACAAAATATACGAAAAACAGCCTTTCATTATTACTAGTCTTCTAATGGTTTTAAGCTTTCTTCTCCTGTTAAATCTGAAATAAATGTCACAAGTAATTCAATTTCTTCTTCCATATCCTTCAGACTAGCTGTTTCTACTGGTGAATGCATATAACGTAATGGTAAAGATACTAGGGAAACTGGAACACCTTTTCCTGTTAAACGCATTTTGTCTGCATCTGTACCTGTCATTCTAGGTGTTAGTTCATACTGTAAATCTATTTCCAATTTTTTAGCTGTCTTTTCAAGTAATTTATTGGCTTTAATATTAATAGGAGCTCCTTTAGCTAAAACAGGGCCTTTTTCTAATCGGACATCTCCATGCTTATTTTTATCGACACCAGGATAGTCGGTACTAAAGGTTACATCACAGGCTATTGCAAGAGTCGGCTCAATTCCAGCTGCTGCAAAATACGCTCCTCCCATGTTTGTCTCCTCATTCACTGTGCTAGCTGCGTAAACCCCAACCTGTATATCTCTTTCTGACAAGCGTTTTAATATTTCAGCTACAATAAAGGCACCAGTTCGATTGTCTAGGCCTCGACCAGCAACATATCGATTCATGAGAATTTCTGGTTCTGTCTTGTATACACAAAGGTCTCCAATTTGTACAAATTCTTCCGCCTCTGCTTTTGATTTGTATCCACAATCGATAAACAAATCATGGAGGTCAAAGTCATTTTTCAAACCACCATGATGCTGTGCATTTACTCCGATCACACCAGTAGTTGTACCGTTATATCCAAGAACAGTTACACGCATACCTACTGCTGCTTTGGGATTGATTCCACCCATCTTTTCGAAATGCAAATAACCGTTTTCATCGATTCGATTAACAACTAGCGCAATTTCGTCACAGTGACCGGCTAGAAGAATTTTAAAAGGAGCATTTGGATTTAATACACCAATTGCATTTCCCGCATTATCCGTTCTTATCTCATCAGCAAAATCCTTTACATAATTTATCCACTTCTTCTGTATTTCCATTTCCATGCTTGATGGGGACGGTGTATTCAATAATTCTAATAAGAAATCCTTATTAAATGTTTTCAAAGCTCTTTCCTCCTACACGATTTATTCCCTATCTACAAAACGAACTTTCTTATGAATATACCAGCTCATTTTACACTGAATTAAATATAAATTCCAGTAAATAGATTATAGATTGTGTCGTTTGAAGATCATTCCGTGTTTTTAAAGCTCTTTAGTTTAGGTTAAGCACTTTTATTTACCTTACTTATGGATATAGATAAAATAAAAAGAAAATGGAGGAGTTGATTTGATGGAATTAAATCAATGGTTTGACAAGGCAATATCTGCAGAAACATATATTAAATCCATGAAAACTAATAAAGAAGGGTTACAGTACATCTATAACCAATTCGTTTTGCCGGATGACGAAGTATTTTTTGAAAAAGTAAAAGCAAAAAATCTAAGAGCTATCGTTCTAACAGAAGACTGGTGTGGAGACGCTATGCTTAATGTTCCTATTCTTTTAAAACTATCGGAAAAGGCCAATATCGAAGTACGGATGCTATTACGAGACCAAAACCTTGAATTAATGGATCAGTATTTAACTAACGGAAAATCCCGCTCTATTCCAATTTTTATTTTTATTGATGAAAACGGAAATGAAATTGCCAAATGGGGACCGCGTGCTAAAGAGGTTCAACAATTTGTAGACGATTCACGAAATACCCTACCATCAAAAGATGCGGACGATTTTCAAGAGAAAACAAAAGAGCTGTATGGTTCCATAAACAAAACCTTCCAGGAAAATTCGGATTTTTGGACCAATGTTTACGAAAGCTTAAAAGAGAGACTATCCTAATGCCTTTAAACGGAAGAGAGTCTGGGACATAACTAAAGTGTTTAGCCCAAATCCGAACATTGCTTACTAGCGAAGGAAATACACGGAGAGTTGCGGCAAGAAAAGCCTAGGTGAGACTACGAAGAACGATAGCTCGAAGTAGGCTCAGCAGCGGCCTAAGGTGCGCGTAGTGTATTTTCGTAGCGGATTATATGCACGACCATGTTCGGATTTCATATTGATATAAACACTTTTGTCCCGGCCTCTTTTTTGGTTTTTTATAAATTTATCTTCGTAGTTTCTAAATTATGTTCAATAACGTAATACGGTAGTTGGATTGTAAATACCGTTCTGGAAATACACGACACTTTCTAAGGGCGTTTTTTTATGCATCAATCATGTAAAGGTTTCATGGTGAGAAAATACTCTTGTCCCGACCTCAATAGCTTGATTTCATCCTAATGCAATTCAGCCAATCCTTCCTCTTTCCTTCCTATAGGTATAATTCGCAACAGTTTTTGTGCATAATATATGCTACAACTACTCATCCCCTTAGACTAGGTGAATGGAATGACTTTAAAATTTGTTAAACAACTTTATTTTCGATTACCTAATATTGTTAAATTACTAATAGCAGCTGTGCTCCTTATGACTTTCTTTGGAACCATTATACATTTTTTGGAACCAGCACAATTTCCTACGATTTTTGAAGGGACTTGGTGGGCATTAGTAACAGCTGCAACGGTTGGTTATGGGGACTATGTACCTTTAACAACCACAGGTCGAATCGTTGCTATATCCTTGATCCTTACTGGAGGAGGAATCATTGCTTTTTATATCTCCTCCATATCCTCTGCTACCATTCAAAGAGAACAAGATCTACTAAATGGAAAATTAAAATTTAAAGGGAACCAGCACTTAATTATCATCGGATGGAATGAACGAACTAGGCAATTAATTAAAACCGTTGTAGATAAATTTCCAGAAATACAGATTGTTATAATTGATCATACGGAAAAAGAAATATTTTATCACCATTTCCCTGTCCATTTTATCCATGGTGATGCAATAGAAGATGAAATCTTAAAAATGGCAAACATTAATCATGCTTCCAAAGTTCTTATCACTGCGGATGTTCACAAAAATGAACGGGATGCCGATAACTGGACCATTCTTTCCGTATTAGCAGTACGTGGAAATAACCCAGACATTCCGATTGTTACAGAAATATTATCAAAATCGCAGGTGGAGAACGCTCTAAGAGCAGGAGCCACAACGGTTATTCGTTCTAATGATTTCATGAGTGTTTTGTTTTTCCATGAATTATCTCATAAGAAAACGTCCAAACCATTTGAAGATATTATACACCTATTAACCCAGAAACAATTTTCTCACACAAAGTGTCCCAAGGAATTAATGGACGTAAACTTTTTAGAAGCCTCCACTATATTTCTTAAACAAGGTCATCTTTTACTAGGTGTGATTCGTGATAATTCCTACAAAATTCACCCAACTCCGGGCTTTGTACTAAAGGAAGGAGATATTCTACTCTCTTTAATAGATTGGTAAGAGGGATTCTATTTACCTTTGCGAGAATTCCTATTATATGCTAAAATAGTTTATTGTGTGAAATGAATCGAATAGGAGATGTTCAGCATGACAAGTAAATTTGAGGCTGGTCAAGTATTAGATGGTAAAGTAACTGGTATACAGCCATATGGAGCGTTTATTGCTTTAGATGAAGAAACACAGGGATTAGTTCATATTTCTGAAATTACTCACGGATTTGTTAAAGATATTAACGATCATTTAACAGTTGGGGATGAAGTAAAAGTTAAAGTGTTAAACGTAGATGAAGAGAAAAATAAAGTTTCTCTATCCATTCGTGCAACAGAAGAAGCACCAAAACAGCAAGCAAAACCAGCTAAGAAACAACAAGCTCCAAAACAAGAATCGGATACAGCTGGCTTTAATACCTTAAAAGATAAACTACAAGAATGGATTGAACAATCTAAAGAGCGTGAAGGTACGTTTAAAAACTAAAACCTCTATTTAGCATGTGCAAAAATATGGCGCATGCTTTTTATTTATTTTCTTTTAGTACCTAGCTTGGGCTTCCACATCCACTTACTGGCATATCCACTTATCAGTTTTCTCCCAACCCATACAAATCAACTCCTCTCCCCTCTTAATTTATTCATTGAACAATCATTCTTGATTTCACATATTGATTTCGATAAAGTAAACTATGTACATACTAGAAATAGTAATTAATTTTAAAAGGAGGAAATTACATGACACATGTATCATTTAATTATGATAAAGCACTATCATTCTTTGGTCAGCATGAGTTAGACAACCTAAATAATTTTGTTCAATCAGCACATAACATGCTACATAATAAAACAGGTGCTGGAAGTGACTTTTTAGGATGGGTTGATTTACCTGAGAACTACGACAAGGAAGAGTATGGACGCATCAAAGCGGCTGCTGAAAGAATTAGAAATAACTCCGATGTCTTACTTGTAATCGGTATTGGTGGTTCTTACTTAGGTGCGCGTGCTGCTTTAGAAATGCTGAATCACTCTTTTCAAAATTTACTTTCTAAGGAAGATAGAAAGGCTCCACAAATCATCTTTGTTGGTCATCATTTAAGTTCCACATATATGAGTGAACTATTTGATATACTAAAAGGTAAGGATTTCTCAATCAACGTTATTTCTAAAAGCGGTACTACAACAGAACCTGCTGTTGCTTTTCGTATTTTCAAAAAGCTATTAGAAGAGAAATATGGACAAGAAGAAGCGAAAACACGTATCTTTGCTACAACAGATAAATCAAAAGGTGCATTAAAAACCTCAGCAGATGAAGCTGGATATGAAACATTTGTAATCCCTGATGATGTAGGTGGACGCTACTCAGTACTAACAGCTGTTGGTTTGCTTCCAATTGCCGTTAGTGGGGTTTCAACTGACGAAATGATGCAAGGTGCGAAGGATGCAATGAATGATTTCCGAGAACCATCTCTTGATAGGAATCCAGCATACCAATACGCAGCTGTACGAAACATTTTATACAACAAAGGGAAAGTTACCGAGCTCCTTATTAATTATGAGCCAAGCTTACAATATTTTTCAGAATGGTGGAAACAATTATTTGGAGAAAGTGAAGGGAAAGATCAAAAAGGAATTTATCCTTCATCTGCAAACTTTACCACAGACCTACATTCATTAGGACAATACATTCAAGAAGGACGTCGTAACATTTTCGAAACAGTTCTTCATGTAAATGAATCGAAAAAAGATTTAACATTAGAAGCAGAAGAAAATAACTCTGATGGTCTGAATTATTTAGCAGGCAAAACAATTCATGAAATCAATGACAAAGCATTCCAAGGTACGATGCTTGCACATACCGATGGAGATGTTCCAAATTTAATAGTAGAAATCCCTAAGATTGATGCCTATACATTTGGCTATCTTGTTTATTTCTTTGAAAAGGCATGTGGAATGAGTGGCTACCTTCTTGGTGTAAATCCATTCGATCAACCAGGTGTGGAAGCATACAAGAAAAACATGTTTGCTTTACTTGGAAAACCAGGCTTTGAAAATCAAAAAGAAGAATTAGAAAAACGCTTATAAAAAATTAAAAACATCTCAGTTTTTGCTGAGATGTTTTTTCTTTAGGCATATATTCTTTCCCAATCATAATTTTTTGATGATTATCCACTATTAAATGTAGCTAGTTAAAAACTTTAAATATATTTTTTAAAAATGAGGTTTATAATTCTCCACAGTGGGTATAACTATTAACGTAAGACTTTCTCGTATTCCCCCTGTATGCAAGGCGTTTAAAACGCTTTGCTTTTTTTTTTTGCCTTTTTTCTAATGAATCTGTTTATTTTCTGATATAATAATTCCTAATGATGTAAGGAGGATTAATTACATATGAGTATCTTTGAAGAAGTACATGATCGATTGAACACTCGTTCTGTGAAATGGGATATGCGTAAAGTGATTTTCCAAACGGAGGACGTATTACCAATGTGGGTTGCGGACATGGATTTCAAGGCACCCAAAGAAGTGAATGAGGCATTAATAAAACGTGCGGAACATGGCATTTACGGTTATACCGTTGTTGATAATGAAGTCAAGGACACGATAGTTAATTGGATGAAATCACGTCATGATTGGAAAATTAATCGAGATTGGCTTTCCTTTAGTAAAGGTGTTGTAACAAGCTTGCATATGGCTATACAGGCATTTACTGAACCTAAAGATAAAGTTCTTATCCAAACACCAGTTTATTCTCCTTTTTATAAGGTAATCGACGCACATGATCGAGAACTTGTTAAAAATCCACTAATTAAAAAAGATAATTATTATACCATTGATTTTGAAGATTTTGAGAAAAAATTAAAATCGGGTGTAAAAGCGTTTATATTATGCTCTCCGCATAATCCAGTAGGTAGGGTATGGAAAAATGACGAATTAAAAGAAATGGCACGTCTTTGTCTAAAATACGATGTCATCATTTTGTCCGATGAAATTCATGCAGATCTTGTATTCCCTAGTGAGAAACATATTCCGATTGCTTCTTTATCAGAGGATATTGCAGAGCAAACGGTTACATGCATGGCACCATCTAAAACATTTAATCTAGCTGGATTAGAAGCATCCTATGTCATTACAAGTAATAAAGAAAAACAAAAAAAATTAATTGCAGAATTTAACAAGCAAGGACATGGAAACGGTCTTAATACCATGGCTAATACAGCATTGGAATCTGCTTACAAGTATGGTGCACCTTGGCTAGATGAATTAATAGCTGTTTTAGAAGATAATAAAAATTATGTAACAGAGAAAATTGAAAGCCATACAGATTTAAAAGTTATTCGTTCAGAGGGCACCTATTTGGTTTGGATTGACTGCAGTTCATTAGGTTTAGGTGCAAAAGAATTAAAACAGTTCATGGTACAAGAAGCGAAAATTGGTCTTAATGCTGGGATTGACTACGGTGAAGAAGGTGAGCAATTCATGCGAATGAATATTGCTTGCCCTAAGGCAACAGTTGAAGAAGGAGTAAATCGTATTATTCATGCTGTTAAAAATAAATAATATCAATATCAAAAACCCGCAAAAATGATGCGGGTTTTTAATTTTATTCACTTTGCTTCTCATTCGTCTCTGTAGGATCAGTTGGTGATTTCTCTGTATTTGAATCAGAATCTGCATTTGGATCTGCTTTAATTTCCCCACACATAATTCTAACACCAGATTCACCAGCAGGTTGACTTACCCCATCATCCTGTTTTTCATGTACAATCAAAGATGTCCCTTCTCCTCGTAAAATGGACTTTTTCCCTTCTGTTAATTTGGCTCCAGCAAGCATCAACTCTATATCCACTAATCCAGCTGAATCTGCTTCTATGTTTGGTAAGTCCCCCAGATGTGCTCCTTCTGGATGCATTAAACCATGTTCTTTCCCTTCTGGATCCAAATGATTCCCAGCACTTTTAAAATCGGGACCTTCACAGGTTGCATATTCATGAACATGGATACCATGATAGCCTGGTTCTAATCCCTCTAGTTTCAATTTAATTTGCACACCGTCAGGCATCTCATTCAAAGTTGCCGATCCCACCATATCCCCATCGCCATTATACATATCAACGGAACGAGTAGTTTCATCATTTGTTCCATTTCCATTACAAGCTACTAAGAACAATAAAGAAAAAACAAATAAAAATAAACGCATGCCTCTAACTCCTTTAAGCACTTTTTTGTTATTATCCAACAAACAGGCATAATTATTCGGGTACTTCACCACTCTATCTCTAATAAAAAAATCCCCTCCAACTAGGAGAGGATTTTATTTTTGGGATTCTGATGAAGATGAATTTTCAGTTTCGTCCAACCTCTTTTCGTATTTTTGCTTAAATTCCTGTTCTTCACTTTTTGACTTTTTGTAAAATAAGTACATTGCAACACCGGCTAATGTCATAAATATTACTAATGATATAACTGCCGGAATATATTCTGATTTATCCTCAGGAAAATATAGAAAAGGCATCAATATATACACTCTAGAATCACTTCCTTCCAGTTTAATTATAACAGAAGTATCAGACATGGAAAATCACTCAATTCAAAAATTAGCTTATTGACTCCATTTTTGGCACAATACGAGTAGAGGTGATAATAGATGGCAGAAGTAAATATTGGCGACATAGTTAAAGCTCACTATAATTCAGGAACTTACATAGGTAAAATCAAAGAAGACAGAGGAATGCATTATCTCGTTGAGGTGATGGCTGTTCACAAACACCCATTACAGGGGGATATACACAATATGGGAAAAGTTGAAGGAGTCTTTTTTCATGAACGAAAGGCTCTATATTACCAAGAAAAGATGAATGTTAAAAAAGCAGCAGTCCATCCATACGAAGAACCAGTTCTTCCTTATGGGGAATCTTTAGGAAAAGCAGTTAATATATATAAGGAGAAACTTACTAAGGAGCCTTCGGAGTATAATCGAGCAGCTTTACAAAAATTAAATGATCTTGAAAAAAATTACTATGAAAAACGATACTATCAAATAAAAAGCTAGAGAACTCCCCTCTAGCTTTTTAAAATCTTAGGTATTATCTAAATTGCCAGGAAGACCACTAGCGATTTTTTCATTATTTATTCACCTAAATGTTCTTTAATTACTTCTGATAGAGCTGCGATTGCTTCCTCTTCATCATTACCTTCCGCAGTTATTTCAATCTCTCCTCCACTTGGGATTCCTAATGACATAACCCCCATAATGGATTTCAAATTAACGCTTTTACCTTTATAAACCACATTAATATCTGATTGAAATTGACCTGCTTTGTTTACTAGCAAAGTAGCTGGTCTTGCATGGACACCAGTTTCTGCTGTGATTGTAAATGTTTGAGATTTCATTGTATTCATCCTTCCACTACTAATAAGTACTCGTACAATTTCTATATATAGTGTGTACGGTATAACAATAATTATTATATACAATCCATTCAATTTTTGAAAACAAAACGATTTAAATCGTACCACAATTTGTCTTTAATTTGACATTATGGTACCGTTTACCTTGAACAAAAGGAAAGTTGAAGGAGGATTTTATGGATGAGTGTACATATTGGTGCAAAAAAAGGAGAAATTGCCGATAAAATATTATTACCAGGTGATCCATTACGAGCAAAATTTATTGCTGAAAACTTCTTAGAAAATGTGAGCCAATACAATGAGGTTCGTGGGATGCTTGGTTTTACAGGGACTTATAAAGGAGAACGTGTATCCGTTCAAGGAACTGGAATGGGAGTTCCTTCCATTTCCATTTATGTAAATGAGTTAATCCGTGAATATGATGTTCAGAAAATGATTCGTGTTGGAACCTGTGGCGCTTTACAAAAGGATGTAAAAGTAAGAGATGTTATCCTAGCACAAGGTGCCACAACCGATTCACAAACGAATCGAATGCTCTTTAACGGAATTGATTTCGCCCCAATAGCAGACTTCAAGCTTTTAAGAAATGCCTATGAAATTGGAACGCAAAAAGGATTAAATCTCCGAGTAGGGAATGTCTTCACAAGTGATTCATTCTATAGGGAAAATGCCAAAGAAATTAATGAACTATTGGCAAGCTACCAAGTGCTTGGAATAGAAATGGAGTCCACCGCACTATATACCCTTGCTGCAAAATATGGTCGACAAGCATTATCGGTTCTAACAGTATCCGACCACATTCTTACCGGAGAAGAAACCACAGCACAGGAGCGCCAAACCACATTTAACGAAATGATGGAAATTGCACTTGATGCAATTATTAAATAAGCATAATTGAGGAGACGGGGGAAACCCCGTTTTTTCTTTTATTTACCACATATTGTCCATGTGGTAAAATAACAACATCTATACTGGAAGATATTTCATGTTCCTCTCAAAATTAATCCATATTAAAAAATGAATTAAAACATAATCTAAAAATAAATTTTTGAGCAGAAAGGTGTTTTGGATTAGATGGAATTATTTTACAACTTCCCGATATGGGCAGCATTATCAGCAATCATTTTCGCTCAATTTATAAAAATCCCAATCAAATTTTTTGTTACAAGAGAATTCACACCAAGTATCGCCTTTAGTACAGGTGGGATGCCTAGTAGTCATTCTGCAGCTGTTTCAGCGTTAACGACTGGAGTTGGGATTATCGAGGGAGTTTCCTCATCGTTATTTGCTATTGCTGCAATCTTTAGTGTAATTACCATGTATGATGCTTCAGGGGTTCGTAGACATGCGGGAAGGCATGCAGTGGTTCTTAATCGACTGTTAGATGATTTACAATTATTCTTTGAACACGCGAAAGACTGGAATCGAAAAGAAGAATATGAAAAGCGAAAGGAGTTAAAGGAACTACTCGGACATGAGCCAAGTGAGGTTTTTTTCGGGGGAGTAACCGGAGTCATCGTAGCTTTTCTGCTCTATCCACTTTTTTTATAAAGTGAATCCTCAATCAGTGGGGGGTTCTTTCATCCCTTACTATCCTTAACCAGCGATAAAAAAAGACTCCTTTTCCTTTTAGGAGTCTTCCTGCTCATTATCACTTTTCGAGTTAATCTGTTGTCTAAAAACCTGTAATGCTTCATTTTTATTCAATTGTTCTAACTCATCTTCTGTTAATGATCCATCACCTTGTTTAACAACATATACATCTAGTTCTTTTTTACCCCACTCTGAATAGACATCTTCAACGGTATGATAATATAAATCAATTTTGTTTCCTTTTATCGCACTACCAGTATCCGCTACCACACCATACCCATAACCAGGGATAAAAAGAATGGTTCCAATTGGGAATACACTTGTATCAGCAGCAATGGTGGAATATAGGTCTCTCGTAACCTCTACACCAGAATACGTGATTCCATATTGAGGATGAGAGCTTGTCTTTCCAGTTGACTCGACACCAGCTGTATAGCCTGTAGCAACTACTGTCTTAGAAGGATATTGTTCCACATTTACTGCTTCCTCTAATGTAGCCGGCGCTTCTATTTCATTATTTGAAATTAATCTTTCTATCGATTCTGCAACATTTAATTCTTTTTCTTTTAAAGCAATAGGACGTAAATTCGAAGTATGATTATCATCAAAAGCACTCGATTGCAAGTTTACTGCCCATACCTTAAAATCTGTAATGGTTAAGTTAGATATGGAGGCAACTGTCACATAAAGTGCTATTAAAAATAAAAATGACAATGTCACTCTCCGAAAAATATCTTTTCCTTTCATTTTAACACCTCTCTGGTAATTACCTTTGAAGCTGTTTTAGTTTGGTATATTGCCAAAACCTAATAGAACCACAACAGATGAGCGCATTTGAAATCGGAATATACCAATATATTGAAATTCAAAGGTTTTTTCTATCTACCAGTTCAGCGTTTCCAAAAAAGTTGGTTTTATACATAACAACTATTATATTTCAGATAAGTAAAAACATTTAAAACAAAATGTAATACAAATTATAGTTTCCTTTTCATAAATTCATAAATTTCTGCTATAAAATTTATGGTATAAAAGCAAAAAGACAATACCATATTAATGGTATCGTCTTAAAAAATAATAGGTATAGAATTCTTATTTCATTAAAACATCTGATAACCGCTTCTACGTAGTAATTTCATTACATAACCCGCCACTATCGTCCCAAGAAAACCAAACACAAATAGAACGATATCATATGCGGTTAGATTTCCTAATATATTTCCCAGCGAAGAAAAGGCCTGTCCTGGACTGGCAATATATTCCCATGTTGATAAATTATCAATCATTAGAATAACAATAAATGGATATAAAACAGCCATAAGCCAGGTTTTACGAATAAGCATATTAATAATAAATGCAACACCGAAAAACATAACAAAATATAAAAGAATAGAAACAATTAATTGAATCATGGAGGGTCCCCCTTGCTTTGCTTGTATCATGATATCTACATTAGTATTATTTTATATGAATTCGACAAAAAAGCAAAGAGACTTCATCTATAAGTGCAAGAAATGGGCTCTTGTTGATTTTCCTAGCGGTATTTACTCAAACATCAGTCTTACCAATTTACTACACATTATTTTTAACCCTCCCCCCAATCAACTTAGTAAACGTATATGTTCTCCCAACATTTTACACTTCATTTATATTTATACCAATCAAATCTGGTTTGTGGTACGATAATGTTGGCACAGCTAGGGAATCAATAAAGAAATGAGGGTATTATCATGTCTGAAAAAGTTTTTGATGTCACCATAATTGGAGCAGGCCCTGCTGGACTATTCACTGCTTTTTACGGTGGGTTGCGACAAGCAAGTGTAAAAGTAATTGAAAGTTTACCACACACTGGTGGACAATTAGAGGCCCTGTATCCAGAGAAATATATATATGATGTTGCTGGATTTCCAAAGATTCGAGCTAAAGAACTTGTTGATAATTTAGAAAAACAGGCAAGAGCTTTCGATCCAACCATTGTACTAAACCAATCAATTGAAAAGGTAGAACGGCTGGAGGATCAAACACTTAAGCTTACTTCTAATACTGGTGAGGTGCATCTTACAAAAACAATGATTATTACGGCTGGAAACGGAGCATTCCAACCACGCCGTCTCAATATTGGTGATAGTGAACAATTCGAAGGTAAAAATCTTCATTATTATGTACGGGATATGAATCAATTCAAAGGTCAGCATGTTGTCCTCTTAGGTGGTGGAGACTCAGCTGTAGACTGGGCGCTTATGCTTGAACCAATTGCAAAGAAAGTTACATTGGTACATCGTCGTGATCAATTTAGAGCACATGAACATAGTGTTAGACAGCTTAAGGAGTCATCTGCAGAGATATTAACACCTTTTGCAGCTGCTGATATTACTACTTCCGACAAAATTGATCGTTTGATCATCCAGGAAGTAAAAGGGGAAAAAACAATCGAGCTTGAACCAGACTCCATTATTTGTAATTATGGATTCATTTCCAAACTTGGTCCAATTAAAGACTGGGGCTTAAATATTGAAAAAAATAGCATTGTTGTCAACACAAAAATGGAAACAAATATCCCAGGAATTTATGCTGCGGGAGATGTTTGTACATATGAAGGAAAAGTAAACTTAATTGCAACAGGTTTTGGCGAGGGACCAACAGCAGTTAATAATGCAATGCGCTATATCAATCCAAAAGCAAGAGTGCAACCGAAGCACTCATCTGATATGGAGATATTCCAATCATAAAAATATTTCTAGTCAAAAAAGGCTATCATACATTTTCATGTAAGGTAGCCTTTTTTCAGTTGAAAATATATAATATACATTATCCATGAGAGAGTTCCTCTAGAACATCTTGGTCTAGAATACGAATTTTACGCTGACCCTTTTGCTCTATCCATCCGTGGGTTTGAAAATTGGAAAGTCTCCTACTAATTGTCTCCGAGGTTGTTCCTAGATACGAGGCAAGGTCTTTCTTACTCATCGGGAGTTCAATCTCAATTGACCCCGCCTTATTTACAAGCTCCACTAAATAATCTGCTATCCTTGTTTCAACATCTTTGGCACTTAAATTTCCTACTAATTTCTCGGTTTCATCTAAACGATTGCTAAATTGCTCCAGAATTTTCACTGCAATTGTTGGGTGCTGATGCATCAGTTCCTGCATATCATCACGATGAATGGAACAAATCTCGGTTTTCTCCATTGTCTCTGCATAACTGTCCAACGTTTTATTCGTGAATAAGGCAAGCTCACCCATAAATTCACCAGATTCTAATACACGTAAAAGCTGTTCTTTACCAGACTCAAACAGCTGATATATTTTCACTGTTCCTTTATGTACGATATAAAGTGATTCTAATGGGTCCCCATCATGGTATATAATTTCCCCTTTCTTAAAATTCAAGTGACGGCTCATCTCAGCAATTTTTAGCATCTCGTCGTATGTTAAGTGATTAAAAAAGGGTACTTTTGAAACACATAGTTGATTCATACTCGGTCCATGATTACAAGCATCACTCAATATAATTACTCCTCCATCTTGTTTCATTTTCCTTCATTATAACTTATTCATTATATGATAAGGAGGATTTCATAACCATTTGTTCTAACTAAAAAAACTAGAACACTCTATGTAGAGCATTCTAGTTTATCTTAACAATCGCCAGGTGTTCCTACAACATCTTTTGTACGGAAGGATGATCCACAACCACAAGAATATACCGCTTTCGGATTATCAATCGTAAATCCTCCACCCATCATATTTTCCTTGTAATCAATGGTTGTTCCTTCTATGATCGCTACATCCTGTGAGTTAACAGTGACAGGAATTCCGTTAATTTCCTCTTTTAAGTCTAACTCTTCATTTACTTCATAATCGAAGCCAATGGAATAAGATAATCCGCTACATCCACCACCCTTAACACCGAAACGAAGACGTACGTTCTCACTTTCTTCCTTCATCATTTCTTTAATGCGATCACTTGCTTGGTCAGTTAAGTTAATAATCATTATCACGGACCCTCCCCTATTCACATTATTACTATTAAGTATACAAACTAACCCCTTTAACTTCAACTAATTTACTTTATAGATACTTAGTTTATTATAAATTTTCCACTTCTCTATGATGGTTCAACCCCATGTTTTTCCAAAGCTTTGTAAACTGATTTCAAACGTGGGATACCTTCTGCAATGATTTCGTCATTAATCAGGATAATCGGCCAAAACAAATCCTCATCTACAATGCGTTTTATAAATTCCTGATGCTTTTTCTCATTCGGAGGCTGATTAATATCTACATATTTATAATTTATATATGGTTTTTGTCCATACTTTCTACTAATCGCAGCCTGAATCCATTCATACGTATCTACAGAACCCGGTGCTCCAACACAACTTGCACAAATTTGTTCAGCCCCATACACTGTAATTGTTATTTTCTTTTCATTCAAAATTAGAATCCTCCCATTTTCAGTTTCTTTTATTTTACAAAATGTTAATATAAAGATAAAATAAAAGTAACTAATTATTTAGAAGATAAATCGCTAAAATACAATGGATTTTTCACTTTACACATCTTATAATAAAATTAGGGAAAGGAGAAGATGGATATGTATGAACAAGTACAAGAGGTATTAAACAAATTGCGTCCATTCCTATTGCGTGACGGCGGAGATGTAGAATTAGTTGATGTTGATGAAGATGGTATTGTTCTTCTTCGACTAATGGGAGCTTGCGGAAATTGTCCAAGTTCTACCATCACCTTAAAAGCCGGAATCGAACGAGCATTGACTTCTGAAGTTCCCGGTGTAAAAGAAATAGAACAAGTATTTTAACACATTTAGAAGAAGACAGGTTACGAGAATCAGTCGTACCTGCCTTTTTTTATTTTACCTATCAAAATCAGCACCATCTATTTTAATTTATCGGTGTTTTTGGTCCTGTACCTAGTAAGACGCCTGAAATGTTTTCTAAGCATAATTCTATCATTTTTGTACGCGTCTCCATACTTGCCGAACCAATATGCGGAAGACATACTACGTTATCTAACTTCATCAATGGGTGCTCGCCTTTAATTGGTTCGTTAACAAACACATCTAATCCAGCCGCTTTAAGTTGTTTCGTTTCCAGTGCATGAATTAAAGCTTCCTCATCAACGGTTCTCCCTCTAGAGATATTAACAAAGATAGCAGAATCCTTCATTTTTTGAAATGCAGCTTCATTAAATAATTGGTTCGTTTCCTCTGTTAATGGAACTACAGACACAACAAAATCGGACTTTTCTAATAAATCATCAAAGCTCACATAGGTAGCCCCTAGTTTCTTCTCCGCTTCTAATTTACGTGTACGATTATGATATAAAATAGGCATATCAAAGCCTTTCGCCCGTTTGGCTACTGCTTCACCAATTCTTCCCATTCCAACAATTCCGATTGTTTTATGATGAATGTCAGAACCAGCAAGTAAAAACGGTGCCCAATTATCCCATCGATTATTTTTTATGAAGTTGTTCGCCTCTACTACTCGTCTCGCAGTAGCCATTAATAAAGCAAATCCTAAATCTGCAGTCGTTTCTGTTAAGACATCTGGAGTATTGGTTACTATTACCCCATGTTCCTTTGCTAACTCTACATTAATATTGTCAAATCCAACTGCCATATTTGCAACAACTTTTAAGTTTGTTGCTTTCTGAAGTAATTCACGGTCTATCTTTTCAGTTAGTGTACAAAAGAGTCCTTCCGCTTCTTCTATTTCTTGAAGTAAGGTTGATCTTGGAACCGGATCTTCCTTTTGCCACATACGAAATTGAAATTGGTTCTGATAAGGCTCCAATACATCTGATGGAATCTTTCTAGAAATATAAATTAGTGGTTTTCTCATATACTCTTCCCTCTTTCCTGTGCATATCACTTATTATTTGAACTACATATCATAGCCAGTTTATCACAGGAATATCTAAATCTTCAGTTCTTACCCCATTTATTTCAAAAAATTCCTTAAGTGCTCTTTCATATGTTACTTGCTTATCAGCTAATTCCCTCAAATCAAGATATAATTGATCCAAATTTTCTTCCATAAATCCACGGTTAATTAAATCAAACCAGTGTATCGGGAAAAGTAAACGTGCATATATTAATCGCAAACTAAAAATCGATAAAGGACGAATGTATTGGTAATCTTGCAAAAATGTAGATATATCATTCCCATCATCTTCTACCAACATGAAACTACGGATATACTCGGCAATATCTCTTGTAGGGTGATCATACACGAGATCCTCAGACCATAAAATAGGTTGAATTAATTGATTTTTATAACGATTAAATGTAATAGACCCTTGATCAACCTCATGAAACCTATTCTCTGTTTCCGTTTCACGAATGTATTGGATAGCATTTTCACTTATGCCTACTAAATAAGGCAATAAGTCCATTAGAAGTTTATAATAATCACATGGGTTATTTTTTGCCTCATCTTTAATCTTTGTTTCAAAAATGGTCAACTTATTAATCCATAATGTCTTCCAAGCACCATAGCTTGAAATCTCCTTTGGTTGATATTGATAGTTTGAGCCGATGTGATGAAAATTTGCTAGTGCTATACCATCTGATGTATAGCGATCATGATTTAATTCACTTACCCTCATTACTAAATAATTTTTATCGTGAAATGGGGTAATCCATTCCCCTTGAAGGTTTGGAATTGGAAGTGTAACATGTTTCACCTCATAATCCATCAAATAATAAGATAAACTTGCCTGTTCCATAAAAATTATTTCCCTGTTGTCAATAGAAGTGATAAAATAGAAATAATTACCATCTCTGTACGCTTCTTTACTATCGAACCATAATTTTTCTTCAACTTGGATACCATAATACGTAGAAAGAAATCCACTTAAAGGCAAAGACATAACTCCTTTCCATTGTGACAAGTATTAGACAAAAGGAGACTTACTTAACTTCTAATAACATCATATGTATGATCAAGGCATAACTTAACTTTTAAAAAGGAAAAGGTGATTTTATTGGCTAAAACAAGTGAATTGGAAAAAAAGGCAAGAGAATTGCTTTCCGAACGCGGTGTTACGATTGAAAATATTGCAGAATTAGTTTATTATCTGCAATCCGCATACCATGATGACTTAACAATGGATTTATGTAAGGAAAATGTAAATAAAGTACTCACGAAACGTGAGGTACAAAATGCCATCATTACTGGAATTCAGCTAGATATATTAGCAGAAAAGAAACAACTAGATGATCCTTTACAAGAAATCATTGAAAAGGATGAGGGGTTATATGGGGTTGACGAAATTATAGCATTTTCAATCATTAATGTTTATGGTTCCATCGGCTTTACAAATTATGGTTACATTGATAAACAAAAACCAGGAATTTTGAAGAAACTGAATGATAAAAGTTCTGGAGAGGTTCACACATTTCTTGATGATATTGTTGGTGCAATCTCAGCAGCAGCCTCTAGTCGATTAGCCCACACCTACGAACAAGTAGATCAAGACGACTAAGAAGCGGAAGAGCATACTGCTCTTCCGCTCATTTTTATATTTTTTCTATCCATTCATATAGACTACTCACATGATAAGTTGGTTTAACTTCAAGATGAGGAAAATCAGAAAATGCAGTTACCCCAGTAAATACCATTAATGTATCCATTCTCGCATTAATACCGGCCATAATATCCGTATTATAATTATCTCCAACCATTAATACTTCGTCCCTGTCTAAACCAATCGTGTTAAGCGCTTCTTCCATAATAATCGCTTCTGGTTTTCCAATAAATATAGGAGTTACGCCAGTACTTACTGTAATGACAGAAGTAATGGAGCCATTCCCTGGTAACAACCCCCGTTCTGTGGGTAGGGCGACGTCACCATTCGTTGAAATAAAGGTAGCGCCATTCCTAACTGCCAAACATGCCTTTGCAAGCTTTTCATAATTAACTTGCCGGTCTAACCCTACAATAACATAATCAGCCTGTTCTTCATCAACGACGGTAAGACCTCTTTCTTCTAATGCATCTATAATTCCTTGCTCCCCAATTACGTAACAGCTTGCATCAGATTTTTGAGATTTTATATAGTTAGCTGTAGCTAGACTAGTCGTCACAACCTGGCTCGGCTTGGATTTAATTCCCATTTTATTTAACTTATCAGAAACATCTGCTGCAGTTTTGGTTGAATTATTTGTTACAAAAAGAAACGGAATATTTTTCTTAGACAACGTTTCTATAAATTCACTAGCAGCGTCAATAGGCTCTTCTCCCAAATACATGGTTCCATCTAAATCAATTAAATAACCTTTATATTGCTTCAAATTATTTCCTCATTTCAATCATTAATATTTGGATTTTTAACTACCCACTTACAAAAATGATCTCCCTTCGTAATAAAGGCTTGCGCCGTAACTTCATTTTCAGAAAATAGCTTCTCTAACATTCGATGCTCATTTTTACAAACTTGATGATACGTAGATGCAATACTAGAGATGGGACAATTATAATTTTTTATGATAAAATCCCCTTCATCTGTCTTTTCTATTTCAGCCATATAACCATTTTCATTTTGCAAGTGCGTGATATAATTTATTTGTTTCTCTAGGTTATCATTTGAGCTTATAGCCTTTTTGTAGCAATCAAATTCTCTTTCCATACGTTTTTCCAATAATTCATATACCGCTTCAGGTCCCTGAAGTTCCTCTAAATCCTTTAATAACTCTGCAGGTAATCGATCATTTTGGTTTGGAAAGGTCTCGTGTCCCTTTTTGGTTAATTCGTACGTAAGAAACGGACGACCAATTGGTTGTTTATGGGAAACCTTGTTTATTAAACCTTGTTTTTCTAATTCATGGATATGCTTACGTACAGCAATTTCTGAAATAGAAAAATATTTCATAATCTCGCCTATTTTCAAAGGGCGATTTCTTTTTAAGATTTGTAAAAGCTTTTGTTTGGGTGGTGTTTGTTTGCTCATGTACCTCTCCTCCATTATTCATTTGAAAAGGCGTTTGCAACTCCTAGTTCATTGGTTAGGTATGTTCTAATTTTAGTACTAAATGACGATAATACTGGCTTATTTCGTGAAATAACTACCTGCAAATGGGAATGGTTTACATTTTGATAATCATTAACTAACATTTTACGAAGTCCAATAAATTCCTTATAATTTTTCTCTTCATCCATATGCAATACCTTTTCATCAATTAAAATATCTATAATATCCTCATAACTTCCCGGATCACGCATTATAAATCCATCAATCATCATGTTGCCGACATCTAAAATAGACTCAATAAGCACATGTGTCATCCGTTCTTGACTTAACTTTTCTGTTAAAGTTTCCAACTGCCCCTCTTTCATTTCACTTAAAATGGTTTCCATATATATAAGAATTTCCTCTATTTTACTTCTATCTACAAAATACATCGTTATACCCCCATTAGAATTCATTTACTATCATTTTATCATATCATAATACGTATAAAATAAGGATAAGATAAAGAAACCATAAAAATTATGATTTTTGGGGAAAGGAATGATTACAACGGCAATTATTGACTTGGATGCAACAATGACTGCTGAAGCAATTAAAAAGGGAAATATTACAAGTACTGAAGTCGTTCAGAGCTACATAGAACGAATAAAGAGTATAAATCCAAGTATCAACGCTTTAGTTGAAAATCGCTTTAAAGAAGCATTACTAGAATCAAATGAGGTTGATAAAAACCTAGGAGAGAAAAATGGACCATTAGTTGGGGTTCCAATTAGTATTAAGGAAGCGTTTCATGTAAAAGGGATGAAAACAACGGGAGGACTTGAGCATAGGCAGGATTTAATATCACGTCAGGATTCATTTATTGTTAAAAGGTTAAAGAAAGCCGGAGCCATTATCATAGGGAAAACTAATACACCAACATTATGTTTTAGCCAAGAAACAGAAAATAAATTGTATGGTCGTACAAATAATCCGTGGGACATTTCAAAAACAGCAGGAGGTTCTAGTGGTGGTGAAGGTGCACTAATTGCTGTTGGAGGCTCTGCTGTTGGAATTGGTTCAGATATTGGCGGTTCTATTCGAATACCTGCTCATTTTAACGGCATTATTGGATTTAAGCCAGGTATGAACCAAGTTTCTGATGATGGTCATTTTCCATCACCTCAAACATCACTTCAAAAGAGGATGTTTACTTCAGGACCAATGGGTAAATCTGTTCGAGATATGAAATTACTGTATCAAATTTTATCAGGTAAAACTTTATCGAAACGTACATTACAGCAATTTAAAATAGAGATATTACCAAATTATATAAATTACCCTTTATCAAAGGAAATAAGGAATATCCTTGATTCGTTGGAAGATTACTTAGAAAAGTTCTTCTTTGTCAAACGTAGTATACCACCTTTCTTTGATGAAAGTGCTAGACTCTGGCAAGATATCCTTTCTAGTGAAGGAAGCAATCTATTAAAAAAGGAAGCATTTAGTAATGATCGTTCAGGGGTCTATTATGCCTTTTTAAGGGAAAAATTGACACAACGTACATCCATTCATCCATATCTATCCTGGGGGATTATTGGGTCTAAATTATTTAAACCTTCAGCAACACGACTGCTTCGTGTAAAGGAAAAATTAAATGATGGAGATAAAAGACTAAACGAATATTTACAAAATCGTTTACTCATCTTCCCAATATACCATCGCAGTGCCCCCAAACATGGTCGTGTTTATCAAGAAATATTTTCCATCCGTAGAACCTACCTTAAATTTATGCCGTATGTAGCCTATGCAAATGTTTGGGGGTTGCCTTCCCTATCCATACCTATTGGTACGGATTACAATAATATGCCTATAGGTATTCAAGTGATGTGTTCTATAGGAAATGAGGATGCGATATTTCAGTTAGGAAGGATCCTCGAGAAAAGGTTCCGTGGTTATGTCCGTTGCAAAACCATTGATTAGTTTCCTTATATATGAAGAAATTCTGAAAGTAGGTTATTTCTACAGATTTCGATGAAGCCTCCAACTTCTATAGAAGTTGGAGGCTTCATCTAATCCTGCATATAACCTGTATTTTTTTTCGAATGATTATAAGCATCCACTAATAAGAATACAGCCGTAATGATATGCATGATCATTCCTACAATGGGAATCCATCCTATACTAGAGGTAATAATTCCAAGAATGCTTCCATGAATTTTCTTTTGTTCTTTTACAGAAAAAATGAGTGTGATAATATGAAGGACTAGCATAAAGACCAAAGGCAACCATGCATAGGCAAAAATGATGGTTCCACCAATTAGTGGAATTCCCCAGAAAGCTTCTAACCCGCCACTTATCCATTTAAGAATAGTCGATATAGCCAATTTATTCACCTCCCTTTTACATGCTTACGAATTGGGAATAAACCCATAATTATTTTTATAAGTACGCCAAAAAATGAGCATCATATAAAAAGCTATTTAGCTCAAACTAGAAAGGAAAGGGGGAAACACGATGCCAAAAGAGCACAATAAAAAGTTTTCCAACTTTTCTAATGTAGAAAGAATGAAAAACGAACTAATTCCTGAAGAATTTCCTGAAGGAGCATTTGGTTCAGCCATAAATAAAGAAGAACGTGTTAGAAGTAAATCAACACCATGGGAAAAAGGTCAGAAACGGATGAGTAACTTTGTTTTTCCAGATGAAGAACAACATGATAATCTTCCAAGACAAATCCCTGGTGCACATCCACTCCATGATGAATAAGAGCCAAAGGGTAAACGACCGTTTAATGACGTACGGACTGCACCCTAGCCATGACAGGTGTTCCGTTCCACGTAAAGTCTTACCTTGTAAAATAGAAGCAGTATGTTCAATAAGACTGCTGCTTCTATTTTTTAATCTTCTTTATTACAAAATATGCACATCCAAAGTTACAGTATTCATACAAATAGTCATCTAATGCACTTATTTTTGAATCAAAGGAAGCCTTGGCATGTCTGTCTTGATAAAATCCTTTTAGTCGGAGTTGGTTATACCCCCAATCCCCAACGATATAATCATATTTAGTTAATATTTCAGAATAACGTTCTTTTAATGCACTTTCCTGAAACCCATCTTTTACGTTCTCCATGATTTCATAATACTTTCCCTGTATTTCAATCAACCGAAAACACCTCACTTAAAGACTGAATCTATTTTACCACATGTTTCTCATTGGAAACAGAAATTTCAGTGCATTATTTCCTCTTTTCACAACAAACTAAGAGTGAAAAGAAAACATAATATAAAAAGGAAAACAAACGGAATATCACTCACTATACAATAAAACTTATTAAAGGATGGTAAAAATGAAAAAATTAGTCATGTTAATTATTACAGTAAGTTGCTTTCTCATTGTAAGTGCATGTAATACAGTGAACGATGGAGCAATGCCTGAAATTGAAAAAAATGCTGATGAAGTAAATCCATTAAATGAAGTTGAACCCAAAACCAATCAAGACATTAATCAACAGTTAGGTTATGTGAGATATTCAAAAGATGAAATAGATGTTGATCGAGAAAATAATCATGAAGCAAAAATTGATCGCCCCGAAATGGCAGAAATGATTACAAAGCTCATTTTAAGAAATGATGGATTTCAAGAAGCTGCAACATTAGTAACAGACAAAGAAGTTTTCATCGCTTATCAAAAAGATGAAAATGCTGATTCAGAAAGAATGGCAGACATCGCTAAGAAAACAGCAGAATCTACTATGCCACGTTTTTATAGCGTTTATGTATCGGAAAATGAATCATTAATGTATGATATCCAAAGCTTGCATAATTCGTCAACCAATCGTGAATATGACAATCTGATTCAACAGTTAAAGAAAGAGATGGAAAAAACACCGCAAGGAATAAACAATAATAATCAAACATAAAATTCTTTGAGTTCATCTTATTTTTAATTTAATGGTGTATCCATTCACTAGTATAAAAAATTTCATGTTACGAAATATATGGTTAATCCGGGAGGTGAATCCATTGAATAAAAAGCTGATCATCCCTATCATTTCCATCATCTTTATACTTTCTATAGGTATTACGCATGCAGATGAGAAAAAAGAAGATGAAGAAACGATTTATGAGAAAAGAATGAGTCTTTTTAAAAAAACAGAAGCATTAACTCAAATTCCTTGGTATTACTTTGCTGCTATTGACAACTTTGAACGCAATACACAAAGTAGTGATGATCCTGAGAAAGTGATTTCCATTGAAATTCCTTCCGAGATGTGGTTTGGAATAGGGAACATTCATAAAAACCAGAGTATTGGTATCATTGAAATGTTTGACGGAAAAGGAAAAGATGGAAACGGGGATGGAATAGCTAATCCAGAAAATGCAGAAGACATTCTATATACGATGGGGAATATACTATTAGAATATGGACAAAGCGAAGATGACATTAAAATAGCGCTTTGGAATTATTATAAAAGAGATCTTACCGTTCAGACCATCGAAAATACGTCAAAAGTATTTCGTAAGTTTAAACATATTCATTTAACCGATCGTGCATTCCCAGTTGATATTGGTTATAATTACACCTACCATAATACTTGGGGAGATCGCAGAGGTTTTGGTGGGTTACGAATTCATGAAGGAACAGACATTTTTGCAGACTACGGTACACCAGTTAAGTCTACTACTTACGGTGTTGTTGAAATGATGGGTTGGAATTTATACGGTGGATGGCGAGTGGGAATTAGGGATATATTCAACATATATCACTACTATGCACATATGAGTGGTTATCAGGAAGATTTAAAAATCGGTCAAGTTGTTAAGCCTGGTGATGTACTTGGAAGTGTAGGTTCAACGGGATATGGACCGCCTGGAACTTCTGGTAAATTCCCACCACATCTGCATTACGGAATGTATAAGGATAATGGAAAAAATGAATTCTCTTTTGATCCTTATTCATACCTTAAAAAATGGGAAAGAATAGAAAAAGAATAAATTAAACATAGCGAAAGCCTCCATTTGACGAAATAAGGGATGCTTTCGCTATTCTTTATACTAGCACCATTAAGTTAACCTTTGATTCGTTTACCAAGTTTTTTTTAACAATATCTCCAACTGAAGGCAAATATGTCAGGAATTAAGAATCCTGGCTATACTTCACAATGAAAAGCTTTTTTTAATTTACTTAACTTCTTTTGCTTTTTTCACTGCATGAACAATACTTGCTCCAAGTCCCCCCCAAATAATTACCATACCAAGGATCATGACAAAAATAGCTCCACCAGTCATTATTTTGCCTCCTTCGCCTTCTCATACTCTAATTTAGAATGGTCTGTTTTCCATTTCGTAAACATTAGTAAAATACCTACTATTAGTACTGATGCTGCTACTCCCCAACCAGCTATAGTAATAAATAGGTCTGGATAACCTTCATAGTTACCTGATTCTGTTGGGAACTGTTTCATTAGGTTTAATCGGAATAAATCAAACATCATATAACCTAATACAATTGGAGTGATACCGCCTAAACTAATTTTCCACCATGTACCTAGTTGAATGTCTGAAATCTCATTCGCATGATCTTGCAACACTTTCATCTTTCGTAGAATCCAAGCAACCATAATTACCTCAACCAACCCAACGAATGCAACCCCAAATTGGTTAATAAAATAGTCAATGGTATCTAAGAAGTAGAGACCGCCCTGTGTTGCATAAAGTAGTGATACAATAGCAGATAATCCACCGCCCAATAATACAGCTTTCGTTCTTGAGATGTTAAATTTATCAATAATACTGGAAATATATGCTTCACAAATGGAGATTAATGAACTTAAACCTGCCAGTACTAATGATGCGAAGAATAAGAATCCAAATAAACCATTGAGCGCTGGTAGTTCATTGATAATTTGTGGGAATACGACGAAAGCTAGACCTACGCCACCTGCAACCACTTCATCAATTCCGACACCGGCTTGGCTTGCCATAAAACCTAATATTCCAAACACACCAATACCTGCCAGTAGTTCAAAACTGGAATTACTAAATCCGACGATAAATGCATTATTAGTAATATCAGACTTTTTTGGTAAATAACTCGAGTAAGCAATCATAATGGCAAATGCAATGGACAAACTAAAGAATATTTGGCCATATGCAGCAACCCATACATCCGAATTCATAATAGAATTAAAATCGGGCTGGAAGAAGGCATTCAATCCGCTAATAGCACCAGGTAATGTAACCGCCCTAATAACGATAATAAGGAATAATACCACTAGTAGCGGGATAAAAATTCGGTTAGCAATTTCAATCCCTTTTTTAACCCCTTTAAATAAAATACCTAGTACGATTGCCCATACTAAAATTAAAGGAATAAGTACACTAGGAACAAAGCTACCAGTCTGACCAGGATTTACCGTTAGTTGTAAATATTCATTAAATAAAAATCCTTCTGTGTCTGCTCCCCATCCTAAATTAAAAGAAAAAACAGAATAAGACATTGCCCAAGCAAGAATAACGGAATAATACGTACCAATCACGAAAGCTACTAGCGCTCCCCACCAACCAAGCCACTCAGCTTTCTTATTCATTCTGCTAAATGATAATGGTGCAGAACCACGATACTTCTGGCCAATGGTAAATTCCATGATTAATAAAGGAATACCTGCTGTAAGTAACGCAAACAGATAAGGGATGAAAAACGCTCCTCCACCATTCTCATATGCAACAGATGGAAAGCGCCAAATATTACCAAGACCGATTGCTGAACCTGCTGCAGCTAAAATGAAACCTGCTCTTGTTCCCCATTGAGACCTTGTTTCCATGATTATCCTCCCTTTCAACCCCGCTATTGTAATACATTATATTTCTAATAATAGAGAAATATCCCCCTTTTCTGATATTAATTTGTATTATACCGGTACTTTTATACCATGTCAAATAAATAATTTAAATTTTTAGATATTTTAAAAGGCTAATAAACAGCGGATTTTAGTATATAACTACCTCCTCCTTTATTTAAATATAATGTTTGCATTCTGTTGAAGTAAAATCGCTAGAAAAAAGCTATTCTCTTATCGGAATAAGAGAATAGCTTTTATTTTAAATCTTTGATTTACTATGATTGGTAAAATAATTAATAATTAAAGAAATAATGATTACTAAAATAATAGAAAGCGCAAATGAAAGGAGAACTTGATTTGTAAATCCAACCAACAGATATCCTAACATTGCTACTGTAGCTGCAATAGTTGCATAGGGTAACTGTGTAATTACATGGTCCATAAGATTCGCTCCAGCACCAGTTGATGAAAGAATAGTAGTATCTGAAATTGGCGTACAATGATCACCAAATACAGAACCAGCAAGCACTGCTGCTAAAGATGGAAGCAACATATCGATATCGGTTACAGCAGCTACCTCCGCTGCAATTGGTAACATGATACCGAATGTTCCCCAAGAAGTACCTGTAGCTAATGCCATAAATCCTGCAATAATAAAGAATAAGATGGGCAACATTGCAGATCCTACATGCATCTCGTTAAACAATTGTGCAAGGTATTCTCCCGTTTCCAATGTACCGATAATGGAACCAATCATCCAAGCTAAAATTAAAATATAAATAGCAGGAAGCATTGTTTTCGATCCCTCTAGTAAAATCTTAAATAAATTCGATTTTGGCGCACTCTGACCAATATGGAAAATAAACGACATAGCTACTGCTGCAACGCCACCGATAAATAAGGATAGATTAACGTTTGTGTTAGCAAAAATTGAAAGTAGCGTTACATCGTATTCACTACCATTTGCCCCAGTTACTACCATTGAAATAACAGTACCAATTACTAACACAAGAATAGGTATTAGCAAATGGTACACCTTTCCTTTAGGATGTCCTTCAAACTCATCACTTAGATCTCCTGGTACTTTATTTTGGTTTGGATCCAATAATTCACCAGTTTCGATTGCACGGTCTTCATGTTTTCTCATTGGGCCAATATCTATTTTCAAGTAAGCAACTAAAAAAACCAAAACAACAGCAGATATCGCGTAAAAGTTTAATGGGATCATTTGAATAAATGCTTCTAATGGTTGAAGATCATTAATTCCATTTGCTGCAAACATTCCACCTAAAATACCAATAATATAAGCGCCCCAGCTTGATATCGGACTAATTACTGTAATTGGTGCAGATGTAGAGTCAACAATATAAGCTAATTTTGCTCGAGAGATTTGATGACGATCTGTCAAAGGTCTAGCAATTTGGCCAACAGCTAAACTATTAAAATAGTCATCAATAAAAATAAGAATACCTAACACACCAGTCATTAGCTGTGCACCTTTTCTAGTTTTAACACGCTGCTTCATCCATTCACCAAATGTCCTACTACCACCTGATGCTTGTAAGAATGCCGTCATTATTCCAAGTAAAATAAGAAATCCTAATAATAATAAGTTACCGGTATTTAATCCTCCATCGGAAATAAATATTTCATAAAATACAGTCCATATCTCCTGTATAGAACCAATAATATTAAAATCATGTATAAATAATGCCCCAATTATAATCCCTGCGCCTAAGGACAACAGTACTTTCCTAGTTAGTAACACAAGCACTAACATCAGGATTGCAGGGATGAGGGAATAAAATGTTCCTTCCATTATTGCTACCTCCAATAAAATGTGATTACGAATGTGTGAGGAGATTAGATGATTACAGCAAGAAATGTTGGTGTACGAGCATACGCAATTGCTTGTCCATTCTAGAATGATTGAAACCTAATATGACTCATTCTTTTTTTAAGACACAAAAAAACAAAGACAGAAAATAACCTATCTTTGTTTTCATACAAAATACGTTATCCTCCATTTCGATCAGTAGTTCTCCATGCACACCATTTGCATGACAGTATACCCCTTATTCAAAAGTACACCAGCAATAATAAGTTTGACCCTTATTACGCTTCGGCAAACAATCCTTTCATCAACAATCCACGTTGTCATCCTCCTGTTGACTACTTTTATTATTTGCACCTCTACCTCACCGATCCTGAGGTCTATTCTATTGACAAAACTACTATACTAAATTATTCACCGTCTTGCAAGTCATCTTCTTCCGTTTCGCCCTCCGCAGACGTATCTTTCTCAATATCTTCTTTTGGTACGGCAATGGATGGTCCATCACTTCCACCACCATAAAATTCAGGTACATCACCCATAATTGCTCCACCATCAATATAAATTTCTGTTGATACAGTTGTCTGCTCTGTGATATAAGGAATAATTATTTGTACATCAGCTTCCACATTAATGTAAAGGGATACCCAGGAACCATTTATTCCTAAAGGTTCTGTTTCTCTGACAATATTTGTCCTTACTGCACCTACAAGCTCTAAATCAATCGGAATCTTAGGACCAAGATTTGCTAATACTGCATTTCCAGTAATTTCTCCTAAAGGTACCTCAATTAATGTCGGGTCTTGGGCAGCACGGTCCTCAGCACCATCACTATAATCATATGGTTCTTGCAAAGAATAATCATAAGATATTGGGTCCCCCCGGTTCATGTGGAGAAAAAATTCCTCCACCCGGTCTGTAGCAACCCTGTTAATTTCACTAATAACATTCTGATTCCAATTATATATAGCAGGATGTCCTTCTTCGTCATAGGTTACAGTTAAAACATCACTAAAATCATATCCTTCAGCAAATCTTACAGCCATATTAATTCCACGCGTAGCAAACTCTTCTGTTTTTATTTCTGATATTTCAATGATGGCGGGTGTGAGCCCCTTACTAATAATTTGCATACTAAGAAAAATACAAAAAATAAATACAATAACTGTAATAATAAAGATACTTTTCCTTGAGGGTGGTGCAAATCTTTTTCTTCCAAATTTTCTACGCCGTCTCATCAAAACCCTCCCTAAAAACAACTTATGCTTGTTTTAGAGAGGTTAGACATACAAACTGCAACTCCAATTATTTTCGCATACATACGGTACTTTCTTACCTATTAAATAGCAAAAGTCCTTCTTTAGAGGACTTTTGCTTATTGGGTTTATGTTAATTTTAGTAATGCATCTTTACCAGTCATTCCAACTTCCCAACCATACATTTCTTTAGATGCATCTGTTACTTTCGCAAGTGGTGCATGTAATAGTTGGTCAATGGTACGAACACCTTCTGCACGCCCCGCAATTACATTTCTTTTTTTCAGCTTAGGATTATCATCAAAGAAATCCACGTCTAAAGCCGCACACATAATATAACCAATCTCGTTTGAGATAACCAATAATGTAGTCTTAGGGAGTTCAACCGTCGTTGCAGTAAAATGCTTGCCTTCAACTTCTAAAGGATTTACTGAAACCATAGATTATTTGCCTCCTTCGTAAAGTACATTATATCTGTATGCATGAAGGTGGGATAATGTCACATAAATTATAGAAACCCTTTATTTATTAAATTATTTTCGGCAGCCGCCCCCTAAAAGCGTAGTGTATTTCCGGAGCGATAATAACACACGAATTACTGCATAGCGAAGACAAATCTTTTAACATAAACAAAAAGAAAAACTCCTGATTGTTCAATAGTTTTTCTGTAATGTTTCTTTTAACAAATCTCGGAGAAACTCAGGTAAGAAATAATGCTTAGTTTCCGATCTGGCAACCTCTGGTAATAACCGACCAAAAGTAAAAGTGTCTGCTGTCGCTATTTTATATTGTCTATTTTTCTCTAGCTCATTTCCATCAGGAAGGAATACATCCTTCACATACTCTTCCCCATTTTTATGAAAGGACGTCTCCACGTCAATACCCGAAAAAACCATTCTACCTAATATTTTTCCACGAAATCCAAAACCTTTCAATTGAAATTCCATAAAATCTTTAGTTAAAGATGCTCTTATGACTTCAAGTAACTCACTACCTGATAATTCTACAGTTACTGGGTTAATCGGATGTGGACATATACGGTGAACATCTTGATAAGTAATAGTGCCGGCAGGAAGATTTTCCAACAATAATCCTGAGTTTAACATAGCAATTTCCGAATCGGTGTGCCTTTTTAACGTATGCGTTAAATCCTTCATTATTTTTGTATCTTTGAACCAATCTACCTCTACCGGATGATTTTTGTGTATAATTGTGTAACCTAACCTTTCATCGGATTCCTTCTCCAATTGTTGTAAGGTTTGTACTGTTTCCGCATCTTTTGAGTAATTCGTAATATCAGTGGCATATGCTTCTTTGTTTACAAGAGTCTTTCTATTTTTATCCCAAGTGAGAATGACCTCACCAACAAATGAACAATGTTTTCCTGCAGCTGTAATTATAGTATTATTGACAACTTTACCAGTACGGAGTAGATGATGCGTATGTCCCCCTATAATGACATCAATTTCATCATATTTTCTCGCAATTTCCTCATCTTCACTTAGTCCCAAGTGCGATAAAAGGACAATAATATCCGAATCCTGTTTTAAATGTTTTATATATTTATCAAGAGTCTCAAATACAGAAGAAACATGCCAATCCAATAAATGGTAATAATCATTAAATGGTGCTGTCAAACCTATTACACCAATCTTTATGCCATTAACAGTTGTCTTTTTGATGATGCGATTTAACCAAGGTGGATTCTCATCATCTGTGCTGTGTAAGTTAGTGCAAACAATATCAAATTGAGCATCGTTATATAAATGAAACAGCTCATCATGTGATAAGGTAATTCCTTCATTATTACCAAATGTAGCAATGTCATAATTTAAATCATTCATTAATTGAATATTTGCCTTGCCTTTAAAAGCTTCTGAAATTGGATGTACTCTATCCATATGATCCCCAATGTCCACCAACCAATAGGATTCGTTACGTACTTTTCGGGCCTCTGTTTTATCCTTCATAAACTGTGCGACCCTTGGCCATTGTTCAAAATTGCTATGTAAATCATTTGTATAATATAAATAAAGTTTTTCCTCCATTATTATTCATTCCCCTTATGTAAGTCCTTGAAAAATCATTCGTATCCCAACAAGTATCAATACGATTCGTAATACCCATTCAAGCCAGCTCCCAGGCAACATCTGATTTACCTTTGCGCCTAATTTTCCACCAATCCATGCACCAGGTATGAAAACGAAGACATATTCCCATGCGATATGACCTAATGCAATATGAGTGATAGAACCTGAAATACTCACAAAGAAAATCATAAACATAGAAGTTGCTGTTGCAATATGTGTCGGGATTCCAAATAAAAGAATCATGGCTGGAACCATGACAGACCCTCCACCAATACCGAATAATCCAGACAGCATTCCAACGACTAGCGCAAGTAGAAATGCAGGAACGTTAGAAACACGATACCTATATTCTTCACCAAGTAATGTGAAGGTCCGAACACCATTGACATTAGGATCAACTTCTTTCCTTAATGAATCTTTTTTTATCAATAGTAGCAGAGAAACAAAAATCATTAATATTCCAAAACATAGTAAAAAGGCATCTACCTTAATATACGCATTGAACCATGAACCAATGATTCCCCCTGGAATACTTCCTAATAAAAATAGAAAACCTGTATGATAATCAACCCTTTTTGCTTTTAAATAGGAGATTGTAGACGATAACGCAGTAAAAATCATCGTAATCAATGAAATTCCTACAATCGTTTGAGGTGTTGCCCATGCAAAAGAATCCGAAATAGATTGCATAATAAATAAACTTGGAACAAGTATAACTCCCCCACCTAATCCAGCAATTGAACCAACAAATGCTGTAGCAAAACCAATTAATAAACAAATGATAAATACCATGGTTATGCCTCCGAAAAATTTTGTCTTATATCTAGATGTACTATAAAAAACCTATACTAATAGTAGCATTAATTGGTATGATTTCCTATAATGATTATCATCAATCGTTTGAATAAGATTATTGTTGTGAATAAGTATACACTATTTTGATAAGCTCTAATTTAATTAGAGCGAAGCAAAAATTGTTGAAAAAAGTAATTCCATACAGCTTCTCCCCAATTGGGATTATTCCATATAAATTAAGTCTTAAGTCTTTCAAAATAATAATTTTTCCCTTGAAGCATAATCGTTATAAAAAAATAGTTCAAAATAACCAAATTATAATTTTTGAATAAATACAATTGACAAAATCATCTTAAGTATGTAAATTATGATATAATATAATAAACTTTATATTTTATAATTGATTCTTATCAAGAGAAGTGGAGGGACTGGCCCGACGAAGCTTCGGCAACAGGCTCATGTTGAGTACTGTGCTAATTCCAGCAAGCACATGCTTGAGAGATAAGAGGAGAACTTAATTTGATTTATTCAAGCCTCTTCTTATTTGGAAGAGGCTATTCTTTTTGGATTAGATTTCCTCTCTCAAACAATCAAGCTTGAATATAAGGATGAAAGGGTGAGCATTCATGAACCTGTTAGAAGCATTAGAAGAAAGAATTCTAATTGCTGATGGTGCGATGGGAACGCTTCTGTATTCCTATGGGGTAGATCGCTCTTTTGAAGAACTCAATCTAACCCATGAAGACCAAATTATTGATATCCATCGAAGGTACATTGAAGCAGGGGCAGATGTGATTCAAACTAATACTTATGGTGCGAACTATCTGAAGCTTTCTCGATATGGGCTTCAAGATCAGGTGAAGAAAATCAATGCAGCTGCGGTTAGAAATGCAAAACTAGCAGCTACTAAGGACACATTTGTACTCGGAACCATTGGTGGTATTGCAGGTACGCAGGTACAAAATAACGACAAAGAAGAAATTAAACGGAGTTTCCGGGAGCAACTGTACTGCCTGTTAATGGAAGGAGTGGATGGTTTATTACTTGAAACCTACTATGATTTAGAGGAATTGACAAGTGTATTACAGATTGCTAAAGAGGAAACGGATAAGCCAATTATTACCAATGTCTCCATGCATGAACCAGGTACTTTAGAAAACGGCACTTCTCTACAAGAAGCGCTAAACCATTTAGAAGATTTTGGAGCTAATATCGTTGGAGTAAACTGTAGGTTAGGTCCTTTTCATATGCTACAAGCATTGAAGACTGTTGGAATTCCAAATAAAACACATCTTGCTGCCTATCCAAATGCAAGTTTACCTGCTTACAGGGAAGGGAAGTTAATCTATGAAAACAAACCAGAATACTTTCGTTCTTGTGCAATCGATTTTCATAAAGAAGGGGTGCGTTTATTTGGTGGCTGCTGTGGAACAACCCCAGAGCATATTCAAGCCATTTCGAAAAGTATAAAGGGCCTTGCTCCAATAACAAAGAAGAAGACGCCAAAATCAAAGTCAAAAGTCAGGATAAGAGAGAACAACAACCAAGGTCCTGATGCACTACTGGACGCTGTCGAAAATCAGCATACCGTCATCGTAGAATTAGACACGCCTAAGCATTTGAATACAGAAGCATATTTGAAGGGAGCGAAAGTGTTAAAAGAGGCGGGAGTTGACGCGATTACAATGGCAGATAACTCACTTGCAACCCCTAGAATTAGCAATATCGCAATGGCCTCCATTATAAAAGAAAAACTAAACATCCCAACGATTGTTCATTTAAACTGTCGAGATCGTAACCTCATTGGACTACAGTCCCATATTATGGGACTCCACACCTTAGGACTTCATCACATTTTAGCTATCACAGGTGATCCAACCAAACTAGGTGATTTCCCTGGAGCAACCTCGGTTTTCGATGTTCGCTCATTTGACTTAATTAAACTGGTAAAGCAATTAAATAAAGGTCTATCTTATTCAGGAAAGTCGTTTGAAGAATTTACTTTTTTTAAGGTAGGCGCTGCTTTTAACCCCAATATAAACCGCTTAGATAAAGCAGTCGAACGAATGAAGAAAAAAATAGAATGTGGTGCAGATTATTTTCTCACACAGCCAATCTACAGCAAAGAAAAGATTATCCAACTAAGCGAATCAACCAAACATATTGAGAAGCCTATTTTCGTTGGTATCATGCCACTAACGTCAAGCAGAAATGCAGAATTTCTCCATAATGAAGTACCAGGCTTTAAGTTAACGAATGAAGTGCGTGATCGAATGAGGATGGTGGCGGAAGATAAGCAGAAATCCATCACACAAGGTCTTGAAATAACCAAGGAACTACTTGATACTGCAATGAAGTATTTTAATGGAATCTATTTAGTCACCCCATTTAACCGTTATGACATGACTGCTGAATTGGTGAAGTATATTCATGAAAAATCACCGAATGTGGTACAGTCCAAGCATCGTTCCATAATTCATTAATTTAAAGGAGGAAAATAAAATGAAAAAATTAATTAGCTCAAATCTAGGCTATCCACGAATTGGAGAAAAAAGAGAATGGAAGAAGGCATTAGAAAACCATTGGAAAGGCATCATTACTGAAGAGGAATTAATCCAACAAACAACAGAAATCCGTCTGGAAGGTCTGCAAAAGCAAAAGGATGCTGGCATTGACTTGATTCCAGTTGGCGATTTCACATTATATGATCATGTGTTGGATACATCCTTTATGTTTGGAATGGTTCCTGAGCGTTTTAAACGGGAAGGATATACAGATTCACTTGACACGTATTTTGCTATAGCACGAGGTTCTAAGCATGCAGTAGCTTCTGAAATGACGAAATGGTTTAACACGAATTACCACTATATTGTTCCTGAGTTTGACCAGGTCAATCCTACTTTAGTAGAAAATCGTCCGCTTCGTTTTTATCAAGAAGCAAAAGAAAAACTAGATATTGACGGCAAGCCTGTTATTCTAGGACCGCTTACATACTTAAAGATAGGAAAGGGCCCAACCAATGAAGGAATTTCGAAGTTATTAGAAGCCTTTGTCCCACTTTATAAACAAATTTTAAAGGAGCTTCAGGATGCGGGTGTTAAATGGGTGCAAATAGATGAGCCAATTTTTGTGACAAAGCTTTCAACAGAAGAACTTTTTTTAGCTAAAGTTGTTTATGAAGAACTAAATCAGGCCGCTCCTGAGCTAAATATATTATTACAAACGTATTTTGATCATCCAGCTAATTATAAAGAAATTACTAGCCTTTCAGTTCAGGCTATTGGCTTAGACTTTGTACACGGAAATTCCTTGAAGCAAATAAAAGAATTCGGTTTTCCAAAAAATAAAATTCTAGCAGCAGGTATTATTAATGGTCGGAATGTATGGCAAGCGAATCTGGAAGAAAAAATAGCTTTGCTAAATGTTATTAGAAACGATGTGGAAGTGGATCAATTCATTATCCAGCCTTCTTGTTCCCTGTTACATGTTCCTATAACGAAAAGATTAGAGCAAAAAATGGATGCTGCTTTAAAAGATGGCTTATCTTTTGCAGATGAAAAGCTAAAAGAAATAGTAATTCTAACGAAGGGATTTAATGAAGGGATAGAGAGTGTCTCCCAGGAGATTAAAGAAAACAAAGAAGCGTTGGCGCGTTTTACAAGTGTAGTAAACCGTGATGAAAAAGCATTAGAAGCATACAACAATAACATAGAACAAGGATATCCAGGGCGAAAACTTTCATTTTCTGAAAGAATTAAAAAGCAACAAGAGGTTTTGAAGCTTCCACTTCTTCCTACAACTACCATTGGAAGTTTGCCACAAACAGCAGAAACGAGACAAATCAGAACAAAATGGAGAAAAGGAGAAGTTTCGAACGAACAATACGAGAAATTTATCAATGAAAGTATTGAAAAATGGATCCAAATCCAAGAAGATCTTGAATTAGATGTGCTTGTTCACGGGGAATTCGAGCGTACGGACATGGTAGAATACTTTGGTGAAAAATTAAATGGATTTACTACATCGAAGTATGGGTGGGTACAATCTTATGGTTCACGATGTGTAAAGCCTCCGCTCATCTATAAGGACGTGAACTTTGACAAACCGATGACTGTAAAAGAAACGGTCTATGCCCAAACATTAACAGAGAAGCCTGTGAAAGGAATGCTGACTGGGCCTGTTACAATTATAAATTGGTCGTTTGTTAATGAAGACGTATCACGTACTTATGTACAGAATCAAATTGCCATTGCACTACAAGAAGAAGTGAAACAATTAGAGAAAAATAAAATTAAGATCATCCAAGTCGATGAGCCAGCTCTGCGTGAAGGATTGCCACTTAATGAGGAGAAAAAGAAGGAATATCTTGAAGCAGCTGTTTATGCCTTCCGTTTGGCGACAGCTTCTGTTAAAGATAGTACCCAAATTCATACCCACATGTGCTATTCCGACTTTGAAGAGATTTTCGATGCCATCGATGAACTTGATGCTGATGTAATCTCTATCGAAACATCCAGAAGTCATGGTGAATTAATTTCTTACTTTAATAATAAAAAATATACGAAAGAAATCGGATTAGGGGTTTACGATATTCATAGTCCACGTATCCCTTCAGTAAAGGAAATGAAGGAAAATATTACAAAGGCATTACAAACCATTTCACCTCGACAATTCTGGATTAATCCGGATTGTGGATTGAAAACAAGAAACAAAGAAGAAACCATTAGAGCATTACAAAACATGGTAAATGCAACAAATGAAATCCGTAAAGAACAGCACGCACTAAAATAACATGAAGAGGCTGGGACAAAACCTAGGTATTTTACTCAAAAGACGAACGATACACTACTTAGCGAAGGAAATATACTTAAACTCTTGCGGGATGATAGGCCTAGCTGAGCCACCGTAGTGCATTGGCACGAATGTGGCTCATCAGCCGCCCGTGGAAAGCATAGTATATTTCAAGAGCGGTTTTTACGCACCAATCATGTTCGGATTTTGTTTGACTAATACTTTTGAACCTAGCCTCTTTCTAATTCTATATTTGTATGAAATCCATGAGATTGTTAAGGAGACATAGGTACAGCATTAATGGATCAACTTTCACTGTATTATTCAAGATGGAACCTACTTTACCTCTATTTACTTTTTTAAATTCAAACAATAAACCTTTTTCAATATTGGCTATAATTCCTTGCAAACTTTCATATATGATTGATTTTTAATCCCAACCACAGACTTTTCAAGGTACAATTAAAAATATTTAAATAAACTATTGAAAAATAAAGCCTATCCCATCCTTGAAATACAATTTGCGAATTGTATAATGGGTACTGTGTACATAGAATATATTAAATATTTCTATCCTTTTATTGTTTTCCGATAATTAGGATGAGCATAGGAGAGGAGAATTGCATGGAAATGGCTATCGTTTTATCCATTATCTTAGCAGTAATTATTCTAGCTGTTATCGGCGGGATTGTCTGGTTTATCTACATGAAATTCAGATATAAAACGGTCCCTTCGAATACTGCGTTAATTATCACTGGTCCGAAGTTAGGAGATTCAGAAAAGGAAACAAATATCTTTCAGGACGATCAAGGGAGATACATGAAAGTTATTCGTGGTGGCGGACATCGACTAAGAATGTTCCAAACACATACCCCTGTTTCTTTGACCGCATTTCAGTTAAAAATAGCGACACCAACGGTTTACACACTTCAGGGTGTTCCAATCGTCGGGGAAGCAGTTGCCATGATTAAAGTCGCTGATTCACTGGAGGGAATTGCGAAGTATGCTGAACAATTTTTAGGAAGAAACCAGAAAGAGATTGAAGATGATATTTCTGAGGTTCTAGGCTCAAATCTACGCGCCATTCTTTCCAAAATGACTGTCGAACAAATCAATAATGACCGAGAAGGCTTTAATGATCAAGTACGGAAAATTGCACAAAAACAACTAGATGACATGGGATTCAAAATTACCAGTTTAGGCCTTACTGATTTGAAAGATGTGGAAGGTAGCGACTATTTAATCAACCTAGGTCGTCCCCGTACAGCTGAAGTCCGAAAAGCTGCTGAGATTGCAGAAGCAACCAATGAAAGAGAAACGAAAGTACATGTTGCACAAATGAATGAAGAAGTAAAACGGGAAGAATATGATAGAGAAATTGCGATAGCGGAATCGCGTAAAGAAAAGGAAATCCAAGAAGCACAAAACAAGGCAGAAACAGAACGAGAAAAAGCCAAAACAGAAGCCGCCTATGCTTTAGAAAAAGCCGAAAGAGAAATCGAAGTGGAAAAAGAACGGTTAAAAATAGTCAGTCAGAAAAAAGAAGAAGAGTTACGCTTACAATTGTTAGAACGAGAACGACAGGTAAAATTGGAAGAAGAAGAAGTAAAAGTGAAAAAAGCAAAAGCAGAAGCAGATTATTATGAAAGAGTTAAAGCAGCTGAGGCTGAAGCAGAAGCACGTGAAAAAGCCGGTAAAGCCGAAGCTGAGGTTATTCGCACGAAAAGTCTTGCCGAAATAGAAGCCATTGAAAAACGTGCCGAAGCACTAAATCAAAACAAAGAAGTGATGATGACCGAAATGCTCATTAAGATGCTACCTGAATTCGCTAAAGCTGTTTCCGAACCACTAAGCAATGTAGACTCTATCCGAATTCTCGATGGTGGTAATGGAAAAGGTGTAAACAATCTATCCAACAGTGTTACAGGTACAATGGCCAGTCTTCAGGAAAGCCTATCTCAAATGACTGGTATTGATCTTAATGAATTGCTCGAAAACATTTCCGGTAAAGGGAACCTAAAACAAGAATTAGGTCAGATTGCGAGTACACTAGAGGAGCAAAGATCATTGGATACAAAAAAAGATGAAAATAGTTCATTGGAAGACACAGAATCAGATAATAAACGTTCAACAACAGATGAAACTGAGGGATATTAACCAAAAGGAATAAAGTGAAAGTTCAATCAGTGGGGTTGCCTTTCCCCCACTGATTGAAAGTTGAACGAATCAGAATGTTACAAGCTATTGCTCCTCCCTCAAAAAGCCCATTTACGATATGACCCACCACAAGAACCCTCTTTAGACAAGAAACACTCAAAAGGGACATATGGTACAATTTTTTTAAAACAGCTAAACTTTATCTGATATATCATAGCTAGATTCTACTTCTAGCCATTCCTCTCTCTTATAACTCATTTTGGAATAAACTAAAATACGTGGAAACAGGGACAGAAGTTGATTTACAGCATAAATAGTAAGTAAGCAGTATTGTTCGAGGAGTGAAAATTGATATGAAATTTAATAATAATTATAAGAAAATTACGTCCCGTTCTACTCCAAAGAATACGAAGCCAGTAGAGCGATTGAATCATAAGAATACCAACAAAAAAACTAAATTGAATCATAAGAATACTAACAAAAAAGCGAATTTAACAGGGTTTAATTCATCTATTGGTAACCAAATTAAACACATTAAAGTTCCATTTTCAGCTTATAAAAAAATTGACGATTTCCTACAACAACCCGTTTTCGTTCACACAGCTGAGCGTTCACTTAACTTCAAAGATCAAACTGGTTTGAGCCCTGACTTTGAGACATATCAAATGAATACTTCTACTTATTATCATGAGCAACCGTATGGTAGATTAGTTTTTTCTAACGTACATGCAATGATGAATTTAAGCAAAGATTCTTCTAAAGTATCTAAGAAAACTAACAACCTCCAGCAAGAAATAACGAAACCTTTTCAACAAAACTCGAACACCAACGTACTTGAGGGGCCCGACATTTTTAGTAATACATTTCCTTTTGCTAAGTTTCTTATTCCAGTCGTTCTTGGGGAGTACGATATTGAAATCGTATTAGAAGAACACACGCTAATGGATAAAGGTATCATCAAGATTTTGGAAGTTCCTACAGAGGTTATATTAACAAATTGTAAATTCATACCCTCCAATTTCAATCACTCTTCAGATCAAGCAAAACAAACAGCTTCAAATGGTATATTGTTTGTTGAAGGATATATTCAAGAATCAATGGAATACTTTCCTGCTATTAATTGGGAAAAAATATCTCCACGGGAATGGTTAAAAAATGTTTATTATCGAGTAGACCAAAAACTAATAGTACATTTAAAGATCCAATTGCTGCAATTAGTTCAATTTGAAAATTTCTATACTAACTAATAGAATGGAATTTCAACTTACTACTAAAAATCCACGATTGACTCTTACCATAAGTCCATTCATAATCCTACTAACCGAATACCCTAATATTGTAAAGGTAGTAGAAGACCTTTAAATAATTAATAGGAGGAACTATCATATGGTAGGATTTGGCCAAAGCTATTATAAGAAAAATATGGTTAAGAAAAACCCTAATCCTAATCAAGAAAATTGCAATGTTAAAGCACGTACAGAAGTTCAACTTCCAGATACTCCCGTTACCCCAGTCGTTAATCCAGATTTAACTGGTGCATTTGTTAAAGTCCCGCTAGTTTTAGCTGAGACTTCTCTTCAGGTCGTAGTAGAAGCTGACATTCCGCTTGACCCGCCAGCAAGTGAAATTAAACGAGTTTTAAAAGATGTTTTCTTAACACAATGTAAACTCGTTCCTGTTGGTCCATTTACAGAAATAAATGACTCAGGATTCTTTACTTCTGAAGGAGCTAAGTTGTTTGTCGAAGGATATATCCGTAAAAACATCGAGTATGCACCAATGGGCTGTAATAGCGCACTACGCACTATGACAGCGAAGGTTCCATTTTCTGGTTTTGCAGATTTAACCGGTGATCTTATGAATTTACCGATTTTCGGCTTTGGAGATCAAAGAAGATCACAATTTTTAGAACCTAAACATGGAGAATCTCCTCGATTAGATAAATACTTCTTCCAAAATAATGTCATTTATAATGAACAGCCATTCTGTGAACTTATTAGCGCGGAATTCTTTGAGCTTGACTTTTCTCCGAATTCATATGACTCGCGTGGCAGCCATTGCTCTAATAACGGAAGCTTTAATAAACTACGTGAAAAAATCGTTACAGATCTTACTTTAAAAGTGTTACAAGTTCAACAGATTCCACTTACTGTAAATGGTGGTGGAGCTGGAAACGGCACCGGAGGCGAGTAGTTAAAAATTTATGAAACTCCATAAAGAATGATATATGAGGCTGTAAAAACAAGTTGAGCTTATTCATAGTTCAACTTGTTTTATTATTATGAACCACTTTCGTGCAAACAATATATTGTCAGTTACTTAAACCCCCCCATTCACCAGTAAAAACGAGACACCCCCCCTCGCCACAAACACTAGCGTGACAAGGGGGTTAAAGTCTGACCCGATTGAATATTACATTTCGAATTTGATTAATAAAGCCCTTCTTATAATCATCATGAGGCATATTTCATTCTTGTTCGATACAAAGGTGGAAGGTAATTTCTCCCTTTAAAAAGGGGAAATTCAACATAAAAATTATTTCACTACTATACCAACTTCATGTAGAGCATTACGCACCTTGCCATACTCACTTGCATGAGGACGGTCAACGTCATCCTCGTACCCATAATCAAACATTCGATTTCGATTCAACGTTAATTTTGTCACTGTAGGACGAAGTAAATCAAATAACTTAAACCGCTCACGTAACTGGGGAAATTGTGATTGATAACGTAATATCTCATTACGAACACTGCTCCAAAATACTTGTTCGGTTACGCCTTCATTCTCTTCTAAAATCGTCGCTAGGTAGCGAAAATGACATATAAATAGACCGGTTAAAATAAACTGTGTCAATCCTTCTGGTTCCTCACTTCTTAATACCGTTTTCAACTCTTCAGATAATGAACGTAACTCGGTAAACGGCTGGTCACTTATATTCACGTCATCTACAAAGTCCTTCATAATAATCCGAACTGGTTTATAATTCTTTAATACAAGGACAGTATTTTGACCATGCGGTGAAAAGACAGTGCCATATTGATATAAATAATGCAATAGTGGCGGTAATACTGCATTCATCAAGGATTCTACCCACTCTTTTGGTGTCAAACCAGCTTTTCGAATATATGTTGATACAAGCGACTTCCCTGAATGATCAACATGTAATAGTGCCGCTAGAGTAATTGCCTGCTCTCCTTCCTCTAACTCTTCATAGATACTTTCTCTCCACACAACACCGAGCATTTCTAAATATTGATAAGGCGCATTTTTAATTATTGAAAATGTTGGATGATTTACATTTAACGTTGCTACTTCACCAAGCAATCCTATCTTGCACGTATCTTTTAAAAATGAATCTTGATTTCGAATTCCTTTAATGTGTTCCGTTACTTGAGGAGCAATAATGGTGCGTTCACTCGGCAACCCGCGATAAACAAGGGTATTCAATATACTCATCGGCAGCTTCACATGATATTTTTCCCGATGAGTCGTATTCACAAATGTACGGATTGACTGTTGGGGTAAATATTGGTCCTCACTTTCTCCAAGAGGTACAATAAGGTCATTGGAAATATACTCTGCATAAAGTGGAACAATGACATTCATCCATTGCCATTCATGAATAGGAATATAATAGTAATCACTCACTATTAGTTGACGTTCATTCAATTGATTAGCAAATAATCTCAGTGAGTTTTCGCTTAGTTCTTGTTTCATCACTTTGTCAAATGACAATGTATCAATCGAATGGAAGGAACTTATTTGTTTGGAAACAGCGATCCATGACAGCTGAATATAATTCTTCTGTTCTGGAGCAAATCGAACATAGTCATCATAACCAAAACCAATTCTTCCTTTATTATATGTAATCCATGGATGCCCCGTCATTTCACCTTCCAACTCGGCATAATCCATTTCAACCAGTTCATCTACGGATTTTTCGTTCTGCAAATACAAGTCGGCAACTAATGTATGATAATACTCTTTGGCTAAATGTCCTGCTGTTGAACTGGTCATTCCCTTTTCTTCTGACAATCCAATCAATAGCTGCAGTGCTTTGGAAAGACCAATCTCTTGACCTTCAGACGTTACCTGGATCGTGTCAGCAAAAACATAAAAGCTATCAAATAACTTCTCTTTAGCTTGATACGTGTATGTCACTCCTTTTTGATCCTTCCATTGATACGTCGTAACATCCGATTGTTTTTTTATTTCCTTTGGTTCAATAATTTGTTCATACATAAATTCTTGTAACATCTTGGCAAGTAGCTGTTGATTTGCTTTTTCCCACGACTGTTTTGTAAACGTAGAAAGTTCGGTTTTGACAATATTCATCCTTCATTCTCCCTTACTGGTTTATATAATTCTAATTTGTTACGTATCGTCCTAGCGATTATCGCTAGGACTATTAACACAGCACCGCTCAGTAAAGGTGCATAAAAACTTGCTTCTTTATTCTTGCTTTCTCTTAATGTTTTCAATACTTCCCAATTCTTTATAAGTTAAATACTTCAGACGTCAATGTTATGAAACAAATGGTGTTCAAATCGTGATTCGTTAGAACCCAAACTGCTGAAAGACGTTTCGGTTATACAGTTTATAAACTTCTTTTCCGGCAATTTGATTAATAATGACCGCATTTCTGTAAGCACCAAGCCCTAAATCGGGTGCCCCTACTCCGTGCGTATGGAGTTCTCCATTTTGAATAAACAAAGAAGCCCCTTCAATATTTGTTTTGACTTTATAGTGTTCATCAATTTCTAACTGACCAAATTCATTAAATTGCAAATGAATTTTTATTCCATCCATAAAACTTGGCAACGTACCTTGATAGCCGGTTGCCAGAATCACCACGTCACTCACTGTTTTTTGATAAGTCTCTTGTTCATATTGATACAATGTTAATTCTTGACTGTCTCCTTTTTGTTCGATATTCGTTAATTCAGTTAGTGCTTGCATTGTAATAGGGATGGGGCTTCCGCCTATTGTACGTTCATATAATAGGTCATAAATATCACTAATCGTTTGGAAACTAATGCCTTTATAAAGCAGTCCTTGATTCTTTAACACCCGTTGTTTATTTTCAAGTTCTAAATGATAAAAGTAACGCGTATAGTCAGGTGAAAAATGTTCTAAACCAAGTTTTGAATATTCCATTGGATAAAAACCTTTAGAACGTGTGTACCAGTTCAACTCATATTCCTGCTCACTTTGCTGCTGTAATAAATCATAGACAATTTCAGCGGCACTTTGGCCCGAACCGATAACCGTTATACTTTTTGCTTGCAACGTTTGATCTCGCTTCATTTTAAAGTGTGCTGAATGATAAAGCTGATCGCATTGCATGGATTGAAAGTCTTTTGGAATTATTGGTTTCGTCCCAACTCCCATCACAACATGGCGACTATAATACGTTTCAGTGTCATCACCATGTTGAACCGTTACTTCAAAGTACGTGTCTTCCTCCGTATGAAGCACTACTTCTTTCACTTCACTACTAAACTGCAAACCTTTTAAACGATTAGCTACCCACTGACAATAGTGATTGTATTCATTACGAGGAATTTGAAATTTCTCGAAAAAGTAAAATTGATACAACCGTTCATGTTCATGCAAATAATTTAAAAAACTATAGGGGCTCGTGGGGTCGACCATTGTCACAAGATCTGCCATAAACGGCACTTGCAAGGTCGTTCCTTCTAGTAGCATACCAGGATGCCAATCAAACTTTGGCTTTTGTTCGAAACATATATAGGTACAATCTGTTTTTTCAAGCAGCGCCGCTAATCCTAAATTAAAGGGACCAACCCCAATGCCAATAATGTCTAAAATGTTCCGTTGATCCATTCACTCCACCTTCTTTCAAATACATTTCTTTCACAACTAACCAGTAATCCTGTTTTATCAGGTAAATTTACTTCTTTTATAGGCTGAAATCCGCATTTCTTAAAGACCGCAATCATCTTTTCATTTCGAATATCCGGTTCTGCCACTACTCGTTTCGTAGTATTTATTTCAAATTTTCGCTTTAAAATAGTCAAAAGTAATGGATAAATATATCTTTTACCTAGATAGTCCGTTTCTCCAATTAATAAGTGAATCCCTTGATCGTTTTGATCATATGAATAGTACCTGCTAATCACATCACCTTCAACCGTATAGGACTCCCAGTAACTCATCGGCACCCCATCGATTTCACCAATTAATAATTGTTGATGGGAGTCGTTTAAAAATGTTTGTAAATGCTGTTTATAGGCATCCCTATCAATGTTCAATTTCCAATAAGGAATGACGTGCGGTTCATGCATCCAAGTGTATAATCGTTCAAAATCTTCTCGTAATGAAACTGGACGAAACGTAATTTCCTTCTTCAATTGAACGTCTTCTATAACAAATGGATACTTAGTTTGCAACATGGCTGTCATTGTTTTACAACACCTACCTTATACAATGGATTATCTATATTGACATAAACCGATTGCGTTTTTAAAGAACCAACTAATTCATCCATGTCATGAACACGCGTTAATAAATTCGCTTTGCACGGAAGTTCTCGTTTTTCAAGTAGTGAAGAAACAAGATTTGTATGATCTTGAGAAATATAGTATACAAGTTCTTCTCTTAAAAGTGTTAAAAGCTTCTTTTCATCTATAAGTTCACTTACTCCAAAAGCATTTACGAGCCCAAATAAATGATTAAAAAATACGTAATAACGGAACCGTTCTTCAGCTATAGCATCTTCACACACGGTATCACTTTCCCCATTTAAGGTTGAGACCAGTTCACGCAGTTCCGCTTCTTTTGATTTCATAAAATAGTAGCCTTGGTTATCGCGATAATAGAAAGTTAAAGGATAGCCCTCTTGATCTAGTTTGATAATTGAATTTTGTTGATGAGCTTCTAAGGCAATTCCTTTTTGTGTATATAGCCACATCATCGGTTTTAAAGTAATATCGATGTAACGCTTGAACCAATTTTCGCTCACTTGTTCCGTTGTGAGATTTTCATTTTTTGAAATTCTGTTAATAATGTTTGCAAGCTGGGATGCTTCACCGAATACGTGGTCTTGACATAGGCTTGCTATAAGTGTTGTGCAATTTCCCTCTGTTTCTTTAAACGGATTATCACGAATCATCACTTCAAATCCAACCTCTCCTTCTCCTAATGTCACATATGCTGGATCTTTAATAATTTGAAAAGTAGGATGATGAGCATGTAGCTCTTTTTCTATAGTTGACTGAAGTAATCTCGTTACTTCTACACCGCGATGCAATTCCTTTACTTTATTTACACGTAAAGAATTTGTGATTTTAACAGGAATCGAGAACTTATACATAACATTTGCACGAGGACTATAAACCGTACGAACAGATGATGTTGGATAAAAAGGTTCACCTCGCGGGCCTAAGTATGAGAGCTGTCCATTTTGAATCCAATTGCACACCACTTCCTTTCCTAATAAATAACGTGCTTGCAATGGATGCATCGGAATAAGCGTATACTCATCATCTTCACAATATCGTAAAGCAAATTCTTTTGTTACCGTATCACCCTGCTTTAATTCCATCTTAATTATATCGGTAGCAGACTGGTTGCAAGCCGATTGTTCCCTAACGAGCGAACGATGCGCTCTAAAGTAATGAAGCTGAAATTCCCCTTTTAATTCAGGTCCAAAAACAGATTCTTCTTCCGATAAAATTCCTTGGCGACTTTTTGGCGTTGGATGAAGCTGATGGCCGATTAATAAAGCTTGCTCTGACTGTAAAAACGTTTTATTCCACTTATAGCATTCTTCTAACTCATGCTTTCTTTTTTCAATAAATTGATTCATATTTTCATAACTTAATAGTACACGTGCAATTAAATCATTTACTTGTACTAAATCTTCCGTTATTTCTTTCATTAACAGTGATAGCAGTGTCACAATATCAAGTTCTTGTATTTCATGATGATGAATTTGATAACGTAACTCTTGCTTAAATATGTGTCGCCCTGTTACGGAGCGATATTTTACGGGTAAAAATAGCGTGGCTGGCTGCTTTTCCAATTTAATCACTAACACTTCTTCAATGGTTGTCTCATTTACCGAATGCCACACACCTTTTCCTGTTTCGCGAATATAGCAATTGATTATATTTTGCATCGTATTAAAATGAGCCGATAACTGAGCGTTCACGTAATCGCTCCTCCTTTTTATCAAGTTCTTTTCCAAGATTAAATACTTCATCTAACCGTTTGACGGTTTCATCAAATGTAATCAGTGGGTTTAACATCGTTAGCTTCAAATAGGATTTTCCTTCAAACTTTGTTTTTGCAATAATCAACTGTCCATTTTCATATAGCAATTGCTGAATCGTCTGATTTATACCATTTTCATATACTAGTTGTTCTTGGTCATCCATGTAAATAACCCTCGGTTGATAGCGAAATACAATCGCGTTCATAACAGGGTTATTTAGTGCTTCAGCATCTGTTCTTTTTTGTAAATAATTGGCCGTTTGTTTAGCCGTTTTAATTGTATAATCAACCATGTCACCAAACTCTTGTTTACCAAGTGCTTGAAATGTCAACCATACTTTTAAAGCATCAAATCGCTTCGTCGTTTGAATGCTGCGATCAACTAAATGAAGATGAGTATCTTCTTCTGGATTTAAATAGTCAGCGTGCAGCTGGATCTGTTCGAACATAGTAGCATTTTTCACAAAAAAGGCGCCACAGCTCACTGGCTGATAAAACCATTTATGAAAATCAATGGTAATAGAGTCTGCTTCTTTCAGATTGGATATTAGATAACGATATTGATTGGAAAAAAGTAAAGCTCCTCCAAACGCAGCATCTGCATGTAACCAAATGTTCTCCCTACCGGTTAATTTACTGATTTCACCAAGTGGATCGATACTCCCAAAATCTGTCGTTCCGATTGTTGCCACCACTGCAAAAGGGAGATTTCCTTGCTGTTTTACTTTTTCAATTTCTTTATATAAAGAATCTGTGCATATTTCATGGTGTTCGTTTGTTTTTATACTTACAACGGAGTCCATACCGAGTCCTAATTGAGCAGCTGATTGCTGTACGGTAAAATGAGCCTTTTCTGAACAAAAGATACGTAACTTTTTAGCTTCCACTGGTAATCCTTGTTTGCTTACATCTACAGAGAAATGCTTAGCACAATATTCATTACGGGCTAGCAACAATGCCATATAATTTGATTGAGTTCCACCACTTGTAAACACACCTGAAGAGGACTTAGGATAATTGATTTCTTTTATGATTTCCTTAATGACACCGTCTTCTATATACGTAGCGATTGGACTTTGATCCCATGAGTCCATCGATTGATTTAAAGCAGAGATGATTACTTCGGCAGCAAGTGCTGGTATTATAGGCGGGCAATGTAAGTGAGCCATCGCGCCAGGATGTGAAATATGCAGCGAATGCTTCATTACCAGATCCTTCAATGATGCTAAAATAGCATCCGATGATTTCCCTTCGTATTCAAATTTTACATATCTCTCAATATTTTTTTTAAGGTCCTCGCCACCAATATGTTCATATGGTTTTTCAAGACTTTTATAGTAATTCTTAACTATTTCTACTGTTTCTGTCATAAACTGATGAAAATTCTCTAAGCCATTTGAAGCTGATGATAAAAACCATTTATCAAACGGTTTCATGTTTTATATCACCCATTTCTTTACAGCATCTTTTATCACGTCTTTAAAACGAACAAGAGCTTCGTCTAATTGTTGCTTTGTTACAATTAACGGCGGCAATAAGCGAATAACTGCCCTGTTCCTCCCTCCTATTTCTAAAATGGCGCTACAATCAAGGCATTTTTTTTGCACAGCTTCAGTTACACCTCCGCCTATTGGTTCGCAATATTGAATTTTTGTTTTCCGTCCAAATGACTCTGGTAAAATCGCAAATACATCATCGACAAATGCTTCTTTTACAAGCGTCGTAAAATCGAAAGTATGTAAAGGAGTTTTATTCGCAACTACCTCTTGAATTGCCTCATGAACAACAACGGAAATGGGTTGATTGATTAAAGTAGACATATCTTATCCTCCTATAATGTTAATTTAAGTGATAATGATTATCAATGTCACTTATTATATTAGTTGATAATGATTATCAATGTCAATGATTATTCTGAAAATACGAAATTAGTCCTACATTTATGATTTAGTGGAAATATTGGAAGAAAGTGGCTTTAATGGGTGGTTTACAAAGACGAGGATCCGTTGGGTTATGTATCGAAATTAGATAAAGTCTGCAAATAAAAATCAAAAAAGAAGGAGGCTAAAACAAAATGTTTATATCATAGTGAAATCCGAATATGGTCGTGGCTACATACCGTTATGGAAATACACTACGCTTTTTCGCGGGCGCTGCTGAACCTACTTCAGGCCAATACGATGTTCGTTCATGAAGGTGTTGCCACAGGACGTGGCGTTTTTAGTCTTTATTCCTTAGTTGCTCTTCGTAGAACACCTAGGCTATTCTTCTCAAGGGCAATGAATGCTACGGCAGCAACGCATCGAACAAAGAAAATTGATTTTTATTTTCGAGGAGTATCCGTATGTTTCATTCGCTGGTATAATGCAATGTTTGGATTTAGGTTAAATACTTTAGGTTTGTCCTAGTCTCTTTCTTCCATTCTGTTGTTCAACAATCGCCACCTCAAAAATGGAGAAAAAATGAATCATTTTAGGTAAAGGAGGGCCCTGTGTCATACCTTTGTAGTATAAACTACCCCTAATAACCTGATTCTTTCGGTCTATATGGCGTAGGTCTTAGGAGCATCAGACGTACACCGACCAAGTTAAATTTTCAATCAAGGCTTAAGTGCAAATCAAAAATGACGCCAAATGTGATTCACTAAAGGAGCTAAACAAGTTACTTGAATTTATGGAGAGTTACGAACCACTACGATAAGGTTTAAGAAGTGAAGCATTGACATTAAGATGGACAAATATAGAGGGTAATTATGTAGCGATTAAGAGGCAACTAGCAGGGATAATAATAACAATCACTGTGACAAATTCATCTTCTTACAGAACCATAAAAATAGAAGACAATCTAGCCAAGGCATTGATAATGTTTAAACTAATTCAAAATTTCTTAAGTAATTAGCTACATCGTCCGTAATTCGGATAATTTTAAAGGGTATTGCGAATTGGTGAAAGTACCATCTGGTTTTGTCGATATTGGAGTCGATTTCTTCTTCCTTGAATGTTGTACTACTCCAACTGTAACTGATGCTTTAACACCTTGTGGAACAATAACAAATGCCTGTACAGTAAACGAGGTTAAGGCTGTAGGCCATATTAATTATGTCGTATCCTTTACTATTCCTACTTTTTATAACAATGGTCAATTGAATTGTTCTGAAGTAGTTAATCAAACATTTTCTTGTACTGGAACTGTTTCTGTAAATAACACCCTTTGCTATTCTGCTTTAGACGAAGAAAACCCATGTCCGGATTTCTGTAACGGAAATACTCAAGCTTTTGCATTTGTTAAAGATATTGATTTATGTAGTAATCAAAAAGCAATAGTCACTATTGGGACAGTGTTTGTTCTTTCTGAATGTAATAATTCTGATGATTCAACAGTTGAATAATAAAAAAGTACCCTTTAAGAAACGGGTACTTTTTTGTTTATCTAATGCCTTTTCCTTACTTTATAAACAGCTTACAAACACTGTTACACCAACATTTGCAGCGTATTATCCGATACTACCTTCCATTTCGAACTTGATAAGTCGGTTCATTTCTACGGCATATTCCATTGGTAATTCTTTTGTAAATGGTTCAATGAAGCCCATTACAATCATTTCTGTTGCTTCTTCTTCAGACAATCCTCTACTCATTAGGTAGAATAACTGCTCCTCAGAAACCTTGGATACTTTTGCTTCATGCTCTAATGAAATATTATCATTATATATTTCATTATAAGGAATTGTATCAGATTTAGATTCATTATCAAGGATTAATGTGTCACACTCAATATTTGCACGAGCTCCTTCAGCTTTACGTCCGAAGTGAACCAATCCACGATAGGTTACGTTACCACCTTGTTTAGAGAACGATTTGGAAACGATGGTAGAAGAAGTATTAGGTGCTAAGTGATGCATTTTCGCACCAGCATCTTGTACCTGACCTTTACCCGCAATCGCAATAGAAATCGTATTACCGCGTGCACCTTCTCCTCTTAAATGAATAGAAGGGTATTTCATTGTTAGTTTTGAACCAATATTACCATCGATCCATTCCATCGTTGCATTTGCATCACATGTTGCACGTTTTGTAACTAGGTTATAAACGTTATTTGCCCAGTTTTGAATCGTTGTATAACGGCAGTATGCATCTTTTTTAACAATAATTTCCACAACAGCACTGTGTAGAGAATTTGTTGTATAAACTGGTGCTGTACAACCTTCCACATAGTGTACGGAAGCACCTTCATCCACAATAATTAGCGTTCTTTCAAATTGTCCCATATTTTCCGAGTTAATACGGAAATATGCTTGAAGTGGTGTTGATGCTTCTACTCCTTTTGGTACATAAATGAAAGAACCACCTGACCAAACGGCTGAGTTTAATGCAGAGAATTTATTATCAGAATATGGTACAACTTTACCAAAGTACTCTTTAAATAGCTCCTCATGCTCTTTTAAAGCAGTATCTGTATCTTTAAAGATAATACCAAGCTCTTCCAAATCTTCTTTTAAGCTATGGTAAACTACTTCTGACTCATACTGAGCGGATACACCAGCCAAATATTTTTGCTCCGCTTCTGGGATACCTAATTTATCAAAAGTCTGTTTGATTTCGTCAGGTACTTCATCCCAAGTCCTACCTTGTCTTTCAGATGGTTTTACATAGTATACAATTTCATCAAAATCTAAACCAGTTAAATCTCCACCCCACTGTGGCATTGGACGATCATAGAAATGTTCCAATGCTTTTAGACGATAATCTAACATCCATTGGGGCTCTTCTTTCATTTTTGAGATTTCTTCAACAACTTTTCTTGTTAACCCTTTTTCTGTACGGAAAACAGAAACGTCCTTATCACGAAAACCATATTGATAATCTTGTATTTCTGGTGCTTTCTTAGACAATTATAAAACCTCCCTTAGGTACTAATAACGCTATCCAGTACAGTGAAAAACTGCCAGATTAACGTTCTATTCTATTTCCTACTTTTTCTCTTCTTTTACTCCCTTTTCCATCGCTTTCCAAGCCAATGTTGCACATTTTATACGTGCAGGGAATTTTGATACACCTTGCAATGCTTCAATATCCCCTAATTCTAAATCGTCATTTTCTATATCTTTACCGAGCATCATATCAGAAAACAATTCAGACATCTGAAGTGCATCTTCTATCTTATGACCTTTTACTGCCTGTGTCATCATGGAGGCTGATGACATACTTATGGAGCATCCTTCCCCTTCAAATTTTGCATCCTGGACAATACCATTCTCCACTTTTAGTTGTAATCGGATGCGGTCACCACATGTAGGATTATTCATATCTACAGATACGGCATCACCGTCAACGATACCGCGATTTCTTGGATTTTTATAATGGTCCATGATGACTTGTCGGTAAAGTGTATCGAGATTATTCAAAGACATTCCCAAAATACTCCTTTGTTTTTAAAAGTCCTTCAACTAGTTGATCAATATCATCTTCTGTATTATAAAGGTAAAAGCTTGCACGAGCTGTTGCTGTGACGTCTAGCCATTTCATTAATGGCTGTGCACAATGATGTCCAGCACGTACTGCAATTCCTTCCGAATCAAGTACTGTAGCGGTATCATGCGGATGTACATCATCTAAATTAAATGTGACTAATGCTCCACGCTCTTGGGGTCCATAGATAGAGATACCATCTATTGTATTCATCCTCTCCATCGCATATGCCGCTAAACGCTTGTCATGTTCTAATATATTATCCATTCCAATTTCATTTAAAAAGTCGATAGCTGCACCTAATCCAATTGCTCCAGCAATAATTGGAGTACCGCCTTCAAACTTCCATGGTAACTCTTTCCATGTAGAATCATATAAATCAACAAAATCAATCATTTCTCCACCGAACTCTACAGGCTCCATTTTCTCTAAAAGCTCTCGTTTTCCATATAGTACCCCAATTCCTGTCGGTGCACACATTTTATGTCCGGAAAATGCATAGAAGTCACAATCAAGATCAACGACATCTACTTTCATATGTGGTGCTCCCTGAGCTCCATCTACAACTATTATTGCTCCATTTTCATGTGCAATACTTGCAATTTCCTTAACTGGATTAATCGTACCAAGTACATTGGACATATGGGTAACTGCTACAATCTTAGTATTACTTGTTACCGTATCCTGAACATCTTCCAAATGAATCGTACCATCTTCTTGTAATGGAATATATTTTAATGTTGCACCAGTCGCTTTAGCAGCTTGTTGCCAAGGAATAATATTACTATGATGTTCCATCGGCGTAATAACAATTTCATCACCAGGTTGCAAGAATGAACGTGCGTAACCGTAGGCAACATAATTGATTGATGTGGTTGTACCTCTCGTAAAAATAACTTGTGCTGTACTCTCAGCGTTAATAAAGGAACGAACTTTTTCACGAGAGCCTTCATATCTATCTGTTGCTCTAGTTCCTAGAGTATGAACACCACGGTGAACATTCGAATTGCTATTTCGATAATACTCATCCACCGCCTGTATAACAGGCAGTGGTTTTTGTGATGTTGCGGACGAATCCAAGTAAACTAATGGATTTCCATTCACTTCCTGATCAAGTATCGGGAACATTTCACGAATGGCTTGAATATCCATTAGTATACTTTCCTTTCAATCACTTGCTTTAGTTGTTTTTTAACGGATTCGATTGGCAATTCATTTACTACTGGTGCTAGGAATCCATGAATTACTAAACGTTCCGCTTCGTCTTTAGATAAACCACGACTCATCAGATAGTACATTTGAACAGGGTCAACACGACCAACAGAAGCAGCATGACCTGCAGTTACATCATCTTCTTCTATAAGAAGAATTGGGTTTGCATCTCCTCTTGCTTTCGGGCTCAGCATTAACACACGTGATTCTTGAACAGAGTTACCTTTTGTACCGCCATGTTCAATCTGACCAATTGCATTGAAGATGGTTGATGCACTATCTCGCATAACTCCACGTTGTAGAATAAAGCCGTCTGTCGCTTTCCCGTGCTGAACAATCCTTGCAGTAAAGTTCTGTGTTTGTTTGCCACGACCAACTGAAACTGCATTGGCATTAGAGGTAGCACCATTTCCAACCAGATGTGTTATATTTTCTGAAACAGTATTACCATCATTCATTTGTCCCAAAGCCCAATCAATGGTTGCATTTTCATAAGCAACTCCACGACGATTCACGTAGGAGGTAGTACCAGCAGCCAATTGATCAACTGCACCAAAGGAAACCTTCGCATTATCGTATGCAATCACTTCTTCTACGATATTTGCAACTAATTCTTCTTCCTCATTATCTGAAATATAATTTTCTACGAATGTAACTTTACTATTTTCTTCTGCAACAACAATGACATGATTAAATAAAGCTAATTCAGCATTTTCCTGCCAAAAAATAACTTGTAATGGCTCTTCAATTTCTACATTTTTTGGAACGTAGATAAATGCACCACCATTAACCAATGCAGCATGTAATGCCGTTAAACGATTTTGGTCTACATGAACAACGTCTTTCATAAAGTATTTTTCTACCAAATCACTATGGTTTTCTAGTGCGGTAAAAATATCCGTAAAAATAACGCCTTGGTCTTTTAGCTTCTCACTTACTGTGGCATAAGCAAGAGAATTATTACGTTGAATAAGTAGGTTTTCCGGAATATTTTCTTCATCAAAATAATCTTTCAATTTAGTAGGCAATTCACTAATAGACGAAATTTTGTCTCCCGATTGGAATCCATGTTTGAATTCTGTTAAATTCCATCTATTAATTTTTGTTTTATCTGGCTTTGGCATTTCAAGTTCTTCTACTTGTTCCAATGCTACAACCCTTAAAGATTTCATCCACTCAGGTTCTTTTCTAGTGGTTGAAAACTCTTCTATATATTCTTTATTATATGGAAGCTTTGTTTCAACAGTCATATTACTCCTCCTAACTCCATTACGCGTTTTGTTCTACAGTTTCGTCTTCAATTCCTAGTTCTGCTTTTACCCAATCGTAACCTTCTGCTTCTAAACGTTTAGCAAGCTCTGGTCCACCGGATTTCACAACACGTCCTTGCATCATTACATGAACGTAATCTGGCGTAATGTAGTTAAGTAGACGTTGGTAGTGTGTGATAATCAGGCAACCAAAGTTGTCATTACGCATTTTGTTGATTCCTTTTGATACAACTTTCAATGCATCAATATCAAGACCAGAATCAATTTCATCTAAAATAGCAATTTCAGGTTTTAATTGCATTAATTGAAGAATCTCGTTACGTTTCTTCTCACCACCAGAGAACCCTTCATTTAAGTATCTTGTTGCCATATTTCTATCTATATCTAAATATTCTAAATCCGCATCTAGTCCTTTAATAAACTTCATTAATGGAATTTCTTCACCTTCTTCACGACGTGCATTAATTGCAGAACGTAAGAAATCAGAAGTAGTTACACCACTAATTTCACTAGGATATTGCATAGCTAGGAAAAGTCCAGCACGTGCACGTTCATCAACTTCCATTTCTAATACATCTTCACCATCTAGTGTAATACTACCTTTCGTAACTTCATAATTTGGATGGCCCATAACTGCTGATGCTAAAGTTGATTTACCTGTACCATTCGGCCCCATGATTGCGTGGAATTCTCCACCCTTTATAGTAAGGTTTACACCTTTTAAAATCTCTTTTCCTTCAATTTCTACATGAAGATCCTTAATTTCTAAAACTGATCCTGCCATAACTATACCTCCAAAAACTAATATTTTTATTACTATGATGAAATGAATTTATATTCATTCTCAATCTATTCTCATTACAATCTTAAAGCATTTCCAAACAATTATCAACTTATTAACTATTTGTTGAACAAAGTAGAAATCTGCTTTTGTATTGTCATTATATACCTTTTAACTATAATAGCCAAAAGCCTATTTATCTATAAACCAAATGATAACAAAAATTCTGGCATTAAGTAACCAAATACCCTTAAATAAACAATCTCTATAAAAAAAGAAGTAGCCCAATTTAAAAGTCGGACCACTTCTTAAATTTAATTCCATATCATATCCCTAAACAAACTACGTCAATACAATAATTAATTATCACTGCCTATTTATGAACTTGCGCATTTGCTTCTGCTACAATTTTCTTACTTAATTGATAATCTCTTTCACGTCTCTTTTCCACTTTCATTCGATTCGAGAATTTACGCTCATATTCAGAATAATTCATACCATGAGACTGTTCCATCGCCTTTTCCATATCCGATGTATACTTCATTCTTTAAATTAATCATCCCTTCAAATTGTCTATAAGTATCATATCATTTGAGATGATTAACTTACAAAAAGGATATGGTACGAAAATAATTCATATAAGTTGATTTTCTCGTATTGAAAACAATTTCAATACATGTAGACGTAGATATGAAGCAAATAACTAGCAAATACTACTGTATCCTTTATAATTAATTATTTCCCCCAACAGGGACAACGGCTCCATTATATGTTTCAAGGATGAAGTTTTGAATTTCTTCCGACTGAAGTACTTCTACTAATTTAAGGAGTGCTTCATTTTCTTTATCCTCAGAGCGAACCGCAATGACATTCACATATGGAGAATTTTCATTTTCAATAAATAATGCATCCTCTAATGGGCTTAATCCTCCTTGAATGGCATAGTTCGTATTGATTGCAACCAGTGCATCCTCTTCTGTTTCATACATTTCTGGTAAAAATGCTGGATCAACATCTGGAGAGAATGTTAGATTATGTGGATTTTCCACAATATCCTCAACAGTTGCTGCTGCTTTTTCTACATTTTCATCTAACTTAATTAAACCTTGTGCTTCAAATAATGCCAGAATACGTCCATGATCAGAAATAGAACGACTAATAATGACTTCTGTACCATCTTCAATATCATCTATACTCTTAATATTTTTAGAATAAACACCCATTGGTTCAACGTGTATACCTTCAATATAATCGATGTCATAGCCTGTATCTGCTACTGTTTGTTCTAAAAAAGGAATATGCTGGAAGTAGTTTGCGTCCAGTGTTCCATTTTCTAAATCATCATTTGGTAATACATAGTCTTGATATTCCTCAATTTTCAAAGTAATTCCTTCTTCTGCTAGTAAAGGTTCAGCCTCTTTTAAGATTTCAGCATGTGGTGTACTGGAAGCACCGATAGTAATTTCAACATTCTCTTCTGCTTCTTCTGTTCCTTCTGTTTCCGTTGTCGTGTCATCTGCTGCATTCTCATTCGCATTGTCTCCCTCACTTGCCCCACCACATGCAGCTAGGACTACTGTTAAAAATAAAACAGATATTAATACAATTAACTTTTTCATATGCCATTTCTCCTTTTAATTTTTTATCTTTTATCCAGTTTATTAGAGGTATAGTCCCCAATAAATTGAAGAATAAATACAATAATTAATATTAAAACAGTACATAATAGAACTACATCAAATTGACGTCTTTGGAAGCCATAGAAATAGGCAAAGTCACCTAATCCCCCTGCTCCAATTACACCAGCCATAGCGGTGTAACCAATTAGGGCAATTGCTGTTACCGTAAGACCAGAAACTAATGCAGGCATGGATTCCGGAATAAGTACCTTAAAGATAATCGTTTTTGTTTTTGCACCCATGGAATGTGCCGCTTCGATCACACCTTTGTCCACTTCTCGAAATGCTATTTCAGCAAGCCTTCCGTAAAATGGTGCTGATCCAATAATTAAGGCTGGCAATGCAGCTGTTGGTCCACGAACGGTTCCAATTACAAAGTCTGTAAATGGAAATAACAATAGTATTAAAATAATAAATGGTATGGCCCGAAATACATTTACCACACTAGCAACAATCGTGTTCATTACTTTATTTTCCCAAATGCCATCCTTTGAGGTTAAATAAAGAAGTAAGCCAAGCAGTACACCGATAATAGCTGTTCCTATTAAGGCAATAGCGGTCATATAAATTGTTTCATAAGTTGCTACCCAAATATCTTCCATTCTTATATTACTGAACATTATGAATTACCTCCACTTCTACTGAGGTATTTTCACAAATATACTGAACCGCATTTTGTATCTCGTTTTCATTACCTACAAATTGAATGACCAGGGTTCCGTATCCACCAGCCTGGGTTTGTGTGATTTTCCCTTGTAAAATATTTATATCAATAGGAAATCTCTTTGCAATTTGACTAATTAATGTTTGATTCGTGGATTCACCGATGAAATGAAGTCGAACAATTTTTCCATCGGGGTAATTTTCCACTAAATAAGACGTGTCCTTCGTTTCATCATCCGAACCATTACCCATAACCTGCGCAACAAACTTTTTGGTAACCTGTTCCTTAGGTCGTGAAAATACATCCAGAACCTCACCCTGTTCAACAATCTTTCCTTGTTCCATCACTGCTACCCTATGGCAAATTTTTTGAATAACATGCATCTCATGAGTAATAAGAATGATGGTTAATCCTAGCTCTCGATTTATATCAACTAATAAATCCAAAATAGCATTGGTTGTTTCAGGGTCAAGTGCAGAAGTCGCTTCATCACATAGAAGGACCTTCGGATTATTAGCCAGTGCTCTGGCAATTCCTACTCGCTGTTTTTGTCCCCCACTTAGCTGGGATGGATATGCTTTTTCCCTACCAGATAATCCAACCAGACGGATTAACTCTTTTACCTTTTCCATCCGCTCTGCCTTGGGTACTCCTGCAATCTCAAGGGGAAATGCAATATTATCCTCAACCGTACGCGACCAAAGTAAATTAAAGTGTTGAAAGATCATCCCGATTTCCTGTCTAGCAGCACGAAGTTCATTTGCCTTTAGTGCTGTAATTTCTTGTTTATCGATGATCACATTTCCTTCAGTCGGCTCTTCCAATCGGTTTAACAATCGAATAAATGTACTTTTACCTGCACCACTATACCCAATGACACCGAATATTTCACCATCCTCTATATCAAGGGTTAAATTATCGACTGCTGTTAATTTCTTATTATTTGATGTAAAAACTTTTCGTAAACCCTTTATCGAAATCAAAAAGATTCCTCCTAACTATGACATGAGATGCTTTGTAGACTTGTACTATTTTGTAATATGTAATATACCCATTTGTACATTAAAGAAGTACTATCATTTGCTATTCCATACATCTCTCATAAAATTAAAAACGCCTTTCTGTATGAGAACAGAAAGACGTCGTAACATTCAAAAGTCATCCGTTCTCTCATCTTCCAAGGGACATACCTTGTAGGAATTAGCACCTTTTTCAAACCTTAATGTTTGAAGGTTGCCGCGGTTTCAATGGGCCTTATCCCTCCACCGCTCTTGATAAGAGATTTCAATATTAGTATGACAATAATACTAGCATAATAGTTTTATATTTGTCAATATCCTAAACGGAAATAGTGTAAAAGAAATAAGTTGTACAAAAATCCTCTATCATCCCTTTATAAATAAAAAATCGGCGTAAATATGCCGAAATTAACTATTTACAAATAGTTCCGGTTTATATTTCATTAAATAGGAATAAATATTAGCAATTGATTTAAAGGCATAGACTCTGTCTTTGATCTCGTTGCCCTCTTTAATCAATAAACAAGGAACACTTTCAACTTTATTTTCTTGCATAAACTCTGGATGAAGGGATGCATTCATTTCACAAAAAATAGTTTGTTGGTGAACAGATTCTATCTTTTCAAGCATAGACCTTGCTAAACTACATGTTCCACAAAATGGTGTATAAATATATAATAAATATCTTTCTTGATTTAATATTTCCTTTGTGATTTCTTGCAAAAATACCACCCTAATTTTATTGTTTCCTTTTTGCTACATATTTTTATAACAAAAATATTGGATTTACTGAAAAATGTTTGCTTACCAATGCAGTTGCCAAAACATGTTTGGGTGTTGTAGCTACTTCCCTATATTCACTACTCACATAAATATGATCGGCATGTGGAAGCTCTCTGGCAAGTTGCCTTCGTAATTTGATTCCTGACTTATCTTCATCAACGAATATAAAAACATCTCTATCATCTAAATGATATGTTTCTAACATCTCATCAAAACGCTCAACACCTAGCGTACCGTTCGTACAGACAATAGTTACATCATCATTGATAACTTTTTCAATTTGACGTTTATCAGTCAACCCCTCTACAATGATTACTTTGTCTGATTCAGTCGTTATCATCACACAGCACTCCTCATGTAAGCAAGATGCTTATATATTTTTGAACTATTCAGTTTAGAATCATTATATGATATAACAAAGGCTAACTATACTCTTTTTTAGTAAAACAGTCAGTTAGCCAATGATATTTATAACAATTAATCTTCGTCTGTTAATTCCTTATACCCTTCTGGTTGTAATAAATTATCCAATTCTGACTCATCAGAAAGTTCGACAACAACCATCCATGCTTTATCATAAGGAGATTCATTAACAAATTCAGGGCTGTCTTCTAAATCTTCATTAATTTCGACAACTTTTCCACTAACAGGTGCATACAGTTCAGAAACTGTTTTTACAGATTCCACACTACCAAATGGTTCATCTATGGTTATTTCATCACCCACTTCAGGAAGTTCAACAAAAACAATATCCCCAAGTTCGTCTTGAGCAAAATCGGTAATCCCAATACGAACGTTGCTATCTTCTTTTTTTACCCACTCATGTTCTTTTGAATACAATAAATCTTCTGGTAAGCTCATTAGTAAATCCCTCCAAAATATTTTCTCTATTTCACTATACCTTTTCATCCATATTTTTTCTAGTTTTCTTATTCATTTTATAGCCAGGAATTAGAAAATTGATCTTCCTTAAAACCAACCGTAACCTTTTCACCATCAGTAACGATTGGACGCTTGATTAGCATTCCATCTGAAGCTAACATTTCAGCCATTTCTTCCGTTGAAGCATCTTTTACTTTTTCTTTTAAATTTAGCTCTCGATATTTTTTACCACTCGTATTAAAAAACTTCTTTCCCGGTATTCCGCTCTTTTCTATTAAGGATAGAAGTTCTTCTTTTGATGGAGTTTCTTCAACAATATGTACGGCATTATAATTTACTTCATTTTCATCTAACCATTTCTTAGCTTTCTTACATGTTCCGCAATTTGGATACCAGTAAAACGTTAAAGCCATATCTAACACTCCTATGCAATCTATTTGCATCTATCTTATCATGTTTTAACATCGATATACACAAATTAATATGAATAATCCACCCTCTAAAATGAGGGTGGATGACCATTTATACCATATACTTTTCTTCTACTATAATCTTTGCAGCAATTTCGCGCTTCTTCTGTATCACATTAATTGGAGTATGACGTGTTAACTTACGCAAAGAGGCCAACATCATTCGTAGGGTGTCACCTTCTTCAACGGCAATAAGTGTTTCTTTGGCATCTGCTTCCATACGACTAAATGCTTCTTGTACATAAACTTGTGTATACAATAGCTTTTGTCGATTTGAACCTTCCCCACTTTGATTAATAGCTTTTTCCGTACGTAATATCGCAGACTCCATATTATATACTTCAGACACCATGTCAGCAAGATTAACGAGAATTTCCTGCTCATCCTCTATGTTTTGCATATATTTTTGAGTAGCCATTCCAGCAGCAAATAACACTATCTTTTTAGCATTTTTCAGAAGATATTTTTCCTGTTCCAATGTACCTGTACCAACTTCTTCAGGCATTTTCATCACAAGTTCTTCCTGTAAACTTTGTGCTTGTTGTAGTAGTGGAAGTTCTCCTTTCATTGCCTTCTTCAATAATGTACCTGGCACTAGTAAGCGATTGATTTCATTTGTCCCTTCAAAAATACGATTAATTCGAGAATCACGATACATTCGCTCTACTACATACTCTTGAATAAATCCATTTCCCCCATGCATTTGCACTGCTTCATCTACAACATAATCAAGTACTTCAGTAGCGGTATATTTATTCATCGAACACTCAATTTGATATTCAGCAATAGCTGCAGCAATTTCCCTACCATCTTTTAGTTGCTCATCTGTTAATGAACCCATCCGTTGCTCAAATAACCCCACGGTACGATAAACAGCACTTTCATTTGCATAGATTTTCGAAGCCATCGTTCCTATTTTTTCTCTCGTTAATGGAAAATCAGAAATTTGTGTATTGAATTGTTTTCGTTCCTTAACATATTTAGTAGCTACCTCTAATGCCTCTTTTGCACCACCAACACTGCCAATTGCTAGTTTATACCGACCAACATTTAAAATGTTAAAAGCAATTTTATGTCCTTTTCCTTTTTCACCTAATACATTTTCTACTGGTACCTCTGCATCGTCGAGGATTAATGTACGAGTTGAGGAACTCTTAATTCCCATTTTCTTCTCTTCTATACCTGTAGAGACACCAGGAAATTCCCTTTCTACAATAAAAGTTGAGAAATGTTTCCCGTCAATTTTCGCATAAACAATGAATACATCTGCAAATGCCGAATTAGTAATGAATTGTTTCTCCCCATTTAAAATATAGTGAGTTCCCGCTTCATTTAACACAGCCGTTGATTTTGCTCCTAAAGCATCCGATCCAGAAGTCGCTTCAGTTAAAGCATATGCAGCAATTAATTCCCCTGAAGCTAGTTTTGGCAAATATTTTTCCTTTTGTTGTTTATTTCCAAAAAATACAATTGGAAGAGAGCCTATTCCAACATGAGCACCGTGCGTGATGGAGAAACCACCAGCTTGAGAAAACTTTTCTGTTATGAATGCTGAACTTATTTTATCTAGTCCTAATCCTCCATACGCTTCTGGTACATCTACTCCTAAAAGTCCTAATTCTCCGGCCTTTTTTAATAGATCTACAGAAATATCGAAATTTTGATTTTCTAATTCTTCTAGTTTAGGTACAATTTCTTTATCAATAAACTCTTCGGTAGTTTTTGCAAGCATTTTTTGTTCTTCCGTAAAATCCTCAGGTGTTATAATATCCTCACTTGAGATATCCTCTGTTAAAAATGCTCCACCTTTAAATAATCGATCCTTTGTTTCACTCACTTTCATCCCTCCATAAAATAAGGTGTTTTCAGGATTTATTGTTTATTGCATAAAGTACATAGAATGCGCAGTAAACCAATGAAGATAATCAGTGCACTAATACCGCTACGGAAATACACTACGCTTACCGTGGGCGCTGCTGAGCCTCCTCCGAGCTAACGCTCTCCGAAGTCTCACCTAGGCTTTTCATCCCACTGGAGTCTCCGTGTATTTCCTCCGCTATTTTTGAGCATAATCTTCTATTATTATAGAGATAATAATGTTGATTGGAACGAAGGGCAGTCGACTCCTTGAACAAGAAGACCACTTTTTCTCACGAAGATGTAACGCTCTCGAAGCCTTTCTTGTCCTGTGGGAATAGCACGTGTCTGAAGCCGTACCCGTGGAAAACGACTGTCCGTAGCGAGAAATCAACGCGCACCTATTTATTGCAATTTGCACTTAAACTTAAAAGGCAGTCCCAATAAACATTCAACCCAGTTATGTCGCATAATCCTTCAACTACGTATAAAATCATTTGAATATACGAAAAGGTCATAGATTAATAGGAAATGACACAATTCTTTACAACAGCTCGAATACACCTGCTGCACCCATACCTCCGCCAATACACATTGTTACTACACCGAATTGTACATCCCTTCGTTTCATTTCATGCATTAAAGTTAGAGTTAATTTCGTTCCCGTACATCCTAAGGGATGACCAAGTGCAATTGCCCCTCCATTTACATTGACTTTATCCACATCTAAATCCAATGCTTGAATAACACGAACTGACTGGGCAGCAAACGCTTCATTTAATTCAACTAAACCGATATCCGATAATTTTAATCCAGCCATTTTTAGTGCCTTAGGAATAGCTGCAACTGGACCAACCCCCATAATTTCTGGTTCCACCCCTGCCACTGCAAATGACCGAAATTTGATTATAGGTGTTAACCCTTCCGCCACCGCTTTTTCCTTATCCATTAACAATACTGAAGCAGCACCGTCACTCATTTGCGAGGAGTTACCTGCAGTGACTGTCCCATTCATCTTAAATGCCGGGCGTAGCTTTGAAAGTACATCAGTATTTGTTCCAGCCCGTACTCCTTCATCCATCTCAAACTTGGAGGTTATTTCCTTAATTTTATTGTTGTTCCCAACGACACGATTCGTTACTTCTACTGGCACAATTTCATCCTTAAATTTACCTTCTTGAATAGCCTTTGTAGCGCGAATATGGCTTCTTGTAGCAAATTCATCTTGTTCCTCTCGTGAAATATCAAAACGATAAGCAACTTCCTCTGCTGTATGGCCCATACTCATGTAATAGCCAGGAGCATCGTGGACTAACTTTACATTCGGTTTAATCACATGACCACCCATCGGAACCATACTCATAGACTCTGTTCCACCAGCAATAATGGCATCACTAGCACCTACCATAATCCGTTCAGCAGCAAAGGCGATAGACTGTAACCCAGAAGAACAATATCGATTAATTGTTACACCTGGAACATCATGATTTAATCCGGCTAAGCCGGCAACATTCCGTGCCATATTCATCCCTTGTTCTGCCTCTGGCATTGCACAACCAATAATGACATCATCAATATTCCCATCATAGTTATCAGCACGCTTTAACGTTTCTTTTACTGTAAGTGCCGCCAAATCATCTGGTCTAGTATTGGACAATGTACCTTTTTTTGCCTTCCCTACAGGAGTTCTAGCTCCTGATACGATAACAGCTTCCTTCATACAAACCCCCCCTTTAATTTCTTAGTGGCTTCCCTTTTACTAACATGTGCTGCATTCTAGCTTGTGTTAGTGGTTCCCCTATTAAACTTAGAAATGCTTCACGTTCCAAATCTAGCATGACTTGCTCATCAATAAGAGTTCCTTCTATTATTCGTCCACCAGAAAGCACGTAGGATAATTTCTCTGCAATTTTAATATCATGTTCCGATGCATAACCACCATATTGCAGTGACTTTGCTCCCATTAACATCGCAGCATAACCAGCCTCACCAACAACGGGGATTTTTTCCGGTTTTAGTTTTTTATATCCAGATCTAGCCAAAGCCAGTACTTTTTCTTTCGCATCATGTAAGAGATGATCCGGGTTAACACTAATGCTGTCACCAACACCCAGGAATCCATTTTCATACCCTTCCGATGCTGATGTGGAAACTTTTGCAGTTGCAACTTTCTCAAAAACATCATTTGCTACTTTCAAAAGATCAAAATTTATTCCCTTAGGCATGTTACGTAATTGTTTTAAGTAAAGCTCTTTCGTTCCACCACCACCTGGAATTAAACCCACACCTACTTCTACCAAACCAATATATGTCTCACTTGATGCTTGAATGGCGGCTGCAGGAAGAGATACTTCAGCCCCACCACCAAGTGTCATATTAAAAACAGCTGTGACGACCGGTTTCTCCGAATATTTAATATTCATTGTCATATTTTGAAATTGTCGAACAACTAAATCAAGCTCATCAAAGTTGTCATCTTGTGCTTCCATTAACATTAGCCCTAGATTGGCTCCGACAGAGAAATTTTTTCCTTGATTTCCAATTACTAACCCTTCATAATTTTTAGCTACTTCTTCTATGGCGTAATTAGTCATTTGAATAGAATCTAATCCCAGTGCATTGCTTTTAGAGTGGAATTCGAGAAGTGCTACGCCATCCCCCATGTCTATTAAGCTAGCGCCTGAATTCTTTTTAATCACACGTTTTTGTTCCTTGAGACTTTTAATATTGACTTCCTTTGTATTCCATTCTAATTGCTTATACTCGCCCTGATCATAGTAATAAGTGTAACCATTTTTATATTTGTAGAAAGTTTCGCATCCATCCTCAAGAAGGTTCATCACCCACTTTGGAATAGTTTCCCCTTCCTCTTGCATTCTTCCAACGGATTCTCTAAGACCGATAGCATCCCAGATTTCAAAGGGTCCTATTTCCCAGCCAAATCCCCATTTCAATGCTTGGTCAATCGCCACAATATCATTTGCAATTTCATCCATTAATTCTGCAGAATATACAAGAACTGGTTTCAAAACAGCCCAAACTAAATCACTAGCACGGTCGCCTTTTATATTAACAAGCGCTTTCATCTTTCTCTGTACTCCTTTTTGTTGAGCAGCCATTTCTGTTGCATTAGTTTTAAGCTTTTTCCTCTTCTCATAAGTAAGGGTTTTGGGATTTAATTCGTATATCTCCCCATCCTTTTTAGCGTAGAAGCCCTGCCCTGATTTCGCACCTAACCACCCTTGTTCCTTCATCTTCATCATAAACTCAGGTACCTGAAATACGTCTTTTTCTTCACCGTCAACCTGGTCATAAACATTTTTAGCTACATGAATAAATGTATCTAGACCAACAACATCTAAGGTACGGAATGTCGCACTTTTTGGTCTGCCAATCAGTGGCCCAGTAACGGAATCTACTTCCGCAACACGATAATTTCCTTTTAACATTTCTATTACTGTAATCAATAATCCATAAGTACCAATTCGATTTGCAATAAAATTCGGAGTATCCTTAGCCTCAACTACTCCTTTTCCAAGTACATCTTCCCCAAATTTCCTCATATAAGTTAGTACTTCTCTATCTGTATATTTTGTTGGAATAACTTCTAATAATTTTAAGTATCTTGGCGGATTAAAAAAATGAGTTCCAAGAAAATGCTTTTTCATATCATCTGAGCAATCAGTAATCATATCATTTACCGATATTCCAGATGTATTGGAAGACACAATGGATCCCTTTTTCCGATGTTGATCAATTTTACGGAATACTTTTTTCTTGATTTCCAAATTTTCCACAACTACTTCAATAATCCAATCTACTTCTGTTAACTTTTCCAAATCATCATCCATGTTACCAACGGATATTAAATCTAAACTTTTTTTCGATGTAATTGTTGAAGGTTTCTGTTTTAATAATGCCTTTTTACTTTGAGTTGCCAATTTATTACGTACAGTGGGATGTTCCTTCGTTAGAGCTTTTTTCTTTTCTTCTTTCGTTAGCTCTTTTGGAACTATATCAAGCATTAGTACTGGTATACCCACATTGGCTAGATGGGCAGCGATACCAGAGCCCATTACCCCAGATCCCAAAACAGCAGCCTTTTTTACTTTGTACTTCATAATTCCTCCCCCTCACAGTTTTTAGTATGAGCTATATGTTAAATAGGCTGATTATTGAATGAACAATCATTCATTTACCTCGAAAAAATAAACAAATTTCACCTACAGGAATTATATATTATTTTCTGATATTTCGCAATTGATTTACCGATTATATTTTTCAACTTCTTTCTAGTGAATAGAAATTTCAGCACCCTTCATGTAAGATTTAATACTTAACACTATGCTACCTTACCTCGTTGAATTACAAACAAAATGTACTTTGAATAATTCTTACCAAAGATTAATAGGATATTTACTATAATCGTAATCATTCCTATTTACAAATCGTAATCATTACGATAATATATTTATGTACTTATAGGAACGTATATATTTATTAGGAGGATTTGACATTGAAACACTTAAAAGCTATTGTACTTATTCTTGTTATTACTACTATTGTAGCTGGTTGTACTTCAACGGAAACCAAAAATAGTAAAGAAAATAACAATGAAGAGTTAGTACTATATTCATCGCTATACCCAATTCAATTTGCTACTGAACGAATTGCCGGTAACACTGCAACGGTAAAATCCGTTTATCCCCCAGGAGTTGATGCTCATACCTTTGAGCCCACTTCAAAGGATATGACAGACATTGCAAAAAGTGACGCATTTTTTTATCTTGGTAATGGAATGGAGGCATTTGCAGAAACTGCTGCTGATGCCCTTAAAAATCAAGATGTAAAATTAATGGAATTTGGAAATAATGAAAATCTTTTCCATACAAATGAAAGCGAACATACGCATGATGAGGAACCGAACCATGAAACCGAATCGGATCATGAAGGCCATAACCATGGCGATTCTGATCCACATATTTGGCTTGATCCATCGCGCATGTTGGAGATGTCTGAAATGATCAAATCGAAATTAATTGAATTAAACCCAGAATCGGAATCTATTTATATGGAAAACTTTGAAACACTAAAAAAGGACTTACAAAAATTAGATAATGCATATTCAGAAACCCTTGAAGGTAAAGAAAATAAGAAAATCCTCGTTGCCCATGCCGCATATGGGTATTGGGAAGAGGCATATGGATTAGAACAGCTTGCAATCAACAAATCTTCTGGAAGTGAACCATCTCAAAAAGAATTAACGGAGATAATCGATCAAGCAAAGAAAAATAATATAGAATACATCATTTCCGAGCAAAATAGTTCAAGTCGTTTAACCGATGTTATTCGAAAAGAAATAAATGCTGAAGAAGTAACGGTTCATAATCTCTCTGTATTAACAGACGAAGATATAGCAAATGATGAAGATTATTTATCACTTATGTATTCAAATTTAGAAACACTAAATCTAGTAACCCAATAATAGCAAAAGAGTGGAGGGATGAATAATGACAGAGGCTATCGTTTCAATGAAAAATATCAGCTATGCATATGAACAAAAAACAGTTCTTGATCATATCGATTTCGAAATACCACAAGGGGCTTTTATGGGTTTGGTAGGACCAAATGGTGGTGGGAAAACTACGTTAATCAAGCTGTTACTTGGACTGATGAAACCTGATGATGGATCTATCTTACTTTTTAATCAACCTATTGAGAAATTTAAGGAGCGTAATAAAATTGGGTTTGTCTCACAAAAGGCCAATTCTTTTAATAGAGGCTTTCCTGCAACCGTATTTGAAGTCGTATCAACGGGACTTACCGCAAAAGTGGGATACTTTAAGTTTTTCAACAAAAAACATAAAACCAAAGTATTAGAAGCACTTAAACAAGTGGATATGTTGGATTATGCTTATGAAAACATTGGTAATCTCTCAGGCGGACAACAGCAGCGTGTTTTCATTGCTCGTGCACTGGTTAATGACCCTGAACTCTTAATTTTAGACGAACCCACTGTAGGTGTTGATTCCAGGAATGTACGACGTTTTTATGACTTACTACACCACTTACACGAAAACAAAAACATAACACTTATGCTTGTAACCCATGATACAGGGGCAATGACAGAGCATGCTACAGATATTGTTTGCTTAAATAAAACATTACATTTCCATGGGAAACCAGAAGAATACTCTTCTCTCACAGAAGGTGTCCTTTCTGATTTATACGGACATCCAATCAATGTTGTAGCACATAACCATTAGAGAGGAGGCTATCATTATGCTGGCAGATTTTTTTCAATACGACTTTTTACGTTACACACTTTTTACTGGTATTTTAATCGGAATCATTGCACCATTACTAGGAACTTTTATCGTGGTTAGAAGACTTTCTTTAATCGCCGATGCCCTCTCTCATGTTACATTAGCTGGTATTGCTTTTGGTTTAATGATTGAAAAACTTTTCGCTATTACAGTTACACCACTGTACAGTGGGATGGCTTTTTCCGTGCTTGGGTCTGTTTTAATTGAAAAGCTACGGAGTGTTTATAAAGCATATCAGGAAATTGCTATTCCAATCATTCTATCTGGTGGTGTGGGCTTGAGTGTTATTTTCATTGCTCTTGCTGATGGTTTCAATAATGATTTATTTAATTATTTGTTTGGATCTGTATCAGCAGTTAGTTCAAGTGACTTTATTATGATTTTGTCTATTTCTATCTTTGTTATTCTAATTGTAACGTTATTTTATAAAGAGTTATTTACACTATCCTTTGATGAAGAACATGCAACAATTTCTGGGATACATTCTAAATGGATCCATTTACTTTTTATCGTTCTAACTGCACTCGTAATTGCTGCGTCCATTCGAATTGTCGGTGTTTTACTTGTATCTGCATTAATGACTTTACCTGTTGCAGCAGCAATGCGTATAGCTAAAGGCTTTAAACAAATGATTGGATATTCGATTGTTCTTGGTGAAATAGCGGTCATTAGTGGTCTATTGTCTGGTTACTACTTAAACATTCCACCAGGTGGAACGATTGTAATTATATCGATTATAATTTTATTAATTTCTATCGGGGTGAAACGATTTAATTTTCGAATTAAAGCGAGGGAAACGGAATGAATTTACTTGAAGCAATTGATCTTTTAAAAGACAACGGCTATAAAGCCACAGGAAAAAGAAAAGATATTTTGGCATTTTTTGCAGAAGTTGACGGCTATCGTACAGCAAAAGACTTAATATCTCATTTAGAAAAACAACACAATTCCATTAGCTTTGATACCATTTATCGTAATTTACACTTATACAATGAAATGGGAATTCTAGAAACAACTGAATTGAATGGGGAAAAACATTTTCGCATTAATTGCACACATCACCACCATCATCATTTTATTTGTAATGAATGTGGTAAAACGAAAGAAATTGAAGTATGTCCCATGGATGAGGTAAAGGGAGCTTTATCTAATTATGCCATCGAAGGACACAAATTTGAAATCTATGGATTGTGTCCGACATGTCAAATCAATTAAAAAAACCTTACCTTTTAGTAGGGATTGTGGAATGATTGGAGAATCGGTCGTTTCGGAATCTCTACTATTTTTTTCACCTTATAAAGAATTTCACCTCAGAACAATCGGAAATGAAATATTACATTTAATTTTATATTTAAAAACCTTCTCGTATGTTAGTAGTACGCTCCTCATACATTGTTGGGTTTCCCTATCATTTCTGTTATTAAATCAGTTAATTACTAAGAATAGATATTGTACTGGCATGTTTGGATAGTTACTAGAATGTAGGTTAACTATTAGAATAACACATTGGTGTCCACGAAAAAATTTATCACGTCTAGATCTTATATTTCATCATAGTATGTATAGTATGAGACTTGGACAAGGTGGAACCAATATGTTAAAAAAAGGGTTAGCTATTATTATTGGTAGTACTTTTATTGCATTAGGAATTAATTCTTTCGTCATCCCAAATCATTTATTAGACGGTGGAATTATAGGAATTGGATTGCTAGCAAAATACTTGTTTGAGGTTAAGGTTGGTTTAACCATTATTTTATTAAGTACTCCACTATATGTGATTGCCTATTTTTATAAACGAAGATATTTTTATAATGGAGTTCATGGACTGCTTGTCTCCTCATTCTTCATTGACCTTTTCCATCCATTGTCAGAATGGTACCTTGATGACATACCTATCCTGATTGGTACAGTTATTGCTGGAATATTAATCGGCTTAGGTATTGGAATCATGCTCGGAAATGATATCAGTACAGGTGGTTTAGATTTGTTAGCCCTCATGTTAGCTAACATTACTTCAATCAATGCTGGTGTTTACATTCTTATCATGGACTGTCTTATTTTATTAATTGGTTCATTTGTTATTCCAGAAGTAACTATATTTTACTCCGCATGTATGGTATTAATGATTGGATTTACTACTTCACTTATTATAAATAGATTTTCGAAATATAAAAAAAGCAGCTAAGGATATTATCCTTTTGCTGCTTCTTTTTCTTTTTTCTTTTTATTCGCCTTATAGAGCTTATAATCCATTGTTAATAACTTCCAAATCGAAAGCACCATCATAAGTAAAATAACCGTAAATGGAAGTGCAGAAGTTAGGGAAGCTGTTTGCAATGCTCCTAAGCCACCAGCAAGCAAAAGCACAACAGCAATTGCCGTGATAAGTATTCCCCAAATTAATTTAACTACTAGGGAAGGATTCAGTGATCCTCTCGAAGTCATACTTCCTAAAATATACGTAGCCGAGTCTGCTGAGGTGACAAGGAACGTGAATATCAGTAAAAATGATAAAATCGAAGTAATCGGTGTCAATGGAATAACCTCTAATGTTTCAAATAAGGCAACAGTTACATCCTCATTCACAGCCTGAGCAATTTGGGTACCATTAAATAAATCACTGTACAATGCCGTTCCACCGAATGTAGCAATCCATAGACAAGCTATTGCCGGAGGAACAACCAGTACACCAAAAACAAATTCCCTAATTGTTCTCCCCCTAGAGACTCTAGCAACAAACGCACCTACAAATGGGGACCAAGCAATCGCCCAAGCCCAGTAAAATACGGTCCATTCTGTAACCCATGTTCCCCCACTATATGGTGTTAATCGCATACTGTACTGTAAAAAGTTTGAAATATAATCCCCTAACGCTAAAACAAATGTGTCAAGTATGAATACCGTTGGACCTACTAAAAAGACAAATAACATTAAAGCAAGACAAAGTCCCAGATTAATATTACTTAACCACTTAATCCCCTTGTTCAGCCCGGTACTAGAAGATGTTAAGTATGCTACTAGCATGGTAGCAGCAATAGCTATTTGCACCCACATTGAATTTGGTACGTTTGCTATAGCTGTTAAGCCACCATTCATCTGCATAATCCCTAACCCTAATGACGTCGCTACCCCCATTACTGTAGCGATAACTGCAAGGGAATCAATGGTGTTCGCTGCAATTTTATTTTTTCCAATTATCGGCTCAATTGCTACTGAAATTAAACCCTTATCATCTTTTCTGAATTGAAGATATGCAATAACAAGTCCAACGATGGCAAAAACAGACCATTGACTAATCCCCCAGTGAAAGAAGGAATAGCTCATCGCTTCTCGGGCTGCTTCTGGCGTCAATGAATCTATTTCTGGATATGGAGTTGTAAAAAAATGACTCATCGGCTCAGCTACTCCCCAGAATACAATAGAAATTCCAAATCCAGCTGAGAATAACATGCCAATCCACGTAAAGAAAGGAAAGTCTGGTCGTGACTCTTGTGGGCCAAGACGAACCTTTCCAAATTTACTTGCAGACAAAATGATTAGAAAAGCAGTAATAACAAATACAGCGATTAAGTAAAGCCATCCGAAATTAATGGTTGTAAAATTAAATAAACCCTGGGCAACGGAACCAAATTCTTTTGGAAATATTGCCCCAATAATAACTAATAATCCGACAATAATTGACGATACATAAAAAACAAAATTCTGATATGCCTTTTTCTTTTTCATAAAGAATCCTTTCTTAAGTAAATTTTAAATATATATGTAGTAGAAGAACCAAAAATATAACATGAGTTATATTCCCCTTATACAATTACACTAAACATGGAAATTAGATAAAAATGATAATATTATATTTTTTCTGTGGAAAATTTTATTTTAGGATTAGATACGATTTTTTAACGTAACGATTATGACAAGAAAAAAGAGGCTGGGACAAAAGTATTTTCTCTAAGCAGAAGCCGAACGTTATTGGTGGATAAAAACCGCTGCGGAAATATACTTCGCGCACCTTAGGGCGGCTGAAGAGCCCCCTACGTGCTAACGCACTACGGTGTCTCACCTAGGCCTCTCATCCCGCAGGACAAGGAACGCTACGGCAGCAAAGCATCGCACGAAGAAAATTGCACTTTATTTTCGAGGAGTCTACGTATATTTCCTCCGCTAAGTAGTGCGTTGTTCGTCTTTTGAGTTAAGTACTTTAGTTATGTCCCAGTCTCTTTTTTTCATCTATTCTATTAAATTAATCTACACGACGTACATGTCCTGAAAAATGATCATTCCAATAACCACTTGACATATTAGCGACTGCTAGACCTGTAGAGTTCTGCGCGCCAATAAACTTCCCACCTCCTAAGTAAATTCCTACATGTCCATTTGTTTTATACGTGTTAAAGAATACTAAATCACCTGGTTGTGCATTACTATATGACACTTTCGTTCCAGTATATTGCAATGCTGACGTACTAGATGGAATAGATATCCCTCCTTGTGCAAATGCCCATGATACAAATCCAGAGCAATCAAACCCACCTGGAGATTTTCCACCCCAAACGTAAGGTGTACCTAAATGATCAAATCCAGCGTTGATAGCAGTTTGTACTCCACCACTGGCACTGGAACTAGATGTGGAAGATTTTCCACTAGATGATGTCGTTGCGCTAGCTACTTTTGTACTTGGTTGAGAAAGTGCTCGTATGTTCTGTTTTATGTCCGCCTCCAAAGATGCAAGACGATTATCTTCCATTTTTAACTCTTTTTTCATCGTAACAAGTTCTTGCTTTTTTTCTTCTAAGCTTGACAATTTACCTTCATTTTGCTCTTTTTGCTCTTCAATTAGAACTTGCATTCCTTCTAATTCAACTTTCATAGCGTTTAATTCATCAAGCTTTTCTAGCACTTCATTTTGTTTCGTCTCAACAGCTTTTTTATCTGCTTCCTGTTGCTCAATTAAATTTTTATCAGACTTTGTAATTTTACTAACCGTAGTTACACGGCTAATAAAATCTCCAAAGCTTTTGGAATCAAAGATAACTTCTAGATAGCTAATAGAACCACCTGTTTGTTGATAAGAAACGGCACGGTCTTTTAAAATTTCGTAGCGTTTTTCAATGCCATTCTCAAGCTCAACTATTTCAGCTTCTAATTTTTCAACTTGAGCTTCTGTTTCTTTTATATCTGATTTTGTTTGATCCATCATTTTTTGGTTTTCTTTTAGAGCATCATTAACACGATCCATTTCTTTTTGAAGCTCTTCAATTTCAATCAAAACATCTGCAATTTTACTTTCCGCTTCTGATAAGTCTTCCTTTACAGATTCACGCTCTTCCTTTAGTTGTTCATGTTTTGCATTCAGTTGAGCTTTTGTATCCGCATGAACCAATCCAGTAAACAATGGGCTGCCAAAACCAATTACTGCAACTGCCGATAAAGCTATAAAGGTTTTTTTCATTCTTTCTCCCCACTTCCCTATGTAATACGTAATATGTATATTGTTCGACGAATCTATTAATTTTTAATTTATGTACTTACAACTACCTAGTACTTATTTACCTCATTTATTTATCCAATAATTGGTAGTATACCATGTAATAATTTCACCCATATTATATAAATATTACAATTATATTTCAAAATCGACAGAAGATGTCATTTTTATTTCAATACATTGACATAAACCTTCTTTAGTTTGTCTAATATTACAATTTAGTAAAGAATACACAAAAAAATGCGTTTTCCTTATTAGAAAACGCATTTCTAGTCGATTAAAAAATCGTGTTAGCTCGTAAATTGTTCTTCCTCTGTAGAACCACTTAAAGCTGTTGTCGATGATGTCCCTCCAGAGATAACTTGTGCAACTTCATCAAAGTATCCGGTACCAACCTCACGTTGATGTCTTGTTGCAGAATATCCAAACCGTTCACTAGCAAATTCTGCCTGCTGCAATTCAGAATATGCTGCCATTCCTTCATCTCTATACTTTCTTGCTAGTTCAAACATACTATGGTTTAGTGCATGGAAACCAGCTAAAGTAACAAATTGGAATTTATAACCCATTTCTCCTAACTCTTTCTGGAAATTAGCAATTTCCGCTGCAGTAAGCTTCTGTTGCCAATTAAATGATGGGGAGCAATTATATGCTAATAACTTACCAGGATATTTTTCATGAATAGCATCGGCAAACTTCCGAGCCTCTTCAATATTTGGTTCAGCTGTTTCACACCAGATTAAATCAGCATATGGTGCATATGCAAGCCCTCTAGCAATCGCTTGATCCAAACCTGACTTCGTACGGAAAAATCCTTCCGCTGTACGTTCTCCTGTAATAAATGGTTCATCATATGAATCAATATCACTTGTAATTAAGTCGGCCGCATTAGCATCTGTTCTAGCAATAATTAATGTCGGTGTGCCCATTACATCAGCAGCGAACCTTGCAGCAATTAAATTTCGAATTGCTGTTTGGGTAGGGAGTAATACTTTCCCGCCAAGATGACCACATTTTTTCTCTGATGATAATTGATCTTCGAAATGGACTGCTGCTGCTCCTGATTCAATCATTGATTTCATTAATTCAAATACATTTAATTGGCCACCAAAACCTGCTTCCGCATCTGCTACAATTGGAACAAACCAATCAATCTTCTCATTTCCCTCAGAATAGTGAATCTGATCGGCACGTTGTAATGCTTGGTTAATCCTTTTTACAACTTGTGGTACACTATTCGCTGGATATAAACTTTGATCAGGATACATTTGTCCTGCAAGATTCGCATCAGCGGCCACCTGCCATCCGCTCAGATAAATAGCCTTTAAGCCCGCCTTTACTTGTTGGACTGCCTGGTTACCGGTTAAAGCACCTAGTGCATGAACATAGCTATCACCATTTATAGAAGTCCAAAGCTTTTTTGCTCCCCTTGTAGCCAGTGTGTATTCGATATCAATTGATCCCCTTAACCGAATAACATCCTCTGCTGTATATGGTCTTTCAATCCCTACCCAACGTCTATCATTTTCCCACTCTTGCCTTAATACTTCCGCACGATTAATTGGCATACTATTTCCCCCTTTAATTTTAATACAAAAAAAGAACCGATTTATGAATCACTTATTACATTCTTAAGAAAGTCTCTCATATGCTGGTATGGTTAGAAACTCTCCAAACTCATCCTGACTAATTAATTCATGAAAGATTTCGGATGCTTCATCATAATTTTTACGATTAAAGTGTTCTTCCCCGACCTTCCCCTTTATTTTTTCAAGCTCTTCAGCTATCAGCCCTTCCACATACTCCAAAGTGATAACTACCCCATTATTCGTAATACCTTTTGGATGACGAATCCATTGCCACACTTGGGCACGAGAGATCTCAGCTGTAGCAGCATCCTCCATCAAATTATTTAAAGGAACAGCTCCCATTCCACTCATCCATGCTGCAATGTACGATATTCCAACATATATATTCGTCCTTAGCCCTTCTTCCGTAATTTCTCCTATAGGAACTTGCACTAAGTCCTTTGCAGTTACATGGACATCTTCTCTTTTATTAAAAATTTGGTTTGAAGTAGGCATTTCTACATCAAATACCTTCTTAACAAGCTGTACCATTCCAGGATGTGCTACCCATGTTCCATCATGTCCATCCCTTGCTTCCCTCTGTTTATCTTTCCTCACCTTCTGAAAAGCCATTTCATTTGCTTTTTCATCGTTCTTTACAGGGATGTGAGCGGCCATTCCTCCGATAGCAGGCGCATTACGTTTATGACAGGTTTGAATAGCCAATAGAGAGTACGACCTCATAAACGGTACTTCCATTGTTATAATCGAACGGTCTGGCAAAATAACGTTAGAATCCTTCTGAAACTTTTTGATATAGCTGAAAATATAGTCCCAGCGTCCACAATTTAAGCCTGCGGAATGCTCCTGTAGCTCATAAAGAATTTCATCCATTTCAAAAGCTGCTGTTATTGTTTCAATCAGTACAGTAGCTTTTATTGTTCCTTGTGGAATACCAAAGTCATTTTGCGCATATACAAAGATGTCGTTCCACAATCTAGCTTCAAGATAACTCTCTATTTTGGGCAAGTAGAAATATGGACCCGATCCACGCTTCAACAGTTCTTTAGCATTATGATAAAAATAAAGACCAAAATCAACTAGACTGGCTGACATAGATTTTCCATCAACCCGAATATGTTTCTCTTCTAAGTGCCACCCTCGAGGTCTGACGATTAGTACAGCTGTTTCATCTTTTAATTTGTATTGTTTCCCATTTTTCCCCTCAAAATCTATTTTTTTTCTTACAGCATCACCTAAATTTATTTGTCCTTGCATGATATTGTCCCATGTAGGTGATGTCGCATCCTCAAAATCAGCCATAAATGTATTTGCACCGGAATTTAATGCATTGATAACCATTTTCCTATCAACGGGTCCTGTTATTTCCACACGTCTATCCTGTAAATCACTAGGCATTGGAGCAATCGTCCAATCACCTTTTCTAATTGTTTTCGTTTCTGAAAGATAATCTAATCCTTTCCCATTATTCAATTCTTGCTGTCTCTGATGTCTTCTCGCCAATAAATCTCTTCTCCGTTCATCAAAATGAAGGTGTAACCTTTGTAAAAAAGATATGGCACCTGGAGTTAAAACTTCCTCATATTTTTGCTCACTATTAATTTGAATCTCCGAATTTTTTAACATCGTATCCTCCCTACTGTTATATTATAAAATCTAATTAAATATACTGTTGTATAACATATGATGCAAAAAAATTATTCTTCTCTTTTGGAAAGACAGTAATCACACTCCATTGTAAAACTTTTAGCATCTACCTCTTTACCACATTCTGGACAATGAACTGTTTTCATCATATTATCCCTCCTCCATTTATATAACAGTTAATTTTTATCTATGTTGTTATAATACAGATTATATTCAAGTATTCTGAAAAATGCAACCCCTTTTTTAAAAAAATTTGAAATACATGTTGGTTTATAAGAGAATGATATGATAAGGACATAGACAAGCACTTAATGGAGATGAAAAAAGTTGAAGCGATTTCGATTTATTGGTAGCCGTATTGTGAAGACAGGAGTTGCTGTTTTCTTAACTACTGTAATATGTGATTTACTTGGATGGCCACCAGTATTTGCTGTAATTACCGCTATCGTGACCGTTGAACCCACCGTATCTGATTCAATTAAAAAGGGAATTATTCGATTCCCAGCTTCTGCTATCGGTTCAGCTTATGCCGTTTTGTTTATTTCACTTTTTGGGAATTCAGCTCTTACATATACACTAGCTACAGTTTTGACCATTACTACCTGTTATAAATTAAATTTGCACGCCGGACTACTTGTAGCAACCCTAACATCCGTAGCAATGGTAGAGGTAATTCACGACCATTTTTTAGTTTCCTTTTTTATCCGTTTAGGTACAACAACTGTAGGGTTAGGTGTATCAACCATAGTAAATATGTTTGTACTCCCACCTGATTATCTCGATAATATTTCAAAACATGTACTACAAATTGCAACACGGACAGGTAGCACAATAGAAACGTTATTTGAGCATATTTTATTTAATAGAAATATAACAGGTAAAAAGCAAGAGATGTTATGGAAGTTGGAAAAGGATACACTAAAAACAGAAACACTTATTCGTTTTCAACAGGAGGAATCAAAATATCACCCATTAGCAAAAAGTGAGAAACAGGAGTTCCATCATGCACAACAGCAATTAACTTGCTTACGGCAAGTTCACTATCGTTTGGAAAATTTATTATATACACCACTTAGGGATATCTCATGGTCAAACGAAGAAAAGAAACTGATCATGTTGGGTGTATATGAATTAGTAGATGCACTTCAAAATCGAAACACTTTTGATGCTAAGATGCATCATAAGAAACAAAGAGAACTTATGAATATTTTCTGGGAAGATAATGAAGAAATAACAAGAAGTAATCATCATCCGACAAAATTTCCTCCAGAATTAGTTATTTTGTATGAGCTTTTGTCTATTGGTGAGTTAGTTGAAAAATATTTCGAATATCAAAAAAAGGGAAAAACTGCAAGATGATTTAAAAGTAAGACCGATATGCAAGGACTAACACTATTCCACCAAATCATGTTTAAATGCATAAATTACAGCTTGCGTACGGTCTTGAACTTCCAACTTCCCCAAGATATTACTTACATGTACCTTTACTGTCTTTAAAGCAATAAATAGTTCATCAGCAATTGCCTGATTCGTTTTTCCTTGTGTCATCAATAACAATATTTCCATTTCTCTATCTGTTAGTTGATCGTGTAACTTTTCTTCCGGTTTTTTCTGCATTTTCGTCATAATTTTCCCTGTTACTTCTGGCTCCAGTATAGACTGGCCTTTATAGGTCGCCCGAATGGCCTTTGCAATTTCTTCCGCTTTGGAGGTCTTTAACATATAACTTGTTGCTCCTGCCTCTAGCGCCGGATAAACTTTTTCATCATCCAGAAAGCTTGTGACAATTATTATTTTGGCTTCCGGCCACTTCTCTATAATTTGTTTAGTCGCCTCAATACCATCCATTTCCTTCATCACTAAATCCATTAGAATAATATCTGGTTTTAACTCTAACGCTAACTCAACTGCTAGTTCCCCATCATCTGCTTCTGCAACAACCTCGATATCGGATTGTGCCGAGAGATAGGAAGATACACCTATACGCACCATCTCATGATCATCTGCAAATAACACTCTAATCATTCATATCACCGTTCTTTCGTAAAATTCGGTACTTTTACTTCTAGTTGTGTACCTTCTTTTGGCAGACTTATTATTTTAAATGTCCCACCAATCTCATAAGCGCGCTCTCTCATATTTTGTAAGCCGTAAGAGCCAGTTTTCATATTTTCCATATCAAATCCAACTCCATTATCATGGACTCGAAGAATGATATTTTTATCACGTTCAATCAGTAATACATGGACTGCTGTTGCCTTCGAATGGCGCAGAGTATTAGATAATGACTCCTGTAAAATTCGAAATAACTGATCTTCAACACCTTTATCAATGGTGAAATCTTCTATCTTTTGATTTATTTCCATGGGAACTTTCTGTGTTAATTCAATTAATAGTTCCTCTATGCCTTTTTTGAGTGATTTTCCTTTAAGAGCAATTGGTCGTAAGTGTAGAAGTAATGCTCGCATTTCAAGCTGTGATTGCTGAATCATCTTCTCAACCATTTGTAATTGCTTATTCATCGTACTGTTTTCTTGATAATTAGATTCATTAATAGCTGACATCATCATCGAAGCCGCAAATAACTGTTGACTAACGGAATCATGTAATTCCCTTGCCAATCTATTTCTTTCCTGCTCAACTACTTCCTGCAAGCTTATTTCTCGTTCCTCAGCCCGTTCCGTTGCAAGACGCTGTGATAATTCTGTTTGCTTATTTAATTTATCCTGAATTTCATGAATACGATGTAAAATACCTTCTAGTTCATTATAGCTCTCGTCATCGATAGAAAGATTCTGCCCTTTTACTAGCTCATTCAACTTCCGCTCGACATGAGTAATTCGCTGTTTCCAATACATTCCTAATGTAAGCCCAACAATAATCCCCATCACTGCAATAGACCCTAACAACCAAACGAGAAAAGAAACATTTCCTAACCTTTGTTCCAACAATAATGACCAGTCTTCCAATGGAAAAAATAAAAAGGTAAGTCCAAGTAAAATGAATGTCCATATGAGCGTAAACCAGATTGACGTCAGGACGTGTCGTAAAATAATATTCATATCCGTTTCACCTCAATATCCCCAGAAAATATAGAGGTGATTATTTTGACACGCGGATAGGCTGAATCATAATTTTCCGTTTGGTATAACAAAGAATTATTCAATAGCTTCCAATGATGTTTTCCAAATATATGCGCTCTTCCAAACACAGAGCTGTGATGAATACTTACCTCCACTTCATATGGAACAAAAACTTCAATTTTTCCCATGATATGTCTAATCGAGATTACTGCTGTGTCATTTGGTAAAACGGTATTACTTAAATCAATAACTTTATCACCAAAAACACTGTGAATATTAATATCTCGCCATCCATATGCTGTATCTGTTGTAGCTTGATCACCAAACCATTTATGATCAAACAGTGGTTCCATTTGCATAATTGTTCCTTGATTTATCTCGGACCCTGAAAGAGTTGGCGAGATATACTCCTCTCCCTTTTTCTTCTTGGAATAATCAATAATAAATAATACAAGTACAGCTGCAATTAGAAATCTTACAGCTAATAGATTTAATACCGAAAATACGAAACTTACCAGAAAAACCCAAAATACTATTTTTCCCCAAAGTTTACGAAATTTTTTCCAGCCGATAAACACGAAAACAGCCGAAATAATGACATTAATTAACGACCCACCATAAAAGAAAATTATTTCAAAAATAAGAAGGATAACGCCAATGATTAAAATCCAATTAAATGTATCGGTTTGAAATCGTTTAAACATCTTATTATCCTCCTCCATCAACAAATGAAATACAGGCGCAATTTACGCCTGTATAAGTATATCATGTTTCATAATTGCGCTGCATGGTGTAGTGAATTATTCATTCACAGTTTCTTTTTTATTTAGTTCCTTCTCTAAGTTTGCAATCTTGCTATCAAATGTACTCCTATAATAGGAACTATTTACTTTATACTCTAATCCATCAATATAACGTTCTAATTCCGCAAACTTGGAAAAAGGTTTTTCTGCCACATCCTCCAGTACCTTATTGATTTGCGAGCTTGCATGAGCAATATTTTCTCTACCCATTAATTCCATTCTTCTTAAATGCATATCCTTTAAGCGGTGCTTCATTTCTTCATATTTTTGTTCAAGATTTTCTAACTGTTCTTGTGCATCTATTCGAGAAGCATCCATTCGATTAGCACGCGTTTGGTATTCCTCATGCTCCTTAATAGCAAATTGATATAAGTCCTCTTCTTCGGACTTCTCTGCAATTTGAGCCTGTTTTTGACGCTTATCAGCCATTTCTTTTGCATGATAATATTCTTTTGTAAACTCATCTTTTAATTTATATTGACGCTCAATTAGTCTGCGCACTTTTTCTTTTTCCTGCTCTGCCTGCCTTAAGTATTGGTTCAACGCTTTAATCGGATGTTTTTGTTCCTTTTTATCTAATACATCATGTAAGTCCGCTTCAATAGATTCCTTAATTCTAGTAAAAAGATTTGCCATTTAAATCCTGCTCCTTTAATAAATTATTTATTTAACTCTGCCCACTGACGTTCGAAATTAGTAAATGGGTCATCATCTTTCATATCAGATACCACGATATCATCATCTTTCTTCCAATTCTTCCAGATGAGATATAGTGCATATGCAGCGGCCACACCAATGACAGCATATATATTTGAAAAAGCAATGCTCGCAACAATCAACCCAAGAATGATCCAGCCAATTTTTCCTACTGTAGAATCACTCCTCACAAATTTCTTAAAAATGATATATAGCAACCATAAGCTTAGCCCAAGTATTACCATTGGACCGAGGTTAGCTAATAAAATGATAAGAGCTACTAAACCTCCAACAAATAACATAAACTTTCTCATGTATTTGCCTCCTTTCTTTATCTTGATTCCATCATACCGAGAAAATGAGCTTCTTATAATGAGCCTGAGAGATATTTTGATATAAGACTTGAGGCGTATAAACAGATAAGCCTGGAAGAAAAACAGGTGATTATCTGGAGGAGGATTGGACAGTTCTATGGGCGTATGGTCAAACACATTCACGCTGCTTATTAGCAACAAATTGACATTTCCTCTCACCAACGAGAACTGTCCCTACAAAACAACTATTACTCTTTTCGAGGAAAGATGTTAAAGTGGGAGTAGATGGTTATTTAAAGGGGGAAATCTATATGTATCCTTATATATTAATGGTTCTTGTTGTTATCATCTATGCAGGGAATATTTTAGTAGGTAAAGCAATCAATGATTTGCCCCCCTTTACGATTGCCTTTTTCCGTTTATTAGTTGCTTTTATTGCGTTACTGCCATTTGGTTTGAAACAAGCACAAGAAAAATGGTCATTATTTCCAGAATATAAGAAGCCTATCTTAATCATGTCCTTAACGGGGGTAACCTTTTTTAATACATTCATCTACGGGGCATTACAATTTACTAGCGCAACGAATGTTTCCGTATTAGAATCATCCATACCAGTTCTTACCGTCATTTTAAGTGCGATTATTTTAAAGGAAAAACTTCTTAAAGTACAGTGGATTGGTGTTGTTCTTTCCTTTCTTGGTGCAATTTGGGTTATTTTGGATGGAAAATTGTTGCTACTTGCATCCACCGCTTGGAACATCGGGGATGGAATTATGATTGGAGCAATCGTATGCTGGTCTATCTATTCCATTTACGTAAAACAATATATGCAATTATTTCCATCTTTTGGAGCTCCTTTCATAATGACAGGCATTTCCGTCCTTGCATTATTACCATTTGTCGCAATTGAATGGATTACATATGGAATACCAACATTTCAAATTCCAAGTCATATTTTAGGGCTATTGTTCCTAGGCATTTTTCCATCCTTTATTGCACTTGTATTCTATAATCGAGCGGTTACTTTATTAGGCCCTTCTCATGCTTCTGTATTTTTGAATTTCTTACCCGTTGTAACTATTATAGGTGCATTTCTTTGGTTAGGAGAAACGATTACCCTATTACAAATCATCGGTTCCGCCTTTGTTATTTTCGGTGTCATGTTAACGACACAGTTTGGTCAAGAACAGAAAAAGAAGAATGAGAGAAAACAAGATGATAAATTAAGTGTCTAGTAGGTAGAGAAAAGAATATACCAAAAATGCTTGGGATAAATATTACCCAAGCATTTTTCTATAATCCAAATTCTTTTGCAAGTAATTCATACGATTTTTTTCTTGCTTCATAACTATACGTAATGGTAACAATCATAAATTCATCAACTTGATAAGCCTTCTGTAAGTTCTCCAGTTCTGCTCGTACTTCCTTTGGACTTCCAATAATTTGATTCTGTTTTATTTTCTCCATTTTTTCCATATCTTCATCAGAATAATGATATGCCTCTGCTTCTTCAATGGAGGGAATACCAAGTTCCGCTTCCCCCTTATCCTGTAAAACCTTCCAAAGCTGATTACTCTTCGCAAGTTCCTCTGCTTTCTCCGTGGTTTCTGCACAAACCACAGATACCGCAACCAAAGCATGTGGAATTCCACTTGAAAATTGTTCATAATAACTTTTTACAATTTCAGGACCATTCTTATCGCTCATGAAATGTCCAAATACATAGGCTAGTCCTTTTTCAACTGCAAGGCGGGCACTTTTTTTACTTGTCCCTAATATCCATGGAACTGGAGGTATTTCGGGTACAGGGCTTGGGGCTATTTTCGAGTACATATGATCCTCAGGAAAATTATCATATAAAAAGTTCAACAACTCATCGACTAATTCTGGATATTTTCGTACCTGTTCCAAAAAATTACCCGCAAGTGCAATCGAAGTTTCAGCGGTTCCACCTGGTGCACGCCCAATTCCCAAATCAACTCGTTTAGGATACAGTGTTGCTAATTCATTGTACCTTTCTGCTATGTGAAAAGAACTATAGTTTGGAAGCAATACTGCCCCAGAACCTATACGAATACGATTTGTTTGTGAACCGATAATTCCAAGTAAAATATCGGGTGCTGGGGAAGCTAATCCAGATAAGTTATGGTGTTCGGCTACCCAATACCTGCTAAAACCAAGTTTATCCGCCATTTTAGCAAGTTCAATCGTAGCTTCCAACGCTTCTTTTGCTGTTCCTCCTTTTGAAATTGGTGATTGATCTAAAATACTAAGTTTCACCAAAGCTCCACTTCCTTTTAATAAAATCAGGTTCTTTTTCTTAACAAAATTCAAGAAAAAGAACCTACCAAAACTACTAAGTTCGCATTATATAGAAAGCATTTCAGATTGCACATAATAATAAAGCAAATTCTCTGTAGCTTTTAGCGAATCCTCATGTGTTCGTTCAAATGCATGAGAAGAGTCAATTCCAGGACCGATTAATCCATGAACGATATCATGCCCTGCACGAATAGCTGCAGAAGCATCGGATCCGTAATATGGATAAATATCCAATTTGTATTCAACATTATGCTGCTTGGCCAATTCTACTAGATGTTTTCTTAATTCATAATGATAAGGGCCACTAGCATCTTTTACACAAATCGAAACCGTATATTCATCTGTTGATTGACCATCACCAATAGCACCCATATCTACCGCAAGATACTCAATGGTTTCTGGTGTAATATTAGAATTTCCACCATAGCCAATTTCTTCATTATTGGAAATTAGAAAGTGAGTTGTATGTGGAAGCGTAATGTTTTCCTCTTTTAAACGTTTAATTAATTGCAATATGATGCCCACACTCGCTTTATCATCCAAATGACGCGATTTAATAAAACCATTATCAGTTAATTGTACACGTGGATCAAAGGAAACAAAATCACCAACTTCGATTCCCAATTCCCTTATATCATCTGCATTTTTTACTTTTGCATCCAAGCGTACCTCCATATTTTCCTGATTCCGTTTCGCATCTCCTGCATTTTTATATACATGGACAGAAGTCTGATGCATCAAAATGGTACCCGTATATGTTTTCCCATTCGATGTATGTATTTCGCAATATTCTCCTTCAATCGAATTGTAACGAAATCCTCCAATAAGATCTAGGCGTAATCGACCATTTTTCTTAACCTCTTTAACCATCGCACCCAATGTATCAACATGGGCTGTTAAAAGACGATGCTTTTTATCATTCTCCCCTGGTAAAGTAGCGATTAATCCACCCTTGTTATTTCTCTTGGTTTCAACATGTAAATCTTTTAAAAAGTCTTCTACAAATTGAATTGCTCTTGACGTATACCCAGAAGGGCTTGGTATGGATACTAGTTGTTTTATCAGTTCCTTTGTTTCAGTCACATTAGGATATGTACTCAATATTCCTGCTCCCTTCGAATTCCATTCTTAGTGTATCGCTTTTATCCATAACTAATAAAATAAAGATTAATCAGCGAAATTTTTTCTACCACCACTAACTTTTACTTAAACAAAGATGTATTTAGCAGCAGTGTCCTCACTTAATATTCTCAAATTCATCACCATTTTTAAAGTAGAGGGTATTACCGCCGCATTTAACTGATTTATTTTCCTTTCTCTTCTTGCTCGTGTATCTCTATGTCATCTACTATTTTTTCGGCAGCTTTTCTGTAAACATTACTCATATGCGCAAATGACGCTACTAATAGTAACTGCTTGATATATTGGCTATCCTTTTCATCTGGTATTTCATCATTTATTTCCTGATCCATTTGATTACTATCTTTATAAAATCGATTAACATTTCGCTCATTCATAGCAACGTAGCTTTTATAAAGATCTTCAAGTTCGAATCCTTGTTCCGTTATTTTTAGATTTAGTCTTGCTAATGTTTGTTTAATATCATTAATGGATAATGTACTCTTCATTTGATAAATCATACTAATTAGCATGATGTGTTCTTTGGCATATTTTTTATTCTTTACGGGAAAAAATAACTTACCCTTTGCGTAGTTGTTAATCATTGTTTTCGTTAAAATTTTTTCATTTTCATTCCGTTTAGTTGTAGCATATTTATTTTCAAATAGCTGAATCACTTGATCCATGTATAAATCTAAATCTGGTATTTCATCCACTGTTAAATGGGTATCAAGATTTAGTTCCTTCATTAATTCTCGTAGATTTTCCATTTATATAGAACTCCAATTACACTAATTTTTCTTTAATTATACTTTATTGTATTCATCAAAGTAAACCTTGACTACATATTAAAATGTATGTATGATTATCATATAGTTTTTGAAACTACATACAAAACTGAAAGGTTGATAATTTTTGAACACTTATATTCGGGAGCCTATTAATGCTTTAACACACTTAATTGGAGCGATTTTAGCATTATTCGGACTAGTTGCCTTAATTGTGAAAGCTGCAACGACAACCAATTCTGCACTAGTTATTACGGCGGTTGTTATTTTTGGCGTCAGCATGATTTTGTTATACTCAGCATCAGCTACTTATCATATGGTGATTGCTAAAGAGCGTGTCATTTCTTATTTACGCAAAATTGATCACTCTATGATTTTCGTTCTCATAGCAGGAACCTATACACCTTTTTGTTTGATTTCCTTAAAAGGAACCACATTAGGATGGGTACTATTTTTTGTAGTAAATGGACTTGCTTTACTTGGTGTGATCTTTAAATTAACATGGTTCCATTCCCCACGTTGGATTTCTACTTCTATTTATCTTGGCATGGGATGGCTTGTTATTTTCTTTACCGGTCAACTTGTACCAGCACTTGGAGTTGGCGGCATGACCTTCCTCATATTAGGCGGTGCCTTCTACACCATTGGGGGAATTATTTACGGATTTAAACCAACATTTCTTCAATTTCGCAACTGGGGCTTCCACGAGATTTTCCATATTTTCATTATGTTTGGAAGCCTGTTTCACTTTATATGTATTTACGGATATGTTTTATAACTTACCATAAGAGGTTGGTATATAACCAAAGTATATAGTTTAAAGGACAAAAATGCACCAACCATGTTTCGAATGTCACTTTGAGTTATCCCAGCCTCTTATCTCTTATCATGATGGAACACTTTTATTGCCTCATAGATTTCCATACTGTTCAATTAATTGAATACGTTCTATTTCCATATTTTCCAATTCTATTTTCCCTTTTTCTAGACGCGCTCTCAAACCAGATATAATATCATTCACTTCAGTCTGCTTCGAACGTACCTCTGCTAGTGAATCGTTTATTCTCTCCTGAACTAAGTAATCCGAAAAGAATCCATCTGGGAAGAAATCTGCAAATTTTAACAATCCGGAGATATCAATATGCACATCTAGTTCTTCCTGTACATCCAATAACTCTTTTTGAATAGATCTCATACTTCTTACTTTGTTTCATGATATTTTCTTTTTCCAACAATATTTGCTGATAGTCTTTTTCTACATTTCCTATTATTCCTATCTTATTTTGAAGTACTTCTATCTCTAGTTCGACTTCCATTTTTGCCTTCTTCGCTTCTTCTAATCGTAACTGAGCAGTGATAACTTCTTGTTTTTCTTTTTCCAGTTTTTCTTCCTTCTGACCGATTAACGTCTGTATCAGATTGGTCACACTAATTCCCTTTAATTTTTCTACATCCTTACTTTCTTCATCAAGTTGAACAGATAAATCCTGAATCGTTTTCTTTATTTCGATTCGTTCATTCTCATAATCCATCAACTGACCTTGCCATTTATGTTTCTTCCGTACTTTACCTTTTACTTCAATAAGCTTTTCATTCTTTCTATTCACCATTTTTATTCCTCCTTGTCTTTTATACGAATGTAAGTAAAAAATGTTTCTTGATACGACTTAAAATTTAGTAATTTTCGTTCCCATGTTGCTTTTAAATAACGCGGTCTATTATATTTATTTTCTAACCAAATAAGAAAATTCAGCTTACAATAGAAGGAAAATGACAGTTATGTTAACACAGCCCCATTTCATTTACTCTCCTTTCCTCATGATGTATAATTATGTGAACAACTTCACTTAGGAAAATGGAATTTTTATATAAAGCATGTTAAAAAAATGCCGAGGAGGAAAATATAGATGGCGAAGCTAAAGGAATTGGCTTATGAACAAAAAAATAGACTCGTTTCTTTAGTTATTCTTGCATTTTTATCAGGTCTAACCGTTATTACACAAGCTTATTTATTCGTTATGGTTGTGGATCGTATTTTTTTAAAACAGGGCAGTTTTTCTAATATCGTCTCTATACTAATCGGATTACTGGCCATACTCTTTTTACGAACCTTCTTTCATTACTTAAGTGGTAGAACTGGAATCAAAATAGCTTCGATGGTAAAACATGATTTGAGAAAGACTCTATTACATAAATTTTCGAATGACCCTATGCAAGCATCACTACAAGGACAATCGGGTCAAAAAGTAAGCGTATTAATGGATACAATTGACGAGATTGACAGTTATTTTAGTAGTTATATTCCACAAGTCATTCAAGCTTCTGTTATTCCAATCATGATTGTCGTCTTTATTTTTACACAGCATTTTGCGACTGGTCTGATTATGGTCATTACAGCACCCTTTATCCCCATTTTCATGGCAATCATTGGTTTCAATACAAAAGATAAATCAGAGGAACAAATGGATAAAATGGCAGCTTTTTCGGGGAAATTTCTTGATACATTACAAGGACTTACGACACTAAAACTATTTGGACGTTCCAATGAACAAAAAAAGGCCATTCTGAAAAGCAGTCTTGATTTTCGTGATGCTACGATGGAGGTACTAAAAATCGCTTTTACTAACTCATTAGCATTGGAGTTTATCTCCATGCTAAGTATTGGAATCATTGCTTTAGAAGTAGCCATTCGTTTAATTATTTTTCAAGATATTTCCTTCTTTACAGCATTTTTGATGTTAGTACTAGCCCCAGAATTTTATACCAAGTTAAAAGATTTAGGTAGTGCATTTCATACAGGTAGAGGTAGTATGGGGGCCGCTAAGAAGCTAGAACATGAATTAGAAGAAAATGTTCCAATGGTTTCATGGGGAAATGAGAACTTGAAAATGGCGACACCACCCATTATCACTCTAAAAGATGTCGGCTTTCGTTACAGAGAAAACTCCTTTGCATTACAACATATTGAAACCGAAATACATCCCTATGAACAGGTTGCTATTGTGGGTAAGACAGGTGCAGGAAAAACTACGCTATTACATGTAATTGCAGGGCTAGTACCGTTATCAGAAGGTAAAATAGAAGTAGATGGAAGATCACTATCAAACTATAAAGAGAAAGATTGGTTTGATCAATTAAGCTATATCTCACAAAATCCCTATCTCTTTTCAGGAACGATTTCTGAAAATATAGCGATTGGTAGACAAAGGGTAGCCCCCAGAGAAGAAATTGAACAAGCTGCTAAGAAAGCAGGTATCTCTGAACTTGTTGAAACCCTTGAAAAAGGCTATGATACACCGATAGGAGAGGCCGGCAGAGGGCTTTCTGGTGGAGAGAAGCAACGAATTGCATTAGCTAGAGCATTTCTTAAAAAACCATCTATCATTCTTTTTGATGAACCTACAACTGGACTAGACTTGCAGACAGAGCGTATTTTGCAGTCTTCTATCAAAGAACTATCGACGCATTCCACCGTTATCACCGTTGCTCATAGACTCCATACCATCCAAAATGCAGATAACATTCTGATTATGGAAAATGGAAAACTATTAGCCTCTGGAACCCATCAAGACCTTATGCAGACAGTAGAAGCTTATCAAAGTATGGTCATAGCACAACAAGGAGGTTTCTGAGAATGAGAGATTTAGCCATCGTAATGAGAGTGTTGCTCATGGAAAAGAAAGATATCTTACTATCTATCCTCTTTGGATTTATTGCAGGAATAACTGCTGTTGGATTATTCTCATCCAGTGGTTATTTAATATCTAAATCGGCATTGGCACCTCCTATTTATACATTAATCATACTTGTATCGGTGGTGAAACTTTTGGGAATCATCTCGGCTATAAGTCGCTACGGGGAACGCTACTTCTCTCATCGCGCGACGTTTACGATGCTTAGCTATTTGAGGGTTTCTTTTTATGAAAGGCTTGAGCCAAAAGCACCGAGAATCTTCCAAAAGTATCGAAGCGGGGATCTTTTAGCACGTATTGTTGGGGATGTAGAAACACTGCAAAACTTCTTTTTACGTGTTTTTTATCCCCCCATCGTAATAATCCTTGTTTGCTTATGTACGTTTCTATTTACGGCATACTATTCTATCTATATCGCAATGATTTTAATCATCGGATTGATTCTAACTGTTTTTATCGTACCTACCCTATTCGCTTTAAAACAAAGAAACATCAACCGTAATGTGAGACTGATGCGTGGAAAATTATCTACAGACGCCACTGAATTTCTCTATGGTTTTCGCGATTTAAAAATGTATCAGCAGCTAAAAAGGAAGGAAGAAGAACTTTATCAATCCTCTGATAGGTATATACAAGAGCAAGAAAAAGATGGGATTCATCAGTTGTTTAGCGAAGCTGTGAATACATTTGTATCCCTTTTTGTTTCATGGGTTGTGTTATTGGTCGGCGCTTATCTAGTGTCAGATGGCCAATTAGATGGTATTTTCCTTGCGATGCTTGTCATGATTTCATTAACTGTTTTTGAAAATACATCTTCCATGGCTGCTTTTTCCAGTCATTTAGAAGATAGTCGCCAAGCAGCAACGAGACTTGAATCAGTCGTTGGTAAAGAGTCGCTTGAAAAAGGGAAGAAGCATCAAATGGAACAGCTATCGCTTCATGATGCTCCTTCCATTGAAATAAAAAATATAACTTTTACGTTTCCTGGTGAATCTGACAGTACGCTAAAAAATATCTCCGCACTATTTCCAAAAGGTTCTAAAACAGCTATTGTAGGACCAAGTGGCTCAGGTAAATCGACAATCATGCAGCTATTATTAAGGATTTATCTGCCAGACCAGGGTGAGATTTGCTTTAACGGGAAACCCGTTAGAAGATTAGCAGAGGAAAGTATCTGGGAAAATACGAATGTCATTCTACAAGCTAATCACTTTTTTTACGGGACGATAAGAGATAATTTGTGCATTGCAAAAGATAACTTGGCAGATGAAGAAATGTTAAAAGTGTTGGAAAAAGTTAAGCTACAACATTTCTCATTAGATCATCAAGTACTAGAAAAAGGGGAAAATCTTTCTGGTGGCCAAAAGCAACGTCTAGCAATTGCCAGGGCTATGCTAAAAAATGCTCCCATTTGGTTATTAGATGAACCAACATCATCCATGGATGCTTTGACTGAGTCTGTTATAAACCATCACCTCTTCCAACAAGCGAAAAATGACACGTTCATTCTTATAAGCCATCGTTTAACAGGGCTTGAAAGGATGGATCAAATCATCGTGATGGAAAAGGGCGTAGTAGTTGAAAAAGGTACGTTCAATGAATTAATGGATAAAAAAGGATATTTTTATGAAATGAAACAAATTGAGAAAAGTGTTTTTCTATCAGAATAAAGAAAAGATATGGCTCCTTATCGTAATTTACATAACGATAAGGAGCCACCCATGTAGCTGACTTGATAAGTTTGTTAGCTATTTTTATTCATTCTCAGGATACGGAATCATCCTCTAATGCTCCCCAGAACACAAGTGCTATAGAAATAACTAATATAATAAATGGGGCAACAAAGATTAGAAAATCATTCATGCATTTCCCCCCTATTTTTTATTTCCTTTTACATATTCTTTATCAAACAAAAATAATTTTACTAAAAGATAAAGAGAAGGAATAAGCAGTGCAAAACCCAAAATAAACACAACAACAAGTGAGATTGCCATTGCTTCATTTGTGAATCCTTCGTAAATCGTTAAATGGGGATACAACAAATATGGATAATGAGTAACACCGTATCCATAAAAAGCAAGTGCAAATTGCCCTATCATTAACCAAACAGCCATTCCATAACTTTTCCGTAACCAAATGAGTCCTGCTGTGGCGAGCCACAATAAGGAAGACAATCCAAATAACCACCACACATCTATAATCCGGTTAAAATGTTCTTGATTGTGGAAACTTAACTCGTAAACAATTCCACCAGCTGTAATAATTAATGGAACAGACCATATGAGTGTATATTTTCGCATGAGCTCTGTTGCCTCTTTATCTTCTGTTTTACTTGCATACCAAGTAAGAAACACAGCAGAAATATAAAGAACGGCAACAATACTCAAAATAACGATGGACCATGTCAATGGACTTGTAAACAAAGCCCAATAATCTAAGACAGGATTTCCATCCACTATCGAAACAAATCCACCTTCAGAGATAGTAAGTACAATAGATAATGATGCAGGAATTAGTAGCCCCGTTGCTCCGTACATAAGGGCATATCCCTTATGCCCCCTAGAACCATACGTTTCAAATGCATAATAGGAACCCCGTAAAGCCAATAGTATTAGTGCGATACTACCTGGAATAAGGAAGATTGTTCCAAAGAAATATGCAGTTTGTGGGAAAAATCCGACTATCCCTACAAAGAAAAATACAAAAAATACATTGGTTACCTCCCATACAGGAGATAAATATCGTTGGATAATTCTTGATAATATATGTTCTTTCTTTGTGATGATACTGTATGCGTTAAAGAATCCAGCACCATAATCAACGGAACCAACAATGATATAGCCGAATAAAAATGTCCAAAGTACCGTAATCCCTAGAATTTCCAAACTCATAATGGATCACCGCCTTGGTTGTATTTTGCTAGGTCTTTTTCAACTGGATTGTTCTTAAAAATTCGGCGAAGTACGATGACTGTACCGACTCCTAAAATGAAATACAGGCCCGCGAACATAACGAACATGAGCCCAACATAATCACTCGTTGTTGCAGCTTGATCAACCGTCATGATTCCTCGTAGTATCCATGGCTGCCGCCCGACTTCTGTAGCCCACCAACCTGCTTCTATTGCAAGGAAGGAAAGTGGTCCTCCAAGTACAATGAGCCACAGATACCATTTTGCTTTAACAAATTTCCATCCTCGTCTCATTCCCAACCAATAGAGGAGAGATAATCCAATCATAAATACACCAATTGTAACCATTGTATCGAAAAAGTAGTGTACAACAAGTGGTGGTGTTTCTTCTTTTGGAAACTCATTTAACCCGATTACTTCAGCCATTGGGTCCCCGTATGCTAAAATACTTAAGGCAAATGGAATTCGAATGGCGTATTTTGTTTCATGGTTTTCATCCAAGATACCGTATAGAAGTAATGGAGATGCTTCTTCTGTTTCAAAATGCCATTCAAATGCCGCTAATTTTTCTGGTTGGTATTCAGCTAAATATTTACCTGAGAAATCTCCAATTAAAGCTGTCGCAATGGAAAAAACTAGTCCAATTTTCATGGTCAAATGAAGAGACTTCTTATGATACATGTTGTCTGATCCTTTAATTAGTTTAAACGCAGCAATTGCTGCAAGCATAAATGCTGCTGTCATATATGCAGTGACAATAACATGTGATACCTTTGTAGGCATAGCGGCAGTAAACATTGCTGCTATTGGATTGGCATTAACCAATTCGCCATTAACCATATCAAATCCTGCTGGTGCATTCATGAACGAGTTTACAACCGTAATAAAATATGCGGAAGCTGTTGCTCCGATTGCAACCGGTATTAAAAGCAAAAAGTGTTTTCGTTGGTCATCAAATCGATCCCACGTATACACATAAATCCCCAAGAAGATGGCTTCAAAAAAGAACGCAAATACTTCCATAAAGAGTGGTAATGCAATAATATTTCCAGCAAGTTCCATAAAATTCGGCCAAAGAAGGGATAGTTGAAGACCAATTATAGTGCCTGTCACAACTCCAACTGCTACGGTAACAACAAACCCTCTTGCCCACCGTCTTGCCATTAAAATATAATGATTGTCGTTTTTTCTGATTCCAATCCACTGCGCAATCATAATCATGAGTGGGACCCCAACCCCTATGGTTGCGTAAATAATGTGGAAGGAAAGGGTGAGTAATGTCAGCATTCGACTAGCGAATACAGGGTCATCAAATAACAATTACGGTTCTCCTCCTTTACTCGTAGTGAGTACATCATTGTATACAGTCTAGTTTTCCCTATGTTCATGTTGTAAATGTAGGATATATCCATTGTAACCTTTATTTGCCTTACAAAGTGGGAGGCATATGACATTTCTATAAAAGATAATTGACATCTATGTGAATAAATCCCCCTAACCTTCTAGTGATACGTCATTATGTAACAATCTTTTGTATAATCACTCTTAGCTTAAATTACAACAATTTATACGAAAGGGGCCTATAAACATTATGTTATAGTTTACCTCTTTTTTACATTTACTATCACTATGATTCATCTCATATTTAACTTACATACATTTTTAGTGACTGATTGTGGCGAATGTTTTTCTCTAGTGATTATTGCAGATAAATTGTGCCACATATGCGGAGTTTTGAAACTAATCCTTGCTATAGGATTCAGGGTCTACAATTACTTCTTCATAATTAAAGGAGTCTAGAAAACTTTTTATCTTTCCATAGACAGGGCAAAAGCTTGATGTATATATCCTGACAGTTTGATTCATTTGCACATACCTCTTTTACTAATAGTTAACAGAATACGAATATTAAAACTGTCTAACCTGAATACACCATCTTATATTTATTGAATATAAAATAATTAGCTGACCTTTTTATTTAAATGTAGGAGGAAAAATGATATGAGAGAGGAAACAGAAATAAAAATTGGAGCCGTTTATCCTTTTACAGGCCCTCTAGCAAATGTTGGAGAGGATATTCGCCAGGCTATTAATTTGGCTGTTGATATAGTAAATAATCAATACGATTTACCTCTACCTTTAGCTCGTACTATCGGACTTCCTTTATTAAAAAATCAAAAAATTAAAGTGATTTATAAGGATTCTAAAGGAATACCGGCAATTGGTCGGGAAGAGGCTGAACGATTAATTGGAAAAGAGAAAGTTGTAGCATTAATTGGTTCTTATCAAAGTAGTGTAACTTTACAAGCTTCCTCAATAGCTGAAGCGAAAAAAGTTCCATTCTTAACCCCGGAAGCATCTGCACCTTCACTTACAGAAAGAAATTTTCAGTATTTTTTTAGAACAGCACCCAATGATCATTTATATACCAATCTTTTCTTAGAATTATTTCACTTTCTAAGATACAAGGGCATAGATATTACCAATTATGCTATTTTGACAGAGGATTCAATTTTTGGATTAGAAGCGGCTGCAATTGAAAATAATTTGATTCGAAAGTTTTCAGGTGAACTTGTTGACCTTGAAATGTATACTCCACCCACTACATCACTAATGGATGAACTGATAAGTATCCGAAATAGTAATGCACAAGTCGTTTTTGGGCATCAATTCCTTTCTGATGCTATACAAGTAGTTCAAAATCTAAAAACGTTAAATTGGTTTCCAGAAGGATTCGTTGTCCAAGATGCTGGTTACACCATACCTAAATTTTTGGAAGTGGTAGGAGAAGATAGCAATTACATTATTAGTCGCGTTGCTTGGGCACTCGGTTTGGGAAGAGTTAAACCAATTGTAACAAAAATCAATGAACTTTACCGCTCAAGATATAATGAAGATATGAATGAAACCAATGCACGAAGCTTTACAGGCTTGCTTGTCCTAGCAGATGCGATTAATCGAGCAGGGAGTATAAACAGAGATAAAATAAGAAGAGCCCTTCGTCATACCAACATTCCTGGAAACCATTTAATAATGCCATGGCAAGGCGTCCGCTTTGATTCAAATGGGCAAAACATACTAGCTGATGCATTATTGGCTCAAATTATCAATCAACAATATAAAATTATTTGGCCATTATCTGTTGCCGAAACAAAGGTCATATGGCCAGCACCATCATGGGAAAAGAGATAACATAGTCAATTTGTAAAAACAAGCTAGGTACTCAAAGAATCAAGCATAAAATTTCCTAAAATAAAATAAAGCATAAAGCTTCCAAACGGAAATTTTATGCTTTACGTCACAACAACAAAAAACCACCAACATATGTATTGGTGGAGACGGTGGGAATCGAACCCACGTCCAGAGATATCGCCACTTAGGCTTCTACACGCGTAGTCGATATATTATGCTTCGCTATTCCTGCAGCCTACCGACAGGCCTTTAGGATAGCTAGTCTGATTATATTCAGCGACCATCCTCAGACGGCGGATTGTCGCAATAGCCCGCTCGATTTGAGACCCTTCAATACTACCACACGGGCGATGGTAGGAAGGATCGCTTTAGGCTACTTACGCAGCTGCTAAAGCAGTTTGATTGTTAGTTTTGCCAGTTATATTTAGGCGATAACGTTTAACGAGTCGTAACCTCGACGTGCAACCCAAGCTCGATCTACCCCTGTCGAATCCGTAACGTCCCCATATAAAAGAGGTTGTTACAAATTAATTACTCAGGAAGATGAGCATCATTATTAACTTGTATATTCATTATAACAAACGTCGTATAAAAATCAAGGACTGGTAGAAATTACATATTAACGATTCAAATGCTCTTTCATTGCCCGGTCCACATCACGTTTCATCTGCTTTCTCTTCAGATCTTCACGCTTATCATATTTCTTCTTCCCTTTACCGAGACCAATGAGAACCTTGGCATACCCATTTTTAATATAAATTTTAAGTGGAACAATTGCATATCCCTGTTGCTGTGTTAATCCAATTAATTTATCAATTTCTTTCCGATGTAAAAGTAATTTACGTGAACGAGTTGGATCGTGATTAAACTGATTGCCTTGTTCATATTCTGGTATATGCATGTTAACAAGCTGTACTTCCCCATTGCGATCAATTCTTGCATGGGAGTCTTTTATGTTCACACGACCATTCCGAAGTGACTTAATTTCAGTACCACGTAGTACAATTCCTGCTTCAAATGTATCTTCTATCTTATAATCATGTCTTGCTTTTTTATTTTGTGCAATTGTATTTCCATTTCCTTTTGGCATAAGGCACTTCCTCCTACTGCTTACATACCATCTATTTTAACAAAAATTAATCCCCATTCCAATTATTTAAGCAAGGAGAAGCAAGCTTATAGCCATAACCGCCATCCCGGTCATCACACCATAAATGGATAAATGTGCTTCATCATACTTTTGGGCAGCTGGCAATAATTCATCCAGGGAAATAAAAACCATAATACCCGCTACCATAGAAAATATAATACCAAACATGACATCACTTAAAAATGGCATTAATAGTAAGAACGCAACTACTGCACCTATAGGTTCAGCTAAACCAGATAGAAACGACAGCTTAAATGCCTTTTTCTTATCCCCTGTTGCATAATAAATAGGAACAGATACAGCAATCCCCTCTGGTATATTGTGTATTGCGACAGCTATAGCGATGGCAAAACCTATAGTAGGATCCTGAATAGCCGAGACAAAAGTAGCGATTCCCTCAGGAAAATTATGAATAGCAAGTGCCAGTGCGGTAAAAATTCCCATTTTCATTAAGTCCGGATTTTTAATAGGGGTGCTTGATTTTTCCATATCCTCCACTTTTTTAACTTCATGTGGATTGGAGTACTTCGGTATAAATTTATCAATTAAACCTATGAGAATCATTCCGGCAAAAAAACCAAGTACCGTAAACCAATACCCTTCTGTTTCTCCTAATGCTACTGTTAAGGAATCCTTAGCTTTGAAAAAAATTTCAATCATGGATACATATATCATTACACCAGCTGATAGGCCTAGTGCGAATGACAAAAATTTCGTGTTTGTTGTCTTAGCGAAAAAGGCAAGTAAACTACCGACCCCAGTAGCTAGACCAGCAAAAAGTGTAAATAAAAACGCAAGCAACACGTCATTCATACGTTGTTACTCCTCTCATGGTGTACATTTAATTTTTTAAAATTATATACAAAAATAATCGTACAGTAATCACAAGTAGTATACGGGAACAATATTTTAAGTGTCAACAACAACCTTACTATAGCACGAACTTTGCTTCTGTTATCAATGAAAGTATATGCTAGACTATTATCCCGTGTTCATATTTTTTACCCTTATTAGAAGCCATTTCCTCTATATTATAAAACAAAAAATGAGCCGACGCGTAGCGTAGGCTCATTTTTTTTTCTTTTTCTTCTTTTTCTTGTGTTGTTTTTGTTTCTTATTACGATTATTCTTCGCTCTATTTTCCTTTTTACCATTACCTTTCGTTTCTTTCTCTCTATTTGGGGCTTTTCTTTTTCTAGGTTCGGCACCAACTAATTCAAAGTCAACCGCATGTTCTTCCATATTCACTTCGGCAACCCTAACCTTAACCTCATCCCCAACTCGGTAAATATTTGCAGTACGCTCTCCAATTAAAGCATGGCTTCTTTCATCGTAATGATAATAATCATCCGTTAAAAAGCTTACATGAATGAGCCCTTCTACTGTGTTAGGTAGCTCCACAAACATTCCAAAATTAGTCACGGAGCTAATTACTCCAGTAAACTCTTCACCAACCTTATCCAGCATATACTCTGCCTTTTTCAATTCATCCGTATCTCGTTCAGCATCTACCGCACGGCGTTCCCGCTCGGATGTATGCTTAGCAATTTCAGGCATTTTTTCTTTCCAATAATTAATGGTTTTACTATTCAAATCCTTATTAATTAAATAGGTTCGAATTAAACGATGAACGATTAAGTCAGGATATCTACGAATCGGAGATGTGAAATGGGTATAGAATTCCGTTGCTAAACCAAAGTGTCCAATTCCTTGAGGATTATATTTGGCTTGTTTCATTGAACGAAGCATAAGCTTAGACACAATCATTTCCTCAGGTTCACCTTTTATTTCCTCGAGTACCTTTTGTAATGCTTGAGGATGGATTTCATTAGCGGTACCTTTTACGGAAATACCTAAACCACCTAAAAACTCAAAGAAACTCTGCAGTTTTCCATCATCAGGATCCTCATGAATTCGGTGTATAAATGGGACATCCATCCAATGAAAATGCTCTGCAACTGTTTCATTTGCTGCAAGCATGAACTCTTCAATAAGACGCTCACCAACTGACCGTTCACGAAGGACAACATCTACTGCTTTTCCTTCATCATCGACTAATACTTGAGCTTCTTTAAAGTCGAAATCAATTGCTCCACGCCCCATTCGCTTACCTCTTAGTATAGACGCAAGCTTTTCCATGTCTTCAAACATGGGAACAAGAGTCTCATATCGTTTTCGTAATTCTTCATCCTTATTTACCAGAATCTTGTTAACATCACTATAAGTCATTCGTTCCGAAGTCTTAATGACACTTTGGAAAATTTCATGATTTACCACTTCACCATTTGATGTAATCTCCATCTCACAGCCAAGTGTCAATCTATCCACCTGTGGGTTTAGGGAACAAATTCCGTTTGAAAGTCTGTGGGGAATCATAGGAATAACTCGGTCTACTAAATAAACACTTGTACCTCTTTCAAATGCTTCTATATCAATAGGTGTTCCTTCCTCCACATAATAACTAACATCTGCAATATAAACACCTAGTTTAAAATTGCCATTATCAAGTCTTTTAACAGACACAGCGTCATCCAAGTCTTTGGCATCCGCCCCATCAATCGTTACAATCATTTCATCACGTAAATCGCGACGCCCTTGTAATTCACTTTCATCAATGGTTTCAGGCGTATTAGTAGCTTGCTCCAACACCTCATCTGGAAAATCGACGGTTATTCCGTGCTTATAAATGATGGATATAATATCAATTCCCGGGTCATTTTTATGACCAAGAATTTCTACTACTTCTCCTTCTGCACTTTTTCTTCCTTCAGGATACTTGGTAATTCGTACGACTACTTTATGTCCATCAACCGCTCCATTAGTACTTCCTTTAGGTATAAAAATATCATTTGGAATCCGCTTATCATCTGCAATAACAAAACCAAAAGACTTATTATCTTCAAACGTACCAACTACCTGATGGACAGCACGTTCTAGTATTCTAATGACTTGCCCTTCTGGACGATTCCCATCGTTTCCATACTTCTCGATTCGAACAAGTACTTTATCATTATTCATCGCTGATGCCAAATCAGAAGCATGAATGTAAACATCGCCTTGCCCCTCTTCATCAGGGATCAAAAAGGCAAATCCCTTTTGATGCATTTGAACCTTGCCTCGAATCAAATTCATTTTTTCAGGAAGCCCAAAGCGATTTTTTCTCGTACGAACTAATTCCCCAGCTTCCTCTAGTTCATTCAATGCGATCACAAGCTCTTTAAAGTCAACAGCTTCCTGAATACCGAGTTCATGTTCAATTTCATCTACAGCTAAAGGCTTTGTCCCTGATTCATGAAAAAACGTTAGTATTCTGTCTTTCACAAAATCACCTTCTTTCCTTATTATTGTATCTCTTCAAAGTTCATTTCAGTCATTCTTTCCAATCAAGCTGTTCCAAAAATTGATATATATCCTCATGCAGCTGATCTTTTTCATCATCTAAAGTAATGACATGACCAGATTCCTCATACCATTTAATATCCTTCTTATCGGTTTCAACACTTTCATAAATATAGGTTGCACTATCCGTATTAATCATTTCATCCTTTTTAGCTTGTATAACAAATGTAGGTGTATAGATGGTATCTATATTTTTCTTCACTTCTGTAATGGTATTTCCTAGCTCGTGAATAAGGTCCTTAGCATCCTCCATTAATTGATTAACTTCCCTTTCTATCGTTGAATCATCTTTTCCTTCTAATTGCTTATACTCTTTTGAAAAAAGTTTAAATCCTTTAGAAAGTTGAGATTCATTATCAAAAAACATTGGTGCACACATTGGTATGACACCTTTAATTTGTGTAGAATATGCTAATTTCAATGACATGACTCCGCCAAGTGATAATCCGGCAACCGCAATTTCATCATAACCAAGATCTTTTAAATGTTGGATAGCAAAGGTTACATCCTCCCACCATTCTTTTGGATTACTTTCAAGTAATTCCTCTGGTGGTGCACCATGCCCTCGATAAATAGGCGCATGACTAGTATATCCTTTTTTCTCTAAAAATCGTCCAAGCATACGAACATCTGCCGAATGACCGGTAAAGCCATGCAATAATAGTACAGCGCGTGGTCCTGCTTCAAATGTAAATGGTTTTGGTCGTACTACTTTCATAATGAATGCATCTCCTATCTAATTTTACTATACCCTTTATTTCGTTATTCTACTACATAAATATGGGCAACGCTTTCTATTGGTTTTATCGAAACAAAGGAAACCCTTATCACTTTTAATTGTGATAAGGGTTAACTATAATTATACTAAATATCCACTTATAAACGCTAAAACAAAAAACAATGTACCTGTAATTACTGTTCCACGATGTAGGAAAAGATCCATCCCTCGAGCCTTTTGCTTGCCAAATAATTGTTCCGCACCACCTGAGATTGCTCCAGAGAGTCCAGCACTTTTACCAGACTGAAGTAGAACAAATGTAATTAAGATAATTGCATCTATAATTAATAAGATATTAACTAAACCAGCCATGTTCCCATGACACCTCCTAATACGGACAATAACTAATATTTACTTTAGCATAAAAACAAATGGGATAGCAAGATTTTTCACATTCTTTATGAAAAACCCCATTAAGATTGCAAAAATTATATCAATTCCAAAGGAGAATATGAAATGGAAGAGAAACTTTGGATTCAAACAGAAGACCAAACCGCTATTTTTGTTAAGAAATGGTACAACCGCAAAGTACAGCCTAAGGCCATTATTCAATTAGCGCATGGAATGGCAGAGCATGTCGGCCGATATGAGGCATTTGCTGAAGAATTACTAAAAAATAAGATCTTTGTCTATGGAAATGATCACCGTGGTCACGGGCAAACCGGATTAAAGCAAGGTCTATTGGGCTATTTTGCAGACAATCATGGATTTTATAAAACAATGGAAGACTTGAATGTAATCAACGAAAAAATTAAAAAGGAGTATCCTAATATACCTATTATTCTTTTAGGACATAGTATGGGCTCCTTTTTAGCAAGACTATATGTAACTAGATATAGTCACTCTATTGATGGACTTATTTTATCTGGTACTGGTTATTATTCAGCTATAGCTATTAAGTCAGCAAAAATCCTTAGTTCTATGCTCCCGGCTAAAAAGCAATCAAAACTCATGAATCATTTAACATTTGGGAACTATAATAAGAAAGTCCAACATCATGAAACTGATTTTGATTGGTTATCCGGAGATGAACAAGTAGTACAACAATATATCGATGATCCTCTCTCTGGTTTCGTTCCAACAGCAAGATTTTTCGTTGATCTTATGACTGGTATCCATGAAATTCAGGATCCATCCAACGTTCAATTAATTAGAAAAAATCTACCGGTTTTAATTATTAGCGGGGATGAGGATCCTGTCGGAGATTTTGAAAAAGGGGTTTGGAAATCAGCTCATTTATTTGATAAAGCTGGAATAGAGAACATAACGGTTTCTCTTTTCCCAGGAGCACGACATGAAGTACTAAATGAAGTGAATAAAAGAGAGATTCAGTCTGTTATCTATAAATGGATTGCAAATCAACTTTCATATAATTCATGATCTTTTGTATTATTTTGTTGTTTCGTTACTTTACCATTTTAAAAATGATAGAAAATCCTTCTAAATTGATTCAGTATTATAATTATGATAGATTAAATTTATTATTACTTGTATATTACTTGTATATACAACATTGTAACTTTATTAAAACTTAATGCGAAAGGTTGACGAATGAGATATGACATCAATACAAGGGATTGCTGCATCATCAGGAATCGCGATAGGCAAGGCTTATCAGTTAGTGTCTCCTGATTTATCAGTTGAAAAAGTTAAAATAGATAATCCAGAAAAAGAAATAGATCGTTTAAAAAATGCTTTAGAACTTTCCATTTCCGAACTAGAAAAAATAAAGGAACATACTAAAAAGTCGATGGGAGAAGAACATGCTGAGATTTTTTCCGCCCATTTACTTATTATAAATGATCCAGAACTTATAAATCCGATGAAAGAAAAGATTTCAAATGACAAGGTTAATGCAGAAGCAGCTTTAGATGAGGTTTCTAAAATGTTTGTCGAGATGTTTCAAAATATGGATAATGAATACATGCGTGAGCGTGCGGCAGATATTAAAGATGTTTCCAAACGGGTCATGGCTCATTTGCTCGGTGTGACTTTCCCTAATCCCGCATTAATCGATGAGGAAGTAATTGTTATTGCCCATGATTTAACACCTTCTGATACAGCTCAATTAAATCGCCAATATGTTCAGGGATTTGTGACGGATATTGGAGGTCGGACGTCACATTCAGCTATTATGGCTCGGTCATTGGAGATTCCAGCCATTGTAGGTACTAAGGAAATCACTACTACTGTAAAGCAAAATGATATGATAATAGTAGATGGTATAGATGGCAAAGTGATTATAAACCCATCAGATGAGGAATTGGACACTTACCACACGAAACAAGAAAAATTTGCAAAACAGAAAGAAGAGTGGGCCAAACTCAAGGATGAACCAACCTTTTCAAATGATGGCGAACAAGTGGAATTAGCTGCAAACATCGGAACTCCTGAAGATGTTGAAGGAGTACTGAAAAATGGTGGAGAAGGCGTCGGTCTTTATCGCACTGAATTTTTATACATGGGGAAAAACGAATTACCGTCTGAAGAAGAGCAGTTTAAAGCCTATAAATCTGTATTAGAAAGAATGGATGGTAAGCCAGTTGTTGTAAGGACACTTGATGTTGGTGGGGATAAGGAATTAAATTATCTTAATATGCCGAAAGAATTAAATCCATTCTTGGGTTTTCGTGCCATCCGCTTTTGTTTGGAAAATGAAGATGTCTTCCGGCCACAACTTCGTGCATTATTACGCGCAAGTGCATATGGAAACTTAAAAATTATGTTTCCAATGATCGCGACCCTTGAGGAATTCCGTCAAGCAAAGGACATTTTATTAGATGAAAAAGAAAACTTGGTAAACGATAATGTGAACGTATCAGATGACATTGAAGTTGGAATAATGGTTGAGATTCCTTCCACAGCCGTTATGGCTGATCAGTTTGCAAAAGAAGTGGATTTCTTCAGCATTGGTACGAACGATTTAATTCAATATACCATGGCTGCCGATAGAATGAATGAACAAGTATCTTATCTTTATCAGCCTTACCACCCTGCTATACTTCGCCTAGTAAATAATGTCATTGAAGCAGCACACAAAGAAGGTAAATGGACTGGGATGTGCGGTGAAATGGCAGGAGATCCAATAGCCATTCCTATCCTGCTTGGACTTGGATTAGATGAGTTTAGTATGAGTGCAACATCCATCTTGCCTGCACGTACACAAATACGTGAGTTATCCAAGAAGACCATATCCTCCTATAAGGATAAAATATTATCCATGGGAACAGCCGAAGAAGTTGTGGAATTTATAAAGGAAAAGACAGTGTAATCATATAAAAAACACCGTACTCTAATTTATAGAGTATGGTGTTTTTTAATAAACCTACTCAATGATTTCTAATTTCTCATCGATAGGTGTTCTACCTCTATCCTGTTTTACTTTCTTCGGATAGCCAATTTGCATGACTGCAGCGATTTTAACCTGTTCATCTTCCAAATCAATTTCCTGTAAAAATTCCGGATCATGCATGTAAGGAGTAATCGTCCATAGCATACCAACCCCATATTCCCATGCTGCTAATTGAGCATTTTGAATAAAAGCACAAACTGCGGCATAATTTTCTTCGTTCCTTATAGCATTAGCTTCTTTTTCAAGATAAATGACTGCATGATGGGGTATTTCTAATAAAAACTGTTTCATCGAATCCATCATTTTCAACGTTTTTGGAGCATTATCCTTTTTTATCATTCCAATCCGTTGATAACTTTTAAGGATGGAATCAATAAACCCATCTCGACCTCTTCCCTGATACAATTTTATATTCCAAGGCTCTTTCATATAATGAGTTGGCGCATATGATCCATAAGTAAAAATTTCTTTTAAAATATCTGTATCAACTTCCTCATCTTTAAAACTATGTATGGATCGACGTTCTTTTATTGTTTGTAACATATTCTCCATCCCCTTCTTTTTCTCTAATTTTATGATATTGTGGGGGGCTTCTCAATAAATTAAAAAACCTCCTTCTTCCTAAAAAGGAGGTTTTAATGTTCATGGCTATGTGCTGAGATGTCAAATTCATTTTGACACATAAATGAGTCTTCATGTGGATGATCTTTATTTTCTAATTGAATGGTTACATGACCGATGCCTTTATATTCCAATTCATGCTCTATTGCTCTCAATATCTTTTGAGTTTCAATAATTGATAAATCTCCGTTCACTACAGCGTGACAGGAAAGAGCATTTTGTCCACTCGTAATACTCCAGACATGTAAATCATGAATACTTATTACCCCTTTAACATCCTCTATTGTTTTTATTATATCTTGCAAATCCACATTTTTTGGGGTCCCCTCCATTAAAACATGGACAGCATCCTTACTTACCCTCCAACCACTAACCAAGACAAGAATCGCTACTACTATACTAGCCACTGGGTCAGCCCAACTCCAACCGAAAAACATTATTAATAACGCTGCAGTTACTGCACCAACTGAGCCAAGTAAATCACCAATTACATGAAGAAATGCTGCTCTTAGATTTAAATTCTCTTCTGTGTCCCCTCTCATTAAAATCCATGCAACGATGACATTTACTAATAAACCTAGTGATGCAATAATTAACATACCCATCGAGGCAATTTCAGGGGGAGCCGCAAAACGCTTATATGCTTCATAAAATATATAAATGGAAATTAGTATTAAGGTTACCCCATTAAAAACAGCTGCTAGTATTTCAAACCTTTTATATCCATACGTTTTGTTATGGTTTGCAACTCTTTCCCCAAGAGTAAAGGCTAAGAATCCAACCCCTAGCGAAACAGCGTCACTTAGCATATGCCCCGCATCAGATAACAATGCAAGACTGTTGGTAAGGAAACCACCAATTGCTTCCACAATCATGAATGTAGTAATAATAATAAAACTAATCATTAATGCCTTCTTATTCGCTCCATGTGAATGATTATGCTCATGTCCCATTTTTAAGCACTCCTCACTAGATCTAACAAAAGCAAGTTTTTTTACTCGAAATCTGAATTAACTAATGTCTAGCATGATCTATCGTTTGTTTCAGTATGTTCATAACATGTTCGTCATCATGAGAATAATACAATGATGTACCTTCTCTACGATATTTTACCAAGCGTAAATTTTTCAAAAAACGCAACTGATGGGAAACAGTCGATTGTCTTAGATGTAACGTTTCCGCTATATTATTTACCGAGAATTCATTTTGAAAAAGTAAATTTAAAATTCGAATTCTAGTTGGATCTCCTAATGCTTTAAACGTTTGTGATACAACAAATAAAGTTTCTTCATCTAAATCATTTTGATCTAATTTCCCATTTTCATTAGTGTCTTCCATTATTATCCCCTCCCTTTTATAAACAAATCTAATCTTAAATTTCCTTTTCGCTATATGCATATATTAGTATATGTTCATATTTTAAATGTGTTCAAGGTAATTGTCAAAGATTATTTAAATAGGGAACAATTCGTATATTTGGATGTTATTTTTTAAAATTATTTATTTGAAAATCTGTTTATTCTAAAAGGAAATAGCCTGAATCCCCCCTTTCTATGATGAGGAAACAGACTCTTCTTGTTAGTTTCGACTTACTTTAATTTAGTAAAATTAACAACATCCAGGAACTTACAATATTTATTTTATATAAACTGTTGACCTGTCATTACTGTCATAAATCGATTAAAAAATTTGGGATAATCAAGTTGAAATGCAATCCGATGATGCTTTACTTCTATTTCCGCTTCTTCCTCTAAATTCCCAAATGGTCTAATATCTGCTATGCTTTGTCCACGTTCTGTACCTTCTGTTGCTTGAACAACATGAACAGGTAAGTTATGAAAGGTAAACATATCTTCATGATTAACTGCCATCACCGTTAAAACGTCGTGTAATGGACTTCCCAAAATATCTGGATTTCTCTCCTTATAAAAGTCATAATAATAATCAATTAACGTTTTGACAAGTGGAACTTGACCGACTCTATCAATATAATTTACCATCTCAGGGGTTGCTATAGCTCGCTCTGTTACATTTAAAGGGATAATGGTAACGCTATCGGCATAGGTTAAAAGAATCTGTGCTGCAACTGGATCTCCATGAAAATTCGCTTCGGAAACTGCTGTTACATTTCCCGGAACCCAAAAAGCTCCCCCCATAAGAAAATACCTTTTCACATTAGTCATTAAGTCACGATACAGCAAAAATAAAGTGGCAAGAGAAGTTAATCGACCTATATTAACAATAATTAAATCATCTTGGTATTCTTCAATAATATTTACAATGCTAAAGAAATTCTCAAACAACTGCGTTTGTTCGGCTGTCGGTGGTGTAATAGGTCCAAGTCCATATTCTCCATGGATTTCAGGAACAAACTCAGGAACTTCTGCGGTCATCGGTATTTCGGCCCCAGCAAAAACGCTTATGTCCTCAACCTCTTGTGATTCAAATAAGCTTTGTACGTATAGAATATTATCTACTGCATTTTCTCTTGGGATATTTCCATAATCAGCTACTATCCCAACAATATCTATTTCACTATTTAAATATGAATAAATGATAGCAATCGTATCATCGATTCCTACATCTGCAAAAAGCAATACCTTCTGTGCCACATTTAACCTCTCCCGTTATAAGTTTCTATGCTCATTAATATGATGCAGGAGTGTTGTTTTGTGATTACCTCATCGAATTCGCTTTCCAGTTATTATTGTCATAAAGTTTACGATAGTCTAACTGAAACTTTTTACCTCTACCTGTGATAAATGAGGGAAAATATACTGAAAAAGATAACAACATTTAAAAAACGTTTAGACCACCGAGTGATCTAAACGTTTTTTTTCTAATTACTTCGATAAAATTTATCGAATTTATTTTTTTAAATTGTAGAATGAATCTAATCCACCATAGATACCCATGCCAGCTAATTCATCTTCAATACGCAGTAACTGGTTGTATTTTGCTACACGATCTGTACGTGACGGTGCACCTGTTTTAATTTGTCCTGCATTTGTTGCAACAGCAATATCAGCAATAGTCGAATCTTCTGTTTCACCAGAACGGTGTGAAATTACTGCTGTATAACCAGCACGTTTTGCCATTTCAATTGCTTCAAAAGTTTCGGTTAATGAACCAATTTGGTTTACTTTAATAAGGATGGAGTTTCCTACACCTTGTTCAATACCTTGTGCAAGCTTCTTCGTATTCGTTACAAATAAGTCATCCCCAACTAATTGAACACGATCTCCGATTCGATCTGTTAATAGCTTGTGACCTTCCCAATCATTTTCATCTAAACCATCTTCAATAGAGATGATTGGATATTTATTGACCATTTCTTCATACCAGTCAACCATTTCTACTGATGTACGAACTACGCCTTCACCTTTAAGATTATACTTGCCATTCTCATAAATTTCGGAGGAAGCAACATCCATTGCGAGCTTCACTTCTTCGCCTGCTTTATAACCAGCAGTTTCAATAGCCTCTACGATAGTTTGTAATGCTTCTTCATTTGACCCTAAGTCCGGAGCAAATCCACCTTCATCTCCAACAGCTGTATTATAACCTTTTGATCCTAATACTTTCTTCAAGGAATGGAAAATTTCTGCACCCATGCGAAGTGCTTCTTTAAAGGTTTCCGCACCAACTGGCATAATCATAAACTCTTGTATGTCAACATTGTTATCTGCATGCTCTCCACCATTTAAAATGTTCATCATTGGTGTCGGTAGAGTTTTCGCATTGAATCCACCTAAATAGTTATATAGAGGAATATCAAGTAAACTAGCTGCTGCTCGGGCACAAGCCATGGAAACACCAAGGATTGCGTTTGCACCTAATTTTCCTTTGTTATCTGTACCATCTAATTCAATCATGATGGAATCGATAATGTTTTGACGAGTTACATCCATTCCAAGAAGTTCTGGAGCGATTACTTCATTTACATTTTTAACTGCTTGAAGTACTCCTTTACCAAGATAACGGTCTTTATCTCCATCACGTAATTCCACTGCTTCATATTCACCAGTAGAAGCACCACTTGGTACCAATGCACGACCAAAAGCACCTGATTCTGTATAAATTTCTACCTCAACTGTTGGATTACCGCGAGAGTCTAAAACTTCGCGAGCATATACGTCTGTAATGTATGGCATATCCATGACACTCCTTATTGTTATTATTTAATTACCTATAATGGTTTAATTATCTTTATAGTGATCTTTATCATTCTATTTATTTCTTAATTAATGAACTACCAGTCATTTCTTCAGGTTTATCGACTTCTAATAAATTAAGTAATGTTGGAGATAAATCAGCTAAGATTCCTCCATCACGTAATTCTATATCTTCTTTTGTAACAATAACAGGAACCGGGTTTGTCGTATGTGCTGTCATAGGGTTCCCTTCTTTTGTCACCACTTCATCTGAATTACCATGGTCGGCAGTAATAATTGCATTACCACCTAGTTCTTTAATTTTATCAACTACTTTTCCGAGGCATTCATCCACCGCTTCGATTGCTTTAATCGTTGGCTCTAGCATTCCAGAATGTCCTACCATATCCGGGTTTGCAAAGTTTAAAATGATGGCATTTGGTCTATTTTCTGAGTCAAGTTCTTTTAATAACGCGTCCGTTACTTCATATGCACTCATCTCAGGTTTCAAGTCATATGTTGCAACCTTTGGTGAATCAATAAGGATACGTTTTTCACCATCAAACTCCTGTTCACGTCCACCACTCATGAAAAAGGTTACATGTGGATATTTTTCCGTTTCAGCAATTCGTAGCTGTTTTAAGTTATTCTGAGAAAGTACCTCACCAACCGTATTATCTAAGTTAACTGGCTTGTACGCTACATAACCATCCACTGATTCACTAAACTCAGTTAACATCGTAAAGTCTAGATTTTTCGGTACACCTTCTCCTCGATCAAAATCATGGAAATCATCGTTTGCAAATGTACGTGAAATCTGAATGGCACGGTCTGGACGGAAGTTGTAGAAAATAATAGAATCATTATCTTCAACTTTTCCAACCGGTTCCCCGTTTTCATCCAACATTACGGATGGAATAACAAACTCATCATGGATTCCGTTTTTATACGAATCTTCAATGACTTCCATTGGTGTACGATAGGTTGGACCTTCACCGTAAACCATGGCATCATATGATTTTTTCACACGATCCCAACGTTTGTCCCGATCCATCGAATAATAACGACCAGAAATAGTTGCAAATTGCCCCACACCTAATTCCTTCATTTTTTCTTCTGTTTCTTTAATATATTTTTCTGCCGTTTGTGGTCCTACATCACGTCCATCTAAAAAGGCATGTACATAAACCTTATCTAACCCTTGATCACTTGCAAGTTTTAATAAAGCGAATAAATGATTAATGTGACTATGTACACCACCATCTGATAATAAACCAAATAAATGGAGGGCACGATTATTATCCTTCGCATGTTGAATGGATTTTAGAAAGGCTCCTTTTTGGAAAAATTCGCCTTCTTTTATCGATAAATTCACACGTGTCAAGCTTTGGTAAACGATTCTACCTGCTCCAATGTTCAAATGACCAACCTCTGAGTTCCCCATTTGACCATCTGGTAAACCAACTGCCTCACCACTTGCTTGTAATTGGTTATGAGCATATTGGTTCCAGTACCGATCAAAATTAGGCTTTTTCGCTTGTGCTACTGCATTACCAAACTGCTCGTCACGAAATGCGAATCCATCTAAAATAATCAATGCAGCTAACTTATTGTCACTCATTTTGTACCTGCCTCCACAAGCTGTAAGAAGGAATCAGCCTCAAGGCTTGCACCACCAACTAGTGCACCATCAATATCAGATTGTGCTAAGAGTTCATCAACATTTGCCGGTTTGACACTTCCCCCATACTGAATAACCATTTTTTCCGCAATTTCTTGAGAAGTCACTTCTTTAACCACATTTCGGATATGGGCACATACTTCATTCGCATCCTCACTTGAAGCCGTTTTGCCTGTTCCAATTGCCCAAATTGGCTCATAAGCAATAATTGTTTTAGCTACCTGTTCTTCAGATAGGCCGTCAAGAGCTTTCTTAACCTGTCCCTCAACAAGCGTTTTTGTTTCATTTGCTTCTCGTTGCTCCAATGTTTCCCCAACACAAACAATTGGAGTTAAACCATGTTGAAAAGCAGCATGTGTCTTTTTGTTTACTGTTTCGTCCGTCTCTGCGAAATACTCACGGCGTTCGGAATGTCCAAGAACAACATGTGTAACACCTAAGTCTTTCAACATAACTGGACTAACCTCACCAGTAAATGCACCACTTTCCTCATAGTGCATATTTTGTGCAGCAATTTTCACCTTAGAACCGTTTGTCTTCTCTACGAGTGAAGCTAAAAACGGGAATGGTGCACAAATAATTGCTTCCACTTGGTCGCTATTTGGTACCTTGCTTGTTACTTCATCTACAAAACCATTTGCCTCTGATAACACTTTGTTCATTTTCCAGTTACCAGCTATTACTTTATTGCGCATTATCTCACCTCTAGAAGAAATATAGTTTAGTTTGATTACTTCTCGTTAAGTGCTGCTACTCCTGGTAGTACTTTTCCTTCCATAAATTCTAAGGAAGCACCTCCACCAGTTGATACATGATCCATTTGTTCAGCTAAGTCAAATTTCTCAACGGCTGCTGCGGAATCACCACCACCAATAATAGTATAGCCATTTGTACTGGCTAATGCTTCAGCAACGGCTTTCGTACCATTTGCAAAGACATTTATTTCAAATACTCCCATTGGTCCGTTCCAAATGACAAGCTTGGAATCTGCAACGATTTGACTGTATTTCTCACGGGTTTTTGGTCCAATATCAAGTGCTTCCCAATCACTTGGAATCTGATCAATTGGAACTTCTTGTGTATTAGCCTCTTCAGAAAAATCGTCAGCTACAATGACGTCCATGGGTAAAACAAAATTGACACCTTTTTCTTCGGCCTTTTGCATAAACTCTTTAGCCAAATCGATTTTATCCTCTTCTAATAGAGATTTTCCAATTTCATGACCTTGAGCTTTAACAAAGGTATAAGCTAGTCCACCACCGATAATCAAATTATCTACTTTATCTAATAGATTATCGATAACATTTATTTTATCTTTTACCTTTGCACCACCAATGATTGCCGTAAATGGACGTTCAGGATTCTCTAATGCCTTTCCTAGTACACTAATTTCTTTTTCCATTAAGAAACCAGCTGCAGCAGGTAATTTTTCTGCAACTCCTGTAGTGGATGCATGTGCACGATGGGCCGCACCAAATGCATCGTTCACATATAGATCTGCCATATCTGCAAAACTTTGTGCTAATTCGGGATCATTTTTTTCCTCACCAGTTTCAAAACGGACATTCTCAATAAGTAATAAGTCGCCATCACTAAGTCCAGAAATCGCTTCATTAACTTCATTTCCATAAACAGCATCTGTTTTTACTACATCTTTTCCAGTTAAATCACTCAATCGTTTAGCTACTGGATCTAAGCGTAATTCTTCAACAACCTCACCCTTAGGACGCCCGAGGTGACTTGCTAATATGACTTTTGCGCCAGCATCTGATAAATGCTTAATCGTAGGTAATGCTGCTTTAATTCGTGTATCATCTGTTACCTGTCCATCCTTCATAGGAACATTAAAATCAACACGACAAAAAACTTTTTTTCCTTTTACATCAAGGTCTTTAAGTGTTTTCTTATTCAATTTACAGCCTCCTATTTCCTAACTTAATATGTACGATATCTACTGTCGTTAGGTTCTACCAAATTTTATCTCATTATCCATTATATAACAAATAGAGGTATTACTTCATTACAAAAATGTAAAAAGGAGAGGAGCTCCCTCCTCCCCTTTTAGGTATATTTTAGAAACGAGGCTTCAGCTTTAAAATCCGCCTTCCCCTTATTTCCTATAGTCCTTGTTTTGCAATAAAAGCTGCTAAGTCTACACAGCGAGTAGAATAACCCATTTCGTTATCATACCAAGAAACAACTTTTACCATGTTATCTTCCATTACCATTGTAGATAAGCCATCAACAATGGAAGAGTGTGTGTTTCCTACGATGTCTCTAGATACAAGTGGAGCTTCACTATATTCTAGAACACCTTTTAATGGACCTTCAGCAGCTTCTCTAAATGCATTGTTAATGTCTTCAACTGTTGCTGTTTTATCAAGCTCTGCTACAAGGTCTGTTAAAGAACCATCTGGAGTTGGTACACGTACTGCCATACCATTTAATTTACCTTCTAATTCAGGTAATACTAAACTTACCGCTTTTGCAGCACCAGTAGTTGTTGGGATAATATTCTCCGCAGCTGCACGAGCACGACGATAGTCTTTATGTGGTAAATCAAGTATTTGTTGGTCATTTGTATAAGAGTGGATAGTCGTCATTAATCCACGTTTAATTCCGAATGTATCATTAAGTACTTTAGCAAATGGTGCTAGACAGTTTGTTGTACAAGATGCATTAGATACAACATTGTGTTGACTTGGATCATATTTATCTTGGTTAACACCCATTACAATTGTTAAATCTTCATTTTTTGCAGGTGCTGAAATAATTACTTTCTTCGCCCCAGCTTCGATATGTTTTTTAGCATCTTCTCCATTTGTAAAGCGTCCAGTAGATTCGATAACGATATCTACACCGAGATCTCCCCAACCTAATTGTGCAGGATCACGCTCGGAAAGTACTTGAAATTCTTTTCCACCTACTGCAATATTTGAACCATTTACAGTAACTTCTTCCTCTAGTGCTCCATGAACAGAATCATATTTTAAAAGATGTGCTAACATATTTGCATCAGTTAAGTCATTAACTGCAACAATTTCTACTTCATCATTTTTCATTGCTTGACGAAACACATTACGTCCAATTCTTCCAAAACCATTTATACCTACTTTTACTGCCATTAGAAATTCCTCCTAATTTTTGAATATATTTATATATGAATTAAAAGAGGTTTAACCTCTTAAAATCTCCTCTGCTACTGCTTCATCTGTGATAAGCAAATCACTTTTTCCTTGTTTAAAATAAGAAACAATTGCTTCTGCCTTCGACTTTCCACCGGCGACAGCTATCACATTTTCAATAGATGCTAAATCCTCTAATTGAAGACCTATAGTACGAACCTTATGGACTATATTTCCTTCCTGGTCGAAGTAATAACCAAATGCCTCACTTGCCGCATGATTGGCTGTTAATTTATCCATAACTTTTTCCGATGTCTTACGGCGCTTAGCCATCGTTTTAGCATCTCCAATACCATGAATAACAATATTTGCATGTCGGATTTGCTCCAAAATCTCTCGAATCACCGGTTCATTAATCAAGTTTTGATAGGAAGATTCACTTATTGGATCCGGAGCATATAGCAGACGATAATCGCCATTTGCTTTCTTAGCCATCTCTGCTACAATTCTACTAGCTTGACTTTCTGCTGCTTTTTCACCAACTCCACCTCGAGCTGGAACAAACAAACATTCCGCATCATTACTTAACGGAGACATGACCTCAGCAATAGCAGCCATTGTTGTTCCACCAGTCACAGCAATGGTTGAATGAGTATGAATAATCGTCTTAAGAAAAGATACACAAGCTTTTCCCATTTCTTGCTTAACCCATCCATGTTCATCACTATCACCAGGTACAATAATGACTTTTTTCACATTTAACTTTTCCCGAATTTGTTTTTCTAAATGAGATAATCCGACAATTTCCTTCATCATTTCAGATAATTGTTCAAGAATTAATTTACCCTCTTTTGAAATATACATACCCTTTGATGTTATATCGATTAGCCCTTGCTTATGTAATAAATCAATCTCAGCTCGGACATTTCTTTCCGTTATATTCATTTTACCTGCAAGACCTCTTCTTCCTATCGGTTGAAAGCTTTCAACACTTTGCAAAATAAAATAGCGTCGTTGCATAATCTCGAGTACATCGGGTATAAGCTTTTTCTGCAATTCGGTTAAAGTTCTCATATAAAATCCCTTCCTCACTGGTCATAATACGTCCCGTACGGTTGAATTATGTCCCAGTCAATTTTTATTATAGCATAGTTTTAATAATTGACAAATAATATAACCTTATATTTTTGTGAAAATATGCTTGGAAGGAATGATCAACTGTTCAGAATAACACTTATAGATAGTACACGACCTTAGCATTCCATAAATCATTTCAAATAAACAAGGATTCTTTTTGTCTTTGCATTTAAAAATAACCGCCATATATAGTTAATGCGTTTTTACCGCTACTGATTCTGAAGCAATGCGCTAAGGTGCGAAACTGTTTGGAGAGGAAATCAATGAGTGCAGAAATTAATGTATTAAAAAATCTCTATGAAAATAAAAAAAGACCGATTAATTACCGGTCTGCATTTCGTATTCCTCTTTTAATAATTTTTCTAAGGAATCATAATTTATTTCTTCACAGTTTAACTGTTTCCCATTTACTTCAACAACAGGAATTTGTAACTGATATTTTTCTAGCCATTCATCCTTCTTATAAATATCCCTTCTCTCCAACTCATAAGGATAATCCCTTTGAAATAAAGATAGCAATGCCTCGGCATCGTCACATAGAGAACAGATTTCCTTCGTGTAAAAAATAACATGTAACATTACGTTTTTCTCCTTTTCATTGATGATGGAATATGTAATTGTTCACGATATTTCATAACCGTCCTTCTTGCAATTTTTATTCCATATTCTTCATCCAGTTTATTTTTTAAAGATTGATCAGATAGTGGTTTTTTCTTATCTTCTTCGTGTATTAATTGAAATATAAGGTGTTTTATGGCTGTTGCTGCCGTACTTTTTCCATTGCTTTGCCGAACTCCGGACTGGAAAAAAAACTTTATTGGCAGCACACCATGAGGTGTTTGAACATATTTTTGATTAATTGCCCTACTGACCGTGGATATATGAATACCTACATCTTTAGCAATTTCCCTTAATGTTAATGGTTGAAGTCTTATTGTACCCTCTTCAAAGAATGCGTACTGCTTCTGAACGATATCTTGAATAATACCTTCTAGTGTATTTGTCCGAAAACCAATAGCTTGTTTTAGCCATTCTATTTGCTTGTATTTTTCCTTAAGGTATTTTTCTGCTTCTTTCTCTAATCCCATCATATTTTTATATTCTGGATTTATTTGAATGGATGGGGTGGCCCATTTATAAAACTTTATTTTCCATACGCCATCTTCTTTATAGATAGCAGCTTCTGGAATGATGTACTCAGGGGTCTTCGTATCTAATAGCAACCCAGGCTTCGGATGGCAGAGCTTAATGTTATCAATTACTTCTTCTGCGATAGAACGTGTAGTATTATAGAATTCTACAATAGCATCGACATCTTCTTCAGCAATCCATTCCAAATGGGATTCCAATAAATCCTCTACAAAGGGATGAAACGTTTTCATTTGCTTCAATTGAAGTAGAATACATTCTGTAAGTGTTCGTGCCCCAATGCCCACTGGTTCTAATGTTTGGATGACAAGTAATGCTTTTTCAACCGTTTCTAGCGATGTTCCGCAATCTTCTGCCCATACTTCTAACTCAACAGCCAAATAGCCATCATCATTTATTGAATCGATTCCATATTCAATGATTGGTTTCAATGCTTTTGGATAATCCAAAGAAACAAGCTGGTTTTTTAATTGCTCATACATCGTTAATTCTGCTTTGTTTATTTCGCCAATTGACGGCTGAGAAGAATGTGACTGACGATAGTCTTCCATCTCATAATCATAATTTACCTCCTCAATAAGAGGATTTTCCTTAGACAGCTGGTTAATATATTCTGTTAGCTCTGTACTAGTATACTGCAATATATTTATCGATTGCATTAACGATTGATTCATTTTCCACTGTAATACCTGTTGCTGAATCAAGCTGTGTTTCATCTTTCACACCCCCAATGAAGGCTTTGTTTTTATTTTGCCACTATTTCTAATAAAAGTCACTAACCTATATGAAAAGGATTACAATGATATTGTGGGAACAAAAGTGCTGGGGCAGGTTCCTGCTATTCCCGATTACGAATGGAATAACCATAAAGGTTGATACTTTCTCACCTTTCAATAAATACCAGTAATTCAAATCATCGCAAAAGTTTACATCAAAACAAATTAGTTCATACAAATCGGGTTTATATAATAAAATGATATAAGCAACCTTTTTACAACTAAATTAACGACTATTAATACTCCTCTAATGAAGGCATATGCTACTGAAAACTTTTGAGTAGGGATAAAGTAAGTCCCTAGTAATTAAATATTCACTTTACATTTTAAACCAGTAAGGAAGGGAGATCCCTTTTGAACCAATACCAAGATTTAGCAAACAGTGTAAAACTAAAAGTTAAGAGAAATCGTATTTCTATCCTACATCAGGATTCCTCACTCAAGCATATTGGGACAGGAAGAAGTGCTGTAGTGTTTAAAATTCAAGGAACGAATAAAGCTATAAAAATCTTCTTCCCTGCCTATGAAAAGGTCGCAGTAGAAGAAGCTAATATTTATAAAAAGCTGAAAGGGATAATTTATTATCCTACTTTACATGATTATGGACAAAACTATCTAGTTATTGATTACATCGATGGCTATACTTTATTTGAATGCCTAACAAAAGGGATAGAGATTAAACCATTATATATTAAAGAAACTGACAACGCTCTTGCCAAAGCAAGAAAAGTTGGATTAACCCCTTCCGATGTCCACATTCGAAATATTATCTTAACCAAAAATGGAAACATTAAATTAATTGATGTAGCGAGATTTAAACAATCCAATGGGTGTAAACAATGGGAGGATTTAAAAAAAGCGTATGATAAATTTTATATAAAGAGATGTTTCCCAAAAAGAATACCAGCATTTATATTAAATATCATCGCTTATCTTTATAATATAGGTATTGTTACTTTTTCTGATTATTCGTCAAAACAAACCTTCTCATGGAAAAAAAGGATTAGGAAATCATCCTAATCCTTTTAAGTCATTGGTACGACATATTTTTATTTTTCTATAACTCTATTCTCCATTTTACCAATATTTTCAATTTCCAAAGTCACCATATCTCCATCATTAATAAACCCTGGTGGATTCATACCTAAACCAACGCCTTCTGGTGTACCTGTTAGAATGATATCACCCGGCTTTAATGTAATAAGGTTCGTTATGTACTCCATCAAATATGGAATATCAAAAATCATAAATTTCGTGTTAGATGATTGCCGCTCTTCACCATTGACTAACGCACGGATGGATAAATTAGTTGGATCCCCTATTTCATCCTTAGTAACGACCCATGGACCAACCGGGGTACTATTATCCAATGTTTTTCCTTGAAGCCATTCCTGTGTTCTAAATTGCAAATCACGGGCTGAGATATCATTACCAATGGTATATCCTGATATATACTCATAAGCATTTACTCGACTCACTTTTGTTGCTTCTTTTCCTATTACAATACCTAATTCCACTTCATAATCATATTGTTTCGTGTCCTTTGGTTTTTCAATGTCATCTTCCGGACCAATTAAAGCATTATTAAACTTAGCAAAGAGTACCGGATGATCCGGTAAGTCACTATCCACTTCTGCAACATGTTCTTCATAATTTTTCCCAACACATATAATTTTCGATGGATTAGGATTAGGTGTTTCCAACCTTACTTCATCCAAGCTATAGGAATCTACTTCTCCCTCTTGAGCATAATTATAGGCTTTCTCTACTTCATCCAAAATATTTAATCCTCTGGAAAAGAATACCTCTGGATTGGAAGGAAGAATATATTCTACATCATTGGCCAGATTATTCTCACCACTGTTGACTAAATAACGCTGATAGGATTCTTGAATATCTACTATCCTATCATTATGTATGAATCCAATACGACTCCTCCCTGGTTTTCCCTTAAAAATATAGTTCGCTAATTTCATGAACATCACCTCTTATGATTTAATACGTTTTCAACTACAACGTTTCGCCTAGTTCATGTGATTGAGTATACGTTTACATTCATGTTATTCTCGAATGACGGAATAGTCAATACTTTCTATATTTTATTTCCATACGGATTAAAGTTATTTTTTTCTATCTGTTTTTACAAAAATTAAAATTTCGATTATACTACACTTAATACTATAAAATAGAGAGGCTTGTTAGTATGGATGAAAAAAGTATTGTTTTAATTGGTTTCATGGGCGTAGGAAAGACTACGATTGGTCGTGAACTTGCAAAAAAGCTAAACCGTAAGTTTATTGATATTGATAGTGTCATAGAAAAGGAATTTAATATGCCAACAACTGAGATTTTTAAAATCTATGGTGAAAAAACATTCCGTGCAAAAGAAAGAGAAATGATTGAATATTATACAAAAGAAAAACATCTGGTAATATCTATAGGCGGAGGTGCTTTTCTTCAAAAAGAAGTTAAAGATGTATGCCTATCTAGATCAATTGTTGTTTTCCTAGATATTTCCTGGGATATCTGGAAAGAAAGGATTGTCTATCTTACTCGAACAAGACCTAACTTACAAGGGAAATCCATAAACGAAATACATGATCTTTTTATTGAACGACAACCAATTTATCAAGATCATCATTTAAAGGTTAATACAGATGATCTAAATGTGGATGAATCAGCTTATAAAATAATTAATGATTTATCCAAACTAGTATAAATATCCTACTATTATACTTTAATCAAAAAAACAAGGAATCTATAAGATTCCTTGTTTTGTTTTAGGCGTATTCCTTCATGACCTTTTTATTTTACAGATACTGCTTCTTTTTCTTTCGCTAATTCCTGTGCCACCCCAATAATCCAATCTTCCTGACCACCAACTGCTCCCATTTCTGCTAGTCTAGTTAGAATATCGCGTGGGTCCACATCATATTCCTTACCTGCTCTTTCAGCAAACATAAGGAAGCTGGAATAAACCCCAGTATATCCTAGTGTTAAACTTAAAGAGTCAATCTGTACAGGACGTTTCATCATTGGCTTCATGATATTCTCTGCAGCATCCATCGCTTTATATAAATCTACAGAATGAGACATATCTAACTTATTCATTACAGCAACTAGCTGTTCTAAGGATGCATTGCCTGCTCCTGCTCCCATTCCAGCTAAGCTCGCATCAATTCTATCTGCACCTTCTTCAATAGCAACAATTGAATTAGCTATACCTAAGGACAGGTTATTATGTGCATGGAACCCAACCTTCGTATTTAAATTTTCTTTAAATAACGCTACTCTACTTTTTACCTGATCCATAGTTAATGCACCGGCAGAGTCAACAACATAGATAGTTCCCGCACCATAAGACTCCATTTTTTTCGCTTCTTCTAAAAGTTGTTCAGGCTCAACACGATGAGACATCATCAAAAATCCAACAGTGTCCATTCCAAGATCTACCGCAGCTTTAATATGTTGTTCGGAGACATCTGCTTCCGTACAATGTGTTGCAACACGTGCAACAGATGCTCCCCATTCCCTAGCATTATTTAAATGTTGAATTGTACCTATACCAGGAAGTAGCAACACACCAACTTTTGCTTGTTTGGCATTCTTTACAGCAGTTGTAATAATATCCTTCTCGGATTCTTTTGCCATACCGTATTGAAGGGAACTTCCTCCTAAGCCATCCCCATGTGTAGCTTCAATAATATCCACACCAGCCTCGTCTAATACTTGAGTTAATTCGGCAATTTGGTCTACAGAATATTGGTGAGATATAGCATGCATTCCATCACGTAACGTTACATCATTGATTACAATTTTTTTCTCACTCATTGTGATACCCCTTTCGTAACTAATGAATCCGCAATAACTTCTCCGGTTTTAACAGCTGCAGATGTGATAATATCCAGATTACCAGAGTATTTTGGTAAGAAGTCGCCATTACCTTCCACTTCGACTGCTACTGTTACAACGTTATCCTTAATTACCGGGTCAGTCTTGAAGCGATATCCTTTCACGTAACTTTGAACAACAGCTTGCATCTTATTTAAGCTTTCCAAAATTTCTTCATTTATTTCGGCTGAAGATTCAGCTATTTTTGCATAGATTGTATTTCTCATTAAAATAGGAGGTTCTGCAGGATTTAGGATAATGATAGCTTTTGAATCATCTGCACCACCTACATCTTTTAATGCTTTTGCCGTTGTTTCCGTAAATTCATCAATATTTTGTCTTGTACCAGGTCCAGCACTCTTACTTGAAATAGATGCTACAATCTCTGCATACTCAACATGAACAACGTCAGAAATAGCTTTAACAATTGGTACAGTTGCTTGGCCACCACAAGTTACCATATTTACATTATCTAATTCTTCGACGTTATGCATATCTAGGCTTACAGAAGGTACCATAAACGGCCCAACAGCTGCTGGAGTTAAATCTATCGCTTTTTTTCCAAGTTCCTTTAAAATAGGTGCATTGGCCGCGTGAGCTTTTGCAGAAGTAGCTTCAAACACGATTTCCGCTTTATCTGCATGATCTAAAAATCCATCAATTCCATTATCGATAGTAAGTAATCCCAATTCTCTTGCTTTAGCTAATCCCTTTGATTTCGGATCAATTCCAATCATAACTGACGGCTCAAGTTGGTCACTTCTAAAAAGCTTATACATTAAGTCTGTTCCAATATTCCCTGAACCAATAATTGCACATTTCACTTTCTCTTGTACCATGTTATATTTCTCCTCCTTTATTTATACTCTCAACTGCACTCGTATAATAGTTAGAGGCTTCTTCTAGATGCTGCCTTAATAATTCTTGGGCGTTCTCAACATCTCTATTAACCAATGCATTGAGAATCTTACTATGCTGATTGATTATTTCCTGTTGGCGCATTTGCACATATTCTGAAGTAACATCAATTAATGTGTGTATGATTCCTTGTAATGAATTCCATAATTGAACTAATGTTTTATTATTCGCCATTTCTACAAGTAAACCGTGAAAAGCTAAATCTGTATGAATATCCCTAACACCTTTATTGAAGGAATTCTGCATTTGCTTAACATAAGCAAATAACTGGTCTTTTCTTTCTTCTAATACACTTGATTCAATTTGGTTTAGTGCCTGCTTTTCTAACAAAATTCTACTATCATATAAATTTTTAATATCTCTAGTAGAAAAATGAACAACAACAGTCCTACCATTGGACGGTGTATCAACTAAACCTTCCGTCTCTAATTTCGCAATTGCCTCACGTACAGGACCTCGGCTAACATTAAGTTCCTTTGACAATTCCGTTTCCTTTAGATGATCACCTTCTTTTAGCTCTTGCAGCATAATTTTCTTACGTAAATACGCGAGAACCTGATCACTTACATGACTTTTCTTTATGCCCATCACCAGTAACAGGCCCCCTTCCAAATGAAATTGTCTGATAAGTTAAATATGTTAACAATTAACAGTTAACATATTTAACTTCTATCTGTATGGTAAACGCTTACCATTATTTTGTCAATAATTTTCGGATATTTTGATTTATTATTAACTCGAAAAGGTATGGGTTTTATCCGAATCAGACAAAAACAAAAGCGTCAAAAAGTCCCACCTACTAAAGCTGGTGGGACTTTTTTGACGCTTACCTATTCGGAGATAGCAACCGGATGAGGAAATTCGTTTTCAAAACTTTAATAAGAGAGTTTTATAGAAATTCTCATTTTTTATTTTACTAGTTGAGCGAATATCGATATAGAGCAGCTCTGTTGTTTTTATGCCCTCAATGAACTGCAAAATTGAAAATGTACGCATTAGTCCGGGGTGAAATTACTATTCTGATATAGGAAACCCTTTGTCATTTAACCTTTCCTTAGGGGATGTGGCACGGTACCAATGATAACAAAGTATAATTATAATCATCAGTTCTATGGCATCACCGCCATAATACATCAGCATTCCACCCGCTTCTGCTTTATCCGCGGGAACGCCTTCCGGTGGTCGAGCATAAATATATTTCGATAGAATGCCGTGAGTGGCGAGCGCTAACACCAATATAATACTGCGGTATAGGTAGCTGGTTCTGTGCGGAATCGGTTCAACATAAATCAGCGATACGGTAAACAGATATCCCGATAGGAATATATGAAGATGGACTAGGATATACAGAGGTGCGCTCTCATGCATCATTCTAAATAAATCAGTTGTATAAAGAATCCACAGACCACCTATATTAAAGGTTGCCGTAACAATAGGATTACTTAGAAATCCAAGTAGTCGGCTGCGCAAAATCCGAGTAATTCTTTTTGCCTGTTGGATAGAAAGAGATCGCAGCAGCAGTTTCATGGGAGCACCAAGCGCCATCAATAACGGACCAAGCATACCAAGAAAGAGATGCCCTATCATATGTATCCGAAAGTCTTCATGTGCCAGATGTACCATTGGACCTGCAACAGAAATAAGGCAAAGAAATACACCGGTAAACCAAAAAAGCGAACGGAACACAGGCCAATACCTACCTTTTTTGCTGGACATGAACAAAGCTCTGATATAAATAAACAAAACTGCAAGAAATGGGAAGGCAAGTACCCATTCAACCAATACGATTAGATGATCATTTTGCATATTAGCTTATCCTTTTTCGTGTCTGAAACAAAACAATGATTCCAGCAGTTAAGATTATAAATGCGGCCAAATTCCATACGATGTCATACATCAGCAAGTTATCGGTATCATTCCGTATTTGATGTATCCGCATCATTTTGTGCTGAATAATACCGTCGTAGAGATTGAATCCACCCAAACCAATCAAAACCCCACCAATCCATCTTGTTGCCCACCATACACTCCTGCGCCTAAGATCAGCAACAATGAACAGTGATCCGACAGTAGAAAACCAACTGAAAGCATGAAACAGCCCGTCAGATAGAATACCGATTCGGGTTGTTGATTGATCATAAAAATAATGCCATCCCAGAAGCTGATGAAAAATCACTTCATCTATGAAAGCAGCAAGACCAATACCAAAAAGAATGCCTGACCATAAATTACGACTTACATCCTTCTTTTGCAATCTGTTAATATCCTTATCTACCATATCCATAAGCCGAACACCTCTATTCCGTTATTTTCTTTCATTGTATCCTTTTGTTGAATGAAATAAACGAACGGAGTTCTTTTATCCCGCACTGAAAAAGGGAGTAAAGGCTAAAGTTGTTTGAATAGGACTAAAAACAAAAAAATAGCAAGGGAAGAAAATAATTTCTAACCCTTGCTCTAATTAATTTTGTTGGACGCGCCCAGAGGGATTCGAACCCCCGACAAACCTGGTACCGGAAACCAGTGCTCTATCCAGCTGAGCTATGGGCGCATAATATATTCTAAAATCAATACTTATATAGTATAACGCGGATTCTAAGTAGTTACAAGTAGAAAGTTTAAATCTCATGTAATCCTCTTGAAACATTCCACTTTTTGAATAAAAAACGTATATTACCATATACTAAGATGTTTAATCACCTAATAATTGGGAATGATGAAAAGTAGATTGTTTGCAGCCATTTGTCGAACGTTTTTGTTTGACCTTCATTGACCTTTCAGATATGATGGAATTAGCAACAACAAGGTGATATTAGTATTGTAATTGAAGGAGGATTTTTATATGAATTTAGTACCAACAGTCATTGAACAAACAAATCGTGGCGAGCGTGCGTATGACATTTATTCACGTTTATTAAAAGACCGTATTATTTTACTAGGTAGTGGAATTGATGACAATGTAGCAAACTCAATTGTTGCTCAGTTGCTTTTCTTAGAAGCTGAAGATCCGGAGAAAGATATTTCACTATATATTAATTCACCAGGTGGATCTATCACAGCTGGAATGGCCATTTATGATACAATGAATTTTATTAAGCCAGACGTCTCAACAATTTGTATCGGTATGGCAGCTTCTATGGGATCGTTCCTACTAGCAGCTGGGGAAAAAGGTAAACGTTTCGCATTACCTAACAGTGAAATTATGATTCACCAACCACTTGGTGGTGCACAAGGTCAAGCAACTGATATTGAAATTCATGCTAAACGAATTATCGATATTAAGAAACGAATGAACACTATTCTATCCGAAAAAACTGGTCAACCACTAGAAGTAATTGAACGTGATACAGAACGTGACAACTTTATGACTGCTGATCAGTCCGTTGAATATGGCTTGATTGACAAAATTCTAGAGCGTAAAGAACAACAATAAAAAACAGACAAAAATCCCTTTCCTAAACAATTAGTGAAAGGGATTTTTTCTTGATTACTTTAGCTTTACAAAATCTGATAAATGATTAATCGCATCCTCTTCATCAGGACCATCTGCAATCAACACGACATCTTCCCCACTTGCTATTGCCAAGCTCATCAATCCCATAATACTCTTGGCATTTACCTTTTTTCCATCCTTTTCCAAAAATAAATGAGATGAGTAGCGATTTGCCTCTTGGACAAATTGCGCTGCAGGCCTTGCTTGTAAACCTGATTCTAACTCTACTTTTACAGATTTCTCAATCAATCTCTTTCATCCTCCCTACTTGAAAACGCTAACATGTTTGTACAACAATGATAAAACCATTCTATTTTTTTAGCTTTATAACAGTTTATCATCAACACTATTATAATAAAATAAATATGTTTTTGGAGGCTGGGGGCATAAAGTATTTTCATAGCAAAACACGAACATGATTGATGCATAAAAAACGCACACAAATATGTACTTCTCTAAGTAGTTCATTATTCGTCTTTTGAGTTAAACACTTTGGTTATTCCAGCCTCATAAAGACCTGAAGGATTAACTTACAAACTCCCATTCTAGTAAATTATAATAATTATATCACGAATAAAGAATAATAAGTAATTAATTTATCCAAAATTTTACAGGATAGATTCGCCTTGTTTAATTTTTTCAGCAAACTCATCAATTTTCTTCAAGCGATGATTAACACCTGATTTAGAAATTTTTCCGCTGGTTATAAGTTCTCCAAGTTCTTTTAATGAAACATCTTGGTGCTGAACTCTTAATCTGGCCACCTCTTGAAGTTTTTCTGGAAGTTTATCCAAGCCAACTGTGTTTTCTATAAGTTTTATATTTTCAATCTGACGAAATGCTGCTCCTATCGTTTTATTCAGATTGGCTGTTTCACAATTCACTAATCGATTTACTGAATTGCGCATATCTCGTACAATACGAACGTCTTCAAATTTAAATAATGCATTATGGGCACCAATAATATTTAAAAACTCCGTAATTTTCTCAGCTTCTTTCATATACACAATAAATCCTTTTTTTCTTTCAAGCGTCCGGGCGTGCAGACCAAAAGAATTTAGTAATTCAAGTAATGCTTCATTATGTTCACTATGAAGGTTATAAATTTCTAAATGATAGGAGGATGTTTCAGGATTATTAATAGAGCCACCTGCTAAAAATGCTCCACGTAAATAAGCCCGTTTACAACAAGGCTTGGATAGATATTTATCAGAAATAGTTCGTACGACCGTAAAAGCATCTTTTAGAATGCCTAATTCAGAAAGTATTTCACGAACGTTTTCTTTTAATCGGACAATATATACATTGTTTTTCTTTAATTTCATTTTTTTTCTTACTAATATTTCCAGAGGAAGATCATATTTAGATTTAATTAATGTATATATTCTTCTCGCTATCGCTGCATTTTCAGTTTGAATGTCTAAGGAGTATTTCATTCGGTTAACCGAAATCGCTCCATTCATTCTAATTAAGGCTGCCAATTCAGCCATTTTACAACATTCGTCCACTTCCACTGCAGTTAATTCCTTTTTTATTTCTGAAGCAAAGGACATCCTATTCCCTCCTTTCTTCCTTACTAACCGTTATATTTATTTCTTTATAATGGAATACATTAATTTAGCAATTTTATCTTTATCATGTCTAACCGTAGCACTAGAATGATTGATAATATCGCCCTCGATAATTTCTAGTCCCATATCCACTAATTTTTCAATATCATATACGACAGGTTCAGCATTCTCCTCTGCATAAATTGCTTGAATAGACTTCTCAATAGGTTCATTGTGAACAACAACTGCATCTACACAGCCATTACCAATATGATTTTGTATGGCAAGAACATGATCAGAAGCTGTAAATCCAGTTGTTTCACCAGCCTGTGTCATCACATTACAAATATAGACAACTTTTCCTTGTGTTTCTCTTAAAGCAATATCAATTTCCGGAATAATTAAATTGGGCATGATGCTTGTAAATAAGCTGCCTGGAGAAATAATAACTAAATCGGCATTTTCTATAGCTCGAACAGCATTAGGGAGCGGCTGGATAGGTTGTGGCTTTAAGAACACACGTTCTATCTGTTTGTTTGCACGTGGAATATTGGATTCCCCAGAAACATAGGTACCGTCCTTATACTTTGCATGAAGAGACATATTTTGATTAGAAATCGGATATATACTACCTTTTACATTTAGTACGCGAGAAATTTCTTTAATCCCATCGTAAAAATCTCCAGTTATAGAGGTCATTGCCGCTAAAAGTAAATTACCTAGTGAATGACCAGATAATCCATTACCAACTGAAAATCGATGCTGAAAAAGCTCTAATAGCATAGGTTCTGCATCAGATAATGCTGCAATTACATTTCGTATATCACCAGGTGCCGGAATCGACATTTCATTACGTATTCTTCCCGTACTACCACCATCATCGGCCACCGTAACAAGGGCCGTTAAATCAATGGGTAAATTCTTTAGACCTCTTAAGAGTACAGGCATACCAGTACCCCCACCTATCACAACCACTTTTGGCTGTTTTTCTTTCTTCATTTCTACCGTCCCTTTCTTTTATCAATGTCACGATGACTCACATGAGTAATATAATTGGAGGATAACTCCTTAGCGAAATACTCCGCTAAAGCTACAGATCGATGCTGTCCACCTGTACAACCAATTCCAATTACAAATTGAGATTTTCCTTCTTTCTTATACTGTGGTAGCATAAACCGCAATAAATCTAATACTTTTTGAATAAACATCTGGGTTTCTGACCATTTAAAAACATAGGAAGAGACATCCTGATTTAATCCAGTTAATGGCTGAAGCTGCCCAACATAATGTGGATTTGGCAAGAACCTAACATCAAAGACCGTATCAGCATCAATAGGAATTCCATATTTAAACCCAAAAGAAACCATATGTACGGAGAAAATTTCTTGATTCTCTTCTGAATACATTTTCACAATTTTTTCACGCAATTCTCTTGGTTTTAAGTTCGTTGTATCAATAATACGCTGGGCTCTGCCTCTTAATATATCTAGAATTTCCCGCTCCTGTCTAATTCCTTTTAGAGGTAATCCACCATGATCAAGGGGATGGGAACGTCTCGTTTCTTTATATCTACTTACTAGCTTCTCATCCTTAGCATCTAGGAATAGAATATGCTCATCCAACCATTCTTCTTTCCCTAATGTATCAAGAGCATCAAATAAAGAATCAAAAAATTCTCGACCTCTAAGGTCCATAACAAGTGCGACTTTCTGTATTGTATTCGTGGAGTCCTTCATTAATTCTAAAAATTTTGGTAGCAATGTAGGGGGTAAATTATCGACACAGTAGTACCCAAGATCTTCAAAGCTTTGGACAGCAACCGTTTTTCCAGCACCTGACATGCCAGTAATTATAACTAACTTTGTTTCTTTATTTTCGTTACTCAACAAATCTCTCCCCTTTAACATACCTCTATATCGGAAGGATAAATTTTATCATCATTTAAAATTGATTTCAGATTAGATTCGAAAATGATTTCTTATTTTATTATACTATGAATAATAATAAACTTCCATGGAAGGGGGCCATTAAGTTATTTCCAATTTATATAAAGATACAAGGGAATATATTATACTTTCAATAAAGACAATATTCTCCCAACCTTCATCGATTGTCAAAAACTGTAGATTCATGTGGTTCATCTATATGTAATATATGACATTTTTGGTCAAAAAAAAAGACACAAGTGATTATCACCTGTGCCAAGAACTAATCTATTTATTAAAAGGGGGGTTAATTAGTTATTTATAGTATACCCTTTTTTTATTGCGTGCGTATTACAACAGAGTTAAGACTTCATTAAGAATAAGACTTTTTCTTTATAAATCACACACACTTTTATTAAGAATTCGTTGCTTTTTCTTTTTCTGCCAATTCTTCGACATATTTTATAGCTGATTCCGCGGCAATACTACCGTCACCAGTTGCTGTCACAATTTGTCGAAGTTGTTTGTCTCGAATATCTCCAGCTGCATAGATTCCAGGTATCCTGGTTTCCATATTTTCATTTGTTGGGATATACCCTTCCTCATTTGTTATACCCAAGGACGTAAATGGCTCACTTAATGGTACCATTCCTATATAAATGAACACACCATCTGTTGGGAATTCGGATGTTTCCCCGGTTTTTGTATTTTCTAAAGTGACACTACCCACTTTATTATTTTCACTGTTTATCTTTTTCACAACCGTATCCCAAATAAATGCAATTTTTTCGTTATCAAATGCACGTTGTTGAAGAATTTTTTGCGCTCTTAACTCATCTCTTCGGTGAATGATGGTTACTTTCTTTGCAAAACGAGTAAGGTATACTCCCTCTTCTACTGCAGAGTCACCACCACCAACAACTACAAGTTCCCTCTCTTTGAAGAAAGCACCGTCACAAACGGCACAATAGGAGACACCTCTGCCACCAAGCTCATCTTCGCCTTCAATACCTAGTTTTTTATACTCGGCGCCTGTTGCAACAATAATTGCCCTTGTCTTATACTCTTTATTTCCTGCTTTAATGACTTTATGGTCCCCATGGTCTTCAACAGCTTGAATATCACCATAGGCATATTCTGCTCCGAACTTTTTAGAGTGATCAAACATCTTATTGGATAGATCTGGTCCTAATATATGATCATAGCCGGGATAGTTTTCTACATCTTCCGTATTTGCCATTTGCCCACCAGGGATTCCCCGTTCAAGCATTAGCGTATCTAAATTTGCACGAGATGTATAAACTGCTGCGGTCATTCCAGCAGGACCAGCACCAGCAATAATTACGTCATAAATACGTTCTTCGGACATTTTATTCGCCCCTTTTAGTTCCTATTTATTTATATCATCTCTAGCTTATAAGAATGGACGTTGTTCGTCTATTATTCTGCTCAAATAAGCCCTTTTAATTATTGTATGAAAAGCTTTACCATCCGGCACTTAAGTTCAAGCATTCCATGGTCCCAATTCATTTGCTAAATGAGGATGAAGATTACAGCCTTCTTTCCAAAATTTTAAAGCTTTTGCGGGCTCACCTAAATGAAATGCAGATATACTATACCAGCGATAATACGAAGAATGATTCTTTACCTTTCCCTTCGAAATGGAACGGAAACGATGATAGGCTTCTTCGTAATGAGCTGTTCTTGCCAATGTAACAGCTAGCCTTAGCTTTTGCTGTTCGTGAATAGGATATACATTTTCTAAAGCCTGTATATACCTTTCACTTTGGTTCTTACTCCCTAGTTCATAATAGAATACAGATAAATTGGTAAGGCTATATAGTGAATTGGAATTTTCCTTTAATAGCTCAAGTTCCTTTTGAACCGCCTCATCCCGATTACCTGAAAAGAATAATGCCTGATTATAATCGTGTTTAGGATGTTGATATTCCGGAAACATGGTCATCATTTCTTCAATAATTGGTAGAGCTTTTTCCCATTCTAGCTTTTCCATGTGATAAAATGCCGTTTCCTGATAAATCAGCAATTCATCCTCATCTTCAAGGTCAAAGTCTTCTATATCGTCATCGTCTATTTCTAAGAGCTCTAATAGCTGCTCAGCATCTTTACTAAAGTCGCCATCAGGTTCTTTTTCAAGATAGGAAGTCGCATATTTTTTTGCATCATTTAATAAACCTAAATGTGCATAGTTATTTGCAATTAAATAGTAACAATCTATATACTCACTTTCATTCATAACATTAGTTAATAATTGATTGGCAGCATGATAAGCACCAATCTCAGTATATATAACGGACATCTGACATTGGTATAAAGGATCACTGGGCTTTTGTTCGATTGCTTTTTTCATCCACTTCAAGGCAATATCAAATTTTCGCTTACGAAAAGCCTCAACACCTTTTGTGAAATAAAAATCACCATCAGGAATGTAAGGAATTATATTATTTCCTTTGCTTTTTATTTTGTTTTTTACCTGTGGCATGTATATCCTCCTATTTTTCGTACATACGAAAAGAGTATATCATATTTTTTATTTTAATTATATAACTACCGTAAATTCCTTATTTATACAAGCTCTCTATTAACAGGCCATTTCAAAGTGAAATCATTGTTATTTTTCTTTTTCGTCTGTCCAAATACTTATCCATTTAACGTTCCACCCAAAAAAACTGCAAACAACCCTTCTACAGTTATTTGCAGTCAACTTCATACTATTTAAGAATGGAATTTTGCCGTTGATCCATTTCCTCTTTAGTATAAATAATTTGCATTGGATTTCCACCTACTAGTGCCCCTGGTGGTACATCCTTATGTACGAGTGTTCCCGCTGAGACTGTTGCTCGATTCCCAATTTCAACTCCAGGAAGAATGGTGGTATTGGCTCCAATCATCACCTCATCCCCAATAACAACCTCACCAAGTCGATACTCCTCAATTAAATATTCATGCGCTAATATCGTTGTGTTATAACCAATAATACTATTTCGTCCAACCGATATTTTTTCTGGATACATAATGTCTGGTACAACCATAAAAGCAAAGGCTGTCTTTTCTCCAATTTTCATCTTTAAAAATATTCGATACAGCCAATTTTTCATCCCCATAAAAGGGGTGTACCTAGCAATTAAGATAATGATTGTATTTTTAAACACCTTCCAAAATGGTACCGTTTGATAAATCTGCCATAGGGAATTTCCATTTCTAACAGGATATCGCTTGGTTCTCCGCATTTTTTTACACTCCTACGATTTGCAATAAATCACGCATATCATCAAGCATATAAGTTGGATTTAATCTTAGTAACCGTTCTTTTCCTTTAAATGACCAGGCAACACCAGCTGTTTTCACACCAGCGCATTGTCCTGATTCAATATCATGGGAATTATCCCCTACCATTAGCGTAGAATTAGCAACAGCATCAAGGTCCTTCATTGCTTTAATCACTGGTTCAGGATTTGGCTTTGGATGTGCTACATCGTCAAGAGTCACTATTGTATCAAAATAATCTTGAAGTCCCGTTACCTTCAACCCTCGATTAACACTTTCCGTCATTTTTGTTGTTACAATTCCTATCTTAAACCCACGTTCTTTAAGAATATCCAACGTTTCCTTAACATTTGGAAATACTTTCACATAATTATCGTGCTCACTTAAGTTATGTTTTCGATAGACTTCAATCATTTCATCCACACGATCTGGATCAATATTTTTAAATGTATCAATCAATGGAGGACCATTAAATTCAATAATCTGTTCCCTAGTATAATCCAGATTGTAGTGGTTATTTAATGTATGGGTAAAAGATGCGATAATAAGTTCATTGGTATCAATTAATGTTCCATCTAAATCAAACAGTATTGTACGTATGCTCATTTGTTGTTTTTTCCTTTCTCTTTAATGTTACTTTATTCATGATGAAAGCAATGACCACCGTTAAGACGATAGCTGTGGTTAGACGGATGAGTAATAAAGGCCATACTGGAATCCCAAGTGGAATGAAGATTAGTGTATCCTCTACAACCGCATGACAGGACACAAGGAAAATTAATGCCAAATACATATCTTTCCTTGATACACCATCTTCTTTAACAGCTTGAATCATGAGCCCTGCACCAAAAGCAAGACCAATCGTTAATCCAGCTACCATGGTCATAGAAGTGTTCTTATCCATACCTAAAAATTTCATGAATGGAGCAAGCATATTGGAAAAGGAATCCAACCATCCTTTTTCTCTCAATATTTGCATAATAACCATCAACGGAATAACAATTAATGCCAATTGAAGAATCGCAATTACGGCTGTTTCGACACCGTGAAAGGCGATTTCAAACCATCCAGATGGTACCGTTTCCTCAGCCGAAATAAAACCATAATTTGCGGCTTGATTTCCCCCATTCCATAATAGGTTTATCAAAACAGCCGAAAATAATGCTAATCCAACACGAACTCCGACAATAATCCACCATTTCACTCCAACTTTAGAAGCAACCGCGGATTCAATGAATAAGTTATGGGAAAATGAAAGCATTACAGCCATTATAAAAACTTCTTTTACAGTAAAATCAAAAGATATAATTGCCGCAATCCCAGCATACAAATTTAAAGCATTCCCTAAAACCAATGGCACTGCCGCTTCCCCTGAAAGTCCTAACAAGGCCATGAAGGGCTCTAATAAACGAATCACCCATGGCATCACGGGTGTGAATTGTAAAATGGTTACAATTAGTGTGATTGGAAATATAACTTTCCCTAGTGTCCAAGTAGTGGATAAACCTTGTTTAAAGCCACGTTGCAAAATCCCAGTCATATCTATATTCTCCTCCATGATATATTCCTATATCAAGAAATCCTCCCTGTTTATCAGAAATAATGATTGTCTATTTTTTCTTCTTTTTATTCGTTGATTTTTTCTTGTTCCCTTTTTTCCCTTTTTGTTCGGGGACATCATTATATCTTATGGAAGTTGTTTTACGGCGGTAGATAATGAGAATAACTGCCACAATAATCGATAGCACGGATACCAATTGTGCAGTACGTAGAAAATCTCCAAACACATATAAACTATCCGTTCTCATTCCTTCAATAAAATAACGTCCTATGGAGTATCCGATTGCATAGGTTAAAAAGACTTCCCCACGCAATGGGTTAAATCTAACCATTACGATAAGTAGTACAAAAATTAATATATTCCATAAAGATTCGTATAAAAATGTTGGATGATAGGTGATCCCATCGATTGTCATTTGATTCATAATAAATGTTGGAACAATATCAAAAACAATGGAATCACTCGAAAGTGGCCCACCATGTGCCTCTTGGTTCATAAAGTTTCCCCAACGCCCAATCGCCTGAGCTAAAATAAGACTCGGTGCTACAATATCCGCTAGTTGCCAAAAAGAAATATTTCTCACTTTGGAAAATACAATAGCTGTAAGGATACCACCAATCACTGCTCCGTGAATCGCAATTCCGCCTTCCCAAACAGCAAAAACTTTCCAAAATGGACCACTAGCATATCGTTCCCACTCAAAGGTAACATAATAGATTCTTGCACAGAGTATAGCTATTGGTACCGCAAAAACAATAAAATCAATTAGAAGATCCTTTTTCAAGCCCAATCGATCTGCTTCTTTTGTAGCTAGCCAAAGACCAATTGCAGCACCTGTTGCGATTATAACTCCATACCAGTAAATGGTAAGTGGGCCAATTTCCAAAAAGACCCTGTCTAATGGTGCAGTAAGTAACATTTTATTAAACCTCTCTTATTCTAGTATATCTTTTTCATTTTCAATCATATTGCTTAATCGCTCTGAAAATTCTTCTGCAGCATTTACACCCATTCGCTTCAAACGGAAATTCATAGCTGCCACTTCAATAATTACGGCAAGGTTTCTACCTGGTCGTACAGGGATCGTTGCCTTTGGCAAAGAAACATCCATAATCTTCATTTGATCTTCATCCAATCCAAGGCGATCATATTGCTTCTTCTCATCCCAAATCTCCAAGTTGACAACCATCGCAATCTTCTTAAAGCTACGAACAGCACCCGCACCAAATAATGTCATAACATTAATAATTCCGAGTCCACGAATTTCAAGCAGATGTTCAATTAACGGTGGGGAGCTTCCTATGAGTGTATCATAATCCTCTTGTCTAATTTCAACACTGTCATCTGCAACAAGACGATGACCTCGTTTCACTAATTCCAAAGCTGTCTCACTTTTACCAACACCACTTGACCCCGTTATTAACACACCAACACCATAAATATCTACCAAAACACCATGGATTGCTGTAAAAGGAGCAAATTTTGCTTCTAAGTAATTTGTTAGCCTGCTCGTTACTCGTGTAGTCTTCCTTGGTGATAAAAGTATAGGGACTCCAGCTTTATTAGCAGAATCAATTAATTCCTTTGGAACCTCCATTCCCCTTGAAATAACAATCCCTGGGGTTACGTCAGTACATAATTTTTCTGCACGATCTCTTTTTTGTTCATCTGTTAAATCCAAGAAATATGTCATTTCTGTTTTACCAATCAGTTGCAAGCGCTCTTTGGGATAATATTTAAAATAACCAGTCATTTCTATCCCTGGTCTTGATATATCACTTGTTATTATTTCTCTATGTACTCCATCCTCCCCTGCAACAAGGGTAAGATTAAAATTGTCTAGCAGGTCTTGTGTTCGTACTATTGTACCCATATACACCAGCCTCCTTCTATGTTCCTAAGACTTGATAACATAACATTCATGAATAAGTTCTTTAATAGAAACTTAATTTTATGTGTATTAACCTCTTGACTATCTGCACCATTACTACTTAATAGTGGCAACAGTCGAATAAAGTTTCACTTTATTGTAGCACAAAAAACGAAGGCATTACACCTACGAGATTTATTCGATATTTTTTATCTGAACTTTGCCAGGAAAGAATAAAAAATTAATTTAGTAAAAATGGAGCCCACGACGCTGCACAAACTTTCCCTTCATTGATTATACTAGCATTACCATATAAATTTTAAATTTATAAAGATTAACATATTTTTTAGTCAAATAACCTATCTAGGAAAATATGTTTTCTTATAGTGAGAATAAAGGGGGAAGATATGATGTCAAGATACCGTTCAAGAAAGTATCGTCAACAAAAAAGGGACAAATTTGATAACATAAATAAGGCTAATAGGGCGTTAACAGATTCACAAATGGAAACAGAGGATAGTAGTCAGAAAAGGGAATCAATCATGAGGAAACCCTTACCCAAAAGGGGGAAAAAATCAAATCCACGTTCACTTCCTTTTACTGAAGAATTAGGATTCAAAGAGAAATTGAATTCTTCCAGAAAACTTGAATCTCACAAGATACAGGAAGATTATCAAGAAGCTTTTGATGAATTAACGAATCAAAAGCCGAACATAGCACAGGATCCAACTATGGAAGATAAGGTCAGTTTGAAACAGAAACTTCAGCAATTAAATGCGGAACAAAGAAAACAGGAGGCTAAGGAAGATACTGAAGCACAAGTACTTTCAGAGAAAGCTAAATCTTATGGGCCTGTGGGAGATACAGAGTCTCAAACGCTTCAGGGGGAACCCGGACCTCAAGGACCTAAGGGTGATACAGGGCCTCAAGGACTTCAGGGGGAGCCCGGACCCCAAGGACTCCCTGGTGAACTTGGACCCCAGGGACCTAAGGGAGATGCAGGGCCTCAAGGACCTAAAGGTGATACGGGACCTCAAGGGCTTCAGGGGGAACCTGGACCTCAGGGACCTAAAGGTGATACAGGGCCTCAAGGACTTCAGGGGGAGCCCGGACCTCAGGGACCTAAAGGTGATATAGGGCCTCAAGGACTTCAGGGGGAACCTGGACCTCAGGGACCTAAAGGTGATACAGGGCCTCAAGGACTTCAGGGGGAGCCCGGACCTCAGGGACCTAAAGGTGATACAGGGCCTCAAGGACTTCAGGGGGAGCCCGGACCTCAGGGACCTAAAGGTGATACAGGGCCTCAAGGGCTTCAGGGGGAGCCTGGACCTCAGGGACCTAAAGGTGATACAGGACCTCAAGGGAAGCCTGGACCATCCCAAGGTCCTAAAGGTGATACGGGGCCTCAAGGGCTTCCAGGTGAGCCTGGACCAAAAGGGCCTAAAGGCGACACAGGACCTCAAGGACTCCCTGGTAAACCTGGACCAAAAGGACTCCCTGGTAAACCTGGACCAAAAGGACCTAAGGGAGATACAGGACCTCAAGGGCTCCCTGGTAAACCTGGACCAAAGGGACCTAAAGGTGATACAGGACCTCAAGGGCTTCAGGGTGAGCCTGGACCAAAAGGACCTAAAGGTGACACAGGACCTCAAGGGCTTCAGGGTGAGCCTGGACCAAAGGGACCTAAAGGTGACACAGGACCTCAAGGGCTTCAGGGTGAGCCTGGACCAAAGGGACCTAAAGGTGACACAGGACCTCAAGGGCTTCAGGGTGAGCCTGGACCAAAGGGACCTAAAGGTGATACAGGACCTCAAGGGCTT
>NZ_LT839648.1:382427-671800 GCF_900176885.1 Oceanobacillus senegalensis | reverse complement strand
GATACAGGGCCTCAAGGGCTTCAGGGGGAGCCTGGACCTCAGGGACCTAAAGGTGATACAGGACCTCAAGGGAAGCCTGGACCATCCCAAGGTCCTAAAGGTGATACGGGGCCTCAAGGGCTTCCAGGTGAGCCTGGACCAAAAGGGCCTAAAGGCGACACAGGACCTCAAGGACTCCCTGGTAAACCTGGACCAAAAGGACTCCCTGGTAAACCTGGACCAAAAGGACCTAAGGGAGATACAGGACCTCAAGGGCTCCCTGGTAAACCTGGACCAAAGGGACCTAAAGGTGATACAGGACCTCAAGGGCTTCAGGGTGAGCCTGGACCAAAGGGACCTAAAGGTGATACAGGACCTCAAGGGCTTCAGGGTGAGCCTGGACCAAAGGGACCTAAAGGTGACACAGGACCTCAAGGGCTTCAGGGTGAGCCTGGACCAAAGGGACCTAAAGGTGACACAGGACCTCAAGGGCTTCAGGGTGAGCCTGGACCAAAGGGACCTAAAGGTGATACAGGACCTCAAGGGCTTACAGGTAAGCCAGGGCCTAGAGGACCCCAGGGCAAGACTGGACCTTCAGGGGTTACCGAATTTATTTTTGAAGAGCTAGGGCAATCGACACTAACCTCTACACAACAAACTACAACAATTAGTACTTTCAATGTCCAAGTAAACGAACCAAGTAGTAAAATTTGGTTGACTGCCACTATCAATTGGTATGCAGAATACGGGAACATGCCTGCTACATTTACACTTTATAGAAATGATCAACCGATATTCTCAACTTCAGATATAACAGTTCCTACCAGCATGGGAATTGTAAACCCAGGAATTACCACTTACTTTAGTAGTTCAGATATTTCACCACCAACAGGTACAGCAACATATAGTTTGGAAGTTTCTTCAGATATACCAGTAATGGGACCACAACAAAAAGTTCATATTGCTAAAGGCAATATATCCGCACTTGTTATCAAACCCTAACATGTTGAAAGCCACATTCACTAATATAGTGAGTGTGGCTTTTTTCCTTAATATTTCCATATATAAAATTGCTCAAATCCTAACCTTTGTTTTGCGATTTCCTTTAAATCGTTCTTTGCTTCCTTTTCTCTATGTTGACCAAGAACCCCCATTGCTTGGGATTGATGTGCAAGAATTGCCTCAAACTTTTTATCAAAATTAGCAGTAATATCGTTTGTAATATCAGGTTTTCCTAAAACTGCCGGAAAATCATTTGAAATTGCCTGTGCCCAAACAGTAGGACGATCTTCAGTTGGCATCATTTCAACCGCTTCGATTGCGGCCGCACCTAATGCATTATGGTCTGGGTGAACGGCATATTCTGGATAATGTGTTATAACCAAGCTAGGTTTGATTTTATCAAGATATAATTTTAGGTTTTTAGCAAGCTCTGTTCGATCTTCAAATTCTAAGGTCTTATCTCGATAACCAAGCATCTCTAATTTAATATCTAGTTTTTGGCAAGCATTTATTAATTCCTTTTTCCGAATTTCTGGTAATGTCTCACGATTCGCGAATGTAGGGGATCCCATATTTCTTCCCATCTCACCTAATGTACCACATAGATAGGTAACAGGTACACCTTCTTCTCTAAATTTTGCAATCGTTCCAGCAGCACCGAATGATTCATCATCAGGGTGCGGGTAAATCACAACAACATGTTTCTCCATCTTATCAGCCTTCCTTTAACGCTAATATATTATGTTCACGGTGCTATGTAATATTTTATGAGAATCTTTTTAGTATCTAAACGGAGCTTCACTAATTTCTAAAGAAACCATTAACCGCCCTTCACGATCATGTCCAGCCATTAATAATTTTTCTTCTTCATGAATGGTCCAGTCAGTTAAACCTTCAGCATATACCCAACCCATTTCCATTTTAAGACCTACACGATAGGATTTTCCATCCCCAACAATTTTTGCTTGATTAAATGAAATTTTTGCATTACGTATATATGCACCAACATTATATGCCTGTTCATTAAAATGACTTGCATACGCACCATTTGTCGTTTCAAGATGAACGTAAACTTCTTTATTTTTAAACTCGTCTAACTTTTTTTGGACTTTCTCTATATCAATTGGTTTCATTTCCGTTCCTCCAATTCTTTCTTATAACTAACTGTAACCAATGAACAAAAATCCGTCAAAGGATTGAATTGAATTATCTATTCTTTTATTTTTAGAAGTTAATTAATTCCCCACTAATTATCGGATTCAGCAATACTCTTTATTCCAACTTGATAAAAAACTCTTACTGTTTCCTAAATGAAAAGTAGCAGATCCACGTTTATATGGGTCTGCTACTTTGGTTATTTTTCAGTACCAACTTTTTCTTTTTCGGACAAATGCTTTTCCATTCTGATGCGATCACGTTCTAATACATGTTTCAAATATCGTCCTGTATAGGAAATATCTGCTGCTTCAGCAACTTCTTCAGGAGTTCCAGTAACAACAATCTGTCCACCACGGTCTCCACCCTCTGGACCTAAATCAATGATATTATCTGCGCATTTAATAACATCTAAATTATGTTCAATGATTAAGACGGTATCTCCGTTATCTACAAGACGCTGTAGAACATCAAGCAATCTCTTGATATCATCAACATGAAGTCCTGTTGTTGGTTCATCTAAAATATAAAATGTTTTTCCGGTTGAGCGTTTATGAAGTTCACTAGCTAGTTTAACACGTTGTGCTTCCCCACCAGATAATGTAGTTGCTGGTTGACCAAGACGTACATAACCTAATCCAACATCAGCAATGGTCTGAATTTTCCGTTTGATTTTTGGAATTGGACCAAAAAATTCAAGTGCTTCCTCGACTCGCATTTCTAGAACATCAGCAATACTTTTTCCTTTGTATTTCACTTCTAATGTTTCCCTGTTGTAACGTTTTCCATGGCATACCTCACATGGTACATAAACATCTGGTAAAAAGTGCATCTCAATTTTAATAATTCCATCCCCACGGCATGCTTCACAACGACCGCCTTTTACATTAAAACTAAAGCGCCCTTTCTTATATCCACGTATTTTTGCTTCATTCGTTTGGGCAAAGACGTCTCGAATGTCATCAAATACACCAGTATATGTAGCTGGGTTCGAGCGCGGTGTACGACCTATTGGAGATTGATCAATATCAATAACCTTATCAATATGTTCTATCCCCTTAATCTCCTTATGCTTTCCTGGTTTATGCTTGGCTCGAGACACTTCCGTTGATAAACCCTTGAAAAGAATCTCATTGACAAGTGTACTTTTTCCAGATCCAGATACTCCTGTTACAACATTCATCAATCCAATCGGAATTTTAGCCGACACCTTTTTTAAGTTATTTTCACTTGCACCAATAATCTCTATCTTCCGTTTATCAGGTTTTCGTCTTTTAGCTGGGAGAGGGATGAACTTTTTCCCGGATAAGTACTTCCCAGTTAGAGAGTGTTCATTCTTCATCACATTTTCTGGCTTATCATTTGCGATAACCTCACCACCATGCTCGCCAGCACCGGGGCCAATATCAACCAGCCAGTCTGCAGCAAGCATCGTATCCTCATCATGTTCTACAACGATTAACGTGTTATCAAGGTCCCTCATTCGTTTCAATGTTTCAATTAATCGATCATTGTCTCGTTGGTGTAGCCCAATAGATGGTTCATCAAGAACATATAAAACGCCTGTTAAAGCAGAACCAATTTGGGTCGCCAAACGAATACGCTGAGCCTCTCCACCAGATAATGTTCCAGCAGACCGTGATAAAGTTAAATAGTCGAGACCCACATTATGTAGGAATTCCAACCGATTGTGGATTTCCTTTAAAATTTGTTTAGCAATTTGCTGTTCTTTCTCCGTTAAATCGACTTGTTGAAAGAATTTCATTGACTCTGCAATAGAATAATCGGTTACTTTACTAATATGTAAACCATTTATCAGTACAGATAATGCTTCCTCTTTTAAGCGATAGCCTTTACAGTTTGCACAAGCCTTCTGTATCATGTATTTTTGCAATGCTTCTCGAGTGAAGTCGGAACTTGTTTCATTATAACGCCGAGCAACATTATTCATAACACCTTCAAAATAAATGTCTGTATCCCTTATATTTCCGAACTCGCTTTTATAATAAAAATGGATTTTCTCTGAACCACTACCATATAAGATTTTATGCATTTGCTCTTCCGGAATATCTTTAACGGGGATATCCATATTAATTCCATAGTGATCACAAACACTCTTTAATAGCTGTGGATAATATTGTGAGCTAATTGGCTCCCAAGCAGCAATTGCATGTTCATTCAAGGTTTTATTCCAATCAGGTATAACTAAGTCTATATCCACTTCTAATTTGGTTCCTAATCCGTCACAGGATGAACAAGCACCAAACGGACTATTAAATGAAAATAAGCGCGGTTCTAATTCTCCTATAGAAAAACCACAAATTGGGCAGGCATGATTCTCAGAGAAGGTTAATTCATCTTCCCCAATGACATCAACCATAATATTTCCCCCACCAAGTCCTAGGGCTGTCTCGATAGAATCACTTAAGCGCCCTTCTATACCAGGTTTAACGACAACCCTATCCACCACAACTTCAATGGAATGTTTTTTATTCTTATCCAAATCAATGTCTTCTGTTACTTCACGCATCTCTTTGTCAACACGAATTCGGACATAACCTTCCTTTTTCAATTTCTCAAGTACTTTAACATGCTTTCCTTTACGACCGGATACTACTGGTGCTAGTATTTGCATTTTTGTTCGCTCAGGGTATTCCATAATTCGATCTACCATTTGCTGAACAGTTTGCGATGTAATCTCTATTCCATGTTTTGGACAAGTCGGACGTCCAATCCTAGCAAATAACAAACGTAAATAATCATAAATCTCCGTTACTGTACCAACTGTAGATCTTGGATTTTTACTGGTTGTTTTCTGATCAATAGAAATCGCCGGGGATAAACCTTCAATAACATCTACATCCGGCTTATCCATTTGCCCCAAAAACTGTCTGGCATAAGCAGACAATGATTCAACGTAACGTCGTTGTCCTTCTGAATATATCGTATCGAAAGCGAGCGACGACTTTCCTGATCCCGATAGACCGGTTACTACGATTAGTTTATTTTTAGGTATCTTTAAGCTAATGTTTTTTAGATTATGTGCTCTTGCTCCCTGAATTTCGATAAACTTACTCGACATCTGCTATCACGCTCCTGCTTTCAATTCCAAAATAATATCTCGAAGCTCTGCTGCCCTTTCGAAATCGAGCGCTTTTGCAGCTTCCTTCATTTCCTTTTCCATTTCTTCGATTACCTTTGATTTTTCCTTCTTCGGCAGCTTTTCAATCACCTTAGACTTACTATCATATTGCTCTGTTTCCTCAGCAGCTACTGTAGCTCGAATGACGTCACGTACATCTTTCTTAATTGTCTTAGGTGTGATGTTATGTTTCTTATTATACGCAATTTGTTTTTCGCGTCGACGATTAGTCTCATCGATAGCCTTCTGCATTGAATCCGTAATCTTATCGGCATACATAATAACTTCTCCACCTGCATTTCGTGCGGCACGCCCAGCCGTCTGTATAAGGGACCTTTCTGAACGTAAAAATCCTTCTTTATCCGCATCTAAAATGGCTACTAAAGAAACTTCAGGTATATCCAATCCCTCACGCAATAAGTTAATTCCAATTAAAACATCGTATTTTCCTACACGTAAATCTCGAATAATTTCAATACGTTCCAATGTCTTAATTTCTGAATGCAAGTATGCTACCTTCATACCTAGTTCTTTTAAATAGTCCGTTAAATCCTCAGACATTTTTTTCGTTAATGTCGTCACTAGAACACGTTCGTTTCGTTCTATTCTTTCATTAATTTCTTTGATTAAATTATCGATTTGCCCTTCAATGGGACGGACATCAATTTTCGGATCCAATAATCCTGTAGGACGAATAATTTGTTCCGTCATTTCCGGGGTATGCTCTAATTCATATGGACCCGGTGTCGCCGAAACATAAATTAATTGATTAGCTTTCTGTTCAAATTCCTCAAACTTTAATGGTCGGTTATCTAAGGCAGATGGTAAACGGAAACCGTGATCCACTAATACTTGTTTTCTTGCTCTATCCCCATTATACATTCCTCTAATTTGTGGTAATGTAACATGAGACTCATCAATGACAATGAGAAAATCCTCAGGAAAATAATCTAATAATGTATACGGTGTTGCCCCAGCTTCCCTTAGTGTTAAATGTCTTGAGTAATTCTCAATACCGGAGCAAAAACCCATCTCACGCATCATCTCGAGGTCATAATTCGTTCGCTGTTCCAATCTTTGCGCTTCTAATAATTTATCTTCCTCACGTAATTCTTTTAATCGTTCTTCCAATTCTTTTTCAATATTAGCAATGGCTATTTTCATCTTTTCTTCCCCGGTTACGAAGTGGGACGCTGGAAAAATAGCTGCATGTTCTCGGTCGCCAATAATTTCACCAGTCAATGCATCTACCTCACGAATTCTATCAATTTCATCACCAAAAAATTCAATTCTTAAACAATGTTCTTCTCTAGAAGCTGGAATAATTTCGACCGAATCACCACGTACACGAAAAGTACCACGCTGAAAGTCGATATCATTTCTAGCATATTGTATATCGACTAAATCATGCAGTAATTGATCTCGATCCTTTTCCATTCCCATTCTTAGTGAAAGAACCTGATTTCGATATTCGTCCGGATTACCTAAGCCATAAATACAAGAAACACTTGCAACGATTAATACATCCTCTCGTTCAAATAAGGAAGATGTTGCCGAGTGTCGTAATTTATCAATTTCATCATTGATGCTAGCATCCTTTTCAATAAATGTATCTGATGATGGGACATATGCCTCTGGTTGATAGTAATCATAATAACTAACAAAATACTCCACTGCATTATTCGGAAAAAATTCCTTAAATTCACTATAAAGTTGGCCTGCTAAAGTCTTATTATGGGCAATGACAAGTGTTGGTCGATTAATTTCTTTTACAACATTAGACATCGTAAACGTTTTACCAGTACCAGTTGCCCCCAACAATGTCTGATGTCGCTGACCTGCTAATACTTTTTCCGTAATCTCTTTAATAGCTTGTGGCTGATCACCAGCTGGCTCATATTTTGAAACTAGTTCAAATGTTTTTTCCAAGTGTCCCGCCTCCGTTCATTCTTTCCCTTATTCTAACATATCCAATAATATATTTTAACATAGCAGCGAACGAATATTCGATTGAATTGCCTCTGTATCCTATTTTACCCATCTTTATGTTTGAAAATAAGACAATGGTCTTTAATGGAAAAGGCCTTTTTCATAAATTAGGTTACTGCGCATCATATACATGTTGTGTCAAGGCAACAATCAATACAATCAGTCAATAGAAAAAAGACTTCCACCAAACAATAGAAGTCTTTTAATCTACTTTTTTCAAGTTTTTTCGATGTGGCTTTTCTGTAAAAACTAGGCCTAACTCATGATGATCTCCCTCATAAAAGGCGCCTTGAATAAATCTTATCTCTTTATTATCATCCAAGACATCCAATTTGAAATAGGCCCCACTATTTTGCAACCCAATATAGAAATCTTGAGCATGATTAATTTTCATTCCATTTACTTTTACAATTGTTTCCCCAACCCATATATCAAGCCGATCACCGGGGGTCCCAGGAATGATACTTAATATTTTTATACCTCTATTTGTTGCTGGATGGAAAAACGGTGCTCTTAGCTTTTCTCCATTTCTAAACCTATAATAGAGGTATTCTTTGGCAAGGATAGCAAGTACAACAACCATTAAAGAAAGCCAATGAAAGAAAACACTGCCAATTGCACCTACAGTCACAACGATTCCTATTAAAAGAATATAATTGGAAAGCTTGATTGCAGCTTCCTTCGGCAAACGACCACGTACGGGGATGTCAAATCCGATGATAAATGGAATGAGTAATAACCCATATGTTTCTCCACCAATGGTCAAATATGGCCAAATTGGCTCTATTGGGGCAATCATTCCACCTGGAATTAAGGTGAAAAAAGGTACGATGGTAGCCTTTTTTAAACGATGCTGTCCAACCCAAATTCCCCGGTCACTTCGTGTAAGACTTGGGTATGTTTCATTACGATCAATACGACGTAAAAGCACTGCCTCAACGATTAAAAATAGTCCAAGTAAAATCGATAATGCCGAAAAGTTCGTATCCACAACAATGCCTTTAATAAACGTAGATTGATTGTCTAAAAGAACTGGTAGAAAGAATAGTAGTAAATAAGAAATTCCAATAGTATAGCTAGGAGAAAGCAACGAAAACCTCATAGTAATACTTAAAACTATTATGACAATACTGATAAACAAGATGGTTTCATAATGGAAAACCATCCCACTACCTAAGGTAACAAGCGAGAGAATGATACCTGCTATAAAAGCCGTACGCCAAGTCCCTTTACTTTCCGAAAGTATATCAAATATTTTTGAACCAAAATCCATTCTCTCCACTTTAATTCGTTTATATCCAACAACAAACAGAAGAATAATGAACCAATATATTAATGGATTAAGAAATAAACCTCCAATCCCCTTCCATACTTCCGTGAGCCAAGTTTCAATCAAACCGATCACCTTCCATCCAGGAATGATACCTGTTCTCTAACTATCCAATAGTTATCATGATTTTCCTAATTTAATAATAGAAGTATATCATAGAATGGTAGAAAATCGTAGATACGAAGCGCATGGGATTAACTTTTCGCATAAGGGGCAGGTGTTGAAGTATCGAGTTTACACGGCCGTACTATGAGGAGGGGCCCCTCCCTCATCCATCCCCCTTCTTATAAACTTTTCTCTCCACAAAAAAATCCACGGGGACTCCGTGGATTTTCTTATTTGTATAATTCTTCTAAAGCTCTTTCCAATTGACGGTCATTTTCTCCATTTCGAATATGTTCTACCACTTTTGCTTCAATAAGACCAGCAGTTTCTTGATCCACTATACCGGTTGCTTTAAGCTCATTATCACTTTGAAATTCTTTAACCGCAGACTCCGTTTGCTCGTTAAAATAGCCATCCGTTCTGCCAGTTGTATAGCCCAGGCCTGTTAACATAACTTGCATATTTTCAATCGCTTCATCTGATTGATCAAGTTTTAGTGGTTCATCAATAATAATTGGATTGGTATAGTAGTAATCCGGTTGACTTACTTTAATAGTTGGTTCTACCCCAACCTCGTTAATCCAATTTCCTTCAGGTGATAACCACTTATTTGTCGTCAATTTAATGGTGCTACCATCCCCAAGTGGTACAGCCTGTTGTACGGTACCTTTACCATAACTATTGTGACCTACAATATCATATCCCATTTCCTTCATAGCTACTGCTAAAATCTCAGAAGCAGAAGCACTTCCTTCGTCAATAAGAACACTTATAGGATAATCTTTCTTTTCTGTGAGATCTGAATAATATGGTGTTTTATTGCCATTTGCATCCTCGATTTGTAAATACGGCATATCCTTAGGAACAAATAAGCGTAGTATTTCCTCGATTACATTAAGAAGACCACCAGGGTTTCCTCTAACATCAATTACTAATCCTTCAATTCCTTCTTTTTCAAGCATATTTAATTGCTCGTTGAATTCTGTAAAGGTATGTTCCGAGAAATTAGTAATCTCAAGAATACCGGTTTTCTTTCCATTAATTGTTTTAATCTGATTATATACCGTTTCGACTGGAATCTCATCGCGGGTAATAGTAACTTCAAATGGTTCAGATACCCCTGCACGACGTACCTCTAATACAACATCTGTTCCTTTTTCCCCTCGAATTTTTGCAACAGCCTCATTTAAATTTAACCCTTCTAAACTTTCCCCATCAACAGATAAAACCTCATCATTTGGCCGAAGACCAGATTTTTCGGCTGGAGAATCTTTTATTGGAGCCACAATAGTAACAATCCCATTTACCATACTTACCTCTGCACCTATTCCTTCAAAAGAAGATTCAATTTGTTCATTAAAATGCCCCATCATTTCGACATCCATATAAGAGCTATGAGGGTCCTCCAATGTAGCAAGCATCCCTTCAATTGCACCTTCAATTAATTGTTTATCTTTCACATTTTCTATGTAATTATTTTTAATAAGCGAATAAGCTTGGGCTACTTTTGACATATCTGAAGGCATGTCCAATTGTTCTTCTTTATTATTCAATAAACCAGAAGAAAAGTTTTTAGTTCCCTCTCCTATTCCATCATCACCTGATTGAGCAAGCTTCACACCAGAAAATGCACCGACGCCACCTAATACTAAGGCACCAATTAATATCAGAATAATATACGATTTCTTTAATCTCATTATTTCACCTCAATATTTGAAAATACTATATAACACCATGATATCCACTAGAATAACCTAAATTACTAACCCGGATAACATATGTAATATATTAGAAAGCATACCATTATATGCTTAAAATAACTATTATTTATATCATTTATGATAACAAATTCAAAAGGCATTTGCCCAATTTGTGGACAAATGCCTTTATTACATAAGTTTGTTGGTTTTATTTTAAGTAACTTAAAGGATTTAAACTATTGGACTTATTAATATTCCATGAAGGACTATGGAGCTCAAAATGCAAATGCGGTCCAGAAGAACGGCCAGTCGAACCCATTACACCAATTTGCTGACCTTTCTTAACCGATTGAAATGTCCGTACCATCGGCGAATATTTCATATGAGCATATACTGTTTCATATTGCTTTCCATCGATATAGTGAGTAATGAAAACAACATTTCCATAAGAACTAGAATGGTATGCTCTCGTTACAACACCGGATGCTACTGCGTAAATAGGAACATCACCACCGGATTTTGCTGTTGCATTACCAACATCAATTCCTTTATGATTTCCACCTCTAGTACCATAGGTGTCTGTTAAATAACCAGAGACAGGCCAAATAAATGACCCGCTCCCCCCACTAGAAATGTTAGAAGAATTACTAGAATTTTTCTGAGCAGGCTGCTTATCCGTTTGTTGTAGCTGTTTTTTTTGCTTTTCAGCTTCTTCCTTTGCCTTCTTAAGTGCAGCTTCTTGATTTGCAATGATTTGCTGTTCCTCATCTAGGCTCATTTTATGATCTTCTAACACCTTTTCTTCCTCTTCTAGTTTTTTCAACAATGCTTCTTTTTCAGCCATTTGATCGTCTAATTGATTTTTCAAAGTAATTAGTTCTGTTTTTTGTTCTTCCAAGTCAGCTTTTTTCTGTTCTACTGCCTGTTTGCTTTTGACTAATTCTTTTTTACTTTTTTCTAACGTCAATTTATCTTTTTTTTGCTGATCCATGATTTCTTTATCTGAATCCATGATTTTGTTAACAGAGATTGCCCTACTGATAAAATCACCAAAACTTTGAGCACCGAAGATAACTTCTATGTACTTCATATCCCCACCATTCTGTTGAATAGATCGTAAACGTTCTTTAAGTAATCGATCACGTTTTTCGATTCTTTCTTGTAATTCTTTAATTTCTGCTGTAAGTTTTTTGATTTTATTGGTTAACGTTTTAATTTCCTGATTCGTTTTTTCTATTTCATTTTGTTTGGATTGAATTTCATTTCTTGTATCCGTTAGTTTCTTATCAATATCATTTATTTCATCTTCCACACTTTTTTGTTGTTTTTCATTTGCTTTTATTTTATTTTCTGTTTCCTTTTGATTACTCTGAATTTCTTTACGTTTTTCAGAAAGTGATTGTTGCTCTTGTTTAATTTCATTTATCTCTTCATTTAATTCATTAATAGAAGGTTCTGCTTCGACGGTAGTGCCGTTTGTTAAGCCGCCTATTAGAACTAAGGCAGCAAGTAGCAAATAAGAAAAACTCCTTTTCATCCTAAAATTCCCCTTTATCTCCAAAAATTTCCATTAATAACAGAATGAGAAGACCTATCAACTCCCCTCTCTTACTAAGAGGGAGACAGGTCTTATTACTTAATAATCTTCTTATTACTTAATAATCTATTAATCTATTAAACTTTTAAGAATTTACGGATACTCATAATACTTCCCCAAACACCAATAATTGCACCAGTGGCTAGGATAATCAGGGAAAGCTGCCAAGCAAATGGGTTGTATGGCAAGATTTCCACAAAGTTAAAGGATACTTGTCCAGATAACATTTTTACCACGAAATGATATCCAACCATAATTAGAATGATTGGTAGAATGGATCCTAACATTCCTAACAACATTCCCTCTACAAAGAATGGCCATCTAATAAACCAATTTGTTGCACCTACTAATTTCATAATCCCTATTTCTCTACTACGAGCCATAATTGTAATCTTAATCGTATTCGATATTAAGAAAATTGCTGTAAAGACTAATGCAGCAATTAATACAAGTCCAATTACCCGTGCATAATTATTAAATTCAAACAATTGTTCTACTACGTCTTTTCCATAAATTACTTTATCTACAGAATCCAATTTCTGAATTTCCTTAGCAATAGCTTCGGTATCCTGGGGATCCAATGCTCGTACAATAAATGCATGATTTAGTGGGTTGTCCTGTTCCAATAATTTCCATGCTTCCCCTTGTTCACCCATTCCTTCAATAAGTTTATTTAACTCATCGTCATTAGAAGAAAAGATAACCGTATCGACACCTTTTATCTCCTCAATCTGCTTTCCTAGACTTTGAATATCTTCTTCCGTTGCAGTTAAATCAATTAATGTCTGGATTTCAACATCATCTTCTATGTTTTTAGCCATTTCATTTAAATTCAACATTAGCGCAAGGAACACCGCCACTAAAATTAAGGTGGTTGTCACCGCACCAATGGAGGCAACGGTCATCCACCCATTACGAACAATGTTACTGCTCCCTACCCGTATATGCCTTAAGAATGTTCTAAACTTCATAACCATATTCTCCTCGTTGTTGATCTCTTGCTATGATTCCATCCTCTATCGCAATTACACGTCTTTTGAATCGATTTACAATTTCTTTACTATGGGTAGCCATAATAATAGTTGTTCCTCGTTCATTGATAGATTCAAAGGTTTTCATAATTTCAAGTGATGTTTCGGGATCTAAGTTACCTGTAGGTTCATCAGCGATAACGATTTTTGGTTGATTAACGATGGCTCGTGCAATGGAAACACGTTGCTGCTCTCCACCTGATAACTCATCAGGCCTAAAACGCGCTTTGTTTTTCAATCCAACTATTTCTAGTACTTCCATGACACGCTTGCGTATATTACGGGGAGATTCATTAATTACCTCTAATGCAAATGCAATATTTTCATAGACTGTTAGTTTAGGCAAAAGCCTGAAATCCTGAAAAACTACACCAATTTCCCTTCTAAGATAAGGAACCATTTTCTCCTTTATTTCTGCTAAATTAGTGTCATTTATAATAATTGATCCACTGGAGGGCTTTTCCTCTCGAAAAATTAATTTAATAAATGTGGATTTTCCAGCCCCACTTGGACCGACGATATAGACAAATTCACCTTGATCAATTTGAACACTCACACCATTTAAAGCTGTAACACCATTGGGATACGTTTTATAAATATCTTTCATTGCTATCATGTATAAATCACCTTTGCAAATTTTGAATTTTAATATGATATTGTCGAACAATAATTAAATTATTTATATTTTGTTGAAAATTATCTTCTAACCCTTAATTAGTCTAATACATTATATCATTTTTCGGCAAACTTTTTAGGGATAAAATTATTACATTTATGTTTCAGTGTTAAATTTTAGAAATATTGTAGAGAACTGTCGATAATAAAGAAGATGGGAGAAAATGTTTGAAGAAATAAGAGAGAAAAAAATGCTCAGAATATCTGAGCATGTAACCTGAATTTATTGTAGGAATAATCAGGAAAAGGAGTCGTTTATTTTCTTAAACGACATCCTTCATTTTTTACTGTTTTTCAGCTAACCAATTGGATAGATTGTCTAAATCTTCACCAGTTACTTGGCTTTGTGCTGGCATACTACCAGTACCGTTTTGAATAATTTCTGCAATTTCATCAGCGGAGTACTTAGAACCTACAGCTGTTAAGTCAGGACCACCGCCACCTGTTAAATCTGCGCCATGACACATAGCACAGTTATTTGCATAAACATCCTCAGCTGCCGCAGCATCAACAGTACCACCTTCTTCAGCTGTACCGCCTTCATCTGCTGGTTCTTCCGTTGCGGTGTCATTACCATTATCTGCCGGTTCTTCCGTAGCAGCATCATCACCATTATCTGCTGGTTCTTCCGTTCCGCCATCATCTCCACCGCCACATGCAGCTAGCGTTAAAACGAATCCAAATAACACTGCCACTAACCATTTTTTCATCTTTATTCCTCCTAACTTTATGTTGTAAGTGCTATCAAAATTATTATACCCATAATTAAGGATTTTAAAAAAGAGGTTCAAAATTTCTTATCTATACAATAAAGTCGATAACCTCAATGGTGGCAAGGCTTCTGGAAGATTATGGCAAATTTATGAAAGTTATTAGATTCAAAAGCATTTAGCTATTTCTCTAGTTTTTCTTATACGTAAGACCTTACATTTTTATACTAAAAAAAGAGACAATAAATTGTCTCCTTTTATATATTATTTAATTAATCTGTAGTCTTAGATAGGCATCGATAAACGGATCAATATCCCCGTCCATAACAGCCTGTGTATTTCCTGTCTCCGTATTTGTACGATGGTCCTTCACCATAGAATATGGATGAAAAACATAAGAACGAATTTGACTACCCCATCCAATTTCTTTTTGTTCTCCACGAATATCTGCGAGTTCCTGCTGCTGCTTTTCAATTTCCATTTGATATAGCTTCGATTTTAACATTTTCATAGCCGCTTCACGGTTTTTAATTTGAGAACGCTCATTTTGGCAAGTAACAATGGTATTGGTCGGCAGATGCGTAATACGGACTGCAGAATCTGTCGTATTAACATGCTGACCACCTGCACCGCTTGCACGGTACGTATCGATCTTAATATCCTCTGTTTTAATTTCAATATCTACATCATCCGACATTTCTGGTGTTACATCGCATGAAACGAATGATGTATGTCGTCTACCGGAGGAATCAAACGGAGATATACGAACTAGACGGTGTACCCCTTTTTCAGCTTTTAGATACCCATAAGCATTATGTCCTTTAATAAGTAAAGTAACGCTTTTAACTCCCGCTTCATCACCAGGTAAGTAATCAACCGTTTCTACTTTAAACCCTCTATCTTCAGCCCATCTTTGATACATTCGTAATAACATACTTGCCCAGTCCTGTGACTCTGTTCCACCAGCACCTGGGTGAAGCTCTAAAATTGCGTTATTTGCATCATACGGTTCGCTTAAAAGCATTTGTAATTCAAATTCATTGATGCTTTGTAAGAAAGCTTCCATTTCTGTATTTAAATCTTCATATAACTCTTTGTCATTTTCTTCTTTCACCAGTTCATAAGATACTTCCATATCTTGATATCGTTCTTCTATTTCTTCAAAACCTGTAACATATTCTTTTAGGCCATTGGATTCATTTATCACTTTTTGAGCAGCGTTTTGATCATCCCAAAACTCGGGAGCCGTCATCATTTGCTCAAGTTCTTTCACCCGTTCTTTTTTCGATTCTAAGTCAAAGAGACCCCCTAAAATCTTCAATTCGTGAAGCTATTTTATCTAATTCATTTCTAATTTCTGCTAATTCCATATCATTCACCTCGTTAGTATTTCTGTAATTTTGATAAAAAACTTAGAAAAGATACTGGGACTATTTTCTCCAAGCCAACTCCAAACTTCATTGAAGCATATAACCGTTCCAATGATATACTTCACGAAGCATTACATGATTCGGCTTTTGATTAAACACGTTCGTTATGCCCCAGCTCCTCTTATAGAGATGTTGACAGTTTACCCTAGTTTTTCCCATGACAATTTTTGTATTTTTTACCACTTCCACATGGGCATGGGTCGTTTCGTCCAACATTTACTTTCTTCACATAAGGCTTTTTAACCTTTTTCTTACTTTCACCGCCACCTGAAACAGCTTGAGTATTTTTCACAACTTCTTCCCGTTGTAAATTATCACGAATTTCAGCCTTCATGATATATTTAGAAACTTCATCCTCGATATTTGAGACCATTTCTTCAAACATATTAAAACCTTCTAATTGGTACTCACGTAACGGATCATTTTGTCCATAGGCTCTTAAATGGATACCTTGTCTAAGCTGTTCCATTTGGTCAATATGATCCATCCATTTCGTGTCAACCGTACGTAAGACAATAACCTTCTGGAATTCCTGGAACTGTTCTTCCGTAAGCTGTTCTGCCTTTTCATCGTACTTATCCTGTACTTTATTCATAAGAAGGTCAGAAATTTCATTCGCTTCTTTTTCTTTTAAATCACTAATAGAAAGTTCTTCTTGATTGAGCAAATTACCATGTGCATAATCAACGATTGCTTGGAGATTCCAATTTTCCTCATCGTTATCCTGGGTATGTGTTGCTACCACCCTATCGATAGAGGATTTGATCATATTTTCAATAATTTCGCGGAGGTCTTCGGAGCCTTCAATGACTTCAAATCGTTGTTTATAGATGATTTCTCGTTGTTCACGAAGAACGTCATCATATGCAAGCACTTGTTTCCGTGCGTCAAAGTTGTTACCCTCTACTCGCTTCTGCGCAGATTCAACTGCACGGGATACCATTTTACTTTCAATTGGTTGACTATCATCCATCCCTAAACGTTCCATCATAGATTTAAGGTTATCTGAACCAAATCGGCGCATTAATTCGTCTTCCATTGATAAGTAAAATTGTGTGATACCTGGATCCCCCTGACGACCAGAACGACCACGAAGCTGGTTATCGATTCGGCGTGATTCATGCCTTTCCGTACCAATAACAGCAAGTCCACCCAATTCTTTTACACCTTCACCAAGTTTGATATCCGTACCACGACCCGCCATATTGGTCGCAATCGTAACAGCACCACGTTGACCGGCATCTTCAATAATCTCTGCTTCCTTAAAGTGATTTTTCGCATTTAGGACATTATGTCTTATTCCAGCCTTTTTTAAGTACTTGGATATAAGTTCAGATGTTTCTACTGCTACGGTCCCTACTAAAACAGGTTGCCCTTGTTGATACCTCTCTTTTATTTCTTCGACTACAGCACGGAATTTTCCATCCATGGATTTATAAATTAAGTCTGCCCTATCATCACGAACAATAGGCTTATTTGTTGGTATGGCAATAACATCCATATTATAAATATTTCTAAATTCTTCTTCTTCGGTTTTAGCTGTACCTGTCATCCCAGCTAATTTATTGTACATTCGGAAAAAGTTCTGGAATGTGATAGATGCCAGGGTCATGCTCTCATTTTGAATTTGTAGGCCTTCCTTAGCCTCTATCGCTTGGTGCAAACCATCACTATAACGACGCCCCTTCATAAGACGGCCTGTAAAGGAATCGATAATAACAACTTCCCCCTCCTGCACCATATAATCTACATCACGTTGCATAGATACATGTGCTTTCAGCGCTTGATTAATATGATGAGTTAAGGAAACATGATTTAAATCGAATAAGTTTTCAATTTGGAAAAAACGCTCCGCTTTATTAATTCCCTCCTCGGTTAATTGAACACCCTTTGTTTTTTCATCGTACGTATAATCAGTTTCTTTATTTAAAGTAGTAACAAAACTATTAGCTTGTGTATACAATGCTGCTGATTTCTTGGCAGAACCAGAAATAATGAGCGGGGTTCTTGCTTCATCAATTAATATGGAGTCGACCTCATCAATTATAGCAAAGTGAAGCGGCCGCTGAACCATTTGATTTTTATAAAGAACCATATTATCCCGTAAATAATCAAAACCGAATTCATTATTTGTACCGTATGTAATATCACAATTATACGCTTCACGTTTTTCTTCCTTAGATAAGCCATTGGTGTTCAACCCAACTGTTAGACCTAAGAATTCATAAAGCTCTCCCATTTCTTTCGCATCACGTTCTGCTAAGTAATCATTAACTGTAATAATATGGACACCTTTTCCTTCTATTGCGTTTAAATAAGCCGGTAAGGTAGATGCCAAGGTTTTACCTTCCCCAGTCTTCATTTCAGAAATGTTCCCTTCATGAATCGCAATCCCACCCATTAGCTGAACAGGATATGGACGCATACCTAGGACACGTCTTGCTGATTCACGGACTACAGCAAATGCTTCAACAAGTATATCATCTAAACTTTCACCATTCTGGAAACGTTCTTTAAATTCCTCCGTTTTTTGTTGAAGCTCTGAATCAGATAGCTTTTCAATTTGCGGTTCCAACGCTTCTATTTTATCAACCTTTTTCCTTAAACGGTTAAGTTGCTTTTTATTACCATCGCCAAAAATTTTTGTGAGTAATCCTGCCATCATTTACGCTCCCTAATAAAGTGAAACTCATTCAGAAAGGGACCTTTTAGCTCTCTCTGAATGGTAGCTGAATGAATCAGGTTCTTACAGGCAATTACCTCCACTTACTCCTCTTAGATGCTCGTACTTTTAAAGTGGGGGATTACTGCCAGTTAGAACATGATAAAAAATCAATACTTACACTATTATTTTATCATAACACTACCTAATTATTAATGACAACCGTATACACCACTAGCCGTTATATCCAGATCTAGAAACAATGAAGGAGAGTAATCTGAGGATAGATTACTCTCCTAAAGGCGGGAAGTTAAGAGGATAATAAGGGGAAATATTTCGTTAGTGATTGTTTTCTGTACTTCCACTTTGATTTGTAGCAAGATCGGTAATTCTTCGATTGGTAGCTGCGATGATTTCTACTAATTGTGCAATGGTTTGCTCCTGCTGCTTGACTCTTTTAAATAAATTATGTAATGCCCTTTGCTCCTGTTCATTCATCTGATTCCCTCCCGTTCCTTCTGTCTTATTTTTATCATAAAAAGACTGACATTGGCTAATTTCCATTTTTCAATTTTGGTATTGAATTCGACATTTTTTTCAACCAATTCTCTCATTTTTCAGTAGTTTTTTAGCCAATTGTTGCTTTTTGTCGTATTTTTTTAAGCTATTATTTAATTTTGGTTATTCGTTCGTCAAATTTCGACAATATATAAAGAACATCAATCTAAACTTCATTTTTACGGCTCTAAAATATATGTTGGGGTTTTAATAAAATTTAAGCATAAAAAAACACGCAAGCTCCTATATCCTTTAAACTTGAATTGACGAGAAACAAGTGGATAGGAGTTGCGTGTATATGTATTTTAACATGAAATTACCTGGATTAGAAGAAATGAAAATAACGAAAACAGAGGAGATAGAGGGATCCTTTCATATTCATGTTCAGTTGCCAAAAAAACCTCATAAATGCCCTTCTTGTGGGGAGATAACAGAGCGTATTCATGATTATCGAGTGCAAAAAATTCAGCATTTAAAATTGTTTGAACGTAGAACCTATATTTTTTATCGTAAGCGTCGTTATAGGTGTGAGTGTGGAAAGAGGTTTGTAGAAAACAATAATATTGTCTATCGTTATCAGCGACATACGGTGGAATGGAATCAGGCGTTAGGTTTTCGAGTGATAAAGGGGAAGAATTTCAAGGATACTGCTGCCCAATTTCATACGTCATCCAATACAGCTATGCGACGTTTTGATAACGTATCAGCTGGTAAATTACGTGAGGTTAAAGCTCTGCCACGGGTAATAGCGATCGATGAATATAAGGGCGATACAAATAAAGGTAAATATCAAACCATTATCGGTAATGGTGAGACAGGTGAGCCTTTGGATATTCTTCCTGATCGGTCCGTAAAAACGGTGAAAAAGTATCTACAGGAAAAGGGAGAAAAAGTAGAAATAGTCATTATGGATATGAGTCATAGCTTTAAATCAGCTGTTCAACAAGCATTGGGGAATCCTATTATTATAGCGGATCGATTTCATTTCTGTCGTTATATTTATTGGGCACTCGAACGTGTGCGAAGACGAGTTCAAAAAGAATTCCACCCTTATGATCGTAAAAAGTGCAAGCGAATGAAGCATGTATTTTATAAGCATTATGAAGCCCTTAGCGCAAAACAACATTGGTACTTAGAAAGATATTTAGGGTTATCAGAAGATTTGAGAACAGCTTATGGGTTAAAAGAATCTTATCGAACTTGGTTTGAAGAAGCAAAGAAAATAGGAAAAGATAATATGAAAGAGGTTAAAGAAGGGCTGTATCAGTTTTATACGCAAGTAAAAGATGCGGGTTTAGAGGAATTTGAAAAAGCGATACAGACGCTACAAAATTGGCAACCTGAAATATTGAACAGCTTTGCCTTTGGGTATAGTAATGGGTTTATTGAAGGATTGAATAATCAAACAAAGGTTATCAAGAGAAATGCCTTTGGATTCAAGAGATATGATCGATTGAGANTTTGAAAGAAATTCCTAAAAAACTAGTTGTAATTGGTGCTGGATATGTTGGAACAGAACTAGGGACTGCTTATGCTAACTTTGGTACAGAGGTTACATTCCTAGAAGGTGCAAAAGATATTTTAGGCGGATTTGAAAAATCGATGACTCAATTAGTTAAAAAAGGTCTGAAGAAAAAAGGCGCTACAGTGATTACAGAAGCAATGGCTAAAGGCGTGGAAGAAACAAAAGATGGTGTAAAAGTTTCATATGAAGTAAAAGGGAAAGAAGAAATAATTGAGGCGGATTATGTCTTAGTAACTGTAGGCCGTCGTCCAAACACAAGTGAAATTGGTTTGGAACAAGTGGGTATCGAATTAGATGAAAAAGGTCTTATTAAAGTTGATAAACAATCCCGTACAACTGTGAAGAACATCTATGCTATTGGTGATATTGTACCAGGTGCTCCATTAGCGCATAAAGCTTCTTATGAAGGTAAGATTGCTGCAGAAGCAATTAGCGGTGAAAAATCTGAAGTTGATTATATTGGTATTCCTGCTGTTGCTTTCGTTGAGCCAGAATTGGCTATGGTTGGTCTTACTGAAGCACAAGCAAAAGAAGAAGGCTATGACGTGAAGGTTGGTAAGTTCCCATTCGCGGCAAATGGCCGTGCATTATCCTTAAATAATACAGACGGTTTCTTAAAACTTATTACTCGTAAAGAGGATGGATTAATTCTAGGAGGTCAAATCGCTGGACCAAACGCTAGTGATATGATTTCTGAAATTGGACTAGCTGTTGAAGCTGGTATGACTGCAGAAGACTTAGCACTTACTATTCATGCTCATCCAACATTAGGTGAAATTACAATGGAGGCAGCAGAAGTAGCGTTAGGTTCTCCAATTCATATAATGTAATTTAAATTAAGAAGATAACCCAAGAGTCATCTGGGTTATCTTCTTTATTATGGCTCTAAAATATATGTTGGGGTTTTAATAAAATTTAAGCATAAAAAAACACGCAAGCTCCTATATCCTTTAAACTTGAATTGACGAGAAACAAGTGGATAGGAGTTGCGTGTATATGTATTTTAACATGAAATTACCTGGATTAGAAGAAATGAAAATAACGAAAACAGAGGAGATAGAGGGATCCTTTCATATTCATGTTCAGTTGCCAAAAAAACCTCATAAATGCCCTTCTTGTGGGGAGATAACAGAGCGTATTCATGATTATCGAGTGCAAAAAATTCAGCATTTAAAATTGTTTGAACGTAGAACCTATATTTTTTATCGTAAGCGTCGTTATAGGTGTGAGTGTGGAAAGAGGTTTGTAGAAAACAATAATATTGTCTATCGTTATCAGCGACATACGGTGGAATGGAATCAGGCGTTAGGTTTTCGAGTGATAAAGGGGAAGAATTTCAAGGATACTGCTGCCCAATTTCATACGTCATCCAATACAGCTATGCGACGTTTTGATAACGTATCAGCTGGTAAATTACGTGAGGTTAAAGCTCTGCCACGGGTAATAGCGATCGATGAATATAAGGGCGATACAAATAAAGGTAAATATCAGACCATTATCGGTAATGGTGAGACAGGTGAGCCTTTGGATATTCTTCCTGATCGGTCCGTAAAAACGGTGAAAAAGTATCTACAGGAAAAGGGAGAAAAAGTAGAAATAGTCATTATGGATATGAGTCATAGCTTTAAATCAGCTGTTCAACAAGCATTGGGGAATCCTATTATTATAGCGGATCGATTTCATTTCTGTCGTTATATTTATTGGGCACTCGAACGTGTGCGAAGACGAGTTCAAAAAGAATTCCACCCTTATGATCGTAAAAAGTGCAAGCGAATGAAGCATGTATTTTATAAGCATTATGAAGCCCTTAGCGCAAAACAACATTGGTACTTAGAAAGATATTTAGGGTTATCAGAAGATTTGAGAACAGCTTATGGGTTAAAAGAATCTTATCGAACTTGGTTTGAAGAAGCAAAGAAAATAGGAAAAGATAATATGAAAGAGGTTAAAGAAGGGCTGTATCAGTTTTATACGCAAGTAAAAGATGCGGGTTTAGAGGAATTTGAAAAAGCGATACAGACGCTACAAAATTGGCAACCTGAAATATTGAACAGCTTTGCCTTTGGGTATAGTAATGGGTTTATTGAAGGATTGAATAATCAAACAAAGGTTATCAAGAGAAATGCCTTTGGATTCAAGAGATATGATCGATTGAGATTAAGGGTATTATTACACCATCAATTTAAATCCGTAGCCAATTTAATAGGTTAAAGGGGTAGGAGCTAATAGCCCCACCCCAACATTTGACTTAGAACCATTTTTACCTATTCTCTTTTTATCGCAACTAAAAAACGACGACCCTACTCGAGAATCGTCGCTTTGTTCATAAGTATTATACAACTGGTTCGATTAAGCCGTACTTACCGTCCTTACGACGATAGACGACATTGGACTCACCAGACTTATCATTAGTAAATACGAAAAATTCATGTCCTAACATGTCCATTTGAAGAATAGCTTCTTCTGGATCCATAGGTTTTAAATTGAAGCGTTTGGTTCGTACAATTTCTAGTTCATCATCAGTTTCATCTTTTACTGCAACTGCTTCTTTTTCCATTTTAGCAAAGGCGTGCTTAGGAGCACCGTTTTGACGAATTTTACGATTAATCTTTGTCTTATGCTTCCGTATTTGTCTTTCTAGTTTATCAACAACTAAATCAATCGCAGCATATAAATCAAGATGCTGTACTTCCCCACGTAATAATAGATTCGTCATAGGAATGGTTACCTCAATACGTTGCTCATCATTATAGACACTTAAATTAACATGTACATCGGATGCTGGAGGTGTGTTGAAGTATCTTTCCAATTTACTGATTTTCTTCTCCACATAATCACGTATTGCTCCAGTCACCTCAATGTTTTCACCACGAATGTTAAATTTCATATGAAGTGTCCCCCTTTCCTTATACTTAAATTATACTACATTTTGACTGAAAATTCATGCTTAATGCACAATAAGATGTGTCGAAATTCGTTCTTTTTTTTAAAGGAGCACTCTTCCTTCCCGCATGAATGATTTTACGTCTATTTCATACTATTAACAATTAGGTAATAAAATGATAAAAACCTCCTATCAACAGGAGGGTTTTATCATTTTCTTATCCATATACATGCCATCCAAAATTTGTACATTTCGATATGGATTGGTATAGCTTTGTTTAGATTTCTTTTATCGTTTTACTTGTTTCATTTCTGTTTTTAATGCCGCAAACAATTGTTTCATCATATTCTTTACATATGTATTCACAGGTAGCAATTGATTTGCAAGTTTTTTTTCTTCTTCTGAAAAGGGGGAGGCTAATTTCTTCAGATGTTCTGCTCTTTTTACTTATAAAGAATTCAATCTTTCTATGACAACCTCTCTTTGATTAGGGGAAAAAATCATTCTCTAATATATCCTTCATCGTTATCGTAATATCGTAAACAGGTTGTACTCGATTCATTTTACCTGTTCACCTTGAGAATACTTTTGTTGACGTGATTGTAAAATAACTTGTTTCCACGTATCACGAAATTCTGTAATGAGTCCTAGAACCTCTTTTAATTTTTCTACATCATTCTTCACATTGGCTTCTTTTAGTTGAAAATGTATATATTCATATAGCGGCATCATTTGCTTGGAAATTTCAATTTTTGTATCCAATGTAATCATTAATTCCTGAATAATATTTTGCGCTTTTTGGATGTTTGTGTTTTTTGCTTCATAATTATTCGCTTCCATATCTCTCATTGATTGCTTAATAAACTTCATACAGCCATTGTAAAGCATTAATGTTAATTCTCCGCCAGAGGCTGTATTAACCGCATTATTTTGGTATGTATGATATGCTTTATTCATTGCCACTATTTCTCGCTCCTTTTTCATACTTCATTTGAAACAGATAGAACTACAGACTTAGCTGAAATAACTTGGTGGAATCAACTTTAAAGGGAAAAAGGAATGGGCTCATTTTCTCTAACGACATCTCCTTCCTCCTTATGATTCTTTATTGGATCTTCTATCTCTTTTATCGGCAAGATTTTTAGATCTCTTTAAGTTTTCTATAGAAAAATTCCTATTTTTCTCTCTCCTTTATCATAGAGAAAAGATCAACGGAAACATTTGCTGCTTCATTATTTTGTTCTTTGATCTCAAGATAAATCTCTTTACGATGTATCTCAACGGACTTGGGAGCAGAGATTCCTAATTTCACCTGATCTCCTTCTATCCCAATCACTTTTATTTTATTGTTCTCCCCTATTTGTATGGCTTCATTGCTTTTTCTAGTTAATACAAGCATCACTTAACTCCTTTCACGGTATGCTTAGGATGGATTAATGCTTTGGACGGATATTCCTCCTTCGTTAAAATATATTGTTTCCCTAGCATACGTTTTGAATTAATGATAAGGGGAGCTTTTAGATTTAAGGTACTTGCGTGGAATGGATCCTTCAATGTAACAATGGAGAGCACTACCACTTCATTTTCCTGTTTTATCCCTAATTGTTCCAATGTTGAATCATCCAATTCAAAGCTATAATCTTGATAGATTAAATATGGATTTATCACAATAAAAGCCGTAGTACTTGTATGAACAGATTGCAAGAGTTGATAGACTGTATCATTGAAAAGGTTCAATAATACAAATTCCTTTTCATCATTAAATCCCGGGATACCATTGGCAAATGTAATGACCTTACTTTCGTCTATTTCCATTTCTCCTAAATACTTCGTTTGTATTTTCATATGTTAATCCACCTCTATTGTAGGTTGTTTTTAGGCATAATTAATAGAATGCGTAGTAACTTCACCCAAAATATGGAGCCTAAATACCGCTGCGAAGGCTGAGGCGTTCCCTAAGGTCCGCGAATGCCCGCAGTGGAAATCACCATGCACTGAACTTTACCGTGTTCTGTCATATCATCCTTCAATTACTAAGGAATAAATGCAATATTGATTGGTTTCTTGTTATCAGAGGCATTTCGAACGGCTTGATTGATTAATGGATGTCCACCTTTTTCAATTTCCATCATTTCTCTCCCTTCAGATGCACGTCTTGCCGTTCCTTCTAGTGCTTTACTTTTTCCTTCTTGTACAAATTTTTCATTTAGCTTGAGTACACTCATTAAATTCATATCATCCCCATGCTTGTGTCTGATCCATGCTCAGTTTTCCCTGTGTCTTATGTATAGTCATATCTGCTTTGGGTTGTTGAATTGAAAAATCTGCTTTTGGCTGACTGATTTCTTGCTTTGCTAGTGTTTGCGTGAATCGTATTTGTGCCGGTTGGGAATTCAACCGGATTTGCGGAATTTGCATATAACTCCTCCCTTAACAACTTAAAAACCCCAACCCTTGATGGGCCAGGGGAATCTTATTAGTCCGAAGCTACCTTAGAAAATCTAATAAAGTGGGCTGTATAATTCTAGCACCAGCAGATAAAGCAGCACGATGTAAGCTTTCCTGTGTAACTAACTTTGTAATAGTCTTCGCATAATCAACATCTTCATTTTGAGACATTGTTTTTGTTGCTATGATTTGTTGTTCACTTAATCTATTTTCCACCAAATCTAACCGATTCATACGCGCACCTAAATCCGCTCGTGCATTTATAATATGATCAATACCATCATCAATCTTTTCAATACTAGCACCGATATCCTCACCATCACCCCTTAGTTTCCCTATAAATTCATCGATATTTTTAAATAATTCTGTGAAACCAGCATCCTCAGCAGTTACATTTACATCAAGTTTTGTTCCTTTTGCAACTTCAATAAATACCGTACCATACTCTTTATCATCTGGATTCTCATCATTTATTACACCATCTTCAGTAAATGGTGGGTTGCTTGTATCCGTTCCATTAAAAAGGTATTTATCATTTACTTTGGTATTGGCAAGTTCAATCAAATCATTCTTAAGTTGTTCTACTTCAGCCGCAATATTTCTTCGTTCATCAGGCCCATAAGTATCATTACTAGCTTTTACAGCCAATTCGCGCATCCGTTGCAATGCCTTAGTTGCCTGATCCAAAGATGCATCCGTATTATCAAACCAATTATGAACCTCATTCGTATTACGTTGAAATTGTTCAACTTGTACTAATTCAGTACGGTAATCCATACCCTTAGCTGCTATTACTGGATCATCGGAAGGTTTATTAATTTTTTCCCTGTACTAAGTTGATTCATATAAGTATCCATTTTTTGATAACTATTGGATAGATTCCGTAATGTATTATTAGAAATCATGGATTGTGTTACCCGCATTACTCATCACCTACCTTCCTACCAATCCCATATTATTAATTATCTTGTCCAATAATTCATCCGTTGCTGTCATACTTCTAGCAGCTGCATTGTATGCATGCTGAAACTTAATCATATTCGTCATTTCTTCATCCAACGATACAGAGCTAACAGACATACGCTGGTTTTCCACCTGGGAAAGAAGGGTGGAGGTATTTTTTACCATTCGATTTGCTCCCTGAGCTACTACCCCTAGCTCACCGATTACAGATTGATAGAAATCTTTTATCGTAGTTTTAGTTGTGTCAAAGCCCATTACCTCATCAAATACTCCTGCTATTTTACTAGCATTCTCACTATCTCCTGTGTCACCAGTCATAGATGCTGCAATCAAGTTGGGATCTTCAACAATGATTTCATTTACTTTCAATGTTTTTCCTTCAAAGTCAAAAAAGCATTTCCTTTATTATCCATTTCGTCCGATTCATTTGCTATACCGTAACCTTCTTCATGTACCATATTGAATTCATCTATATAATTCGTTGCTAACTTCTCCAAATTAGCAAGCATATCAGGATATAATCCTATCGTTTCTTCACCCTTTTGATAGCCATATGCTTCTACTAAACCTTTCAACGAACCCTCTGACTGAAGGAGTTTATTGATATTAAAACGTGATTCAGTACCATCAATATGAATCGATTCGATTCCACTTTCTGGATCTAACACATAGTCAATCTCATCATTCACAGCAAATTTATTCACCGTATCTGTCATACCATCAACTAATGTAGCTACTTCATCTCCTACATCATTGACAATACGTATTGTTGCGACACCATCCACTGTTTTCGATTCCGTATGACTTGTATCATATTGAACATCGATATCCACGATGTTTGATAATTCATCAATTAATTTATCTCTTCTATCATATAGATCATTTGCCGTATATCCATTTGTTTCTAGTCTTTTTACTTGCTGGTTAATTTCGTTAATTTGATTTGTAATGGTATTCGCATCTTTTAAAGTCGTATTTATCTGCCCTTTAATATCTGCTCGAATATTTAATAACGAATCAGATAAATAGTTAACTGTTTCCGCTAATGCTTGTCCACGCTGAACAACAACAGAACGTGCTCCAGAATTTTCTGGATTGACAGCAAGGTCCTGCAACGATTGCCAGAATTGATCTAATGATGCGGATAACCCAGTTTCTGATGGTTCATTTAATAGATTTTCCATACGGCTTAATGCACCGGATCTTGCTTGCCAGTATCCGACTTTACTGTTTTCCCCGCGAAATTGGTCGTCTAAATATTCATTTCTAATTCTTTGAACTGAACCAGCCCTAACCCCTGTCCCAATTTGACCCGCGATTACTGGGTGATTCCGTGAGATTGCTGGGTATGCAGGAGCTGATTCAAAGTCAACTCGTTGCCTTGTATACCCTTCAGTATTAGCATTGGAAATATTATGACCGGTTGTATGCAATGCCGATTGTTGAGCAAAAAGGGCTTGTTTTGCCATTTCTAATCCATGAAAAGTACTCATTATGTTACTCCTTTAAACAAAGTGTAGACTCCGCTTATTTTAAGATTACCAAGCTATTAATTTACTTATTCTATTACACCTGAGAATCAAATAATGATCGATTTGTTTGATTATCTGCCTTTACTTGTTGAATTCCGTAATTCATATTTTTGATAGATGGGGCCATCATATCTAATGAAAGTTGAACAAATTGCATGGATTGCTGCAATAAAGTCTGGTTTAATTTTTCCTGATTCCTAAGTTCAATAATCAGTTCTGTTAAATCCTTCATTGCCTTTGCCAATGCCTCTTTATCAGCTTCTCTTTCAATTATTTCTATCATTTTAGTGATATTTTTTTCCTCTTGCCTACATTTTCTATCGGAAAACCACTGTTCTACTTCCTGTTGTCTTTTTAATTCCGTTTGCTCTAATAGGCGTATCTGCTTCCCCTCCGTAACAAGTAAAGCTTGTAAGGGGGCAACCGAGCCTTCTTTTACAATTTCTGTCTTTTGTTTGGATAAACCTAACAATTCACGATGAACAAATATAAGTTTTTCCAATGATTCAGTGATAGATTTTACGGACAAAATAAAGTCCTCCTTTACCTAAATAACTTAAGACACCCCTTATTTATTCGACCAATAGTCAACCATTTTTTTAGCAACCTTCTCTGGATTAACTTGATATTCTCCAGAATCTATTTGATTCTTAATAGATTGAACATATTCTGCCCGCTTGTTATTCAACCCTCCATTTTCTTGTAGTTGCTTTGCCTCCGTCGATATTTCGATTTGATCCTCTTTTTTTATCCCTTTTTTTATCTCTACTTGTTCTTGTAAAATTCTTTTGTATGGATTATTAAAATTTGTATGATGAGGGCCATTAATTTTCATGCCTTTTCATCCCTTCTATTCTAACTAACCGATAACACCACCACTAAAAATGATTATTTTATTTAATGTATAATAAGTATTCGATTTACTGTTCTCTTTTTGTCGTATTTGTTCTAATTTTTTATCAAGTTCATTTTGGATTTGCAAATCTTTTTTAAACGATTCCTGACAATTCCTACAAAGCTTTCCACTAGTAATATCAGCTCCACATCCTTCACATGGGTAAGCAAGATTAGGAAACTTAGATATAAGCAGTCTTTTCTCTCTAATAAATTTAGTTATAAGCCTTTCTTCTACACCCGTAGCTTCGACAATTTCCTTCATAGTCGCTTGTCTATTTTTGCGTTCTTTTAAAAAATTGTATACCGTTTGAAATGCCTTTTCTTCTTCTAGATAACCATTTTGACAGAGATCTCGTATTCCTTTAACAAATACCGCACCACATCGTGAGCAATTTGCTAAATCTGCCATCATATTTCCCTCATTTCTCTTTGTCACCTGATATCATACAGCTAGCCTCGAACCAATGTCATGGAATAGACACTTGGTGTTCCACTATCTTTTAATAGCTGAGCTGCATGACGTAAAGTTGTACCCGTTGTATATATATCATCGACAAGAATGACAGGTTTGTTAAGTGTTTGTGTTAGAAAAAATGGATTTTCTGTACATATTCTTTCTCTACGTGACTTTTTGGATTGTTTTTCTCCATGAACCCGTGATAATGCATTCTTCATTTTAATCGGTAAAAATCCCGCAAGCATCTCAGCTTGATTAAAGCAGCGCTCCAATTGTCTCTCTTCACTTAATGGAATCGGAACCACAATGGCTTCTTTTTTCAAAAAAGAAAACCTCTCATAAAAAGAAGCCAAAAAACTAAAACGAAAAGCTTCCCCTAAATAATAATCTCCACGATATTTCCATTTCGCAATCATTTCCTGCATTCTGGTATTATACTTGAAGGTCGAATAATTAAAATCAAGACTATCTCTATCCATTTGTTTTTCCCACCACTGACAGTCTGAACATACGTTTCCTTTTGAAGGACGACTGCAACGTTTGCATCGATTGCCACTTATTTTTTCCAAACTTGATTCACAATCCTTACATAATAGATTTGGTCTATCTAATATAAAGACATTCTTCCAGGTCACTTCCGGAATTATTTCAACATCACATGACAAACAATTCATGCTTTCGAAAAACCCCCTCGTTTATTCATAGCTTTAATTGATTCGATTGCCATTTCCATCGCATTGGTTTTGCCATCGTGAAAAAAAATTACCTCACCAGTTGGATCATCCACACTTCTTCCAGCACGTCCAGCAATTTGTACAAGTGCTGCCTCATCAAAAACGATGTGACCAGCATCAAGTATTGCTACGTCCACAGAGGGAAACGTTACACCACGTTCTAGAATAGTAGTTGTTACAAGTACAGTTGTTTCCTTATTACGAAACTGTTGAACCTTTTCCTCCCTTTCTTCATCATCCGCATGTACAGAAGCTATCATATTTTCGGATTCTATCCATCCGTTGGAATAAAGTAATTTAGTGAAGGCAGCTATCATATTTTTTGCAAGTTTAATAGTTGGGACAAATATTAACAACTGACGGTCGGGGACTTTTCGATGGTTCATCCAATTTATAAAGGCTTTTGGTACACGATTTTTCTCGAGGTCTTTTTTTATAGAAAAGCTAATTTGCTTTTTGGGAATTGGGAGAGGATATCCATGAAAACGAATAGGTACGAAAACATGGGGAAGGTTCTTTCGTTTCATCCGGCGAACATGATTTTTTCTTGGTGTAGCGGTTAAATAGATTGTTGTGCTTCTAGCTTTTTTCGCTCGGTTCGCTGCATATGGAAGGGATTGATCTGCATGAAAAGGAAATGCATCGACTTCATCAATGACTAATAAATCGAACGCATCTTTGTATCGTAATAATTGATGGGTGGTTGCAATAAGGAATTGAGCCGTTCCTTCTTTTGTTTCACTTCCGCCGTACAAGGCTTGAATAGGTACATCTTCAAATGCATGTTGCATCCTAGGTAATAGTTCTCTTACTACATCCGCCCTCGGCGTTGCCATACAAATGCGTTTTCCTTGTTTCAAAGCTTCTGTTATACCTGGAAACAACATCTCTGTTTTCCCAGCACCACAAACTGCCCAGATAAGCAACTCTTTTTCTTCCTGTTTAATAGCCTCTACCATTCGATTGGCTGCTTTTTGCTGTGCAATGGTAAGTTTTCCTTGCCATGAGCAAGGATTTTCATAGTGGTCCCATTTCGGCTTTTCCCCGGTCCAGACATACATTGATTCACATTCTAAAACTCGTCCCATATCAATACATTTTCGACAATAACGATGCGTACTTTTACATTTATAGCAAGGAATATTTGCAAATAATGATTGCTTATGATTACCACAACGTTCACATTGATATTTCAAATTTCTTTTATTGATGGATGGTATCGTCTGGAAGTTACCTTTTTGAAGAAGCTGTTGTAATTTATCCTCATCTAGCAAAATCTCCTGGCGTAAAAGGATTTTACCCGCGTAATGACGAGATAGGTCTAATTGGTACATTTTCTCACTCGCTTTCAATGTAAATTATGATAGATAAACCATAGCATAAATTAGTCTAGCTCTCTATGAGCTTTGTCACACTACTTCCAACAATTCCTTAAAAATATAAAACCAGGTATTAAAAAGTCAGTAATAATTTGTCTCATTCGCGATTGATAGGAATATACCGAACATTAAATACATACATTTTTTCAAAGCATACTTTTTAGTCAAATTTAATTATCTAAAAAGTGGAGCAATAAATTCTAGAAGGGATGTTTAATAATGACAAATCTTGATCCAAAAGCAAAAGAATTCGTGGAGGCATTCTATCAAATGCCACTATTGCAAACATTAAAACCACAAGAGGTTAGGGATATGTTTGCACAAGCACCTCCTATTGAAGTTGAATTAGCCCCCCTTGCAAAAGTAGAAGACAGAAAGATTCCTGTTGATGATGCTGAGATTAATATAAGAATCTATACACCAGAAGGAGATGGTCCTTTCCCTCTATTTATCTATTATCATGGGGGCGGTTGGGTTATAGGTGATATTGAAACATCAGATGCAAGTTGTCGAATGATTGCTAATCAAACAGGAAGGGTTGTTGTGTCCGTTGACTACAGACTTGCACCAGAATATAAATTTCCAATTCCATTACAAGACTCCTACACTGCATTAACATGGGTCAGTGAAAATGCTGCATCCATAAATGGAAGCGCTTCCGATATAGTAGTTGGTGGAGATAGCGCTGGTGGAAATTTATCCACCGTAGTGTCCATGATGTCAAGAGATTTAAATGGACCGAAAATAAGTGCGCAAGTATTACTATACCCTGTTACTGATTTAAGCTATAGCACTCCTTCCTACCAGGAATTTTCCGAAGGCTTTGGTCTGGACAAGGATTTAATGATTTGGTTTGGAAATTATTATATTAATAACGAATTAGACGCTAAGAACATCTATGTTGCTCCATTGCTTGCTAACGACTTAAGCAATCTACCACCTGCTTTTGTAGTAACAGCTGAAAATGATGTACTAAAGGATGAAGGTATCGCCTATGCCAACCGATTACAAGATGCTGGTGTGAAAGTGGAATCCTATACAGAGCCTGGATTAGTACATGGTTTCTTTACCAATATGGCACTATTTCCGGAACATATTAAAGGGACTATCTTTAACATGAATCGCTTTTTAAAAACCCTTTAGTCGAAGGGAATACGTACATTTTTATAATAAATAATAGGAGGATGATATTCTTGACTTCTTTACACAAGAATAATCAAGTAAATCAGCTGGATGCGGTAGTGATTGGCGCGGGATTCTCAGGATTATACATGCTTTATCGATTACGTGAGGCAGGACTAACTACTCGTGTCTACGAGGCCGCAGATGATGTTGGTGGGGTATGGTATTGGAACCGATACCCTGGTGCAAAATGTGACTCCGAAAGTATTTATTATAATTACACTTTTTCCGAAGAATTGTATAAGGAATGGACTTGGTCATCCCGATATCCTGCACAACCTGAAATACTAGAATATCTCAATTTTGTTGCAGATAAATTCGAACTTCGTAGGGATATCCAATTTAATACACGTATTCAGTCCGCAGAATACGATGAAGAATCTAATCGTTGGTTCATTCATACAAAAGATGGTGAAACGGTTACAGCTAAATATTTTATTACAGGTGTTGGATGTATTTCCACAGCAAACGTGCCGAACTTTAAAGGGCTAGATTCTTTTAAAGGAGAATGGTACCATACAGGACATTGGCCTCATGAAAAAGTAGATTTTAGAGGAAAACGAGTTGGAATTATCGGTACTGGTTCAAGCGGTGTTCAAGCCATTCCAGAGATTGCAAAGGAAGCTGGCCATCTAACTGTATTCCAGCGGACACCACAATATAGTGTTCCAGCGAAAAATCATCTATACTCAAAAGAGTATATCGAAGAAGCAAAGGCAAATTTCCATGAGAATAAGAAAAAAGTACGGGCATCATTAGGAGGACTACCTATTACACCTCCCGACAAGTCTGCCTTAGACGATACACCTGAAGAACGCGAAAAGGTATTCGAAGAAGCTTGGGAAAAGGGGGGACCTTATTTACTATTTTCCTATAGCGACCTGCTTGCTAACGAAGAAGCAAACGAAACCGTATCATCCTTCATTCGTTCTAAAATACATGAGATAGTGGAAGATCCAGAAATAGCTAGAAAACTAACACCAACATACTATTACGGTACAAAACGTGCCATCCTTGATACCAATTATTTTGAAACCTATAACCGCTCTAACGTTAGTTTAATAGATGTAAAACAGGCGCCGATTGAAGAAATTACAGAAAATGGCATACGTACAACGGATAGCGAATATGAACTGGACATGATTGTATTTGCTACTGGTTACGATGGAATGACTGGTTCCCTATTCAATATGGATATTCGTGGTAGAGATGGAATTTCATTGAAAGAGAAATGGGAAAATGGGGCAAGTGTTCAAACATATCTCGGTATTTCAACAAATGGTTTTCCTAATATGTTTATGATTACCGGACCAGAAAGCCCATCCGTATTAGGTAACATGCCTGTAGCGATTGAACAGCACGTTGAATGGATAGCTGATTGTATTGACTATTTACGTAACCATGAAAAGGAAACAATTGAAGCTAAGGTAGAGGAAGAGGTTGCTTGGAGCAACCATTGCCGGGAATTAGCGGATTCAACACTTTATACGAAAGTAGAATCCTGGTATACAGGCGCCAATATTCCTGGAAAGGCTGGCGGCTTCCAAATCTATGTTGGTGGGTACGGACCGTATAGAGAGAAATGCGAGAAAGTTGCTGCGAAAGAGTATAAAGGATTTTTAATGCAATCCTAAATTTTCATAAGCCGATAGATAAAAAGAAAAGGTACACAAAAACATAGGTATACGCGAAGGTGAATCATGATTGTCTATTTACTAACTTTACAATTCGACATAAGTAAAAAATAAGTCCCACTATATCTTATCACGGTAAGAATGGTGGGATTTTTATTTGTACGAAGTATCAATCGTTATGTAACATACCAGCCGACACCAATAGCACCTTCTCCTAAATGTGTACCTATTACTGGTCCGAAATAGCTGATGGTGGTATCCATTCCTGGGTATTTTTCAGAAAAGGTATTTTGTAGTTCTACTGCTGATTGTTCATCGTTCCCATGGATAAAAACAACTTTCAATTTCTTGTCCTTCGAAGCTTCCTCTTCCAGCATTCCCATTATCCGCTTTATAGCTTTTTTGCGGGTACGAATCTTCTCAAAAGGTACAATGACCTTATCTTCAAAATGAAGGATTGGCTTGATTTGCAGCAACCCACCAACTAACGCCTGAGCACCACTTAACCGTCCACCGCGATGTAAATTCGTTAAGTCGTCTACCATAAAGTATGCTCTCATAGAATGCTTCATTTCATCTAGCCTTTGAATAATCTCTTGTGGCGTTTTCTCCTGTTTCGCCATCTCTGCTGCTTCAATCACATAATAACCTTGAGCCATACAGCTTATTTCGGAATCATAAGCATAAACATCAATACCCTCAACCATTTCTCCAGCACTTACTACTGCTTGGTAAGTTCCACTAATTCCACTAGAAAGATGTATAGATATGACGACATCAAAGTCCTTAGCTAATTCCTCTAGTTTATTTGTAATCAACCCAATAGATGGTTGAGAAGTCGTTGGTAGTTCTTCGACATTTTTTAACTTATCGTAAAATTGTTCCATTGAAAGATCTATTTCTTCTTGGTATATTTCATTTCCAAACAAAACACTGAGTGGAATCATATGAATTTCATGCTTCTCACGCACATCAGCAGGAATATATGCTGTACTATCTGTCATGACAGCTACCTTCATCGTAATATCTTCTCCTCTATCATAGAATAACCCTTTGCTTCATTATTTTACATGATTCATTTAAAAAAAGCATTAATAGTTATTGTCTATCAGAAGTCTTAACCTGCGATAAAATGTCCAACACTTAAATACAGGGTACTTGAGTGTTGGACATTATATGATATCCTTTGTCAATCAAATCATCATGTAATTTATTAAATTACCTCTACCCAGCCTTTACGGATAGCAGAGACGACTGCTTGAGTACGGTCATTGACATTCATTTTTTGTAGGATATTACTTACATGGTTTTTTACCGTTTTTTCACTAATGTACAAGGTTTCAGCAACAGCACGGTTACTTTTTCCATCTGCTAGCAGTTGTAGAACCTGACATTCACGTTTTGTTAATAAATGTAATGGCTGACGATATTCAATGCCTTTATTTGCAATAGATGATGACGTTTCTTTAGCAAGTCTACGATATTCTTTTACTAGATTATGGGTTACTTTTGGATGTAAATAAGATCCGCCATCACTTACAACTTTAATCGCCTCAATTAGCGCATCCGCATCCATTTCTTTTAATAGATAACCTTGTGCACCTGTTTTCAATGCATGAGTAACATAACTTTCATCATCATGAATAGACAAAATAATCACTTTGGTTTCTGGAAAATAACGAACTAGGTCTGCTGTTGCCTGTACGCCATTCGTTTCCGGCATATTAATATCCATAAGAACAACGTCAGGATTATTTTCCTTTACTAACTTCGCTGCTTCTGAACCATCGTTACCTTCAGCAACCACCTCAAAAGTAGGTTCAAAATCTAAAATTCGTTTAACTCCTTCACGAAACAATTTATGGTCATCAATTAATACTAAACGAATACGCTTTTCATTACTCATTCTTTTCTCCTCCTAGATATATGTTAAATATATCCCCATTACTATAAGTCTAGTCTTAAAAACTATTTTTATCTATTTATTATAACGCTATGTTGCGTTATATGGAACTTGAATGGATATAGTTGTCCCTTTTCCAATGACGGACTGAATGGTAAGCTTTCCATCAAGAATCTCAACACGCTCCTTCATTCCAATCAAACCAAAGGATTTATCACTTTTTATTCCAGGGTCAAAACCTTTTCCATTATCTTTTACAATTAAAGTTAATTGATTTTCTCCTATTTCTAATTTTACCTGAATAGAAGAAGCTTCCGCATGTTTAATAGCGTTTTGTAGTGCTTCCTGCATAAGACGGAAAAACGCTATCTCATATTTTTGATTTAAACGTTTTTCCTCACCTAACAACACAAATCCAATATCTAATTGTTGATATTCTGAAACAGATGATATATATTTTTTAATCGTTGGAATTAATCCTAAATCATCCAATGCCATTGGTCGAAGATCATAAATTATTCTTCTGACTTCATATAAAGAGGATCTGACCATTTCTCGAATGCTCCGCATTTCATCTAATGCCTTTTTTGCATCACCCTGTTGGTAAATTTTCCCGATTATTTCAGAGCGAAGTAATATATTAGCAAGCATTTGTGCAGGACCATCATGAATTTCTCTTGAAATTTTGCGTCGTTCATCCTCTTGTGCCTCAATAATTTTAAGACCAAATTCCTGTTTTTCCTTTGCATCTTCAATCATTTCATTTACTTGCTGGAAGTCATCTTGTAAATAATTCAATACAACCGTAATTTTACTTGCCAGACCTTCTGCTCGTTCTATCGTTTTGGAAAGATTTATAAGCCTTCTCTCCAAATCATCCCGTTTATCTCGTAAAATTTTCTCTTCCTGCCGTAAAATGGCAAGCTTTGTTTGCATTTTATGTGTGTTTTCATATACTTGACGTATCTCTTCTTCAGAATACCTATCAAAATATTTACTAACCTCTGCTAAACGTTGTCTGGAAAACCGCACCTTTTGATCAAGCTTATCTCCATTTTCGATATGCTTTATGACCTTTTCTTTTGTTTCTTTAAGCTCAACCAAAAGCCGCTCATATTCAGAACGAGCCCCTTCACTAATATTGAAAACCTCATCCTTACTATGATCAACGACATTAATCATCTCATTTATGACATGATCCAATGCTTTTTCACTAAATTTCACCGCCATTGTTTTCCACCAACCTATGTTATACTTATACGTAACTATTTCTAAATTTTAGAGGGTCAAAAAAATATTCTAGGATATTATACCCTTTATATCCAAAAGTCAAACTATATTTTCCTATGTAGGAGGATTCATCCATATGTTATCTAGTTATTATACCGTAAAACCAGAGGGAAGTGACCAACTAACAATTCAAAAGTCGCGATTTATTGGTTATGTAAAACGAGTAACGACAGAAGAAGAGGCCCAAGCGTTTATTCAAGAGATTAAAAAAAGGCATTATGACGCTACACATAACTGCTCGGCCTATATCATCGGAGAACATGACGAAATTCAAAAAGCTAATGATGATGGGGAACCTAGCGGAACAGCTGGTGTTCCCATATTAGAGGTGCTGAAAAAACAACACCTAAAAGATACCGCCGTCGTTGTAACTCGTTATTTCGGAGGCATTAAGCTTGGTGCAGGCGGATTAATTCGTGCATATGGAAGCACTACCTCTCAAGCAATTAAAACAACAGGTGTTGTCAAAAGACAGCTCATGAAAGGTGTTTCTATTACCGTTGAATATGGTCTATTAGGAAAACTCGAAAATGTTATCCGTAACTCTGAACATATTTTGGAAACGATAAATTACTTAGAAAATGTTGAGTTTATTGTCTATGTAAAGGATGGTGACGAGGAACCTTTTAAAGATTGGATCGTGGATCTAACGAATGACCAAGCCCAAATCTCAGATTTAGACCCGAAATATATCGAAATAGATGAGAAGAGTACATCTGAATAATATTCGTTTTTTCAAACTATATTATCATGTCAATTTCTATATTCTTAAATGTCTTACTCCAATACAAAAAGCTACATTTCTAGGAATGTAGCTTTTCCTTATATTTGTGTATGTTCACTTAAGGTTTGATTACTTGATAATTCCTTTATCAACTTCTGTATGAGCTCTTCAGCAGACTTGATTTGTTGGTTTTCTGTTTCATGAATTAATTGCTTAAGCATCCTTGTATACTTTTCTTGTTCCCTCATACCTGGATTTCCCGCCTTTTTGAAAAATATCGTCCATCCTAGATGAGCTGATCATTTTTTGTTTTATTCTGTCGATATAACCTAAAAGAATAGTATCACATAGATATGAAATATACTACTCTAATTTTAATCTAACTAAAGTTTTAATATTTTTGTTGTCTCTATGATATACCATTGCAATATTTAAAACAGTAAGGAATGCCTTATAAATTCCCCGATAGTAACAACAATACAGATATATTCAGTTTCATATTATTACTAATTTTTTACAATATCATATGCAATAATTCTTCAAATGAAAGTACTTATACAAGATAAATTAAATTTGGTTATTCTCCCAGATAATCGTATTGACATAAAATGAATCTCAATCAGTGGGGGTATTACTGCCCCTTAACCTGCGATAAAAAAACCATAAAGCTATTTTGCTTTACGGTTCCTCATTAACTCTCATTCTGTTTTCGCCATTTCGCAAACTCCAGGAACTCTTTAAATTGTTCTTTAGAAACACCTAATTCCATAGCTTCTTTAACGATCTCTAACCATTCCGAATCTAATTCATTAGTGTCTTCTACCTGACCTTTATTAACATTCAATATGTCATTTATGGAAACACCTAAAACACTACTAATTTTCTCGATAAATTCAATAGAAGGATTCGATTGAAGGTTACGTTCAATCGAACTTAAATAGGATTTTGCAACTCCTGCTTTTTCGGCCAGCTCTGATAGTGACATATTCTTTTCTAGACGTAAACTTTTCATTCTTTCACCAATCAAGTACTCTCACCTACTTTCAAATTTAAAGCCTTATGATCAAGTTGATTTTTTCTGTATATAATTAACTATATAATACATAACCTATCCATAACTAGTGGTAGACGATATCTTTTCATTCAGTTAGATACAACCGCGGCTATACATCCTAAATCCGGGGAAACATTAGCATTAGTAAGTATCCCTAGTTTTGATGCGAATGAATTTATGTACGGAACAACATTAAATATGTGGACAAAATTAGAATAGCACCAACTATTAACTAACCGGATGACATCCACTTTCTCACCAGGTTTCATTCTAAAACCCGTTACATCTGCCATTGGATTACAAAATGGATAAAACCGGATGAGGAAATCGAAATTGATGGACTAACTTGGGGTAAGGAATCCTGGGGAAACTATGAGATTACACGTGTTTCAACCTCTATTGGATCAATTGATTTAAAGGATGCTCAAACACGCTCAGATAATATTTATTTTACTAAAAAAGCTGTGGATACCGATGCTTTTACAGAGGGTATGGTGACATTAAGGATGCCAAGGGGAAGTACAAATAAGTACGATTCACCTTGCGTCGACCTACACCACTTGTTCATTCATAGCTTGCTTCAGTTCTGTAATAGCAATGAAGGTTGAAAATACGCATAAAGCAAATAACGGACACCCTATAGAGAAAACTATAAAGATTTTAAGAGATGTATCAGGTAAATAAAATGAAGCTTCAATCCATGGGGTCTTTCATCCCCCACTAAAGCACAGGAACAAAGGCTAAAGTCTGAGCTCCCGTTGCTAGGCGACCTGAGATTTACATCCTGTAAACCCGAACGAAGTGGGCTTTTAGGGGCAGTTTATCCTCACCTAAAAGGATTCGTTTTTCCTCCATCATTGAGGTGGGTATGACTGCCCTTAACCTGCGATAAATACTTTCCAAAAAAAGAAGCTAGCCTTAACGACTGGCTTCCTTTATTATCTTAAAGATATTTAACTAATTCCTTAAACACCGCTTCATCGCGATCATCTAATGCCTTATCAATTAAGCGTTTAACATTCATTTTCTCTAATTCCTCAATAATGATTGCGCTTTCAATACTGTTGTCCTTCTTACTTTCTTCCATCTCATTCGTCTCTTTTGTTTCACGAATGTAATATGACCCGGCGATAGCATGAAGTTGTTGTAAGAAATCCGGGAGGGTAATTAGTTTGGCCAAAGTGAGGTAAACGACTTCTTTCCCATGCTGAAAGGCAAATTTCGCATCAATATTTTCCACCTTCTGGGTTCGACGGTTGATTCGAAACTCATTTGCTTCGATAGGAATAAACTGGTAGTCTTTATTGTCTATTACAACGGAGAAATATTGGTATGCAAGCACAATTCGGACATACTTACTATCTGTCTTAATATAGTAAGGTTTTAACATTTTAACTGTTACCATCCAATCCACCTCCCCTTAATTTTTTGATAGTTAACCTATCAAAATTTTCTGTTAATTGTTAATTCATTGTACATTACTTTTTAAAAAATATCAAGAGGAATACCTGATATTTTTTAAATTTTATTTAATTTTCTGATATTAAATAATTTAAGGACAGAATACCTTTTGGCACTGTCCTTAAATGCGTTATTTTATTATTTGATTTTTAATATAGCCTGAAATATTATTTTTTTCCTTATGGGTATAAACGAAACTATTTTCCACTCTTTCTAGATATCCCCCAGCCTTGGCTAGTTCTTTCACACCTTGCTTCATATATGATTTGTAACGATTGTTTACTTTCACGATTTGATCTTTATATTTTTCATCGGTTCCAGGGGTAACAGCTTCCTCATAAAGATCAATTATTTCTTCTCCATCCCGCTGCGGAAAAAATTCGTGTGGATCCGTACTATCAAAAAGACAAAAGTCTAATTCTGGAACGAGTACCATATCAATGCTTTGTGGATCAAAGCTGCAATGATATAACTCCACATCATAGCCATACTTCATACTTTCTTCTGCGATTTTTTTCATGAAGGTGGATTTCCCTGTTCCTGCACGTCCCTTTACGTGATAAACCCTTGAAAGATTTTTGATAATGTGTGGGACCTCATTTACTACCCCGTCAAATGTATTGGTTCCAAACAAACGGCGAACCGTTGTTGCATCACGAACTTGTTTCTGCTGACTTGTAATTAATTTTGCAGTAAACTCTTCCGCTAATTTATCAGCCTTCTCAAAATCCATTTCTTTAATGTAAATACCCTCTAAATCATCATGAATGGTTAATCCTTCTTTAAAATGGTTATAAGCACTATGTGTATAATAAACAAATTTATCCTCATATTCTTTATTAATATAAGGCTTTTCTTTAATAAATAACTGACAATCTATTTCAATCGTCCCGTTTAAATCCGGTGTTGCAATCCGGTCATCAATTATTGCTAAAGCTTTATTACGAATAATAATTCCATCTAAATATTGCTTTCCTAAAGCACTAAGCAATATTTCAACATCATCTGTTGAATAATATGTTTCAAAAATATCCTTGATTAATGCTGTCTTCAAGGTATGTGACGGATGCTTTAATATAATTATTTGATTAAAATTTGTTACATTGCTGGAAAGCAAATTAATAAACCCTTCTGCCGTATTTGCGGTTACATAATATTTCTTCAAAGAGACACATCCTTTTTTAGGTTCTGGTATAGGATATGAAAAATTGGGCGGATAGTGAATTATTTTATAAAGTTAATCTTCAATCAGTGGGAGTTTTCTTTCATCCCCCACCTAAAAGTGATGGTATTGCTACCCCTTAACCTGCGATAATAATTTCCTTGAGATGAGGATTAAAAGTGCAAGCCTGTTCTTAATAGGCCTTCCCTAGAATTTAGGTCGATGTTGACTTCCACCACAAGGGTAAAAGTACAACTAAGCCTCGGATTTCACCAAGTTTCATGTGGTGGAGGAAGTCTGCCTAAAGATTTAGCCTATTGTGGACATGGCTATTCCTACTTATGCATCGTATTACACGTAAAATTTTATACCTACCTAATCACAAAAACCCCGATTCAAATAGAATCAGGGCTGTGGATGCTAATAAAAAAGATGCCTTTTAGGACACCGTTCTTGTTTAGCTTTGTACATGATGGAGATACTTCTCTACTTCACCTCAGGAAGTACGCGTACTTCTCGCTCCATAGAGGAGTCACAAAGTGGACATGATGGTTCATCATTAAAACTAAATGACTCTCTCATCCAACCTTGACAATCTTCACTTGTACATGACCATACGTTCGTTTCTACCTCTTGAACCGGTTCTTTCGGTCCTCGAGAAAATGCCATGAAAGCATCCCCTTTCTTTATCCACTTCCTATTATACATCTTTCCCTCAAGCAAAGGAAGCCCATCCATTTTTGCTGGGCTCTAGTCATTGGATTGAACTAACGCTTCAAATACTTGCAATGCTTTAGGGTAAAAATCTTGTTGGTTTTTGATAATGGAAAAATGACGTTGTAATGGTGTCCCTTCTACTGGTAATTTTTGTATCCGCTTTAGCTGTAATTCGTTTTTAAAGGTTAAATCAGAAAGTAAACTAATACCTAAGCCAGATTCTACACCCTCTTTAATAGTTTGCGTACTACCAAAGGATATGAGACGTGCTGGTGTAATATGATTCTTTTCCAAAAATTTCTCCAGCATTGCACGAGTACCAGAACCCTCTTCTCGTATAATCCACGTCTGTTTTTCCAAAAATGACTTGGAAATTTTTTCTCCTTCTAAGGCTTCCCTACCACCTGCAATGATATACATGTCGTCCATTGCAAACTCCTTTGTAACGATACGTGTGTGTGACACTTTCCCCTCAATTAATCCAATATCAATTTCATGGTTAATCAATTTTTTACCTATTTCCTCCGTATTTCCTATAGATACAGCTGGAATAATTTTTGGATACCATTCCTGCAGCCTTGCAAGAAATTTCGGGAGCATATACTCTCCAATCGTATAACTAGCACCTATTTTTAACTCACCACTTGGATCGTTCTTAATGTCGGAAACCAATGTTTTCATTTGCTCGTAATTTCTTAATATGGTTTTAGCATATGGATAGACGATTTCCCCTGCCCTGTTTAACTCTACAAACTTATTTGTTCTTTCTAAAAGTGGCACACCCAATTCCCTTTCAAAGGAAGCGATATATTGACTAACGGCAGGCTGCGTCATATGTAAAACCTCTGCAGCACGTGAAAAATTTTTCCGTTCAGCCACTTCTACAAAAACGATTAATTGCTGATCCATTTTTATAGCTCCTTTTTTATAATACGACTGTCTATAATAAGGATTACTTATTATCATTATAATTATAATTTATTTTCCTTATTATAGGACAAAACTTATAATGATAAAAGTCATCTTTAGAAAGGACTGTTTATATGACAACTAGAGAGTGCAATCAAGACAAAAGTATAGTTATTGGTGTACTATTTACTTTTTTCATTGCATTTATTGGATATTTACTTTCTATAATTCCTGGGTTTAATCAGATTGGTCCACTAGCTTGTGCAATTATGTTAGCTATTATTTATCGCCAGATATTTGGATATCCAGAATCTTTCCGTAATGGAATACAGTTCTCATCTAAATACTTATTACGTTTTGCAATCATTTTATACGGACTAAAATTAAACATTGAAGTTATTTTTAGTGAAGGACTAGGACTATTAGTTAAAGGAAGCATTACAATAATCTTTGCTATTTTAGTCACTGTATTTTTAGCAAAATTACTAAAGGGGAATACTCAAATTGCTCTTTTACTTGGAGTAGGAACTGGGGTCTGCGGGGCTGCAGCAATTGCAGCTGTTGCACCGATTGTCAAATCCAAGGATGAAGACACTGCTATTAGTGTAGGAATCATCGCATTAGTTGGTACAGTATTTTCTATTATTTATGCATTATTGCTACCGATTCTACCGATTTCAAACCTTCAATATGGTATTTGGTCAGGCTTGAGCTTACACGAATTGGCACATGTTGCCCTAGCTGCTGAACCTTCTGGTGAAGGAGCATTGGCTGTGGCACTTCTGGCAAAGCTTGGTCGTGTATTTTTACTTGTTCCTCTTTGCTTTATATTAATTTATTGGATGAAAAAGCGTAAAACATCGGATGAACGAGAAAATGCCACAGTATCCTTCCCATGGTTCCTGCTAGGCTTTATAGCTATGAGTCTATTTGGAAGCTATATTTTAGGAAACGTGATTCCTATTACAGAAGGCGTGATGGATGGAATTAGTCTAGCAACTACCTTCATACTTACTTCTGCCATGGTTGGACTAGGCCTTAATGTTAGTTTAAAAGATGTTCGTGAAAAAGCATTGCGTCCGTTTTTAGCAATGTTGATAGCTTCTATACTTGTTTCGTTATTAATGTATTGGATTGCTGGAATTTAAGATTATGTGTATAGGGGAGATGCTGTTTAGGGAGTATATTTTACTTATGAAGGACTTCCTTTGATTCTGCGTTCCCCTCTTTTATCAGCTTTCCTTCTAATCTATCGTCTTTTCCTCATACCTAACAAAAAACCCCCACACATTTGTGGAGGTTCCTTTTACTAATACAGTACAAATTTTTCAATAGCCTTCGCTACACCATCGTTATCATTCGTATCTGTCACATAGTTTGACACATTTTTGATAGCTTCTTGTGCATTTCCCATAGCTACTCCAATTCCAGCTTCCTGAATCATTTTAATATCGTTCAAGCTATCACCACATGCCATGATTTCATCCATGGTAATACCGATTTTTTCACAAAGGAAATGCAATGCTTTTGCCTTACTAACACCCTTAGGATTTACTTCAACATTGATAGGTAAAGAGTTTGTAAGCTCTAATCCCTCATAATAAGAAAGATCTTCTACCATTCTGTCCAATTTATCTTGTTCTTTAGATTGGCACCCAAATTTAAGCCATTTATAATCATAAAAATTATCTGGAGCCTCATTTCGAAAAATTCGATCCGTAGATATCATCCACATATCCACGCCAACTTCTTTTCCAGTGTTCCATAATTTCTCAATAGTCTCCGCTTGAAGCAAATGCTGATTGAGAAGTCGTTTATCCACCGTCCATATTTCTCCACCATTTGCTGTAATTAAATAGGATGTCAATTTCAATTCCTTAGCGAAAGGATGACAAGTTTGAAATCCACGTCCCGTGCTTAAAACAACATGAATGTCCTTTTCTAAAGCCTTGGCAATAGCATTTTTTGTTCGTTGAGAAACTTCATGATTGGAAGTAAGTAACGTCCCATCCATATCCAGTGCAATTAATTTTATCTTGGTGTTATTAGCCATCATTACACTCCTTTTAATATTTTCTTTTCTACCCATTTTATCAAAGGTTGCGATAAAACGATAAGAAAACCATTTATAGCCCATAAGCTACTATACTGTTCTAATGGAATCCACATTTTCGTAAACTCTTATGATTGTTTTCTTTGGTATTTATTCATCATATTTACAAAAAGTAAATAAACAATAGGTAAGAGTCCTGAAACAATGATGATTGCCTTCCAACCTGCTAATTCCCAAATGGGACTAAGCGCAGAGCTTCCAAGCATTACCCCAATATAGTAAGCAACTAAATAAAGGCTGGATGCACTGCCTTTATGATGGGTTGCTTTCTCGCCCACTGAAGATGCTGTTAGAGAGTGGGCTGTAAAAAATCCAAGACATAGTACACATAAACCTATGATAATAATAATAAGCGATTGAAATAACGTTAAAAAAGCCCCTAACGATACGACAATTATCCCTAAATTTCGTACTTTATCTAACCCAAATTTTCCAGATAACCACCCTGCCATAGGTGAGCCGATTACTCCTAGTCCATAAGCAAAAAAGGTATAGGAAATAACTTCAAGAGGAAGAGAAAATGGCTCTTTTTCTAAATAAAACGGTAAGTATGTCCAAATTCCAGAAAATGATAATTGAAGGACAATTCCCATTCCTATAATTAATACCATTGCTGGATTTTTTAGATGAAAGAAAAAACCCTCTATATCTTTTTGAAAGGATTCGTTACTTGACTCAAAATAACGTGATTTAGGGAGAAAAAGAATAACGAGTAAAGCTATCACTAAACCAATCATAGCGAAAAGATAAAAAGCATATTGCCAGGAGTAATGGTCCGATATATATCCAGTCACAACCCTGCCAGTCATCCCTCCTATTGCATTACTAGAAATGTATAAGGCCGTTGCCACACCAATGCTACGCTTTTCCATTTCTTCACTTATATAAGCGATAGCTACTGCAGGCAATCCCGCAAAAGCAACCCCCTGTAAAAAGCGCAGAATCAATATTATGGTAAAAGAATCTAAAAGTGGCATAATAAAAAAAGGAATGACTGATCCTATTATCGAAAATTTTATGTATAATGTCCTACCATTTCGATCCGATAAAAACCCTAGTGAGATTAAACCGACAATCAATCCTAGAATAGCTAATGACAAAGCATAGCTTGATGTATTTACCGATACCCCGAACTCTTCAACAAATAATGGTAGTAGTGGTTGAACAATGTAAAGTCCAGCAAAGACAAAAAAAGATGCAAAGGCTAAGCTGATTGTTATTTTCCAAAAATAGAAATCACGTATGCCGTACTTCCTTGGCTGCGAGTGCATAAATTCACTTCCTACATCATACTAATATTAATCAATATTACACATTTTAGCATAGATTCAAAGTCTATAAGTTTAAAATGAAAAATTACATGCCTTCTTCACCTCTACATCTTTCTTTAATATAGGTATTAAATGTCGAAGGTTAAAAATAAGTAAAGATTTCCCAGGAAATATGGCACTTTATAGGAGAATTGCTTCATTTGCCGTTCATACTTAAAGAAAGCAGGAAAACTACTCTTATCCTCTTTATTTCGTAACTACTTCTCGCAATTCTTTTGTTTCACTTGAATCAATAATTGTCTCTAAATCTAATAAAGTAAGTAAGCCTTCATCTAATTTAGCAATACCCTGGACGAACGTATCATCCACACCACCAATAATGGAAGGAGCTGGATTAATGAATGCTACATCAATATCCTTTACTTCTGATGCAGCATCTACAATAAGTCCGATTTGAAGATTATTTATATGTACAACCAGTATTCTCGTATCCTTCGTGCTTTCTATTTCCTTCATTAAAAGTCGTTCTTTTAAGTCTAGTATTGGGGTTGTTTCATCTCGAATGTACGTTATTCCTTTAATAAAATGAGATGTTCTAGGTATCTCTGTAATCTCTTGTAGGTGCTCTATGGAAATAACCTGATTTACTTCAACTCCAAATGATTGGTCTGCAAGTTTAAAAATAATGTATGTTGATAGCTCTGCCATGATTCGTTTCCTCCATTTTCTCTCTTTCGCTTTTTAGTAAAATGATTAGAGGTATAACGTTTAACCGTATTAAAACTTTTGATTCCCTCCTTGATTTACCCCAGACGATAGAGTCCGTTCATCAATTTTATATAGTAATTTCGTATCATTTACTATATCGGTAACCAATTTAAATCCGTTTAGTTATAATTAAAAGCTTTATGGCGCAAACCACCAAAACATTACGCTTGCCGAGGATTTTTTAATTGAGCTAGAGCAATACCGACTATAATCATTGATGAGCCAATAAACATACTAACGGTCATTTCCTCCTCTAATAAAAGACTACTAAATAAAAGCCCAAAAATTGGAACTAATAATGTTGAAATTGTAGCTGTTACCATATCAACCAAACCCATAATGATAAACCAAACGGTGAAACATAGAGCAGAAGCAAGAATACCGGTAAATAATACATAGTAAATACTTTGGATATTTAAAATCACCGGTTCTCCCCACTCCATAATGATGGTAACAGAGAAGATCCCAATAGCTCCAAATAGCATTTGAAAGGCATTTACTTGTAATTGTGACAACTCTTGTAATTTTAAACGATAATAGATATTAGAAACAGCCCATGTAACTGCCGCAATAATGATTAAAATTTCACCAAAAATAATTTTAATGCTCTGTCCAGTCCATATATCCCATCCAAAAATCGTTAGTAAGCCAAGCATTCCTACACTAAGGCCAGCTATTTTCATGGTTGTTAATTTTTCCCCAAGGATTTTCACAGCTAAGATACTACTCCAAATTGGCATAGAATAAAGAAGTACAGATGACTTACCAGCTTCGACATATCGCAAAGCAAACATAACAAGTAGAAATACAGCACTAGTTTGTAACATACCTAGCACTACTAGATGCTTCCAGTATTTTTTCGGTGGTAAACCAACTTTTAATATGTACACAATTAAAAGGGATGTAACTGCACCAATCCCAAATCGATAGGATGAAAACGCAAAAGGACCCATAAATTCTAGTGAAGCTTTCATTAGCACCCAAGCATACCCCCATAAAATGGTAACAATTAAGATAAGAATCCGCACAAGGCTCTTACGTTTTCTAAGGATGGATAATAAAGTTCCTTCTTGTTTTGACATACTCTCTCCCCCAGTCAATATGTCTATCGTATCATGAAAAACTGAGGAATTTGAATAATTTGATAAATTTTGTTATAAAAAAATAAGCCTGCTAGATCGCACGCTTTTTTAATTTGCTCCCTTTTGTGTCATCGCTTTTTGCTTATTATTCACTACACAATCGGAGATTTCACTTATGCTTTCCTCAATATTTTGAACATCTTTCTCTAATCCATTAATATTGGAACCAATATCATTAACTCGTTGCTCCAGCTGATTGACCAGTTCATCCATATGCAGACTGTTGACCCTAATATCTCTAATATCATCTAACCAGATTGTGATGAGTTCTAATAATTCTTCAATCATCTTTTTAGTCAACTCATATTCCTCCCCTAGATTCAGCATATAAGGAACGAACACTCTCAACAAGTGGCTTTAGAATGAATTTCGGAATGTCTAGTAGGACAAAATAACTGCATTGCTAATAATAACTAAGTTATAAATTGTAAGTTAATGGAAATAAAATTTTTCCATGAATCATAGCTTATTTTTTTAATCATTTACCCTAGATCAGCACAAATTAGTTTCATCAATCTTACAAATGTAAAATGATAAGAATTACTGTCCTCTCATTTTGAAGTAATAGTTATATCTGCTTTCTCCTCCACATAATTCACTAGGAATAAAGTCCTTTTTACCTTTTCTTTCCAACCTTCTCACTCATCAATTCAATCACACTCTGCGCAAACTCCTGACATTGCTTAATCCCCTCTTCATCAGGGGCTAAGTCGATTTTCAGACGTATCGGAATCATCTTTGCACCATTTTCTTCAAATTGTTCATAAAAAATATCTACCGCTCCTGCAAACACATCATAAAACTGGTCTCCAGAACCGAATACACCGCAGATTTTCCTAGTAAGGTCGACAAAATCTAAGCCTTCATAAAAATCTTCTACTTCGTAAGGTATTTCCCCGTCTGACCAGGTGTAAACCCCCATAAGTATTACATCATAATCAATTACATCTTTGGTGTTTATTTTATCTTCATCAAACACTTTTACATCCACATGATAGTTATGATCTTTCAAATAATCTAATATGGCATCTGCTATCATATCTGTATTACCAGTTCCACTTGCGTAAATCATTAATATTTTGCTCATCACGCCACCTCCAAAGTGAACTCACTTTTATAATAAGCAATATTGAAAATCATTTTCAACATCGTTTGTACTGATTGTTCAACAATTCGGTGACATAAATCCTAGACATAATCTATATCTCCAGCAAATAAACTCTAGCCTCATAAGGTCTCAATGTTAATTCTTCCATACCAGACTCTTCATAATTACATAACAACAACTCTTTCTTATTCACCTTCAGCTCTTCTGGTAAATTAAAATCTGCATCGACATTAAACAGATTGGTTAATACCAAGACAAGATTATTTTCCAAAGTTCTTGTATAGCTATAAATATAATCATGATTATCTAAAAGGAGTTCATAACTACCATAAATCAATGTAGGGATTTCGTTTCGTAACTGAATCAACTTTTTATAATAATGATAAATAGAATTTTTATCTTTCAATTCTCTTGCCACATTTATTTCCTTATACTTTGGATGAACCTTTAACCAAGGAGTTCCTGTTGTAAATCCAGCATTAGTATGGTCATTCCATTGCATTGGTGTACGGGAATTATCACGACTCGTTTTCCATATCACTTCCATAATTTCTTCCTTCTGGACTCCCTTCTTTCGCTCCGAATGATAAAAATTTCTACTATTCACATCGTCATAATCCTCAATGGAAGGGAATTGTACATTTGTCATGCCGATTTCCTGTCCTTGATAAATAAAAGGAGTTCCCTTCATCAGAAAGTACATCGTTGCTAAACTTTTAGCTGATTTTTCACGATAATCTTGATCATCTCCCCATGTTGATACCGAACGGGGCTGATCATGATTCTCAAGAAATAAAGCATTCCAACCAACTCCATTTAACCCGTTTTGCCATTTGCTTAATGTTTCTTTTAGTGCATGAATGTCCAATCCTTTATCCGTTCCCTTCCCCCAAAGGTCTAGATGTTCAAACTGAAAAATCATATTAAATATGCCCTTTTCCTTACCAACCCAGCCTTCAGCATCTTTGATAGACACACCATTTGCTTCTCCGACTGTCATGATGTCATATTTAGTAAATGTCTCCTTTTTTAATTCTTGTAAAAACGATTGGATTCCTTTCCGGTTCATATGTCCTTTATAAGATGGAACATAGTCCAATTTTTTGGGATTTGGTAAATCTGGTAAGCCACGTACTTTTTTAATATGAGATATTGCATCAACTCGGAAGCCGTCAATCCCTTTATCCAGCCACCAGTTAATCATCTTATAAATATCTTGTCTAACCTTGGGATTTTCCCAATTTAAATCCGGTTGCTTGGTTGAGAAAACATGAAGATAATACTCATCCGTTTTCTTATCATATTTCCAAGCAGAACCACCAAATATAGATCCCCAATTATTTGGTTCCTTCCCATTTTTACCTGGACGCCATATATAGTAATCTCGGTATGGATTATTCTTGGATGAACGGGATTCAACAAACCATGGATGCTCGTCAGATGTGTGATTCACCACCAAATCCATAATTAGCTTCATATCTCGGCGGTGTACCTCCTCCAATAATTGTTCAAAGTCATCCATCGTACCGAAATCTTCCGAAATAGCCTTATAATCACTAATATCGTATCCATTATCATCATTTGGTGATTGATAAATGGGACAAACCCATATCACATTGATACCTAAATCTTTTACGTAATCCAATTTAGATATAATTCCTTGAATATCACCAATTCCATCCCCATTGGAATCCATAAAACTCCGAGGATAAATTTGATATACAACCGCTTCCTTCCACCACTTTTTTTCCATACAAATCCTCCTTACCATTTAAAATTTAGACAGAACTCTCTATGCTTTACCTTTATTCTATCCATTACTGCTTTATCCCATTTTGAAGGTAAAAAACAGGGACAATTTAATCAAATGCCCCTGTTTATCAGTCTATTTCTCTTCAACTTCCATCATTGCTTTAAACACAACCAGATCCTTCCTTTTATTCAAGCCTTCTATGTATACACCTTTTGTATCTATGCCTTTCGTATTTTTTTGAAGAACAATCGTATCTCCTGGTAATGCTTCATGATTGAAATTTACCTCAATTGCTCTGACTGTATGTGTCCGATGTTCCTCTATTGGGAAGCAATCCATTATATAATCCACATATCTTGAGTTATTTAAATGTCCATTAAAATCAACATCACTGTAACCTATCACCTTTTCATAAACAACCTCCAGCCCTCCAGGACTTTTTAACTTTTTCAACTTAACATCCAGTGCACGGTCTTCATGTATGGAAGAAGTGTCAAATGAAATGGTTGATGGGCGTTTTATTTTCCTTTCTTTTAAATCCATAATGACCCATCCAGATATCGCACGAATAATTGGATTCCCTTCCTTATCCCGTACAATAAAATCTCTTTCAAATTCTAATCTTCCTGGCTCCTGTGGCCAAGTTTCTATTACAATTTCTTCATCCCAACTTGGCATCCGGATGATTTCTACACGAGTTCGCGTTAAGATCCACGCAACCCCATGCTTATCAGCTAACACTTCTATTCCTACTCCAAGCTCCGCAGCTGATAAACTAGCGATTTCTTGAAAATAGCTAAATAATGTACTCGATTTTAATCGTTTGGTAAAATCAACATCTCGCAAATCAACATGATAATTCTTCTTAAATACGATAGATACTTCCATATATATAGCCCCTTGTTTACATTGTTTTCCATTTCGTTTATTCTATCATGCAAGTTCATTCTACTCTACTTTTCAATATCAGTGCATCACTTATTCTTCCAGGAAAGCTTGGAATGTTTGGCATCCTCGGTCTTGGATATATTGTGATGATATCCTATAGGAATAGAGTGAATGGTTATGAAGAGACTAGTGGAAAAGGAAAAATATAATAGAAAATCCAATAAGCCCTTCATGAATTCCACATGATGGGCTTATTGGATTTTAAAATGGCTTTATTAAACAAACAATGAAGACCATTTTCTCGGTTCTACTTATACAATAAAAGCAAAATACAAAACAAATAACAAACCAAGTACATACATGATTGGATGGACCTCTTTAAAACACCTTTGCGCGATGAATGTTAGGGGATACAGAACGAATCCTAGTCCAATACCTGTTGCTACACTTGACGTTAAAGGCATCATGATAATTGTTATAAAAGATGGAATAACAATTTCGAGTTTACCCCAGTTAATTTTACTAATTTCCATTGCCATTAACGCACCAACTATAATTAATGCAGGTGCAGTTACCTCAGCGGTTATTACTGAAATAATCGGCGAAAAGAATAAAGCAATCAAAAAACATGCAGCAATGATGACAGATGTAAATCCTGTCCGCCCTCCAACAGCAACACCAGCAGAGAACTCAACACTTGTTGCAGGAGTGGATGTACCTAGTACTGCTCCGATTGCACCAGCTGAAGAATCAGCTAATAATGCCCTTCCAATATTAGGAATCTTATTATCCTTCATAATACCTGCCTGACTTGTAATTGCAATTAATGCCCCGGCCGTATCAAAGAAAGCAACAAATAAAAAAGTAAAAATAACTGCTAGTAATTCAGGTGTGAAAATCTCATGTAAATGCGAGAATACGATACCAAATGTTGATTCAAGGCTTGGAATTTCACCCATAATGGATGATGGTATTTGAATTAAACCAGCAATCATTCCAATTATGGTTGTAATAACGATTCCATAAAAAACCATAGTAATTCTTTACCCTTTAATACGTTCAATATTACTATTTTAATCATTTCTTACTCATTAAAAAAAATTAAAAAGAAAATCCTTTTGAAATTTGTTGAAAATTGTCGGATTTAATAGTAGATTAAACCTAATAATAAATAGGAAGGAGAGAGAATATGAGAAATAAATGGAAATATATTTGGTCATTGATGTTTTGCCTTTTAATAGGTTTAGGTATATACAGTAATGTGTCCATAGGAGAAGCAAATGAAAAAAGTAGCGGGACCATTACTATTGCAGATGCTGGATGGGATAGTATGCGCGTACATAACGAAATAGCGAAGTTTATGATAGAAAACGGCTATAACTACAATGTTGACTTTATAAACGGTTCCTCTTCTGCCACTTTTACAGGTCTTCGCACAGGGGAAATTGACATTTATATGGAACTTTGGTTGAACAATTTAGAGGAACCATATCTCAAGGCAAAAAAAGCAGGAGAAGTTATCGAACTTGCAACTAACTTCACAACGAACCAGCAAGGATTTTTTGTCCCAACATTTGTAATTGAGGGAGATCCGGAGCACGGGATTGAACCAATGGCACCTGACTTAAAAACAGTACAAGATTTAAAAAAATATCCAGAACTATTCAAAGACCCGACAGACCCTTCTAAAGGAAGAATTGTTGGTGGTCACAGTGGATCAGTTGCCCAAGAAATTATGAAGCAAAAAGTCAAAACGTATGGTCTTGATGAATATTATAATTATTTTTCACCTGGGTCTTCTGGAGCAACTAGTGCATCCATTGAAAAAGCATTTAAAAATCACGAGCCATGGGTTGGCTATTACTGGTCGCCAACATGGATTTTAAGTAAATACGATATGACACTTTTAGAAGAGCCTGCGTATGATGAAGAAATTTGGAACAAGAATTATGGAACAGCCTTTCCAGAAAATCAAATATATGTTGTAGTTCATAAGGATTTCCCAGAAAAGGCGCCGGACGTTACTAAATTACTAAGAAACTATGAAACTTCTAATGAATTAACAGGCGAAGCGCTTCTTTATATGCAAGAACAGGATGCAACTACAAAAGAAGCTGCTAAGTGGTGGCTTGAAGAACATCAGGAATTATGGACGAAATGGGTTCCTGAAGATGTTGCCGAAAGAATAAAATCAGCTTTGTAAAAACAAGTAGTAATAGAAAGTGAGGTGAAAGGTTGTGCCTAAGCAACCTTAATCATGTTTGAGTTTCCAGAAAATTTAACCTTCCATATAGGTAATTATATAAGTAATATTGTTGATTGGCTGACGGTGCATTGGAGTGGCTTTTTTGAAGCGATTAAGTCAGGTCTTTTATGGTTACTTCTTCATTTTAATGATTTTCTAACTTGGGTGCCTTGGTGGTACTTTATTTTAGCCATCTTTTTACTGGCATGCCAATATAAATCGGTTTCATCCGGTATTTTATACTCGGTATTTTTATTTTTGATTGGTGTATTTGGATTATGGGATGCAACGATGTTTACGTTAACCATTGTCATTGCAAGTGTAGTTATCTCTGTCATTATTGGTATACCACTGGGAATTTTAATGTCATACAATAAGAGATTTGAAGTTTTTATCAAACCACTTCTTGATGCTATGCAAACCATGCCAACTTTTGTTTACCTCATACCGGGTATCTTTTTCTTTGGTTTAGGTCTTGTTCCGGGTGTATTGTCCACCATTATTTACGCACTACCACCAATCATAAGACTAACCAATCTGGCTATTCGTGGGGTTCCTAGCGAAGTTGTTGAGGCAGGTTTATCTTTTGGTTCTTCCAAATGGCAGCTATTAAAAAAGGTGCAAATTCCACAAGCATTGCCTACCATCATGACTGGTGTCAACCAAACAACGATGATGGCACTCGCAATGGTTGTTGTTGCCTCTATGGTTGGTGTAGAAGGTCTTGGTTTGGAAGTATTGACTGCCTTAAACCAAATTGACGTCGCAAAAGGATTCGAGGCTGGTATTAGTATTGTATTTATAGCCATTATAATTGACCGACTAACACTTGCCATTTCAGAAAAATACCAAAGACGGTCCTGAAAGAAGGGAGTACACATAGATGACAGCTAAATTAGAAATTAAGGGAGTATCAAAGATATTCGGCTCTCACCCTAAAAAAGTATTAAAAAATATTAAAGAGGATATGTCGAAACAGGAAATATTAGAGAAAACAGGCCATACAGTCGGAATTGGAAATGTATCGTTTAATATTGAAGATGGAGAATTATTTGTCATAATGGGATTATCTGGTAGTGGGAAATCCACATTAATTCGATGTTTTAATCTATTAAACCAACCAACAGATGGAAGTATTTATGTGGATGGTGAAGATATCACAAAATATAATGAACGAGAATTAAAAGAGTACAGGCAAAAGAAAATAGCGATGGTATTCCAACATTTTGGATTGTTTAATCACCGGACAGTAATAGAAAATGTTGCATACGGTCTAGAAGTACGTAACGTATTACGAGCGACACGACTTGAAATCGCTCAAAAGTGCTTAGAAACAGTAGGACTAAAAGGATGGGAAAATAAATATCCTGATGAATTAAGTGGTGGTATGCAGCAACGTGTTGGATTGGCAAGAGCTCTCGCTAATGACCCAGACATCTTGTTAATGGATGAACCATTTAGTGCATTAGATCCGTTAATTCGTCGTGAAATGCAATTTGAACTATTGGACCTACAAAAGAAACTCAAAAAAACTATTATTTTTATTACACATGATATCAATGAAGCATTTAAGATTGGTGATCGTGTTGCAGTAATGAAGGATGGGAAAGTAGAACAAATCGGTACACCTGAAGATATCCTTAATAACCCTGTTAATGACTATATAGAAGACTTCGTCAAGGACATTGATCGATCTAAAATAATCCAAGCGAAAAGTATTATGCTTGAACCAAATGCTTTCATTAATATCAAAGAAAGCTTGAATGTGGCCATAAAAGAAATGCAATTAAATCGCCTTTCACATTTATATGTTGTGGATCAAAATCAAATATTACAAGGATTGGTTTCCCTAGACGATGCATTAAGTGGTTTGGAAGAGGAAAGAGAGTTACGACATGTTATTAGGAATGACTATGAAACTGCTGCCCCAGAAGATTATGTACGGGATTTGATAGATAAGACAATAAAAACCAACTATCCGATAGCAATTATAACGGATCAAAAGTTGGTTGGTATGATACCAAAGGAAAACGTTTGGTCTAGCCTAACGCCATCAGTAATCAAATGATTTAGAGAAGTTCTATTAAAGGATAAGGAAGAACTTGTGCATGAGATGCTCAATGTTTTCCCTTTTACTCCCTTACCTTCCATTTTTTAAACCGGGAAATATTATGAGATAAGGACATGCCCTAGTTTCAAAAAATCTAGGGCTCTTTTTATTTCGGTGAAGCAAATTAAAACATTTTAGTCCCCTAACGAATTTAGTTTATTGTAAATAGTAACCATTTGGTATTCCGTCTATAAAATCGTTATTCATGATACTCATCTTGCTCCTCTTTTGTTTCGTTTTTAGAATAACGACTAACTAAATCTATAATAGAATCATGGATAGCATCTCGAAAAATCATTTCTGTTCCTGTTACTAAAATACCTTGAACGACAAATCGAATGTCAACACCAAAATAAATAAGGCAGGCAACTACTGCAAAGATCAATTTAATCCATGCATGTGACCATCTTGGTAGGATGGGAGTTTGATCTAGAATTAATCCGATAAAATACAAAGTGGGTAATAAAATGAGTGCTTCAGGATAGATATAAAATGTTAAATAGTCCATAAAACATCCTCACCTAACATATAAAGATAACACGTAACCATTATATGAATAGGTGGTAACAATGTGTTTATTCCAATAATTAAAAATTTGATACGATGTAATGTGAGGTGGGAGAATTTATTATTTTATTGGTAATGTTAGCTATTATCCTGTTTTGTCACTATGAAAACGAAACTTTTAAAAAAACAAATGAATCTAATCATCCATTTATGACAGAGATTGCGATGTCTTTATTGGTTGGAGCTATAACAATGAATACTCTTTTTTCTAGTAATGAAGAGTATTCATTCACATATATAGTTGTAGGAATGGGAATCATCTCATTTATTGTTATTCTATTTGGAGCTCTAATCATCAAAATAAAACAAATGAAAGCATGATTTAGTTTTACAAAAGTATTTCCAAATAAAAAGGAAGTTCATTGAAGGAACTTCCTTTTTATATATTTTACTTCTATTTTTGATTATTATTTTGGTTAGCTTGTGCATTTCCTTGAGCTTGTTGGATTTGCTGTTGGGCTTGCTGTACTTGTTGCTGTGCCTGCTGTAACTGTTGATTTTGTTGAGCGTTTGCTCCCGCTTGTTGTTGAGCCTGTTGAACTTGCTGCTCTGCTTGTTGTAACTGCTGTTGAGCTTGTTGCAATTGCTGTGGATTTGCATTTGCTTGTGCTTGTTGAACAGCTTGCTGTGCCTGCTGAGCTGCTTGTACAGCTTGTTGTAATTGTTGTTGATTTTGTTGTTGTGCCATAGTAAATAAATCCTCCTAAAGTAATTTTTGTTTTAAGGCTTACGGTATCTAGCTTGTACCATTAACTTAAAATTTACTCGGAAAAATTATGAAATGTTATTAAAATTTGTGTTAGGGTAAAATACCCACATTTTAAATCGATAGACATTGGAGAAAATAAAGAGACGATTTAAATGATTTAATTAAATGATCAAAAAAAGAGAAAAGATTTTAACCCAAAAGACACCATGGTGGAATCAGACCATCATGGTGTCTTTTAAACAATTTTTCTATCCACGCTTTGCATATCTTTGTCGAATGATAATCTATATTTGAAAAATAAAAATAGGATGAAGGAGAACTTTGTATTAGGGATGAAAAAGATGGAATACAGTTACAATTATTAATGACCTCCTGTATTAATAAAAAATTAAAAATTGTATAGAATACGGGGTAAAGTTGAAAATGAATTGAAATGTTGACGTCAAAAATGATTAATCTTACCTTATTTAAGGGGGCCATATGGAGAAGATAAAAGCTTGGGCAAAAAATTTAAAAAGGCAAACCTTCATACTTTACTTTGCTTATAAAGATAATAGAGTACCTTGGTACGCCAAAGTATTTATTGTTTGTGTTATTTCATATGCGTTTAGCCCTATCGATTTAATACCTGATTTTATACCGATAATTGGCTATTTAGATGATGTAATTATTGTTCCACTAGGGATTATGTTTACATTAAAAATGATTCCAAAAGATGTAATAGCAAACTGCGAAATGAAAGAAAAAAGTATCATTAAAAATGGTAAACCAAAAAATTGGGTAGTAGGAGTACTAATCATTTTAATTTGGAGTATGATTATTTTTTGGATTATGAAAGAGATTTATCTATTCCTAAATGAAGAATATTTTAGTTGATGAAAAGTGAACGACTTTTGAATGGCCAGTTACTTGTCCTAATTGATCTATTTTTTTATATGGTAACCCCGTTTTATATTTCAACCCCATAGTATTTAGGACAACCATTATATAGAATTTTGGTTATTTCGACTGATTCACCGACATATGCTGAATATGAATAGGGTTAATAATATGAGTAAGGAGGTGCGAAGGGAATGAAAGGTTACTATAAAGCAATAATAGGAGCAATTATTGGGGCTGCAACAGCTGGTATATGGTTGACCCTCGACCTTATACTCCCTGAGCCATTTGGGGACTATTTATTATTCACCCTCATGGGTCTGGTCAATATGGTAATTGGGTGGCAGGTTGGAAGACTAGTAAGCAAAAGTGAACCTTCTAAATTTTCAACAACGGGTCAGAAAACAACATTAAATCATGCAGATACAATTGCAGAAAAGTAAGTTAAAAACTATTATTCTTAAGAAATGAACCCATTTGGCGTGTTAAATGAGGCTTTAGACAAAAGGATCTAACCCCTATACAATAATGTAATGTCTAGATAAAAAACTTACGAACTTCCCTAGATATTGTTATTTGTGAGGTTTGGCCCTTTGTTTTGACTAAAGCCTCATTTTTTATCGCAGGTTAAGGGTAAGACCGACTAAAATCTGGGGCGTCCTTATGTCTTAGCACTACCACGTCGTGTACGTCGTTAATACCTCCACTGGTGAAAGATTCATTTTTTGTCCAAATAAACATAATTGTTCTAACGGGAAACTGTTAATGCTCGAACATAAAACAAAACTCACTTGGATGAAGTCTGCAACGTTATGCTAGTATCATAAGATCGAAAGCTTTTTCCGTATAAATAAGCGAAACTAAGTTGTAAACCAGAGGCTATATAAAATGGTAGAGACAGTGCACCTAATCCAAAAAGGTGTCCTGTAATATACGGGCCAATTGAAATTGGCAGACGCATTGAAAAAATGTTAATACTTGATGCAAAGCCCCGACGCTTCCCACGAGTCAAACTAACACTTAGTGCTTGTTGAGCCCCTTGTGTACCCCGGTTTAATGCCGTACGAAGGATATAAATGACAGAAACAAGAGCAAAAGATGGTAGTAAAGGCAGTAAAATTAAAAGTAGGCTTGCTATGTAACGAACAAACACAATGGATCGAACAGTTCCATGTTTGTGGGAAATTTTTGCTTGCAAAATCGAGGTGATACCTGTTGTGAAAAAGGTCAAAGCTAAAGCGCCACCAATTAGATTAATGCTTACCCCGAATTTTGTTGAAAACCAATAGGACATCATCGGCCCCGTCAATCCTATGGCAATCCCGTTTAGAATATTAATCGCTGCAAGCTTCAGTATCGCAACATTTTCTTTTTGTCTCGATTTCTTTTCATTATTCTCCGATCCCTTATCTCTAGACGATACCTCATCTCTATTCCCCTGATAATTTATAGCTTCTTCCCCCTCAACAGTTAAAATAATCAAAGTAGTAACAAGCGATAAAACAAAAATAAAACAAAATACTAACTGGTAGGAAGATATTTCTAAAAAGTTATATCCCTCTATTCTTATTGTCCCAACTAGGATTGCACCCGTCGCCATTCCAAAAAAACTAATTGCGTTATTCAGACTATATATTTTCCCACGTTCACTTATTGGGATAAATGATGCGAACCACGCTTGTTCCGCTGGTGCAAACGGATTAGGTGAACCTGCATCCGCTTTCCCAAAACCAGAAAGTGAGATGGCTATAAACAACATAATAGGGTTAGTCGATAATATTCCAATTAATGCACATCCAGCTGTTAAAAGTTCAGAAAAAAGGGTGAACGGTTTCCTTCCGTATCGATCACTTAAAACACCTATTAATGGTGCAAGTATGACACCGAGTAATCCACTGGCACTAAGCACACTCCCTATCGCTACTGTGCTCCACCCTAACGCATCAAGGTATAAAGTTAAAACAACAAACATCAGACCTTGTCCAATACTTCGTATAGCATTAACCAACATAAGTTTTCTAACCGCCGGATGGATTTGTCCGTTCTCTATATTATCTGCTCTAACAAACATTTTTTTCAACACTTCATTTCTATTTGCATATTTTTAAATTCGGATAGAAGGGTAATGCAACTAATTTGAGAAATTCTAGAAGGTTCTATCTAAAAGCCTTCCAAACCAGGCGCACATTTATGCACAATAGAAAAAGGTGCTAAAGGTAATCTTGACCTGTAGCACCGAATATGCAAACTCTATTTTTTATACTTTGGATATTTTCGATAAATCATTGGGGATGCCTGTTTCTTACGATTGATATTTGCATCCTGTACTGCCTCTTCAATTATCGATTGATTTGGCGACCATTGACAGACTGGATCAATTGCATATGCATCTCCAGTTAAAGCGAAAGCTTGACAGCGGCAACCACCTCCGTCTTGTTCCCGTAAATCACATGATTTACAAGTATTAGGCATCCATTCCTCACCACGAAAACGATTAAAAGAGTCCGATTCATACCAAATATGACTTAATGACAGCTCCCGAACATTTTCAAAGGAAATTCCTTCAATAATCCCAGCAGTCGGGCATGGAAGGACATCTCCATTCGGTGCTACCGTAAGACCGATTGTTCCCCATCCGCCCATACAAGGCTTAGGGGTCGATGCGTAGTAATCGGGAATAACCCAAATAATCTCCATGTTATTTCCAATTCGCTTTTTTGCTGCGTCGTAAATCTCGCTTGCCCGTTCAATCTGCTTTCGGCTTGGCAAGAGTTGTTCCCGGTTGAGTAGAGCCCAATTATAATACTGTGTATTGGCTAATTCAAGACGTTCTGCTCCCATTTCCTCGGCAAGCATAATAATTTCATCTAAATGATCAATATTCATACGGTGCAGCACAACATTTAAGGATAAATGCATTCCAGCTTCTTTTATCGCTTTTACAGCTTCCTTCTTTTTATCAAAAGCTTTAAAGCCGCCTATTCTATCCGAAAGCTTAGCTTCCCCCGCTTGAAAGCTTACCTGCACATTAGCTAACCCCGCCGCTTCGAATCGAATGGCTTTTTCCTTTGTTAAACCGATTCCACTTGTAATGAGATTGGTATACATATCCATTGAAGTAGCATGGGAGATGAGGACCTCCAAGTCCTCTCCCCATAAAAGTGGTTCCCCGCCAGAAAAGTGAACTTCAACGACACCAAGGTCCGCCGCTTCCGATAATACCCTGCACCAGTCTTCCGTTGCCTGTTCCATTTCCTTTAATGTCATTTCTAGCGGGTTCGAACAATAAGGACAATGCAAGGGACAACGATGTGTTAACTCGGCCAGTAACGAGTAAGGAGGCTGAACACTATTTTTCTTCAACTCTACCATCTTGGATTATCACCCACCCTTGATCAACCATCTCTCTTAGAAAATTATTGATGTCTTCCTTCATCCCTTCAAAATCTTCCAATGCATTTGCGTCTTTTTCGGTAGAATTTGTCTTAAACGATTTTCTCATTTTTTCAGTGATGGTATGAACCGTTTCATTTCCGTCACATAGAGTAAGTATAGATGCAGCAGTTTCGTTCAAAACCACTACCCTTTCTGGTAATAATAGTAGATGTTTCTTCCTTATTTTATCAAATTTCAGTCGACCTTTTGGTGCGAGTTTTGGAAACTTACTAGACAAGATTTACTCCACCACCAATCCAATACTTACACATTTCTTAGTTGTGATAAGCCTTTTCAATGGCATCGAGCTGCGCCCACAATACATCACATTTAAAACGTAATGCATCGACAGCTTGCTGTTGTTCTTTTCGCGTCTGACAATAATCTAAAACAACCCTGAGTGCAAATTCCGTATCACGTGGTGCTTGTGTTAGGCGATTTCGAAAATAGCCGAGTCCTGAACTATCAATCCACGGATACAGTCGCTCAAGGATCTTAATCCTCTCTTTCATTAGAATCGGAGAAAACAATTCAGTTAAAGAGGAGGCAACCGCTTCAGTCCATGACTTTTCCCGTGCGAAGTTCACATAGGCGTCTACAGAAAATCGGACTCCTGGTACCACATGGTCTTCCCGCAAAACTTCCTGCCGGGACAATCCCACAGCTTCGCCAAGCTTCAACCATGCCTCAATTCCACCTTCTACCTCATCGTTCCCATCATGATCAATGATTCGTTGAATCCATTCACGGCGAAAATCTCTTGATGGAAGTTTAGACAAGATGACGGCATCTTTAATTGGAACCGACTTCTGGTAGTAATATCGATTGGCCACCCATCCCTTAATTTGCTTTTGGCTTAAAGCCCCTTCGTGCATCGCCACATGAAAGGGATGTTTGTCATGATAGGAAGATCGGCCAACTTCAATTAATTGCTGTCTGAACTCATCTTTGGTCCACGGTTCTTCTTTTTCTGGGGATTTATTATAATGTAGCCCTTCTTGTTCAAGCATCATCAAACCTCCAGTTCCATACCTTCATAGGCAACCTCAATCCCCTTTTGTCTTAATGTCTCTATTTCCTTTGAACCCCTTTTCAAAATCGGATTACTGTTGTTAATGTGAATCAGGATTTTCCGTTGTTTGGGGTAGTAGGACAATTTTTCCATAATGCCCGCTGGTCCACTAATTGGAAGATGCCCCATATCACTTGCGTTCCGCTCAGTTGCGCCCAATTTGACCAATTCATCTTCTGACCAAAAGGTTCCGTCGACCATCAAGATATCGGCTTGCTTAAGGCATTCTTCTATTTCTGGGGTTATCCTATCTAATGCTGGAAAATAAGCAAGACATCTTCCGGAACGCTTGTTATGAAGAAGCAAACCGACCTCCCAAATATCTTCGTGGTCATGAACACCGTTGTTCGCTTCAGCATAAAGAGGAGGTTTGCTTGATATGGGGACCGTTTCAATAATCATGGTTCCTCCCAATTCTTCACCTAAACCTCCTACTTTTTGTTTCACGTCGGTATAAAGAGAACGCCATTCCCATGAACAATAATTTTTAAGCATCGGCATTACTGGAAAAGAGATATTTAAGCATCTTCTTACTGTTTCCGTTCCATATATCGTCAAATTAGAACCTTCTCTAAGTGACAATAATCCAATTGTATGATCAAGCTCAGCATCGGTTAAAATAACTCCGGCTAAAGGTGTCTCTCTAATTCCAGGACCCGCATGAAGTGCAGCGAAGGATTCAATTTGTCTACCTACATCCGGGCCTGCATTAATAAGATACCAGTCCTTTTCATTAGGACTTACTGCAATAGAAGATTGTAACAATGGTCCCTGTACATCATCCCCAGCGCGTGCACCCTGACAATTGGGACAAGCACAATTCCATTGCGGAAAACCTCCCCCAGCCGCTACTCCTAAGACTCTAATTCGTATTTGTCTTCAATCCTTTCTACTGTATCTGTAAAACATTGCTTTTAACTACGTCCCACACTTTTAGACCAACTTCCCGTCTAAGCATTATTAATGATTAATTGCTTAAAAGGGCATACATGCAAAATTTATACTACCTGCTGACCTTACCGATGTAAGAATATGCTGTCACCTCTGAGGCTGTATTAATCACTTTATACTCAGGTATAACCCACATACTAGTCACCCCCTTATAAACAACAATCATAATGATATTCACGGAATATTTATTTCATCCTTTCAAAATTATCTTATGCCAACAGATATACCAAAATAACCAAGTTTTTCAACTTGAAATTGTCCTAAAGTTACCACAATGGTCTTTGGTATATAGCAATAAGTGATCGCAAGAAGTTAAAATAACCTAAGACATCACCAAAAATACGAGGCCTTAAACAAAGAATCGGACCCCACAAATAACAACATCTAAAATGATTCGTCATCTTTTTGTCTAGATATTGTATTAATGTATAGGGGGCAGTGATCCTTATGTCTAAAGCCTCGTTTTAAAATGATTTTCTTAAAAATTGTACTTATAACTGTAAAATATTACTTCTTTTGCGACAACCATTCCGCTAGCGCTTCAGCCTCTTTCTCACTAACAAGACCTCCTGGCATCCGTCCACTTCCATTCATTATTTGATCAAATAGTTCTTCTTCAGTCCAAGACTGTCCGATTTGTTGTAAGCCTGGGCCAGATGCTCCCTCAAGGTCCGCCCCATGGCAGGAAAGACAACTCTTATTGTAAATTTCTTCGGCGTTAAGAGCGGTAGGCTGCTTTTTATCACTTTCTTTATTTCCACTACTTCCATCATTAGAATTTTCATCTTCACCTGAACCTTCTGGGGACTTTTCTGGGGTAATCTCTTGTTTTCCACCTAGTCCATAGGTAACAACCTTCGTTCCAGTGACGAATGTAACATACTGTTCATCATCTATCATATAAATGGAAGGAGCCATCATAATCTGCTGCCCACCGCTTTCCATTTCCCATAATATGTCTCCAGTTTCGATGTCAAGAGCGTTGACCGTTCCATCCAATTCCCCATAGAATGCAAGTCCTGAAGCCGTACTTGTAAATCCACCACGCATCGGTTGTTCCGTCTTTAATTGGTAAGCTTTCTTGCCAGTATTCACATCGATGGCGGTAATTGTACCAGATATCTCAGCATCCTCAGGGGTAGGTAACAGCTTCGTTCCCGGGAAGTAACCCTCTTGTTCCTCAATTTGTTCTTGATTTTCTGCCGCAATCATTAGAGATGGCTTGTTAATCCCAGGAATCAGTACATAATTGGTACTTGGATCATACGTTTCTGGGGCATAATTTTGTCCCCCTTCCGTTCCTGGCCATTGAGGCACAGCTTCCTCCTCATTTGTCGGTAATGGCGTCTGCTTAATTTTGACAAATGGAACGCCATCATAAATGGTATCGCCCGACTCTGCATCCCATGCAAACCATTTTCCGTTTTTGCCCCCATGTACGACGATTTTCCTCTTTTCATCGTTAACATTAGCTTCAAGAACCATTGGTGTAGATGCTGCATCATAGTCCCATACATCATGTTCAACTTCTGAATTTGCCCAAATTAATTCGCCTGTTTTACTATCAAGAGCAACTACAGAGTCGGTATAAGGGTTAGGTCCAGGGCGACTTTCTGCGAAAAAGTCAGGGGCAGGATTTCCCGTACCAAAATACATCATGTCGGTTTCTGGGTCAAAAGCCATCGGGGTCCATACGGTTCCACCGCCTGTGTATTCGCCTTGCATCCAGTCTTCCCCTTTCTCTGGAACAGTCCAAAAAGGTTCGTCCCAAGCAGGTTCCAAATCGCTTGCTTTATAGGCCATCACAAAGCCACGAACACCATTATCTCCACCACTACTTCCAACATATACGTTTCCGTCATAGTACATAGGAGCCGTTGTTTCATAATATCTATTTTCCACCGTTACTCCTTCTATGGTATCCCATAGATTAACCATTTTAATCAACTTTCCATCCTTCGCATCAAGTTTTGCTAAACGGTTATCCGCTATAAGTACAAATACACTATCTTCCGCGACAGCTACACCGCGACTGGCGAGAATCTGTAAATTCTTTAGGTCCACATTATTCAGATGATCTTGCACTTCTTGAGGCGGCTTCCATTCCCAAATTTTTTCCCCATTTGAAGCATCTATTGCAAATACTCGGTTCATTGAGGTCGTTACATACATAACTCCATCCACTACGACTGGGAAATCCTCTGACGCATTAGGAACATCCTCATCCCAATCCGCTAAATCTGACTGCCAAACAATACCTAAATCGTTCACATTATCCTTTGTAATTTTGTCATAGGGGACATTCCTAGTTTGTTGAAGATTGTATCCCCAGATTGGAAAACCTGTGTCTTTTTTTGCCTCGTTGTTTTGTTCATTAACATTATTTTCCTCGTTAGCGTTATTTTCTTCCTCTTCTGTCTGTGATTGACAACCAACTATAAAAATGGCCACCAACAAAAGTACGGTTAACTTCTTTAAATAACTGCTCAATAAAAAAACCTCCAATCTTGTTATCTAACGGTACCCTTACCATAAGGTTGTATTAAAACTTTCTCTTACGAAGATAAATTTAATAAACTTGTCCTCATTTCTATATTGAGAAAAACTCCCATAATTATTCAAATAAAATTGAAAGAAATTCGCTTATCCTTTATAAATTTAATGGAATATTTACAAAAGATAGAGACACTATACAAAAGAGGTCGTTTTAAGCGATTTCTATGCTAAATTTTATGAAGGAGGATGATTTAATGAAGGGTTCGTCAAAACGAACAAAACTTTTTAGTGGGATTATCATATCTTTTTGCTTACTAGTTGGGGTTATATTGATCCCTTCCCAACATGCGAAGGCTGAATCGGAGCAAATCATCGGTTCGGCAGAAAGTAATGGAATCAAGCTTACAATTAATAACTATTCCATTAAAAATCATAACAGGGAGTTAATAGTTAATTATACCGTACAGTCAACATCTGCTGATTTTATAAATGTGGATGAGACAATTCTAATAAAACAGCCAAGCATTACTATTGGGGACAATCGCTTGCAAGGTGATAATCTGTGGCATAAAAAAGTAAGCAATCAAAAATATCAAGGGGCAGTTAAGGTAAAAATGCCTCAATATAGTCCTGCCATATCCAATGTGACTTTTAAAACGGACTCTATCCTTGATCTAAAAGGAGAATGGTTGATAGACTTTGAACTAAAAAAATAAAAGGTCTTAAAATCGTAAAACAGCGAAAGGAAAATGAACCGTTTATCTTCCATTATGTAAAAAAATAATAAGTAATTAAGAAAGGTGGTGATGCCATATGACTACTAACAATAAGCCCAATAGATTAATCGCTGAAAAGTCACCGTATTTATTACAGCATGCATACAATCCTGTTGATTGGTATGCTTGGGGTGATGAAGCATTCGATAAAGCGAAACGAGAAGGTAAACCAATCTTCTTATCTATTGGGTATAGTTAGCTGGTTATTCTAACGCACATGCCATTGGTGTCATGTGATGGCGCATGAATCATTTGAAGATGATGAAGTAGCAGCTTTATTAAACGAAAAATATATATCTATCAAAGTGGACCGTGAAGAAAGACCAGATGTCGATTCTGTTTATATGAAGGTTTGTCAAATGATGAATGGACATGGTGGCTGGCCGTTAACCATTTTCATGACCCCAGAAAAAATTCCATTTTATGCAGGTACGTATTTTCCAAAAACGAGCAAATATGGCCGCCCTGGAATCATGGAAGCACTTAAGCAGCTTCATCGAAAATTTACAGAAGACCCTGAACATATTACAGAGGTTACGAATAGTGTGACAGATGCACTAAATCGCTCACATACCCCTAAAAGTGAGAAGCGCCTAACTAAAGACGTCATTGATACAGCCTACCAACAATTAGCAAAAAGCTATGATTTCACGTATGGTGGGTTTGGGGAGGCACCAAAATTTCCGATGCCACAAAACCTTTTATTTTTACTAAGATATTATCATGATACCGGCAATGCAGCTGCATTAAAAATTACAGAGAAAACATTAAAAGATATGGCTGCGGGAGGAATTTGGGATCATGTGGGCTACGGTTTTTCCCGTTATTCTACAGATCAAGAGTGGCTTGTTCCCCATTTTGAGAAAATGCTGTATGACAATGCGCTTTTATTAATGGTATTTACAGAATGTTATCAAATTACAAATGACCCTTTTTATCGAGATATAGCAGAGCGAATCATCACATTTATAAAGCGAGAAATGACTAGTAAAGATGGTGCCTTTTATTCTGCTATTGATGCGGATTCAGAGGGGGTCGAGGGAAAATATTATGTATGGGACACAGACGAAATATACGATATTCTTGGTAATGAGTTAGCTGATTTATACATTTATGTTTATGACCTGACACCCCAAGGAAATTTTGAAGGGAAAAATATTCCAAATTTGATTGACCAAGATTTAGAGTATGTGGCTAGGGATTATAACACGTCTCTTCAATCGGTAAAAGATAAGCTGGAAACTGCAAGGTTAAAGCTATTAGCGGCAAGGGAAAAACGTGTGTATCCACATGTTGATGATAAAATTTTAACAAGCTGGAATGGGATGATGATTGCTGCACTCGCAAAAGCAGGAAGTGTTTTTTCTAAAGATGACTATATAAAAATGGCAGAAACCGCTATCCTATTCGTGGAAGAAAAACTATTCCAAAATAATCGACTAATGGCCCGGTTCCGAGATAAGGAAACCAAGTATGCCGCTTATATTGATGACTATGCATTCCTATTATGGGGTTATCTAGAATTATATGGTTCAACGTTTACTGGACAATATTTAAAACAAGCGAGCACCCTTGCAGACCAAATGCTAGGATTATTTTGGGATCAAAAGAACGGTGGTTTCTTTTTCAGTGGAAAGGACAGCGAAAAATTAATTGCACAGGATAAGGAAATTTACGATGGTGCCATCCCTTCTGGAAATAGTGTGGCAGCAGTTATGCTAACTAGACTTGGCTATTTAACGGGAAATACAACCTATCTTGATCATGTAGAGGAAATGTATTACACTTTCTATCATGATGTGAGCCGGAGAGCTTCGGCTAGTCCTTTTTTCTTACAAAGCCTGCAACTGATGGAAAATCCTACAAAAGAAGTTGTTGTCCTTGGTAAAAAAGATGATAAAGGGCGACAGGAGCTTGTCGAAAACATTCAGAAAAACTTCTTACCAAATTCTTTTTTCCTTGTTGGCGAGTCACCAGAGGATTTTTCTCAAATTGCTCCATTCGCCGCAGAATATAAAGCAATCGATAATAAAACGACCGTTTATATTTGTGAAAACTTTGCTTGTAGACAACCAACTGTAGACATAAGATCAGTGATTAATGATATTTTAAAAAAATGAAAAAAGTGGCGTCTCTCCTACGGGACGTCACTTTTTTTGAAGGTTAAGTTACATTTCTTTTCATCATTTAGATATTCGATTATACTAAATGATGTATACTAATTAGGAGGAAATAAAAATGTCATCCTTAAAACAATTTAATCTTGCAAGAACATCTTTGCTTACGTACATACAAGAATTGGATGAGGAAGCTTTAGATTACCAATCCAAATACTTTAATAATACAATCCGCTGGCACATTGGCAATACATTACTTGTCAACGAAAAACTTTTGTTTGTCAGCCAAAAGAAATCACAGAAAATCCCCGAACATTATGCTAAACTTTTTAGTTCGGATATTAATGTTTCAGACTGGTCGGAAGAGCCCCCGAGTCTTGAGCAATTAATCGAGGATTTGGTGAATCAGCAAAACAGAATCAACAGCTTTGATGAACTTTTTTGGAAATCCAATGTGAAGTTCAAAGTACCTTATGGGTATGTGGAGACACATGGTGATCTATTAATTATGCTATCTCATCGTGAATCCGAATTACTTGGGAAAATAAAAGGAATGAAGCAGGTTAATGATCATAAATAAGTTGTAAAGTAAAAAAGTGGCATCTGGTTTAGATTACCGGATACCACTTTCTTATTTACTTAAGGAAACTTCTTCCAATGTATATCTTGTATTTTCGTTTTATCTATCTATTAGCAAAAAATTCCTCCGCCTTTTCCAAAAATTCCTCTTGGTCTGGCGTTAAATCATACTCTTCTTCAATTGCCGATACCGGACAAACCGCTTTACAAGCGCCACAGTCAATACAAATATCCGGATCTATGTAAAATTGGTCAGGACCTTCTTCTATACAATCAACAGGGCAGACACTAACACATTCCCCAGCTTTTTCTCCCCTGCATGGATCTAAAATAACAAAAGCCATTTATGTCTAACCTCCTTATAGTCAAAAAATCATTTCTATTATAAATAATAAATCTTTCCTAATAGGAAGTAAAATGTTAGGCTTGAATCTTTTGGATACTTGGTTATCCTTTTTGGTTTCAATTAGAATAGCAGTCACACATTTATCGGTTTTCCTCTCTTTTTATCAATGATTCGTACGATTTATTAGCTGTACTTCCAACTATAAAAAGCCCTCTATCAAAAATAGAGGGCCCAAAGCATTTATTTCTTCCATTTAGCCAGTGCATCAGCTAATGCATTATTGGTAAATCCATCATCTTGTTTTTTCAAGTACTTATTAATATCTTTTTTCGATACTTTTTGCTGTTTCTCTTTATTTCGACGCTTATTAAAGGTTGAAACCTTCTCACGGTGACCACATTTACAAACAAATAATTGTCCTTCACCTTCTCCTCGCAGTTCCATGCGCTTATGGCAGTTTGGACACCTAGCATTTGTCTGTTTCGCAATATTTTTCTTATGGCCACATGAACGATCCTGACAAACAAGCATGCGTCCATGTTTATTTTTAATTTCAAGCATTAATTTCCCACAATCCGGACATTTCGTTCCAGTCATATTATCATGCTTGAATTTCTCATCACTATTCTTAATTTCCTTTACAATTTGCTTCGTATAGCCTTTAATTTGCGAAATGAATTTCTCCTTCTGCAATTTACCATCTGCAATAAGGCTTAGTTTCTGTTCCCATTCCGCAGTTAATGCTGGTGAACGTAAATCATCTGGTACAAGTTCCAATAGCTGACGGCCTTTGGATGTGATGAAAATATGCTTACCTTTCAATTCCAGATACATGCTATTAAATAACTTTTCAATAATATCAGCTCGTGTCGCTACCGTTCCGATTCCACCTGCTTGATTAATCGTTTTAGCCAAGTGTTTTTCATCCGTATTCATGTATTTCGCCGGATTTTCCATTGCCTGTAACAGAGCACCCTCTGTAAAACGTTCTGGGGCTTTGGTTTCCCCTTCTTTTAACTTCATAACAACATTGGTGAACTCATGCCCTTTATTAACCTCAGGTAGGTGCTGGTCATCGCTTGCTTCGTCGTCATCGAAACGATTATTGTAAACTTCCTTCCAACCTTGGTGCTTTACAACCTTTCCTTTCGCAGTAAAGGTTTCTCCGCTTATTTCCACAAAAATGGTCGTTTGTTCATATTCATATGGATCAGATAAAACAGCTAGAAAGCGTTTCACAACCAAATCATAGATTTTTCTTTCTTTATCATTTAAATCTTCTAGTACCACATGCTGTTCTGTCGGGATAATCGCATGGTGATCAGATACTTTTGCATTATTAACAACAGACTTTGGCAGTTTGAAATCCTTTTTCAATAATTTATTTGCCATCTTCACGTACTGGTCCACTCCACATGCTTTCAAACGATCTTTCAATGTCGGAACGATGTCTGTTGAAATCACACGTGAATCCGTTCGTGGGTAAGTCAAGACCTTATGTTGTTCATAAAGCTTTTGCATAATAGATAAGGTTTGCTTCCCGGAATAGTTAAAAATACGGTTAGCGTCACGTTGTAATTCAGTTAAATCATATAGCTGTGGAGCAAATTTCTTCTTGTAGGATTTGTGAACATTAACAACTTTAGCTGGTTGATTTTTGAGTCGTTTAATTAAGCCATCCGCTTTATCTTTAGAAAACATTCTCGAATTCTTTTTGTCATCTTGCCAAATCAATTTAAATCCTTTATCTGTCTTAGCTTCGAATCCGTAAAACTTCCGTGGTTGGAATCCTTTAATTTCCCTTTCCCTTTGAGCAACCATTTCCAATGTTGGTGTTTGCACACGACCACTGGAAAGTTGTGCATTGAATTTAGTTGTTAGGGCACGGGTGGCATTTAATCCAACATACCAATCCGCTTCTGATCGTGCCACTGCTGATGCATAGAGGTTTTCATAATTTTTTCCAGGCTTTAAATGCTTAAAGCCATCCCGAATGGCTTTATCCGTTACAGATGAAATCCATAGTCGCTTCACAGGCTTTTTCACTCTTGCCTTTTCTAAAATCCAGCGAGCTACAAGTTCCCCTTCCCTTCCAGCATCTGTTGCAATCACAACTTCATGTACATCTTTTCGGTTTAGCTGTGTCTTAACTGCATTAAATTGTTTACCTGTTTTCTTCATTACAACAAGTTTCAAATTAGATGGAAGCATTGGCAAATCATCAAGCTTCCATGTTTTGTATTTATTATCATAAGCTTCAGGATCTGCTAATGTCACCAAATGTCCTAATGCCCATGTCACAATATATTTTGAACCTTCCATAAAGCCGTTCCCCTTTTTATGACATTGAAGAACCCGTGCAATATCTCGACCAACAGAAGGTTTTTCTGCTAGAACAACTGTTTTACTCATTTAAACAATCCTTTCCATTCTTCCTTATATAACTTTAACATATTTTGAAAGAAGATGATGATAGTATGTTAGGGCAACAATAAAAAAAGAAGCACTGTCATTTTACAGCACTTCTACTTTAACTTACTAGAATGGTGAACAGGGTCAATTCTTGTTTCTCATTAGGTGTTAACTGATTTGACATGCTGTTTAACACCCTTTAAGTGTCTTCCTTTACTAAACGGTATACACAAAGGTGTACCACAGATTGGATCACATGCTACCTGGCACTGCAACCCAAAGACAGTGTGAACCAATTCTGGCGTAATGATGGTATCCGGATCACCTTGTTTATAAATTGTTTTATTATGGATAGCGACAATATGATCCGCATACCTACATGCAAGATTTAAATCATGTAATACCATTACAATGGTCCGTTCTTCCGATTGATTTAAATCATATAGAAGATCTAGGATTTCAATTTGATGGGTCAAATCAAGATATGTGGTTGGTTCATCTAATAAAATAATGTCGGTATCTTGAGCAAGTGTCATCGCAATCCATGCGCGCTGCCTCTGACCACCTGATAACGAATCCACTTTTCGATCTGCAAATTCTACCATTCCCGTAACATCTAGTGCATCATTTACCGCTTTTTCATCCTTTTCAGACCATTGCTGAAACCAGTTCTGATACGGATATCTTCCTTGCTTCACCAGTTGCAAAACCGTTAGTCCTTCAGGGGCTACAGGGGATTGAGGAAGGATGGCAAGATTCCTAGCTATCTTTTTCGTTGATGTATGGGCAATATCATTTCCATCTAAAACAATGGAGCCGTTTTTTGGTTTCATTAAACGTGCCAATGAACGTAACAATGTTGACTTTCCACAACCATTACTGCCGATGAATACCGTGATTTTTCCTTTTGGTATTGCTAAGTCCAGTTCTTTAATTATATTTTCTTCTCCATACGCTAAGGTCAATGACTTGGTAGAAATTGCATCCATTCAAAAAACCCCTTTCTTCATCATGCTGTTCTAATATGTTCCCTACTCATTTCTACTTTTAAATAGAAGGTAAATAAAATATGGTGCTCCGATTGCTGACGTAAACACACCTGCTGGAATTTCTAGAGGGGCAAAAGCTGTTCGAGCGAGTAAATCCGCTAAAAGAACAATAATGCCACCAATTAATGCCGAAACTGGTAAAAGTGCTCCGAAAACAGAACCAACCAGTTTTCGAGCTATATGTGGAGCCATTAAGCCAACAAAACCTATTCCTCCTGCAAATGCTACAGCTCCTCCAGCTAAAGCCGTACTTAGCAATAATAATATAAATCGATCCTTTTGAACGAGTTCTCCTGCATTTGTTGCTAATTCTTCGCCTAATTCCTGTACATTTAGTCTTCTCGCATAAACAAATAAAATAACAGATAAACAAAGTATCCATGGTGTAATTGTTAAGATTTCCGTCCAATTTGTTCCATTTAGACTTCCTGTAATCCAAATATTTGCTCTTGATGCGGTGAAAATGGGACCTAGTAGCATCATCATCGTTGTAAGTGCTTGAACTGCTGTTGAAATACCAACACCGATAAGTACTAACCGTATCGGTGCAATCTTCCCATTTTTCCGTGCCAGGAAATAAACAAGAAATCCCATTCCCATGGCACCTACAAAAGATGCAAGCGGTAGCCAATGAATACTTAATGTTAAGGTATTACTTCGATCACTAAAAATAGCTAGAAAAGCAACCGTGGTAGCGGCTGCTCCACCAGTAATTCCAATAATATCTGGAGATGCCAATGGATTACGAATAATTCCTTGTAAAATGGCACCAGATAAAGCGAGACCAGCACCAGATAATACAGCAAGTAAAATTCTTGGCATACGAAAAGACTGAACGACGAGCATATCCATTTCATTACCTGCACCAAAAATGGCTTTTATTACATTCCATGGCGAAACCTGCATTTGACCTATTCCAAGACTAATAATCATAAGAGAAATGATTAATATGGTTAGCACAATGGTGGTTAGAAATGATTTTCGATTAATTAAAAAAGAAATTTTCCCTATCCGAAAAGGTATGTTTTTCTTCATTCGTTAATTCCCCTCCTTGCAATATAAATAAAGAAGGGAACACCAATGAATGCAGTCATCACACCAACTGGAATTTCAGCCGGCATAATAATATATCTTGCACCAATATCGGCCGTTAGTAGTAAGATTGCACCGAGAATACCACTATAAGGAACAACCCAACGGTAATCGATTCCTACTAGCCACCTAGCAATATGCGGGATTACCATTCCAATAAAACCAATTGGTCCAGCAATAGCAACAGATCCACCGGCTAAGAAAACAACAATAATTCCTCCAAAAATTTTGGTAAGAATTGTTTTTTGCCCTAGACCTTTAGCCATATCATCCCCCATCGCCAGCACATTCATTTGTCTGCCAATAATTAACGAAGCAAGACAACCAATAATGATATATGGTAGAACGGCAACCAAAATATCTAAATCTCTACCTTGAACTGAACCTGCTAGCCAAAAAAGTACTTGATCCAACGCACGTTCATTTAATGTAAGCATTCCTTGCGTTAAGGATGAAAAAAGTGCAGCCATTGCAGCACCTGCTAATGTCATTTTTATTGGGGTTAACCCATCACGTCCAAGGGATCCTAGAATATACACGATGATGGCAGAAGTTGCAGCACCTGTAAAGGCAAGCCATGTAAATGCATTTAACGAGGTTAAACCAAAAAAACTAATCCCTAGTACTACGAAAAAACCAGCTCCAGCATTCACACCAAATAAACTTGGTGATGCTAGTGGATTATTTGTCAACCCTTGCATAATTGTTCCAGAAACGGCCAAACTAGCTCCAACTGCAGTTGCAATCAATGCGCGAGGAATTCTTGTATCCTGTATAATAATATGTTCATTTGACCCATTAAATTGAAAAAATGAATCCAAAACCATTTGAGTCGTAATTTGTGTTAGTCCTAAAACAACGCTAGCCCAAATTAGGCATAAAACAGTAACTAGACCAACCAATAAGCCTAACACTTTCCCTATATTGTGAGTTATCATAACCAGTACCTTTCAACAATCACATTCTCTTTATTTCATGCTTGTTAGTTATTTTTAGTCTAATTTAATTGAGAACCATTGTCAATGAGTTTGGGAATCAATTTCAATTAAATTAACAATTTTAGAAAAAAATCAGATATGATAATTCCTGTTTTTCCTTCAATTATTCGTCCTTACGAAACAGTTTTATTTCCCAAAAAGTAAAAAAATTATTGACATATAGATTGAGAACGATTATCATTTAATCAACGATGATAATCATTATCAATTACATACATAGGAGGAAATATATCATGTATAAAAAAATGATGTTGTTTTTAATTTTATCCCTATCATTATTCGTTATTACAGCCTGTGGTTCAGCGGAGGAAAAGGAGGGGAAAGAAGAGGAAAGTTATGCAGGTAATGAGCAAGCTGCTGAAAGTTATACCGTTGAACATTCCATGGGTTCTACAACCATTGAAGGGACTCCAGAACGTATTGTCGTTCTAACGAATCATGGAACGGAAGCATTACTTTCTCTAGGAATCACCCCGGTAGGTGCTGTTCAATCCTGGACTGGCGATCCTTGGTACGAACACATTACAGATCAAATGGATGGTGTTGAAGTGGTCGGAACAGAAAGTGATATTAATTTGGAAGCAATAGCTGCACTAAAACCCGATTTAATCCTTGGTAATAAAATGAGACAGGAAGAGCATTACGAAGCATTATCCGCCATTGCACCAACCGTTTTCGAGGAAACACTGCGTGGAGATTGGAAGGTAAACTTTAAGTTAATTGCAGAAGCAGTTGGACAGGTTGAGAAAGGTCAAGAAGTTCTTGATGCATATAATAATCGTGTTGCAGAGTTAAGTAATGATTTAGGAGATAAACTTAACACCGAGGTTTCTATGGTTCGCTTTATGCCACAAGATGTTCGTATATACCATAAAGACTCATTCTCAGGAATTATTTTGGAAGAAGTTGGCCTGGCACGTCCGGAAGCACAGGATGTTGATGACTTTGCCGCAAAAGGAGTAACAAAAGAAAGAATTGAAGAAATGGATGGAGATGTTATCTTTTATTTCACTTACCAGAATGAAGGGGACGGCAAGGATGTAGAAGAAAAATGGATTAATGATCCACTTTGGAACAACCTAGATGCTGTTCAAGCTGGTAAAGCCTATGAGGTGAGTGATACCATCTGGAATACTGCTGGTGGAGTACTTGCAGCAAACCTTATGCTAGATGATTTAAGAGAAAAATTAATATCAGAGTAAATAGTTTACGAGGATGTTTGAATACATCCTCGTTTTTTTATGGCCAGATTAACGGATACATCCCTTGTTCGACAAAACGAAACACATATCATAACTAAAATCCATACACTATTCTAGAAATAATGTAAAGGAATGGATCCAATGCTATATTACACAGGGTTATTGTTATTAGTCATTGCGGTAAGCATCGATGGATTCGGTGTCGGAATAACTTATGGCATGCAAAAGATTAAAGTACCGTTGCGTGCCTTGTTCATCATCATGCTGTGCTCTGGTATTGTCCTATTAACATCCATGACCATTGGAGATATGCTTGAAAGCTTTATCTCCGCTGATATCGCTAGAAATATCGGAGGAATAATCTTAATTGCATTAGGGATGTTTTCTCTCATCAATACAATTCGATCTAACTTAAAGAAAGACAAAGAGGTTGTCGTCACAGAACAAGCCTCTAAAAGCAAAATTAATGAAATTAAAACAGTTTTTGCAACACCGGATAAAGCGGATTTAGATAAATCAGGTAATATTTCAGTTGGAGAAGCATTGCTTCTTGGTTTTGCATTGGCGCTTGATGCATTTGGAGCTGGTATTGGTGCTTCCCTTCTCGGCTATTCACCACTATTAACGGCCATTCTTATCGCGAGCATGAGTGGGATATTTTTATATACTGGCATGAAATTAGGAATGCTACTTGCTAAAAACGATAAATTAAAGAAGCTGTCCTTCCTTCCGCCAACACTATTGATAGGTCTTGGTGTATTGAATCTGATGTAGAAATTTTGGAAGTAGCATAGATGGAAGAAATTAAAAAACAACACGTTCGCCAGGTATTCATTCAGCCCCCCCTCCAATAAGAACAGAAAAAACAGCTACAATATGACGATAAATGCAGTTTGACCCATAAATGAAACCTAAAATCCCCAAGCCCTATCGCCTGGGGATTTTCCATTACAATGCTTCGTGAATTACTTTTTTATAATACATTCCACTTAACACATTTCACCATAAAAGCTCACTCACACTTAGAAAAACAGAACCTCCCTTCTAAGCTATGAATGGCGACGTCCCGGAACTGCGGTTTACTCGTTCCCACTGAACCCGGAGTTGGACGCCTCTCTATTTTATCGAACGCTAATGGTTTATTGCCATCTTATATCATAATTAATGCTAATATAAATAGTAGAGGAGGGATTCGATGTCCGTACAAGAAGGTTTTATCGAAGTAACTGGTGGTAAAGTCTGGTATCAGATTCATGGAGATTACTTAAACAAGGCACCTGTTATTGTTTTACATGGTGGACCGGGATCATCACATTATTCTTTACAAGGTTTGAAAGTTATAGCCGAAGAGCGACCAGTGATTTTTTATGATCAATTGGGGTGCGGCAAATCAGATCGTCCTAATGATACTTCTCTATGGAATCTTGACCGATTTGTAGAGGAATTACGACATATTAAAGAAGCACTTCATTTAGAGGAATTTCATATTTTAGGCCATTCATGGGGAACTACCTTAGCTGCTTCTTACTATTTAAAATACCCCGATGGAGTAAAGAGCATAATTTTTTCAAGCCCTTGTCTAAGTGCGCCAAGATGGGCAGAAGATCAAGAACGAAATCGTAAAAAACTACCAATCAATGTGCAAATCACATTGAAAACATGTGAAAAATTTGGGACTACTGAAACAGACGAGTACAAAGAAGCAACCAAAGTATTTAATCAGCACTTTGTTTGCAGACGGAACCTGAAACCTGAATTCCTAGAGAACGGTGCCAAATATAAAAATCCAGAAGTCTATCGTGTTATGTGGGGACCATCTGAATTTCACGTAACAGGGAATTTAAAAGATTTCGATTGTACAGCACAATTAAAAGAATTTAAGGTACCTACTCTATATACATGTGGACAATATGATGAGGCAACACCTGAATCCACAGAATATTACAGCTCCCTTACACCAAACAGTAAATTTCATGTATTTGAGAACAGTGCACATATGCCATACATTGAACAAGAGGAAGATTATATGAAAGTAATGAAAGAATTTCTTTAAGTCCTATAATTCCTGGTAATTCAAATAGTTTTCCAAATTTTACTGAGACAGATTATGTTTTCTTTGTGTATAATGCTTCTTCTTCCGCTAAAACTAGAAAAAGTGTTTTTTAGTACTTAGAGGGGTGAAACTTATGGTAGTTTCCTTACATGAAATTGAAAAAGCCCGTCAAAATTTACTGGGTGTCGTTCACCGAACTCCATTGGATTACTCGCGGACTTTTAGTGACTATGCTGGAAATGAGGTACATTTAAAGCTTGAGAATTTGCAGAAGACAGGGTCTTTTAAGGTCCGAGGTTCCTATAATAAAATGGGTTCCTTGGATAAAGCCGATTTAGAAAAGGGAGTGATCGCCGCTTCTGCTGGAAACCATGCACAAGGTGTAGCCTATGCGAGTTCAAGACTTGACATTCCTTGTACCATTGTCATGCCCTTAGGTGCCCCCTTAAGTAAAGTTCAAGCATCAAAGGATTATGGAGCAAACGTTGAATTAACTGGAAGCGTATTTGATGATGCACTGGATTATGCCTTAGATTTAAAGAAAAAAACAGGAGCTGCTTTTGTCCATGCGTTTGACGACGACGCGGTTATCAATGGACAAGGAACAATTGGACTAGAAATTTTAGAACAGCTGCCCACGATTGATACCATTGTATGTCCAGTGGGTGGTGGTGGATTAATTGCGGGAATTGCAGCAGCGGTGAAGGAAAAAAATCCAAGTATTAAAATATATGGAGTGGAGGCTGAGGCATGTCCGAGTATGGCACAATCACTTGCGAAAGAGGAAATTGTAAAGATAGATTCGATCCCTACCATGGCAGATGGAATTGCAGTTAAAAGACCTGGACAGCATACTTTTCACCTTGTTCAAAAATATGTAGATGGATTAGTCACAGTCGATGAAATGGAAATTGCTCGTACGATGCTTCTTTTACTAGAAAGGAATAAACTACTTGTAGAAGGTTCAGGTGCCGTTTCATTGGCAGCACTTTTATATAATAAATTACCAATTAAAAATAAAAAAGTAGTATCTATTATAAGTGGTGGTAATGTCGATGTAAGCTTTATATCAAGAATCATCCAGAGGGGAATGGTTGAAGCTGGCCGATTTATGCAATTTAATACCATTCTAAAAGACAAACCAGGAAATCTGGTGAAAATTTTACAGATAGTGACAAAGCTTCGAGGGAATATATTAGATGTTTCACAAAGCCATATTGGTGATAAGGTTTATCCAAGTTACGTGCAATTAACCCTATCCATTGAAACGAAAAATCACGAGCATATTCAAGAAATCTTAGATGCACTTAAACAACGGGGATATACGATTGAATAGAAAAAAGCGATATCGCATCTAATGATATCGCTTTAGTTATAATCCAATTCTAGACCAGTCAAACATGGAACCAGGGTCTACCTTCCTATTCACCGCATATTCATCATGACCAATAATATGATTTTTATCTCGAAGAATGTTTGAATTTCTAACCAAAATATCTTCAAGCAATTGACAAAGTGTATCGTATTGGGCATCGGTATATCCGATTTTACGTGGATCAATAAAATCATAAATAAAATCTGGTATCACTGTCCTCATTTCCGCTTTCGTTCCGATACCCATCAATTCAATCCCTATCGAAAAATCATTCAAACGATCTTTATATTTTGGAAATCCAGGCAATTCACCTTTACCAGCATGATAAGCCACTCTATTTTCAGGAATTAAACGATACACCTCCCCCTTTCTACCAATCATATAATGAACAGATACCCCATATTCAATGAAAATATCTAGGATTTCCTCGAACCGATATGGATCCCTAAATTTAGCCGCAGCATTACTTGTAAAATGAAGAACAACATGAGTAATGGGACTTTGCCTTGGCTCAGAGTATTCTTTTGGGAGCAGAACATTTTTAATTTGTATCTTTTCTAGATCATCGCTTGATGCTAGTATGCTTTCTGACTTAGATACTACCAATATGAATGATAATAGCATAATAAGTAGTATAACGATTAAAATCCTTTTAACTCCGTTTATCATTTGCATTTTCAAATTACTTATCCCAGTTTAAACCCATATTTTTTAGCATACTAGACCAGAGGTTAGTCAGAATGAATACCATTATCAAAAGAACCTCCCTAGTCATAATCAAATGATATTATATCCTGTTATTAAAAGATTATACGAAAACAGCTAGACGCTCACAGATGTGTAGCATGTTTCATTTCAGCTTGTCTTGCATTACTTCTTTCGTTGGCTCGACTCACACATTATTTCATTGAATAACATTATTCACTCCCGATTTCTAAAAGCCATCTACGTAATTTTTCCTTTGGGAAGTACACATTACCGTTTATGAAGATATGTGGTATATCCGAGTACTCCTGAGTCAGGGTCTTTGCATCTTGCTTTGATATCCCCATAAAGTAATGTACCTCATTCTCTTTAATAAGTTCGTGATCATCATCATCTGTAGCATGAACGAAACTCTTTGCATTTGGATTTTGAAAATTTTTCAAGCCATCTCCTATAAAATAACCCGCAATAGCAATTCCCAACCCTATCCATATTAAACTAAATCCCAACATCTTCCCTCCTCTATACTACGTTCTTTTATAAAAGTATATGTTTTCATGAGCTTTAATATGGGTGCCATATAGGAAATCTGCTCCATCCTATATATTGCCGAATGGTATAAAACATTTATTTCTTCACAAAACTCGCTATTTTTATCGTATAATTGGTTTAGACTATTACGTACAGGATGGAGTGTAAACAGCGTGAAATCGGTTATGGTTGAGAAGATAGTTCAGGAATTTTCATTGGAGGTTTTAACAGGGGAAAATCAATTACATCGCTCTATAACGAAGCCACAAACACATCGCCCAGGACTTGAGTTTATTGGCTATTTTGAATTTTTTCCAATGGAACGCGTCCAAATCCTTGGCCTAAAAGAAATTACATATTTACATAAATTAAGTGCAGAAGAGCGACAGTTGAGAATTGGTAATGTTGTTCAATACCACCCACCTTGCTTTATTGTGACAGCTGAACAGGAAGGACTTACCTATTTAAAACGATATTGTGCCAAAGAACATATCCCATTACTACGAACGAAGGAATCTACATCAGATTTTATTCCAAAGATTGATGGATATTTAACAAGGTCATTAGCTCCAGAAATCGCATTACACGGTGTTTGTTTGAATGTTTTTGGCATTGGCATCTTACTCCGTGGAGAATCTGGTGTCGGAAAAAGTGAATTGGCTCATACCTTGATTGGAAGAGGGCATCGATTGGTTGCAGATGATATGGTTGTATTGAAAAAACTTAGTCACAAAACTATTTTAGGGACCCATAATGAGAAAAATAAGGAATTCCTTGCACTACGAAGTGTTGGATTATTGAATGTAGTCCGAGTATACGGAAGAAAAGCATTCCAAGAAGAAACAAGAATTGCTTTAGATATTAAACTAACTAAATGGAAAGAAGATGCCTTGAATAATGATCTAGAGCTAGAAACAAGATACACGGATTACATGGGAGTTTCTGTTCCACATATCGAAATCCAACTTCAGCCAGGAAGAGATGTTGCAGGCTTAATTGAAGCAGCGGCCAATAACTGGTATTTAAAACAACAAGGCTACAGTGCAGCTGAAGAGTTCATGAACCGCATCAAATCCAACTGAGGCTTTTGTCAAATCCCTATATACTGGTGATTATAGAGATAACATCAACGGGAAGTGTCTGGCACTTCCCGTTGTTTTAAGAAAGGTTATTTTCCTTAGAGGATTAACTCCCTTAACTTCTCTGCGTGTTTCTTTGATGGAACATAAATTTTATAAGCAATCCGGCAGAAATATCCCCAATAACGGGATTAATTCCCGATTCCCTCCTTTTTTCGCCTCTCTATTTATATACCTGTGAGTCCAAACAAAAAACAGCCCATTGCTTAAAAAAATGGAGCTGCTGAGTACCTATTATGTAACTTACAACTTCCAAATCCTCTCTTCTCATACAGTATAAGTAGAAACTACAATGCCCTTACGTTTCCACCTTCTACTACTAACGTCTGGCCGGTAATATATGTATTTGCCCCAGATGCTAGGAACACAATGGCTTTTGCAAATTCCTCCGGCTCTCCGTAACGCCCCATAGGGATTTCACTTTCGTTAGCAAGTGATATGGATTGTTCACCTGAATTTTTCGTCAACTCACTGATTCGATCCGTTTTTATGACACCTGGACCAACTGTGTTAATGACAATATTATCTTCTCCTAGTTCTCTTGCCAATGTCTTCGAAAGACCGACAATGCCTGGACGCATTGTATTCGACAATACCAACCCATCTATACTTTGTTTGATAGATGAAGATGCAAGGTTGACAATGGCGCCGCGTTTTTGTCTTTGCATGTATGGAGCAACCGCACGAATGGTTCGGACAAAACTTAATAGATTTAATTCAAAGGCATGGTACCACTCTTCATCTGTCATATCTAGAAAACTTCCAGCTGGTGGTCCCCCTGCATTGTTCACTAAAACATCCACTGTCCCATTCCACGAAACTGCTTTTTCCACTAACTTCTGAATATCATTAGCATTCTTCATATCGCAAACAGCATAATCTATTTGCTGATTTCCAGTATTCTCTTTAATTTCAGCTACTGCCGTTTCTAATTGCTCCTTATTACGGCTACTAATTAAAACGTAAGCACCTTCTCTAGCAAACTCCATTGCGGAAGCTTTTCCTAATCCTTTACTTGCCGCCGTTACAATAACCGACTTCCCTTCTAAACCTAAATCCATTTTATACACTCCCTAATCTGAAAAATACTACTATTACAACTATTATAAGGTGTTAGAGAATGATTTCCAATAAAAAAGCCCCATCACAGAAAAGGGCTGCTCTAAATGACATTTAATAAAATAGTAATCGTTACAATACTAACCACCGTACCAATAAAGGTAATACTGGATACCAATTCCGGCTCCGTGTCAAATTCAATAGCGTACATCGTAGTGGTAGCAGCTGGTGGCATAGCAGAAATAATAATAAGAATTGCACCGATCAGTGGATCAATATCAAATAAAAAGACAAAAGCAAACGCAAATAGTGGAGCAATTAGCATTTTTAACACAACTGCCGAATAAATGACTTGCCAGTTCAACTTAATACCAGTAATCGATCCGAGCTGCATTCCTAACATAATCATCATAACTGGAATGGCTGCATCCCCGACCATTGTTAATGTTGAATGAATGGATTCAGATATATTGATATTCAAATATTGACAAATAAAGGCAAGTATCATGGCATAAGTTGTTGGCATCCTCATGATATTCTGTAACGCCCGCTTCACCCCACTTGAACTTCTAGAAGCATAATAAATACCAAAGAAATTATTTTGCAATCCTTGTACGACCATGATAAACACAGCGTACGGTAATGCAACCTGCCCCAAACTAAACAACACAACAGGAAGTCCATAATTACCAGAATTCATGAATCCTGTTGATAATATCGAAGCACTCTCGATATTTTGTGACCATTTAAAAATTTTTGCCAGAATTTTATTTAATAAGACCATGAAATAAAATAAGGCAAACATATAAATAACGATCATAAAATAAGAACTATTAAATTCCGCATCATATAAAGAAATAAAAACCAATGCTGGGGACAATATGTACAGGCTCACTGTCGATACGGATTTCACATCTAAAAAACGACATTTCTGCAAAACGAATCCTGAAGCAAAAACAATCATAATCGGTAAAATAACATTTAAAAATAAACTCATGATTACATCTCCATCTATGTTATGTTTTCACTCAATTTATAAAACTAATGAATAGTTTACCATAAATACTAGAATTGTAGATAACCTATCGAATGGATAAGTAGGATATAAATTAGAAAGAAAATTAACCTCATATCACAAGACCACTTAAAAATATATTTAACTTTAGATTTAATTATTGAGGTGATATTAACAAAATATTCTATATAATATAACTTTACGTTTCAACTTATCTATTATCCTACTATATATTGATGTGTTTTGAATACCTATCCTCTTTATACATTTTTCCTATAGAGGGTTGATACATTATTATTAATCAATGACTGAACTAGTGATAAAATAAGATAATACCTATAGTAAGTGTAGAAGTAGGAGGATGTTCATTGAATAAAGCAGAAGCAACCTTTACAACTACTGCAATGGAGACCATTCAGTGGTTTGTGTTTTTACTAGCTAGCTCTGTTGCCATCCCAATCGTTATCGGAGCTATTTTTGAAATGAATTTTATGGAAATATCCGGTTTAATGCAACGAAGTTTCTTTATCATAGGAATTGCTTCATTACTACAAGGATTAGTGGGGCACCGTCTCCCTATTGTAGAAGGCCCAGCTGGAATATGGATAAGTATTTTTTCTGTAATGGCCTTTTCGGGATTACAAGATGGTCGATCATTAACAGAGACACTACAATTACTAGAAACGACCATGATCGTAACGGGGATCTTTTTATTTTTATTTGGTGTTCTGAAGATTGCTCAGAAAATCTTACCTATTTTCACACCACTAGTAACAGGTACTTTCTTTTTACTATTAACCGTTCAACTGAGTGGAACGTTCTTACAGGGAATGCTTGGCTTACAAGGTGGTTCAAGCACAATACAACTAAATCAGGCAATGCTAGCATTCATTACACTTTTTATCATCCTTGGTTTATCAGCATTGGCTAAAGGTTGGTTAAAAAACTATGCCGTATTAATTGGAATTATCATCGGTTGGATTGCGTTTATCGCCTTTATTGGTTGGGAAGGAAATTTAGAAATAGATCAGTTATTTTCTGTTCCTGAACTGTTTGCTTTTGGCACTCCAACAATTAATCTGAGTGTTTTGCCAATATCCTTCATTACAGCCATTATAATTATATCTAATCTCGTTGCATCCATTGTTGCTGCAAACCAGATACTTGGAATTAAGCCTAAAGATAGAAATGCAGAAATGAATCGAGGTACAACTTTCTCAGGAATCAGTCATGGACTGTCAGGTATATTTTCAGGAATTGCCAATGTTCCTTTGGCAACTTCATCTGGTTTCATGGCGTTAACAGGACAAAAGCGAAAAATGCCATTTATTTATGCTACGATTCTATTAATTATCATTGCATTCTTCCCACCTATTATTTCAGTGATTTCTAGTATTCCGGCTCCTATAGCAAATGCAGCATTAATGGCCTCCTTTGTCCAGTTAGTAGGATTAGCCGTAAATAATTTAGCGTTGGAAAAACTAGATTCAAGAAAAGTAACCATTATCGGTGTTGCTTATTTAGTTGGAATGGGTACCATGTTCCTACCTACAGAAGTTTTCACTGAATTACCAGCCATCGTTCAAAATGTAATGAGCAACGGACTGTTAGTTGGTACAGCACTTGTTATTTTAATAGAGCAATTATGGCGCGATAGGGACGGTTCTCGTGATAAAGACAAAGATTAATAGTCTTGATTGACCTAATCATGAAAAGAGACTGGGACATAACTAAAGTATTTAATCCAAATCCAAACATTTCCTCACACTAGCGAAGGAAATATACGAAGACTCCTTAAAAATACAAACCAATTTTATGCGTGCGATGATTCGCTGCCGAAGCGTTCCTTGTCCTGCGGGATGAGAGGCCTAGGTGAGACACCGCAGTGCGTTAGCACGAAGGGGGCTCATCAGCCGCCCTAAGGTGCGCGAAGTATATTTCCGGAGCGGTTTTTATCCACCAATAACGTTCGTCTTTTGTTTAGAGTGAATACTTTTGTCCCAGTCTCTTTCACCCCCAACTTATCCTTTATTTGGTCCATAAACACGCTTCTCACTTGAAGAATCCTGCCCTACTAATCGCTTCGTTAGAGTTTTCTTCCAATTTGGGGCTAGAAGATCACAATCATGGAGTTCTTTAGCAAGCATTAAATCATCCTTTTTCTTATACATCACTTCATTACATTTCGCAATGGTCCATTGTTGATATGGTCGTTCTAGTAATGTTAACCCTATTTCCCCCTGAACAAATCCTTCCTTCAGTACGCGGAAATACCATCCTGTTCTTCCTGTATTTTGGATACGTAAAGCAAAATCCATCGTACGGAAACGGCGCGCAGGTTTCCAGCATGGTCTACGTGGTTGAGATACTTGGATAATAGAATCACCAAATTGATACGTATCCCCTATACACACGGTGTCCTCATCCATGTAGTTGACAGCTATATTCTCCCCCATTGCACCAATACCAATATCGTCTATATTCAGTTCCTTCTTCCAAACGTCATAATGCTTTATTGAATACGCAAAGACTGCCTTTTCCGGTCCACCATGGTTTTTCTTATCCGCTACTTCATCCCCTGTTAATCCCGTTTTACTAAGCCATACTTTATCATCTACACTATTTTTAAAAATACCGCTCTCCCATTGCCGATCCATTCGATTGGTAGCATTTGGATTTCCCACTTGTTTTACTTTTCCTATTAATAGTTTTTCAATGTATGGTTTACTCAAACTGATTCCCCCTTTATTTCATCAGCCTAAACATATGTAAAAGCACCTATCCATCTATTTTAATAAAATCCTTGATTAGATACAAAAAACACAAAAATAGATACAATTATTCCAAGCCAGCCATATCCTTTTCTTCCTTTTTGGAATTCTTCTAAGCCCATTACCAACATCATGAAGCTTACGAAAAGCATCGTAAATGGCTGATATTCAAGATTTTTTGTAATGAGACCATATGCTGAAATGAAAATAATAATAACTCCTAAAATAATTCTTAATACTTTTAGCAAATAAAATCATCCTTATTTCGCTGACTTCCTATGGTACAATCAATCAGTATGGAATAGTTTATCGTAATCATAAAGATAATGTGTGAAATAATCAATACTATCTGTTTCATTATCCTCATTTTTTGTTTTAAAAAAGCGACTGTTCCAACTGAACAATCGCATCATTTATGAACAAATCAAAAGTACTGTCCCTACCATTCATTTTTCAAAACAATCTTCCCTATTGCCTTATTGGATTCTAATAAAGTATGAGCTTCTGTTACTTGGTCAAAAGTAAAAATGTTTTCATCAACTAATGGCTGAATTTTTCCTTCTTCTACAAGTCTCGTTACTTCCCGTAATATTTTACCATGATCCTTTCTTTGCTCCTTATTAATAATCTTTAGAAGCATAAAGGTAATATGTAAGGACAATGATTTAGAATGAAGTACTGACAAATCATGTGTGGAACGTGCTGCGATTCCTAATACAGTCCCATAGGTTGCTACAGCTTGAAAAGATCGGTCAAGATTTTCGCCACCGACTGTATCAAACACTACGTTGAACCCCTTATTATCTGTATGTTCCTTTACATATTGCTCCACAGACTGCTCTCGGTAATTAATAACCTCATCTGCTCCCAGTTGCTTACCAATACTTAACTTTTCCTCAGAGGAAGCTGTTGTAAATACTTGCGCACCAGCTAGTTTTGCAAGTTGAATAGCAACATGACCTACTCCGCCTGCAGCTGCATGAACAAGCACTGTTTGTCCACTTTGTATATTTCCACGGTTATATAGTGCCTCCCATGCTGTAATGGTTACTAATGGAAGTGCCGCTGCTTGTATCATCGTTATATTTTTCGGCTTAGGAGCTAGTAGTTGGACGTCTGCAAGCATATATTCTGCAAGTGCACCAGCTGTTCCTTTAAAACCTCCTGCACAACCATAGACTTCATCACCGACTTTAAACTCGGTTACATCTTCTCCAACGTCCACGACAACTCCAGCCACATCACCGTGTAGTACTGCCGGAAAATCAGGTGCTACTGCGGCTACTGCACCACTACGAACCTTTGTATCAATGGGATTGACACTTGTTGCTTTTACTTGAATAACAACATGCCCTGGAATGACTTCTGGCTTAGGTACCTCAGCAATCTCAAAAACGGATGGTTCTCCAAAACTTTTAATAACTTGCGCTTTCATTTGTTATCACACTCCTCACATACCATTTTACATGAGGTGTCTCTAATTTTGAAATAATATAAATTTTCAAGAGAAATGTAAGTAATACCAGATATCACATGGATGTTAATGGATAAAATGAACCATCCTGCATGTCTAAAGTGGTAAATCAACTAGTTGATGAAGGAATTCCTTATTATGTTCTGTATTTTATTTCGACTAATCCACTATGTATTTACATCAATAAGCTTAGATTCATTTTTACTTTGGGTTTGTCCATGTAATTAATCATAGACTACATTCCATAATTTGATTATAATAATAGTAGGAAAGTGGGTGATTCACATGGGAAGGTAAAAATGAATAGGTGTTTAGAATATGTTTTTGATTCAAGCATGTATGTTTTACCTTGTTTGAATCATCATCGGAAAAATAGCATATAATCTTATTTAGAATAATGTGGAGGTGAAAACCCCTTGTATCTTAAGGATATAGGGGTGCTAATTGGATATTGTTAACCTGATGTTGGTTGCTATATTGATATTGCTTACGGCATTCTTTGTAGCAACCGAATTTTCTATTGTAAAGGTTCGTTCAACGAGAATTGAACAGTTGATTGAAGAGGGAAATAAAAGTGCAGTTTATGCAAAAAAATTGATTGATAATCTAGATGACTATCTTTCTGCCTGTCAGTTAGGAATAACGGTAACCGCCCTAGGTTTAGGGTGGTTGGGAGAACCTACTGTCGAACGTTTATTAAATCCCATCTTTCAAGAATTAGGGATTCATTCAACGGTCGCAAGTTTATTATCCTTTTTCATAGCTTTTATTCTAGTAACCTATTTGCATGTCGTTATTGGTGAATTGGCACCAAAGACAATTGCTATACAACAAGCTGAAAAAGTGACATTGCTCCTGGCTAGACCGCTTATCTTCTTCCATAAAATCATGTATCCATTCATTTGGCTACTAAATGGATCTGCACAATTACTCGTACGTTTGTTAGGATTTAAAGCAATAAAAGAGCATGAAGCAGCCCATTCTGAAGAAGAAGTGCGAATGATTGTAACGGACAGCTATAAAAATGGAGAAATTAATCTTACCGAAATGACGTATGTTAATAATATTTTTGAATTTGACGAAACCACGGTAAGAGAAATTATGGTTCCCCGTAATGAAATGGTGTGTTTCTTTAAGGAAGACAGTTTATCTAATCATACCGATATTATACGAAACACACAATTTACGAGATATCCTGTGGCAGATGGGGAAAAAGATAATATTCTTGGGGTTATCAACATAAAAGAGATTTTCACCAGTCAATTAGACGGAAATCAGTCAACAAACATTGAGAATTTAATCCGCCCAATCATTCATGTATCGGAGGCCACACCTATCAGGCAGCTTCTCTTGAAAATGCAAAAAGAACGTATTCACATGGCCATCGTTCATGATGAATATGGGGGAACGTCAGGAATTGTGACGGTAGAGGACATTCTTGAGGAAATAGTCGGTGATATTCGAGATGAATTTGATGAAGATGAACCACCTGAGATTGAGGAAATCAATGAAAATACGAAAGTAGTATCTGGGAAGTTACATTTAGATGATTTAAGTAAATTATTAGGCATTAATCTTCCAGATAATGATGTGGACACAATCGGAGGATGGATTTTCGCAACAGAATTGGATGCTAAAGTAGGAACTTCCATTATACATGATGGATACCAGTTCATTGTGGATGAAATGGATAAATATCAGGTCAAAAAAGTCAAAATTGTTGCAGATTAGGAACAAAAGTAAAAGCGCCCTTACAAGCTAAAGCTTAAGTGGTAAAGCTGGACGTGGCATAGCTTAATAAAAATGTATCCATAGCTGCAAATTTTATAATAACACTTAAAGGCAAACTATATTATTGTAAGTTTGCCTCTTATTTTATGATGATTTTTATACGAATTAAACGTCAAAAATAAACCTTCCAACTCCTTTAACTAACCAATAGATTATTCTGATGGGAAAAAGAATCAATTCAGGTGCCCAAAATAGGACATCTAAAATAAAGTCAAAAAAAGTGTAATCGCTCCTGCTTTTTCTACTTTTTCTCGTTTTTGCTTTCTTTCTACGCCACCATTCTTTCAATTTATCCTCTCCCCTTTTGCATTATTTCTTCTTTCTTCTTTTTTTAAAATATAGAAATACCAATACGATAAGAAGTATAAACAATACCACATAAATAACATTTGAGTATATGTCCATATAATTAACAATATCTTCCCAGGAGCTGCCGACGGATGCGCCAAGGTTCACCAGTACAATATTCCAAATAAAGGTTCCCAATGTTGTAAACAATAGAAATAAACCAACGTTCATATTGGACATACCAGCTGGAATAGAAATCAGACTCCTAATTAAAGGAATGAAGCGACAGAAGAAAACCGTCCATGGTCCATATTTATCAAACCAAGCATCCGCCTTATGTACGTCCTTTTTTGTAATACGAAGAACATGCCCCCATCTGTCTACTATTTTTTCCAATCTTTCTACATCCAGTTGAAGACCAATGATATAAAGAACAATAGCACCAACAACGGAACCTGCTGTTGCAGAAATAACCACACCAAATATACTTAGATTGGTCGTTGTTGTCATAAATCCTCCGAACGTTAAGATAACTTCAGATGGTATCGGAGGAAAGATATTTTCTAGTGCAATAAGGAACAATACCCCCATATAGCCAAATTCGTTCATGATATCAGTTATCCAAGTTTCCATGTTATTCCCCTTTAGTTATTATTTACTTTCTTTAGATGTTGACCATCATATAACAACCAATTTAATGTTGTCATAAAAGTAACTCCAATCATGTCTATGATTTCATCACTATAAATATTATGTTAAAATACAATAATTTGACCAAGTAACGTATATACAAATATTCAAAAATGCTTCATGAAGTTTACTCTCATCCTGCTCAAGATATTCACCTCCAACATGGAGAGTATCCAATACTAACAATAGGTATTAAAACAGGAATCAACAAAGCCAGACTTACTGCTCCTTGCCTGTTTCGTTAAAAATTTCATTACTCTTATGTACATATTAAAAAAAGTTAGCATGAAGTAAAAGCTGTAAATTAAGAATAAAATGGCAATCATATCTGCCCAACTTCTTCCATCTAAATGAATCATGGTATCCTCTTCATACCTATTTTTAATAGTATAACAAAAATTCTTCGTATCCATTACGATAATCTTTATCTCCGAAAACGGTAAAGCCAGCATTAGTAAATCATTTGTGTCGCTTTTCTCTCAATGAAACCATTTTTGCTACTAACATGCTAGAATAAAAGCGTAGTAAATAAATAACGACATGGAAAACAGGATAAACATAGCGGAATTATGATTAGGAGGTGTTGTCTATGCCAGATTGGTCTTATCATCCACTAAAAAAACTATTATTGGATAGAATGAGGACGATAACAAGCCGAGCATTTATTCATAAATCTATGAGTAGCCTTGCATCTATACCCGGTGGTAGGAGGCTTATTGGCTTTTTAGGACATATGAAGCCCCCACGAGTCATAGAAAAAGAGGTGAATCATGCTAGGTTTCCTTCCCCTATTGGGTTAGGTAGCCAAATTGATCCTAATTTATCAGGTATGAACGGTTTGCAAGAATTAGGCTTTGGATTCATAGAGATTGGACCAATTGTGTTGAACAAACCTAACAACCAAAGAGAACCAATAAGGGAAAACAATCATATTCTATTTTCTAATCATCAAGAAAAGGTTCCTCTTAAACTAGCTATTCAAAAATTAACAAACCTAACTATACGAATTCCCATATTTGCTAGAATAGATTCACAAATAAAAGGAAATGAATGGAACATAATTGTGCAACATTTAACACCTTTTGTGGACGCCTTTATCGGAACAAGTGGGCAAATACAGGACAATAGCGATATAAATTTGGAACGTACTTTTTATGTATCTTTTTCCGCTAATGAAATAAACGAAAAAACATTAGAAATGAAAAAATTAATACAACATAAATCTATTGATGGTATCGTCGTTTGTGCTCCCCGCCAAACAAGGGATAGTTACTGGCATGAAGACGGAAATGCAAATAAATCCCTTACCAAAGCGGTTAAACAAATTAAGAATCTCTCCCCTGAAGTGACAGTTATAACATCTGGAGGAGTCGAGACACCAGAGGATGCTTATACATTAGTTCGCAACGGTACCGATTTGCTTATGTTAACAGATGGGTATGTAAAAGCTGGACCAGGTTTACCAAAGCGAATTCATGAAAGATTATTATTTGAAAAAGTCCAACCTATCAAAAGTCACAATTGGCACTGGTCTTTTCTGTTTGGTCTTTCCATCCTAATTGGAGGAATTATTGCCTTATATTTTGCATTTACAAGTATTATTCTTCCCTATGATGAATCTTTTATCGGACTAACCAGAGCGGATATATTACAGGTAAATCCACTCATCTTAGCGTTTATGTCACATGATCGAATGGCATTAGCTGGTACGATGATTTCTGGAGGAATATTATATATCCAGCTTTCTCGACATGGATTAAAATATGGGATGCATTGGGCAAGGATTACTTTTCACAGTGCAGCAATCGTAGGGTTTCTCGGTATCTTTCTTTTTATCGGCTATGGTTACTTTGATTGGCTACATGGTTTATTTTGGCTTATCTTATTACCGATATATTATGTTAGTTTTAAGGAGGGTAAAAGAATAACAGGAACTCCATATTCCAGTCACGGAAAAAATGATTGGACATGGAAGTATGGGCTTTACGGGCAGCTCATGTTCATCATACTAGGATTTTTGATCATAGTAGGTGGAATTGTTATTTCCATTATTGGTGTATCCAACGTTTTTGTATCCACTGATTTGAGCTTCTTGTGCATGTCACCACAAATGCTAGATAGAATTAGTACTAACTTAATTCCTGTTATCGCACATGATCGAGCAGGATTTGGCAGTGCCCTTATAAGTGTTGGGTTGCTTGTACTAATGATTTCCTTATGGGGTTTTAGAAAAGGAGAACGTTGGATTTGGAATACACTATGTATAGGTGCTTTACCAGCTTTTTTAGCAGGGATTGGAACGCATTTTTATATCGGATATACAACCTTTATTCATTTACTTCCCGTTTACTTGTTAGTAATTTTTTATTTATTGGGATTAATATTTTCGTATCCTTTCTTAAAAAAGATCTAAAGTTCAAACTGCATACATCATGTGGACTTTTTCATGCAAGCGCTCCTTGCTTATTACCATTTCGTACACGTCATTTGGTTAGAGTAAACCTTATTATATAAAATAATATATCTAAAGTACGCATCAGTTTATCATCTAAGAACTGTTTTATAATACCAAAAACATAAAATTGGAATAAAGGAATATTTGTAAAGAAACCCTTCAGCATTTATGTAGCTGAAGGGTTTCAATATAACGTTTATTTAGTTATGCCCCATCCTCGTTTCTATTCCCCAGTAATCCATTGACTTCTCTACGTTCTTTTAAATGGTATGGAAGGTTTCACCACCTTAGTGCGATTAGTAGGTCACAACAGCCCCCTTCTACTTCCGAATTATCTAATATAATCCTAATAGCTGTCGGAGTGAAAGTAGTTTTAACATCAATGGTAATTCCTGTTGATAAAATTAATTCATTTACTCTCTCATGATTTGATTGTTGAGCTGCACTCGCAAGTTCTGTGGCAAACTCACGGTCCTCAGCTAACTTATCTATAAGTAAATCAGCCTGCCTCATTAGCTTACGGAATCTTTTCACAGAATCATCCAACCCTTGAATATTAACAGGTGGAAATTGGCTTTGCTGTCTTTCACTTTCCCACGGCTGAAAAGAGCCATTCGTGTGTGGGGGAACATATCCCACATACATAGGAACAGGTATCCTAGCCATTCCGTGCGGATAATAATATGGATAAGCCAAGTATGGATTAGAATAATACAAGAGAAGACCTCCCCAAATAATAAAATGAATCATACCGTATATCTTATGTGAGACAGCTTGGCAAGGAGATGACTTTGCGAAGAGTAAATCTCATTATTTCGTAGTAGTACAAGAAAAAATAGATCAACACTTTGAGTTATAAAGCATTGATCTATCCTATACTAACCTTTAAATTTCAATCAAGATAGGTACAATCATAGGTTCCTTCTTCGTACGTTCTTTGATATATTTCCTTACATATTTCTTGATTTGTTTTTTCTTTGCGTTCCAAGAAAATCGATTTGCTTCATGTAGCTCATGTATCGTTTCACGAATAATCCGGTTCATTTCTTTTCTTAGTTGAGGGAAATTACGATCTACAAATCCACGCGAAATTATTTCAGGTTCTGCAAGCATTTTCCCTTCTGGTTTACTCATAGGAAGAATAATCATTAACATACCATCCTCTGCAATATGCTTCCTATCCCGAAGCACGAATTCCATATTTCCCACGTCCACTCCGTCAACATACGTACTACCAGCAGTGACGGTTCTTGTTGAACGAGCTACGGAATGTTCAACATCAACAACATCACCATTTTTTAGGATAAATGTATTCTCTGGGTCTATCCCAACCGATTCTGCGAGCATTCGGTGATGATGTAGCATGCGATATTCCCCATGAATCGGAATAAAATAAGTTGGTTTCATAAGTGTAAGCATCAATTTTAGGTCTTCTTGATAGCCATGACCAGAAACATGCATACCGGAACTACTACCAGACCCATAAAGCACATGAGCACCTAATTGATATAAGTTATCTACAATGGTTGTAACATTCTTTTCATTTCCTGGGATGGGACCTGCTGCCAGAATGACCATATCTTCTGGTAAAATTTCTGCATCTCGGTAATTACCAGTAGAAAGGCGACTTAGTGCAGCCATTGGCTCTCCCTGGCTCCCCGTGCATACAATCGTAACCCTCTCCGGTGGGAATTCATTAATTTCTTTTGGTTCAATGAGCATTCCTTTTGGAACGGTTAAATACCCACGTTCCATCGCAACCCTTACAACATTCACCATCGACCTGCCAAGCAATGCTAGTTTTCTATTCGATTTATCCGATGCATCTATAACCTGCTGTACACGGCTAATATTAGAGGCAAAGGTAGAAACAATAATCTTCCGCTTCGCTTTTAGAAACATATTTTCTAAGTTTTCACCAATCATTTGTTCAGATGGTGTAAATCCCTTACGCTCTGCATTCGTACTTTCGGATAGGAGAAGAAGCACTCCTCTACTTCCTATTTCCGCCATTTTATTAATATCCGGGCGTTCCCCATTGGCAGGATTCAAATCAAACTTAAAGTCTCCCGTATGTACAATCGTTCCTTCAGGAGTATCAAAGACGATTCCTAAGCAATCCGGAATACTATGATTGACCTGAAAAAAACTAATCTCCATTTCACCAATCTGTAATTTAGAGTCGGAATGGATTTCATACAGTTCGCTTTCCCTTAACAATCGATGTTCTTTTAACTTCAATTCAATGATTCCTAGTGTAAATCTTGTAGCATACACGGGTATATTAAGTTGTTTTAAAAAATAAGGGATTCCACCAATATGATCTTCATGACCATGAGTGACTAGTAATGCACGCACTTTATCTTGTTTCTCTACAAGATAAGAAATATCAGGAATAATTAAATCAATACCTAATAAGCTCTCATCTGGGAACTTATTTCCACAATCAACAAGTACAATATCGTTTTCACTTTCAATGGCATACATATTCTTTCCAATTTCATTTAAACCGCCAAGGGCAAAGACTGATACATTTGAATTCATATTCATACCCTCCCACTAAAAATATAATTTAGTATGCCCTTGGATTTCGTTTTTATTTGTATTTGGGTCTGATTATTTGGTATAACTCTTTCCCGCTTTACATCCAGACCTTTTTATTGGAACCATGGCCCCCCTTGATGACGTCCAATATGGAAAAATTAATCTCATATGGTATATTGAATAATCATATAAAAACATACTATTACGAGGAAATAATAATGAAGCATAATAGGAGTAGATAACGTGACAACATTTGAATCACGAGACTTTTTAATAGAAGAGCTAAGAAAGATTGAGGATTGGGAGAATGACCAAAAAGATTTGTGGTTTTGGGAAAAGCTTGGAAGATTACCCTTTGCATTGCTTGATAGAGTAACACCCAAATTCGCTCAAGACAAAATTGGAACCATCATTGATGAGTTAGGTAAGTACATTCATACAGGTGGCGACTATTTAGTGAAAGAGGAAACCGTGTTAAAGAAATTTAAACAAAAGGGATTCACCCCGAAAAGTGAACCATTCACTTTACGTGATGTTCAAGATATTCCTTTGGGCAAAATGGATGAAATTGCTAATGTAATTCGAACTTCTAATACGAAACTAGCAACCGTTCAAGGGGCTACAACTGGGATTGGTGGTATTCTTACACTTTCCATCGATATTCCATTCCTAATCGGATTATCCCTAAAGGTACTTCAAGAAATTGCTATAAGTTATGGATACGATCCAAATGATAAAGCGGAAAGAGTATTCATTGTTAAATGTCTTCAATTCACATCCTCCGATATTGTGGGCAAGAAAGCCATCCTTGAAGACCTTTCTTCTTTTCAGACAGAAAATCAAAAAAAGCAAATGCTATCTCAATTGCAAGGCTGGCGTGAGGTAATTTTTACGTATCGGGATAATTTCGGGTGGAAAAAACTGTTTCAAATGGTTCCGATTGCGGGCATCATTTTTGGTGCATTCCTAAACAGGTCCATGGTAGGAGATGTAGCGGAAGCTGGGATAATGCTATATCGTAAACGCCGCATATTAGAACGAATGAATCCATCCGAGACGTCTTTCTAGGGGTTTGCAAAAAATAATTCAACTATACTTCATTGATAAATGAATAGTATAGTTGAGCTTTTTATTACTATTTTGAGTTCATTTTTATGCCATAAAATATACAATTTAGAAGGAAGCGTTCAGAAAAGGAATTTATTCACTATTCTGAGCGCTATGCAATAATAAACTATAATCCACCATACCTTCTCTGTCGTTGTTGATATTCTTTCAGTGCGTTTAGAAATTCCTCCTCAGAGAAATCTGGCCACAGTACATCCGTAAACCAAAATTCTGTATAGGCCAGCTGCCAGAGTAGGAAATTGCTCAGGCGTTTTTCTCCACCGGTCCGAATGAGTAAGTCAGGGTCTGGCAGATTAGCTGTATACAAATATCTTGAAAACTGCTGTTCATCCACTTCATCTAGTGACAGTTTCCCATCATGAATATCCCTGACCATTTCCTTCATGGTATTCAGAATCTCATTTCTGCTTCCATAGTTGAGTGCAAAATTTAACTGAAGACCATCATTATCCCGGGTACGGTCGATTGCATACTGAACGGCTTCAATTGTATGATGAGGAAGATTTTCCATATCACCGATTGCATCAATACGTACATTATTGGCTATAAGTTCTGGCAGATAAATATGTAAAAACTCTTTGGGAAGCCTTAATATAAAATCTATCTCAGACTTTGGTCGTTTCCAGTTTTCCGTGGAAAACGCATATAATGTCAGAACCTTTACTTTATATTTGACTGCCGCCTTAACAATATTCATGACGGTAGATACTCCTTCTTTATGTCCAGCAATTCTGGGCATCCCCCGCTTTTTGGCCCACCGTCCGTTTCCGTCCATGACTATAGCTATATGGTCTGCTATATTTTCATCGTGATAAAGAGATGGTTCCTCCGATTTTTTATTTTTGAAAAAAGGAATGTTCATACATTATCTGTCCTCTCAACATGTTATTGTTAATTTTCCAATCATCCTCTGCACATGGTTTTCGAATACATATGATGATTGGATACTTTATATTTTAAAATTAATGTAAGCACACTAATCTTGAATCTCTTTTTATATCTATTTTCTTTCCATTCAAAATCAATCTTTTCGCATTATGATTCTTGATATGTTTCATCATCACTTTTGTATTCCAAAATATCTCCTGGTTGGCAATCCAACGCCTTACATATTGCTTCTAAAGTGGAAAATCGAATAGCTTTCCCCTTTCCATTTTTCAATATAGAAATGTTAGCCAGCGTGATTCCAACCTTATCCGAAAGTTCTGTTACACTCATTTTCCTTTTAGCTAACATGACATCAATATTAATTATAATCGCCATCAAATTCACCTCAGACCGTTAAACCGTTTTCTGATTTTATATCAATTGCTTCTTGTAAAAGTTTATGGAGAACAGCAGCGAAAACAGCTATAACTATCGAAGCAAACACCGAAACCATTCCGACTATAATGAGACTTGGTGCATCATCCCACTCTTCTATAAGATAGACTAGTGGTAGACCCACCACATACAAACAACTGATTAATATAGCACAGTGTTTTATTTTCTTCAGAGCCCTTACAAAGATTTCTGAGAATGCACGATTCTTGTCAATATAACTTAACAATTTGAACGCTTGGTACAATGCAATATAAAACAGTATCGTCGATATATACATAACAAACAAAATTCCAAAATACCACATATGCCAAGTCTGACCCACTTGCCGCTTGCTCAAAAGCTTCATTTGCTATCCGAGGCAATAAAAATATGTCCAAAGTAAAAACTGGGATTCCCATAAGTATAACAGCAATTTTTTAAAAAAGGGGTGATCCTCGTTTCATCAAAAACACCTTACTTCAAGATATTCATTTTTGATTTTAATACACTTTTTATTGTTTTTCAATAAAAAAATTACTATATTCAATACTATTTTGTTGTTTTAATTTTCATTACAAAAAAATACGTTTAGAGATAAATGATCTCTAAACGTATTATAAAATACCCCTTTTATAGCTCTAAGTGAATAAATAGCTTGCTAGAAGACGTATTTTCAAAACCTCTTTTCAAGGTTTTAAGCAGAGTATACATAATATGTATGCCTATCTATAACACACTTTTGTCTGCAAGGAACTTCTTTATAATCTAACTTTATTACCTAGTGATTGTTGGTTAATCTGATTTTGTTCAAATTCTCTCAGCGATGCTTCAGTTCCAAATGGTATTGTTTCCTTCAGTTCCTCAAGGTTGTATTTCGAATTAGTTTGTCTTCCCAATGTCTTATATCTTATTTCAAATTCTTCTTGGAATTCAAGTTCCTTTGTTTCTGAAGGTGACTGTTTCATGCCAGATATCCATGTTTCGAAATCATTCATTCCTCTATCAACAATACCGCATAGGTCTTCCAATGACTGAGTCAACTCCATCAAACAATCTAGTCCATTTCGTAAAATAATTCCTTTTTTCTTAGCTTTTTCAACAGAGTGTTCAAGCTTGTAAAAGTTCTCATTGTAATGAAATTCAACATAGCAACTAGTACGATCCCAATTGAAATTGTAATCTTGAACCTTTAAGCTTTTCATAACACCAGTAAGTTTTCTTTCATACAAGCTTTGCTCATCATTTGGCATCAATTTTAATAAATTTTTTGTAAGAAAATTTTTCTTGAGCATATCATTCACCTTCCTTGTAGACATTAATCTTATATTAATAAATTTCTACAAAGTAAAGAAAATTCCTTTAGTAATCGTTTTACATTTATCGACTATTTTTTCAGAATAGGCAAAATAAACGAGTCGCCAATATATTGTTTCATTTCTTCTCCTCCTGCCTTAAATAAGAATACCATGAGAAGAAACAAAATAGTTTTAAATAATGCTAAACATTTATGTTTTTAAATTGTATATCAAAAATTCATACTAAAGCCAAAAAGCAACAGTCTTTTTCTGCAATTGTTGCTTGTCTGGCACTTTTTCATTTTTGACTATCCAAATGATTATGCTCAAATTAATGTCCAATAAAAATCATCTCTTTTACTCATTCTCCTGCTTTAAATAGTTATAGATAAAGAGCCATTGGATAAGAGGAGAATCATTATAGGAAGTCTGATTAACGTCCTCACAAGTAGATTCTATACATACTAAAAAGATAATCCACTACTTGAAAGCAGATTATCTTTTGTGATTGAATCATAGATTATTGAATTGATGAAACGATTTTTACGATACGAGTTTTAATCCAATGGTAGCACTTAAAACCATCGCGATAAATAGGATCCTTTTCCAGTCTTTTGATTCCCCATAAAATATCATTCCAATTAAAGCACCACCAACCACGCCGATTCCAGTCCAAATCGCATAACCTGTTCCCATCGGTATATATTTTAATGAATAGCTTAATAGTAGAAGACTTGAACCAAATCCTACAATTAATAAAACGACGGTTTGCCAATTTTTCTTTATATGCAATTGATTAATCATCGCTACACCAAATGTTTCCAATAAGCCTGCTAAAATTAAAGAAAACCAAGCCATTAGGATTCAGCCCCTTCCTCGACTTTGTCATCGGTCACTGATTTCAGCCCAATAACACCTACTAATAATAGTAAAATTAAAAGGATTTTCGCCCATTTAAATGGTTCTTTAAAGAAAAGTATTTCCGAAAGAACCGTACCTACTGTACCTAATCCAACAAAAACAGCATATACCGTTCCAGCCGGTAAAACTTGAGCTGCTGTAATCATTAAATAATTACTAACAATAATAGCTATAATTGTTCCAGTCCAAGTCCAAATATCATATGCATGGGCTAAGCCAATCACCCACAATACTTCTAAAAAAGCTGCAACAAATACTTTCAACCAGTGTCGATTCATCTAAGTGCACCTCCAGATTACTTTTATCAGAAAACTCAAATTCCCCACCTTAATGTGAAATCAAAAGAAAGCCTGAGAGATAACTGATAAACAGTATCTCCCAGGCTTTTGTCCCTCCGTGGCACAGCATTGCTGTGAGTTTTCTCTCGGACCAGTCCAATAGAATAATTGCGGAACCCTAGAAAACTTTTCATATATACTATTATTTTATATTAATTAAATCACATGGATGGACCCTGCAGGATTCGAACCTGCGACCGATCGGTTATGAGCCGATAGCTCTAACCAACTGAGCTAAGGGTCCAAGTTTAATGATGCAATGGAGTGTTCGGTGGGATTTGGACCCACAACTGCCGTGTATAATCTAGTACGTTACCTCTTCACTACGACCGCCATCATGGTAGAAGCGCCGAGGATCGAATCTTCAACAATAATTAACTTGTTGCAGATAAACACTATAACATACCAATAATAATATGTCAATAAAAATTAGTTGACTCTTTTTCCAAAACCATTTTCCACAGTAAAATCTATCATTATTTAAAAACAAGGCAATCATTCCATAATGACAACCTTGTATAACACATCACAACAGGTTAAATTTCAACAAATCCTCAAACCAACTATCCACTACTTTAAATAGTTTTATACTTACAAATAATCGTGAAGTGAAATAAATCTTAATCATAATCTTTGGTTTAACTATTAAATATAGTCATAGATATTTTAAGAAGGATTGAATTTAAAATCGAATTCGAAATATTTTATTAGTGTAATATAGGAATTTAACCCCTTTTTTCGTTAATTCATTAGTAACCGAATAGTATAATAGAAATAAACCTATGATACTCATAAGAATATTTTTTAGAGTTTCCTGACTTCTCAAGGAAAATCTAAAATAACCGCTCCCAACCCTAAGAGTAAAAGTCTATTTTGTTGCTCAAACCATCTTTCATCTAGGAAAGACAGAAAACTCTTATCAAAAAAGAATGTAAATAAAGACAATGCTATCAATGTTGTACCAACAAATACTCCACGCTTTTTTATTAGTTTTGCTGTCTTCGTTACGCGTTTATTTAATAAATTATTTCCATCTTGATCAGGAGCAAGGGAAGCTACGCCTGATGCAACTAAAATAACAGGCATCATTTCAAATGGTTGGGTAACCGCCCCCCCACTACTCCAATTCCTAACCCCATCGTTAAATGAGTTCGACCTTTCATGTTGCCACCTCTTTTGTTGCTGTTTATCATTTTCTATCAGAATATATCACGAACCTTGCTTGCATATCTGATAAATGTTCTATCTTTTGTAAGGACTTTAATCAATTTTCATCATGTTATCTCTGGAACGGTTGATTAAATATTAATTTAAAATACATTCCCCCTTTTCATACCCAATTGGAGTGCATAGTCTTTGGAACAAGAAAAAATGAAATTATTTCAATGAAAAAAAGTGGAGTATACTTAACTAAGTGTCTCGTTATTCGATTAACTCATTCGGATCATCAATTATCTCTATGTCATTATCGACCACATCATACTTCTTCGATAATTCATCCATCTCACTATTGTATTCCTGTATCGTACGATCAATTTCCGCCTGTATTTCTCGAGTTTTGGCAAAAATTTTTTCTGTTTCTCCCGTATCCTTTTCACTAACCGGTGGAATATTTAATTTTGTCATTTCTGCTGTCTTAGAAAAAGATTCTAGTGTTAAATCTATTTGATAGATAAATATTTTATTTAAGTCTTTTATTTCTTTGTTTGTTAAACTATTTTGTAAATCTACGGCCATTATTTTTGTTTCATCTATTAATGGAATGACCTCATCTTTCAAATAATTATAAGCTTTTTTAGGTTGGTCCAACATGGTAGTGTAACGGGCACCCATTTCTAAAATTTTAATGGAATTATCATATAAAGGTTGAATTCCTTCTGTTTTATATACTGCCAATTCATCAGCTACACTTATACTCTCCGAATCCAAAAAATCTTCCTCACCTACATCAGACATTATTTTACTAGTTGAAATTTCATTATCATTCGATATATTCCTATCAGTAGGCTCTGAACCACATGCGGATAACCCGAACGTCATTATCATAATGAAACATACTATTAAAAAAGAGTTTCTCATTTCTTCACACTCCATTTCAGAAAAATTTGTATCAGGTTGCCGCCACCCTAGTCCCTCTATGTAAAAATGTCTTTGCGTACCATTAGTATTAATCCTAAGATAAATAGTGAATAAGTCAATACTCCAAATTCACCAGCTATTAAACTATAATCCGATAAATCCATAGCAAATCTATTTTATTTCATAATATGATTTCCATCTTAACTAAAATAACAGATACGAAATAACTATACATATAAAAAAATCCTCCCTACTAACTGGGACTAAAGTATATATTTTTATAATCTATTACTCCTCGACAAATTTTAACAACATTTATTTATAATAATTGTTATTTTATAGATGCAATGGAATTTAATAAATTCTAGTTACATAAATAAGGAGGAATTTTAAATGGAAAAATTAAATCTGGAAATCGCAAAGACAATTATAGAGAAAGCTGAAAATGAAGCATCTAAATTGGGAGTTCAAATGGTTATTTCAGTTTTAGATGAAGGCGGTAACCTTATTGCTACTCACCGTATGGACGATGCTTGGTTAGCAAGTATTGATATAGCTCAGAACAAAGCATGGACCTCTGTCGCTTTAAAGATGCCAACTTCCAATCTTGAAGAAGCAACAGTCCCTAAAGCTGAACTCTTTGGCCTTAATACGACCAATCAAGGACGTATTGTTGTTTTTGGTGGCGGAATTCCTCTTGAGAAAGATGGAAAAGTTGTAGGAGCGATTGGTGTGAGTGGAAGCACCGTTCCGAATGATGTAAAAGTAGCCGAGGCGGGCGTTAAAGCTTTCAATGAATTAAATTTAGAGAAAACTAGATAACATTATCGGGTTACTACTTAGCTAACATCATATAAAAAATAGAGAAGGGGCTGGGACATAAAGCATTTAACACAAAAGACAAAAAGTACACTACATTCCAGAACGACTAATAGCATCTATCATGTTCGGTTATTGTTCTGAAGAAATACTTTTGTCCCACCCGTTTCAATTTACTGGAGTATGGACTCATTTTTTAGGGTTCTAGTTATAAAAGGAAATAATACCCCCGAAGCTACGTGACATTTCCATCCAATCATCCCCTCTACTTATTGAATGACTTACATCACTTTTCATGTTAGTGAAAAACGGTTTACTATAATTGTCATTAGATAAATCCATAAGGAGGATAAAGTATGACAAAACGTAATAAAGGGATTAAACGACATGAAGCATTATACCCACTCTCCCATCACCATCATCACACGTTATTTTTAGCATTACAATTAAGAAGAGTAGGAACAGATAAAGGGGATACAACAGTGAATGAATTAAAGAATAAGCTAAGGAATTTTTGGGAAAAGGATGGCAATCAGCATTTTCGAGATGAAGAAGAAATTCTACTTCCTATATATGCACAATATGAGTCCATCCAACAGCCTGAAATAACCGAATTACTATTGGAACACGTAACTGTAAGATCTCTTGTGCATCAAATTCTAACATCCAATGAAAATGAAGTCTCCCTTATGAATAAGCTTGGTGAACTTCTAAATACTCATATTAGAAAGGAAGAACGAATTGTCTTCCCAATGATTGAAGAAGCACTACCAGAGCATGAACTTCAAAAATTAAAACCTTATTTACATATAGATGAAGTCCAACCGGAACAGCTTTAACAGATACCTGAATGGTATAAAGTTGACAAAATCATGTATACAAGTTATTGTTATAGAGTTGCACTTTTAAGTAACTACTAAGTGAACTGGCATTCTACAATGTTTTTGAAGATGCTTACTCACACTGGCGCGTCTAAGGGGACGCAAGGACGTAAGAGTAGGAAGGGCTTACGTTGCTTAAGTTAGAAAACATCAAACGAAAAGCAAAGGAGCCTAGTTTGTGATAGTGAGAAAATAATCACTAGGTACCAAAGCTAAATCTATGTGGAACATGTACCGCGGTTAAAGTGAAATATGATTGATAACATTTCCCACCCGAAAAGTTGATTCGGGATTAAAAATATAAAACTTATGTGTTACTTTTTAATCAAAGGGGTACTCTTTTTAATAGGGTATCCCTTTTCCAATACATATAGAAAGTGAAAGCACCCAGAATATGACAGTAAGTTAAGTGCTAGATGCTTAAATTAGAAGAAAGAAGGTTACTCATGGAAACATTAAGAATTGGTACAGTCGAATCGATGCAGGTTTTACGTCAAATTGATACTGGTTATGTACTTGCAAAAGATGGTGAGCAGGCCCTTCTCCATCATAATGAAGCCGATGGTGAATATGAAGAAGGAGAAACATTGGATGTCTTTTTATATAAAGATAAAAAGAGGAATACTACTGCAACAACAGTGTTACCAAAAATTCAATTAGATCAATATGGTTGGGCCGAGGTCGTAGAAGTAATCCCTCGACTTGGTGCATTCGTAAACATTGGTATTGCAAAGGATTTTCTCGTGTCGAATGATGATTTACCACTATATCAATCCGTCTGGCCAAAACCAGGTGATAAACTCTTTGTCACACTGGGATTTGATAAAAAAGGTCGTATGTTAGCTATCCCAGCTACAGAAGGAATTATGTATTATGAGTTTGAAACTGCATCGGAAGAGAACTTAAATAAATCTGTTAAAGGTACAATCTATTATACAAGCAGGGAGGGTTCGGCTCTCATTACAGATGAAAATCATCGCGGATTTATTCATCATACCGAAAGAAAAGAGGAACCAAGACTAGGAGAATATGTCCAAGGCCGGGTAATAGAGGTAAAAGGAGATGGTACATTGAACATTTCCCTTCGTCCGCTGAAACAGCATGGTATGGTTGATGACGCTGAAGCCATCATGGAAAAACTACAAGAGAATGGTGGAGTCATTCCATTTAGCGATAAAAGTGATCCAGAGGATATTCGTGGAACTTTTCAAATCAGTAAAGCTGCCTTTAAACGAGCACTTGGAAAGCTCATGAAAGAGGGAAAAATTGAGCAGCGGGATGGAAGTACGTATTTAAAATAATAAATATAGCCTAATCCATCACATTAATTAGGATTAGGCTTTTTAGTTCTGGATACCCTCACAAAATTAATCTTTGATTTGCTTAGGTGTTACTTTCTGAGATACCATAGATGTTCCTAACTTAACATATTTATTTTTCCCATAAAAAAAGAACGGATCAACCGTTCTTTTTTTATGCATTTGCTTGTTGATAAGCATCAAAGATTGATGAGAAAATAAATCCAATTGCCGCAGAGAACATGCATACAATTCCTAATCCACCTAAAGGTATTCCCATAAAGTGAATATCTACTAATGATGATGTTAATACAAGTAGAATACCCACAATTCCTAAAAAGACTGCATGATAATATGCAACATATTTATCCTTTGGTGTTACTTTTACTAACATTAGACTTAGGATAAATGAAATAAATCCTAAAACCCCGCCTGCAGTTAGAACTGATTCTACCATCCATTTCACCCCAATTGTTTATATAATCACTAATATTAAGTTTACAATTCGACACGAACAAAGTCAATTAAACAGTGCATAATTTTTCCTAAAATCATGGAAAACATAAATTCCATCATCCTATTACTTTTTAACAGGATCATTTCCAACGCTTCCTTTCAAAAGGTACTACTTTTATTGTAAAGAGAATATAAAATAAGTACTTCCCTTTCATATAAAGTGAATCTCAATCAGTGGGGGTATTACTGCCCCTTAACCTGCGATTAACTCCTTTTTATGCTACACTATCTTTATATCATTATTTTTCTAAAAGGAGTTTAACATGACATATAAAGCAGTATTTTTAGATATTGATGGAACAATTCTGAAATCAGATCATACATACTCTGGGAAAACCAAGGAGGCAATTTTAAAGCTACAAGAACAAAATATTGAAGTTTTTCTTGCTACTGGTAGACCGATTCATGAAATCAAAGTCCTTGCAAAGGAGTTAAATATTGATTCCTTTATTGGCTATAATGGTGCACATGCCATCTATAATAATGAAACGATTGTGGATGAGCCAATGCAAGAGGAAGATGTAAAGGAAATGGTGAAGATTGCTAAGGAACATAAGCATGAAATCACGATGTATACGAATGGAAAAAATTATTTTACCCACCTCGATAGTCCAATCTCACAACAATTTAGTGAAATATTTCAAATGTATCAAAATGTGGAATATACACCGAAAATAACGGGACAGATATTAGGTATGACCGTTATGAATTTAAAACCAGAACATGCTACATTATATCAGTTACATTCGAACATCCGACTATCTCAAGTAAATGTTAATGGGGTGAAGCATGCTTACGACATTATTCGAACCAATGTGAACAAAGGCGAAGCAATTAAGAAAGTCCTCGAACGGTTAGACATACCAAAAGATGCAACCATTGCATTTGGGGACGGCATGAATGATAAGGAAATGCTACAATCCGTTGGCGAAGGGATTGCAATGGGGAACGCTAATCCGGAATTATTCCAATACGCTAAACGAAAAACCACTACGGTAGATGAAGATGGTATTTTTAACGGACTAAAGGAATTAGACGTAATCTAATAAATTGATGTAGACGCTCCGGGATAAACCTAGAGCGTCTAACTTTTTCAAGGAAAGCTAAGAATTTGTAAAGATATCAGTGAAGTACAGGTCCACACCTTTTGAAAAAATTCCTCGTATACTAATAGTGAAAAAAAACATAAGCCATCTTAAGCTCCACCTAAGGAGGTGCCCCTTGTGAAAGCAGTGAAAAGAAAGAAAACAAGAGCTACAACAAAAAGAAAAGGATGTGGTTGTGGCTCTAAAAAGGTTGTTAAAAGATAATAATAAGATGTAGGCGAGAAAACCTTCAAAAAGGATTTTCTCGTCTTCTTATTTATTATATGTGAGGAATTTACTGGTAATAAGCGCCTAGCCAAACTAAATGGTTATGAAAAGAAAAATAGAGAAGTATTTACACTTAACTTCTCTAAGAGTGATATTCACCTAGTTAACTTGTTGATTGGAAGATGCTTCCACTGTTTCTATAGGTGTTGATCGATAAACAAAGAATGACATAATTAAAGCGATTACTGCTATTACAAAAGAAATAAAATAAACGAGTTCTACACCGGAAACCATAGCTTCGTTTATGGTTGTCGGATTAGTTGGTGTTGCAGAATCATTTAAAATATTCTTTTGTCTTGTGTTCATAATACTAACAAACACCGATACACCAATTGCTCCTGCTACAGGCTGCAATGTCGTCATGACTGCTGTTCCATGTGGGTACATTTTTTTAGGTAATTGATTTAAGCCATTGGTTTCTGCCGGCATCATAATGGCAGAAACAGATAACATGAGTAAAATATATCCGATAATAACCATCCAAAATGGAGTTTCCATAGTTAATCTACTCATCATAAACATCGTTGCACTTAATACTAATGTGGCAGGCAGCATCATCACTTTTGGCCCAAACTTATCAAACAAGGATCCCATAACTGGAGACATTAACCCACTTAAAATGGCACCTGGAAGTAAAACAAATCCTGCAATTGCCGGCGCTAACCCTAAAGGACCTTGCATGTAAAGAGGTAAGATGATTTCTGAAGCGAACATGGTCATGATGATAATCAAAAACATGATAACCGCATGAGTATACATTGGAAATTTAAAAACTCTTAAATTCATAATTGGCTCATCTAGCTTAAATTGCCTTAAAGAAAAAATAACCAATGCGATGATACCGATTAGTATGGGGATATATGCATTCGGATGTAAGAATCCCTCCTCCGTTTGGCCAGCCGAACTAAACCCATATACAATTCCACCAAATCCAATTGTGGATAAAATAAGGGAGAAGATATCAATCTTAGGCTTCGTTACTTCAGTTACATTTACTAAATATTTATAAGCAAACGCGATGGAAAATAACACAAATGGAATGACAGTTATAAACAAATAACGCCAGCCCAAATATTCTACAACAACTCCCGAAAGTGTAGGACCAAGTGCTGGAGCAAACATGAAAACCAAACCTACTATTCCCATTACTTTTCCACGACGATGTGGTGGGAATATGAGTAAGAATACATTAAAAATGATGGGAATTAACAACCCTGTTCCAACTGCCTGAATGAAGCGACCTGTTAGTAAAATCGGGAAAGTAGGGGAAATAGCACAAATACTGGTTCCCAACGTGAATACCGCCATAGTACCTAAAAATAATTGACGTGTTGTAAACCATTGCAATAGGATAGCTGATGCTGGTATGACTATACCCATTACTAACATAAACCCAGTTGCCATCCATTGAACTGTTGAAACGGATATTTGAAATGCATCCATCAATGTCGTAAGGGCGATATTTAACAATGTTTCATTCAATATAGCAAAAAAGGCCCCGATAATTAAAGAAATCATAATAGGCATTACTTTTACGTTTGGATCGTCTGCAAGATACTCATACTTATTTTTCGTCATATAAAATCTCCCCCAAGTTATGATTTCTTTTTCCTTGGAATTTCTAATACTACGATTCCTAACCATTTATCAGTAAGTGTTTTATTTCCTTTCGACCATAACAGGATAAATGAATCGACAATGTGATAAACGATGTAGGCATTCATTGTAGTTATGAGAAATACACTTTCCATTCCGAAAACCACTTCGCAATGATAAACGATAAGCAGTAAACCATAACGGATTAAATACTTTGTTAATAAAGCAAGGTTATTCCCTGCTTCCCATTGCAACCCGAAAAGCTTATCACCAACTGTTCGTCTCCTAATATAAAGAAGTAAATAGCTAAACAAAAATAATATAAAGCCAATTATGGAAGAAACCCCATCAGCTATTTCAATTATATATGTAAAAAAATTTTGGATAGAGCTAGAGAATGGTATAATAAAAATCTTTATCAAGGATGCCAAGAACTCTATTACTTTGGCACTTAGTAAACTTCCAATTAAAAGCATCAATACATCAGTAACATAGGAGAACACTCGTTTACATATCTTAATTAAAATCCCCCCTTTTAACTAGGAGCTATTTTTTAGATTGTGGTATTTAGGACATAACAGATATAATATCAGTAACTTACTACATGAGTGTATAAATACCGCTACGGAAATATGCTTTCCGTGGCGAGCGCTGAATGCCTAGATAAAGTGATTGAATTACTATGCGTAACCCTTCAAGTGTAAGACAAAAACAAAAAAAGGTACGAAAATGCAAATAAACCTATAGTAATTACGTTTTCCTCTTTTGGGTTTCTACTATCTCCATTCCCAACCATTTGTCTGTTAACGTTTGATTTCCCTTTGATGATAGCAATAAAACGCCATCTATTAAATGATAAAAAATATAAGCTATTAATAGGAAATCTAGCCATACCGATTCAAAACCAAAAGAACTAGCACTAAAGGAAGGGAAAGAATACACAATAAATAATGTACCATACCGAATCAATAGCTTTAACAGTAAAGTTGTTTTATTATTTCCCTTCATCTGAAGTCCTAGTTTTTCATAACCTATTGTCTGGTTCAGTTTAAAAACCACAACCAAACAGAGGTAAGTAAACACAAACATCCCCACTAACGACGAAAGTACCATTACCCTTTCCATCCATTCATACTGCTCAGACAGTTCAGATGGAACGTAAGGAACGAATACTGAAATTAACGGTGATGCGAAAAAGCCAATAGCCCCAGCTGCTCCCGCAAAAACGAATCCACCAATTATTGTAATACATGAATCTATTAAATAGGCGAATAATCTTTCCCATACTTTTTTCAAGTTTTTCTCCCCCTAATGATCATAATTATATAGAAATAGAGGGAAAAAGATAATAATTAAAATGTACTATGCAAAAGAGGTCATTTAATAAAATAATGAAAGATAACTCCATCCCATCGAGTTATCCTTCTATGTAAAATTTATATTTGTTTTTCATTGGGAAATCGGACCTCTTTCCTATTCACTTCGGTACTCCGATAATGCTTCCATTACTTCTGACTGCCTTTGTTTCGCCATATTGTCATTGGAACTATATAAGCTAGGTGCCTGTGGTAAGCCTGCCAAGAATGTTGCTTCTTCATAACTTAGTTCTTCAGGCGTTTTACCAAAATAGTATAGACTCGCTTCTTTAACGCCATAATTCCCTTCTCCATAGTAAATGATATTGACATAGAGCTCTAAAATATCATCTTTGCTATAGATTCTTTCAAGATCAAATGCTACAAAAAGCTCGGCAACTTTTCGGATAAAGTTTTGATTATTACTGAAATAAAGGTTTTTAGCAACTTGCTGTGTTAATGTGCTACCACCTTGTACAATTTCCTTTGCCTTTAGGTTGGTAAGCATTGCCCGAACAAGGGATATCAAATCAAAAGCGCCATGCCTATAAAAACGATGATCCTCTATCGCGACAACCGCATCCGTAAAATCAGGAGAAACATCCTCAAGGCGGACAAAATCCTCGTCATCTTTTACTGATTCTACTTTTTCCATAACAGGAATTCCTTCAATGGCTTCTTGGTATTTAATGTAACCGAGCGCACCAATTCCTAAGACTACTAATAATGCAAAGATGATTCCTAACAAGATAAGTTTTTTTATTAATCTAAACATCGATTACCTCTAATATTTTGACTTTTATTTTAGTATACCAAAAGACCCGAAACCCGTTAACAATGATGTCATCCATCCTTGGCCATTGGGACAATAGAACCAGCTCCTAAAGCGTTGCAGGATTGTCCAGTAAGCGTATTGTAAATTGAATATATATTTGAAATAATTGTTCTTAAACCTAAATAAGCTAAAATTCTTTATAAAAGAAACGAGGAGAGAATTATGTTTTATTTTAAACTTAATGATGACTCTGAACTACGTTTGTTAGAACCAAGACATGCTGAAAGTCTATTCTTGTTAACGGATAAATCAAGGAGTTATCTCAGGGAATGGTTGCCATGGGTTGATTTCACAAAAGAAATAAATAATTCAAAAGCGTTTATTGAAGGTACATTAAAGCAATTTGGAAATAATAACGGTTTTCAAGCTGGGATTTGGTATAGGGGGGATTTAGCAGGAGTTATTGGCTTACATGGTATAGACTGGGTTAATAAATCTACTTCTATAGGATATTGGTTAGGTGAAGAATTTCAAGGTAAAGGGTTAATGACCAGCGCTTGTAAATCTGTTATAGATTATTGTTTTAATGAACTAAAATTAAAAAGAGTGGAAATCCGGGTCGCAACGGAAAATCATAAAAGCCAAGCTATCCCTGAAAGATTAGGCTTTCAAAAAGAAGGTTGTATAAGAAGTTCTGAATTTTTACATGATAGATATGTTGATCATTATGTATATGGATTAATAAATGGCTGAATAAACAGCTGTTATATTGCAGAAGAAATAGTTAGAATGAGACTGGGACATAACTAAAGTATTTAACTCAAAAGACGAACAACGCACTACTTAGCGGAGGAAATATACATAGACTCCTCGAAAATAAAGTGCAATTTTCTTCGTGCGATGCCTTGCTGCCGTAGCGTTCCTTGTCCTGTGGGATGAGAGTCCTAGTTGACACCGTAGTGCGTTAGCACGAAGGGGGATCGTCAGCAGCCCGCGGAAAGCGAAGTATATTTCCAGAGTAGTTTTTATCCACCAATAAAGTTCAGCTTTTGCTTAGAGAAAATACTTTTGTCCCAGTCTCATTTTTATCTTAAGTAATGGCTTCCCCATTCTAATGGTGATACACTCTTTTACTGTTTAACTGTTTTCTTAGCCCATCAACAACATGAAGAAGCTCCTTTCGTTCACACTTCCTCCCTTTAGTGAATAAGTCTGTCACTCCTCCCTTTTTGTCAAATCATGATAGTAAGCCAATAAAAAAAATAAACATGTCCAAAATATTTTCTAGTTAACCATCCTCCTACTATGAACAAATACACCAAAAAGCAACCCCAATAATACTGAAGTAAGTACAACCAGTAAAAACTCCATGATTGTGTATTCCCAACTCAATGTATCGAAGAGAAATGCAATGAAAAATTTAATGACATAGTAATTCATTACTAAAGCTAATGATATTGTGAGTCCAATTAATAAAATAAATTTAACCTTTCCCACTTGCTTTGATATTCCTCCCTAAAGAAGATATTTATATTTAATATTCCTATTAAGCTTTAGTACGATTTAACCATAGAAAATGTTTCATCCATAAGCGGAATTGTTCAGATATACATTATTCCTTCTGTCAATATATTCGAGCAAATTGAGAGAGTTTATATTATTTTAATTTTATACAGTGAATCTTCAATGTTATTCGTTTAATTTTCCTTAAACAAAATAATCCACTTTGAACGTAAGTTACAAAATGGATTATTTCTATTGAACTTACTTTTTTACTTACTATTTACAAATAAAAAGTCTAATGATGACTTTATATCCCGGCTTTGTTTGGTACACCTGAAGGATATTTCCTTTCAATTTTTGGAGTAACCCCTGTTAAGTAGTTTAGGTATTACGCCTAGCTCCTGCCTCTCGAGATGTCATTGCACCTTGTCCCTCACTTAGATCTTTCTGAATTTCTTGTTTTACTTTTTCCGCATTAGTTCCAGCGAATCCTGGTTTCATACTTGATTTCAACCTCTGTTTAGTTTGTCGGTTTTGTTGCATATAAGCACTCCTTCTTTTTATTTTTATTATGTTTACAGTTGTAAATTTTTTTTATTCAATTGTTAGTTTGTGGTGAACTCGAAAAAAAATAACATCAATCTTATCCGTGTTTTTTCTTAAGTATGATAAGAAAGATGAATCCATATATGCGGAAGGAATGAAATATGATGTGGAAAGTTTAAGCGAATCCCGTTTATCAGTCTATGCTCTTTCTCCAGGTTTCTGTGATATTAAAGGTAGTATTATTCTTTTATAACCAGATAAGGCACTTTTGCTAATTGGAGATTGTTTTTTATTTTATTACTTTTTTATGGAACTATTCAATTCACTTTCTATTCTCTTAAAATAAAGGTAAGAACCACACCAGAATAGTATATATATAACCATGAAACTACCAATACCTAATAGTAAAGGAAACAGTAGTACCCATCCCATCCAAATAGCAAGAGATAACCAAATGCTTACAGATAAAACAAAGTGTACTACCGTTTGTTTTAATGGACTCCATTTTTCAATTTCATAAACGAGGGAGGCAGTACCAAAATATACACCCATCACCATTCCCCCCAGCACATTTCTCCAAATAATATAAACAGAGAACTGAAGGTCCTGAATCACCATGACAGTTAAAAAAGCGAATGTGATAATCGCGCTAAATCCCAAGCCAACCAAACTCCTCCTTAACACTTCAATGATCATGTGTATCAGCTCATAAAATTAATTTCTTCTTTATTTCACGAACATATCTACGAGAGACATACCCCTTACCCCCAGATTTAAAATAAACGCAGAGACTCCCATTAAAAGCCAACTCAAACCGTATAACTTGGTGATGGTTTCCAATCACTGATTTTGAAAAACGACTAAACCCATAACTTTTAAATAGATTTTCTACTTCATATAATTTCATATTTATTTCAAATGATTGCTGGTTTAAATTAGCATATACTTTGCGACTTTCAGCAAATACATAGTCAATGTGAGATGGTGAAAGCAGAACCTGGCCATTCTCATGAAACCCTACAATACGCTTTGGGGTTTGCTGGTTTAACTTTTGAACCAATTCTTCTACCTCTTTCGTCCATTCCTTTGCTTGAATCGTGACATAAGTCTCCTTGTACTTTGAATCAATATCAATATTCAGTTTCACTCTATCCCCCCCTCACTTTTTTACTATACCATTGATTAGTTTAATAATTGCTATTATTCCTTTAACTTGTATCTGTTTATGGATAACCGGTTCCTTTTCACGAATAAGAGGCCATAGACATTTCTAACAATTGAAATAAAGTGAATCTATATCAGTGGGGGTATTACTGCCCCTTAACCTGCGATAAAAAAGCCTGTCTGATAATTACGGATAGTAATTTTAAAACAGGCTTTAACCTTTTATTTTATTGTCTAAACCCAGACTCTTAGGGCTTTCTGCAGAACAATCCTAAATAACTTAGGTTCTTTCTAATAATTGTTTATAGACCGCATACTGGGTCAGTGCTTATACATGTTCTACACAGTAACATAGAATACACTACAGAATAATCCTCGTTTTGAAAGGAGGCGACCATGGTTGGTTCAATATTATAGTCTTAAAAGACGTAGACAATCTGAACCTAGTGAACATCATCACCATCATTACAAAGAGCAAAATGATTTTAAACATCAGCATAGAAAACACCACCATTGCAAACATGATTGTATGGAGGAACTGAGCGAACTCATAAGATCTGTAGCAAACATGGAAAACGCTCTAGCTGAAGCAATTGAAGCGGAAATTTTAATTTTAAAATACGGAAATTTCAAACCTGAAGAAGTAAAAGAATTTCACGATAGATTAGAAAACTTAATCAAACTTGCAATTAAGAAGGAAATTATTCTGGAGTTCTTAATAGATGATACAACAAAAGCTTGCAAAGAGATCCGGACGAAAGATGACCATAAGTGTAAGAAATGCTCACCACATCCATGTAATTGTCCAGACTAGAATATAACGATTAAACTTTTAAACAAAGTATTCTTAATATTAGAAAGCCTCTAGATGGCTTTAGATATTTTAACTAATTTTTATTTTTTATCCTTTTATTAAGTTAATCGTTTATATCGATTTTGCAAACAAGCATAACCTACTAATGCAAGGGTCAACATTATGTTAAACAATCTAGAAAGGATGAATAAAATGGTAAATGGGCCTTTTATTGATGCATCTGCAAGAATTGAAGCAGCAATTGCATCTATTTTGGAATTTGCTGCAACAACACAAGATCCCGAATTTATTGAACGTATTACAAAATTAGCCATTAAAAAAGAAATTGTTTTAGAATTATTACTCGATGAGATCGGTGATATTGAAGATGAAGATGAATGTGAATGTAGTGGTACTGTTAATGCCACAGCTCCTAATTCTAATATAACTATAAATGGAGCAGAAGATACAGGCGATGTTACTTTTGTTGGTGAAGTTTGTCCTGACTGTTCTGTTGAAGGTTCTTCTCTTACTTTTACCTTCACTGATGATACACCTACACCAAATAATTCTTTCACATTAGTTTCTACTAGTATTCCAGCTCCTACTTGCGTTATTGGTCCTACGGGTATAAGCCTTAATATTAGTGGATTAGGGGTGGTTACTAGAGCGGATATGTCAACGGTGAATGTATCTTTCTTTGTAACTTTAAGTGAATCAACAACACCAGGTGAAGCCGATTCATTCTTCATATCCATCGAGAGTGAGGAAGTTGGGAATCCTTTTGAAGCTGTCTATTTTTCCCCTGACCTACCAGACAATGCTATTGTCGTTGAAGAATGTGATTAACTGTCAGAAACCTTGGATTTTATCAAGTCCAAGGTTTTTTAATGATGAAGCTTACAACATCGGCATTCTTAAAAATAGAACGAATACCGATGTTTATTCATCATTATAATAAAAATCCACCATACACGAGAGCCACTGCAATTACAATTGCAGGATGAACTTTCATCCGCTCTATAAGAACATAGCTAATCACAACGATGAAGATGGTTTGTAGCATTCCTATACCTTCATAGGATTCCTTCAAAAAGTTCCACGTTAGTACTCCGAGCAGAATTGCAATAACCGGTTGGACGAATAATGTCAGCCTTTTCACTTTTGGTGAATCCTTGAAGCGCAGCAATATACCTCCAAGTAAAATCATCAAAATCAATGATGGCGCAACCGTTGCAAGGATAGCAATGATTGATCCAAAGATTCCACCTACTTCAAAACCGATATACCCGGCAAGTTTTGGTGCAATAGGTGCAGGTAGTGAGTTTCCAAACGCAAGGACTTCACTAAATTCCTGTACGGTCATCCATTCATAGCGTTTCACTACTTCATTCTCAATTAACGGGATGGATGCAGGTCCACCACCATAGCCTAAAATACCTGGAATAAAAAATGCTAAAAATATTTGCCAATAAATCATGAAGCTTTTCCTTCCTTGTTATCCTTTAAGGACAACGCTAAAATGAGTAAGACACCAATGACAATCCCAGGGTGTATATTTAAAAATTGTAATATAATAAATAAGCAGACTAAAGCTATAACTGCTTTCTTCCAGCCGAGCCCTTGTCCGGCTTTTTTCACAAATTTCCATGTCAATATGGCCATCATCATCCCCACAACAGGTACAACCCCATTTGTCATTCCTTGTACCCAATCAAACTCTTTAAATGATGATAAAGATGTTAGGAGCACTATCAAGAGGACAATCATTGGTACGATATTGGCCACGATGGCATTTACCATCCCGACCAGTCCGGTAATCCGATATCCGATATAGCCAGCCAACTTAGTAGCAATTGGCCCTGGTAACGTGTTTGCAATAGCCAGGACATCACCAAATTCTTCTTCGTCCATCCATTTATATTTTTCTACCACTTCCTTCTGAATCAATGGGATGGATGCAGGTCCCCCACCGAAACCTAATAATCCAACTCGAAAAAATGCGATAAAAAGATCCCAATGTTTTCTCATGTTCACAAACCTTCAATCTTTCTTTTTATAGATTTTATACCATAAGAACTGCAACAAGGTACCTTCCTACTTAAATGCCCTCGTCGCCTCAATAGCCTTCTCCCAGCCTCGATATAATTCATTCCGCTTCCTGTCATCCATTTGCTTTGTAAAGGTCTTATCATGCTGCCAAAGCTTTGCAATTTCCTCTTTATTCTCCCAAAATCCTACTGCTAATCCTGCTAGGTACGCAGAACCTAAGGCAGTAGTTTCTTGTACAACAGGGCGTTCTACTGGTACACCTAGCATATCACTTTGAAATTGCATAAGCAGGTTATTTTTCACAGCCCCACCATCCACACGTAATGTTTTCAAGTCGATTCCTGATTCAGTAATCATAGCATCTAGCACATCTTTCGTTTGATAGGCTAGAGATTCCAGTATCGCACGAATAAAATGTTCTTTCGTAGTCCCCCTTGTCAGTCCAAAAACGGCACCTCTTGCTTCACTGTCCCAATATGGGGTTCCTAATCCAACAAATGCTGGAACCATATATACTCCATCTGTTGATTCCACTTTTTTCGCATAATCTTCCACTTCTTTGGCTTGTTGAATCATTCGTAGTCCGTCACGAAGCCATTGAATAGCAGAACCTGCCACAAAAATACTTCCCTCAAGTGCATACTCTACCTTTCCATCTATTCCCCACGCAAGAGTGGTAAGCAATCCATACTCTGATTGTACCCCTTTTTTTCCAGTGTTCATTAACATGAAACAGCCCGTTCCGTATGTGTTTTTCGCCATTCCTTTTTCAAAACAAGCTTGACCGAAAAGCGCTGCCTGCTGATCACCAGCAATTCCGGCAATCGGTATTTCATGTCCAAAGAAATGATAATTAACTGTTTTCGCATAAACTTCGGATGAAGGGTGCACTTCGGGTAACATACATTTTGGAATAGACAACATCTCTAAAAGCTCGTCATCCCATTTTAAATCGTAAATATTAAACATCATGGTTCTAGAGGCATTGGAATAATCAGTAATATGCACCTTACCACCTGACAGCTTGTAAACAATCCACGTATCCATCGTTCCAAAAAGTAAATCTCCATTTTCTGCTTTCTCCCTTGCACCATCAACATGTTCTAAAATCCATTTTACCTTTGTCCCAGAAAAATACGGATCAATAAGAAGTCCTGTCTTGTTTCGAATCATATCTTCATAGCCTGCTTCTTTTAATTCCTGACAAATGTCTTCTGTTTGCCTAGACTGCCATACGATTGCTCGATGTATTGGTTTTCCTGTAAGCCGGTCCCATACAACCGTCGTTTCCCGCTGATTCGTAATACCAATTCCAGCTACCTGACTCGGCTGAATGGATGCTTTACGCAATACATCCGCAATACATGAAAGGACACTAGTCCAAATTTCATTGGCATCATGTTCTACCCAACCAGGCTTTGGAAAAAATTGTTCAAACTCACGTTGGGATGTTTCAACTACCTGCCCACTTTGATTGAAAATAATTGCCCTTGAACTTGTTGTTCCTTGATCAATCGATAAAATATACGCTTCACTCATTAATTCAACCACTCCTTTCCCAATTATCCACGGTTTTATTTGATTATTACCATTATACGATGAAACAAGCTTGGTTAATAATATTTTCTATAATCGGACGAATTTGTATGTAGTTCGTTCACTTATCTCCCTTTTGAATTTCCACCTATAGCCGTGATTCTTCATCATAATTCTTATCTTCCTTTTCTTATCGTTTCGTTTATTATTTCATGTTAAATTGGATTGTTTCTGGTACTTCATGTAGTATGGATATAAATCATTGGTAAAAAGAAAAAATTTTTAAAAGTAAGTAGGCGATAAATATGATTGAAATAAAAACATCTTCACTAAGTGATGGGGAATTCAATAGAGGGGTATTTGCTACTTCTAATATCAAAAAAGGAGAGCTTTTACACGAAGCACCAGTCATTGCTTATCCAAATGACCAGCATCCATACATTGAGAAAACCTTGCTCGCAGATTATGCTTTTGAGTATGGAATAAATCATACTGCTATCCTTCTAGGTTATGGAATGTTGTTTAACCATTCTTATGAACCAAATGCCATTTATGAGATTAATTTCGGAAATCACACATTCAATTTCTATGCTTATACAGATATAAAAGCAGGAGATGAGATTCTCATCAATTATAATGGCGATGTTGATAATAAAGATCCACTCTGGTTTAATCAGGATTAACCTTTGACATTATTCTACAAATCATTAGAAATAAAGTGAATCTTTAATAAGTGAGGGATTACTGCCCTTAACCTGCGATAAAGGGATTAGAGAGTATTTCTCTAATCCCTTTAATTATAAAATAACGTATTAGCTTATTCACCTAAAATCGCAATCGGATTAAATACTTCGAAATGAATTTGTTCTTTCGGTATGCCCCAAACATTTAATGTTCTTACCATTGCCTGCAAAAATGGCACAGATCCACAAAGATAGAATTCAGCGTCGTTGTTTGGCACAATTTTTTTCAGCCAATCTAAATCAACAAACCCTTCCTTATCATATTCATGTTTTTGTTTATCCTCTTCTGTTGGCGAATCATAACATACATAAGAATGGACTGGCTCATGATTTTTAGCTAATTCAGCTACATGGTCTTTAAATGCGTGCACTTTACTGTTCTGTGTTGCATGAATAAAATAAATGGCACGATTTGGATGTTTTTCAACCGTTGTATTTAACATACTTAGTAAAGGAGTTATACCAATCCCTCCACTTAAAAGAACAAGTGGCTTGTTAGAGGGCTTAATGGTAAAATCCCCAGCTGGGGCGGAAAACTGTAAAATGTCGCCAGATTGAATTTGATTATGCAAGTAATTGGAAACAAGCCCAGGAGGCTGATCACCAATACTATCTTCGCGTTTTACACTTATTCGATAGTAATCTTTTCCAGGTACATCCGATAAGCTGTAATGCCTTATATGATTATAATCTTCACTCTTAATATTTGCATTTAATGTGAGGTACTGGCCTGCCTCATATGATGGGATAGGCTCTCCATCTTTCGGTCGTAGATAAAAAGATGTGATGATATCACTTTCATCTACTTTTTTATCTACTACAAAATCACGAAATCCTCTCCAGCCTCCAGGAATCTTCTCCGTTTCCTCATAAAGGTTGTTCTCAATTTCAATAAAAGCATCTGCAATATAATTATAGGCTTTTCCCCAGGCGATTAATACATCCTCTGTAGCCGCATCACCTAGGACATCTTTTACTGCTTCAAGCAAGGTTTTACCAACAATAGGATACTGTTCTGGCTTCACTCCGATAGCTCGGTGCTTTTCCGTCACTCGAGTAATGACAGGCTTAATTGCATCCAAGTTATCGATATGTTCTCCTGCCGCATAAACAGAGTATGCCAAAGCCTCTTGCTGTATGCCACGTTTTTGGTTTGTTTGGTTAAAAAGGTTGTACAAATCAGGAACTTTTGTAAATAATAATTCATAAAACCTTTTCCCAATTTCTGAACTGTGTTCTTTTAAGACCGGTGCTGTCGATTTTACTGTTTCAATCGTCTTCTTGTCCAGCATATATATCCCCTTTGTTTTAGAAATTTTTTGATCTAAAACGAACAAACTTAGTTTTCGATATGGGTGTTTTTTTATTCGGGGATATAGATATAGTACATATCTCCCTTTCCCAAAAAGTAAAGCACCTATTTGGTCCTAGGGTTTCATTACCTCTGCAGGAAAATAACTGTTCAGCTTTTCATACCAATTCATTCGGTGATTCTCCTTTGAATCATTGGCTTCATATTGCCTTTCGGATTAAAATTATCAAAAAGAAGCTTGGATTTTAAGGTTCTTTAAATTATGTTGTTATGATGAAGAGTGATTAAAGTAACTGCATAGTCGTAATACAGGTTTTGTCGCCTTCAAAGGTAGAAATATCAGTTTCGGATACTTTTCCATTATGTTCAATCGAAACATGAAGATTTTTATCGCGAGGCAACCACAAATCGATAAACCCATTTGCAAAAGATGTCATCGTTTCATCCACCACAACATTCCCTTGTTCATCTTCAATATATACATTAAATTCCTCTTCAACTAATTCCCCCTGGCAACCTGTTAAACTGTGAATAGCACATTCATGCGTATGTTCAATAAATGGCGCAATGGAGACAAAAAATTCATCCTTTGGAAGATCATATCTGATTTCGCTTTCATTATTCTCAGTTACAATGAGCTCATGTGACGTGATAGAAGCAGTTACATCATCAAAGTTACCTACACTATAATCGTGAACTAATTCCTTTATATCCTTTCCTTCCTCATTTATTGTATTATCGCTACAACCTACCACTATTAATACGAGTAGAAAACCAACTACTACTTGAAAACCTTTTTTCACTACCACTCAACTCCTACTTATTCCTCTTGATATTGAAAGTGTATCACAAACTTGGGTTATGAGGGACGATACTGATGTCCCAGTTTTTAAAATCAATTGATGTGGGAATTTTTTATTTTTATTGGATTCCTAATCTTTAGATACTTCTTTGACGAATAATCAAAATGGTTATTGGAATATTAATACAGAGGTGATGTTTATGAAAAAAATAGCAATCATCCTAACGCTTATTTTGTTCATCTTTGTACCGAACCAAATATATGCACAACCTGACATTAAATGCCCTAACGCAAAACAATTAAAGGAAACTTCAATAAAAGAAAAGGATGAGCTCCGTAAAGCACTTGAACAGATTGTTCCGGATACATATGAAAAAGGGGAGCTAGGAGATATGTTCTCTGAATGGGAGATTTTAACTGCTCTCCCTTTTCAAGATACAGTAAGTAGTAAAGATGAAGTCTATTATAAAATGGCGAAAACCTTTTGTGGAGAAACCATTGCGAATAAATCTTGGCTGGTGCGATTATATTTTCCAAAATGGGAAGGAAAAAGTGCCAGCGCATTAGAGGGACAAATTTTTTTAGCCCAAAACAAAGACGATGAGTGGTTTGTATGGTTTAGGTATCATTAGAGACGGTTCTAATAAACCACATATACGGATACGAAATGAAAATTGATTTCTAATCAGCCTTAATTAAGATTTACTATGAACATGAGAAATTGTTAGTGAAGATAATGACCACACCTAACTATAAAGTAGTGATGGGTGAAAAGGAGCAGTTATGGATAAAATTTTTTTCAATCCACTACTACTCCTTTTTATTGTAAATTAGCCTTCCCTATGCTAACATCTGTCAATTTGGTACATAAAGAACCACCCCATTAACCCTGTTTTAACGATTATCTACTTTTTCTGGGTACATGTCATGGTTCATCATGCGGTGCTCGGCCATTTTTTCATATTTGGTGCCTGGTTTTCCATAATTGCAATACGGGTCAATGGAAATTCCTCCTCTTGGGGTGAATTTGCCCCATACTTCTATATACCGTGGATCCATTTTTTCAATTAAATCATTCATGATAATATTCATCGTATCTTCATGGAAGGCACCATGGTTACGAAATGTGAAAAGATATAGTTTTAATGATTTACTTTCTACCATGTTCACATCTGGAATATAGCTAATATAAACCGTTGCAAAATCGGGCTGACCAGTAATCGGGCACAGTGCCGTAAATTCAGGACAGTTAAACTTTACAAAATAGTCTCTGTTTGGATGTTTATTCTTAAACGTTTCTAATATATCTGGATTGTAATCAAACTCATATTTTGTACCTTGATTTCCTAATAACGTTAAATCAGACATTTGTTCTTCTTTGTTCATATGATTACCTCCTAAGTTATAAGTTTTTGGAAGACTTCATTTTTATTGCCCTACGTAGAAAAAGCCATGCGCCTCTAAGGGCACATGGCTTCTGTCCTTAGTTTTTTTAAGAGGGTTTTCGCTAAGAACCTCTTTTCTACTATTCAACTCTATCTATTATAAATAGGAACAAAAATGGTGTCAATCAACCAATTAATCCCAGCTTTTTATATAGGCCAGGTCACTAAATGTTTCAAATAAAGTGAATCCTCAACCAGTGGAGGTTCTTTCATCTTCCACTGACTTTTATTTTAGATGAACGAAATGGCCCCTTAACCTACTATAAACTCCTAACGCATGACCGAACCACCAGATATTTTCACAGACTCCCCAACAATATTGGACGCTGCTTCCGTTAATAGATAGGCGATTGTGTTAGCTACTTCCCTAGGATCTGTAATCCTACCTGATGGAAGACCTTCATTAACAATCTTATACTGTTCCTCAAAACTCCTATTTTCACGCAATCCCTTATTTCGTATCGATTCTCTTCCCATATCCGTTTCCACATATCCAGGACATACAGCATTCACTCGAACTCCATACTTAATAGCTTCAAGGGCAAATGACTGGGTAAAACCAATAAGTGCAAATTTCGACCCAGAATAAGCCGTTCCTGCATACGTTCCTCTTAGACCAGATAAGGAAGATACATTCACAACCACACCTTCTTTTTTCACTTTCATCTGTTCATAAATTCGTTGGGTCAATAAAATGGGAACGGTATAGTTTACGTGCATTACTCGATCAAGTTCTTCTTGTGAAGTTTCTTCAACTAGTCCCTTACCTAATATTCCAGCACTATTGACCAAAAGTGAAATAAAACCATTCTCCTTTTCAGCTGCTTTCACCAATTCTTCTCTTTCTACTTCATTTGTTAGATCACTTTTATAACTAAATATCTTTGCATCAGGAACTGATTCTAAAATATCTTTCTTCAGCTCTTGCAATTTTTCTTCCCGTCTTCCTGTAATCGTAACGGCTGCTCCCATCTTTGATAATACCTTTGCCGTTTCATAGCCAATCCCACCTGTTGATCCAGTTACTAAAGCATGTTTTCCATTCAAAGCATTGCTTGCAAATATCGTCAACCTAATTCTCTCCCCTTTCACGACTCAATATGATTCATTGTTTCGTATAGTAGTTTTTTCGTCAAATGTTAAATTCCATGAAAATAATGTTTTTAATAATTAACTCAACCTTCATTGAAATTTGAACTTTTTTAGAACACTTCATTCAATACAAGATTATTTTGGACAGTAGTATTATTATAGTATTAAAGTCCTGATGAAAGGTGGTGAAAAAATGTTAAAATTACTGGATAGATACAATATAGAAATATTAAAATCACAAATTCTTGGAGTTGCAGTAAATCTTCAAGATGATGAACTGTACAGTAGGGAAGATGCGGTAGCTGACTTAGTAAATATTATTGATGATCAGCTTGAAGGATATGTTTTTGAAAAACCTAATTCATCTAGAACGATTAGAGATCTAAATAAATAAAATGAAAAAAACAGACAGAATCTGATTTTCTGTCTGTTTTAACGTACAAACGGCACGCTACACATAAAAAACGTACACATTTTATTTGACAATCCCCTATTAGATTTTATTTAAGCAAAACTGTACATTTATCATTGACATTTATAACTAACTTGAATAATCCCACATAATCTTCCATTCTTCTTCTACCTGGGTTACATAAACATCTTGCATGATTGTCATTTTCCCATATTTTCCATTATACTCCTGATAAATAGTCATCTTATAAACCAAATCAATTGGTTCCCTACTCTCTTCCATTGTCCAATTTTCTACTTTCTCAACTTCTCCAATAGAATAAGAAAAAGATACTACATCGAAATGATTCATAAAAACATGAGCGCGGTCTTGTATATAATGTCCTTTTGAAAACTTTTCTTGCATATACGGATGAAATAATTCCCATGATTCAGCAAAAATCCCCTCTTGTTCAAAATCGTAGAATTCCTCAACCACTTGAACAGCTTCCCTTTCAGGTGAACGAAGAAAAATAAGAACAAAGAATATAATTAAAAATAAAAATAATAGAATCATACATCCGCCAATAAACAGGAATTTCTTTCTTTGCTGTACTTGATACATTCAATCAGCTCCTTTTTCCTGCTATTAGAATAATATGAAGAAAGGATACAAGATATTAAAGATTGTACTAAGCCAAGAGTACCTTCTTTCGTCTAGGCTTATTTACTCTAAGCTTTTTTCGTTTATTTTGTTGTGTTTTATATCGCATTTGAATGATTCTGAACTTACCCTGTTTTGTGGAATCGGGAACAATATTTACGCTCCAACTACCGTATTGAGTTAGTGAACGTCATATAATACAAAACGGCCATACAACGTTCGATTAAAGATATTTAATTACTACTAAGACCATTAAAAAACTCACTACCCATTTGGATAGTGAGTTTTCATTCTTTATAGTGCAATTTTTCTCTCGACCGGGCTAACAGGATTTAGCTGATTGGCAAGTTCTTGGATCGTTGACATTTTTCCAATGTCAAGGTTTCCTCCACTTACAACCACGCCACAGTGCCTGGAATGTATCTTATCATTATGTGCAAATAAAGCGGCTAATGCAGCTGCTCCAGCCCCTTCCATTAACGTTTTATTTCGTTCAAGCATATAGACGATTGCCGATGCGATTTCCTCATCATTGACAGTTACAATATCATCTACATAGCTTTTAATAATAGGTAGGGTTAATTCACCTGGCTGTTTAACAGCAATCCCTTCGGCAATGGTAGATACTGTATCTAATTTCTCGACGGAATTACTATGATAGCTTTTATAGATAGCAGGAGCGCCGTTTGATTGAACTCCGATCACCTTTATATTCCGGTTCACATGTTTTGCAGCAACGGCAATGCCACTAATTAAACCTCCCCCACCGATTGGAACTAAAATAGTATCGATGCGGTCTTCTCGACGAAGCATTTCCATGACCATCGTTCCTTGACCTGTCATGATATCATAATCGTCAAACGGGTGAATGTATACAGCACCGTTTTGTTTCTGATGTTCTAAGGAAGCTTCATATGCCTCCTGAAAACTTTCTCCTGTTAGTACAACATCGGCACCATAATTCCTTGTTGCATTTACTTTTGCAAGTGGGGTTCCTTCAGCCATAAATATAGTAGCCTTCGCGCCAAGCTTCCTAGCCGCCAAAGCAACACCTTGCGCATGATTTCCTGCAGAAGCTGTTATAACCCCTTTTGCAAGTTGGGATTTTGATAGCTGCAACAATTTATAGCTCGCACCACGAAATTTAAATGCACCCGTTTTTTGTTGGTTTTCCATCTTAAAATATACATGTTTTCCTACTAAGTTATTCGTTGTTGCTGATGTTAATAATGGTGTACGGTGAACAATATGTGCCAAACGCTTCCAGGCGCTGTGGACTAACTCACCTTTTAAGCAATCCCCAATTGAGTCACACTCCTTAAATTTTCAGGATAAGTATATTAATGAGGTTTTCCAGGTCCTCTACCTGTTTAGAATCCCACCCATTATTATCTGGATTCTTCAAATTCTTTAATCTTGTCTTCCAACAATAAAGTTAAAGCAATGTCATCCCAGCCATTCAATAGCTTTTCTTTATGATACGCTGGAATATGGAAAGATACAATCTTACCTTCATCATCTGTAATTTCTTGCTTTTCTAGATCCACAGATAGCTGGAACGCACCGTCTTTTGCTTGCTCCATCCATTCTGAAAGTTGATCCTCTTCCATTTTAATCAAAATAATTCCATTTTTCAAAGCGTTATTATAGAATATGTCAGCAAAGCTCGGTGCAATAATAACCTTAAATCCATAATCCAACAATGCCCATGGCGCATGCTCGCGAGACGAACCACATCCAAAATTTTCTCCGGCAAGCAAAATAGATGCGCTATCAAATTGAGCTTTATTTAAATCAAAATCCTCTCGCTTATTGCCATCATCATCGAAACGCCAATTATAAAATACAAACTGTCCAAAGCCCGTACGCTCGATTCGTTTTAGAAATTGTTTCGGTATAATTTGGTCAGTATCAATATTTGTGCGATTTAAAGGAAATACAAGTCCTTTATGTTCTTTGATTGCTTCCATGTGTTATACCTCCCTAGTTTAATACTCCAGATTGAAATTTACGGACATCGACAAAATGTCCTTCTACTGCGGCAGCTGCAGCCATTTCTGGACTAACGAGATGTGTACGAGCACCATTTCCTTGTCTTCCTTCAAAGTTACGGTTAGAGGTCGAAGCACAACGTCCACCTGCTGGTACAATATCGTCATTCATTCCTAGACACATACTGCATCCTGAATCACGCCATTCAAAACCAGCCTCTTTAAATACTTTATCTAGACCAAGCTTTTCTGCTTCCAATTTAACAGTGAATGAACCAGGAACAACAATGGCTTTTACACCATCTTTTACTGTTCTTCCTTTAATAATCTCTGCAGCATTTTGCAAGTCTCTTAATCTAGAATTCGTACAAGATCCTATGAAAACATGATCGATTTCAATGGAAGTAATTGGTTGATTTTCTTCTAAGCCCATATAATTTAATGCACGCTCGACATCCTCTTTGTGATCCACTTCATCAAGATTAGGAGTTGTTCCACCTACAGGTACACACATACTTGGATTGGTTCCCCATGACACTTGAGGTTCTACCTCTTCTGCATTAATCACAACTGTCTTGTCATAGACGGCTCCTTCATCCGTAGCTAAAGATAGCCACTCCTCCGCTTTCTTTTCAAATTCCTTCCCTTCAGGTACGTACTCTCTACCTCTTAAAAACTCTACAGTGGTTTCATCTGGACTAATTAGACCCGCTCTAGCACCACCTTCAATGGACATATTACAGATTGTCATGCGACCTTCCATAGGAAGTTTATGAATTGCTTCACCAGTATATTCCATAACATAACCGGTACCAAATTTTACGCCAAATTTCGCAATAATAGCAAGGATTAAATCCTTTGCTGTAACCCCAGGTCCAAGCTCTCCTTTAACATGAACGTTTAAGGTTTTTGGCTTTTCCTGCATGAGTGTTTGTGTTGCAAGTACGTGCTCTACTTCACTTGTTCCAATTCCAAATGCAAGTGCACCGAACGCACCATGCGTAGATGTATGGCTATCCCCACATACAATAGTTTTTCCAGGTTGTGTTAAACCTAGCTGTGGACCGATAACGTGAACAATACCTTGATCAGGGTGAAACATATCAGCTAATTTAATGCCAAAGTCTTCACAATTTTTGCGAAGTGCTTCCATTTGCTTTTTAGAGATCTGATCTTTTATTTGGTCTCTATTCTTAGTAGGTACATTATGGTCCATCGTTGCAAATGTTAAATCTGGACGGCGTACTTTACGATTATTTAATCGTAAACCTTCAAATGCCTGTGGAGATGTTACTTCATGTATTAGATGTTGATCAATATAGAGTAAATCTGGTTTTCCTTCTTCTTGATGTACAATATGTTTTTCCCAAATTTTTTCGATTATTGTCTTAGGTTTCCCCATGTTTTCCGCCTCCAATCAAACATACATATTACAAATACTATCGTGAAATACTTTTTGCTGTTAAATTTTCTAAGACAACTTTTGTCATCTCTTCTGTACCCACTTTTTTTCCACCTTGAATATTTAAATCGCCCGTGTGGTAACCTTGTTCAAGGCACTTATTTACCGCCTTTTCCATTTCAGATGCTTCCTCATCTAAACCAAAGGAATGTCTGAGCATTAATGCCGCAGACAAAATCATTCCGAGTGGATTAGCGATTCCTTTACCTGCAATATCTGGTGCGGAACCATGAACTGGCTCGTAAAGGCCTACTCCATCTGAACGAACACTTGCTGATGGAAGCATTCCAAGTGATCCTGTTAATACAGAAGCTTCATCACTTAAAATGTCTCCAAATAAGTTTTCTGTTACGATGACATCAAATTGGGTAGGGTTTGTAATAAGCTTCATGGCAGCTGCATCGACCAATAAATGTTCAACCGTTACATCTGGAAATTCCTTCGCCTTCTCTTCTACGACTTCCCGCCACATTCTACTGGATTCCAAGACATTTGCCTTATCCACAGAAGTGAGATGTTTTTTACGTATCCTCGCACTTTCAAATGCTTTCTCTACGATTCTTTCCATTTCTTCCCGTGTGTAGGAAAGTGTGTCAACAACCGCAGTTCCATTTTCTCTCCGTTCGCTTGGCTGACCAAAGTAAAGGCCACCTGTTAATTCACGAATGATTAAAATATCACTACCCTCGATAATTTCCTGTTTTAAAGGAGATGCATGAAGCAATGCTTTAAACCCTTTAACAGGACGAAGGTTTGCAAATAGTCCTAATTCCTTGCGAATCCCTAATAGACCCTTTTCTGGACGAATACTAGGATCTACACTATCCCATTTAGGACCGCCGACCGCACCTAACAAAATAGCATCCGCATTGTTACACGCGTTAATCGTATCTTCTGGAAGTGGAACGCCATATTCGTCAATGGCGTTCCCTCCTATAGCATGTTGGTGAAATGTAAACTCATGATTATATCGATTAGCAATTGCATTTAATACTACTTTTGCTGAATTTATAATCTCTCTTCCAATCCCATCACCGGGTAGAAGAATGATTTGCTTTTTCATACCGTTCCCCCTCTATACGTTACACTCAACAAACGATTTATTGCTCTGAACCAATAGGTGTTTTCTCTTTTTCATTTTGCTTCGTTGATTGATGCATAATGATATAACGATTCACTGCATTGATATAGGCATTTGCAGATGCTTCAATAACGTCCTGCGCTGATCCCCTGCCATTCATTATCTCCCCATTAACGGATAATTGAACATGAGATTCTGCTAGCGCATCCTTTCCGCCACCAACAGAGTTAATTTGGTAATCTAATAGTTCTAAATCTTCAGTAATCAATGTTGAAATGGTGTTATATAAAGCTTCTACACTTCCCTTACCTGTACAAGCAGATTGAGCAGATTTTCCTTCAGGTGTTTGGAGAGAAACGGTTGCAGTAGGGATATCGGATGATCCGTAATGAACTTGGAATGTTTCCAATTTGTACTTGCTAACTGCAGCTGCTTCTGTTTTAATTTCCATAATTAGCGTGTATATATCATCATCAGTAACTTCTTTTTTACGATCAGTTAATTGCTTAAATTGACCAAATGCTTCTTTTATCTCTTCTTCCGTTAATTCTATTCCAAACTCATTAACTTTATCTTTAAAAGCATGGCGACCAGAGTGTTTACCAAGGAATAACGTATTAGAAGTAACACCGATTAATTCTGGTGTAATTATTTCATAGGTTTCTGGATTTTTTAATACGCCGTCCTGGTGAATTCCGGATTCGTGTGCATAAGCATTTCTTCCGATAACTGCTTTGTTAGGCTGAACATACATACCTGTAAGCTTAGCAATCAAATCACTAGAACGTTTAATTTCGTTTAATTTTAGCCCTGTTTCATCTGAATAAAAGTCCGATCTAATTCTCAGTGCTACAGCTACTTCTTCTAATGCTGCATTTCCAGCACGTTCTCCAATACCATTGATTGTTCCTTCAACCTGTGTTACCCCATTTTCCACTGCGGAAATGGAGTTCGCTACAGCCATTCCCAAATCGTTATGACAATGACAGGATAAATCAACACGATCAATATTTGGTACATTTCCTCTTATATATTGGAACATTCTTCCGTATTCTGCTGGTGTCGTATAACCAACAGTATCTGGCAAATTAATAACCGTTGCTCCTGCATCAATCACTTTTTCAATAATTTGTACTAGGAAATCCCAGTCGGAACGTGTTGCATCTTCTGCAGACCATTCAATTTGTGGGAATTTTTGCTTCGCATAGGAAACCATGTTCACGGATTGTTCGATTACTTGTTCCGGAGTCATTTTTAATTTATATTTCATATGAATTGGTGAGGTTGCAAGGAATAAATGTAATCTTGGTTCTGTTGCACCTTTTAAAGCCTCCCAAGATATATCAATATCCTCTTTTACTGTTCTTGCTAATCCTGTTACAGAAACATCCTTAATCGTATCAGCAATTAATTTCACCGCTTCAAAATCACCTTTGGAAGAGGCAGGAAATCCTGCCTCCATCACATCTACTCCTAAACGTTCAAGCTGTTTTGCAATTTGAAGTTTTTCTTGTTTATTTAGATTTACACCGGGTGATTGTTCTCCGTCTCTAAGCGTAGTATCGAAAATTTTAATTCGTGACATGTACTTTCCCTTCCTTTTCTTTATTTTCTTGAATTGGCTGCTTTACAAATGGCATAAGCTCACGCAATTCTTTTCCAACTTTCGTAATTGGATGTACATTTTCTTTATTATTAATTGCATTAAATTGTGGACGACCTGCTTGGTTTTCAAGTATCCATTCTTTCGCAAATTTACCAGACTGAACATCCGCTAATACTTCTTTCATACGTGCTTTGGTTTCTTCGTTAACAACACGTGGCCCAGATACAAAGTCACCCCATTGTGCTGTATCAGAAATGGAATAACGCATGTTTTCTAATCCGCCTTCATACATCAAATCAACAATTAATTTCATTTCATGTAGGCATTCGAAATAAGCAACTTCTGGTTGATATCCTGCTTCTGTTAATGTTTCAAAACCTGATTTAACTAAGCTTGTTAAACCACCACATAATACGGCTTGCTCACCGAATAGATCTGTTTCTGTTTCTTCTTGGAAGGTTGTTTCAAGCACCCCTGCTCTTGCTGCACCAATACCATCCGCATAAGCTAGGGCAACATCTTTGGCATTTCCTGTTACATCTTGAAAGATTCCGTATAATGCAGGTACACCAGCACCTTCTTCATAAGTTCTTCTTACTAAATGACCTGGACCTTTAGGTGCTACTAGGAATACATCAACGTTTTCAGGTGGTACAATTTGGTTGAAATGAATATTAAATCCATGAGCAAATGCTAATGCACTTCCAGCTTTTAAGTTTGGTTTAATACTTTCTTCATAAACTTTTTGCTGATTTTCGTCTGGTAAAAGTACCATTACTACATCAGCCTCTTTAACTGCTTCTGCAACTGTATTAGCTTCAAATCCATCTTCCACTGCTTTTGCTTGTGATTTTCCTGGTCTTAATCCAACTACTACGTCATATCCACTATCACGTAGGTTACGAGCATGTGCATGACCTTGTGAACCATAACCGATAATTGCTACTTTCTTCCCTTGTAAAGCCTCTTTTTGGATATCTTTTTCATATAATACTTTAGTCATAATTTAATCTCCCTTTCCTTTTTCAAAGTTTTTTAGTTTATTAGATTAATTATTAATTAAATTCCTTATTAAATTAATAATGAATTTACTTCTTGCACGGGTTCCGGCTGTCTACCTCTTTGGAATGCCGTAACCCCAGTTCTTGTTAATTCTTTAATTCCATATGGTCTTAATAAATCAATAAGTGCATCCACTTTATCTGGTTTACCAGTTACTTGAATAATAAGGCTTTCTTTACTAACATCAATTACACTTGCCCTAAATGGGGTGATAACTCCCTGTATTTCTGCACGATTTTGGCCAGTGCTACCGACTTTAATCAATGCTAATTCCCTAGCAACCATTGCCTTTTCCGTAACATCTGTTACTTTTAAAACATCAATTTGCTTATTCAGTTGTTTCGTTAATTGTTCTAATTTTTGGTTATCGCTGATTTCTACGACAAATGTCATTTTAGAAATGCCTTCTACTTCAGATGTACCAACAGAGATACTTTCAATATTAAAAGCCCTTTTGGAAAGCATTCCTGTAATGCGATTAAGTACACCACTGCGATTTTGAACGGTAGCGGTTATTATACGTTTCATTTATCTTTTGTCACCCCGATCATTTCGTGATTTCCTTTCCCAGCAAAAACCATCGGATATACACATTCCAGTTTGATTACTCGACAATCTACAACAGCTGGACCATCATATGCAAAGACTTCCTCTAGTACGGCTGGTACATCCTTTTCATTATCCACCTTCAATCCTTTAACACCATAGCTTTCTGCAAGCTTGACGAAATCTGGATTTTGTAAAAGGGAATGGGAGTAGCGTTCTCCAAAGATTTTTTCTTGCCACTGTCTAACCATCCCTAATGCTTCGTTGTTAACAATAATAACTTTGACTGGCAGATTATAGTCTTTAAGAACAGCTAATTCCTGAGAGGTCATCTGGAATCCTCCATCACCAACAATGGATACAACTACATCATTTGGTTTTCCTAACTGCGCTCCAATTGCTGCAGGAAAACCGAATCCCATGGTTCCTAGTCCTCCAGAGGTAACCCATTTATCTGGTTGATCAAACTTGTAAAATTGTGCTGCCCACATTTGATGTTGACCAACATCGGTTGTTACAATAGCTTTCCCGTCAGTTTTTTTATAAACTTGCTCGATTAACCACTGTGGTGAAATAAGGTCTTCAGAGCGTTCATACCAGAACGGATAATTTTCTTTATCCTCGCTCACTCTACGAATCCAATCACTATAATCTGATGCCTCAATATCGATATTCAGAAGGGCTTGCAATGCTTCTTTCGCATCACCTACAACTGGAATCTTCGTTGCAACATTTTTTCCAATTTCTGCCGGATCAATATCGATATGTGAGACTTTGGCATTCGGTGCAAAGTGTTCCAAAGCACCTGTTAACCGATCATCAAAACGAGCACCGATATTTATTAATAAATCACAATCTGTAATAGCCATATTAGCTGTGTAGGATCCATGCATTCCTGCCATTCCTAGTGAAAGAGGATTAGTACCAGGAAAAGCTCCTAGGCCTAGTAAAGTCGTTGTAACTGGAATTTGGTATTTCTCTGCAAATGTTTTTAATTCGTTGGACGCATCCGCAAATAACACACCAGCTCCTGCTAGTAGTAGTGGCCGCTTGGAACGACTTAAAGCATCCGCGAGTTTCCTGATTTGTAATGGATTCGGTTTAATTGTTGGCTGATATCCAGGTAAATGAATATCATTATCCAACTCACCGGTTGCGATTACTGTTGTAATATCTTTTGGAATATCTACAACAACTGGTCCCGGACGTCCCGTTGAAGCAATGTGAAAAGCTTCTTTTACAATTTTAGGTAAGTCAGCAACATCCGTTACCTGATAGTTGTATTTTGTTACTGGTGTAGTAATTCCAATGACATCCGCTTCCTGGAATGCATCTGTTCCAATCACTCCGGTTCCTACCTGGCCGGTGAAAATAACCACAGGTAAGGAATCCATCATGGCATCCGTAATTCCAGTAATTAGATTCGTTGCTCCCGGACCTGAGGTTGCAATAACAACACCAGGCTTCCCTGTAACTCTTGCATAACCTTCTGCTGCATGGATTAAACCTTGTTCATGGCGACAGAGTATATGCTGAAAGGGTGCATCTGCACGATGTAAGGCGTCGTAAATTGGTAAGACAGCACCTCCTGGGTAGCCAAATACCGTATCAACACCTGCTTCAGTCAATGAACGAATGAAAACTTCTGCACCGGTTGTTATTTGTTTTTCTGATGCTATCTCTTTCGGCTTTGCCTCAACTTTCACTACTACTTACCTCCTCATTGATAATCAAGTTTAATTTATAGTAAAACAACCTTCAGAGTGTTCTTTATCTCCGAATGCCGTTATACCTTTTGGTTCGGATTTAATAAAAGCATTTCATTTTCACATGATTGTAAGTGATACGAAAGGGGCCAAGTATATAAAAAAAGCCCCATTCTCCCCTATAAATCTGCATGACTGCAGTATATATTGGGGAGAAAAGAGCCTTCTTTTCACGGTACCACCCAGTTTCATAGCATCCTCACGAATACTACCTCACAGACTAGATTCTAGTCTATTTTGATAACAGGTAATGTGATTATACCTGACCAAACCTACTAGTGGTGGTTCAAAATGTTTGGTTAAAATGACACTCCGAATTTCTTCGTCGGTCACCTTTTCGATGGATTCGTATCATGTAACCGTTCCACTACGAAAAGTTAATCAACTCGATTTTCTTGGCCCTTTCCATCCTTCATTTTGAACTTTAATATTCGTTCAGTTTGGCACTCAGGGATGAGATAGAAACGCGGTGTATTTCTAGGCTTCCAGCAACCCTAGATCTCTGTGAATACACGTTTGCAGATTCCATTTTCCCGTCATAGCGTTAGAAATATTTAAATATTTTTTTAATCTACCTTTTGTGAATGAACTTATTAATAAAAAACATTTTAAATTTCTGATATTGACAGTTATGATATACCGTTTTTGACGCAAGGTCAATAGGTAATTTGTAAAAGTTTTTCTAATTTGAAATATGCAATATATTGAATGCGTTTACAACGTCCATATATTAGCCTTTTTAAAAAAAGTAACTTTTATAATTTTTTTTTACAATATAGGAGACTGCCCCAACTCCAAACGTTAGACGATTGATTAATTACTAGTTCTAAAAATCGTTACGCCTTTTGGAGCAGTCTTATCCTTTTAACTTATATGCAATATATCGCGAGTGTTTTTCTTTTTCAATTTCTTATAAATAATCAGTTACTGCACCCTTAGAAGAGCAAGACACGTTATGAGCATATTTTCCTAGTACACCTTTTCTGTAGAGTGGTGGTGCAACCCAATCTTTACGACGAGCTTCGATTTCTTCTTCAGATACATCGAAGGAGATCTCTTTTTGTTCTGAATCAATGGTGACTAAATCACCCTCTTTAAGAAATGCAATAGGTCCACCATCCTGTGCTTCAGGAGATATATGACCAACAACTAACCCATGGGTACCACCTGAGAAACGCCCATCTGTAAGTAATGCTACTTTTTCTCCCAAGCCTTTTCCGACAAGAAGACTAGAGATGGATAACATTTCAGGCATGCCTGGTCCACCTTTTGGTCCAACATAGCGAATAACTAGAACGTCGCCTTCTTTAATTTCATTATTCAACACAGCTTCTGTAGCTTCTTTTTCATTATCAAAAACGCGTGCAGGTCCAGTATGGCGTTTCACTTTAACACCAGATACTTTTGCAACAGCACCTGTAGGAGATAAATTTCCTTTTAATACAATGAGAGGACCATCTTTGCGTTTAGGATTATCAAATGGCATGATAACATCCTGGCCTTCTAGTAGATTTGGTGCGTCTGCAAGGTTTTCTGCTATTGTTTTACCTGTAACAGTCATACAATCCCCATGTAGATAATCATTTTCATATAAAAGTTTCATAACAGCTTGTACACCGCCTATACGATGTAAATCCTGCATGACATAACGGCCACTAGGTTTCAAATCTGCTAGATGTGGTACTTTTTCTTGCATACGGTTGAAATCATCGATGGTTAAATCAACCTCTGCGGCATGGGCAATAGCTAACAAATGAAGGATGGCGTTGGTAGATCCGCCTAATGCCATTACAACCGTTATAGCATTTTCAAATGCTTCTTTAGTCATGATATCTTTTGGATAGATGCCTTTTTCCATTAGTTTATACACTGCTTCACCTGCAGCAGCACAATCAGCAGCTTTTTCCTTCGATTCAGCAGGGTTTGATGCACTTCCTGGCAAACTCATCCCTAATGCTTCCATAGCAGACGCCATCGTGTTCGCTGTATACATTCCACCACACGCTCCTGCACCAGGACACGCACTACATTCAATAGCTTTTAATTCTTGATCATCGATATCTCCGTTATTATGCTTTCCAACACCTTCAAACACGGAAACTAAATCAATATCTTTTCCTCTATGACTTCCTGGAGCAATGGTTCCACCGTAGACAAATACCGCCGGAACATCTGCATTTGCAATCGCGATGGCACAACCTGGTATATTTTTATCACAGGCTCCTATAGCTACTAACCCGTCTAGGTTTTCCGCACCGACAACAGTTTCAATCGAATCAGCTATTATGTCACGACTTGGTAAGGAATAACGCATTCCTTGTGTACCCATTGATATCCCATCTGAAACGGTAATCGTATTAAATTGAAATGGTACTCCACCAGCTTCTCTAGCACCATCTTTCGCTTCTTTCGCTAAATCATTTAAATGAATATTACATGGAGTAACCTCTGCCCATGTGCTTGCTATCCCAATCATAGGTTTCGTGAAATCATCATCTTTAAGACCTACAGCACGAAGCATCGCACGGTTTGGGGCCTTTACTGTTCCTTCTGAATAAACCTTACTTTTTATCCGTAAGTCTTTACTTTTTGTGTCTGTTGACATTCCAATTCCCACCTTTCTTTCGAATCATTATATTCCTATTTGTCAAATTTCTCAATGAATTTAATAAAAATAAAAAAGTTTTTCATCTAATTTTGTCGTTTTCCTTAATTTTTATAATTTAAAACATACTCTTCATTGACAAGTTTGGTAATCTTGCTATATTAAAGCCATACGAAAAATCGCACATAACCACTCGTCTTTCCAATAAACATACATATGCAAATCCTTAATCCTTTCACACCTTATGTGTACACTAACCTGCTTTAAACCAAAATAAAAGAATCAAATATTCTTAAGGAGGTTCAAGCATGTCTTACCAAATTTTAATTAGTGACCCACTTAGTGAAGAAGGAATTCAACCATTACGTCAAACTGAAAATGTAAATATTGTGATGGAAACGAATCTTTCACCAGAAGAATTGGAGGAGAGAATTAATCAATTTGATGCCTTACTAGTACGAAGTGGTACACAGGTAACTCGCTCGCTTATTGAGAAAGGAAAAAATCTAAAGATAATAGGTCGGGCTGGAGTCGGAGTAGACAATATCGACCTAGATGCTGCAACTGAGCATGGTGTCATCGTGGTTAATGCACCGAATGGAAATACCAATTCTGCAGCAGAGCATACGATGGCAATGCTAATGGCCCTTTCAAGAAATATTCCACAAGCCTATCTTTCATTGAAAAACCATCAATGGAATCGCAAAAAGTATGTCGGGGTAGAATTACGTGATAAAACATTGGGAATTGTTGGACTTGGGAGAATCGGTACAGAGGTTGCAACCAGAGCTAAAGGCCAGCGTATGAATGTGATTGCGTATGACCCGTTTTTCACAGAGGAAAAGGCGGAGAAAATGGGAATTGGATATGGAACTTTTGAAGAAGTTATACAGCAGGCTGATTTCATCACTGTTCATACGCCACTACTTAAAGAAACTAGACACCTAATTAATGCAAAAGCCTTCACCATGATGAAACAGGGTGTATATATTGTTAACTGTGCAAGAGGCGGCATTATTGATGAAGATGCCCTTTATGAAGCAATTATAAATAATAAAGTAGCAGGCGCTGCTCTTGATGTGTTTGAGGAAGAACCATTCATGGACCATAAATTACTGGAATTACCTGAGGTGATAGCAACCCCACACTTAGGTGCAAGTACCATCGAAGCGCAAGAAACGGTTGCTGTTGATGTGAGCCACGATGTTATCCGCTATTTAAACGAAGATACCGTGAAAAATCCAGTGAACCTTCCATCCTTATCCAAGGATATTATGCAAAAAGTAGAGCCCTATTTTCATCTAGCAGAGAAACTTGGATCCTTCTTAATCGACTTGACTAATGAGGTAGCAGAGGAAATTCATATCTCCTATTCAGGAGAGCTTTATGGCATGGAAGTTACGCCGATTACTCGGAATACGGTGAAAGGTATTTTAAAACGTCATTTAGGGATACATGTGAATGACGTAAATGCTTTATTTCTTGCTGAACGAAAAGGAATACTGGTGAATGAAAATAAAACCTCATCTACTCAAGGCTTCACCAATCTGATTACGGTTGAGATGAAAACCAAGTCACAAATAAGAAAAGTAGCTGGAACATTACTTAATGGGTTAGGAGCAAGAATTGTAAAAGTAGATGAATATAGTGTAGATGTCCGTCCAGAAGGTCATCTTGTTGTGATAGAACATATTGATCAGCCCGGAGTTATTGGTAGAATGGGAAGCTTGTTAGCAGAGCATGACATCAATATCGCCACTATGCAAGTGGATCGAGCTACTATAGGAGGAAAAGCAATTATGATTTTAACCATTGATCGTCATTTGGATAATACTGCTCTTAAAGCTTTGGATAGACTAGATGAGATAAAAGAAGTCGTGGCAATTGACCTTTGAAAAGTTGTATATCCCACCAAAAAGCACACAGCTCATAAAATGCTGTGTGCTATCATTTAATGCTTTTCAATAATTTCCAATACTTCTGAGAGCTGGCTAACTTCATAGGTTGGTTTAACATCCTTCGCTTCAAGACCTTTGCGATTAATCCAGATATTAGGAATACCCACACGATTAGATCCCAGTATATCGGTATTCAAATTATCTCCTACCATGATTGCTTCACCAGCTGTCAATTCAAGCTGTTCGAGTGCATATTCAAATATGGTTGGATCCGGTTTCCCTTTTCCAAAATCACCCGAAATTATTATTTTATCAAAATATGGACAAAGCTCTGGAGTCATTTTTAGTTTGATATTCTGCAACTGCGGAGATCCATTGGTTAATAGCAATAAGCGATAGTCCTCTTTTAACTTTTCCAATATGTATAGACTTTCCTCATATAAACATGGTACCAGTTTTCTTTCCTCTGGAAATGCTTCAGCAAGCACTTGCCCAAATTTAGGTTCATCTATCCCGAGTTCTTTTAAACCATTGGTCCATGCTTGTCTCTGATATTCTGGTGCAATTTTACTCAGCTGTTGGAATCCTTCACCAGAATCAGTGAACGTACCCCATAATCCCTCAAAAGGATTGATTCCAATCATTCTAGTAAATGGATAAACATCGTAGCTTTCATATAGTTCTCTAGCATGTTTTCTTACAGCATCTTCTAATTCAACAGGATCTACATCATACTTTTTTGTTGCAATATTGCACGTTCTTTCAAATGCTTGTCTTACACTTTCCTCATCCCATAGTAGCGTGTCATCTAAATCAAAAAAAACAGCCTTAAGTTTTTGCATCTATTCTCCTCCATGAATTCAATCTTTTTTAAATAATCAACTAAAATCTAATTTACCATAAATCACACTATATTGGACATTGAAAAACAACGATTTTTGTCGACTTTTGTTGGGAATTTCCCTATGAAAGGACCCCTAAAAATTTTCTGTTTTATTAAAGAATTTTAAAATTTAGTCTTGCCTAAATGAAAAATATAATTTATGATTAATAGAAATTCTTTATGCAAGGAGATAATATAAATGGTAGATCAATCAATTCGTGTGGAAAAAAGTCAATCAAGAAAATCAAAACCAAATCCTAATGATTTAGTTTTTGGTAGAAACTTTACGGATCATATGTTTGTAATGGATTATGCAGAAGGTTTAGGATGGCATAACCCTAGCATTATTCCATATCAGAGTCTTACAATTGACCCTGCTTGCATGGTTTTTCATTATGGTCAATCCGTATTTGAAGGTTTAAAAGCATTCCGTACAAAAGATGGAGACATTCAATTATTTAGGCCCGAGAAAAACTTGCAACGTTTAAACAACTCTAATGAACGTCTCGTAATTCCACCAATTGATGAGGAGTTCGGATTAGAAGCAATTAAACAACTTGTGGAACTGGATAAAGACTGGGTTCCAGCAGCAGAAGGAACTTCTCTCTATATCCGTCCATTTATTATTTCTACTGAACCTTACTTAGGCGTGGCACCATCCCATCATTATAAATTCATCGTTATTATGTCACCAGTAGGTTCCTATTACAAAGAAGGCATAAACCCGGTTAAAATCGCAGTAGAAGATAAGTATGTTCGTGCCGTTAAAGGAGGAACAGGAGAAGCGAAAACAGGTGGTAACTACGCTTCCAGCTTGAAAGCACAAGAAATCGTTGAAAAAGAGGGCTACTCTCAAGTGCTATGGTTAGACGGTGTACACCGCAAATACATTGAAGAAGTAGGAAGCATGAATGTTTTCTTCAAAATCAATGGGGAAGTAGTAACACCTGCATTGAACGGTAGTATCCTTCCAGGCATCACAAGAGATTCTGTTATCCAACTTTTAAAACATTGGGATGTTCCTGTATCAGAACGCCAAGTTTCGATGCAAGAAATTTTTGAAGCACATCAAAACGGTACATTGGAAGAAGCTTTTGGTTCCGGTACAGCAGCTGTTATTTCCCCAATTGGTGAACTTTATTGGGAAGGACATCACTTAAACATCAATGACGGAAAAACTGGTGAATTATCTAAGAAAGTTTATGATTATATCACAGGAATTCAATACGGTAAAAAAGAAGATCCGTTAAATTGGATTGTAAAGGTTGAAAAAAAAACTGAAGTAAAATACTAATTGGAATAACCCTCACTTCTGGATAAAAAGGCTGTAGACCCTATAGGGACTACAGCCAATTGTTTGTATATTAATTATCAGTATAACCAATAACTATTTATTATTGTTATTGGCCATGCTTTGTTCGGCGATTTGAATCATTCGTTTGACCATCTCGCCACCCACCGAACCGTTCTCACGTGCAGTTGTATCCGCTCCAAGCTTTACATTGAATTCATTTGCGATTTCTTCCTTCATGCTATTCAATGCATTATCCGCACCAGGCACTAACAATTTATTACTATTGTTATTATTTGCCATCAAGAATCACTCCTCGGGGGGGATTGAACAGATAAACATCTGCTCATAGTTAGTTTTTTCAAAAGAGCTATTATTATTCTTCATTCTGAAATCATACCTGTCCTTTTGTTCTAAACAAACGTTTTCACCCATATACTTACAATGTTTGAATGGATATTGTTTTTACATAAGGGGGTATACTAATTGGCTAAAGGAACTCACCAAGTGGAAATAAACTTACCAATATGGAGCATTTGGGATTTTGTAAGTGACATGAATAATTGGGCACCTTTAGTTCCAGGTTACGTGGAACATAAAATAATCGATGATAGACATTCAATTTGGAAAATACATGGGGATATAGGGGTAATGCAAAGAACCGTCTCATTAAACATTCACATTATAGAGTGGATTGAACCAGAAACGGTTATTTTCCATGTAACAGGATTAAATGGTTCCTGTAAGGGGGATGGATATTTCGAGGCAAAAGCTATTTCGGCTACTAAAACTAAAATGACCGGTTGCTTAGATATCAGTGTAAAAGGTATGGTTGGGACAATGATTAATCCTGTTTTAAAAACCATTGTACCGAAAGTTGGAAAAGATTTTACAGAGAAAGTTGCCAATAAAATTGTAGAGAGAGAAGCCCTAAGAGAAAGAGCAACGATGTAGGTTATTTTCCGTATTTATTCATGAGAAGAAAGAAAACTTAGTCAAACTATTCCTCCTCGTTTTGACCTGAGTCGAAGGTCAAAACGAGGATTTTTCTTCTCAATCTTCACCAGGCATCTAACAATAATCTTTAAATTATATTTATAATGAAAATCGCTGACCTTAGTACAAGGTATTCCTCTTTGTAATTCCATGCACTATAAATGAAACAATGTCTCTCCCTACACAGAGAACCCCAACCTATTTTCCACTATTTACTCTCTTCTCCCTAGGTGGTAAAGTAATGAATAGTATGTTTATCATCGAAAGGAAAAAATCAACATGAACTCATTGAATCCAAATAATGCTATGACAGAATACGCGTATATTCTGATTGGAGCGACACTAGTAGGATTAGCGTATAATATTTTTTTCCTACCAGCTAAATTGGCTGCAGGTGGGATTTCCGGAATTAGTACGATTCTATTCGAGGTTTATCAGATCAGCCCATCTTTGGTTCAATTTGTTGTTAACATCCCTATTTTTATCATTGGCTGGATTGCTCTCGGAAAAGATTTCAGTTGGAAAACCCTCGTTGGTACTTTCTGGGTTCCATTTATCATCTTTCTCACTCAGGATATTCCAATCACAGTAACCAACCCATTACTTGGCGCCCTTTATGGAGGAATTATTTTAGGCGTAGGATTAGGGATTGTTTATAAAGGGAATGGATCAACCGGTGGTACAGCAGCAATCGCACAAATTGTTAAAAAGTTCACTGGCATTTCTAGCGGATATTCACAATTTATAGTTGATGGGTTAGTAGTTATTGCCTCTATCATTGTTTTTAACCTAGAATTGACATTATTTGCTTTATTAGCTATTTATATTTCCGGGAAAGCCATCGACTTTGTACAATTACGGACATCTACAACAAAATTAATCATGATTATCACCGACCAAGATGAGCAGGTTCAAGCACTCATTCATAAACAAATTGATCGTGGTTTAACTAAAGTCCGGTCCATTGGCGGCTATACGAATGAAGACAAGACCATGATACTCTGTGTTACCCAGCAGCAAGAAGCTGTTCAATTAAAAAAACAGCTACAAAAGGAATTGCCGACTACCTTTGTTATATTTATTGATGCATCTGAGATTATGGGGCGAGGTTTCACACTTGATAAATATTACGGTCAAAAGCTATAATCAAAAAACGCGTTTCTACTTTCATCAAAAAAGGTCCACTCTATTTGAATAGAATGGACCTTTTTTATTAACCATGTCTATGACTGTGAGTCGTTTCATCCAAAAATGTCTCGGATTTGACATGGTCATGCTTATCACAATAATAAATCACTGTCTTAATCATATGGGTTTTTTGACATGTTCGCGTCCTCTTAATGAAATTCTTCCAGTATGTATACTCGTGCGTTCCTCCATCGACCTCATTGAAATCCGTACTATACTCCACCCAGTTATGATCCAACTCTTCCTTCACCTGTACATCTGCTTCTACCAGAGTCGTATCCACTGAAAGCAAAATAAAAAGAGCACTTAACCCAAAAATAAATTTCTTCATTCAATCACCACACTTGAAAACGATATTTCTTCTTTAAATAATATGGCTTACATAAAAGGTATCTATACTTATTTAATAAAAGGATGAAAATTCAGTAAAGTAATTCTCTTTTATATCCCTCCTTCAATAAACTCCTAATCATATTTACCAAGTAAAAAACACCCTATGATTCCACTATTATCACGTTATTAACATTATTAATATCAGAAAATATAAAATTGTCACAAATGTTTCAAATACATCTCTTTCCTTTTGTGTTAATATTTTTCTAGAAAAGAAAAGGAGTCTTGTGAATGATTGAGTTAATATCAACAGTAGAATCTATAGATCAGGCAAATGCATTAATCAAAGAAGGAATTGATGTTTTATATATCGGTGAGGATGAATTCGCCCTGAGGCTGCCATCTTCACTTTCAAAAAAAGAAATTACCGAAATTACAGCCCTTGCTCATGAGAATAACAAGCAAGTGCGTGTCGCTGTTAATGCAATCATGCATAATGATCGCATTGCAACAATCATTCCATATTTAAAATTTTTACAGAGCATCAACGTCGATTCAATTACAGTTGGGGATCCTGGTGTTATTCATCTCATGAAAAAGAATAACATCTCTTTACCATACTTATATGATGCTCAGACCCTTGTGACAAGTGCCAAGCAAATTAACTTTTGGGCTAAACGTGGTGCGACTGGAGCCATACTCGCACGTGAAATAACCTATCCTGAACTCGTGGAATTAAGTACACAACTAAAGGTACCAGCAGAGATTTTAGTATATGGTGCCACATGCATTCATCAATCCAAGCGAACCCTTGTTGAAAACTATTTTAACTTTGTGGATGAATATGAATCTACCGATAAGGATAGAGGATTATTTATTTCCGAACCAAAAAGGAAAGAAACCCACTATTCCATTTATGAGGATCGTAATGGTACACATATTTTTGCAACAAATGATGTCAATCTCATGGAGGAAATAAAAAAATTATACAACATTGGAATCAAGCAATGGAAATTAGATGGCATTTTTACCAAGGGAGATTCCTTCGTTTCCATCGCAAAGTTATTTGTACGTGCCAAAAATGCCATATTATCCGATGCATGGAGTGATTCTTTAAAAAGAGAATTAAATGAACAGTTAACCCAACTACATCCAAAAGAACGGACTTTAGATAAAGGCTTTTATGCTAAAGATCCAAGTGAAATTCAATAAGAAGGTGAATAGTATGATGAAAATAATAACGAAAAAGCCAGAAGTTTTAGCACCAGCTGGTACATTGGAAAAGCTAAAAGTAGCGATTCATTATGGGGCAGATGCCGTTTATATTGGTGGAAATGCCTATGGATTAAGAAATCGTGCTGGTAATTTTACATATGGTGAGATGTATGAAGGGGTGGAATTTGCCAATAAACATGGCGCAAAAGTGTATGTAGCTGCCAATATGGTCACCCATGAAGGTGATACGGAAGGCGCAGGAGACTTTTTCCGAACTTTACGAGACATCGGTATTCATGCAGTCATAGTGTCCGACCCAGCATTAGTTGAAATTTGCGCAATCGATGCTCCTGGATTGCCAATCCATTTGTCCACACAAGCATCCGCAACGAACTATGAAACATTAAATTTTTGGAAGGAGGAAGGACTTGAACGAGTTGTTCTTGCTAGAGAAGTGAGCATGGATGAAATAAAAGAAATGCGCATGAAAACCGACATTGAAATCGAAGCATTTATTCATGGTGCCATGTGTATTTCTTATTCAGGTAGATGTGTACTTTCCAACCATATGTCTAATCGGGACGCAAATCGTGGTGGGTGTTCTCAATCTTGCCGGTGGAAATACGGGATATTTGATATGGAAGGCCCGGAAGAACGCAATTCCCTATTAGGCGGGAATCCAGAAGAGGCATTTTCCATGAGTGCTGTAGATATGTCCATGATACACCATATCCCAGAGCTCGTGGAAAACGGGATTGATAGCTTAAAAATCGAAGGACGTATGAAATCCATTCATTATGTCTCAACCGTTTCCAGTGTATATCGTCAAGCTATTGACACCTATTGTGCTGATCCGGAAAACTACGAATTTAAGCAAGAATGGGAAGATGAATTATGGAAAGTCGCACAACGGGAGCTGGCAAGCGGATTTTACTACGGTATGCCAACAGAAAAAGAACAGCTATTTGGACCAAAACGAAAAATTCCTGCTTATACATTTATCGGTCAAGTTCTTGACTATGATGAACAAACACGAATCGCTACCGTCCAGCAGCGTAATAACTTTGGTGTCGGTGACAAGATTGAATTTTATGGGCCAGATTATACCCATGTGGAACAGATTATTGAAGAGTTATGGGATAAAGATGATAATGCCATTGACCGCGCTCCTCATGCTATGATGATTGTTAAAATAAAGGTGGATTACCCTGTTAAAGCTATGGACATGATGCGTAAGCTAAAATAATGAAATTTTATATTTTCCTAACGTAGAACTTATTAAGCCCTACATTCAAACAAATAATGACGTTTGAATGTCGGGCTACTGTTTATTTAGCTAATTCCTTTTCTCTTTGTCTCAATTCAACACGACGAATTTTTCCTGATGACGTTTTTGGTAATTCTTCTACAAATTCAATTTTTCGTGGATATTTATATGGAGCTGTTAATTGTTTAGCATGATGTTGTAATTCTTTCACTAATTCTTGATTTGCTTCTTTCATATGATTCTGCAGTACAATAAATGCTTTTACTACATTCCCCCTCACTTCATCAGGACTTGCTACTACAGCACACTCTTTTACAGCTGGATGTTTAACAAGTGCATCCTCTACTTCAAATGGTCCTATTGTATACCCAGAGCTAACAATGATGTCATCATTACGACCTTCAAACCAAAAATAACCTTCTTCATCCATTTTTGCCTGGTCACCTGTAATATAAAAATTTCCTCGGTGTGATTTGTTCGTCCGTTCCTCATCCTTATAATAACCTTTAAATAATGCCGGTGTGTCAAGTGGAATTGCTATGTCTCCAACTTGTCCAACAGCCACAGGTTTCCCGTCCTCATCAATTAATTGCACATGATTTCCTGGTGTTGGTTTACCCATAGATCCAGGCTTCACTTTCATTCCTTTTAGAAATCCAAGAAGCAATGTATTTTCCGTTTGACCGTATCCATCTCTGACAGTGACACCAAAATATTTTTCAAATTGATCAATTACTTCTCGATTCAAAGGTTCCCCAGCTGACACAGCACTGTGTAAAGATGAAAGCTGATAGTCTGATAGATTATCTAATTTTGCCATGAGACGATATTCTGTTGGTGTACAGCAAAATACATTAACAGAGTGTTTCTCTAATAAGTTCATGTATTTTTTCGGTTCAAATCTTCCTTGATACACAAAGCCAGTAGCACCAGACCCTAACACAGATAAAAATGGACTCCATACCCATTTTTGCCAACCAGGTGCAGCCGTTGCCCAAACAACATCTCCATCACGAATCGATAACCAATTGGATGGTGCTGTTTGCATATGGGCATAGCCCCATGCATGCGTGTGCATAACTGCCTTAGGATTTCCTGTCGTTCCAGAAGTGTATGGTAAAAATGCTAAATCATCACTTCTTGTAGGAACAATTTTTAAGGAACCAGAAGACACTGCTTTTAAGTGGTCCAAGTCATTCCAACCTTCAACAGCCCCACCAACGGAAAACTTCACTAAAGAATCATATTCGTCAACATCTGTAAATTGAGAAGTAAAATCCTTATAACTAACAACTCCTCGAACCTCACCATGTGTGATGCGATATTGCAGATCCTTCGTCCGAAACATCTCAGAACACGGAATGATGATAATCCCAGTCTTCAATGCTGCAATATAGACCTCATACGTTTCAATTTTCCGAGGCATCATCACTAGCAACTTGTCCCCTTTTTTAAGACCAAGTTCTAACAGTGCATTTCCAATTTTATTTGCATTATTCAGTAGTTGTTGATACGTGATTTCCTTCACATTACCTAGTTCATCCTCCCAAATAACTGCCCTCCTATCCGGATCGTTCGCATATTTCTCAAATTCCATGACGATATTATAATCCTTGGGAGCTATTAACTGCTCACGCTTCATTATTTCATCTCCTAACAATTTAGTACTAGATACTAATTTCTAGTTATTATATCAGATATAACCAAATTAAGAAAGAAAAAGCTTAGAAGGTGAATATACAGAAAGTATGTTATCATAAGGGGAAGAAAAGGGAGGTATGAAGATGAACAACATTCGATTTCAGGTGAACGTTAACAAAAGACCGTTAACCTTAACCGCAGAACAGCTTACCATATATAAGCAAACCAAAATAATAGAAGCAACTGACAAAAATTCTAATTTTTATTATGTCTTATTTTTTAAAAACAAATTTATTAATGGAGTGAAGGCTAAGTCCATTCGATTACATTCCTATATCCATCAAGCATTAAAAAAAGGAATCCATTTCAATGGAAATCACCCATTTATTGCACAACTCATCGGTAACAAATCATCCTTCCAATTTGTTAAATTTAATCAACTTATAAAATCGCTTCCTAGAACCTACAATCAAAAAGAAATTGCTTTTATCTTTCTATTTTTCAATTCCTTCACAAAACAGGGAACAAGCAAAAAGCTTTTTAAACATACGTTTTATGAATACCACAGAAACGGTCAAGATTTCATTGCCTACCAATTATTAAAATATTATTCCAACTATTATTCTAAAGATAAATTTGTCTATGACATGCTGCATAACCTCGAATTCAAGCGGTACGAAAAGCACTATGCAGATGCACATACAATGGTTGAAAAGGATCCAGATTATACGGAGTTAATCTGTTTTGATGAACGCCATCACCAACATTCCGCATCCATCTTATTTAAATTACACAAAAAACAAAACAGAGAAATGGATGAGCTAGCCGTTCGTATAAACCTACTTAACCGGGATTATTCCAATGAAAACTTTTGTGAAATAAAATCGATTATCGAAACCTTTCATGTTGATGAGCAAATTCAAATAATGAAAGATATTTGTGATGTTCATCCTGTTAATAACGTGAAAGATACATTAGTATCTCTTCTATTAGCTAATGAAAATGCCAATGAAATTGTCCAATTTATCCTTTCTAAAGATATCCAAATCGATGAGAAGAGACTTCCCCTTGTTGCCGAACTCTTTCAAGAGGCCCATTCATCTGTTCTTATTTCAAATTTTCCACAATCCAATCAACGATTATTGTCTTTATCTAATGGGAACCGTGAGATATTAGAAAGGTTAATCACCCCATTAATCCATGCCTACATCAATGAATATGATTTACATGCCATTATAAAGTGGTTCGAACCCTTCCATAAAGTCAATATTCACCTTCCAATAGAACAAAGACTAAACAAAATGATGAAGCTAGAAAATGACCCTGATCAGCAATTTGCTTTAGGTGAATTGTATCTAGATTTTCATCAACTAGAAAAATCCATTGATTGCTTTAAGTGGGAAATGGAATTACACCCTGAAGACCCGCGACCTGTTATTTATCTATCTAAAATTTATTCTGAAATGGGAAATCAAGAGGAAGCCAATGCATATCAGCGATTAATGATTCAAATGACTAAATAAAGAGAACTCCAATCAGTGGGGTTTTTCTTTCATCCCCCACTGAAACAAGTCCGTTGCAACGCCCTTGTTACCTACTTCCTGTAGGTCCGAACGAATCGGGCTTTTAGAGCCAGTTTATACCACTATGAACACAAGGCCCTTCCCCACCTGAAAGGGTTTGCTTTTCCTCCATTTTTGAGGTGAGGGTATTACTTCTCCTTAACCTGCGATAAGCCTTACATAAATTCCCATTAAATTAGTGGGTATTTTCTAAAAGTAATTGACACATTAGGCATAATCTACGTATAATATAAACAAATACAAAGCCAACTATTTTCATAGGATTTATAATGTTAAGGAGATGGAATCATTGTTTCTTGAAATCAATCAAGTCGGAAAAACATTTACGACAGAAGAAAAGCAATTTCAGGTTTTTTCTGACATCAACTTAGATATACCAGAAAATCAGTTTGTTTCCATTCTTGGCCCCTCCGGATGTGGTAAATCTACGTTACTATCTATGGTTGCTGGGCTTGAGGATACTTCAGAAGGATCCATTATCCTTCAAGGAAACAAGATTACTAGTCCGGGCCCTGACAGGGGCATGGTCTTTCAACAGCCATCTCTTTTTCCTTGGTTAAATGTTCATGACAACATTACCTTTCCATTAAAGGGAAAAATGAGTAAGAAGGAAGCTGATAAACGAGCGACGCATTTCTTAAAGATGGTGCAATTAAGTCGCTTTAGGGATAATTATATTTTTGAGCTTTCAGGTGGGATGCAGCAGCGTGTGGCCATTGCTCGTGCTCTAGCGATGGATCCAAAGGTACTACTCATGGATGAACCTTTTGGTGCACTGGACGAACAAACGCGACACATTATGCATGATGAATTAATGAAGATTTGGCAGGAGACCCAAAAAACTATTCTATTTGTCACCCATAGCATCACAGAAGCTATTAAACTATCAGATCGGATTGTTGTGATGGGCACAAGACCAGGTCGAATCATTGCCGATATTAAGGTTGACATAGCTAGACCAAGAGAACGTGGAAATCTTGAATCAATTGAACTAGAAAAAGAAATTATGGATTTACTTGAAGGGGAAATCAATAAAGTACTAAAGGAAGAGTTATCAAGATGAAGAAATTTAATATTATTATCAAAAGAATTGTATTCCTAGCCGTTGTCATTGCAATATGGCAATTAATCTTTGCTTTAGGTATTTTTGAAGAAATTATTTTTCCATCCCCTTTGAAAGTTTTTACTGCTTTATATGAAGGTTTTTCTAGTGGCGATTTCGTTATTGCTCTCGGTGCAAGCTTTAAGCACTTATTTAGTGGTTTATCCTTAGCTATTGTAATTGGAACTGTGATTGGAGTTATCTTTGGGAAATCAAAACAAGCGGATGAAACAGCTGGCATGTATTTAATTGCCTTACAAAGTATTCCAAGTATTGTCTGGGTTCCACTAGCAATAATGATATTTGGATTTTCTGAGTTTGCCGTTATATTTGTCATCGTGCTAGGTGGAACATTTGTTATGGCACTCAATGTCCGCTCTGCCATCCATAACGTCCCACCACAGCTAGTAAGAGCAGCAAGAACAATGGGGACAAAGAGCTTCTCCCTCTTTTACCGAGTAGAAATTCCGGCAAGTATTCCTTACTTTATGTCAGGCTTACGTCTTGCATGGGCATTCAGCTGGCGGGCATTAATGGCAGGGGAATTATTAAGTAATGGACCTGGGTTAGGCTACACCTTAAGCTATGCACAGGACTACGCACGAATGGATCAAGTCATCGGTATTATTATCATTATCGGAGTCATCGGAGCATTAGTTGATAACTTTGTATTCTCCAAGCTAGAGAAAACAGTTATGAAGCGTTGGGGAATGTAGAAGGTTTTATAAGTGCTGGAACCAAAACTTTTAGGAGTTTTAATCAATGTTTATGAATTACATTTTTCAATATAGAAAGGATGAGTTTGATGAAGAAGTTGTTAGGTTTTTTAGGTCTTATGGTTCTTAGTTTGGTGCTAGCTGCTTGCGGAAGCGGAGATGCAGAGAGTTCCTCTGGAGCCAGTGAAGGAATTCCCGATGAAATTACCATTGGATATTTTCCAAATATTAACCACGTAGCTGGAATGGTGGCGGAAGAGAAAGATTTATATTCTGAAACTTTTCCAGATGGCACTAAGGTAAACTATCAATATTTTCCAGACGGATCTTCATTTATGACAGCACTTGCTGCTGGTGAAATAGAAGGTGGGCTTGTTGGACCAGGACCAGCCATGAACCATTTTACAAGTGGATCTGAAGTCAATGTTATTGCGGCTGGTTCTACTGGAGGTACAGTCATTATGGCAAGAAATGATGCTAATATTGAGACTCCTGAAGATGTAGCAGGAAAAACATTTATCTCTCCACGTGTAGGCTGTACACATGACGTACAATTTGAAACATTAATGAGTGAGGTTTACAACTTGACTTCAGATCGTGTTGGTGGCGAAATGAAGCATGTCACTGGAGAGCCTGCAACCTATCATAGTATGTTTGTATCTGGAAAAGTGGATGTAGCAACTGTTCCAGAACCATGGGCATCTGCAATTGAGGAACAAGGAAGTGGTAAGGTCCTTATCGACACGCCAGATGTTGCATATGGAGAAACCCTACCAGCAGCAGTCTTCGTAACATCTCAAGATTTAGTTAATAATAATCCTGATCTCGTTCAAAGTATTGTGAATGGTCACAAAAAGGCTACCGATTTTATCAATGAAAACCCAGAAGAAGCAAAAACTATCGCTAGAGAAAAAATTGCCGATATCACTGGCCAAGAGCTTTCTGCTTCAGTAATTGACAGAGCGTGGAACCGTATTAACTTCACATATGAAGTAGATGGAGAAGTATTACAAGATTTCGCTAATTCTTCCTATGAATTAGAATTCCTAGATGAAAAGCCAAACCTAGAAGGATTAGTAAATACTAGCTTTATTGAAACAGAAGTAGCTAGTACTGAGTGACAGAAAAGCTGTGGATTGTCTTAGATCCACAGCTTTTTTTAGAGAAGTTTTCTAAATGATTGTGCCTTATGAACAAAATATATATGATGTGTATTAACTCTATTCCATATTAGTGCAACGTTGATTTCCACTACGGATAGTCGCGGACCTTAGGGCACGGCCTCAGCCTCCGTAGCGGAAAACCACCGCTTCGGAGACTTCAGACACGTTCTTTTCCCACAGGACAAGGAAGGCTCCCTATCTTAATAAGTTATTGCGCATCATCCTTCTACAGCGACAAAGAAATAAAATCATTAAAGCAGCTTTTTTAATTATCTTTTTTCTTTTGCTTCCGGACGATAAAAATCACAACTGAGGCAATGATTCCGATTAAGAATAAAATTGGCAAATTCCCAATAAAAAATACAAATAAACTGGATGCTGCTGTAATAAGGAAGTTAATACTTTTCAAAAACTGTTGTTTTGTTTTTCCCCAAGTATCTAAATCTCCTTCTCCTATTTCACTTAGACTTGTATCATTTTCCTGAATATAAATGGTTACCGTTGCCAAATCCACTTTGTTCTGTAAATACTTCATACGCCCCGTAATTCGTTCAATCTCTTCTTGAACCTTTGCCAAATCTCCAGATATTTTCAGTAAATCCTCTGTTTTTTCTGCTTGCTCCAAAAAATCTAATAATCGCTCTTCAACCGCACGCTTCGAACTCAATCGTGATTCTAAATCAACATATTCCTCTGTTACATCCTGACCAGAAATCGATCTTTCACGAACCCTACTTCCCTCTTCCACGATTTCAATGAACTCGTGAAATTTTTCCTGAGGAATTCGTGCCGTAATATGTCCACTTGCTGAACGCTCATCATATTCTCCCTGCATTGTCGAGTCTACAATATATCCACCAAAATTTTCTGCCTTTGCCTGAATGTCTGTAATTGCCTTTTCAAGAAGGGGTACTTCTATATTAAGATGGGCCGAATACATTATTTTACGATCAGATTCAATTATTTTTTTCTCTTCTGCAGTTGTAGCTGTATCCTCTTGACTATCCTGCACTTTATTTTCACTTGTATTTTCTCCTGTATAGGAACGCTCTTCGACACCTATTTCTGATTCGGTTGCTGCCATATCCATGGATTCCATATTACTTTGTTCTTGTTCATTGCCGTTTTTACTACATGCAAAAAGCAAACTGAGTAAAGCAACAAATAGAATGATTAAACACCTTTTTACCATTTCATTGCCCCCGTAATAATCTATTTTCATATTAGACGTTATTTACGGAAGTTTGTTACAGAAATTTCAAAAATTAGTAATGAAAATTTAAAATGATGATGGAACCACATGAGTTATGTGTGTATACGGATAGCCTCCACTCCACTATAAACTTTTTACGTAAAAAAATAAGCCATCAAAACATATTGATAGCCTTACTAAATCTATTCATTTTACAATCATAACCGGACAATTGGCATGTTTTGCTACTTTATGACTAACACTTCCTAAGACAAACTCTTGTAAAACATTTAACCCTCTACTCCCAATAACAACCACATCAAAATCATTATCATTTGCATGTTTAACAATTTGTGGTCCCGGTTCTCCGTGTAAGAAGATAATGTCATGGGATACACCTTTGTCCTTTACCATTTGTTCAATATGTTTAATTTGTAATTTCCGCTTATTACTCATATCAGCAGAATTCCAATTTGCTAAAACATCTGCTTTCACTTTGTCATGATCAATCACATAAATCACTTCGATTACAGCGTCTTCATGTAATTTAGCTAATTCAATCGCATGTTCCGCTGCTCGTTTTGCATGTTCTGAACCATCTGTTGCTAAAAGAATTTTTTTATACATCCTATCCCCCCCATTAGTGTCCATCAAATTCATTGACTAATTCTGTTCTCCCCTCATTCAAGCCTTACCCTCAACATGAGTAACATACTATACATACTATACTCACTCGGTCAAAGTATGTGTTCAAAAAGGAGGATAAAAAGAACGTGATGCTTTTAGTAGAAGCACCTTCCCTGTTCACCAACTAGAAACATCGATGTTCATCTTTACCGGACTTTTGAACAACCTATAAAGGATTAAGGATTACACGAAGTACATTTCTTTCTCTCATAATCAGGATAAGATTGATAAAAAAGCTGCCAATCCTCCTCTATCGGTTGGATAGAAAACCATCCGCCTGCCTTCCGTTCCCGTTCCAAACCCTTAGACTTTGGCTCTTTTCTTGGAATGTGAATACATCCTGGTTTATGTATAGTAACCGTCTTTGTTGACTTATCTACGTTGATCCAATACAAGTAAATCCCCCACTTCACGCTATATATACTATCATATAACAAAAAATCCAAGTTTACGATAAAAATTGCAATAAAGATGAATTAAACTGGCTCCTTCCAAAAAAAGCAGCCTATATATGGAAGATTACCATCAAATTATAATGCAAAAGCAGAGTTTACCTATCACAAGCAAGTGTGTCACATCACAAACCACCTTGCTGGTTACAGTTCTCATGAAATTTGCATCATGAGAACTGTCTTCTTAAAACTGCTCGTACTGGACTTGCATCACCACCATAAATGGATAAAGGTAATGCGATTAACTCATATTCTCCTGGATTCACATCTTTTAATACCAAATTTTCCAAGATATATACCCCATTCTCATTTAATGAATGGTGGGCTCTTAAGCTCTTGCTGTTAACTGGATCAACAGAAGGACAATCCGTACCAATCAGATGTATTCCTTTTTCCTTTAGAAATGGGCCAATGTCTTCCCGTAAGACAGGGAAATTGTCCGGAAACTGCTGATCTTTTCTATCCAATGACCTTAATAAAAGACGACTGACCCCATCCAGATTAAATTTTTCCAGTTCTTTTCTTCCAATCATTGTATTTCCTCTGACATCAACAACTTTAGCAAGGCCAACAAATAACGAGACATCCAGTTCATGTACCTTTTCCCCAGTGTTATCATAATGAAACGGAGCATCAATATGCGTACCTGTATGGACACTAGTAGAAATTTCTCCAATATTTGCTGATTTCGTCTGTTCTTTTGTAAAACTTAGCTGATAGGTGAATGGAGTATCGCCAGGCCATGTACCTATCTCATTTGTTAGTACCATTGAAATATCTATCCATTGTTTTTCCTTCATTCTATCACCTACTTTTATTGTATAACAATTCTTTATTGAAGGCTCTTTTTGTATTTTTATTCAAACTCCGCTATTAAAACTCCGTTCGAACATCCCACAACTCTGGAAAAAAACGATGATCTAGAACCTTTTTCAAATAGCCTACACCTGATGATCCACCTGTCCCAACTTTATGTCCAATAATTCTTTCCACTGTCTTCATATGGCGAAAACGCCACTGTGATAACGCATCTTCCACATCAACCATCTTTTCAGCTAATTGATATAAATTCCAATTGTCTGAAGTATTTTCATATACATGTTTCCATGCCTTCTTTACACTAACATCTGCTTCATATGTTTTGGAAAAATCGCGGTTTAATATGTCTGAATGAATATCAAATCCCGATCTAGCCAAGGCTTTAATGGCGGCATCATAAATACTTGGCTGATGATAAGCTTTTTTTAATATATCATGCTTTTCCTGGTCCTTCTTATAAATTTTTAATATCGAGTCTTTTTTATAACCAAGAGCAAACTCCATTAATCGATATTGGTATGACTGAAATCCCGATGCATTTCCAAGTTTATCGCGAAACTCCAAATATTCCGCTGGTGTTAGCGTTGACAGTACTTCCCATGCCTGAATCAACTGATACTGTATTCGGGTGACACGTGCAAGCATTTTAAATGCAGGTTGCATCACTCCATTCTCAATAGCCTCTGTAGCCGCTCTCAATTCATGTAAAATTAGTTTTATCCATAGTTCCTGTACCTGGTGAATAATAATAAATAACATTTCATCATGGTGATTTGTAATGTTTTTTTGGCTAGATAATATGTCGTCTAACTGCAAATAATCGGCATACGTCATTTTATTTTGGAAATCCGTTTGAATTCCTTTTTCTTCATTCGTATGGTTAGCCAATATTATCTACTCCTCCCCACTAATGTAAACGCATACAAAACCTATTATACTTACTCAAGATACAATATCACGCTTGTTTTCAAATTGCTGGTAACGTCCTTCCTTCATCAGCCTTTTCAAAATCTGAACAACTCTCCACACATCTTCAAACGAATTATACAGTGCAACAGGGGCTATACGTATTCCTGAAGGGGGACGAAAGTCAGGGATAATATTTTCTTGTTTCAACGCCTTACAAATTCGTGCGGCCTCAGGATGTTCCAGATAAATGTGGCCACCTCTTCTATTATCTTCTTTTGGATTTGCTATGGTAAAATCATATTCTTGTAACTCGTTTTCGATTAATGTCATCATATATTTAGTTAGTTTAAGAGACTTAGTACGTATTTTATTGATCCCTACTTCTTGAAACATCTCTAAGGAACCTAGTAATGGTGCGGCGCTTAAAACATTTGGTGTTCCAATTTGAAGGGCCCCAGCGGTCGTAGCGGGATTCATCGTTAAATCCATATCAAACTGCATTTTTTTATCCGAACCAAACCAACCACTAAGACCGGGCTTCTTCGGTAAATGTTTCTTATGAACATAAATTCCTGCAGCTGAACCCGGACCACCATTTACATATTTATACGTACACCAAAATGCGAAATCAACCTTCCAATTATCTAATAAATGAGGAAGTGACCCAATCGAATGACATAAATCAAAACCTATTAAAATTCCTTGTTCGTGTGCTTTTTCTGTTATACGTGCTATGTCAAGTAATTGTCCACTGCGATAAAGCACACTTGGAAAGACTGCCAACGCGATTTCATCTGTCATCACATCCAAAATATCCTTCTCTGCTATTATATGTCCATCTTTTGACTTTACAAGAATAAGATGTTCATCTGGATTGAAACCACGTAATTGAAGATGACTTTTTATGGCGTAAATATCAGAAGGGAAGTTCAACTCATCCGCTAATATCTTTGTTCGCTTTCCTTCTGGTTTATAAAATGTGGCAAGAAGTTGATGGAGATTAACTGTGGTTGATCCGGTTATGATCACTTCCTCTTTTTTGGCACCAATTAGACTAGCGCTCATTTCCCCTAACTTCTCGGATAAATAAAACCATGGATGTTTTCCGTTGAGCCATCCATCAATCCCGTGAACTTTCCATGTGTCTAACATAGTTAATAAGGAGTTCTCAGCCCTCTTTGACAAAAGTCCCAAGGAATTACCATCCATATAAATGGTATCCGGTTGACGATAAAATTCATGCTGATAACATCGTAACTCATCTTCTTTATCAAGCTGGTGAGCATAGTCAAGAGATCTATCAAAATTTACCTTTTCCACACAAACCACCTCTTATAATTTTCTGAATAATCCCATTCTATTTTATGACTGATATCATGTCAATATCATCATATCGTTAAATGCTAAATAGGAATCCGGATAGCATACTTCTTTGTTATAACCTGGCAATTCTAATTTAATTGGAAGAAAATGTAGCATTTAATCAAGCGTCAGAGACAAACAATGGAAACAAAGGAGAAATAACTAACCGCCGGAAAAATATAGTTATAAATAATGACTTTCAGAAATAATGCAGATGAATAAAGTGAATCTACAATTAGTGGGTTATTCACCAATGAATCCTTTTATTCTACAACACGTATATTATAAATAAATGACAAAAGTTTCTTGAAGGGGGTCAATGTATGTATGAACATAAATTTGTGAAGGTTAATTTATCATCTTTTAAGCTTAATCCCGAGGAAGATTACCATCAAATTGTGTATGATCATGAAAAGGAAGGTTGGGAGTTAGTGCAAATCTTTGCACCTGGTATAAAACATTATGGGACACCTTCTTTCTTTGAGTTAATTTTTAAACGAAAGCGAGCAGAATAAGCCCTATTGTAGAACAAAAAGCTATTTAATACACAAACAATCATAGTGCTGTTTAAACAAACCTATTCTCTTTTTAGAATAGGTTTGTTTGTCAAAAATAGGCATTACGAGAACTTTCTCTCCATACTTCGAATGCTAATTTTCCAGTTTGCACCTGTCTCAATATGATAAGCTTTAGCAAATGATCCCTGATTGATTGCCACCCCAATTTTATCTAATGAATTGACAAATAAAATGGGTTCCCCTAAATGGCTATCAGCGAAAGAACGACCAAATTTAATAATATTTTTGTAAATATGACGTCGATTATTTTCTATTGTCACTTCCAACGAATCGCCATATTGAATTCCTGCTTCTATAAATATTTCACGCCCAATATTGGTCCATAAGTTTCCAAAGCGAATATCAAGAATATCAATATTTCCTTCGATTCCTTCCTTATCATAACTAGCTTTCGTCAATGGAAGTTCAACCAGTTTTTCTACATCTAGTGTTGGACCCACTTCCTCATAAGAAATAACTCCTGAAGCAAGCCTTGCTCCCGTATAGGCATATACATCTCGTCCATGAAATGTATATGACTCACCAGAATTTGGCAAACGATTAACTTTCTCATCAATAATCCTTGCTTCCACAATCCCAACACTATCTTTAATATGGGTTAATGTTCCATTGTTTGGTGTGACTATATATTGGTTTTTCGCTGTTTTTACTACAACACTTAGACGATCCGTTCCTACTCCTGGATCTACCACAGATACAAAAACAGTCTCTTCTGGCCAATAATTGATCGTCTGAAATAGCCGATACGATCCTTCCCAAATATTATGTTGGGTTATTTCGTGAGTTAAGTTAAAAATACGAATACTCGGGTCGACTGATAGGGCCACCCCATACATTGCACTAACTGCACCATCACTAAGTCCAAAATCAGTTTGTAATACTAAATGTTTACTCAACACGATTCCTCCAACTTCTATGTCAATTAAAAAACCACGTCTTTACCGATTATCGGTAAGGACGTGGTTTGATATACGTGGTACCACCTTACTTTACTACATGCTCACACATGCAGCCTTATCAAGTACGTGAGTCTATAAGCTCTTTATACTGTGGTGTTGATAACGAGCACCAAAACTCGTCGGAACCTACTCATATCAGATGATACGTTCAGCACGAAACTCAAAGGCCATTGTTCAGATTCGTATTTTTACTTCTTTTCAGCTACCGAAGCTCTCTGTGAAAAATAGCAAAATCCTACTTTTCCTTTTCATTGTCTTTAAAAAATACATTTATTTAATTATTAAATTTATTATAGTCCAAAATTTTTGGATAATCAAGAGATTTCTTTCAGTTTATCCTGTCATCGCAAAGTTATTATTTAAATTCGACTTAACCGCGAGGAACAGACTAATACCCACCATTGTGCCCAGGTCTTTTATGGGCTTGCTCGATAAACTTTCTCTAAAAATAGACTCAAAATGATGGACAAATTAACTTGTAACACGATTGGTTTATGAATAAGATATATTAATCATAATTAAAAGTCTGATTACAGGAATCATTTGACTCTTTTTGGCTATGAGGTTATATCGTTTGAAGTAATGATTGTTTAAATATAGAATTATTTTACAAGATCCATAAAATAGCCCAACTTCCAGCTAATTATTAAAAGGGTTTAAAGGGGGTGAAAATGTGACGACCTCCAATAAAAAGTTAAAAAAAGCTGGAATTAGTATAAGAACTGAGTTTTCTTTTATTACGGACGACAAAACCTTAGCTGTTATTTTAGATACCATTGCAGACGAATCTGTAAATATTTCTGGCTATTCTACAACTCGAACCAAAAATAATAAAAATTTTGTAAGGCTTGTACCCGGGACAAGTGAATCCGAAAGCAAGAGAGACCTTCGAGTAGTAAGTAACACACTTCAAGCTCTAAGAACACGTTTTAAAATGGAAAAAATCATTACCATTTCGAATAATAGGATTCCAGATGGTATTCCAGGTGGCTTTAGCAATCTTTATAACCAATTGTGGTGCAGAGTAGAGGTAATATCCTTTTATTTAGGGGAAGATGGATATATTTATCTACATGTATCAAATATAAAAAAGGCACTAGATATTTTACTAAAGAAAAATGTGAAGCCATGTCCTAGTAAGGGTAATAAATGAGTAAATCAACAAAGAGAGTTGAGGATGCTGTAACTAAATAATACAAAAACAACGGTTCTCAAGATTTTCATCACGAGAACCGTCCTTATTGAATCATCTATAGGCTCTTCTTCGACACCCTTTTCCCATCATACGTGTAAAGTACTTCCTTTTTCTCTATAACCGTTTCCATATGAACTTTTCTTCCCCATAATTGATAAATATAAGGTAGAACATGCTCTAAATAATGTAAGTCCAACTCTATGCCCTCATAGTTATGCATGAGATAAAGTTCACCGTTTCGGTCATAATCACCATTATTCACCGTGATATATGGAAATCCACCATTCACTCGCATGGAAACAAGCTGATCTCGAACCGCTTCATAATCCTTTGTGGAAATCCGGTAATCCCTTCCCTTTTTCTCGAACAAATACATATCTTCCTGCTGTGCTAAATCTTTAGTTAGGTAATTACGGATAAATGAAATATCTGATTCAATTTCCCGCACTTCAAAGATTTTTTCCCTACCACTACCAGGCTTATATCCTAATTCTCTCATCTCATCAGTAGGATTATTGTAACGCTCCTCAATATCCTCAAAAATTTTCAATCCTAAATAATAAGGATTAATCTGTGTTTTGGATGGCTGTACAACACCTGCATTTAACTTTGAAAATTCAATCGTTTCCTCTGTCGTTAAATCCATTTCACGTAAAATTCGTTGATGCCAATAGGATGCCCAACCTTCGTTCATGATTTTTGTTTCTAACTGTGGCCAGAAATATAACATTTCTTCCCGCATCATCGTTAAGATGTCACGCTGCCAATCCTCTAACTCGCGGCTATACTCTTCAATAAATAATAATAGGTCCTTTTCAGGTTGTGGCGGGAACTTTTTCACTCTTTTCCTTTTCTTTGGCTTTGTCTCTTCTAATTTCTTATCTAGATCCCAGAGATCATCATAAGGTGTCTTGGTAACATATGATTCCTCTTCTTCTATCTCCTCTTCTATCTCCTCATAAGAAAGCTTGGACTTAATAATCGAAGGGTCAATATGTTCCTGAATAGAAAGAACCGCATCAAGGAATTGCTCTACTTCATCTTTTCCATAAATCATTTCATATTCTGCAATTCGCTCCGCTGTTGCTGTCATACTTTCTACCATATCTCTTCTTGTATTGGAGAAGCGTACATTGTTTTTAAAGAAATCACAATGTGCCAAAACATGTGCAATGATTAGCTTATTTTGTATCAATGTATTCGTATTAAGTAAAAAGGCGTAGCATGGATTTGAATTAATAACTAATTCATAAATTTGACTTAACCCAAGATCATATTGCAGTTTCATTCGATGGAACTGCTTTCCAAAACTCCAGTGCGAAAATCGAGTCGGCATTCCGTATGCACCAAAAGTATAAATAATATCTGCTGGACAAATTTCATAACGCATTGGGTAGAAATCGAGACCAAAATCTGACGCAATTTCCGTAATCTCATCAATCGCGTAAGTAAGTTCTTTTGTCATCGACAAATGTAATCCCCTCCAAACTGGCTTTATACAGTTTATGAAACAAGTTATAAATAATGAACCACGAAATGCGTTTATCCTGTATGATTTTCCGAAACGGAGGGAAAATTTAATACAGGAGGGATAACCATGGATCAGCTCTTTTTGTCTATCGAAGAATTTAATGAATTAATTAAACAATGGAACGGCCGAAAAATTAAAATAGTAAAACATGAATTAGATGATTTTGATGAAACATTAATGGATTTAAGTGCCATCTCCTATTCGAAAAATCCAAATACAATAGATGATTATGAATCCATGTATTCGTTAAATTTAAATGGTAGTGGTGTCATCGAAACAACTACCAACAACTTTGAGTCTCTACCATCCGAGCTTTATGAAATTCCACTAGAAAACTCTGCCTTGTATGAATTTGAAGGAAATCGATTTATTGTGAGTACTTCTAGAGGGGTTTACACCATTGAACTTGCGGAGTGATTGTTGAAAAATAGGGATATGGTTCCTTTTAGATATTATTCTTGTTGTCTTTACATTCTCGCTTTTGCTCTCTAGGGCCCCACGTTCCGCTAATGCTTAAACCAAACGGAAATCCCCGGTTATGCTCCGGGGAATTTCCCACTTAAACTACTTCCTCTTCTTTTTGGAAAAATGTTTTCATCGCATGATATACATCACGTTTTTCCTTTAAAATATAATGCCTAAACTTCGGATCTTCAATGGTTCGATAAGCATTCATCAATGTAGAATAGCGATTATAGCCATTCACTTCCCCATATCCAAAAATTGCAGAAACATCCATAATTTGATTCACCAATTTAATACATTTTGCATTATCTGAAGTGATGTTTTCTCCATCTGAAAAATGGAATGGATAAATATTATAACGAGACGGGTTATATTTACCTTCTATCAGTTCTAAAGCCTTCATATATGCGGAAGAACAAATGGTTCCGCCGCTTTCTCCTTTATTGAAAAAGTCATCTTCAGATACAACCTTTGCCTCTGTGTGATGGGCAATAAATTCAATATCCACTGTTTCATATTTTGTACGTAAAAACCTGGTCATCCAGAAAAAAAAGCTTCTAGCCATATACTTTTCAAACGTACCCATAGATGCACTTGTATCCATCATCGCAAGGACAACCGCTTTGGATTCTGGTTTGACGATTTCATTCCATGTTTTAAAGCGGAGGTCATCATTATAAATAGGGGCTATCGAAGCCTTCTTCCCTTCTCTAGCATTCCTCTTAAGAGCTGTTAAAATAGTACGCTTTTTATCAATATTTCCCATCAACCCTTTTTTACGCACATCATTAAATTCAATATCCTCGACAACGATATCATCTTGTTCCTTTTGCTGTAAATTCGGTAATTCTAAATCTTTAAAAAGAGCTTCCTCTACTTCTTCAATAGAAACATCTGCCTCATAATAATCTTCACCAGGCTGATCACCGGCTTTTTTTCCTTGCCCTTTACCGGCCTGATCTCCTCTCCCTGGCTCCCTAGCAATAACGTCCCCAACTTGACTGTCACCATCGCCTTGACCAACATGTTTGTTTTTGTTGTAATTATAGCGAATCTTATATTCATCAAGTGAGCGAATTGGAATTTTAACGACTTCCCGACCGTTTGACATGATAATATTTTCCTCAGTAACGAGATCCGGCAAATTATTTTTGATGGCATCCTTTACCTTTTCAATATGGCGCTGCTGATCCTGATAGCCTTTACGATGGAGAGACCAGTCTTCCTGAGAGACAACAAAACTCGTCTTGTGCTTTTCCGACAATACGACCCTCTCCCTTTTAATTGAATTCTCTGTATTTTATCATTGCATAGATATTTGTTTAGAAAAACTCGTATTCGCATGCCCTTAAGCGAATGTGTTTGTTTTTCTTATACGTGGGACCTTAACAATTTTACTTCGTCCAATTTCTACTTTTCTAAATTTTATCATTTCCTAATCTGAAAAAGTAACTAGATTACTTTATTTATCATATGCAAAACCAAAACAGTTATTGCTACTTTTTTCTAAAACTAGATTAGAAAAGTAGTAAATAACCAGGGTATCATGGTAGAAAGTCTACCAGTTGCTAGGACATTCCCTACCATCCCTTCCATTCCAAATCTCCTAATTTTCTCATCTCGACGGCATATGTCACAGCATAGAACACAAAAAATTAAGATAGATAAAAAAACAAGACTAATTCCCTTTTTAGTCCTGTTTTTAAAACCATTCTTTCTTTTAACCAGTAAACACCTGATACGTTCAAGACCTTTAGGTCATACCTTCACTCAGTGGGGACGAAAAGAACCCCACTGAGTGAAGTTTCACTTTATCTATCTCTATAGGAAGCACCAAGCTTTAATTTACTATCGATTTAATAGGCTACCAACATAACGTAATAGTTCGTTTGCCGATGTTGAATTATAGCCATATTCATCGATCAGTCTCGCAATGACTTCGTTTACTTTCTTCAATTGAGATTCATCCGGTGTTTTCGATGAAGTTGTAATCTTCACGACATCCTTCAGATCAGCAAATAATTTCTTCTGAATTGCTTCACGTAGGCGTTCATGGGAATTATAATCAAAGCGCTTCCCTTTACGAGCAAATGCAGAAAGACGAATAAGAATTTCTTCACGGAATGCTTTTTTTGCATTTTCTGAAATACCAATTTGTTCTTCAATCGATCTCATCAGTTTCTCGTCTGGATTCATTTCCTCACCAGTTAATGGATCTCTTAGTTTATTATGGTTGCAGTATGCTTCAACATTATCCAAGTAGTTATCCATTAATGTTTTCGCTGATTCTTCATACGAATAAACAAATGCCTTTTGAACTTCCTTCTTGGCAATGTCATCATACTCTTTTCTAGCAATGGCAATATAATTCATATATTGTTCTTTATCTTCTTTAGAGATAGATGGATGCGCATCAAGACCTTCTTTTAAGGAACGCAATACATCCAGTGCATTAATCGATGGTGTTTCTTTTCGAATAATGGTTGAAGAAATACGGTTAATAACATAACGTGGATCAATTCCATCCATTCCCTCATCTGGGTATTCCTTCATTAGTTCATCGACATCTACATCATTAAAGCCTTCTACACTTTCTCCATTATATAATCTCAGTTTCTTGAGTAAGTCGACACCCTGTTTCTTAGAATCTTTCAATCTCGTTAACACAGAGAAGATAGCGGCAACCCTCAAGGCGTGTGGCGCTACATGGACATGCGCCATATCACTGGTTTTGATCATCTTTTCATAAATTTTTTCTTCTTCATCAACACGAAGATTGTAAGGGATTGGCATAACGATTATACGGGAATGCAAGGCCTCGTTCTTCTTGTTTGAAATAAAGGAGCGATATTCCGCTTCGTTCGTATGCGCGACGATTAGCTCGTCAGCTGAAATCAAAGCAAATCTACCAGCCTTAAAGTTCCCTTCCTGTGTAAGGGATAGCAAATGCCATAAGAATTTTTCATCAGATTTTAAGATTTCCTGAAATTCCATCATTCCACGGTTGGCCTTATTCAGTTCCCCATCAAAGCGATAAGCCCTCGGGTCAGACTCCGAACCATATTCTGCAATAGTTGAAAAGTCAATACTACCTGTTAAATCCGCAATATCCTGTGATTTCGGATCAGATGGACTAAACGTACCTATCCCAACTCGCTTATCCTCTGAGAAAAATATTCGCTCTACCATTACATCCTCGATTTTCCCATTATATTCCTTTTCAAGACGCATCGTATTAAGAGGTGATAAACTTCCCTCGATACGGATACCATATTCATCAAAAAATTCATCGCGTAAATGATGAGGAATTAAGTGTAGCGGATCCTCATGCATCGGGCAACCTTTAATCGCGTACACGGCACCAGCATCTGTACGAGAATATTCCTCTAAACCGCGCTTTAACATACTAACAATCGTGGACTTCCCACCACTTACTGGCCCCATTAATAGTAAAATTCGTTTTCGAACATCCAGTCGTTTTGCTGCTGGATGGAAATATTCTTCCACTAATTTTTCCAAGGCATCTTCTAATCCATAAATTTCTTTATCAAAAAACTTATATCTTTTTCTTCCATCCACTTCCTCGATTCCTGCATCTTTAATCATATTATAAACACGGGAATGAGCTGGCTGCGCAACTTCTGGTCTTTCTTTTATAATATCCAAGTACTCCGCAAACGTACCTTCCCATTTTAGGCTTTCCTCATTCTCTCGGTAGTTCCTCACCTTACCTAGGATATCCATCTATATAACCCCTCCATTATTACTGCGGTTTCTAAACTATATGCAAGTACATCTTATATCATTCATTACAAGTTATATTTTTACATTTTTCTTTCCTACAGACAGGAAACGTATTATTTCGGCAATATCCTATAAGTAATAGTCATTTCCTGGGGAATTTTTAGTAGAATATCCGAACGTTTGTCTTTCATTATTTCTTTACAATTCATTAAATGACAGGCGATTATGCAAGTGGTATAGTATTACCCAAACGAGGTGATAGCATTGCAAAAACATTATTATGCTGTGATTGATATTGGTTCTAATACAATGAGGTTGGTTATTTATTCTCGAATTAGCTCTGGCCGTCTCCATGAGGTTGAAAATGTTAAATCAGTTGCGCGGTTAAGAAATTACATAGATGCAAATGACTATTTAACGGAAGAAGGGATCCAAAAAATGTTGGATACCTTAAAAAGCTTTAAAGAAGTAGTTTCTTTCTATCAATTAAAAGCGTTTATTTGTGTTGCAACAGCATCCATCAGGCAAGCCAAGAATAAGCAAGAAATTCAAAATAGGGTAAAAAAACAACTAGACTGGGAAATGCGCATCCTATCTGAAAAAGAAGAAGCTTATTATGGGTACCTTTCTGTCGTCAATTCTACCTCGATAATAGAAGGTATTAGCGTTGATATTGGTGGTGGTAGTACAGAAGTTACTTACTTTAAGGATCGTATTTTGATGGAATCCCATAGTTTTCCTTTCGGTGCCTTAACCTTACAGCAATTTTTCACTGATACAAAATCAAAGGAAAAAGCATTAAACGAATTAAAACAATTCCTCTATCATGAATTCCAACATCTTGACTGGCTTCGGAAAAAGCAAATTCCATTAATTACCATTGGTGGAAGTGCGCGTAATTTAGCACAAATTGATCAGAGTATGAAAAACTATCCTCTAGCAGGGCTCCACCAATATAAAATGAACGACAGTGATATTGCAAGAGTACTGAATCACTTAATGCCTATGACAAGACAAGAATTAGAAAAAGTGGAGGGGCTTTCTAATGATCGGATAGATACGATTATTCCAGCTATTACGGTATTTCATAGTCTTTATGGAATAACAGATGCGACTGGTTTTGTATTAAGTAGAAAAGGGCTAAGAGATGGTGTCTTTTACGAGCTACTATCAGGCGATTCAAAACATAATTTATATCCAAATGTGTTAGAAGACAGCATTGAAGAATTAGTCCATGAATATAATTTAAATGTAGAACGAATTCAACATATTCAGTTACTTACTCGGAAGTTTTTCATTGGATTGAAAGAAAGAGGAATAGGTTCTTTAACTCAAAATGATTGGCAACTATTGGAACGCGCTTGTTTCGTTTATAACCTAGGACAGTATGTCGATTCAGAATCCAGTGCACAGCATACGTTTTACTTACTTGCTAACCGTACCCTTGACGGCTTAATGCACATCGATCGCTTAAAGCTAGCATTGATTGCATCCTTTAAAAACAAAACGCTTTTCAAACAATTCATTCATCCTTTTAAAAGTTGGTTTTTAAAGGAAGAACGAAAAAAGTTATCCTTACTTGGTGCCATTATCAAATTCATGTATTGCTTAGATGCAACGAAAAGACAGGTTGTACAAGAATTTGATATCGACATCAAAGAAAAATCAATTCATTTGCATTTCTATTGTAATAGGGATTATAAACCAGAAGAATTCCAAATGAATAAACAAAAAAAGCATTTAGAAAAAGCACTTAAGCATACAATTGTACTTAAATTTAGTAATACAGCTCCATAAAGCCTACAGATAACACGGATTACTCCCACTCCAATCCCCTAACTTAGGAGATTGGAGGGATTGGGTACAACATAACAAATTCATTTTATGTAAACGATTCCTCTACACACACTAGTTTATTAATTTCTAATTAACGAAACTTTACTATTTTTTTACATTCAACCGGTTTCATTTTTTGTATAATAAACACTAGTATGAAGGGGGAAAACTAATGGAAAACGTTGCTAACAGGGTGAATTTAGACAATCCATTGTATTACAACAACCGGGAGCTAAGTTGGCTAGCGTTTAACAACCGAGTTCTTGACGAAGCCTTCGATACAAAAAACCCTCTATTAGAACGGTTCAAATTTATTGCAATTTGTTCTTCCAATCTAGATGAGTTTTTTATGGTTCGGGTTGCTGGATTAAAGGATCAAGTGAAAGCGGGTTTTAATAAACCGGAGAATAAAGCGGGATTAACACCAAAACAACAATTAGAGTCTATTGCAGAGCAAAATCATATCCTTGTAAAAAAACAATACAACGGATACCAGAATTTAGTATCCTTGTTAGATCAACAGGAAGATATTTCGATTATATCGATTAATCAGTTATCCTTAGATGAGAAAATCAGGCTAGAAGACTATTTTGATGAGCAAATATTACCTGTTTTAACACCACTCGCCATTGATGCCTATCATCCATTTCCACTCTTAATGAACAAATCCATTAACTTGGCTATTGTGCTGGAGGATATAGTGGCTGAAGAAAATAAAACAAAGAATGCCATTGTACAGGTTCCAGCATTACTTGACAGATATATTAAGGTTGGGCGTAAAAACAAGTATATTTTATTGGAAGAAATTATATCCTATTTTCTATATAAATTATTTAAGGGATACCGTGTGAAATCCATCACTGAGTTTCGAATTACTAGAAATGCGGATTTGACCATTCATGAGGAAGGTGCACGTGACTTATTAAAAGAAATTGAAAAAGAACTTAAAAAACGCAAATGGGGTGCTGCAGTTCGTTTAGAGGTACGAAAAGGTAAAAATGATAAAGAGGTTGTTCGCTTTCTATTAAAGGTTCTGGAAATCCATGAAAAAGATTTATATGTGGTGGACGGTCCGTTGGATTTAACCTTTTTATTTAATTTCTATAAAGAAGTATATGCAGATAGAGAACAGTTGGTATATCAAACATTAATTCCGCAACATCCAAAGGATATTAAAAGTGATGAAAATGTGTTTGAAGCCGCGATAAAAAGGGATATTCTTCTACATCACCCGTATGAATCCTTTGAACCAGTTGTAGAAATGGTAACAGAGGCGGCGGAGGATCCTGAAGTATTAGCCATAAAGCAAACATTATATAGGGTCAGTGGGAACTCCCCAATTATTAAAGGCTTGAAACAAGCAGCAGAAAACGGAAAGCAAGTTACAGTATTAGTAGAATTAAAAGCCCGTTTTGATGAGGAACAAAATGTCCAGTGGGCAAAAGAACTGGAAAAAGCCGGATGCCACGTTATTTATGGAATGAATTCTTTAAAAACCCATTGTAAAATTACACTAGTAGTCAGAAAACGCAAAGAAAAAATAGAACGGTTTGTCCATTTAGGTACAGGAAATTATAATGACAAGACAGCTGAATCCTATACGGACATGGGGTTAATTACAACAAAACGAAAATTTGGAATCGATGCAACAAATTTTTTTAATTATTTAAGTGGTTTTACAGAAAAGCCAGATTTCCATCACATTTCAATGGCACCATTTGACATTCGCAAAGATTTCATACGCTATATTAACGAAGAAATTCGTTTTCATAAGGAACGAGGAACCGGACATATTGTCGCCAAAATGAATTCCTTAACAGATAAAGAGATTATTAAGAAGTTTTATGAGGCGTCCCAGGCTGGGGTGAAGATTGACTTAATTGTTCGTGGGATTTGTTGCCTAAAGCCAGGTCAAAAAGATGTCAGCGAAAACATTCGGGTTCGTAGCATAGTCGGCCGCTTTTTAGAGCATACCCGTATCTATTATTTTCATAGCAATGGAGATGAGCGAATCTTCCTCTCGTCTGCTGATTTAATGACTCGGAATATGGCAAAGCGAGTAGAATTGCTTTTTCCTATTTATGAAGCATCCATTAAAAATAGAATAAAGGAAATCCTAACGATTATACTAAACGATAATCTTAAAGCAAGGGAACAAGCTAGTGACGGATCTTATCACTATGTTGAAAAACAACGAGGGGAACCAGCTTTAGAGAGTCAAATGAAGTTATATGAAATGGCTTATAATGTCCTAGAGGATGAAGAATAATAGGTTAGAATACAGGAACCACACTATACTTTAAATAACATTCCTTCATATTAAGAATGATGGCACCTATTAATGGGCCATCATTTTTTTAAAATGGTTGTTTACAAACTAAGTCGGATTTAAAGCAAACAAAATTGTTTACAAATTAATTCTTTATTCTCCATACCGACTTTTAGTGATGGTGGTGTCCACCTTTAGAAGGGTTCGTGATAACAAATCCTTCATCATCTACATGGAAGTATTGAATCCAAATTCCATCTAGAAATTCCTCACGTGTATCGAGGAGAATATCAATGTCCTTATCCGTTTTCACCACTTCATCATGTTCCTGTGGGGTATCATAAGCAATACCATAGTGAGCATGATCCCCGTGCATATGTGATATGTATATACGAATCATCTTCCCTTGTGCTTCTTCCGTTTCTAACATTTTTTTGAACTGTTTAGCTGCATTACGATTAATCTTTACCTTCATGTTACTATCTCCAATCTTTGTCAGATTCTAGTTTAGATCATGGCTGTTTTTCAAATCAACCATTGTTAATTATCTCATAAAGAAAGACAACCTGTCACTTAAGGAAAACTTTAAAAAATTACTTTACCCTTGCATTATTTATATTGTGAGGTACTTATATCTTTATCCCTGTAAGTACCATTTAAAACACCCTTTCCACAATAGTGGAAAGGGTTCAATCCTAATAATAATACTATCCAGCTAACTAAAACTTCAAAAAATCCGTGTGAATCACAATAATTTTAATAGTCTTCTGGATTTGGGCCTTTGCGGTCATTGATATTTAATGCACTTATTTTCTTCATTTCCTCATCTGTTAGGGAGAAATCAAAGACATCAGCATTTTCTGCAATCCGCTCCTCCCTCACAGATTTTGGAATAGTAATTACCTTATTTTGAATATCCCAGCGCAAAATGACTTGTGCTGATGTTTTTCCATATTTCTTAGCTATATCTACAATCACCGGTTCATCTAAAAGATCCCCTCTTTTAAGCGGAGACCATGCTTCTAGCTGAATATTTTTCTTCTCACAGAATGCTTTTACCTCTTCTTGAGTAAGATGTGGATGGTATTCAACCTGATTGAGTACTGGTTTCACTTTAGCATCCTTTAGTAAATCCTCTAGATGATACACTTGAAAGTTACTTACACCAATGGCACGAACTTTTCCATCCGCATAAAGTTTTTCCAATGCGCGCCATGTCTCTTTATATTTACCAGTCACTGGCCAATGCACTAAGTATAAATCAAGATATTCCAAATCCAGTTTCTTTAAACTTTCATCAAAAGCCTTTAATGTGCTTTCATAACCTTGCTGATTGTTCCATACCTTCGAGGTAACAAAGATTTCCTCTCTTGGTACACCAGATTCTTTTATAGCTTGTCCCACGCTTTCCTCATTTTTATAATAGGAAGCCGTATCAATCAATCGATAACCAGCTTTAAGTGCGGTTTTAACTGAAAATAAAGCAGTTTCTCCATCATCCACTTTGTAAACACCTAACCCAAAACCAGGCATCTCTATCCCATTGTTCAACATTACGGTATCTTGCAAATGAGTTATCATGGTTCATCCTCCATTTCTTATTGTATCTAAGGTGATTTTACCATACTGTATGAGGATAGTTGTGGTACTTTCTTTCATCCCCAAATACCTCCAATGGAAAAAACCAGCCAATTCTATAGCTGGTTTTTAATTAGCACGTATTTCCTGACGCATAAAAAGAATATATGCAATANGGAAATCCATGAAAAAGATTTATATGTGGTGGACGGTCCGTTGGATTTAACCTTTTTATTTAATTTCTATAAAGAAGTATATGCAGATAGAGAACAGTTGGTATATCAAACATTAATTCCGCAACATCCAAAGGATATTAAAAGTGATGAAAATGTGTTTGAAGCCGCGATAAAAAGGGATATTCTTCTACATCACCCGTATGAATCCTTTGAACCAGTTGTAGAAATGGTAACAGAGGCGGCGGAGGATCCTGAAGTATTAGCCATAAAGCAAACATTATATAGGGTCAGTGGGAACTCCCCAATTATTAAAGGCTTGAAACAAGCAGCAGAAAACGGAAAGCAAGTTACAGTATTAGTAGAATTAAAAGCCCGTTTTGATGAGGAACAAAATGTCCAGTGGGCAAAAGAACTGGAAAAAGCCGGATGCCACGTTATTTATGGAATGAATTCTTTAAAAACCCATTGTAAAATTACACTAGTAGTCAGAAAACGCAAAGAAAAAATAGAACGGTTTGTCCATTTAGGTACAGGAAATTATAATGACAAGACAGCTGAATCCTATACGGACATGGGGTTAATTACAACAAAACGAAAATTTGGAATCGATGCAACAAATTTTTTTAATTATTTAAGTGGTTTTACAGAAAAGCCAGATTTCCATCACATTTCAATGGCACCATTTGACATTCGCAAAGATTTCATACGCTATATTAACGAAGAAATTCGTTTTCATAAGGAACGAGGAACCGGACATATTGTCGCCAAAATGAATTCCTTAACAGATAAAGAGATTATTAAGAAGTTTTATGAGGCGTCCCAGGCTGGGGTGAAGATTGACTTAATTGTTCGTGGGATTTGTTGCCTAAAGCCAGGTCAAAAAGATGTCAGCGAAAACATTCGGGTTCGTAGCATAGTCGGCCGCTTTTTAGAGCATACCCGTATCTATTATTTTCATAGCAATGGAGATGAGCGAATCTTCCTCTCGTCTGCTGATTTAATGACTCGGAATATGGCAAAGCGAGTAGAATTGCTTTTTCCTATTTATGAAGCATCCATTAAAAATAGAATAAAGGAAATCCTAACGATTATACTAAACGATAATCTTAAAGCAAGGGAACAAGCTAGTGACGGATCTTATCACTATGTTGAAAAACAACGAGGGGAACCAGCTTTAGAGAGTCAAATGAAGTTATATGAAATGGCTTATAATGTCCTAGAGGATGAAGAATAATAGGTTAGAATACAGGAACCACACTATACTTTAAATAACATTCCTTCATATTAAGAATGATGGCACCTATTAATGGGCCATCATTTTTTTAAAATGGTTGTTTACAAACTAAGTCGGATTTAAAGCAAACAAAATTGTTTACAAATTAATTCTTTATTCTCCATACCGACTTTTAGTGATGGTGGTGTCCACCTTTAGAAGGGTTCGTGATAACAAATCCTTCATCATCTACATGGAAGTATTGAATCCAAATTCCATCTAGAAATTCCTCACGTGTATCGAGGAGAATATCAATGTCCTTATCCGTTTTCACCACTTCATCATGTTCCTGTGGGGTATCATAAGCAATACCATAGTGAGCATGATCCCCGTGCATATGTGATATGTATATACGAATCATCTTCCCTTGTGCTTCTTCCGTTTCTAACATTTTTTTGAACTGTTTAGCTGCATTACGATTAATCTTTACCTTCATGTTACTATCTCCAATCTTTGTCAGATTCTAGTTTAGATCATGGCTGTTTTTCAAATCAACCATTGTTAATTATCTCATAAAGAAAGACAACCTGTCACTTAAGGAAAACTTTAAAAAATTACTTTACCCTTGCATTATTTATATTGTGAGGTACTTATATCTTTATCCCTGTAAGTACCATTTAAAACACCCTTTCCACAATAGTGGAAAGGGTTCAATCCTAATAATAATACTATCCAGCTAACTAAAACTTCAAAAAATCCGTGTGAATCACAATAATTTTAATAGTCTTCTGGATTTGGGCCTTTGCGGTCATTGATATTTAATGCACTTATTTTCTTCATTTCCTCATCTGTTAGGGAGAAATCAAAGACATCAGCATTTTCTGCAATCCGCTCCTCCCTCACAGATTTTGGAATAGTAATTACCTTATTTTGAATATCCCAGCGCAAAATGACTTGTGCTGATGTTTTTCCATATTTCTTAGCTATATCTACAATCACCGGTTCATCTAAAAGATCCCCTCTTTTAAGCGGAGACCATGCTTCTAGCTGAATATTTTTCTTCTCACAGAATGCTTTTACCTCTTCTTGAGTAAGATGTGGATGGTATTCAACCTGATTGAGTACTGGTTTCACTTTAGCATCCTTTAGTAAATCCTCTAGATGATACACTTGAAAGTTACTTACACCAATGGCACGAACTTTTCCATCCGCATAAAGTTTTTCCAATGCGCGCCATGTCTCTTTATATTTACCAGTCACTGGCCAATGCACTAAGTATAAATCAAGATATTCCAAATCCAGTTTCTTTAAACTTTCATCAAAAGCCTTTAATGTGCTTTCATAACCTTGCTGATTGTTCCATACCTTCGAGGTAACAAAGATTTCCTCTCTTGGTACACCAGATTCTTTTATAGCTTGTCCCACGCTTTCCTCATTTTTATAATAGGAAGCCGTATCAATCAATCGATAACCAGCTTTAAGTGCGGTTTTAACTGAAAATAAAGCAGTTTCTCCATCATCCACTTTGTAAACACCTAACCCAAAACCAGGCATCTCTATCCCATTGTTCAACATTACGGTATCTTGCAAATGAGTTATCATGGTTCATCCTCCATTTCTTATTGTATCTAAGGTGATTTTACCATACTGTATGAGGATAGTTGTGGTACTTTCTTTCATCCCCAAATACCTCCAATGGAAAAAACCAGCCAATTCTATAGCTGGTTTTTAATTAGCACGTATTTCCTGACGCATAAAAAGAATATATGCAATAGCAAAGCAAATGAGGGTAGCGGCAATTAATCCAGTGAGTTGTGGCCAGATTAATAATAGACTCTGGCTAAGTGGTAATGGCCCCGCCACTGCCCCTGTAGCTTGTTCCACAGTTAGTGGACCAAGACTGCGAACGGACGGCGATAAGAGAATCGTGGTTGATTCACTGAATAAAAAATTAGGGGAAAGTCGCATGAAATTCAAAACCGTCCCTTGTGCATTTACTGCATCAGACATGCTTGTTATGGAAGATGTATTCAGCAAAGAACGAGACAATAATTGAACAATCATCGAATAAAAGATGGTAAAAAATATCCACACGGCCATGCTTGATAAAGCAGATGTTGCCGAGTTTTTAAACAGAACGGAAAATAATATTCCTAAATTTAACCAAAAAGCAATATAAACAATACATACGATAAGAAAGCCCATTACACGGAAAAACTCTTCTGTCGTTGGCGGGATTCCAAGTATCAGGATTCCCAATCCCATCACAATAAAGCCTAAAGAAAAGATTAGAATTGTATTTAAGAGCAATGCAGCAATAAACTTAGCATTTAACACATAATCTCTTGGAATCGGCTGAGCCATTAATCTACTAAGTGTTCCTTTATTTCGCTCTGCATTTATCGCATCAAACCCGAGAGCAATACCAAACAATGGCCCGAGAAAACTAACGAAGGTAATAAAGGAAGGTAACGTACCATCAGAAATAGTAAACAATTGTAAAAAGAGGTAAGAGTTTCCTTCGAGCTTCTCGGCAGCACCACTATCAAGAGTATCAGTTATAGCCGTTACAGCTGTATACAGTGATCCAAAGCAAGCTAGTAAAATAATAGTTAGTAAAATAATGATACGCCAGCTTCTAATTAAATCGGTAAATTCCTTACGTACAATCGCTATAAATGCTGATTTATTTTCCTCTCCTGTTCTATTCTTGACACGATTCTTTGTGAAAAGCTTTTCTAATCGGTTTCCAATAATCTTTTCTTTTACATTCGCGAGATTCATGTATGATCACGCCCTTCAAAATAACGATGATATATTTCGTCTAGGCCAAAGTTTTTATTACTAATATGATATAAGGAGGCGCCTGATTCAATAATAATTCGACTAATGGTAGAGCTTAAATCTTTCTTACAATAGATATCTAGCCCATTTTCTACCTCCTCCATTTTCGTTATACCTTCGATTGCCTGAATTGTTTCCAATAATGATTGATGGAGTGGAGAGGCTTCTACATGAATGACAAACGTATTTTCTTCAAACAATTGCTGTGCAAGGCTCATAATATCTCCTTCTGCTAATAATTTCCCATTTACAAAAATCCCAACACGATCACAAATTTGTTGTACCTGATGTAGATGGTGGGAAGATAATAATACCGTAATCCCTTCCTCTTCACTTAACTCGCGAATCATTTTTAGTAACTCCCGAACACCTTCAGGGTCAATTCCTAATGTAGGTTCGTCCAAAATAACTACTTCTGGTTTTTTCATCAGTACATCTGCGAGCCCTAGTCGCTGCTTCATTCCTCGCGAATATTTTCCCGTCTTCTTTTTTGCCGATTCTGTTAGGTTAACTTTCTCCAATAAATAATCGGATCTCTCCTTAGCAATATTCCTTGGGATATGATTAAGCTCTGCCGTATACATTAAGTTCTCAAAGCCAGTCATATTCGGATAAAAACCTAAATTATCGGGTAAATAGCCGACCATTCGCTTTACCTCAATTGGATTTCGGGTCGAATCCATTCCGGAAACAAGAATACTACCAGAAGTTGGCTCACTTAATCCCAACATCATGAGAATCGTAGTTGTTTTTCCTGCACCATTCGGACCAAGCAAACCAAAAACCTCCCCCTTAGGAATGGAAAGAGACAGATTATTTACGGCAAACTGTCCATCATATTGTTTGCTCACATTTTTCAATTCAATAATCGGAGCAGTCACACTTATCTCCTCCCATATTTTTTAATCATATAGTATAATCCAGCAACAACTCCTAAAATAATGAGAACACCGATTATGCCCCATAGAGTAGAAGTATGGACGGAAACTCGAAAATCTGCTTCCGCTGATGTTTCTGCTGCAGAGGCTTTAAAGGTCGTGACATAATCACCAGCAATCGCCTCATCCGATGCAGTTAATGTCGCCTTAACGGTTGCCGATTCACCAGGTGCAATTTCTGGGATCGTGCTAGTATCAAATTCGCTTTCCCAGTTCGGTGGAGTTGAAGCTGAAAGTTCAACATTGGTTAATGGTGCAGTTCCTGTGTTTTCCACTACCAAATCAATGACTCGATCTCCTCCAGAAGTAATATCTGCACTTAAAATCCCCTTTGGTGTGGTTAATTTAAGGTCATAGGAACCTGTGATAACAGCCTCCAACGTTGTTTCAACTGATGTCCCACTACCAGCAGCTGATATTCCTATTTCATAGGTATCTGCGCTCGCATTTTCTGGTGGAGTAACATCAATCGTGATATCCTTTTCGCTATTTGGTTCCACTGTTACAGAAGTGACATTATCACTTCCATTCTTAAACTGTACTCCCCATCCTTCTGGTGCATTTGCTGTTAAGGCATAGTTTTGCTCCTCAGCAGTTCGATTTTTTAATGTTGCCGAATAAGAGAAAGAGGAATCCGTTTGACCTTGAAGATTGGGCTGGTCTACATTTAATTCCGTTTCAAAAGTTCCTTCTTCCGCTAATTTAACTAGAAAAGGTAGTTCTGTACTTCTTCCATTTTGATCAGTTGCAACTAAATTAAATTCATAATCTGCCTGTTCAATTTCTAATGGAACGGTGACTTCTAACGTAATTTGCTCCTCACTATTTCCACGTACGGATAGTTGTTCAATCGCATTTCCATTTGCTGTAATCGTGTGTTTCCAGCCTTCCGGTAATCCTTCCAAATCAAATGTGACATTTTGTATCGTTGATTCGTTATTAATCACATCAATGGTATAATCAATGGTCTCCCCCGGAGTAGCTGACAGACCTGTGTAGGGAGTATATAAAGTGGCCTGAGCAAAGACTGGAGCAACTCCCAAAAATGAAGTCATAGTAAGTACAATAGTTAAAACAGATAACAATCGTTTCAACATACCACTCATCCTCTCTATAATTTTTTTCATAATTGTTACGATGGAAATTTTATTTTGGATTTGTTTTTTTGAAAAAAATTTGTTAAAAATTAACCGTAACTTCTATTTCTTATAGAACGTCACAATAATAGAGACATATACATTTCGTAGTGATAATACTGCATATTTCTCTTATCAAAAGAATCATAGCCTAGTAATAATGAAAAAGGAGGCCAATACATGTGGATAACAATCAAGAAAGCGTTGAATTGTTAAAACAAATTAAAAATGGTTCAAAGGATGCGTTCAATCCTTTCTATGAAATACATAGCTCCTTTGTTTTCCATATTGCTTATCAAGTAACCGGAAATCGAGTAGAGGCTGAGGATATTTGTCATGATGTTTTTATAGAGGTTTTTCAAAAAGCTGCTCAATATAAGCCAAATAAGGGTAGTGTGAGGGCTTGGCTCGCTGTTAAAACAAAAAGCAGATCGATTGATAGACTTCGTAAAAAGAAGCCACTCCTTATCCAAAAGTTAGAATCTCTTTCATATCAGGAGGTACAAGGAGCTGACCTAGCTTTTTTAAAAGAAATAGAAAGCAAGATTATTCTTGAAGCATTAAATCATATACCTAAATCCCAGCGCGAAGCCATTTATCGATCTTATTTTAAAGGGGAAACCCATAAGCAAATTTCCCAAGACATGCAAAAGCCATTAGGTTCGGTAAAATCCTTAATTCGTTACGGATTACAAAATCTACGAAAACAAAAATCTATTTTAAGATGGACCGGGTCAAATGGGGGTGCAAACCGACATGAATTATAGTTCGCACATCTCTGAAGAAAAGATTATTGATGTAGCATTAGGACAAGCTACAGAGAATGTTAGACATGAGGTACTTCAACATACAGAGGTTTGTGAGACATGTCAAGATAAACTATTAAACTGGAAACAACTATTTAAGGAAAATTCGACTGAAAAGCCAAGTCCTACAGTTAAGGAGAAAATATGGGATGATTTGGCTACAGTGAAAACTCCTATCGCAAAGAAACGAAAAAAAAGAGCCATTGTTTTCGGGTCTATCAGTTCAGCAGCTATTGTCTTTCTTGCAATAGGACTTCTCTTTTTCAATAAACCAAGAGAAGGATCCTATCAAGTGGTCCATAATGATGACATTCAAATCGATATTTTCCAACCAGATGATTCCACCGAACAAATATCTGTCATACCTGTAGCAGATTTTACAGATGTATCAGGGAATTTATGGTTTAACGACACCACTCATGAGATGCTACTTGAAGTAGATGGCTTAACCAATCTTGCCGACCATGATTATCAATTATGGTTTGTCTATAAGGATAATAAAATTAAAGGAGGGGAAGTCCTCTCCATACAGGATGGTGTATCACGTGTGTTCTTTAGAGGGAAGGATATTGATCAATTCAAATTACTAAAGGCAAGTGTGGAACCGATTGGTGGAAGCGCCAAACCAACCGGACCAGAAACATTTATCGTTCCATTGGATAAATAAATAGAGATTATGGGTAACTTAAGTAATCAGATTTATGTAGCAAATCACACAGAGGAAAACCGATACGTCTAAATTAAAAACCAATTTCCATCCCCGATAATTATGAAAGTTAAAGCACTGTGGGAATCTCCACAGTGCTCCTTTTACTTTAGCTACCACTTGTTAACCACGCTTAGCCCCGGTGCATTAAACTCTCCCATATCCTCTAGAATATCAGCAGCTTCTTCCAAACTCACTTTTCTAGTAATCATTTTTTCCGGCTGCAATACGCCACTTTCAATCATACTGAGCATAGCTGGGAATCTAGGGACAGGCATATTGGAAGAGCCAATAAATTCTATTTCTTTTACAACAATTAAATCAACTGGTAATTCGACTTTTCCTCGCTCATCAGCAGATGTCATCCCTAGCTGGAGATGTCTTCCCCGCTTACGTAAACTGTTAACTGAATTTTGGCAAGTAACTGCAGCCCCTAAAGCATCTACCGAAACATGTGTCCCACCATCTGTGATTTCCATGATTTTTTGAACGGCATCTTCTTTACTCCCATTTATCGTAACTTCCGCACCAAATTCTTTAGCAAGTTCCAAGGATTCGTCATTAATATCAACAGAGATAACTCTTGCTCCCATAGCACTAGCGACATGTGTCACACATAATCCAAGACCACCACTTCCATGAACCGCAACCCACTCCCCTGGTTGTAATCTTGCTTGATCGATTAAGCCATGAAATGCAGTCATGAATCGACAACCTAATGCACCACCAGCTTCAAAAGAAATCGAATCAGGTAAAATCACAACATTTCGATCGGCATTAGGGACTTGAACATATTCTCCATATCCGCCCCAATAAGTAACACCAACAATGCTACCATGATCACAAATATTTGAGTGGCCCGTCATACAGTACTCACATGTACCCTCTCCATGTGCGTGAGGAACAACGACCCGATCTCCTTTTTTAAACTTTGTAACATTTTTCCCCACCTGCTCTACTACACCTGAGAATTCATGCCCAAGTACATGTGGGAGCTCTAAGTTCATTCCTATCCATCCTAAATCACCTTTGATAAAGTGATGATCACTTCTACAAATTCCATTTGCTTTCACCCGGATAATGACACCATCATCGGTTAGGGTCGGTTCTGGGACATCTTGGATCTCCAATTTTTTGTTAAACTCTGTTAATACTAATGCTTTCATACGTATTCCTCCTCATAAATTTGGACTTATATGAAAAATGATAATACACTAGGTTAAAAGAAATACCCACCTGTTGAAAAAGGGCTAGCTTAATGGAAGCGGGGTAAATTTAGGGATCGATATCTCTTCAGACCAGTCTTCAAAAGTAACCATTACCTCCTGACCAACCTTGACCTCCTCTGGTTTACAACCAACTACATTACTCATCAAGCTTGGCCCTTCTTCCAATTCAATGATGGCGACGACATAGGGAACGTCCTTCGCATAAGCCTTTGATATAGCCCTGTAAATAATCGTATACGTCTTCACCTTTCCTCGACCCGTAGCACTCATCCAATCTATATTCCTGCTCATACAATCTGTACACATAATTCGCGGATAAAATTGATAATGTCCACACTCATTGCATTGCTGAATGAGTAATTCACGCTTACGACAGCCTTGCCAAAATTTTTCCGTCTCTACCGTGGGTTCTGGGAAGTTTTTTCCGATATGCTCTTCCATATCTACACCTCCCTACCTAAAATAAGTGTTGTATGACTTGACATGATACCCCCCTGGCCATGTACGAGCCCCACTTCCACATCAGGTACCTGCCTTCTTCCTGCTTCATGCCTTAACTGCAGGACGGCCTCTGTTAAGTGGAACATAGAGCCTGGATTACCAGGGTGGCAATGGGAAAGCAGACCACCATGTGTGTTAATTGGTAGATTTCCCCCAAGCTCAATCGCTCCACTTTCAACAAAGGAGCCCCCTTCCCCTTTTTCGCAAAAGCCTAAATCCTCTAATTCAATCAGAACGGTTGGAGTGAAACAATCGTATAGTTCAGCAAAATCAATATTTTCTGGCCCTAGTCCTGCCATCTCGTACGCTCGTTGTCCTGAGTCTTTTGCTGCAGATGTTGTCAGACTCTGAGCTTGGCTAATATGCTCATGTCGATGTCCTTCACCAACTCCCAATAAATAAACAGGTTGTCGTGACATATTTTTCGCGCTTTTAGTCGATGTAAGAATCACAGCTGACCCCCCATCCGATATGAGAGAACAATCATAGAGATGTAATGGATCGGCAATCATTCGTGAATGGACAACATCCTCGACTGTAATTAATTCGCGTTTTTGTGCTGCTGGATTTAAGTTTGCATGCTTCCTAGCAGCAACCGCAATTCTCGCAAATTGTTCTGATGTTGTTCCATATTCGGCCATATGAGCCCTACCAATTAGTGCATACAAAGAAGGAACAGACGGACCATAGGGTGATTCAAACTGTGCATGACCTGTGGATGCTTGGGTATTCATAGCTTTTTCCTTTGATATACCACTTCTAAGACTGTCTGCCATAGTGATAAGGACCGTTTCACACATACCAGTCGCAATCGCTGAAGCAGCATGATGAAGAAGGGAAAATGTTGTGCCTCCTCCTGTACCAACACTCAAACAATATTTCGGATTAATTTGTAAGTATTCCGCCATCGCCTCAGAGTGATATAAAAATGGCTCAGCAAAGGAATCACAGGTAATAAGTCCATCAATCTCGTCTTTTGTTATACCAGCATCGTCCATTGCTTTTAACGCCGCATCCATACCAAGTTGTGTAGGGGACATATGAGGAACAACACCAACTTCCGAATCTGCTGCACCAACAATCGCTACTTTACCTCGTAATGTTTCCAAGTAATCCCCTCCTTTTCTATATGGAACTATCCATTAGAATACTTTGTTACACCGACTTTTAATTCATTACTGCTTTCCATCTTAAACTCGCTATATCGATCCTGTACAAAAGTAATTGCTATAGCTGCTAAAATTCCTGGAATAGCAAACATGATAAAATTTATGATAATTGGTACATTTAAATCTAATAATAGACCTCCCATTGCTGGCCCAACAATTGCGCCAAAACGACCCATTCCTAATGCCCAGCCAACACCGGTTGATTTAGCGAATCCTGGATAGAATTTAGAAGCATAGGCATTGTTAACAGCCTGCCCCCCAGTTGTACATGCACCAGCTATTCCTACTAAAATATATAAAAGCACTGCTTCAAATTGAAAACCAAATAGGGTTAAGCTAATAGCTCCTAACAAAAACATCCCTATCAGAATTTTCTTGGAACCTATTCGGTCTGCTAGCAGTCCTCCACCAACTTGGCCAAACATAGCTCCAAAGTTTAAGGCAAGCAAAAACATTAAACTAGATTGTAATGGATACCCAGCCTCGACCATAATCTGTGGTAGCCAAGTACCAAGACCATATACCATTAAAAGGAGCATAAAGGTAGAAACCCAAAATGCAAGCGTGGAAACTCCCCGTTTTTCTTTAAAAAGCTCTACAGCAGGAACACCCTTTTTTGGTAAATCTATTTCGAAAACTTGGTCATTCGTTGGAACATGAGAAGGATTAACCTTTTTCAAAATAGAATGTACCCTATCATAATTATTTTTCTTTAGATAAAAGGATAAGGAATCTGGCAAATATTTAATTAAAAATGGGACAACTAATAACGGAAATCCGCCAAATATAAACATCCATTCCCATCCTATATTTGTAATGATGCTTGAACCAACCAGTGCAACGAATATTCCACCGACTGCAAACCCTGTTGATGCAACACCTATTAGCATGCTCCTAACTGTTTTTGGAACATAATCAGAAATAAGGGCGATAACAATAGGCATGACCCCACCTAATGCTAAGCCAGCAATAAATCGATAAATGGCAAAATCAACAGGACCAAATGCAATACCACATAACATGGTAAAAAAGCTAAATGAAATAACGCAGGTAATAATTGTTATTTTTCTACCAAACTTGTCAGAGAAAATACTAAAAATTAAGTTTCCTATTAAACTCCCTATAAGTGTCAGACTCCCAATAAAACCAGCTGTGCTAGAGGAAATAGACCATTCATCAATAAGGCTTGGAATAACAGATCCATAAACCATAAGGTCATAACCATCTGCTAGGAGAATAAAAAATCCCCAGCATACTAAAATGAAATGAAAGGAATTAAATTTACTCTCATCAATCACTTTACTAACATTTATTTTTTCCACATCGGAACCCTCCGAGAATAGAAGTATGTTTCTGCTCACCGTTACCGTACTACTGTATACCCTGCAGCTTCCCGGTCCCAGGTATCTTCTGTTATTCCTTGTTTTCGAAGCTTATATTTTTCAATTCGTTGTGAAGGTGTTCTTGGAAATTTCTGAACAAAGCGTACATATCGTGGTACAGCAAAATGAGGTAGACGCTTTTGGCAAAAGTCTAACAATTCTTCTGAAGTTAAATTTCTCTCATCCTTTACTTGAACAACTGCTAGTACCTCTTCCTCAGATAAATCGGAGGGGACGCCAACAATTGCTGAATCCTGTACACTGGGATGCTTATTGATCACACTCTCTACCTCATAGGAAGAAATATTCTCACCTCTTCGTCTAACTACATCCTTCTGTCGATCGACAAAGTAAAAATATCCATCTTCATCCATTTGTCCACGGTCCCCTGTATGGAACCATAAATTTCTCCATGCTTTCACAGTCGCCTCTGGCATACCATAATAACCAGAAAATAAAATGGACGGTTCATTAGGCCGTACGACAATCTCTCCAGCTACATTTGGTGGACATGGATTTCCATCTTCATCATGAATTTCCACTTCATAAATGGGTAGCTTTCTTCCACAAGAACCTTTTCGGAAGGTTTCTGCACGATTAACCATAGCCAAGCCAATTTCTGTTGATCCATAAGCCTCTGTAATTTTTATGTTGAAACGATTCTGAAATTCATCATAAATTTCAGCTGGACATGGGGCACCTTGAATCTGACGGACTGGATTATCCGCATCATCTGGTCGTTCCGGTTGCTTCATTAAAATTGTTAACATGGAGCCCATATAAGTAAAGGTAGTGATGTGTTCCCTTCTGCAAATATCCCAGAATCTCGAGGCAGAAAAACGTTTATGCATCACGACATCACTTCCAGCAATTAATGCTGCAAGAATGGTCGCATATCTGGCATTGACATGATATAAAGGAAACATTGTAAATAATCGATCTTGTGGACCATAATCCATCAGTTCACAGCAAGTCCGAGATAGAGCAAAATTAGCTCGGTGACTTAACATCGCTCCCTTGGATGGCCCAGTTGTACCAGAAGTAAAAAGAATTAACGATTGATCTGTCGGGTTAATTTTCGTATCGACGTCCGCATCACTTTCGTTTTCCACTAAATTTTCAAATCCATGTACCAATATCTCATCTAAAAATGGATTGGGGTTATCCTCTCCAACGATAATGACATGTTCTAGGTATGGTAATCCGTTTTGAATTTCTTTTATGCGTGCTGCCCATTCCGAATCTATAACTATAGCCTTACACTTGGCCTGATTCAGAATATAGGATAAAAGATCCCCACGAAGTCCAGTATTTACCGGAACTTCAATAACACCAATTCTCGTAAGGCCTAGCCACGTCTTTAAAAACTCCGGACTGTTTGGAAGCATGACAGCACACGTATCACCTTTTACTAAATTCAATGACGAAAAAGCATTTGCTACTTTATTTCCACCTATGTGGAATTCTCGATAGGTCAGGTCACATGTTTCAAAACGAACAAAGCGTTTATCTGGATTCTCCTTTGCCCGGTACTCCGCTATTGCACCAAAAGTCTCTTTTCCGTTATACATATTCATCTCCCCTCCACCAAAATGTCGTTAACGTTGTAACTTATAGCCAACTAATTCACGATCCCAAGTATCTTCTGTTATTCCCTCTTTCCGAAGCTTATATTTTTCTATTCGCTGTGAAGTATTTCGAGGAAATGTATCCACATAGCGGATATAACGAGGTACTGCAAAATAAGCCATTCGTTTTTGACAGAAATCGAGTAACTCTTCATACTTCAAACTTTCTCGTTCTCTTAAAACAATGACTGCAAGAACCTCTTCCTCTGACAACTCTGATGGAACACCAATAACGGCAGATTCATAGATTTTTGGATGGTCATTGATAACACGTTCTACTTCATAGGAGGAAATATTTTCTCCCTTTCTACGAATGACATCTTTCTTCCTATCAATAAAGTAAAGATAACCATCATCATCCATACGACCAGTATCCCCTGTATGGAACCATAAATCCTTCCAGGAATTAACCGTGGCCACCGGGTTTCCGTAATATTCTGTAAACATGATTCCTGGCTTCTTCGGCCGAACAACTATTTCGCCACTTTTTCCAACTGGGCAAGGTTTGCCTTCATCATCATGGATTTCACAGTCATAGATAGGAACAATTTGTCCACAGGCACCTTTTCGAAAGGTTTCTGCAGCATTTGCTGCAACGGTCCCTAATTCCGTTGAACCATAAACCTCAGATATTTCCATTCCAAATCTTTGTTGAAAGTCTTCATAAATTTCAATAGGTGTTGGTGCACCATATGCTTTTTTTACAGGATTATCGGCATCATCCGAACGCTCGGGCTGCTTCATCAAAATAGTCAACATCGATCCCATAAAATTGAATGCCGTAATGTTTTCACGACGACAGATATCCCAAAATCTAGAGGCAGAAAAACGGTTATGCATAACAACATCACAATTCACAAGTAATGCCACAAGAACCGTGGTGTAGCGGGCATTTACGTGGAATAACGGAAAAACAGTGAATAGCCTGTCGTCCTCTTCATAATTCATTAATCCACAAGCCGTTTTCGCCACACTAAAGTTGGCACGATGACTTAACACAACTCCTTTGGAAGGCCCCGTTGTACCTGAAGTAAAAAGGATGACAGAAGGATGATCTGGTTGAATATCCTCCTCAATGGGAGAACTATCAGCCTTATTTAATAATGACTCAAAGAAATGCCATGTAACGTTACCAGAGTTTTTTTTATTTTTTAGAGAAGATCCAACAACAATGATATGTTCAAGGTAATCTAATTCCTCTTCTACTTCTGATATTCTCTCTGCCCATTCTGCTGACAGAACAATTGCACGACATTCCGCTTTATTAAGAATATATGAAAGTAAGTCTCCCTTAAATGCTGTATTAATTGGTACCTCAACTACACCAAGCTTCGCTAATCCAAGCCATGTATTTAGAAATGCCGGACCATTCGGAAGCATGACAGCACAAGTATCACCTTTTGCTAACCCTAAGTTTTTTGCTAAATTGGCGACTTTATTTCCATTGTCATTCCATTGCTTGTATGTCAAACTTTCTTGTTCAAATTGAATGAATCGCTCCTGTGGTTTTTGTTTTGCTCGATATTCAACAATGGCAGGAAATGTTTCTAAGCCTTTATACACTAGATGCACCTCCGTAAACCTAATAAGTACTTTCTCATTTAAATATTTACGTTAAGAGACGAAAGGAGACGTTTCACCTCTTAACTTATTAATGAATTAAATCCATTACGCACCTTTGTTTAGACTGTTTTCTATAAGATTGTTTTTGACTTAGAGAGATGCGCAGTAACCTGTCGGAGATGTTTAATACCGCTGCGGAATTATACTGCGCTGGTTGGTGCTCGAATTCATACCACCCACTTTTGTAGCGGTACGGAGGAAAGTCAACTTCTTGAAAAAGAAATCACTTTTTCTGCACCCGAAGTTGACGGTGCCCTCCTTTCCAATAGGAACACCACGTATCTGATGTATTTCCGCAGCAATCTTAAAGTACTATTAATCTCCACCATGTACTGCACATTTTCCTACAAGTGCGAATGAGTAAAGCAACAAAATGTATGAAAAGCGACTTAGTTTAAATCAATCCATACATTCTTAATTTCTGTATAGGCATCAATAGAGGCAGCACCGTTTTCTCTTCCTAATCCACTTTGCTTATATCCTCCAAACGGTGAATTTGGTTCGGTAATATTGTACGTGTTTATCCAAACATTACCTGTATTCATGGCATGGGCTACTTTATGTGCCTTCTTCAGGTTCGTCGTACAAATGCCTCCACCTAATCCATATTCTGTTTGGTTGGCTAAACGAATTACTTCATCCTCGCCATCGAACGGGATTGCTGAAACCACAGGGCCGAAAATCTCTTCTTTAGCTATGGTCATGTCATTGTTTACATTTGCCATAACCGTTGGCTTCACGAAATATCCATCGCGTAAATCGGCTTCCGTTGCTTCACCACCGATTAACATTTCTGCTCCCTCTTTTTGACCAATATCCACGTAATTTAAAACACGGTGTTTTTGTTTAGCTGAAATCAACGGTCCAATAACAGATGATTCATCAAACCCATTACCAACCTTATAATTCTTGGAGTACTCTGCTAAATCACTTAAGAAATTATCGTAAATCCCTTTTTCAACAAACAATCGGGACCCAGCAAAACACACCTGACCCGAATTCCAAAATACAGCGTTGGCTGCATTTTGAAGTGCTTGTTCATAATCAGCATCCGAGAAAATAACATGGGCTGATTTTCCACCTAATTCCAACGTAACCTTCTTAATGTTTACTGCACTATTTTGAATGATTTTTCTTCCAGTCGCTGTGGAACCAGTAAACGCAATCTTGTCAACATCTGGATGGGAGGCCATTGCATCGCCTGCAGTGGAGCCATGACCCGTAATAATGTTCACCACACCATCAGGGAATCCAACTTCTTGGACAAGCTCAGCAAAACGCAATAGGCTAATCGGCGTTTCCTCTGAAGGCTTTATAACAACGGTGTTCCCCACTGCAAGGGGCGCTGATATTTTCATGATGGCATTCATTAGTGGAGCATTCCATGGAACAATCCCCGCACAGACTCCAAGTGGTTCCCTTCTTGTATAGTTAAAAACTTCACCAGGAATGGAAGATGTGTGTGTTTCACCAGTTAACTTTGTTGCCCAGCCTGCATAATAACGAAAATTATCTGCAGCAGCACCAGCAAAGCCTAATGTTGTTGATAATGGCTGACCGTAATCTAATGTATCTAGATGAGCTAATTCCTCTCCGTTCTCTTCAATTAAATCTGCCAATTTCAACATAAGTTTTGCTCGTTCATTTGGCTTCATTCTAGACCATGGTCCCTCTTCAAACGCCTTACGTGCTGCCCGAACAGCGACATCCACATCCTCCTTATCCGCCTCTGCTACAGTCGTAATCATCGTTCCATCTGCTGGATTTCGAACCTCTGTTCTTTTTCCAGAAAGGGCATCTACCCACTTTCCTCCGATAAACATTTTCAATGGTTTAGACGTAAATGCAGCAGCTTTGCGATTTAAAGACACTAAAGTTGACATACAAGCTTCCTCCTTTTATATTTAAAATATACTAAATTTTTAGTAAAATATAAGTATGGTTCGATTATAAGTTAAGTTGAAAACGCATTCAATAATTAAAATTACAGTAAATGTCTATAACTAAACACTTCCTTCTATTTTGTTCATGAAAGTTTAAATTTTTTTATAAAAGAGGTATCTAAATGAAAAAAACCGTTGATAAACGAGTGAAGCGAACAAAAAAGGCATTTCAATGTACGTTATTAGCATTGCTGAAGGAAAAATGTTTTGAAGACATCACGATTACGGAAATCGTTAAAAAGGCAGATTATAATCGGGGAACATTCTATATTCATTATGAACAGAAAGAAGATTTGCTTCAGGAAATGATGGATGAAAAGCTAGACGAACTTCGATTCGCTTTTCGCAAGCCTTATCAACATTTGACAGATGAAGTAAATATTAGAGAGTTATCTACCACTTGCCTCTTTGACCACTTTCTTATAAACAGAGACTTTTATCAAACCATGTTAAGTTCAAGGGTATCCATTAATTTTCAGGAGGAAATGGTACGTTCGTTGGAAAAGCACTTCAAGGAAGATATTGATTTCACATCAAATCATGTTCCAAACGACATAAACTTGAAGCTTTTTTATCATTACCGTGTATATGGGATAATCGGATTAATTATCGAATGGATCAGAAGTGACTTCCAGCATTCGAAATCTTATATGGCCGAGCAAGTTGTCAAAATAGCTACATTTCATACGAAGAAAGTATCCATTAAAAGCAACTAAGTACCATGGAATATAAAACTAGACTCCCTACTTTTTCAACCTTTAGATTCGAAATATTAATAAGCCCTGCAATCATTTAGCTTTTTGCCACAATTGTTAACAAAAAATGTTACGGATGGTTGTTAGAATACTGGCACCGATTCCTATATAGCTATAAGGAGTACCGTTCTTAATAGAAATAAAGACTTATACTAAAATAGAGAAAGGGGGAACATTTTGCTTAAACAAACCTTTCACATTGCTGTCACAACAGCATTTTTTGAAGATGAGTCTTTAAATAGTCAAGGCACTATTGCTCATATAAAGGACTTGTATAAACAAGGTGTAAAGTCTGTGCTTGTCTCTGGGTCGACTGGTGAACAACATAGCTTAAACTTGAAAGAGAAAGTTGAATTGATAAACGAGCTTGTATCGGAAACAGAACTTATTGATAATATGGAGATTTTATTTGGTATATCAGCTATAAGACAGAAAGAGGCAGAAGAACTAGCTAAAGAAATTCGTGAAACCAAAATATCAGGCATCATGCTTGGCTATCCACCATATATTCTACCATCACAAGAAGAGGCACTGGTTTATACAAAAAGAATAACAGATCTTAGTAACAAACCTACTATTCTGTATAACAATCCAAAAAGAACAGGCTTTGATTTATCAGTAAAAAGTATGATTGAGTTAAGTGAAATAGATTTAGTGGTAGGAGTAAAAGAGGCCGGTAATAAAGAGAAGGTTGGATTACTAAAAAAAGGGATAAGAAGAAGCGACTTTTATTTTTATGCCGGTGGAGAAGTGGAATTAGAGGAAAACGTATCACTGGGGTTTAACCGTCTATCTTCCATTGCAGGAAATATCTATCCGATGGAAATCAGTCAAATCTTTCAAAAAATGATTACCCAGCAACATATTAGTAAACAAGACAGAGCAACATTCTATAACATTATTGAACAGGTTTATCAGGGAACTCCTATCGTAAACTTGAAAAAAGAGCTTAATCAAAAAGGGATACCTATTGGGATTTGTCGAAGCCCAATTGGAAATGCTTAAGGAATTCTTTAAGTAACAAACTCTTATTACTAGGAATTATGAAGGTTATAGAGGTTAAGCTAGGGTATAAGTGGAATTACGACAAAAGAGAAGAATCAATAGGATGAAAAATAGCCTCAACTTTTTTATGAATAGTTGGGGCTACTTTTCATAGATTATTCCATGGATAATTACTATTCTTTGATGTAGAAAACAGCTAAATTAATTAACTTTTTTAGGCCCACCCCAGTGCATTTCCCTTAAGCGGAATTTCTGCAGTTTTCCTGTTGCTGTTTTTGGTAGACTTTCGACAAATTCGACAGCCTTAGGTGCTTTAAAGTGGGCCATGTTATCTCGGCAGTAATTAATTATATCTTGTTCTGTTGTTTTCGCATTTTCCCGTAATACGATAATCGCCTTCGGTACCTCTCCCCATTTTTCATCTGGAATAGCAATAACGGCAACCTCAAGGATCTCCGGATGTCTATAGAGCACACCTTCGACCTCTGTAGAAGAAATATTTTCACCACCAGAAATAATTAAATCCTTAGCACGGTCACGAATTTCAATATAACCATCTGGATGTGTCACGGCAAGGTCACCAGTATGAAACCAGCCATCCTTAATGGCTTCTGCTGTTTTTTCTGGATCCTTGTAATATCCTTTCATAACAACATTTCCTCGGGTAACGATTTCGCCTAATTCTTCACCATTCCATTCAACTTCTTCCCCGTCTGGTCCAATAACCTTGGTCTCCCCATTGAAGGCAAGTTCAATACCCTGTCTAGCTTTAATGGTTGCTTGGTCATCGGCAGACTTTGAATCAAATTCTTTCTTCCATTCACAATATAAAATAAATGGAGCCGTTTCTGTCAATCCATACACATGAATCATCTCAAGTCCTAAGAGTTCTTGGGCTTTTTGAATGAGTGCAGCTGCTGGAGGAGATCCAGCTGTCCCCATACGTGGATTCGTTGTAATAGTTGCTTCCTTTGCTTTAGGATGGTTGACAAGCATATTAATAACGGTGGGTGCCCCACATAATAAACTAATCCCTCTCTTTTCAAATAGATCAAGAATTACTGGCGGGTCTACCTTTCGTAAACAGACATGTGTTCCACCTGCAGCGGTAATTGCCCAAACACCACCCCAACCATTGGCATGGAACATTGGTAGGGTATGCAGGTACACATCATCAAATTTCACATCCATATGATTTATAAAGTTTGCTGCATTCATGTAATTTCCGCGGTGGGTTTGCATAACGCCCTTTGGCTTAGAGGTAGTACCACTGGTGTAGTTTAATGTTAGTAATTGATTCTCATCAATTTCAACCTCTGGGGGTTCTATATCTGGTGCATGTCTTAGAAATGATTCATAGTCAATGCTTTTTAATGATGAATGTTGGCCTTCTACCGGAACAAGAATAATTTCCTCTAAATTTAAATTGCCAACTATTTCTTCAATCGGTGTTGCAAATTCCTCGTCTACAATAAGCAATTTTGCATCACTGTGATTGATGATATATTCCATGTCTGATGCAGAAATACGGTAGTTTAAAGGTACCATTACTGCCCCAAGCTGACAGATTCCATAGAAAGCTTCTAGCATATAATGTGTATTTGGAAGCATGACAGCAACATGATCACCTTCTTTAATCCCTTTATTATGAAGTGCAACAGCCAGTCTGTCCGTTCTTTCACCAAACTCTTTATACGTAAATTCCTTATCATCATCAATCACGGCAATTTTATCAGGATAATATTTTATGGCTCTTCGTTTCCAATCAAGTGGTGTTAATGGGGTATTCATAGACTTCGTCTCCTCCTTATATTTACTTTTTCATAGCAAATTGCTGGCCTTCAGTTATTTTTTTCCTTGCTTGAAGATAATCTTTCTCTAATTCCTCTACAATTTCAGCAATAGACTGCTGATTCTGAATGGCTCCAATTCCTTGACCTGCTCCCAAAATATCCTTCCAAGCCCGTGCATCCGCGTTTCCCACCTTGGATAAATCTTCCTTTTTCATATTTTCCAATTGTTTCGGATCGATTCCAGCATTCACGATACTTGGGATTAAATAATTGGCATGAATTCCACTAAATACATCAGAATAGATGATATCCTCTATCCCACAATCTACGACCATTTTTTTATAAGCATCTGATGCAGCACTTTCTTCGGCAGGAATAAAACGCGAACCCATATAAACGAAATCAGCACCAATAACTTCTGCAGCTAAAATATCTTCCCCTTGTGACAATCCGCCACCTAAAACAATAGGGCCATCCCAGAAAGTTCTGACTTCATGAACGAATGAGATAGGATTATATGTGCCACCATGTCCACCAGCACCTGCAGATATAAGAATTAATCCATCTGCGCCTTTTTCAATGGCTTTTTTGGCAAACGTTATATTGATAACATCTGTTAATACTATCCCACCATACTCATGTACTACCTGAGCAACTGGACTTGGGTCCCCTAAGGATGTAATAACAATTGGTGGCTGATACTTCTTAATGAGCTGTAAGTCTTCATGGTAACGCTTATTGGTCCGATGAGCGATAAAGTTCACCGCCCAGGGTGCAACCTTTTTATTCGGATTTTCCTTCTTATACCTTTCCAGTTCATCTTTTATTTGTTTCATCCATTCAGCCAATATCTTCTCTGTTCGTGCATTTAATGCAGGGAATGAACCAATGACTCCTGCTTTACAGGCATGGATAACCATTTCAGTGTTTGACACAAGAAACATTGGTGATACGATAACTGGTAAATGAACCAATTCTTTTAACGATTCCGTTGTTGATAGATTCATCGATAAAACTCCCTTAATACCCTAAAAAGTTTGGTTTTCTTTTTTCCATAAACGCGGATCTACCTTCTTTGAAATCCCTTGATTGGAAGGTAACCGATTGTCCATATGCTTCTAATTGCAGTAAATCCTCTAATGACATATGTGGTGCTTGATGCATGATTCGTTTTGCCATTCCCAATGTTTTGGTTGGTCCCTCAGCTAAAGATAATGCAAGTTCTCTCGCTACCTCAAGACCTTGCCCATCAGCTGTTACCTGGTTAATTAAACCGTATTCCTTCGCTTCATTTGCTTTTAACTTTTTCCCTGTAAAAACAAGCTCACTTGCTACATGCATGCCAACCTTTTGTGGAAGAAAATACAAGCCACCAAAATCTGGAATTGCACCTACCTGAGAAAATATTTCGGAAAAAACGGCATTTTCTTCTGCTACGATGATGTCGCAAGCAAATGCTAGATTACAGCCTGCACCAACCGCGGGACCATGAACCGCTGCAATAACCGGCTTTTCCATGTGATAGAGTCCAAGAACAGCTTCTTGCCCCTTATGGAGGAATTCTCTTATTTCAACCGGGTTTTCAATATCAATCCCAAAGTCCTTCAAATCGCCACCAGCACAAAATCCCTTTCCATTTCCATAAACTAATACAGCCCGAACATCTGGATTTTCCTTTACTTCTACTACTGCCTTTGCTAAGTCCACAGCCAAATCTTTGTTTAATGCATTTATTTTTTCAGGACGGTTCAGCGTAATTTCAAACACACCATCCTGAAAACTCGTATTTACAGTTGACATTGCCTTCCTCCTTATCACTTATCCCTTATGATTTCCCTCTTCCAATAGCCCTCCCATATGTTCTCCGATCTCTGGTGCATTCGTACGGAGTTTCCCCTGGTGTATCAGATAATTTGACGGGAATACCTATTTGTTTCATCTCATCCATTTAAGAATGGAGTACATTTTGAATCATATCCCTCGCTAAAACACGTGGATGATTGACCATCTCTTCATATGTAAGAACAGGCGTCACACATACTTCAACCTCTGAAAAAATATCCATCCACTCTTTTAGCATTTTTTCTGAATGATTGCTTGAATTTCATATTTCAAATGAAAAAAAACTATTTTTATCTACCTTAGGTTCGAAATCTCGTAAATAATCTCCTATTTTAGGGCCTTCTATCTTTATTACCTCAGCACCGAAATCCGCAAGTAACATCGTACAAAATGGCCCCTGAAAAAGACGAGTTAGATCAAGTACTTTAACCGATGTTAGGGGGCATGAATCTCTTCCGTTTTATTCCATAAATGAAAAAATATTAAATCTACTGACTAAATTGAAATCGTTTACATTAATTGTAAATTACAGATTCACTAAATGTCAATATTTTTTGTTATTTTAGACTAGTTTGCAAATAATCACTTTTTTTAATTATGATTTTTTTATTATATTCCCTTAACCTTCTCTATGAACTTCAATTAAAAATAGCCTAAAGAAAAAGATATGACCCTCAAAATATAATGGAAATCATATCTCTTTCTCGTAGAAGTTGTATACATATTGATAATGTCTAAACCGCACTCATTCCGCCATCAACTGAAATAATATCACCCGTTACATAATTTGAAGCGTTGGAAGCGAGGAATAATGCTACACCTTGTATGTCTGAATCATTACCCAGCCGGTTTAATGGGGTTAATTCCAAGATTTTTCCTTCAGCTTGTTCAAGAACCCCTTTGGACATTTTGGTTGGAAAGAAACCTGGTGCAATGGCATTTACATTAATATTATACTGGCCCCATTTAGCTGCAAGGTCTCTCGTGAAATTTACAACGGCACCTTTACTAGTGTTGTAGCCAAGTGCATCTAGATAACTAGGATCAGTACCTTTAAGACCTGCTACAGATGCGATATTAATAATTTTTCCTTTATTCTGTTTCACCATAATTTTTCCAACCTCTTGACTCATTAAAAATGTGCCTGTTACATTTACATTCATTACTTTATTCCACGCTTCTAATGGCATCTCAAGTGCCGATGCTCCCCAAGATGCACCACTATTATTAACGAGAATATCAATTTGTCCAAAGTGGTTATATGTTTCATGCACGACCTCTTTCACATCATCTGAACTTGTTACATTGCATTCAAATGCCAAAGAGTCTACACCAAGACTTTTGATTTCTTCACTCATTTTCAGACAGGCATCTACCTTCCGGGAACAAACTACTACATTCGCTCCTGCCTTTGCAAAACTTTTGGCAATTTGCGCCCCAAGACCTCGACCACCACCAGTAACAATAGCCGTTTTTCCATCCAACTTAAACAAATCATAGACATGCATCTTTCACTCTTCACCCACTTGCCTAATAATAATTGTTATACCTGTAAGACTTTTTCTTTTTGATAGCTATAAAATCCTTGACCAGTCTTCTTACCATAATGCCCTGCATCCACCATTCGTTTTAGCAATGGACATGGCCGATATTTAGAGTCATTAAATCCTTCATAAAGACTCTCAAGTGTATGAAGAAGGACATCAATCCCTATCATGTCGGAAAGTTTTAATGGTCCAATCGGATGGTTAGCACCTAACATCATTCCATTATCAACCTCTTCCGGATCATTTCCTTCCATTACGAGATAAGCCGCTTCATTTAGCATAGGAACGAGAACTCGATTTACAGTAAACCCAGGGTAATCGTTTGCGACAATAGTTTTCTTATTAATTTGTTCCGCAAAGCTTTGCGCGAATTCTAATGTTTGCTCTCCAGTATTGATACCTTGAACGATTTCTAATAACTTCATAATTGGTACAGGACTAAAGAAATGAAGTCCTACTACTTTCTCAGGTCTATTTGTCACCGAACTAATTGCAGCAATAGATAAGGAAGATGTATTACTTGCTAGTATGGCTTCTGGCTTCATAAAGCGATCTAGTTGCTTGAAAACTTGTTGCTTGATTTCTAACTTTTCCGGCACCGCCTCAACGACTAAATCAGAGTCTTTGCCATCTTCCATATTTGTTGTAAACGTAATATGACTTAAGATACGTTGCTGTTCTTCATTCGACTTTTTAGATATTCCTTTTAAAATTTGACTTTTTCCACGTTCTATATCTGCTTCTGTTCGATCAGAGGCAATTACATTTAATCCAGCTTGTGCAATTACCTGGGTAATTCCTGCTCCCATTAATCCACAACCAACTACCAACACTTTCTTACAAGGATTCATTTGAGACACTTCGTCCGCCTCCATTGAAATATGAATTTGATAATTTTTAGCCAGCGTCATCTGCTAACAATAAATGTTTATTTAATTCTCTTCTAATATTTTCTGGTATAGGTTCAGAAACCTGTTGATTCAAATTGTAATTCACATATACAACGGTATTTTTTGCACAAAGCATATCATCCTGATAAACTTCTTCATAAAGCTCTAAACTAGAATTTCCAATTTTATTTACCCAAGTGTTAATCTCCACATCCTTGCCATAATAAATTTGACTAAGATAATCGATATTCATATGGATAATAATCATTTTCCACTTTTGAAAATCATCATCTGGGGTAAACAACTTAAAAATAGGATTTCTTGCTGCCTCCAGCCATACAGGAATCACCGTATTATTAATATGACCAACCCCATCCGTTTCCGAAACTCTTGGTTCAATACTTGTTTTATACATGTAATACTCCTTTCTTTTTTCACTCATCTTCTATCAATCCGTATAATACCAATAGCTTCCTTTTCTTAACTCACGACGGCACTCATTTTTATATCTTAAATACTCTAAATGTGCCATTGTTTCCCCAATTGCAAAGCGTGTTTCATGAACGGTAAGCTTTTTATTAAACAGTCCTTCTGATATTTCAAATACCGTTCCACCTTTTTTTGCTAATTCTAGCGTTTTGCCTAACCTTTCATCATGATGGGCTCTTATTTCTTCAATTCTTTTATTCGCATCATGAAATGGCTTCCCATGGGATGGAACGACAAAATCTATATTTCTCTTTTTGATTTTCTCTAATGATGTAAGGTATGTTTGTAATGGATTTGGGTCTCCATGGAACCAGTAGGAAATATTTGGTGTTATCTTCGGTAGAATATGGTCTGTTGAAAGCAACATGTTTTTATCTTTATTATAAAAAGTAATGAGACCATCCGAATGTCCGGGAGTAAAGATAACTTCATATTCATGCTTTCCAATCTGAATCCTTTCCCCTTCTTGGAAGTAATGATCAATTTGCGGATATGGAGTTACTCGTTCCACAAATTCCTCTGTATTCTTTTTCATTTTTATGGATATGTTATCGGGGATTCCCGCTAAAAGGTAATTTTCTGAGAGGTTATTTAAAAATTCTTTTTCCCAGGAATTTAGACCATTTTCTGCATCGACTTCAGTCATAAAAACACGAGCTCCTGTCTTTTCTTGCAATGCACCGGCATACCCAAAATGATCTGGATGATAGTGGGTTAATAGAATATCCGTAATTTCCTTACCTTCTAATTCCTTTTCCCATCTTCTTATTGTTTCATGGTTATGTAAGCCTGTATCAATCACCTTCCAGCCACTTTCCCCTTCCGCTAAAAAGCAATTCACATGATTTAATCGAAAAGGAAGATCAATTGTAATTGTTTTTATTCCGTATTCGTTAAATAAAATCTTCATCCCATCCTTTCTTGATTGAACAACCTTTTATTTTCTATTTTTCATCGATACAAAGAGATGCCCTATCCGCAATATAAGGAACAATTTGGTAGATATCCTTTTGGGCCGCAAGTTCAATTGCCTCGTCCATCCCCTGCTTAGATAACATTCCACCGACGCGGGAATCCCTAAATATTTCATGAGCATGGTTTCCAATTCCTTTTACAAAATGAAGTGCAGCCTGTGCAGAGTCTGTTAAATCCCATTGACCACCAATAGAATGCTCCATTAAACAATGGATGAAGTAACCCGCTCCATAGAAATCCTCCACACAAAACTCTCCGGATGACCCGGAACAAACTAATAAAATCGTTTCATCCTGATAGTTATTTAATAATTTCTTCGCTACTGCTGAACTATTTAACAAAGAAGCAGCATAGATTGTTTTTGCTGCTAAAGACTTCTTAAGAGCAACGGTTCCATTTGTTGTAGATAAGACCACTGTCTTATTGGATACCTTTTCCTTTAAACCTAATGGATCCGGTGAAAGAAAACCATCAATGGTTGCCCCTTGAGCTTCTCCAACTAACTCGTAGCTTCCAGTTAGTTTATCCTTCACTACTTCTAGAGCCTCTTTTTGGTTTAAGACAGGAATCACTTCACTTGCCCCATGTTTAAGTGCTGTTGTGATTGTTGTCGTGGCAAGTAAAATATCAAACACGACAACGATTTTATTTTCTAGTTGTTTGCTCTCGTCCATATCTTCTTTTTTTAATATCACATGTAATTTCCTCATACCTAGCACCTCGAATTTTCGTTAGACCTAACTATTAGACCTAACTATATAGTTAATCCTCAATAAGTGAAGAATTCTTTGATCCCCCACCTAAAATGACTCGTTTTCCCTCCATATTTGTGGTGGGGGGTATTACCGACCATTAACCTGCGATAAACTCTTTTCCGCTAATTTTCCCCTCACATCATTTGGAATGGTAGTCGTTCTTTGATCTTCATAATTAAAGCAAACTATAACAGCAGTAGCCTTCGAAATAACCTCGTCTGTTTTTGGATTTATTAGGGTATGACCTAATGTAACACTTTTTGTCCCAATTTTCACAACATGGGTCTGTATTTCTAATACTTCAAAAGCATATGCCTGCGAAATATAGTCACAGCCTGTGGAGGCTAATATAAAGCCATTTACTGCATCCCTTTTCCCTAAAACATCCTCAAGAAATTTTGTACGTGCTTCTTCAAAGTAATGAAAATAACTAACATTATTGATATGTCCCATAGCATCTGTTTCACTAAGTCGCACATAAATGTCTATTTTATGGTCATCCATTCTCTTTCACTCCGTCTTCTAAAGTTTGAGTAGGCACTACCTGTAAATAAGCAGCACCTGTACATGCCTCTATATCTTTGACTACGTTTCCTTGATAAGTTTTTATAGTAGTCTATTATTTCTAGCTTCTTCTGCCATTTCTAGTAGATTAGCGATTCCTTGGTTTAAGGTGGAAAAACGATTATCTGTTACTTCTCCTATTTTCCATCTATAATATAATTGCTGTAGGATACCAGCTAATTTATAGAATCCAAGTGTTAAATAAAAGTTCATATCAGAAACATCTCGTCCCGAAACCTGTGTATACCTTTCTAGAAATTCTCTGCGACTATAAAAGGTATGTTCAGCTGTATCTGTTACCGAAGTGAGTCCGATATCAGGGTCACCTTCTTGCACCCAATATACGAGAGATGCACCGAGATCTGTCAATGGATCGCCAATTGTTGATAATTCCCAATCAAATACACCGATTACCTTACGAGGGTCATCAGCCTTAAACATCATATTATTTAATTTAAAATCATTATGAACTATCGATACTTCCTTATTAGATGGGATATGATCAATAAGCCATCTTTCTAATTCCCTTATATCTCTCAAGTCATCCGTTTTCGACTTTTCGATACGTTTCCTCCATCCGTATACCTGTCTTTCCACATATCCTTCTGGTTTCCCAAGATTACTTAAGTTAGATTTTTTGATATCGATATTTTGCAATTCCACTAAAGCTTTGATGACTGCTTCCGATATATGACTTCCCACATCGTGTATCCCCTTAAACTCTTCGGGAATTTCTGCATCGATTACAACGCCATTTTTCTTCTCCATAACATAAAAATGCTTATCCATAATAGTTGGGTCTTCACAGTAGATATATGGCTTTGGAGCTAATGGATAGACTGGATGTACTTTTTCAATAATTCGATACTCTCTTTCCATATCATGAGCTTTAGGGGGGATGTAACCAAATGGAGGCCGCCGTAAAACCCCTTCCCAATCCCCAATTTGAACCATATAAGTTAGATTGGAATAGCCTTCCGTAAACTTTTTAACAATCATTTCTTCTTCAGATAAACCAGGAATTTGGCTACGAAGATATGCTTCAATCTTTTGCCAATCAATTGTATTGTTTTGTTGCTTTTGCATGGCACCCATCCTCCTTCCAATTTAATTAGAATACCTCTCATTACTTATGAGTAAAGACCGGCTTACGTTTTTCAATGAATGCACGTACTCCTTCTTTGGCGTCTTTCGTTACAAACAGATCATCGAATAATTGTTTTTCCAGCTGTAAACCTTCTTCTATAGGGAGTTCACTTCCAACGTTTACTAAGTGTTTAATGCGACTTAATGATTGTAAGGATTGGTTGGCTAACTTTTGAGCAAGTTGTTCTGCCACCACTTTACCTTCCCCTTTAGGTACAACCTGAGAGACAATTCCAAGGCTACGAGCTTCTTCTGCAGATAATGGATCCCCTGTAAACATCATTTCCTTTGCCTTCGAGGCACCAACAATTCGTGGTAGTCGCTGTGTTCCGCCAGCTCCAGGTAGTAGTCCAAGATTCACCTCTGGAAAACCAATCTTGGCATGATTCTCAGCAATACGAATATCACAAAGCAAGGATAATTCTAATCCGCCACCGAGTGTGAAACCATTCAATAAGGCAATCGTTGGTTTAGGAATGTTTTCTATTCTGTTAAACACCTCATGTGTATCTATCTGATTCTCTTTATTTTTTTCTCTATCTGGAAATTCCTTAATATCAGCACCTGCCATAAAGGCACGATCTCCAGCACCAGTTAAAATGGTGGAAATAACTTCCTGGTCTTCTTTCAGTTCTTGAAATACCTCGTCCAACTCTTTTGTCACCTGTGTACTTAAAACGTTCATTGGTGGATTATCGATTACGACCGTTGCAACTCCGTTCTTTATGGTTACTGTTAGTAATTCCGCCATCCTAATCATCCTTTCTTTTTTATCCTATGGTTTATATTCAAATAATAAATCGCGTGATAAATTTACTTTTATTTCTTCTAACTTTTTTATTAAACTTTAATTTTATTTTTAAATAAATATTTAAATAAAAGTTAAAAAGCCCTAATGACTAATCTATGTAGACAACCTTTTTTAATGATGAAGGAGCTTTTTTCTCTTGTTAGTAAAGGAAATAATAAAGCAAATATTAAATTATTCTATGCTTTTATTTATTTTAACTATATCAAAATGAAACTTTGAAATCAATTTATTTTTTGATAATTTACTATATTTTGATTTTTTATCCCACCACTTAACAGGGACAACACACAAAAATGAAGAGGGTGGGACAATGTTTTTTAAACGCAAAACTCGAACATGGTTTGTATGAAAAGCCACTCCGCAAATATCCTTCACGTAGCAGTTCATTGTTCGTCTTTTGAGTTAAACACTTTAATTATGTCCCAGCCTCTTCAAAAAGAACTTTCTATTTAATGTTATTAAAATACTAATATATTGATTATTCGATGTGTTAACTGATATATTTTTCTAGTGGGTCTTTATCCTTTTTCTTACTCTTAGCAGCGAGTCGCTCTTCAAAACGTTCTTCAAACTGATCCATGAGTTGTTCATCATTCAACAATTCATTTTTATATCTATCTACTAATTCGTCGTATGATGACATTACTTTTGACATACTAGCAATGCCTCCCTTTACATATAATAAGAAAAATATTTAGGTTGTTTTTCAAGAGTTAACCTACTTCAACCTTTTCTATATAACTAGTATACACTATATTTACACAAAATAGTCTGTAATTTTTGAACAATTTGTGAAATGACAGGAAATAGTTGATTGAAATAGGGAAAAGTATGCTTTGCACCCTAACCTAAATGGAAATAAAAAAAGGCTTAGAGAATTTATCTCTAAACCTACATATATAGAAGCCCCTTATGAAATATGATTACCGAATAAGTTTAAATAACCTAGATAATAAGATAAACTAAATACTAAAAACAATGTTCCAACTATCAGAACAAAAAACAGCCAATCTTTTTTTCCAACCTTCATTTGATGATAATAGGTTCTGTCTTTCTCTCCAGTAAACCCTTTTGATTCCATAGCAATTGCAACGCGTTCGGCTTTTCGTATACCATTAGCAAGTAAAGGAATCGAATACCTCAAGATTTGATTGAAACGACCTCTTATCCCACGTTTTCGACTAATTCCCCGAATACGATGAGCCTGTCGTAAAATTTGCAATTCATGTTGAAATACTGGTATAAAACGATATCCAGCAAGAATTCCATACGTGATCTTCGGTGACAACTTGCATTGCTGCATTAAACTAAGCATAAATTTTGTCGAATCAGTAGTTAAAGCGAATAACAAGGATAATGCGACAAAGCAAAGGGACCTCAATGCCAAACTAATTCCTGTTTGTAAACTGCCAGTTGTTACCTCTACCGTCCAAACTGTAAACAGAACTTCCCCATATGAAAAGGTTTGATTAGCGTAAAGTATCGTCATCCAGGCAAATCCTAAAGCAACCAATACAAATGGACTAAAAAGCTTTAGCCATTTACCAAAAGGGATATCGGTAAACATAAACGTGACAGTAAGTATAAAAATGAAGTAAACAAGTGGTGTAAACACATCGAAGGTGAACCCTAGCAGAATTCCTGGAATTAAAATAGAAATCGCTTTGATAGATGGGTTAACGGATGATATCATGTACTGCACCTGCCTCATGCGTTTTTTAAGATACGATATGGAAAACGCAACCTAGCTTGTTGCAAAAGACTCTCTCTTTCCCATAGTTGTTCCGGTTTTCCTGTGAAAGCAATCCTCTGATCACAAAGTACGAAAACACGTTCCACTGAATCCACGATTTCCATATCATGGGTTACGAACACAATGGTTGTTCCATTCTCTTTTAATTGCCGTATCATTTCCATCATTTCTTTCGTAGTTGTAGCGTCTTGACCAAACGTTGGCTCATCGAAAAATAAAATATCCGGTGTTTCATCTAGCATCGTCGCTACACTTAAACGTCTTTTTTGTCCACCACTTAACGAAAACGGATTACTGAATCGGTGGTTTTCTAGATGAAACTGGTTCATTAATGTAGTAGCCGTTTGATTCATTTTTTCTTCTTCATATCTATTTAATTTCATACCAAATGTAAGTTCATCATAAACCGTATCCGTAATAAATTGATGTTCTGGATTTTGAAAAACGTACCCCATTCTTTTCCGAAGTTCATTTTCCTTCCATCTTTTTAATGCCTGATCTAAGAAAACAATGTTACCTTTCGTAGGTTGCAATAGCCCAGACATTAGCTGAAGTAATGTTGATTTTCCAGCACCATTTTCACCAATTATTGCAATACATTCCCCTTTATGAATATCCATGTTAATTTCTTTAAGTATCACGCGTTGTTTACGACGGAACGATACCTCTTTCACAGATAGTATCACTTCAGAAGATGTAGAAGAGCCACCACTCTGAAAACGATACGTATCCACAAATTCCTTAAGTGGAAAAATGCCTTCTTGTTCTAACAGTTGTCTACCTTCTGAGAATAGACGATGCGGCTTCTCATCCGCCAGAATTTTACCGTTTTTTCCCAAGACAATCATACGGTCAGTGATTCCTATCCAATCATCAGCTTGATGTTCGATAATAAGGACGGACAAGGTTCGTTCCTTTTGAATTTCTGAAATAAGATGGATAAATTCCATGCTTGAAGCTGGATCTAAATTGGCGGTTGGTTCATCCAAAATTAATAATTCTGGTTCAAGTAAGAGAACCGCAGCCAATGCAATTTTTTGCTTTTGGCCACCAGATAATTCGTGAATTTTCCTTTCTTTATACGCTTCCATCCCCACGATTTGTAGTACTTCAGAAATGCGATGGGGCATTTCTGAAGCAGGAATCTTCCTGTTTTCTAATGCAAAGGCAAGCTCATCTTCTACTGTAATCATACAAAATTGGCTTTCTGGATCCTGAAAAACGATACCGATATGCTGATTTATTACTCCTTTTGGAAAATCTGAAATATTTTTTCCTTGAAAATAAATATCACCGGCAGAAAAACCTTCCACACCATCTGGATATAAACTATTTAGACAAAGAGCTAAGCTACTTTTCCCAGAGCCGCTTGATCCCATTAGAAGAGTTACTTCATCTTTATTTAGGGTAAAAGTAAGATTATCAAGCACAGGTTTTTCTAGAGTTTCATAGGCAAAAGAAAAATGATGAACTTCTAATATGGATGTTCTGTTAAGCTGCTCCTTTCTCACGTTTTTTCTGCAGCTCCTTTCCTAAGGCATAGCCTCGTAAAACTCCTGTCTGAGCAAGTTGATCACCAATCCATTTCCCAACAACACCCGCGAGTAGGGCACCACTGATTAATCTTACAATGAGCATGCCAACTAATAACTCTAAACCTAAGGCGATATTACCAGATGAGTATAGGTTCCAAACAAAACTGAATACTGCCGCTGACATTCCTGATAACACTAAAATACGTAACCGATAATCACGCCATTTCGTTAATGCAAAAATGAGTTCTGCCCCCAATCCTTGGATAGCTGCAGCAAGAATTAGTGCTGGACCAGCTGCAGTGCCAAGCAGGACCTCAACAACCCCTGCAATAACCTCTGCCGTAAAAGCAACACCTGGCTTACGTAATATGTAAGCGGCAAGGATAGATACAATAAACCAAATACCAAATATCACTTCATAACCAAAAGGACCGAGGCCGAATGGTGCAAGAATATTACGTAGTCCTTGCCCAAAAAGAAAAAAGGCTAAATAGATGATACCGAAAACGACACCTAAGATAGACATGAGAACTATCTCTTTCAACTTCCATTGCTTTGTCATACGATTACTCCTTACTCTTTATTCGTTGGACTATTTGCTGAAATGCTAAATGTCATCGTCACATGTGATACTTTTTCTTGAACACTATCAAATGCTTCATGTAAAGCTCCAAAAATATGATGGACATCTCCATCTAACCGAGTTGCATAATGGGTAGAACTTACTTCGACATTGCGATGACGTGATAGGTCGATTTGTTCATAGATGACATCCATATAATCCTCCCTGCCCAATGGATATAAAGAGAATTTACATCCAGCTTGTTGCATGATTTCTCTGGACTTTTCTTCATTTAACGGTGTATCTGTTTCATCCATGTATACATCTGCATCGGAATCACCTGGACAACCAATTGAAAAGGTCCCACTCATTGCAACATGCTCCCCTGTTTTTGCTGCATGTAGGAAAATGGCTTTCGTCACATCAAAAATATGTACCATTTTTCCACGAATACATGTGGTTACATCATCGGTATCCTTCCATACTTTCGAAGTATCCACCTCTTCTAATGCCGATAAGATAATTTCGATAAATTGATCACTCATCGGGTAAAGCGTAAATTGGCATCCTGCTATTCTACTAGTTCCACAATAGTTGTTCATAAAAATTCTCCTCCTAAAATAAGAAATAAAAAAACTGCACTCCTGAGGGGAGTGCAGTTTTCATGTATGTAAGTAATATCATTGTATATATAACCATACAGTAAACCACACTTCCCCACGCTAGTATTATCCAGATCGGGTAATAAGGGTCAGAATCTCTTCTTCTCAGCCACATGTATGTAGCTCCCCTAGTGTTTTTGAGTATGCAATTTATTCTAAGGATAACATTATTTCGAGTTTTGTAAAGGGGTAACAAAAGTTATCATTTCACAATAATATTTTCAAGGCAATTAAACTAGCTATACAATAAGGACTTCTTTCAATCCAATGATAAGAAGTTCTTACTCATCCCTATTTATTTTTAGTAAGTATTCGTAGGAGATATTTTGTGATAGAGGTTGCTATTTCTTCTTTACTCTTTTCCCCTTCTTCTGAATACCATTGAATAACCCAGTTCATAGCGCCTAACATGATGTTTCTAACAATCTTAACGTCTACCGGTTCAAAAATATTAGATTCAATACCATCCACTATTAAGTGATCAAATTCCAAGGAATAGGATGATCGTAATTCTAAAATAGTTTTTAACTGCTCCCCTTCAAAAAACTGTTCTGGCTTTATGCCCATTTCGAAACCAGATCTCTCATCAATTAAATATTCAATATGTTTAATCATTACCCTAGATAATTTCTCTTCAATCGATAAGTCCTCATTCCGAATTTTTGTAACCGTTTCAATACTTGATTCCAAAAGCATCTTATAGCTTTGATAAAGCAAATCTTGTTTATCCTTAAAATAATAATACACGGATCCTTTTGTCATGAGAAGATTGGCCGCAATATCTTCCATCGTTGTATTATGATAGCCTTTTTCAGCTATCACACTTATTGCCGATTTTACTATTTCTTGTTTTTTCTTCGCTGTTTTCTTTTCACGTAACGACAAAATTTTCACTTCCTTTAACAAATTTTGACATCCTTTACTTTATTCTAATTGTTCATTATTTTTACGTCAATTCAAATTTTAATAATCCCTTAATATTTGAAGAGAATTTAGGTATCAAGGAAATTCGGTAAAAATAAAGATAGCTGAGGGATATACGTGATGACTAACAAAGTGATGATTAAAGCAATAAGCATGGGAAACAAATATCTAAAAGTCCTCTCAAAAGGTATATTCGAAATCTTAGATGCAACAAATAAGTTTATTCCCATTGGTGGAGTAATCTGCCCTAAGGTTAAATTAATACTTGCAATGATTCCAAAATGTAGAGGGTCTACTCCTAGATGTTGGACAATTGGGAGAAAAATCGGCTGTAGAATATTCTTTAGAGTACCCCCCTGTTAAATTTACTACACTTTAACCAGCGATAAAAATGGAGAAGGTTAACCATGTTAGCCTTCTCCCCTCATTTGTCTTATTCTATTAGGCTATCAACTTATTTAACTTTTTGCTTAGCTTCTTTTTTCTTGAAATACGGAATAACATCTTTGGCCATTCTCTCCATAGATTCACGAACAAGTTTATCTGACATACCTCCAATTCGATGCCAGCAGCTTAACTGCTTAAGTCCGAAAGTTTCTTGCATATCCTCAATTTCTTCAATTAATGCTTGTGGTCCATCTACATGAATCGTACCAGCCTGACGTAGTTGATCATAAGAAATACTAGTCATATTTTTTACTACTTCTTCGTAAGCCTCATAGGATTTGGCTACTCTCTCTGGTTTTCCATCCTTCGATGTCTTTGGAACCATTCCACCTGGTACTAGTTGTGGAACCATATTGAAATACCATTCAAAATATTTTTCCGTTTTTTCAAATGCTACATCTGCATTATCTGCAACATGCATTTGTAGATTAATAGGGAAATCAATATCCTCTGGTTTTATCCCTTTTTGAATTAATGTTTCTCTAGCTTCTTTTAATTGGCCTTTTAATTCATCCAACGTTGATAGGGTAGGTGTTGCAGCAAGGTTCAATCCCATATTTGCCACAAGATCAAAGGTTTGTGGACTAATGGATGCTACATAAATTGGTGGTGGTGACTGGATCGGTTTTGGAATTAAAGTAACATCCTCTAATTGGTAAATTTACCATCATAGGAAAAATTGTCTTCAGTCCAGAGTCCTGTGATAATCTCCATCAAGGGATTATAAAACATAAAACATACCGAATTCCATTTATATCGTCGCTACCTTTCTTGTAAGAAATTTTATGAATCAAACTTAACTATCCACTTCGTTATCATCCATTTGACAATGGATAAATATTTTATTCCTATTAGTTAATAAACTACTATAAATTTATTTTTTAAAATGTACGTTGGTTCACAAAAATGATGTAAACAATTACTTATCTAAAAAGGAAAAAGGCTTTTTATCTATAATTTCGTATGCCTGTTGGATTAAATGATGTGCTCGCTGGTGAAACGTAGCAAATCGCTCATCCTTTGATTTCCCCATTTTCCACCGATAATAGATTTGCTGAACAGCAACACCCAATTTAAAATAATTTAAGGCAACATAAAAATCTATCGCTTGAATATTACTGTTCGTTTTACTGGCATAACGCTCAATAAATGCTTCCCGAGAAATAAATCCATCACTTTTAGCGGTGATAGATGGTAGACTCTCTTGAATCGTATCTGGATCATCCTTTTGTACCCAATAAACCAACGCTCCACCAAGATCGAATAATGGATCCCCTATTGTCACCATTTCCCAATCTAAAATGGCATTGATATTGGTTAAGTCCTCAGTAAGCAACATATTGTTTAATTTATAATCATTATGGATTACACTGCTTATTGTTGTCTGTGGGATATGATCGATAAGCCATTTGCAAACCTTATCCACATAAGGAATCGAGTATGTTTTCGCTTTATCATATCGCTTAATCCATCCATGTACCTGACGTTCAACAAAACCATCAGGGTAACCGAAATGAGAAAGTCCAGCTTCCTCGTAATCGATGGTATGCAATTCAGCTAAGCGATCGACAACATGATGGGAAAGCTTTTGAATCTGTTCATTCGTAATCTCCATATTTAATGGAAATTCCTCATCCAACACAATCCCTTTCTTCCGCTCCATCACATAAAACGGAACTCCTATAATAGAGGTATCCTCACACATGACATACGGTTCAGGAACATAGGAAAAATAAGGATGAAGCTTCGTCAAAAATTCCGATTCTCTTTTCATATCATGCGCTTTTGGTGGTAAAGGTCCATTAGGAGGCCTCCTTAATACAGCCTCCCACCCCCCTGAACGAATGAAGTACGTTAAATTAGAAACCCCAGTTGAAAATTGCTTTACTTCTAAAGGGGGAGAGGGGAGTTGGCCATAATTATCTGAAATATAGGATTTTACGGCTTTACGGTCAAAATCCTCTCCATCACGAACATCTGTCATTTCTTTACTCTCATTCACGAAAACCACCCCCTTTAAACGATTCATTAATTCATTTCCTTCGCCATTTCCCTTAAACGAAACCGTTGAATTTTTCCACTTTGTGTTTTCGGTAGGTCCTCGATAAATTCCACTTCCCGAGGATACTCATGCTTAGACAATCTTTCTTTAACAAACAAACTTAATTCATTCCCAAACTCTTCGGATGCCTTATGTTTATACGCCTCTTTTAGTACCACAAATGCTTTTACAATTTCACCTTTCACTTGGTCAGGTTTCCCAACGACAGCTACCTCTTGAACGGCTGGATGCTCAATAAGGCTACTTTCCACTTCAAATGGCCCAATCCTATAGCCAGCACTGGAGATTACATCATCTGCTCTACCCTGAAACCAGAAATATCCGTTCTCATCTTCTACCGCAACATCGCCAGATACCATCCAATTTTTCTTCATCTTTTCTTCCGTTTTTTCGGGATTATTCCAGTATCCTAAGAAAAAGAATGGGAATGCAGTTCGATCCACGGCAATTTCCCCTGCCTCTCCTTGATTGACTGGATTTCCACCCTCATCCACTAATTTTACATTGTAACCTGGTGAAGGAAATCCCATGGAACCCGGTTTCACTTCCATGTCTGTACTATTATAATTGTTAATAATCATCCCTAGCTCTGTTGCTCCGTAATGGTCATAAATCTCCTTACCAAAGTTCTGTTTAAAGAAACGGACAACTTCCGCATTTAACGGTTCACCTGCACTACTGAATTTTTTCACTTGCAAACGATACTTCTGGACAAGCTCTGACCCTGCAGCCATCATTGCTCGATAGGCTGTTGGCGCGAAAGCAAAACTAGTAATTTTATAGTTTTCAAGCAATTGATACGTCTTTTCAACATCAAATTTCCCTTTATAGATTAAAACAGAAGCACCCATGGAGAGTGGCGCAAACGTACATTGAATAAGCCCAAAAGACCAGCCCGGGTCGGCACCACCATATAAGCGGTCATTTGATTCTGTACCCATGGCATGTTTTTGATACGGGTAAATACTAAGCATAATTTTATGGCCCCAAGTAGCTCCTTTAGGCAATCCTGTTGAACCAGAAGTGTATTGAATAGTAGAGGGATCCGTTAATTGCGTTGGTTCGGTTACATGGTCCTTCGAAAATGTATCAAGAAACTCCCAGAAGTTAAGTCCTCCTGCAAATCCATCATCAATCACAATGTTTTGTACCGATACAGCTACACCATCTAATTTTTCTGCCTGCTCCTTATTGGTGACCAATATCTTACAATCACAATCTGACATCCGATGGGAAAGTGCCTCAGGCCCAAAAGCAGTAAATAGTGGTACGTAAATAGCTCCAATTTTCCATGTTGCTAGTACGGTTAAGTATAGCTCCATGTCCTTCCCTAATAGCCCAGCTACTCTATCCCCTTTTTTGACTCCATAAGACCTTAATAAATTAGCCATTTGATCAGACTTTTCCTTCAGCTTTTTAAATGTCCATATCTCTTTTTTTCCATGCTCATCTTCATAATAGATAGCAACACGTTTTGGGTCATTTGCAAAGCGATCACAAGCTTCATGTGCCATATTGAATTTTTCTTCCGGGTTCCAATCATATTTTTTCATTACGTTTTCCCATGAGAAATTTTCATTTATTTCCCGAAAAGACTGCATCAGATCACCTCAAACTTATATAGGATTTTATGTAGGAGAGAGGCAAGGACAAAAGTATTTCTCTAAGGAGCAATATCCGAACATCATCGGTACAGTAAACATTCTTGAAATATACTTTGCTAACCAGTGTATTGTTCGTCTGTTGCGTTTAACGTCCTAGCCTCTATCCACTACAAGTTTTTATTCTCCTAAGAAGACTTCTCTTGCATGTTCTGTATCAAGGAACTCCTTGACTTTTTGAATTTTCCCATCTTCTAAAACAAATAAGAAATGATACAAATTATTGTAGACTTTGCCATTCGTCATTTCCGCATAGGATTCCGTTTCCACAGCCACTCGATTACCTTCAGCAGTCCATGCAAGTGGTGTCAGGCGGATGGCAGCTTCCTTTGTTGCAGTAGCAAGACCAGAATTCATTTCCTTGAATTCTTTCATATCCTTCTCCCCGGAAACACCCTCAATATTTCCAGCAACCCACCATGTTGCTGTGTCTGAGAAATAGGTTAGAAACCTATCAATATCACCTGTGGAGAATACCTCCATAAATTCTTTTATAATCTGCTTATTTTTTTCCTCTAAACTCAAACGACTTCGCTCCTTCCCCTAATAACCCCGTTTAATAAAAAACGGAATATAGGTAATATTAAGAAAAATAATGGTAAAATTTAGCTGTTAGCTTTTTGTTTTGCTTCTTTTTTCTTAAAATATGGAATGACATCAGTCGCCATTCTTTCCATAGATTCACGAACGAGTTTATCTGACATACCACCAATACGGTGCCAGCAGCTTAATTGTTTTAGTCCGAATGCTTCTTGCATTTCTTCAATTTCTTCAATTAACGCTTGTGGACCATCCACATGGATTGTACCCGCTGCACGTAATTGATCGAAAGTGATACTAGACATACCTTTGGCTACTTCTTCAAAAGCTTCATAGGATTTAGCCGCTTTCTTTCCATCACCACCAGGTACAAGGGAAGTAACGCGATTGAAATACCAGTCAAAGTATTCTTGTGTTCTTTCAAATGCCACTTCTGCATTATCTGCAACGTGCATTTGTAGGTTAATAGGGAAATCAATATCCTCCGGTTTCATTCCTTTTTGGATAAGAGTTTCTCTAGCATCCTTCAACTGAACTTTTAACTCGTCTAATGTAGACAATGTTGGTGTTGCTGTTAAGTTCAATCCCATATTCGCCACTAGATCAAAGGTTTGTGGACTGATGGAAGCAACATAAATTGGTGGTGGAGATTGGATTGGTTTTGGAATTAGTGTAACATCTTCCAATTGATAGAAATTCCCATCATAAGAGAAGTTGTCTTGAGTCCAAAGCCCTGTAATAATCTCCAATTCTTCCTTAAAGCGAGCTCTTGTGTCTTCCATGCTAACACCTAATTGCTTAAATTCTGTTGGCTGATAACCACGACCAACCCCAAATTGTAACCGACCTCCACTAATGATATCTGCCATAGCATAGTCTTCAGCGATTCGAATTGGATTACCTAATGGCAATACAGAAATTAGGGAACCTATTTTAATTCGTTTTGTACGCTCGGCAATAGCAGCCATGGCAACAGCTGGGTTTGGCATGGAACCGTAAGAGGTGGAATGGTGTTCTGCAAGCCATACGGAATCAAAGCCTAATTCCTCCGAAAACTCAATTTGCCCCAACATCTCATCATAAATACGCTTGTATTCTCCATCAGTTGATTCTAGAACATAAAACATACCAAATTCCATTTCCACATCTTCCTTTCTCTTTTTAAATTTATATAATTTATATGAAATAAATTACTAACTAATTGGTGGAGACCGTTGCCAATCCATTTGTTATCTCCGTTCTATCATTTATTTATGGTTAGTAATTCTATTGATGTTTTTTAAAATAAAGATATATTATTAATCTAGTATGCTGACATTATAGGTTTACATATTTACCTTTAAAAAATATCAATGGTTCTTTTTCAGGGTCCGCCTTACCAGATAAAACCTCACCGATTACAATAGTATGGTCCCCGCCAGCGCAGTGATCGGTTACTTTACAATCTAAATATGCTAACGTATCAGGTAAAATCGGACTACCAGAAGCATCCTCATAAAATGCCACACCTTCAAATCGATCAACACCACGTTTAGAGAATTGTTTGGATACGTCAACCTGATCACTCGCCAAAATATTTATCGCAAAGTGTTTCGTTTCCATAAATTCATTGTACGTGCTAGACTTTTTATCAATACTGAACAAAACTAACTTGGGATTTAATGATAACGAAGTAAACGAATTCGCTGTAAATCCGATTGATTTTTGTTCCCCATTTTTCGTTGTAATGACAGTAACCCCAGTACTGAAGTTTCCAACTATATCACGAAAATCTCTAGCATCCATCACTTCATTCCCTATCTCACTCATTGGATTATGTTCTCCTTTCTGAATTAAGATTTATAAATGAAATGGACTCCTTCCTTTACTTTTGATATAACTGAACAATATTCTTGGAAGGATCAAGGAAATAACAGGTGCTTCCATGCCCTCCCATATCACGCACATCACTAACCTGTACGTCGTGTTGTTCCAATTGCTTTCTTGCCTCATTTAAATTTTCTACCTCAAAAGTAACAACCGCTCCAGCTTCTAGGTCATGAGGAACTTCCTCACGTCCACCTAGTGCGAAGGTTACTCCATTCACCTTAAATTGTGCCCACTGATCTCTATCCACAAACTGTAATGGAAGCCCTAAGACTTCCTGATAAAATTCACTTGTTTCTTTCATATTAGATACACGGTAAAATACATTTTTTATCTTAATCACCTTGAAACACCTCCATAATCCCCTTCTTCTCTTAGCATCTTAGATTATTAAACCGCACAACTGTTAGCGCTTTCAATCTTGAATTAACTTTCGTAGATTTAACTTATCCTTCGCACTTATCGTTACTCTCTTAACTTAAAGTCATTATACACATACAAAATTTGAATGTAAAGTATATTTCCTAATTTTTATAATATTTAAATAATAATGAACACATGGACATTATTTGTTTATCTTTTAGCAAATGTAGATGTAACTTGTTCCTGTTCCTCCTACTTCTTAAGATTTTTACTCTTAATTACCATTCAATCATTAATCGTTACCAAACCTTATGGACTAAATTGGTAATTTCCTTATCTAAGTTCTCTGTTTGCAATACAAAAGCATTTTTTTCTCCGTGAATATCAATGAGGATATTTTCAATTAATGTAGGAATCGATGCTTTCGGTACTTCAAAATCTCTTAGTCGATGCGGAATTTCCAAGTCCTTAATTAAATTCCCAATCAATCGTGGCGCCTTTCTAGCTTTTTCTTCTATTGTTTCATCCGGATTTGCTGTACCAAGCGCTTCAGGTATTTGAGCTTGTTCATGATAAGTACGGGGTAATAGAAATTCCATAACCTTTGGAAGCATAATCGCAGAAGTCATTCCATGCGGGATATCATATAATGCCCCTAATTGATGGCCAATACTATGAGAGAGCCCTAGCCTAATATTGACGACAGAAAATAGAGATAACCATGCACCTACTTGACATTCTAGTCGATATTCTAGATTTTGAGGATATTTCTTGGAAAGTGGTAGATACGTATGCAATTTTTTTAATGCCTGTAATGCAAGTCCAGTATTCACTGGATTAGGTATTGGAGAATATAGCGTTTCTACCGCATGGTCAACGGCGCGAATTCCTGTGGAAATCCAAAGCCAATCTGGAGTATCTATCGTAAAAATCGGATCAAGGAATACTTGTTTTGGTGTCATATTTAGATGAGAGAATTTATATTTCACATGGTCTTCCCCGTTTGTAGTACCTGCTATACTCGTAAATTCTGATGCAGACAATGTAGTTGGAATAGCAAAATTAGGGATGTGATTCCTCATTGTTACTTTCTTCTCTCGTTTATTCTCTGAATATGGATATAAGTTCTCTTCAAAAAGAATATTCTCTGCTAGTACAAGTGATAAAATCTTCCCTGCATCTATCGGACTACCGCCACCACAGCTAATAATTAAATCAGGATTAAATGCCCTAATTTCTTTGATATCCCTCATTAGTAATTCTCCGGGCACATGTTGTTTCGAAAGTGTTACAAATGTTTCAAGTTGATTTGCATGTAAGTTATCCAACAAATTGTTATAAGCTTCCGTTTTTAGAATACTATTAGTTGTAACGATTAAAATCTGCTTTCCATTAACCTTTTGAACTTCACTCAGTATGTTTTGTTGTACCACATCCACTCCATAATGAATTCGTTCAACAGGAAGATATTGATATAGCATGTTGAGTACCACCTTTCTATTATTTCAACGTGTATTCCCACAACGGTATAGTCGTTCTAACAAACTCCACCAAGTTGCTCCGCTTTATTCTTCTACTGTGAAACAAGAAACAACAAACATTGGAGCAAGTATTTGTTCCAATATATTATACCAACGTTAAAATATTGAATCAATATTTTATTTTTAAAAAATTTATTATTTTTTAAATTGTTTATTGCATTTATAGGTATATGGTTGTATAATAATTTTCAGAAAGATGAAAACGTATTCAAAGGGAGGAAAAATCATGGGTTATCAACCAGCAGTAAAGAATCTATTGGATCAAATCAATTCGGCTGAGGGACCAGGAATTCCAGAGATGACAGTCGAAGAAAACCGTGCTGGACTAGCTGCACTTTATAAAGATCTAGTTGGAGAACCACAAGAGGTTAAAAAGGTAGAAAACATTAATATTCCATCACATGATGGTGAAAAAATTGGTTTACGGATTTATACTCCAGAAGGGGAAGGTCCGTTGCCTGTGCTAGTGTTCTATCATGGAGGCGGTTGGGTACTTGGTGATTTAGAGGTAATCGATCCTATTATGCGTTGGGTGGCAAATGAAACAAGCACAATGGTTGTTTCTGTTGATTACCGTCTAGCACCAGAGTACAAGTTTCCAATTCCAGCAGAGGATTGCTACACTGCGACAAAATGGGTATCTGAAAATATCCAAAGCTATAATGGTGACCCAAAACGTATTGCCGTTGCTGGGGATAGTGCTGGTGGTAATCTGGCCGCTGTTATTCCTCTCATGGCAAAAGATCGTGGAGGTCCAAACATCTCCTTACAGATTTTACTTTACCCTGTTACAGATTTTGATACAACTACACCTTCTTATGTGGAGAACGGTAAAGGGAACTACTTAGAAACGGAAGCAATGTACTGGTTTAATGATAACTACCTAAACAATGAAGCTGATAAGAAAAACCCTTATGCTGCTCCAATGCAAGCAAGAGATGTTTCCGGATTACCTCCTGCACTGGTATTCACTGCAGAACACGATGTACTACGTGATGAAGGGGAAGCATATGTCGAGCGCCTAAGACAATCTGGCGTACCTGTTGAACATACAAGATTCGACGGACAAATTCACGGTTTCTTCTGGATGCCGGTAATTATGGATGACGCGCATAAAGCATTAGCCCAAATTAAAAATGCATTGAAAAAACAGTTATCTACAACTGTATAAAAAAAATACATGAAGGCTGTTAGGAGTTTAACTTCTTAACAGCCTTTTCATTAGATAGATAAAGGGAGAAACTTTAATAAGTGATTTGGAAGGTCGGTACATAATAAACCATATACAACCCCAACGGTCTAATCAAAGTCCAACACCCTGCCATACAACAAGAACAGACCTTCCTAACACCTTCTATGACAACCTTTTTAGATACCAGGTATCCATGGTACTATGCTCTGAACCATCTAATGCTTCTTCCAGTTGTTTGAATCCGAGCTTACTATAAAGTTGATTAGCTATCTCGAGTTTCCCCACCGTTTCCAAGTAACAATATATATAGTGTTTTTTGGCAAAGTCAAGTGCTACTTTCATCAGCTTCCTTGACAGACCCATACCTTGTGCATCCGGTGAAATGTATAACTTTTGAAGCTCGCAAACATCTGTCTTCCCTCCAAATGGCGCAATACCGACACCACCCACCACTTCATTTCGTTCATTCACTGCCACCCAATACTTTGCTTTTTCTTGTTGCTTGTAAAATTGTGCTAAATGGCTTAGTTGGGGGTCAAAGTAAGCTGTTCCTGGTATATCTAAATCAAATGATTCCAGGGAACGTTTAATAATTTGCTCCATTGTTTTATTGTCTTTTTCTTCGATTTCACGAATCTGCATGCTATCACCACTCATTCCATATACTAAAATTTTTAAAACTATTTTTCATATTGATTGGAGGAAACATAGAAACATTGCTTGTTCATTGCACTAGATGAAATGTAGATTCTTACGTGTTATGATTATTATTGGAATTATTATCAACTATAAAGATAGAGTTACTTGACATTGAAACATTCTCCCTACAAGTTTACTAATGTTGTAACTAGCCCTTCTGCCGTTACAGATAATATTGCCATTACTACTGCCATCGTACTAACTCCTAGATTTGTCCAAAGAAACACTCGACTTCTTGAGACACCAAGAGTCGTTACTGCACCGGTACCAATCTGACTACTAAACAGAACAGATGATAAAAAACATACCCCGGTTGTTCCAAAACGTTCGAAGGTTCTTTTTATGTTGGGATTAATTCTAGCAGGTATTTTTTCTCTTTTTCGAAATTTATTATATAGTATGCTAAACAGTTTGTTAATCCTCGTTCCAAAAAATATAAAAAAAAGAACACTGATTTCATTCCCAAGAATCATTCATATCCTACGTAACTATCAACTGAAAACTACAAATAAAAGTGGATGGAATTAAAAGGGCTTGCCAATCAGTATACTGGCAAGCCACGTACTATCTCTAAAGCAACAAAAATGGTCACTTTCTTTAACTTCTATTCTTCAATTCTTCTAATATTTCATCCGTATGCTCACCTAACTTCGGAGCGTGAGTTCGTATTCTACCAGGTGTTTCAGATAGTTTAATTGGAATACCAATTTGTTTAGTTGTCCCCAATGTTGGATGATTGATTTCTTGGATCATATCCCTTGCTTGTACTTGTGGGTCCTTCACCATTTCTTCCATGGTAAGAACAGGTGCTATACATGCGTCCATTCCAGAGAATCGTTCCAGCCATTCTGCTTGGGGCTTTTCAGCAATTATTTTTTGAATTTCATAGGCAAGACGATGTTGTTCATGAACTGGCGCTTCCAATAATGGAATAAAGTCTTCCCTCCCAATGATTTGACAGAATTGCTTCCAAAATTTTTCTTCTAACGCACCCACAGAAAGATAGCGTCCATCCTGTGTTTCATATACTCCATAACACGCCTTTCCACCGCTAAGAGCCATTTCTCCACGTTTGGCCTCTTTATTCGTTGCAAAATAGTATGGGAGAATCGTCTGCAACCAGGATATCACTCCATCCATCATGGAAATATCCACCAATTGTCCTTCACCTGTCTTACGTTGCTCAATAATTGCTAATAAAATCCCTACCGTCGCTGGAAAAGCACCACCACCAATGTCAGCAATTTGTGTTGCAGGTTGAATTGGCTTCCTATCCCTTTCTCCCATTAAATGAAGTAAGCCAGCATAACTGATATAGTTTATATCATGGCCTGGCATAGAAGCATATGGACCAGATTGTCCATATCCTGTAACTGCGCAATAAATAATACCAGGATTTACTTGCTTAAGAGATTCATAATCTAAACCTAACCGCTTCATGACACCGGGTCGAAAAGATTCCACCACTACATCTGCAGTTTCTACTAGCTTTAAAAATTGCTCCTTCCCTTCACCAGATTTCAAATCTAAGCAAACACTTTTCTTGTTCCGATTAATCGAATGGAAAAATGCACTATCCTCATCTAACTTAGGCTCATCCGCTCTAGCATAATCACCATCATTCGGTTCTTCCACCTTGATGACTTCTGCTCCAAAGTCAGCAAGCAACATAGTGCAATAAGGTCCAGGCAATAATCTCGTCAGATCCAATATACGTGTGGATTGTAACGGCATAAAATACCCCCTTTTGTTTATTTACTCTATTGACTCGAATCTTATTCATTGTTTTTATTCATAGTTGAAGGAAAATGCGCAGTAATTCAGTTGATGTTATTCATCACTGCCTTTCCAATTAAAAGGGAAAATGGATGCACTTCAGTTTCCACAGCGGGCAGTCGCGGACCCTAGGGCACAGCTTCAGCCTCCGTAGCGGAAGACCAACGCTTCGTAGTTCAGACACGTGCTATTCCCACAGGACAAGGAAGATTTCATCAGTATGACATTTTCATTAGATAATTTATCTTTATTTTCAAGGAGTCGACTGGTCCTCCCTTCATCAACCATTACTATAGCTAAAATAATAATAGAAGAATGTGGAAAAATAGCGGAGGAAATACACGAAGACTCCAGTGGGATGAAAAGCCTAGGTGAGACTCTGGAGAGCGTTAGCTCGGAGGAGGCTCAGCAGCGCCCACGGAAAGCGTAGTGTATTTCCGTAGCGGTATTAATGCACCGATTATCTTCGTCTGGTTACTGCGCATTTTATATATTGCGTCAATAACCACCGTAAAAACTAATCCAATCTTTCTATAATGGTTGCATTGGCCATTCCGTGTCCCTCACACATGGTTTGTAAACCATATCTGCCTCCAATACGTTCTAGCTCATGCATCATCGTAATCATTAAACGCCCACCGCTTGCACCTAATGGGTGTCCTAATGCAATGGCACCGCCGTTTGGATTTAGCTTGCTGGGATCTGCATCTGTTTCCTGTAACCATGCCATTGGAACGGAAGCAAATGCTTCATTCACTTCGAAAATATCCATGTCATCGATGGAAAGTTTCGCTTTTTCCAATACCTTTTTCGTGGCTGGAATTGGCCCTGTAAGCATCAACGTAGGATCTGATCCAACTACAGTACGTGCCATAATTTTAAATCTAGGTTTAAGACCTAGTTCTTCTGCTTTTTCACGTGACATGATAAGAAGGGCAGATGCTCCATCACTTATTTGCGAGGAATTTCCAGGTGTAATATTTCCATCCTCTTTAAATGCTGGCTTTAGATTCCCTAGCTTTTCAAGGTTCGTATTTTCTCTTGGACCCTCATCATCCTTCACAACAGTAACAGTTCCATCAGGTAATGTTATCTCTAAAGGCATGATTTCCTTTTCAAATCTACCATCATTCCTAGCTGCGATGGCTTTTTTATGACTTTCCAATGAAAACGCATCCATTTCTTCGCGGGTAAATCCCCATTTATCCGCAATTAAATCAGCAGAAAGTCCTTGATTAATAATTTCGTACTTGGAAGTTAATGCCTCACTTAATTTTGTTCCTTTCATATTGGACATCATTGGAACACGGGACATACTTTCAATTCCACCCGCAACTACAACATCCATGTCCCCACTAATAATCGCCTGTGCAGCAAAATGTACAGCTTGCTGGCTGGATCCACACTGACGATCAAGCGTTGTTCCAGGTACTTCTATTGGGTATCCGGCAATAAGTGCCGCCTGTCTTGCAATATCAAATGCCTGTTCTGAAACCTGGGTTACACAACCTAAAATAACATCCTCAATAATGCCCGCTGAGATTCCTGCACGTTTAACGATTTCTTCTAATGGCTTGGCAGCAAGCTCCTCAGCCCGGATTCCACTTAAAACCCCATTATATTTTCCCACAGGGGTCCTTACCGCTTCTACAATAACTGCTTCTCGCATAAACATTCTCCTATCTTTTTTTACGTACTTTACTACCTAAATTTACAACCCCATATTCTTAGCAATAATCCCCTTCATGATTTCATTTGTTCCAGCATAAATCGTGTTCACTGCAGTATCTCGATACCTTCTAGCAATCTCATATTCTTCCATATATCCATATCCGCCATGAAGTTGCATACATTCAGCTGCAGCCTTTTTGGCCAAATCCGTTACCCACCACTTAGCCATGGACACTTCATTAACGATATCTTCTTTTTCCATATGCTCTTGGACGAGACGATCAACAAACGTTTTTCCTAATTCCAATTCTGTTTTTAGTTCAGCTAGCTTAAATTGAGTATTTTGAAAAGAACCAATACTTTTTCCAAAAGCTTTTCGCTCTTTTACATAATCAACCGTCAAATCTAGTATTCTTTCTACAGATGCTATGCTTTGTATCGCAACAATTAATCTTTCTTGCTGCAATTTTTGCATTAAATAATAGAATCCTTTATTCTCTTGGCCCAAAAGATTATCCTTTGGTACGCGAACATCTTCAAAAATTAATTCACACGTATCATTAGCATGCTGTCCGACCTTGTTTAGCTTCTTTCCTTTTTTGAACCCAGGAGTTCCTGCTTCTACCACCAGCAAACTAATTCCTCTATGCTTTGGTTCTGCCTGCTGATCTGTCTTACAAACGACAACCACAAGATCGGATAAATAACCATTCGTGATAAACGTTTTTTCTCCATTAATGATATAAGAATCACCATCTTTAACGGCTGTTGTCTTAATATTTGCAAGATCAGATCCAGTCCCAGGCTCTGTCATTGCTATTGCGGAAATCATTTCCCCAGTAATTGCCTTTGGAAGCCACCGCCTCTTTTGTTCTTTGGTTCCAAATTCCTCAATATAGGGAATAGTGATGTCGTTATGCAAACTGATACCAGACGCGAGCCCTGTCCCAATCTTATCTAACTCCTCGGCAACAACTACTGCAAAACCAAAATCGGCATCAAGACCACCATATTCTTCCTCTACCTGTGGGCAAAGAAAGCCTTGTTTACCTAGTTTCTTCCAGAAAGAGCGTGGAACCTGCTTATCTACCTCCCATTTTTCATAAAAGGGTACGGCTTCTTTCTCTAAAAACTTTTGTAATGAGGCTCGAAACATTTCATGCTCTTCCTTTAGGAATGTTCTTTTCATCTTAAGCCTCCTTTATAAGATTATTTAGGTTGCATACGAATAGCACCGTCTAGACGAATAACTTCACCATTTAACATTGGATTTTCGATAATACTCTTTGCTAACAAGCCATACTCACTCGGATCACCCAATCGTTTCGGGAATGGTGTCATTTGCTCTAAGGATTGAATCGCTTTATCCGGTAGACTCGCAAATAATGGTGTTTTAAATAATCCCGGGGCAATAGTCATTACACGAATTCCCAATGAAGAAAGATCCCTTGCGATTGGAAGCGTCATTCCAACAATTCCACCTTTCGAAGCACTGTAAGCAGCTTGCCCCATCTGCCCATCAAAGGCTGCAACCGATGCGGTATTAATGATAACTCCTCTTTCATCATGTTCATTCGGTGTATTATCACTCATTTTTTCTGCAGCAAGTCGAATGACATTAAATGTCCCAATTAAATTAATTTGGATGACTTTGGAAAACTCCCCTAAATGATGAACCCCTTTTCGACCATAGGTTTTTGCACCTGATCCAATTCCTGCACAGTTTACCACTGTATTTATGTAACCAAAGTAGGTCACTGCCTGGTTTAAGGCAGATTGAACATGTTCTTCACTCGTTACATCTGTTTTGACAAATAGTACCTTGTCTTCCCCTAATTCTTGAACAAGCTGTGTTGCACGTTCTTCTTGTAAGTCAATAATGACAGCCTTTCCGCCATTTGAGACAATGTTTCGGATGGTTGCTTCCCCTAATCCAGAAGCCCCTCCTGTAACAACTGCAACAACCTCTTCTATTTTCATAAACTATCTTCCCCTTTCTATTTTGGTTGCTTTCCATATGAATTGTTTCTGTCACATCATATATAAAATGCGTATTAACTTGTTACGCAAATTAGTGCTCAAATACCGCTTCGGAAATACACTACGCTTTCCGTGGGCGCTGTTGAGCCTCCTCCGAGCTAACGCTCTACGGAGTCTCACCTAGGCTTTTCATCCCACAGGAGTCTCCGTGTATTTCCTTCGTTGGTTTGGTGTGAAACAAACTTAAGTCATATTGTTTAATACTTTCAAAATGGTTGAATTGGAGCGGAGGACAGTCGACTACTTGAAAATAAAAACCGATTTTTTACGTGCGATGTTTCGCTGACGAAGCCTTCCTTGTCCTGCGGGAAAAGCACGTGTCTAGACCTGAGCAGGAAGTGGCTTTCTGCTACGGACGCTGAAGCCGTTCCCTAAGGTGTGCGACTGTCCGTAGCGCAAATCAACTAGAGGAGAAATTAAGTTATTGCGCATCATCCTTCTACTACGACACCATTTTTAATAATAAACTGGACCCTTTATGGTTGACGACAAATCCAAGAGTCCAGTTTTCTTTCGCTTTTCTACTATTCCGTTAGCGTTCCACCATCAATTGGAAATGTTTGGCCTGTAATATAGTTGGAAAGGTCGGAAGCAAGATATAATCCAATGTTGGAAATATCTTTCGGATCTCCTAGTTTCCGCATTGGAATGGTTTTTAATATTTTATTTAACCATCTTTCATCTTCAAATTCCTTTTCATTGATTTCCGTACTAATTAGCCCTGGAGCAATGGAATTGACGATAATCCCATATCTTGCCCACTCGGAAGCAAGAGATTTGGTTAAATGGATAACAGACGCTTTACTTGCTGTGTATGGTGCAATCCGTTTATATGGTTTTAAACCGCCTACGGATGATATATTAATAATTTTTCCATGTCCTTGGTCCATCATTATTTTTGCAGCTTCCTGACAACTGAAAAATAGTCCTTTGATATTCACATCAAATGTAAAATCAAAGTCATCCTCCGTTACTTCAATCGCTGGTTTCGTTCGATTGACCCCAGCATTGTTTACGATAATGTCAACTTTTCCAAATTTATCCACCGTTTGTCTATACATGGATCTAATATCATCAAGATTAGCCATATCACAACGAACAGGTAATACCTCAACATGAGATGTAGCAGTAATTTCTAGCCCTAACGATGAACAGGCATCAAGGTTTCTACTAGCAATGACTAAATTTGCACCTTGTTCTGCGTAATCACGAGCCATTTGTGCACCAATTCCACGACTACCACCAGCAATTAAAATCACTTTACCAGACAAGTCCAATAGATTCGTCATATTTACCCCCCTGAAACTTAAACTTATACTTGAACTTCTTCTTGTTTTTTCTTATATTCTTTGAAAATTCGTTTGGCAACTACCACACGATGTACTTCGTCTGGACCATCGTAGAGATGTGCTGCCCTTGATTCACGATAGAATGCTTCAAGAGGTGTATCCTTGGAATAACCTAGCGATCCATGTACTTGAATGGCGCGGTTAATGACATCATTGATTATTTTCGCGCCATGGAATTTAATAAGAGAGATTTCTTTTCGTGCATCCTCCCCTTGATCTAGCTTCCATGCAGCATGTAAAGTTAGCAGTCTAGCGGAAGCAATTTCTGCTGCAGAATCCGCAACAAAGTTTTGAACGGATTGGAACTCTGATAATGGCTTTCCACGGGTTTTACGTTTCAATGCGTAATTCACCATTAAGTCAAAGCTACGGTTCATGACACCTAGCCATCTCATCGCGTGTGTAATACGCCCAGGTCCGAGACGCATTTGCGCAAGCTTAAACCCTTCCCCAGGATTTCCCAACATAGCGCTTTCATGAACTCGGCAATTATTAAATCGTAACTCCCAATGTCCACCCTCACTGTAATCACCCATGACACCGATATCCCGAACTCTCTCCAGACCAGGGTTATCCATGTCAACAATAAACATGCTTGCCCGTTCATGTGGAGGGTTTTCAGGGTTCGTCACTGCCATCACAATGGTAAAGGAAGATAACCCTGCATTACTGATAAACCACTTTTCACCATTAATGACATAGTGATCTCCATCCTTCACTGCACTTGTTTGAATACCAGTCGGATCTGCACCAGAAACTTCTTTTTCCGTTAAGGCAAAACATGATCTTATCTCATCGTTTACGATTGGATCAAGATACTGCCGCTTTTGCTCTTCAGTACCTGCATTTAACAAAATCTCCATATTTCCTGTATCTGGGGCCGCCGTACCAAAGACACGCGGTCCAATTGGGCTAGTGCCTAAAATTTCATTGAGTAATCCTAAAAATACAGCACCTAAACCTAACCCACCAGCTTCTTTTGGCAAATGAGCTGCCCAAAGGTTTTGATCCTTTACTTTTTGTTGTAATGGCTTTAATACATGCTGAGGCAAGCCCTCTCCTGGTATGATATGTTTTTCAGCTGGATACACATCTTCTTCCATAATTTTTTTTGCACGTGCTAATAGCTCCTCTTGTTCCTTCGATGGACTAAAATTAAACATACCTATCAAACTCCTTTTCTACTTTTAGGGTTTTCTTTCATGACAAGCAGTCATTTCCATTAGAATTAACTCTTCAAAAAGGCTTCATAAGATGTATGTGTTAAGTATTTGAAATTGCTTACAAATGATGAATAAGATTAAAGGTTCACCCTCTGTTAAAAATATTCTAACAGTTTTATTTTTAAATATCAAGTTAATTTTTTCAAAATAAATATTAGTGAGAATGATGCAACCCTTTAGGTGATAGGCAATAATAGTATCCTCTATTCTTGTACAATATGTTCAGAGAGAGTAGGAATAGGGTTACGTGGACTAATAGTCGATTGTCACATTCCTCTTATGGGGGTTCATGAATCATATAATAGGTTGGTTCTTCTCTTACCAGGGAATAACTTTAACATTCTCATCAAATAAAAAAACCAAACCACACTCGGCTTGGTATCGTTGAATAAAATTTCTCTTGCTGAAAACCTTAACCCCGTTCTATTTATCCTTCCAATTTGGTTTGCGTTTTTCATTAAAGGCCAAAATACCTTCTAACCGGTCCTCAGAATCTGCTGTTTTATAGTAATTACTTAATTCAATCTTTAATGCTGTATGGTAATCCGTATGTAATCCACTATTTACTGAATCCTTCAATGCCTTTAAGATAATGGTGCATTTTTAGCAATTTCCCTAGCAATGTTTAATGTTTCCTCCTCCAATTTCTCCTTAAAAAATACATCATTCACAAGTCCTAAATTTTTAGCACGCCATGCATCCATTTGATTTCCCCTGAGTAGATATTCTTTTGCTACCCCAACTGGAATCGTATGAGGTAGATTTTGTGTAGCACCAAGCCCTGGCATAATTCCTAGCTTAGCCTCAGGTAGCCCTAATTTTGCATGGGATGCCGCATAACGAAGATCACAGCTTAAAATCAGCTCCATCCCACCTCCAAGCGCATAGCCATTGATGGAAGCGATTACTGGATAAGGAAAATCACGAATTTCTTGAAAAGCACTTTCAAAAATATCATGCTGTTTTTTCCATTGTCGTTTAGTCATACCATTTCTTTCTTTTAAATCAGCACCAACACAAAAACTTCTTTCTCCAAAACCTATAATCACCAATACTCGGATATCCTTGTCTTCCTTTAATTGCTGAAGACTATCGAATAAATCCCTTCCCATTTGCGTATATAGCATTAAAGGAATCTGGTCGATAGAGGGTAATCATACAAACACCATTGGACTCTTTATCATGTGTTACCAGTAATGTATCAAACTGCTGCACATCATCCCTCCTCTATAACTCGACTAGGACTGACCTTTCTTCTATTGTATAAATATATGCTAGGAGGAAGATGAAAAATAACATCAATCCATTTATTTGCTTTATAATTTGTTTTATTTACTAATCAAGTTATACAACATCATCTAATACTGTTGAATGAAAACGTATTTGAATGGTAGGATGATAAAACAAATGAAATGAGCTGGAAGGGTAGGTCCTTTACGGATAATTTTCAAGATTTCTTAACACCGGCAAACTTTTTGCCATAATAAACCGTTGAAACAATAACTAGTGGAACAAAAACAATCGTCGGAAGAAACCAAATGAACAGGTTAACGGAATCAATTTGTAGTAATCTTGGAGCACCAAAAACGATAAATGCCGTGATGGTTGCTATACAGGAAGAAAGCATTCCTACGATGTGTTCAACAACCCAGTGTGAACTTATTTTTGGTATAGAAATCCAATATTGTAGTTGTATTCCGCCTAAGAATAGACCAATAATTGGAAAGTACTGAAGTAATGGAAAATGAATCACCCAACCGTATATCATGATTCCTATACTTGAAGTAAGGAGCAGAACCGGAAATAACAAATCAAAAAAATAGCGGTGCGATGCTCTTCTCCTTTTAAATCGAAGGACACGGACGCCATACCAAGCAGTCGCAGCACTTAGAATGGAAATAAAAATAAGAAACCACGAGAATGATATACCATCTTGGTCAGTACCAGAATCCCATACAATTCTATAAATTCCCATATAGAATGCTGTTACCGATACCGTTGCCATTGAAATGACAAAAATCCATCCACTTCCTCTATGTAATTTTTTACCTTTTCGTGTCACAATCGGGATCCATAAAACCATTAATGCAACAAATCCGGCAATAATATGTGTCCAACGAGCAAAGTTAAACATGAACTCCAATTAAAATCCCCCTTTTAAATCACCAATAAGAATTTTTTTCATGATAACCTTTGACACTTTTCTAAGAAAACCAAACACTTACTTGGACATAAACCTGTACCATCGCATAAATAACCAACGCATATTTCCAATTAAAAGCAATCCCATTCTTTATCGCGCTTAATCCATTTGCACCACTAAGTACAATGAGCGGCATAATTAATGGAGATAATAAAATCGAGATGGCACTCCCAGACGTTACGGTTAAAACAATTAATTCTGGTGGGTATGGAAGATTAATAGATTCTAATATCCCTGCAACTAAAACCATTACCGTTAATGGACCTAGTCCGAAGAAACCAAGAATGATAATAATAAATGGCAAGAAGTAAAGAATATTTAAGAATGGTAGTGCTTCTTGTAAAGAATAAATGCCATCGACAAATGTTTTCGCAAAGCTAGTTTGATTAAGTGCGTAAATTAACACCCCCGCCCCAAGCATAATACATAGCTGATATCCTTGCTTTTCCATGTCATACTGGATATATCTGCCTAACTCGTTCACTAATTTCTTTGGCCTATTTTTATAAATATAATAAATCATTATCCACAAAATAACGATAACGGAAATTAGTACCAATAGCTCTATATTCACAAACCTTTGCAAAATAAGAATAGACCCAAATAAGGTTGCAAATAAAATAAAAAATTCAATAACATTCTGATGCATTTCCTTTTTATCTGACGTATGACGAACAACATCATCTATTTCTGTCTGTAAGCCAGCAGTTAAATTGACACCATACTTTTTTTCCTCAAAGTGGGAAAAGATAAGTGCTATAATTACACCACAAATCGCCAGACCAAACCCTTGTATGATTGACAATCCAAGTGAAGCACCCATTACTTCAACAACGTAGGCAAAACTTGGAATACTAACCACCCACATGACGGATAAGGAAAACCCACGTAATAATGCCGTTCCTTTGTAATTTTCCCATGCCTCACCTTTTCCATTTTTCAATATCATGTTCACTAATTGATACATCATGATGATTGAACCAAATAATAAAAAATAGGCAATAACCTGTGTAAAGGAAACGAGTCCAAAGTAAAACTTACGACTCGTGTCTAATAAATGATGAGCAAATCCCATCATGGATTCAATATAGGATTCTTCTTGGAGCACCCAACTAATCATAGGAACAAAGACTAATAGTCCAATTACATTACGCATTTCCACCAATCCACTCATTAAGCCTTCCTGAATGGAAGTCCCTGAAATAAGCATGATGATAATTCCCACAGCCATAAGACCAAATGGCATTTTAATATGAGAAATTCGAAGTTTCATGATGGTAAACACAAATATTCCTAATCCACTAATCGGTAAAAAGAGAGGTAATAATGAATGTTCAAAGAAATACGATATAAAATGAAAAAGGGCATAAAGTATTATGGAAACACTTATCCCAAAGCTTGCGACCCTTTGCATGAATACGACTCCTAACTGTATATGTACTCAGAAATCCCTGTCTAATCCGTTATGCCACAGGCTTCTGCGACTATTTCTACTAAATGAATGACATTAATTTTCTCTGACAGGCCCTCTCGATGAAGGCCAAGCTTCATCTGTAAATAGCATCCTGGATTTGTTGTTACAATGACATCCGGATTTCTTGCTAGTCTTTGAACGTTCCCCATCTTATCATCTAATATATCCATCGATGCTTCATAGTTTATAAGATTGTAGATTCCTGCAGACCCACAACACATCTCTTTATTTCGTAGTTCCATATAATGAATGCCTGGAATAGATTTCAGTAACTGAAGGGCCTCTTCTGACCTTTTTTGTACATTGTCTAGGTGACATGATGGTTGATAGGTGACTATTTTGTGGACATCCTTTGTGTAGGAAAGATTAAGTTTTGATAAAATCACACTGATATCCACATTTTTTTCCGAAAACGCCTTGGCCCTCTTCCTCCAGTCTCCATCATCATCTGAAAGTAAATGTTCATATTCAACGAGCATTGCCCCACATCCACCAATACTGTTCACAATAAAATCAAAATCATACGCTTCACATGCAATGATATTTTCCTTAGCTAGTTGTTTAGCCATTTCCTTTTTGCCACTATGAAGCTGTAGGGCTCCACAACAGGTTTGCTCTTTTATAACCGTCACCTCACATCCCGCTGCTTGTAAAAGTTTCATACTTTTAGTGTTAATAGTGGAAAATAGACTATCCATCATACAACCACTAAAAAAACCTATTTTATACATAGGTCCTTTAGCAGGAAAGACATTCTCTCTTCTACCTTTATTTAAAGGACGATTCATCTCAGGCAAGACAGACTCAAAGGCTTTAATTTTATCCGGAAATAGGTTTAACAGCTTCGATTTCCTAGCTACCGTTTGTAAACCAAACTGCTGATAAATTGCTAAGCCCATTCTTGTAGACCTTAACCATTTTTCATTTGATAATACCTTTCCAAATAAAAACGTTGCAAAGAGAGATTTCTTTTCTTTAGAATGTTGTAAAACTTCCTTAGCTGATTCTAAGATTCTTCCATACTGGACATTTGTTGGACAGACTACCTCACAAGCGCGACAGCCTAGACATAATTCAATCGGTCCCGCTAAATCCGAGTAGGTGATTTTTCCTTCCGCAGCCATTTTTACAAGATTAATTCTCCCTCTTGGGGAATGCGTTTCTTTTTTCATTGTTAAATAAGTGGGACAGGCCGGCAAACAATAGCCACACTGTACACAATCAAACGTTTCCTCGTAAGCTAGCTTCGGTCTAGTCATCACTTAACACAAACCTTTCACCAGGCTCTGGAAAAATCTTTCCGGGGTTAAGAACATTATTAGGATCCCATGCTTGCTTAATTCGTTTCATCATATCAAGTCCCACCTCTCCAAGTTCCATTTCCATAAACGGGGCTTTTAAAGTACCAATTCCATGTTCACCAGATAACGTACCATTTAGCTCAATCGCTGCTCGAAAGATTTCTTCCACAGCTTTCTCTACTCGTTTCATTTCCTCTTTATCCCGTTTGTCTGCAATGATATTCGGGTGTAAATTTCCGTCTCCGGCATGACCAAATACAACTAAATCAACATGGTATTTTTCCCTAATTTGCTTTAGTCTACGAAACATTTCTGGAATGTTACTTCTAGGTACGGTCGCATCCTCGGAAATTTTTGTTGGCTTTTTCCGTACAATGGCAGGAGAAACTAACTTCCTTGCTTTCCATAGGCTTTTTGATTCACTTTCATCCGAAGCTATTTTCATTTCCGCCACATGTTCCTTTTTACATATTTTCTGAACCCTTGTAATTTCGTCTCGGATTGCTTCCGGATGTCCATCTAATTCAATCAGTAGCAATGCGTCGGCTTCTGTCGGGAGCCCAAGCGGTTCGTATGCTTCTACTGCTGTAATGGAGGCATTATCCATGATTTCGAGTTTACTAGGAAGTACTCCATAATTTAAGATGTTCGTAATAGCCCTTCCTGCATCAGTGATGTCATGAAAAACAGCCATTAATGTCTGGGTTGCTTGAGGTTTAGGGTAAAGGCGTAAAATAGCTTCCGTGATGATACCGAGTGTTCCTTCTGAACCAACCATTAACTTTGTTACATCATATCCCGTTACATTTTTTATCGTTCTCCCACCAGTCCGGATAATTTCTCCTTCAGGTGTAACAACCTCCAGTCCAATCACATAGTCCTTAGTCACCCCATATTTGAGTCCACGAGGGCCACCTGAATTCTCCGCTAAATTCCCGCCAATCGTGGAAACATTCGAACTGCTTGGATCTGGTGGATAAATAAAACCTTTCTCTAAGGCAGCCTCATGAATGCTAGCAGTAAGCACTCCTGGTGAAACAATAGCAATCATATCTTCCACATCGATTTCCAGCTTTTCATTCCATGTAGATAAATCAAGGACGATTCCACCATTTACTGGAAGTGGTCCTCCACTTAAACTGGTTCCTTGACCACGCGGATAAATAGGAATCCCATATTTATTCGCCAATTTCATCAAAGCTGAAACCTCTTTTGTGGATTTTGGCTGCACGACTAATTCTGGAAGATAGCTACCAAAGGAAGCGTCAAAAGAATAACTATATAAGTCCGCTTTATCTATTAATATTCGATTATCATCGGTTATAACCATCTTAACTAATTCGATTAGTTTTGCTTGATCCATCATCCCACCTCATAGTCAGACTATATTCTTATAACTGAATTTTACCATAATTTTGTAAAAAGGAAACTACCTGTATCATTATAACGAATTTACTTTTTAAGAAGCTGAAAATAAAAATCTACCATATCCTATGCTAAAGTAATGGTTGTCTTATTTGAAAAGGCTCGTGCCTTCTTATAGAAGCCATACTTTGTTTACTTTTCGGAAAACAAACCTTCCACAGTAACTGTTTATTCCCCTATCCCCTCACCAACAAATTTAGGAATGGGATACACAAATATGGAGCAAACTTAAGGAAACGTACGCCTCCTCTTTTAAAAGTTAGGTATTTATAAACTATATATTCTGTATGAACTAAAATAACCGAATATACTGTTTGAATCATACCAAACAGAAGCGTATAATTTTAAGATAGTTGTCGTTTAATACAAGAAATAAATAATAAAGGAGTGCTATACACCATGTCTAACTTCAAATTAAAAAGATTAGGATTAATTGCTGGTTTATCCTTATCTCTTGTTGTAGCAGGCTGTGGACAGGGAGATACGGAGGATACTACTAACAATACGACTAACAATGAATCTGAGGCCACTACAAATGTCAGCGAAGAAATGGAATATACGATTACTGGTATTGAACCTGGTGCCGGACAAACAGAAAATACCCTCAATGCCTTAGAAGAGTATGAGAGTCTAGCCGGCTGGGAACTGAATTCGACCTCAACAGCTGCAATGTTAACACAGTTAGATGAAGCTATTAAAAACGAAGAACCAATCGTTGTGACTGCATGGTCACCTCATTACAAGTTTGCAAAGTATGACCTAAAGTATTTAGAAGATCCAAAAGGGGTCTTTGGTGAATTGGAATCCGTTACCACAATCACAAGAAATGGGTTAAAAGAGGAAATGCCTAAGGCCCATACCATTCTTGACAGAATCCATTTTGAACTTCCAGAAATCGAGGCGGCCTTGCTTGAAGCTACTAAAATGGACTTTGACTATGAAAAGGTAGCACAACAGTGGGTAGATAATAATCAAGAAACCGTTGCAAAATGGACAGAAGGGGTAGAGCCCGCCAACGGTACTTCAATAAAAATAGCTTCAACTGTATGGGATGATATGCTTTTCACAGGAAATGTAGCTAAGGTTGTAATGGAACAACATGGGTTTGACGTAACTTATACATCAGTTGATCCGGCTATTTTGTTTGAGGCAATTGCAGCAGGCGATGCTGATGCTACTCTTTCTCCATGGTTGCCTGCGACTCACGGTGCATTATACGAGGAGTATAAAGGTAAATTTGAAGACCTAGGAGCAAACATGGATGAAGGTAAAATTGGGTTAGCTGTTCCTACTTATATGGAAAATATCAATTCCATTGAAGATTTGGAACCAAAAGAGTAAGTACACCTATTTGATAAACAAAAATACTCCCCATCAGGTATCTAATACTTGATGGGGAGTATTTATTAAAGAAGATCTTTCCTCATTAATGGTATTTCACAGCAACATTTTTCACCTGTGTATAGTTATACAATGCAATCCAGCCTTTTTCACGGCCAAATCCACTACGCTTGTAACCACCAAATGGCATTTGGATTCCACCACCTGCACCGTAATTATTAATAAACACTTGTCCGGAATCAATACGACTTGCAAGGTAATGGGCTCTAGAAATATCCTGCGTCCAAATTCCAGTTACTAATCCGTAATCTGTACTATTAGCTAAACTTAGTGCTTCTTCTGTATCTTCAAATGGAAACACCGTTAAAACGGGACCAAAAATTTCTTCCTGAGCTAGTTTACTATCTGGTTTTACACCATCAATAATAGTTGGCTCCACATAGCAACCATCTTCAGAGCCTTCTATCGTTATGCGATTACCACCAACAAGAATTTCGCCTTCTTCTTTTGCTAATTCAATGAATTCCATAACACGATGGAATTGCTTTTCATTGAGGATTGGTCCAATATCTTTATCATCCAATCCAGGCCCAACCTGTAACTGTTTGAATTGTTCAATAACCTTCACTAAAAACTCATCCTTGAATGATTTTTCAACTAATAGCCTTGCTCCTGCCGAACAGGTTTGACCTGCATTTTGAATGATGGCACGAACAACGCCTTGAACCGTTTTATCCACATCACAATCAGAGAATACAATATTTGGAGATTTTCCACCAAGTTCCAATGTTACCGGTACAACATTTTTCATCGCCGCCTGCGCAACCGCTATACCAGTTGGAACAGACCCCGTAAACGTAACATGGTTTACCAATCGATGCGAGGATAAAGCCGCACCAGCATCATATCCATATCCTGTCACATGGTTAAAGACTCCCTCAGGTAAATGAAGTTCATCAAAATAAGTTGCTAGCTTATTGGCAGTCATCGGTGTATCTTCCGCACTTTTTACGACAACAGTATTACCAGTAGCTATTGCTGCAGCAACACTTCTTGATATGATTTGAATTGGATAATTCCAAGGAATGATGTGCGCTGTCACACCAACGGGTTCGCGAACAACATAATCAATTATTCCATCCTCAATTGGAATGGTATCCCCCATTACCTTGTCCGCAGATCCTCCATAAAACTGGAAGTAACGAATGGCCGCATCGACATCAGCATATCCTTGAGATAAGGGTTTCCCAACATCCATGGTTTCTAGTTTTGCTAGTTCATCGCGATTTTCTTTTAATTTATCTGCAATAGCAAATAAGATATCTCCACGCTCATGGGGTTTAACACTTCGCCACGCCTCATTGTCAAATGCTTGTTTCGCTGCTCGAACCGCTAAATCCACGTCTTCTGCTTTACCTTGTGGAATGGTTGCTATAACTTCTCCATTGGATGGGTTTCTAACATCTATGGTCGTACCATCCGCTGTATCCATCCACTTACCATTTATGTACATCTTTAGTTCTTTCATGACAATCCTCCTCCAGGTCTATAGCTTACAGATTTCTTCCGCCATCTACATGCAATACTGTTCCAGTAATCATGCTAGCTTCATCGGAAAGTAGAAATTTAATAGAGTTTGCAATGTCATTTGGCTGTATTAACCTACCTAATGGAACACTCTTTTCAAAAATTTCCTTTCTTGCTTCATCTACATCTCCATCAGCTTTTGTAAATTTACCCAACATACTGGTATCTGCTGGACCTGGATGTAAGATATTTACATTAATTTGATGGTCCGCAAGCTCTAAAGCTAGTGCCTTAGTGAATGATTCGATGGCACCTTTTGAAGCAATATAAGACTGTAATCCTGGTCTTGGTCTTGTTTTCGAAACGGAACCGATATTAACGATTTTCCCAGATTTTTGTTTCTTCATATATTTAGCAGCTTCACGACATGTTAAGAATGACATGGTTAAATTAATATCCACAATCTTATGAAAATCTTCTAAACTTACTTCCTCTATCGGTGTAGCAGGTTGAGCAATTCCTGCTATATTTACTAGACCACTAATCTCACCAAAATGTTCCGATGCCTCTTTAAAAACTCGTTTTACTGTAACTTCCTCTAAAAGATTACCTTCTACTGCTAAGAATCTAGCATTTTGCTCATACTCCCTCAATTTTCCCACGTTTAAGTCACAACCAACTACATTGGCACCAGCTTCTAGTAATAAATCAACAGTGGCCTTCCCCATTCCACCACTAGCACCTGTTATAATAAATGTTTTTCCTTCATAGGACATTTAACTCACTTCCTTAACCAGTAATTTTCTAATGATGGCATCCCCGACATCTGCTGTACTTGCTGATCCACCGATATCTGGTGTCAATACTGCCTTTTCTTCTAAGACGGATTCGATGGCGAAAAGAACCTTGTCATGTAAATCCCTACGACCTAGATGCTCTAACATTAGTGCAGCAGACCAGATTTGTGCGATTGGATTGGCAATTCCTTTCCCAGCAATATCAGGTGCAGAACCATGAACAGCTTCGAACATGGATGGAAATTCACGTTTGGGATTGATATTTCCGGATGGAGCAACACCTAATCCCCCAACAATAGCAGAACCTAAATCAGATAAAATATCACCAAATAGATTGGATGAAACAACAACTTGGAAATCCTCAGGACGTTGCACAAAGTATGCAGCTAATGCATCAATATAATATTTTTCATAGCCGATATCTTCATTCTTTTCTACTACTTCTTCAAAAACTCGATCCCAAAATCTCATCGTATGGATAATAGCATTGGATTTCGTTGCACTGGTTACTTTTGTAAAATTATGTTCACGAGCATATTCATAGGCAAATTCAGCGATTTGCGTCACACCTTGTCGTGTCATAATCGTATTTTGGACTGCCATTTCTCGTTGTTCCCCTTGAAACATAGTTCCACCCATATTGGAATATTCGCCTTCCCCATTTTCACGAAGAATCACAAAATCAATTGGTTTTTCATTTTTCAATGGGCTGTCCAAGCCCTTTAATAGTTTAATAGGACGGAAATTCACAAACTGCTGGAAGTTTTTCCGAATTGGCATAATCAGTTCCCAAACGGAAATATGGTCAGGAACTCGACTGTCACCAATCGCACCGAACAGAATACTATCAAACTCCTTTAATTGTTCTAATCCATCTTCCGGCATCATGCGACCATGCTGTAAATAATATTCACTATTCCAGTTAAAGGAAGTTGTTTTAATGTTAAACGAATCATCTAATTTTGTAAGTGCTTCTAATACCTTTACTGCTTCCTTCGTTACCTCAGGACCAATACCATCCCCTGGTAATACTGCAATATTTAATGTTGTCATCTCTCACACCTCATTAGTTGTTAAATCTATATTTTGCGAAACCCGGCTATTGCCAATATTTCATGCAATAGTAAGTACCTTATTCATTTCCTACTGCTAAAAAATGGAGGGCTGCAGTCCGATAAATTTCGGTTGTTTCTTCCAATTCTTCTACCTCTACATATTCATCAATTTGATGTGGAATATCTCTGTCTCCTGCACCAATAGTTACTATTGGTGCACCATGCACATGTAGGAACATTCCATCTGTTGCACCAGGAACACCAGATTTGAACCAGTTTTTGTGTAAGAGAAACAACCCGTTCATAATCTCATTTCATTCGTTCCGATGCTTTTACATTCAATAAGTAACATCACCTTAGGCTTCTTTTTTCAAATTCTGTGTTGGAAACTCATATGCTTCTTGTTTAAATATCAAGCTAAAAAGGACAAATGCAATTAATGATAAAAAGACAGGTACAGTAACGGTATGTACTCCTAATAAATCACCATATGCTTGGTTGTAAAAATGAATGGCAATATAGGAACCAATCCCGGTCACCATTGCAGCAATAGCTCCATATTTGTTAGCATACTTCCAATATAATCCGAGAACTAATGGCCACATAAATGCTGCTTCTAATCCACCAAACGCGAATAAGTTCAGAAAGATTAACAATTCAGGTGGGTTGATTGCTAAAATAAATGCAATCGCACCAATGATAAATGTCACTGCCATACTAACTTTTTTCACCTGATTATCCGATGCATCTGGCTTAATATAGTTAATATATACATCCTTTACAACAGCGGAACTAACTAAGATTAATAAAGAATCAACCGTGGACATAATGGCTGCCAGTGGTGCAGCTAAGACAATTCCCGCAATCCAAGGTGGTAACACATCAAGTGCCACTAGTGGAATAACCTGGTCTGCAACTTCAATTCCTGGTAATACTGGTCTAGCAAACACACCAATTAAGTGCATCCCTAGCATAATAAAACCTACAACCACCGTTCCTATCATAATAGCTCGGTGCATCGATTTTGCATTTTTATAAGACATCGCTCGGACGGCAACCTGCGGAAGAGCAATAACTCCTACCCCAACTAAGATCCAATACGAAGAAATATACGCAGGAGTTAATGAACCATCATGTCCAAATGGGGTAATCAGATTGGGATTAATAGTAACCAAATCGTTCATTATATTGGATATCCCACCACCTGCAACAATAACCGCTACTAATAGAATCATAGTTCCAAAGAACATGACTATCCCTTGAATGGTATCCGTTATCGCTACGGCACGAAATCCACCAATGGTAACATAAATGAGTACGGATACAGTAAAGATAAACATAGCTCCGATATAGCTTATACCAGTTAATGACTGAATGAGGTAGGCCCCTCCAACCCATTGTGCTGCCATTGCAGAGAATAAAAAGATGATGATACTGACAGCTGACAATAATACAACTGGTGTACTTTTGTATCTTTCTTTTAAAAAGTCAATGAGAGTAACCGCATTGTATCTTCGGGTTACAATTGCAAATTTCTTCCCTAAAATTAGCAACGTGAAGTAGCCTGTTGCAACCTGTGTCATGGCCAATAAAACCCAGCCAAATCCAATCGTATATGCAGCACCTGGTCCCCCCAAAAAACTGGATGCACTCCCATAGGTAGCAACCATCGTCATAGCTAATACAAGACCACCAAATTCACGGCTACCTAAAAAGTAATCACTTAAGAACCCATCCGCTTTGGCCATTTTTCGATTAGACCATAAACCAATAAAGAAAATCACTACTAAAAATACTAACAGTGGAGTTAATACAGCCCAATTCATGCAGAATTCACCTCATCTTTCTGGTCATCTTCGTCCTCAAAAGGAACTTCCTTCAACACAAACTTGACGACAATTCCGACTAATACAATCATGACAACTACACCAACAATACAGCTTAAGAAAATCCATGCAGGAAATCCTAATATGTAACTGTATTCCTCTGGAGGTTTGGAACCTAATCCAAAGGCAAATCCATACCACCATAAAATATTAATCACAGCTAATCCACAGCCGATTAGCGCCTCCCGATTGGCTATTTTAAAACGCCGGTCTTGATTTTTTTTAGCCATTCACTCTACTCCTTCCTATTATTTAGAACAAATCTAACATTACTGCTTCAATATATGTATATCTGACATCCTAAAAATGGATTAGAAGGATAAAGACGCAGATACATAGCGATATGAAAGCACCAACTATCTTAAAGCAACAATTTACAATAAATAGCCTTATAAATATATCTACATGTTCCTTTATTGTGTTAAAAACAAACTAATTCCAGGTATAAAGGAAAGGATAATAACATCTATAATCATAACAAGAATAAAAGGGATGATAGCGCGAATTAGTTTTTCTATCTTTGTTCCAGCTATATTGGAAGCCACAAATAGATTCACACCAACAGGTGGAGTGATAAACCCGATTGCTAGGTTCACAATCATGATGATACCAAAATGTACTAAGTCTATGCCAAGTGCAGTTGCTATCGGTGTTAAGATTGGTGTTAAAATAATAATTGCTGCAGATGTTTCTAGGAAAGTACCTACTATTAGAAGTAATAGGTTGAGAATAAGCAAGGCGAAAATCCAATTATCTGTAATTCCTAGCATGAAATCGACCATTTCTCTTGGTACCCGTTCTCTTGTAAGGTAATAGCCAAATACTGCAGCACCTGCAATAATAAATAAAATAACAGCACTCGTTATTACAGATGATGTAAAAATTTGTGATAATTCCTTCCATTTAATCTCTCGATAAATAAATAAACCAACTACCAAACCATAAACCACTGCAACTACTGCTGCTTCTGTCGGTGTAAACACTCCGCCATAAATACCACCTAAAATAATAACTGGCATTAATAAGGCAAGAATGGCATCAAAAAATGCTTTTACAAAATCTTTAAACGTATAGGCTTCTTCTCCACCATATCCGTTACGTAATGAAATAATATAAACTAGTATAATCAGTGACATGGTTACAAGAATTCCGGGAACAATACCAGCAATGAATAAATCACCAATGGAAACACCTGCCGCAACACCGTATAGAACAAGTGGCACACTAGGCGGAATCATAATACCAATCGTCCCACCAGCAGCTTGTACAGCTGTTGAGAAATCCTTATCATATCCACGTTTTACCATCGCAGGGATCAATAGCCCCCCAATTGCCGCTGTAGTGGCAGCAGCCGACCCAGAGATAGCCGCAAAAAACGCACAAGCTACAATCGATACAATGGCTAAACCACCCTTGATTCTACCAAAAATAACATTAGCAAGATGAATTAATCTCTTTGAAATACCACCTGATTCCATAAGTTTCCCTGCTAGAATAAAAAATGGAATAGCTAACAATGGAAAGGAATCTATTGAATTAAACATACGTTGCATGATAACGATTAAAGAGACATTACCTTCGATTAAAAATATAGCAGAAGCTGACGTACCAAGTGCAATTGCAATGGGGACCCCAATTAAGAATAATGCAATTAATAAGCTAAACAGCAGGATTGTCATCTTGGTTATCCCCCTTATTCATGTCCTTTATATATACAGAAATCTGATTAACAGCTAGGAAAAAGCCGCTAATCGGAATCACCGCATAAACATACCCCATTGGGATTCTTAATACAGGAGATGTTTGTGCCATCGCACTCATTGCCAGCTGCCATCCTTGATACATCATAAGGATAAAAAAAGTCATACTCACAATTACTGCCAATGTTTCGAATATTTTTCTACCTATAGGAGGAAATAAGTTTGTAAAGAACTCTACTAAAATATGTTGTTTTAACGACATCGCATAGGCTGCTCCTAAAAAGGTTAGCCAGATTAAGCTATATCGCGCCAATTCTTCTGTCCATGCTAGTGGACTTTCCAGTACGAAGCGAAACACAACTTGTAGAAATGTGGTTGTTACTAGAACCGCCATTATTATATTTAAAAAATGCTTCATACCAATATTTATGTAATCTATTATTCGTTGCAACGAGCTCCCCTCCTCCACAAAATGTATACAACCGCTTATAACGAAATAGGAGAAAACAAAATTCTCCTATTTCCATTTCATTTCTACTCTATTAATTCATCTATTGCTTTTGTGCATCTAAAATTTTATTTAATAGATCTTGATGTTCTACCATTTCATATGTTGGACGAACGGCTTCTTGGAATGGAGCAGTATCCACATCTTCAATTATCTCTACACCTTGTTCTTCCAATGTTTTCAATGATTCTTGTTCCATTTCCACAATCATGTCACGTTGCATTTCTCCGATTTTTTGTCCTTCTTCAAGCACGATTTCTCTTAAATCTTCTGGAAGTTCGTCGTATGTTTGCTTACTCATCATGTAAACCGCTACAGAGTATACATGACCAGTTAATGTCATATATTTTTGATTGGATTCATAAAGTTTATATTGGTCAGCTACAATTGCCGGGTTTTCCTGTGCCTCAACTGTATTCTGCTGTAGTGCAGTCAATGCTTCTGTCCAAGCCATTGGAGTAGGCTGTGCACCAAGCTCTTCAAATGCTGCTAGATGGATTTCATTTTCTTGTACACGAATTTTCAAACCTTCTAAATCCTCTGGTTTTTCAACTGGACGAACAGAATTTGTAATATGACGATATCCGTTCTCTCCCCATGAAAGTCCAATGATACCTTTTTCTTCCATTGCAGCAAATAATTCATCCCCGATTTCACCATTTAATACTTCAACTGCTGATTCACGATCATTAAAAATAAATGGTACGTCTAATACTTCTAATTCTGGAACAAAGTTTGTAACTGGCGCTGTTGAAGACATGGCTAAGTCTACTGTTCCTAGTGTGAGGCCTTCTGTTAACTCACGCTCTGCACCAATTTCACTGTATGGAAACACTTCAATTTTCACGCGTCCATCTGTTCTTTCTTCAACATTCTTCGCCATTTCTAAAAATCCAAGATGATAAGGGTGGTCATCTGGTAAGGAGTGACCTGCTTGCAATACATATTCCTCTTCTCCCCCATCGGCAGTTCCACTTGATTCAGAACCACTGCCACAAGCTGCTAGAAATACTAGAAGAGCAACCATCGTAACTAAAAAACTAAATCTCTTTTTCATTCAAAATCCCCCCTAAAATAGCCTCTATTACTTAGTAGTGTAAATATAAATCTCGTTCATTTAATTACGCAACAGTCACCCCCATATGTACCTGACATTCTTAAAATTTTTTAATAGTTCTGTCATTTATTGTCACTCTAATCCTAAGTGACTACAGCGACATATAAATCACCAACTAGTTAATCATAATAGTACAGGAATTCATTACTATTTGTAAATAACCAATTAACAGAAAACTTGTTTTTTGGAAACTTATTTTACAATTATTCTCAAATTCTATCAAATGAGGTCAAATAACGCATTTTATGAACGATTATATTGACAACTTCTACTCCTTTTTCAAGGATCAAATAGCCTGTCGATAATTGTCGTTCATTTGGTATTAAAAAGTAATATAACATTACTAATAGTTTTTGTCTATATTTTTTCAGACAATTTATTACTATTCAAATAATGCCTAAAATGAAATGACAAGTTCAAAATAAAAAGCAGTATGGTACAGCCAATTATCCGTACCACACTGCTTCACAAAGTAAATCTTCCATTCGTTTACAACCGAAGTAAAAACTTAGCTAACTACCCCTGCTGCCATGCTTAATATCCTTAGAAATCTTTCTCTTTTCACATGCAAGGTTTGTGCTTTTTCTACACTTATTGCTTCAAATTGTAATTCAGCTCCTGGTAAGTTTTGTGCGACACGTGCAAAATCAACAGAAATTACGTTGGCAATTCTAGTATAACCTCCTGTTGTCTGCCTATCTGCCAGGAGTACAATCGGTTGGCCATTCGCTGGCACTTGAATCGTCCCCGGAAATATACTATCAGATATAATATCTGCTCCATTAACATGTTCAAGTTTTGGCCCTTCCAAACGCGCTCCCATTCGATCTGCCTTTTTGGTAATTTTGTATGTTTCAGAGAGAAATGTTTCGACACTGGAACGCTGAAACGCATCTAAGTCAGGTCCCAATACTACCCTTATTTTTCGTTCTGTATCATATATTGGGATACTGTCCTTCGTTAACCGCTTCATCCTTCGTTGCTTTATGATTGGTGTCCCCGTCTCTAATACATCTCCTTTTCGTAAAAACCTACCTTGAAAGCCACCGATAGAAGCTTTCACATATGTAGAACGACTTCCCATAACCATCGGTGTTTCAATCCCACCTGCTATGCATACATATGCGTAAGCCCCGTTCTTCGGCTGCCCAAATGTTATAATTTGTCCGCTCTTTATAGAAATCGATGTCCACATAGGGATGTCTTTTCCATCTAACTTTGCCGAGAGATCTGCTCCACACACTGCAATAATCGTATCCTTTAAGAAACGCAGCTTAGGTCCCATAATGACAACTTCAATCCCCGCAGCATCTCTCTTGTTCCCAACTAACAAGTTTCCAACCTGTAGAGCTAATATATCCATGGCCCCTGATACAACCATCCCATATTGTTGATAACCCATTCGTCCAAGATCTTGTATGGAGGTTGATAAACCTGATTTTTCTACTTCTATCACAGCTTTTGCCATTTTATAACCCTACTCTTCTTATGTTAATTCCATTATCCAGCAAACCTTCTTTTAATTTGCTAACAAATTCTAATGATTTCGGACTATCCCCATGCACACAAATAGTATCAGCTTGAATGGGTATATCCGAACCATCCATAGCTTCTACTTTTCCATCCTTAACCATGCGAATAACTCGATACACCGCTTCTTCCGCATCTGTTATGATGGCATCTTTTTCCGTCCTTTTTGTCAATGTCCCGTCAGGCTGATAGGTTCTATCTGCAAAAACTTCTTCTGCAACGCTTAGTCCAACCTTCCGTCCCATATTAACCAGCTCTCCACCAGCAAGTCCAAATAAAATCAGGTTGGAATCTATATCATATACAGCCTGTGCAATAGCTTGGGCCATTTCTTTGTCCTTGCTTGCCATATTATATAAAGCACCATGTGGTTTAACATGTTGCAAATTATTGTTATTCAGCTTGGCAAATGCTTGGATAGCACCAATTTGATATACCATCAAATTGTATAATTCATCCGTATCTATTTGCATCATCCTACGACCAAATCCGTGTAAATCTTGAAAACCTGGATGGGCTCCTATTCCTACTTGCTTTTCCGTTGCTTTTTTCACGGATTGTTGAATAACATTATGGTCTCCAGCATGGTAACCACAAGCAATATTAGCAGAAGTAATATAATTCATGACTAAATCATCCTGACCAACTGTAAAAGCCCCATAACTTTCTCCAAGATCACTGTTTAGATCAACAAAATATTCGTCCATTTTCTCACTCTCCCTTAAATGGTTCAATATGTGGATGATATTTATTTTGTTTCACGAGATTGTCTATCTCGATATACTCTGTTTTGGAAACTTGAACAAAACGAATATAATTACCAGCTTGAAGTAATATAGGTTTCTCTCTAGTTGGGTCATACAATTCGAGAGGTGTTCTTCCGATTAACTGCCATCCACCCGGTGTTTCCATCGAATATACACCAGTTTGAGATCCTGCAATCCCTACAGAACCAACCGGTATTTTTAAACGTGGTTCCGCTAAACGCGGTGTTGCAATTTTTTCCGACATTCCTCCTAAATATGGAAAACCCGGAGTAAAGCCCATCATAAAGATAAGATAATCCGAGCCCGTATGAATCTCAATAACCTCTTCCTCTGTTAGTCCATTATGTTTGGCAACATTCGATAAATCAGGCCCCATCTCTTCACCGTAAAAGACTGGAAAATGCATGACTTCTGCGGGTGGTAATTCAATCTGTGAAAATTTCCCTGCCAATGTACCTATTCTTTCTTTCAATTTTTCATAAGAAATATAGTATGGATCGTAATAGATAGAGAGGCTTGTATAAGTAGGAATCCACTCCACTATTCCAGAAATATTTTCTTTCTCTAATAACAGGGAAAGACTTCGAATCTTCTCATTTGTTTCTTTGGAAATAGTTTCCCCAAGCTGAATTCGTAATCCCTTATCACCTATGGGATCTATTTGAAACATCATATCCCCCCCAATTATAAAAATTATTCCTATTTTCATATCCTACTAAAATAACTGTGGTATCATTTGGAATAATGTTTGTATCCCTAAGTAGGCTGTTAAAATGACCACAATAACACCGAAAACAGTTAACCAAATGGGATGCTTGTAATCACCTACAATTTTTGAATGATGTGCAGCTATAATAATCGAACCTAATGTTAACGGTAAAATTAATCCATTTACAGCACCTGCTAATACGAGTAATGTCGCCGCTTGCCCAACCCAAACAAATACTGCGGTAGAAAATAAAATAAACGCAATAATCCAGTAGCGATACATTTCATCAATTTTCTTATGAAACGTGCGTAAAAAGGATACAGAAGTGTAGGCTGCTCCAATTACAGAAGAAATCCCTGCAATCCATAAAACTAAACCAAAAAGTCGGTAACCGATATCACCAGCAGCATGTTGGAAAACAGTTGCCGCTGGATTAGTTGGATCAAGGCTAACACCTGCAGAAACAACACCTAACACAGCTAAAAACAACAAAATTCGAACCAATGAAGCGACTAGTATTCCTGTAACGGACGTTCTCGTAACTTCTGGTAAGCTTTCTTTTCCTTTTATTCCTGCATCTAGAAGTCGATGGCCACCCGAAAACGTAATATAACCACCGACTGATCCACCTACGATAGTAATAATCGCATAAAAATCTAGTTCTAATGGAATAAATGTACGATAAATTGCCTCTCCTATAGGGGGTTGGCTTACAAACATAACATAAGCAATTAATAAAATGAGTACTCCACCAAGGATATTTACAATCCGGTCCATCGCTGCACCAGCTTCCTTGGAAAGGAAAATAAAAATACAAATAGCAGCAGAAATAATGGCACCAATTTTTGGATCTATTCCAAACATTGCATTGATTCCAAGGCCTGTACCACCTATATTTCCAATATTGAATGCAAGTCCACCAATAACTATAAAAATTGCCACAATAAAACCTAAACCAGGTACAACGGCGCTCGCAATCTCCTGACCTCGTTTTCCTGTTACTGCAATTATCTTCCAGACATTTAGCTGTGCACCGATATCTAATACAATGGAAGCCAAGATAACAAAACCAAAGCTAGCAAGTAACGTTTCGGTAAATACCGCGGTTTGCGTTAAGAAACCTGGCCCAACTGCAGAGGTTGCCATTAAGAACGCTGCACCAATTAATGCACGGCTTCTACTTTTTTTATCTTTTTCCGATAGCATATATGAATTGGTATCTTTTTTTGATCCTGACATATCATCTCTCCTTAAAACAATCTGACATGCTTATATTTAACCTTCTTTTGCTTTCTATTCCCAGTCAGATAAAGGAGGGTCTATTTATAAAATTTTATCATGAGCTATTCATATTTGTCATTTCCAACAACTATAGTGGGTACTGCTTACAATATTAGTTGCTCCAAATGCACTCTCCATCCTATCCTAAAAAAAACTGCTAGCCATAACAGCTAACAGTTTTCTTGTTATTCTGGGAAGTTCCAAGCTCCTTCAATGATCGAAGTGCTTTTTATCGAAGTTCTAGGAGTTTTTGTTTTAGTTCGTTTTCCATTCCTTGAAGTTCTTTTTCAGCTTGCTGGCGTTTCTGTCTTCCCTCTGTTTGAATTTGTAGTGTTTCTTCAATGGTGGAAACTAGGTTTTCCTGCGTTTGTTTTAAGGTTTCAATATCGACTAATCCTCTTTCATTTTCCCTTGCCGTTTCTATGGTATTTACTTTCAACATTTCAGAGTTTTTCAGCAATAAGTCATTGGTTGTTTGAGAGACTTTCTTCTGTGCTTCGACGGCATTGCGCTGGCGAAGCAAGGTAAGTGCAATCGCAATTTGGTTTTTCCATAATGGAATAGCCGTTAAAATAGAGGACTGGATTTTTTCGACAAGTGCTTGGTTGGTGTTTTGAATAAGCCGTATTTGTGGCGCGCTTTGCATCGTGATTTGCCTACTTAGCTGTAGGTCATGCATCCGTTTTTCTAAACGTTCTGCAAATTGCATCACATCGTTTACTTCCTGTACATCCATTTGGTTTTGACTCTGGTCTGCCTTTTGCTTTAATGCTGGAATGGTCTGTGTTTCCAATTCTTCAAGCTTTGTCTCACCAGCAGCGATATAGATGTTTAACGCATCATAGAAATCACGATTTTTATCAAATAATTGTTGAAGGAGTTCGTTATCCTTCATTAATGTGTTTTTACTACGGTCTAGCTTCACACTAATTCGATCAATTTGTGCACCAGTTTTTTGGTATTTAGAAAGAATTTCATTGACTGTACTAGAGATTTTCCCAAACATCCGCGACAGTAAACCACGCTTTTCTGGCTTTAATTCATCCGGATTAACTTGTTCTAATTTTTTCATTAAGTCTTTTAATATCGAACCAATTTCACTAACATCATTGTTATCCACATGCTCCAGCATCGAATGGGAGAAATCATGTAATTTGGTTTGGGCTTCTGTTCCGTATGTTGTGATGGATTGCTGATTGGTATGGTCAATCTGCTTTGCAATCTGAAGGGCCTTTTGCTGATCCTCATATGGTAGTATGTCCATTACCTTTTTTGGTTTATCCATTTCAGTTGGCGTCTGTGAAATGGAGACATCATTCGTTTCAGGTTTACCGAACGGGTTGGCTAAAAGTTCATCCACTTCTCGTTTTTGCTCGTTCATTTAAACATCCTCCTATCTTTTTTCTTCATTCGATTAATAGAATTTTTAGCAACGTCTAATTCGAAATGCAATGTATCGATATCTTCATCAAGCATGATATACAAATCCTTTTTCACAGATTCCCCTAACCCCTGAATCGTACGACGGGTATCTTGCAAGGATGTCTTTACTTCAGATGTTTTACCAGGCTGGGAAGATAGAAATGCGTATTTATCAGCTAATTCTACTAAGGAATCCAGACGTTCATAAAAGAAACCCTCTGCTTTATAAAAACGACTAGGCTCCTTCTTTGTATTCGTATAAATACGACGAACGGTGCGTATGATTTCGAAATTCTGTTTCGCTTGATCAATGCTTCGAACACTCATTAAAGCACGCTGTAGTCGCGAAATTTTTCCCTTGGCTTCCTTTAAATTAGATTCAATATATCGATATTCTTTTCTCGTAAGTCCATTTTTCCGTATAAAGCCAACTTGGATCATTTCCCATGTAATGAAAAATAAGGCAACTCCTCCAAGAAGAGATACGATTCCAGAGAGTACAAAGGTTAGTTCAAATCCTAAAAAACTAATCAGCCATATCGCCATCATCCCAAAGGTAGAGCTTATGGATGATGCGATAAATTGTAAAATGGCCTTCAAGTTAATCAACTCCTATATATCATTTCTATATCATTAAATATCATATGTGTTCAGAACCTCTTATACTTTTATTACGTTAGTGGTGCATAAAAAGTTTCATCAATCTCTATTTTAATGAATTTCCGTGCTTCATGCCAATATTAGAAGGAAATGATGTTAAAACTATCGAATATAGAAAAATGGCAAAAATAATAGTCGGAAATAAATGGCGGAAAGGACTATGAATAATGACAGAAAAAATCGGAATCGATGCAGGCGGATCATTAATTAAAATGGCATATGAAGAACGTGGTGATTTTCATGTGAAATCCTATGATTATCAGGATCTAAATAACTTATTTAATTGGTTGCAAATGCTAAAGCCGGATGCGAATCTATTTATTACCGGAGGAAAATCCTTTCAAATAAAAACTGCAGTGAATCAGCAAACCAATATGGTAGAAGAATTTGAGGCCATCGCTAAAGGGACAAGATATCTATTACAAAAAGAGAAGCCAAGCTTTGATGAAGATTTCATCCTTGTTAGCATTGGTACAGGCACATCGATTTTCCATGTTAGTTCCGATGCAACCACTCGTGTTGCGGGAAGTGGAATAGGTGGTGGAACATTATTAGGAATGGGCTCTATCATTACAGGTAGAAAGGATTTTCATCAGATTATAGAACTTGCGAAAAAGGGATCAAACCATAATAGTGATTTGTTAGTAAAAGACATTTATGCACCTCATGAACCGCCAATCCCAGGTGCTTTAACGGCAGCTAATTTTGGAAAAGCACACGTGAATAAAACAGCTAGAGTAGAGGATTATGTAGCAAGCCTCATTCAGATGATAGGAGAAACCATCATCACACTTGCGGTACAATGTGTACAAGCAAATCAAATGAAAAAGGTAGTCTTTGTCGGAAGTACCTTAAACGGAAACGAACCATTAAAAAGCGTATTAAGTGGATTCCAGGATTACTATTCCTATGACCCCATCTTCCTTGATAAAGGGTCCCATGCTGGAGCAATCGGTACCCTATTGTGAGCTTCCTAGCATGAGAAGAACCGGGTTAAAAGCAGCCCGGTTCTATTTAAGAAATATCCAAGAGGTTGGTATTGCCTTTAACCTACGTTACTCTGTAAATGAAATTTGTCCGTGGTAATCTGGCAGTACCTCTCTTAATTTCTTGCCATACCGCTCAGGAATCAATATACGTGTAATGTCATTCATGACAAACGGAACATCACCTACAATGCGCCATTCTCTTTCTAAATAATAATTTTCCTCATCCGCGTCCGTTTTAGAGGCATCAAAAGGTTTCAGGTATGCAAAAATATGTTTTACAAGAAAGGTATCTAAGTGTTGGAGCATTTGTAATTCCATTGCTTTATTTTCATCGGAATTCCTTTGTATCCTTTCCTTTACATCCCTCATTAACGTAAAATAGCTTTTAATATTCTCTTCAAAATAACTCTCTCGCTGTTCCTTACCTTCTTTTTGTTTTTCTATTAAACCATTCGTTGCTATATAATAAACAGGGTTTGCCCCTTTCTCCACCAGAAAATCCTTTTTAAAAGATAATCCAAAATTACTATATTTCTCCATATGTAGGGATAAATCATTAATTGGAATATCCGCAAAACACGTGATTCCAGGTGTAACGATATCCTCCAATCCTTTTGCATCCGTATTGATTTGAACTTGAATATCGCCTGGGATATTTTTATGTAAAAGCCAACCACTTTTTATGATATCAATTAATAAATCAAACCGCTCATCCTCCGGTTGATGACGACCAACAAAATGGGTTAATTCCTTTGAAACATATCTCTGGATAAGCTCCATCAAATTTCCCCTTTTTCCTTCTAGTCTTGACTAATTAGATGAAAAATATGATGGGACCATTTCAGCTCCAATTTTTGTTGAAAACCTCCAATAAGAAGTGTGAATCACAAAATAAATAGACTATTAATGAGCCATTCATTAACAGTCTAGTAAACCGAACTTTTAACTATAGATTACAAACCAAACGTAACACCAAACCAATTACCAATAGATACGATGACTTGTCGGATAAATTCAATTGTTTTTATGATAAAGTTGCTGTCACTATTTTCTACTTCTTCTATCTTCAGAATCGATGATTGCTGTCTATCTTCGGGCAAAGCATTTCTCATCTTAAGTGATTCTAGTTTTTCTTCCTCTTCTAAATCAGACTGATTTCCTTCTGTTGAGCTATTCGTCATGTTATGAGGTGAACGATTCTCTGTCTTACTGTTTAAATCAGATGGAGCTAATTCTCCCTCTCCAAAATCCCTCTTAGTGGAAGAGAATTCACGAACTGACTCCGCTTGTTCTTGATTTTGCCCTGTGCTTGTGGATTCCACCCTATTTTCCTCAGAAATCAAATCACCATTATTCGCTGTTTTAAAACTATCTTCTGTAGTATCGTCAGAATATGTAGTAAATGTCATGGTAACACCGTTTGACATATTCCCTATTTGATCTTCCGTGTACAATGTCATCACATATTCTTTTCCTGCTTCAAGGTTTTCTAATGAAAAAATGGAGTTCTTTTCACCATCTACATTACCTATCCAACTATCATTCATATAAATAGCAACTCTATTAAAATCAATATTAGTAGGATTATTCCAACTGAATGTTACGGAATTAGTAGTAATTTCATTAATGGTTAAACCAGACACTTCATTCGGAGCTTTCTGATCATCCGGTAGGTAAGAAATAAATCCGTGTCCATAGACAGCATCTCTGCCATCTGCTCCTAAATCATTTACATGGTGTATTAATTCCTCTCGCAATTCTATATGCGACTTTTCAGGATACTTTTCCATCAGAAGGGCCAACATTCCTGTTACATGTGGAACAGCTTGAGACGTACCACTTGCAATACCGTATGAATTATCCAAATATGTACTTTTAATATTTATGCCCGGCGCAGAGAACTCCACTGCCTCACCTGTTGAGGTAAAGGTCGTAGGGTTCATCCTTCCATCCACTGCAGATACTGCGATGACATTTTTATATTTCGCTGGATAAATTACTAAATCTTCACCACTATTTCCACTCGCAGCAATGGTTAAAATTCCAGATTCGTATGCTTTTTCGAGAATTTCTTCCAATAAAGGATTCTCAATCTCTGTTCCAAGTGAAAGATTAATAATGTCCATCCCATTCTCTATTGACCAGTCTATTGCTTCCAATATATCATCAAGCTGACCTTCACCATTCTCATCCAATGCTTTAACGGCATAGATATTTGCATCGGGAGCAACCCCAACGACTCCATCTCCATTATGACTTGCCGCAATCACTCCCGCCACATGGGTACCATGACCAAAATCATCATGCCAGCTATCTGTATATTCAACGGTTGAAATACCCCCATCAATTATTAAATCGGAATGAGGAGAAACCCCTGTATCAATAACTGCAATATCTGCCCCTTTTCCTGTACTGCCTTCCATCCATGCTTTTTCAGCACCCGTCAATTTAATATTCCAATTCTCCGTTTCCGAAGTTGTAGCCAATAACTCAGATATTTCTGTTATTTGGTCGGCGGAAATGGAGACTTCTATATTCTCCGTTATGTACGCAACATCCGGATGCTTTTTTAGATCCTGAATTCTATTTTTATTCATCGTTACAGAAAAAGCGGATAAATTTTGATAATGATGTTCCACATTACTGCTATGTTCTAGTATTTTCTGTTTCCCATCCTCATTCTCATAGCCAATCAGCACTTCCGCTTCATTAAATATATTACTAGCCTGATAGATTCCTATCATCAAAACAAGAATCATTAGGAACCAATAAAACCTTTTCGACAATTTCCAACTTCTCCTTCATATAACTTCATCTATATGTCATTCTATCATTGAAATTGTCATATTTTGTTAGGCTTTTATTAAAAATATATTGTAAAAGGATTACATTTTTTTTACAGGTATGGGGAAAATGACAAAGAAGAAAGACACCTATCCGAACAATAAGCATCAGATGAATAAGTGTCTTACTTATCCTAATACATCCATTTTAATAGATGTATTAGACTTCATTGATTAGATGTTAATAGGAACTTATCTGAACACCATGCCACCATCTGTTAGTATGTTTTGTCCTGTAATGTAATCAGAATTAGGCGAAGCTAAAAATGATACAAGATCAGCTACATCTTCAGGCGTTTGAGAGCGTCCAAGTGCAATACCTTCTGAGAATTTAGCAAAAGCTTCTCCTTTCTTCGTTCCCATATGTTCCATCATTTTTTCGTCTAAGCGTTCCCACATACTTGTACCGACAATACCTGGGCAGTATGAGTTTACAGTTATTTTATGTGGTGCAAGTTCTTTTGCTGCAGTATGTGTTAGACCTTTTACTGCGAATTTGGTAGCCGAATACACTCCTAACATTTCAAAGCCTTCATGTCCTGCGATAGAACAAGCGTTAATAATTTTTCCACCAGATCCTTGTTTTTTCATTTGATTCCCTGCAGCTTGAATGCCGTAGATAACACCTTTAATGTTCACATCTAATGTTAAATCAATCGGTTTAGGGTCTACTTCTGTAAGAGGGGCGACTTGTCCTTCCACACCTGCATTATTAATGAAAACATCTACACTGCCGAACGTATCTACAGCATGTTGAACTAAGGAAGCTTGATCTTCTGGTTTTGCAACGTTCCCAACGAACGATGTAACGTCATGACCATTATTTTTAAATTCTTTCTCAGTTCCTGATAAAGTTTCTTCATTAATATCACTTAACACAATGGAAAAGCCTTCATTCGCTAAGCGTTCAGCCAACGCTTTCCCTATTCCTTGACCTGATCCTGTAATAACTGCTACCTTTTTGCTCAATATAAATTCCTCCCTATATGATGGTAATCTGAAAATGTTTAGTTCTACCATATTCTTTGTAAACATGTATTTCATTATTCAAAGCGATTACATTTAGTTCCACTCCAATGGTGGGATAATTGAATATGTATAATCATTTAATCCCCAACCCAAACTAACTGCTTTAATGATAGAGGATAAATAGTGTTAAAAAACGCTTGGACTTAAAAAATCCAAGCGTTTTGTATGTTTAATAATAAAGCATATTTTTTGACATGAAATAAAGTTGTTAACATTTTATCCGTTTTAATAAATTCCAGAGTTCCTTTTCCTCATCTATTGAAATAAATCCTCAACCTGTTTCACAACATTCTTAACAGTAAATCCGAATTCTTCCATCACTTTATTACCGTTTCCCGAAGCACCAAAGGTATCAATTCCAAGGATTTTCCCTTCGTCACCAGTGTAACGTTCCCAGCCAAATGGAACTGCCATTTCAACAGCTAAGCGCTTTTTCACTTGCGGTGGGATAACTTCATCTTTGTATGCCTGATTTTGTGCTTCAAACCGATCCCATGATGGCATGCTGATCACACGAACATCGATGTTTTTCTCTTTTAATTCCTTTTGAGCTAGAACAGCTAGCTGAACCTCTGATCCAGTAGATAGAATCAGTGCATCCGGTGTTTCTTTTCTTGAATCACTGACAACATATGCACCTCTTTTCACGCCTTCATATGCTTTTTCTTTTGTGCCTTCTAATGTAGGTAGATTTTGTCTTGTTAAAACTAATGCAGTTGGTTGATCAGTTGATTCCACTGCTAGTCGCCATGCTGCCTGTGTTTCATTCCCATCTGCTGGGCGAATAAGTGATAAGCCTGGCATCGAACGGAATGCCGCTAAATGTTCAACCGGTTCATGAGTTGGACCGTCCTCACCAACCGCAATGGAATCGTGTGTCCATACATATGTCACAGGAGCCTTCATAAGGGAAGACAAGCGAACAGCTGGACGTAAATAATCACTGAATACGAAGAAGGTTCCACCGAATACCTTCAAGCCACTGTGTAGAGCCATCCCATTTAATGCAGCTGCCATCGCAAATTCACGCACACCGAACCAAATATTTCTTCCAGCATAATTTTCACTTGAAAAGTCTGCTGCATTGTTGATGGTTGTTTTGTTCGAACCAGCTAAATCAGCACTCCCGCCAAAGAAGTTTGGAACAGCTTTGGCAATCGCATTCAATACTTCACCAGAAGAAGCACGTGTTGCAAGCGTATCTTTTCCTGCTTCATAAACTGGTAAGTCCTTATCCCAGTCTTTAGGTAATTCACCATTAATATCAAGGTCTAACTGCTTCCCTAATTCTGGGTAAGATTGTTTATAATCAGCAACTAATTGGTTCCATTTATCTTCTGCGTCTGTACCTTTTTGAACTACTTTTTCTTGGAAATCTGCATAAACTTCTTCTGGTACGAAGAAAGGTTCATGTGACCAATTATAATTTTCTTTCGTCAATTTTACTTCTTCTTCCCCAAGAGGCGCACCATGCGAATCAGATGATCCTGATTTGTTTGGAGAACCATAACCAATAACCGTCTTCACTTCAATTAATGTTGGTTGTGTGGTGTTTTGTTTCGCAGTTTTCATTGCCTCTTGTATTGCTTTTATGTCATTACCATCTTCCACACGAAGTACTTGCCAGTCATATGCTTTGAAGCGATTAGCTACATTTTCAGAAAAAGAACGATCTAAATCACCATCTAATGAAATATCATTTGAGTCATATAAGACGATTAATTTCCCTAAACCTAAATGTCCTGCAAGAGATGCTGTTTCATGAGAGATTCCTTCCATTAAATCCCCATCCCCTACAAGTGCATAGGTATAGTGGTCAACGATAGGGAAATTTTCCTTATTATATTGTGCCGCTAGATGAGCTTCAGCCATCGCCATCCCAACAGCAGTTGAAATACCTTGGCCAAGTGGTCCAGTAGTCGTTTCTACCCCATCGGTATGATGTACTTCCGGATGTCCTGGAGTTTTAGAGCCCCACTGACGGAAGTTTTTGATATCATCCATAGAAACATCATAACCTGATAAGTGAAGCAAGCTATATAAAAGCATGGAACCATGACCTGCAGACAACACAAAGCGATCACGGTTAAACCATTTTGAATGCTTTGGATTATGTGTCATAAAGTCTGTCCATAATGTATAAGCCATTGGTGCGGCACCCATTGGTAAACCAGGGTGTCCGGAATTCGCTTTTTCAATGGCATCAATGGATAAAGTACGAATGGTATTAATGGATAATTGTTCAATGGAAGTTTGAGTAGTAATTGTCAATATTCCAATACCTCCTTAAGATAATGTTTCAGCTTTTTTAGGAACCTTTTCCCAGTCTGCTAGGAATTGCTGAATTCCATTATCTGTTAATGGATGCTTCCAAAGTTTTGGTAGTAATGATCCTGGGATTGTTGCAATATGCGCACCAGCAACTGCAGCTTTTTCTAAATGTCCAATGGTACGAACACTAGCTGTGATTATTTCTGTGTCAAAATTATAGTTTATTAGCGTTTGATTTAAGTTTTGGATAAGCTCGATTCCATCCTCACCGATATCATCCACTCTTCCTACAAATGGGCTTACAAACGTTGCACCTGCTTTTGCTGCCATTAATCCTTGAGCAACAGAGAAAATAAGAGTTACATTTGTTTTGATTCCTTCTTTAGAAAGGATATGAACTGCTTCTAACCCTGCCTCTGTCATTGGAATTTTAACAACCACATTATCTGCCCATGTTTCGATATTCCTTGCTTCTTCAACCATTTCATCAACCGTAAGCCCAATAACCTCTGCACTAACAGGACCATCAACAATACTACAAATCTCTTTAATTGTTTCTTCAAAATCTCTACCTTCTTTAGCAATAATAGAAGGGTTTGTTGTAACACCATCCAATAAGCCTAAACGATTAATACGATTGATTTCTTCTACATTTGCTGTATCCAAATAAAATTTCATAAGAACAACCTCCAAATTTATAATGAGTTGTAAACCGTTAAAGAAATTGATTAGCAACCAAAACCGCCTTGTGTTACTTCTTTGTAATTATCAGCTAAGAATTCTTCTGCTTTTTCATTAATTTTATCGACTTTACGTTTTGAACCTTCTTCCCATTCTACATTTAAATAAGCCTCAACCACTTTCTTCGCTGCTTCAGGACCAATAATTTGTGCACCCATTGTAATAATTTGTGCATTGTTACTTAATTGTGCACGCTCTGCAGAGTACGTATCATGAGCTAATGCTGCACGAATTCCTGGATATTTATTTGCTGCGATACATACACCAATACCTGTACCACAAATTAAAATTCCACGTTCTGCTTCCCCTTTACTGATTGCCTCAGCAACCTCAAATGCTACATCTGGATAGTCTACCGAGTCCTTAGAATGGCAACCAAAGTCAACCACTTCATGCTCTGTACCTTTTAAATAATCTTTAATCGTTTCTTTTAAATCAAATGCATTATGGTCACTACCGATTGCTAGTTTCATAGTTGCAAACCCCTTTCACCTATCTTTATTGTTCTTTTATATATTTTCATTTTAAATCCTTTTTTATTTATTTTCAACAATTTATCTTTCGTTTATTTTTGTTTTATTTTTTGTTTTTTCATTTGCTTTCTTTTCATAAAAAGAGGAACCAGATTTACAGCCTGATTCCCTATTAGATTTCTATTAACTTCCTTAACAATCCCTTAGCCCGCTTTTTCTACATTCTCATTAACAAATGTAAGGAATGAATCTAAAATAAGATAAGCAGATGTTGCACCAGGGTCCTGAGCACCTACAGAGCGATCTCCTAAACGGCTAGAGCGACCTTTCTTAGATACTAAATCTTTCGTTGATTCCATTCCTTTTTTCGCTTCCGCTACAGCTTCTGTGAATGAGCTTAGGAAGTCTGCAGATTCAGCGAATTTATCGTTTAGTGCATTACCAAAAGGTTCTAATGTATCAATCATTGTTTTATCGCCAACTTCAGCTTGTCCACGTTCTTTAATTCCTTTTGCAAAAGCAATCCAATATTGCGCTAAATCAGCATCATTCATGTCAGATTTACCTTTAACAATCTTAGCGCCTCTCATAAATCCTGTCGCATATAGTGGACCTACAGAAGAACCTACAGCACTTAAGAATGTTTTACCAACAGTCAAGCTGATTTTTGCACAATCTTCTTCATCAGCTAGTTCGCTTTCAAGTTTTTCATTTACTGCTTGCCAGCCAATCGACATGGTAACTCCGTGGTCCCCATCCCCTAATTTTCTATCTAATTCACAAAGATAATCTTTTTCATCTTCAATCATATTGACTACTACTTTGAAAAAATCTTTTAGTTCTTTTGCTGAAATATTCATGACCATAGTCCTCCTTCTTTAAGTTAACAATTATTTTTGTACGAACATTGGACAATCTACTGGATGATCAATTGCCTTTTCTAATTCATCATCTAGTTTCATTAACGTCACAGACATTCCACCCATTTCTAATGATGTGATGTAATCACCAACATAGGAACGGTAAATCTCGATTCCTTTATCACGTAGGATTTGTTCTACTCTTCTATAAACAATGTATAATTCCATTCTAGGTGTTGAACCTAGACCATTAACTAAGACAGCAACCTTGTCACCATTATTAATTTCGATATCAGCTAAAATGTCGGCTACAAGTCTGTCGGCTACAGCATCTGCTGGTTGAATTGTTCCTTTTTCAATACCAGGTTCCCCATGATGTCCTAGTCCAATTTCCATTTCATCATCGCCAATTTCAAAGCTTGGCTCGCCAGTTTGCGGTAATGAACAAGGGCTTAAACCTACACCCATGGAACGAGTATTTTCATTTGCCTTTTTCGCGACTCGTACTACTTCATCTAAGTTATAACCAAAGTCCGCTGCTGCTCCTGCTGCTTTATAAATAAAAAATTCCCCTGCAATACCACGGCGTTTTTCCTTTTCTTCTTTTGGAGCAGATGCAACATCATCTGAAGCTAATGCCATACCTACTTGAATATCTTCTTCTAAATCCGCCATCTCAGCTGCCATTCCAAAGTTCATAACATCTCCAGCATAGTTACCATAGAGATAAACCACACCGGCACCTTTGTCTATTGCTTTCGTTACTTCTAGGATGGGATCTGGTGATGGGGAGGCAAAGATATTTCCAACAGCTACACCGTCAGCCATGCCATCTCCTACGTATCCCATAAAACCTGGCTCATGACCAGAACCACCACCAATTAGGATACCTACTTTTCCTTCACGTGTTTCTCTAGCAGTTACTAAAGATCTATCATTTTCGGGTAATTGTTTTATATATTCAGGATGAGCTTTTACATAGCCCTCTACCATTTCTTCTACTACATTCTTTGGATTGTTAATTAGCTTTTTCATCGATGTATTCCTCCTTGTTAATTTGTTTATCCAACTAACAAAATATTAAAAACATAATACCTTTAGTTTCATTTCGTTTCAATAGTTTCAATAGTATCTATATAATTATAAATTGAACCATAAGTGACGACATCCTTGTCCTCACTTATTATTAATTGCTTTCACTAGAGATTTTAAACATGTCATTAAGCTGATTTTCCAACTACTTCATCTTTACCTTCTTCTTCAGGAAGTTTTAAGAATCTAGAAAGAATAGCAGCAACAAAGTATAGAATAGCTAGAATCCACATCATACCTTGTGTATCTACTAAATCATAGAATAATGCAACAAGTGCAGGTCCTACGAATACACATAGTCCAGCTCCAAGGTTAAGAATAGACATCGCTGCTCCTTTGTCTCCATCCCCAACTAATGATGGAGTTAAAGCAGACAATGGAACGAAACCTGCTAAACATGCACCCCATAAGAATCCAACAACACCAACTAAGAAAACATTGCCATCAAATATTTGTGGTGTGTAGAATAACATGAGGGTAAATACTCCACAACCCACTGCACCTAACCACGTAACCGTATTTCTCCAGCCAAATTTATCTCCAATATATCCAGATGCTAAGTTAACAGCGATATTAGCAATAAAGATAGTTCCCCAAATATTTAACCATGTACTTGTACTTATTCCTTGATCAGCTAAATATAGTGGTAAGAACAATGGGAATGCATATTGAGACGCTTGGTTAATGACACGTACAATACCAGCAATCCCAACCTTTGGCTCCTTCTTCACAATCGTAATACCTTTAAGTAATTCCTTTGATTTAGAACCTTCACTTGATTTGACTTCCATTTCAAACTTATCTCGATTAACTACAATGGCGAAAAATGCACCAATTAAAACCCAAAAGATTGCGCTCCAAAGTGTTGCGGTATGCCCAATCATACTGATAGACCAACTAGAATAATAAGCTCCTAATACACTTAGTCCCGCAGTAAATACAAACCAGAACCAACCTACTGCTTTTCCTAATTGGTGTTGAGGTGTACGGTAGGTCACCCAAACTAAGAATGCATAGGCAAATAGTGGGTAACCAAAGCCTCGTAGTGCATATGTCGGTATCATCAATCCATAATTTAAGTCAGGGATTGCTATTCCAACAAATAAAGCATGTCCAATTATATAAAATATTACACCAAGTGACATGGTCTTTCTTGGACCGATTGCTTCAACAAGAACCCCAGAGAACCAAGCTGCAATGGCAATCGTTACACCGTAGGAAGTTGTTAGTACAGCAGTTTGTTGAACGGATAATCCTTGTTCAACAAGATATGGACTAATCCATGCTAACTCCAAACCGTCCCCCATCATAAATAGGAGTACACCGAAAAATCCCCAAGCTAAATGTGATGGTATACCGATTTTATCTAAAAAAGATTGATTCTTTGTTAAGTCAGGCATGTTATTCTCCCCCTTTTTTTAAATCCCCAAAAGTTACGGTTTAAGAATAACTTTTAATGATTTGTCACCTTTCTTCATTAATTCAAAGCCTTTTTCAAATTCTTCTAATGGTAATTGATGTGTTACGACACCTTCTGTTGGGAAATCCCCATTAGCGATGCCGTCAATTACAAGTGGGTAGCAGTAAGGTCCTAAGTGAGAACCTAATAAATCTAATTCTTTACGGTCACTTATAATACTCCAGTCAACAGAAACAGGTTCACCAAATACACTAAACTCAACGAATGTACCCAGTTTTCTAATTGCATGCAATCCTTGCTCAACAGATGATGGATGTCCAGTAGCTTCGATATAAATATCACAACCATACCCTTCTGTCATATCTTTAATTTCTTTAACCACATCTACCTCTGCAGGGTTCATTACGATATCTGCACCAAATTTCTTAGCTAGCTCTAAACGATCCTCTTTCATATCTAGTACTACTAGCTTACCAGCACCAGATTTCTTAATCGCACCAATCATTCCTAGACCAAGAGTACCAGCACCAGAAAGTACAACAAAGTCACCTAATTCAATATTAGCCCTTTGTACAGCGTGTAAACTACATGCATAAGGTTCGATTAAAATCGCTTTTTCCAGTGGTAAATCCTCAGGGACCTTATAGTTAATACCTTCTTTTGTAAATTTCATGTATTGAGCCATGCCACCGTTTACATTGTTTTGAAAACCATATAGATCATGTTTTTCACACATCCAATATTGGCCACGCTTACAAAAACGACATTCTTCACATGGAACAATTTGCTCAGAAATTACACGATCCCCGACCTCAAAATCTTTGACTGCATAACCTTTTTGTACAATACGGCCAATAAATTCATGACCGGGAATCATAGGAGCTTTAATATATGCTGGTTGAGTTTCGTCTCCCCAGAAACTAGGAGCTCCCCCATATGCTTTAACATCTCCTGCACAAATACCACAAGCTTCTACTTCAATAATAATTTCTTGATCATTATCTAATTTTGGTGTTTCTACTTCTTCATATCTATAATCTCCAGGGCTATACGCAACAACAGCTTTCATCGTTTCAGGTATTTCAAGGTTTTGTTTTGCTGTGTTTTCTAATGTTTTTTCCATTACTATCTCTCCCTAACCTATTTTTATTTCCTATTATAATGAAAATAATTAAGTATTTTAAAACTGCAATCGTTTTCAAATACAATTTTATTTTAGCATTTATTTTCGAATTGTCAATATAATTTTTGTTTTTTTTTCGTATATGTGTGATTTTATATATAATTTATTTCCTTCACTTTCGAATTAATAGTAAATGAAAGTGATCTATTGATTATTGGAGATAAATGAAATAAGATAATAATAGAAACTAGATAAGGGTGAAGTTCATGAAGATGTTTGCAACAGAAAGAAGAGACAGAATTATAGAGCTATTGCAAGAAAAAAAACGGATTACTGTCAAAGAACTAGCATCAAAAATAGGAGTGTCTGAAGCCACGTTACGAAGTGATTTAAACAAAATGGAGAATGATGGGCTATTAACTCGCACTCATGGAGGTGCAGTACTTAATGAAGAAAACGACACAAGCTTTAATGTCCGACAAAAGAAAAATAAAAAGGAAAAGATGGAAATTGCTGAAAAGGCACTTGAATTTATAGAAGAAAAGCAATGTATACTCCTGGATGCAAGTTCAACAGCATTGGGTTTAGCACAGCTTTTAAAAGAAATGCCTATTCGGTTAACAGTGGTAACAACTGGATTACAAGCGGCCATTGAATTAAAAGAGAATCAAGATCTAACGGTAATTATGGTTGGTGGAGTTGTAACTAATAAATCTACCTCCATTGAAGGAACGCTTGGATTGAATATCCTTGATTACGTCAATATTGATATCATGTTTACATCTGCAAATGGTTTCTCCGTTGAAACTGGTCTAGAAGACTTTAATCTTTATGAAGTTCAATTAAAAAAGGAAATTGTAAAAAGGTCATCACAAGTAATTGCCCTAATTGATTCTTCAAAAATAAATAAATCATCAAGTGCATTATTCGCTAAACTGAACCAAATAGACAAAATTATTACGGATAAACCGATAACTAGTGACATTGAAAATCACCTTGCAGTGAACAATATCGAAATTATTTTGACAAATTAATAAAAGAGTCTGCTCTCTTTTTTAATCCCACAATTGAAAGCGGAATCAAATGAAAAACACTGAAAAGAAAGAAGGAAATAAAATGGAATTTAAAGGTTATGATACAAACTTCAACATTACAGATAAAGTTGCTTTAGTAACTGGGGGAGCAAGCGGAATCGGTAAGGCAATTACAGAGCTTTACCTTGAAAAAGGGGCAAAGGTCGCAATACTAGATTTAAAGGAAGATGTAATGGATACAGCGAAGCAAATAGATTCGGAAAATGCCGTTGGTTTCCAATGTGATGTTACAGATAACGAAAGCATGGATAAAGCTATCCAAGGCGCTAAAGAGAATTTTGGAAAAATTGATATTCTAGTAAACTGTGCTGGAATTGCATTACTAGACGATGCTGAAAATATTTCAGATGGATATTGGCAAAAAACATTGGATATTAATTTAACGGGCACGTTTAAAATGAGTCAAAAAGTTGGTAATGTATTAATTAAACAAGGACATGGTGGTAAAATTATCAATCTAGCATCCCAAGCGGCGGTAATTGCTTTAGACAACCACGTGGCTTATGGAGCAAGTAAAGCTGGTGTTCTTGGAATGACTAAGGTATTAGCCTATGAATGGGCACAGTTTGGTATTAAGGTAAATGCTATCTCCCCAACTGTTATCTTAACAGAGTTAGGTAAAAAGGCTTGGGCGGGAGAAAAAGGTGAAAAGGCCAAAAAAGAAATTCCATTAGGACGGTTTGGTTATCCGGAAGAGGTAGCTGCCATCGCCTTATTCCTTGCTAGTGATGCTTCAAACCTAATCACAGGGGAAAATATTGTGATAGATGGCGGGAATACAATTAAATAGACTAGTATTTTAGAAAATAGATGAATGCCTTTAAAAGTGAGGCATTCATCTATTTTTGAGATAAGGGGTATTAATGCCCCCTTCACCTAAGATAAAAACCGCCCCATCCCAAACGCAACACCATTTTCATCATGATGCTTCGTAACAAAATCGGCTTCTTTTTTAACGATATCCTCTGCATTTCCCATGGCAACACTCGTACCTGATACGTGAAACATGGATAAATCATTTAAATTATCACCAAATGTTATGGTATGTTCAAGTGGAATTTGAAGATAGTTAGCTAAAAATTTTAAAGCATTTCCTTTGCTTGTTTTAGGGTGACCAATCTCCAATTTTTCCTTACCAGACGTTGTTATCGACAGGTCATGTCTATCTCGCAATATCTCTTCTAGTTTCATAAGCTTATCCGAATGAAAGGATAGAACAAATACTTTGTAGATTTCTAGTTTTTCGTAATCTAGATTCAGGTAACTTGGGATAATTTGAATTCCCTTTTGCAGAAATTGCCCTTCAATGATTCTTTCAGCCCTATCCCATAGAAAGTTATGAGGATCTTTTTCCCGCTGATTCCTAGCCTCTTCTATTAAAAAGTTACGCCCACATTCTTCTATAAATACACCTTGATTGGTATAAAGTTCAAAATAAACATCAATTTCCTGAGCTAGACTAATTATCTCCTCCACCCTTTCCGGTGACAAATAAAGATTTCTTAGCATATTTCCCTCATGAAAGACGATAGCACCATTTCCAGCAATAATTGGGCAGTTTAGTTCTGCTTCTTTTAAAATTTGAATGGTGTCATGGATAGAGCGTCCAGAGGCAATGACCACCATATGACCTTGACTTTGTGCTTTCTTCATCATGGAGTGATTCGCTTCACTGATCGTACCATCGGATGAAAGCAATGTTCCATCCATATCTAATGCAAATAGTTTCATGTTAACCTCCCAAGTTTTCTACGTTGTCTCATGTAGTTTCACTATACCATATGATTTCATATCGTTTATAAAGTGAATCTTTAATCAGTGGGGATTCCTGCCTCTTGGTTGTCCGAGCAAGTTCCATTTTCAACCACATTTTTTTCAATCTCTTTGGTATAGGAATGATCATTTCCTTGTCCATTAATTAACAAATAATTTTTAATTTTTGCGTTTGACAGATATCCACTGAGGTGTTACCATGTTTTTAAATTAATAAAATTGAATATTTTTCCTTATCAAGAGTCAGGGTAGGAAACTGGTCCGATGATCCTGCGGCAACCATCCTTAAATGTTTAAGAGAAAAGGTGCCCATTCCAGCAAGCATACAGCTTGAAAGATGAGGGCGAGTTTATAGTAAATAGTAACCTCTTCCCTCGTTGGAAGGGGTTTTTTGGTGCATCAACCTTTTCTCGAAGGCATTTCTATATCTTAATGCCTACTAAACCTATGGGATAACCTAACTTTTTTATGTAAGGGGGGTGAAAAAATATAGTTTAAGAAAATAGGTGAGGTTAGAAAATGAGGGCCGTTAATCGCTTAAGGAAAACGATTCACTATTATCAAAGGGAGAGGGTAATGATGAAAAAACAAATTCGTTTAAATGGATTTACACAAAATACTGTTGCTCCACATTCACCTGGATTATGGAGACATCCAAAGGATAAGGGACGACAACATGGTGATTTAGATTATTGGATTAACTTAGCCAAATTACTTGAACGAGGGAAATTTGATGCTTTATTTTTAGCGGATGTACATGGGATTTATGATGTATATGGGGATAATCACAAAACACCCGTGAAACATGCCGTCCAAGTTCCATTGCATAATCCATTACTGCAAATTTCTGCAATGGCAGCAGTAACGGACAATTTAGGATTTGCACCAACATACTCAGCGACGTATACACAACCTTATAAATTAGCACGCGATTTATCAACACTAGATCACTTAACGAAAGGACGTGTCGCATGGAATATTGTTACATCCTACTTAAGAAGTGAAGCCATTAACTTAGGATTGGAAGAGCAAATGGAACATAGGATGCGTTATGAACGTGCAGATGAATATATGGAAGTCGTCTATAAACTATGGGAAAAAAGTTGGGAAGATGATGCGGTTATAGCGGATGAAGTTTCAGGTGTATATACAAACCCAAATAAAGTTCATCCCGTTCACCATAGTGGTAAGTTTTTTAGCGTTCCTGGTGTTCATCTAGTAGAACCTTCCCCTCAACGTACACCTGTCTTATTTCAGGCAGGAGCTTCTGAAAGAGGAAGAAACTTTGCAGCCACACATGCGGAAGCGATATTCACAACCTTAGCTAACAATATTTCTGAATTAAAAACGTTTGTTGCAGATATCAGGGAGAGAGCAAAGAGAGCTGGAAGGAATCCAGAAGACATTAAAGTTTTTCCTGGTATTGTCCCTATTGTTGGTGAAACAGAAGAAGAAGCAAAATTAAAGTATCAGGAATTAACTTCGTACGTTAGTTATGAAGGGACATTAGCCTTATTGTCCGGTCATACGGGAGTCGACTTTTCTACATACGATCCAAATCAATATGTAGAAAATTTAGAAACAAATGCTTCTCATGGCTTTTTACAAAAATATACCATTGCAACTACAAACAAACTGTGGACCGTTAGAGAGGCTGTACTTCATCATGGTTTAGGGATAGGTGCAACAAAAATTATCGGTACCCCAGAACAAGTGGCTGATGAATTAGAATTGATGGCTAACGAGGGAGATGCAGATGGATTTAATATTATCCAAGCAGCAAGTCCTGATACCTTTGAAGATTTTATTGAATATGTGATACCTATCCTCCAAGAAAGAGGAAGTTTTCGTAAAGAATATGAAGCATCCACATTACGTGAAAACCTATTTGGAAAAGGGCATGTCCATTTACCAGATAATCATCCAGCCAAAAAGGTTTCAATCGGATTAGCGGAAAAGGTGTAAAATAAGATTGATCTCATCTGCCCCATTAACATTAATAGATGAGAATGGGGCAGCGTTTTTTATAAAATTTAACAGTGAGACTCCAACGATAAAAAACTTATTGTTTTCTTCTACATTATGTTGTTATAGCATCTTCCCTTTCACCAGATACAGCCACAGACATCCATGCACGTTTATTTTTCCATTCCACTTCAATTGGGGTTTGGAAAAAATCAGTTAGCATGTCCGTGGTTAATAAATCTTCTGTCCTTCCTTGTTCAAATATAGAACCTTCTCGAAGTAATAAAGTTTGATTAAAAATCGGTAATACTTCCTCTATATGATGGGTTACATATAATATGGTTGGTGCCTCTTGCTTTGTTGCTAATTTTTGAATAGAAGTGAGCAAATCTTCTCGAGAAAGAAAATCCAATCCACTTGTCGGCTCATCTAAAATGAGTAGTTTAGGGTCTGTCATTAATCCCCTTGCAATTAATAACTTCTGTTTTTCTCCCTGTGAACAGGTTTGATACGTTCGACCAATCAAATGACTACATCCAATCTGTTCCATTATTTGATATGCTTGTTCAAAATCTGACGGTTTCGCCACTTCGTATAATCCAATGGAAGCAAATTTTCCACTAACAACAATATCCTCTGTGAGCGCCCTCTCATTCAACCTTTCCTGAAGAGATGTGCTTACCCAGCCGATAGATTTTCTTAATTCCCGTAAATCAGTCTTTCCAAAGGTTTGTCCTAAGACGGATATTGTCCCAGTGGAAGGCCAGATATATCCATTAATTATGTTTAACAAGGTCGTTTTGCCAGAACCATTCAAGCCAAGCAGTGCCCAATGCTCGCCTTTGTTAACTTTCCATTTCACATTAGATAAAATCGTTTTTCCATCTTTCTTCCATGATACATCTTGCATGTCTATGACTGTTTTCAAGAAACGTTTCCCCTTTCCAGTTTATTATATATTTCGCTAACAAAAAGGAATAATCCTTCTTGTGGGCTAAAAATAATTTCATTGAAAAAGCACTCAGATTGTATCTGAGCACTTTACATTTCCTATCATTCAATTTCCCACATAACTCATCTTGCTCGATCGAAGCCGGTGATTTTCTTGTATTGGTTTGCAATGTCTTCTAGTTCTTGTTGTGAAATAACATCATGTAAAGCATTAAATCCATTTGGTGCACGTTCTTCTACGATTTGCATCACACTATCTGGTCCATTTTTGCGATTACTCTTCACTATATTAGCAGTTGGCGTTAATCTCGCAGACTCGTAAGCTTGTAATGCTGCATCGAGTGATGCTTCTTTTTGGACTGCTAGACCTAATTCTTCAGCATCGATTATTGCTTGGGAAGCACCATTAGAACCAATTGGATACATGGGATGTGCTGCATCCCCTAATAATGTCACCCTACCAAATGTCCACTGTGGAAGGGGATCGCGGTCAACCATTGGGAATTCAAAAACAGCCTCTGCTTCATCTATCAGTTGGGGTACATTCAACCAGCCAAAATCCCATGAAGCAAAATCTGGTGCAAATTTGGACTTATCAATTTTTTTATTCCAATCTGCCTTGGATGGTGCATCCCCATCCACCCAAAGCTCCGCAATCCAGTTGATAACAGAATGGCCTGTTTTTTCAGCCTGAGGACTGATTGGATAAGCCACAAACTTCTGATTTTGATGTCCCGCCATGACCATCGATTTTCCAGTTAAAAATGGTTCTCCCTCTGTGATACCACGCCATAGAATTCGGTTACTAAAAATTGGTTCTCCTTCATTCGGATAATAAAATTTTCGAATCGTCGAATGAATACCGTCCGCTGCAATGAGCATATCTGCCGTATAGCTTCCAAGTTTTTCACCTGTCTTCTTATCCTCAAAATGAGCCTCCACTATATCTGAATGTCGTTGAAAGGATATAAGCTGATGTCCAGTTTTTATTGAATCCTCACCTAGTCGTTCTTTAACCGCATTTAATAAAAGCATTTGCAACTCCCCACGATGAATGGAATACTGTGGGTAACGATACCCGGCGTTCATTCCACGTGGTTCTTGCCAAATGAGTTTACCAAATTTGTTATAATACGATAAATCAGCTGTCTCTACACCAATTTGCTTTAATTCATCGGCAAGCCCTAGCTCTGACAATATTTTGATCGCATGTGGCTGTACATTGATGCCCACACCAAGGGCTTTAATCTCCCGAACACTTTCAAAAACCTGTACCGAAACACCTGCTTCATGAAGTTTCAACGCAGCGGTTAAACCACCTATTCCACCACCGGCAATCATTGCCTTTCTTTTCTCTACCATAAATACTCCCCCATTACATCAATTCACAAAAACTACCTTATTCTGATTGTTACACAAATGGTGGTATCTGTCACTTTCCGAAAAGTTTCGTATTTTGTCGAATACTGTGTAAATAGGTCAGGGCTAGTACCCATACTTTATCCTGCGCTTCAGCATAGGCTATGAATAAAAAAGGAATTGGAGGCGGTAGGATGTCCTTTAAAAAAGGAAATTTTCCAGACGGATTTGATTTAGATATGCGACCATTGCATGATTTCATGAGGAAAATGGATTCTGTATTTAATGAATCCTTCAAGCACATTCAAACACAATTTAATTTAAGCAGTTTTAAAGTGGATGTAGAGGAAACAGATAAACATATTATTGTAAAAGCGGCCTTACCGGGATATCGGAAAGAACAAATAAGCCTAGAAATTGTCGGGAGTAGTTTACGGATAATGGCAAAGGAATCGAGCAGTTTAGATGCAATGGATGAAAAGAACCATGCTTACAGCAAACAAGAATCACTTCAATACAAAGAACGCGTTATCACCATCCCATTCGAAATCCCTGAGAAAGAAACAAAAGCTTCCTTTCAGAATGGCCTACTAGAAGTGATTATTCCAAAGAAAAATGAATTCCGAAAATTTATCGATATTAATGACGGTTTATAATATTGACATTCTATAAAAAAAGCTGGGACAAAAGTAATTTTCCAACGCAAAACCCGAACATGATTGGTGCATATGCTCCAGAGTACATTGTTCGCATTTTGAGTGAAATCCTATCGTTATGTCCCAGCCTACTTACTATTTAGTTCATTTCTATATTTACTCGATCCATCACTGCTTTTCGTAAATCATCTAATTTGTTTTCACTGTCTTCTAATGATTCACCTTTTACGCCAAAATAGAATTTAATCTTTGGCTCTGTACCAGATGGTCTTAGACAGAACCAAGATCCATCTGATAGTTTATATTTTAAGACATTGGATTTCGGTAGATGAATTTCTTCTTCCTTATCTTCCGTAACAAATACACGATTACTAGTTTGATAGTCCTCCGTAATCTCTACTTTCTTTCCTGCCATATCCTTTGGAGGATTCTTTCTAAAGGCACTTAAAATATTACTTATTTGCTCTGCACCATCTTTTCCCTTTAAGGTTAGGGACTCTAAATTCTCCCTATAGTAACCATATTGTTCAAAGACATCTAATAGTCCCTCATATAATGTCTTATTTTGAGATTTGTAATATGCAGCTACCTCAGCAATTAACAAACATGCCTGTACCGCATCTTTATCACGGGCAAAGTCTTTTACTAAATAACCATAGCTTTCCTCATATCCGAACAAAAAGCTACGATCCTTTCTTTCTTCAAATTCTTTTATTTTTTCCCCTATAAATTTAAAACCAGTTAGCGTGTCAATGGTTTCCAATCCATTTGTTGCCGCTATGTCCCGTCCCATTTCAGAGGTTACAATGGTTTTAAGGACTGTTGCATTTGTGGATAAATCACCTTGCCTTTTCTTCTCGGTGATTAAATAATGCAATAATAGAGCCCCTACCTGATTACCAGTTAAAACTTGAAACTTCCCATCTTGATTTCGGACTGCTACACCTACTCGGTCTGTATCAGGGTCTGTCCCTAGTAAAATATCTGCATCATTTTTTTCCCCATACTGTATAGCTAATTCGAATGCTGCATGCTCTTCAGGGTTAGGTGATTTCACCGTAGAAAAACTAGAATCAGGAAGTTCTTGCTCTTCTACAACTTGAACATGTTTAAACCCAATCATTTCTAGTCCTTTTCGTACCGGTCTATTTCCTGTTCCATGTAATGGAGTATAAACAATTCGGAAATCATCTGATTGTTCTTTAATGATATCCGGATTGACACAAACCGTCTTTAATTGATTTAAATAAGCCTGATCTACCGTATCACCAATTATATTAAGGATTCCCGCTTCTTTAAGTTTCTGTTCATCCCCAACTTCTACTGCTAATTCATTTTCTACTCCATTTACCTTTGAAATAATTTCTTCAGCAATAGCGGGTGGAACCTGTGCTCCGTCCTCACCATAAACTTTGTACCCATTATATTCTGGAGGATTATGACTAGCAGTAATGACAATCCCACTATATGCATGTAGGTATCTAACTGCAAATGATAGTTCAGGAGTGGATCGCAATGATTCAAATACATACGTATGTATACCATGCTTTCCTAATGTTTTCGCAGCCTCCATCGCAAACTCTGGAGATTTAAAACGACAATCATAAGCAATAACGACTCCTCGATTCATAGCTTCCTCACCATGCCCAGTTATGTACTGTGCCAGTCCCTCGGATGCTCTTCGAATGGTATAAATATTCATTCGGTTCGTTCCTGGACCTAACTCACCGCGAATTCCACCTGTTCCAAATTCAAGTGTTTTATAAAAGGCATCCTCCAGTTGCTTTGGATCCTCCTCTAATTTTTCTAGTTGCGCATTTAAGTCCTCATTTAACTCCGTAAATTGCTTCCATTTTTCATAGTTTTCTTTCCAGCTCAACCGAATACCTCCATCCAAAATATATTCCCCTCTGTCCGTAATTAATCTATGTCTCTTATATTATACGTATCTATTCCTATTTTTGAAAGGACTATTTTCCAAATTCCCCCTTATCTATCAAGGTTTCTCAAGGTTCGACATAAAAAATATTTCTCGGGAAATAATTCGACAGAAATAGGGAAATATAATCATTTTCTATTCATCATAATCATATAAAAAGCTAGGGATTTTATTCAGCTCCCTAGCTTCTTAATAAAAGAAGTATTTACAACCTACTCCAAACCGCTTCATATACTTGTTTGAGAGGAATACCATGGTTTTCTGCAATTTTCTTACAGTCTTCATATTCTGGTGAACTTTGAAAAACTTCTCCATCCTTATCAACGCCTTGTTTGACTGTAATCGTCCCCCAAGGCGTTTCCACTTTAATAAATCTTCGCTCCATGCGATGGACGGTCAGGGGGTAATAGCGAATACCCAAAGTGGTCGTCTCTTTCAATAGAATATCTTTCATTTTTTCCATCTTACCGTTCGAACATAGAAGCTGCAGTAAAATACCTGGACGATTTTTCTTCATATAAATCGGGGTATAAAACACATCATTTGCCCCAGCCTCAAAAAGACGATCCATCACATATCCAAGCCATTCACCAGAAATATCATCGAGATTTACTTCCATTTTTATCATGTTGGAATCAATGTGTTCATTATTAGGAGGATGTTTTTTTGACATCATTTACCCCCTCTCCTAAGTTATACAAACAACTATTCGTACACCATTCTTACGTCGCATTAGAAGGATAATACGACGTAACTAGGTAAAGCTTGCCGGTGCACGTTGATTTCCACTGCGAGCAGTCGTGGACCTTAGGGCTGGACTTCAGCCTCCGCAATGGAAGACCATTGCTTCGGAGTCTTTAGATACCTGTTATTCCCACAGGACAAGGAAGGCCCTGTCAGTATTACACCTTCGTTAGGAAATTGATTTTATTTTCAAGGAGTCGACTGGTCCTCCCTCCATCAATCATGACTATAGCTAAAATAAGAATAGAAGAATAATGTGCAAAAATAGCGGGGGAAATACACGAAGACTCCAGTGGAATGAAAAGCCTAGGTGAGACTGCGGAGAGCGTTAGCACGGAGGTGGCTCAGCAGCGCCCTAAGGTCCGCGTAGTGTATTTCCGTAGCGGTATTAATGCACCGATTAGCTTCGTCTAGTTACTGCGCATCCTATCTATTATATGCAATAGACTTCCATCCCTAAAACCGCTACAAATTATATCTACTTTTTATTTGCTAGTCGATCGATTAGCACGGCATTATACGCACCACCAAAGCCATTATCAATATTAACGACACTAATCCCGCTTGCACAAGAATTTAGCATTGTTAATAAAGCAGATAACCCTTGGAAATTAGCTCCATAACCAACACTCGTTGGTACTGCAATCACGGGATGGGATACTAGGCCTCCTACAACACTTGGTAGGGCACCTTCCATTCCTGCAACAACAACAGAAGCTGTTGCTTGTTGAATATCATTTGCCTTGTCCAACAATCGATGAATGCCTGCAACACCAACATCATAGAATCTCCGAACATTACTACCTAGCACTTCTGCTGTTAGGGCCGCTTCCTCTGCTACATGTAAGTCAGATGTTCCTGCACAAATGATTGCAATATAGTTATTTTTATTTTGGTTACTAGGTTTTGCCTTCCAATAAACAATTCTTGCAACTTGATCATAAGATAACTCAGGATGCTTTTGTAAGATTCCATCTGCCTTCTCTTGAGAAATTCTCGTTACTAAAATATCGTTTTCTTTAGCTCTAATGGCTTCAATAATCGTAGTAATTTGGTCTACTGACTTTCCTTCTCCATAGATGACTTCAGGAAAACCTTGACGTTTTTTTCGATGATGATCCACTTTTACAAATCCTAAATCCTCATAAGTTGCTAACTGCTCCTTAGCCTCTTCTATACTCAAAGAGCCTTCCTGAACTTTCTTCAATATATCTTCCATTTGGTGCCTATCACTCCCCATAATTTGTAGATTCCCGTCGAATTCTACTACTTTTATAATTCTCCAATAACAACGCGTAAAACATTGGGATGATGAGGGAATGTTTTGGTGCCTGCACCATATCCAATTTCTTTAACTTTTATAGGCGGAAATGAACAGAATTCATTTGCCAGCACTGCAGCAATTCCTGCACCAGTTGGAGTTGTCAATTCTACTTTCAAATCACTTGCTGCTATCGGAACCCCTCGTAAAATATCCAATGTAGCTGGTGCTGGGATTGGATATACCCCATGGTCGATATGTATGTTTCCAGAACCAGTTGGAACGGAAGCCGATTTCACTTCATCGATTTCTAGTTGTTCGATTAAAATAGCTGTACCAACAATATCAATAATAGAATCCACTGCACCTACCTCATGAAAATGTACATCTTCTAATGGCATTCCGTGAATACGACCTTCTGCTTCACCAATCTTTTTGAAAATACGTAATGACATATCCTTCACTTTTTGAGATAAATCTGAATTGGTAATCATTTGAACGATATCACGGTAGCTACGGTGATGGTGGTGTCCATGGCCATGTGAATGAGTATGAGTATGGTCTTGTGTGTGCTCGTCCACTCCATCATGAGTATGATGTTCGTGACTTTCATGTACATGAGAATGATGATGATCCTCCTGCGTTAAAATCACATCGAATTTCGTTGCGGTAATTCCATTCTTATTGACTTTATTAACTTTTAACTCATATTCATCCTCAAACTTTAACTTTTTTAGTTCTTTTTTTAGGAGTTCAAAGTCTGCTCCCGCATCAAGAAGGGCTCCAATCGTCATATCACCACTTATACCGGAAAAACAATCAAGATACAATAATTTCATTTTATAAAACTCCTTTAGACAAAATTTCATAGATACTTCCCTAATATACAAATAGAACGGTTATAAAAATCCTATCCTAAAAATTATTCCCATCCATATCACTTCACAATCAAATTCCGACAAAATCTAGATCCATTCTCTCCATAAAAAAAGCAGTTTTCAATCTGCTAGAGATTAAAAACTGCTATCCATTTGTGAACTTACTTGCTGCCCACACTTCTTAAGCGTTCGCTGCTAGCTTTTCTTCCTGTGATGCTTCTGGCAGCACTTCATTCATGCTTCCTGTACGGTATCCACGTAAATCAACAGAAATATAGTCAAATCCTAATGATACCAGTTTATGTTGTACTTGTTCACGTTTTTCAACTAATTCCATGATTTTCTCAGGAGACACTTCAATTCTAGCAACATTCTCATGGTACCGTACACGAACTTCATCAAAGCCAATCCCTTTTAGATATACCTCAGCTTGATTCACCTGATTTACGATACGTTTATTAAGCTTTGTACCATACGGGAATCGAGATGCTAGACTGCAAGATGCAAGTTTATTCCACACTGGAAGATTTAGTTCTTTAGCCAAAGCACGCACATCCGTTTTGTACATCTTTGCCTCTTGTAGAACACTGCGAATACCTTCTTCCGTTCTCGCTTTCAATCCAGGTCGGAAATCTTCCTCATCATCCATGATCATGCCATCTAATACATATGGATATCCCATCTCTTCAGCTAATTCATTTAAGTGAGTATAAAGTAATTTCTTACTGTGATACCAGCTGTCTGGATTATTTGCTACGATATGTGGATTTTCAAGTTCTTTCATTTCCGTTTTATGAACACGAACTCCCATATCCTCTGCAAATTGAACTGCTGCATCAAATTCTGATTCACGGAATAATTCGGAAGCAACAACAACAGCCAATACATTATCTCCTAATTCCTCTTGTGCTCTTTTCAATACAACTGCACTATCTACACCACCAGAAAAGGCAACCATCACACGGCCCATGTCTTTTAATGTCTTACCTAACTGACGATTTTTTTCTTGTAAATCTGCCATCCCATTCACCTCTATTTCCCTAAAACAGGGGATTTAATGAAATAAAATTTGTTTCAACGTATAAAACGTAAAGCCTTTCATAAATATATTCTATATTATTTACTTTGACTCTATCTATAATTAAACATTACTTTCTTTTTGTTTAGTTGTCAAACAAAATGTAATAGCGTCTGCTACCACCTCATTTTTGTAGACAAATAATGATAAAATGAATCTTCAATCCGTGAAGATTTTTTCATCCTGACTGATTGTTAAATGAACGAATAAATCCAATAATTTTAAGAGCTGATGCGATTCATTTGAATACTAACTAATTATATTCCGTTTTTAAATTAATATGTATATTTTGGGATAAAACCAGAAATACACAGAAGACTATGTAATGTATACTTCCAACAGTGAAAGGATGTTTGGTATGAAAACAAGACGTTCATGTATCCTTTTAGTAATCATCATTCTTTTACTACCAGTTAGCCCTATTCAAGCACTCGAAAGTACTCCTCCTAATCTGTATAAAGTAAAATCAGAAGACACACTCCCAAGCATTGCAAAAAAGTATGGAACCACTGTAGAGAACTTAAAAATCACCAATGGTCTACAATTCGATACACTGGTTGAAGGACAGCAATTATGGGTTCCATCCATCCAAGAGGTAAAAGCTGGAGAATCATTAGAAAATCTAGCCTTGTTACATCACTCAACTTCTGAGTTAATAAAGAAAACCAACAACCTTTCATCAGAACAGCTACACCCTGGACTGATTTTAAAAATAAATCCGAAGAAAATGAAAATGGATGGACAGCATATTTTAATGACGAAGGAAGAATTTAGGGATTGGTTAATTAATCATGCGTTCACAAGAGAGATTCATGTAATCCAACAACACCATACTTGGAAACCATCCTATAGAAATTTTCTTGGCGATAATCATTTCCAAATGTTAAAAAGCATGCAAAATCACCATATGAATCAAATGGGGTGGAGTAATATTGCGCAAAATATCACAACCTTTCCAGATGGAAAAATTGCAGTATCTCGCCCATTGAATATTGCACCTGAAGGCTCTATTGGTCCAAAAGCAAATAAGCATGGGATAGCCATTGAACATATTGGAAACTTTGATATTGGAGAAGATGTAATGACAAAGGAACAAAGGGATACCATCGTTTATATCACAGCCCTACTTAGCATTAAATTCGAATTAAACCCGTCCATTGACACCATCACCTATCATCATTGGTGGCATTACAAAACAAAGAAGAGAGTTTTTGACAATGCAAAAAGCAATGAAGTAAAATCCTGTCCTGGCTCTAACTTTTTCGGAGGAAATTCCACAGAAAGTGCGAGGAAATACTTTTATCCTTTAGTAAAAGAAAAAATAAAAGAAATTCGAGCATCCATGAAATAACTACATTTACGGAAGACCACAAACCCACGAAAATTTGGTCCAAACAGTAGTCTACAAGAAAAAGTATAATCCCACAAAAAAGCGAACGGCATGTATAAACACCGCTCGCTTTTCTACTATTATATAGTTACTTATCCGTTTAACATGTTTTGAGAAATGACTACTCTAGCATTCCTTCAATTTCAGCCATGATTTCTCCGGCTTTTTGCCAATCACCTTCCGATAGAGCGCTTTGATACGCGTCAAATAGGTCGGAGACTTCCTGTAGCATTTCTTCAGCACCTAAGATTGGGTCTGTTTCAGGAGCTTCTCCTTCATCTGTCCCTTCTTCTGTTGGTGCATCTGCGGCCCCATCATCTGGTACGGTTCCATCCCCATCAGGAACTGGTACTTCTTCTGGGTCTATTCCATCTTCCACTCTACGTAAAATTTCATCCAGTGCCTCATCAAACGTAGCTTCCATGACAATATGGTCGTCATATGCAACAATCACCTGTTTTACTTCTGGAAGTGATGTTTCATTGGAGGATTCAATGTAAATTGGTTCTACATAAAGGATTGTATCCTCAATTGGAATGGCCAGTAGATTTCCACGGATAACCGATGATCCACCCTGCGACCAAAGGTTTAATTCCTGAGAAATATAGCTATCTTGATTGATACGATTTTCAATTTGTTGTGGTCCATAGACATTTTCTTGTTTTGGAAAACGATATACAAATTTCTCACCATAGTTCTCGCCATCATTTCGGACACCTATCCATGCAATCATATTTTGCCGGTTTCGTGGTGTGTATGGCATCATCAAGATAAATTCTTCCTCATCATATTCTGGTAGCTTCATGGTCATATAGTATGGTTCCATCACAATATCTTCATTGTAGTACCTTTCTGTTGGGAACTGCCAATAATCCTCTCGATTATAGAAGAGTTCTAGATTTGTCATATGGTATGTTCCAAACATAGCTGCTTCAATTTTAAATAAGCGTTCTGGGTAACGGAAATGGCTTTGTACATCCTCCGGAATCTCATCCTCAAATAAGTCAGGGAACATCTTTTGATACGTTTGTACAAGTGGCTCATTTGGTTCCGTTATATAAAAATCAACTTCTCCCGTATACGCATCAATCACGACTTTCACCGGGTTTTTAATGTAATTTTTTCTTCCCTCATAACTTTCTGCGTATGGGTAGCCCTCTTCAGTTAAATAAGCATCCAACATCCATGCTAGACTACCGTCATCTCGAATGAAAATATATGGGTCCGTATCATATTCGAAAAATGGCGCGATTCGATTGACACGCTCCATAATATTTCTGGTTTGTAGAAGCTTACTATCATCATTTATTTGCCCAGAAACTAAGATTCGGAATGAACCTTCATCAATAGCAAATAATAAACGATTCAACCCACTTAATGGGATTCCAGCCTCTTCCTCATATCTTGTCGTTACATTTTGCTCACCTGATGGATAATCGAATTCATCTACCTCTGAATCCACAATGACACTTTGATAATCCTCTTCCCCAAAGTAAATTTGTGGACGTTCGATATCTATTACCCCTTGGGGCGGTAAATTCCTTACCATATATTCGGGTTGCCCTTGTGAGGTCACATCATTCACCTGGCTCATGGCAATCCCATATCCATGCGTATAACGAAGGTTCTGGTTTACCCATGTTTTTGCCTGTTCAGGTAAGTCTACTGTATTCAACTCCCGTGCACCTATGAATACTTGCTGATACTCACCATCAATTTCATAGCGATCAATATCGATATCATTAAATTGATAGTAGGTTCGGAATGTCTGTAATTGGTTATAAACATCCAGTAATGGTCTTGAATCATTGATTCGTACATTATCAATCGTTTGCGCATTACGCTCCACCAATTCTTCATCTAATGAATCAACATTTCCAGGATGATCTTTTTCCTCCATGTTTTCTAAATCATAGGCAGCTCGTGTGAAATTCAAATTATGCTCTAAATAAGGTTTCTCCCTTTGGAATTCATTAGGAGAAACGATGAAGTTTTGAACAACTACAGATGCACCTTGGCCTAAGATAATTAAGGCAATGTAAAGAATTACTGGCTTTACCATGGCATTTAAGCTACCTCTACGGAGTGCAATAGTAAGCCAGATAGCTCCAAGAATGGCTACCGCTGCTAGAATGAATGATACTGGTATATTAATTATGCGGTCTGTATAACTTAAGCCATGCACAACACTTTCCTGAAACATATTCACCCGATTGGTAAGCAATGTTCCAAACGGTTCTAATAGATGGGTACATGCTAAAAGAATTCCAACAATTAGAATGGTTACTCTAAGATGCAGCTTTGCGGTTCGGCTCATACGATACATATGGAAAACCGAATAGGCACCAACCTCTATAATTAAAACAAAAATACTCAAACTTAATAAGAGATTTACAACGAACTGTAGAAACGGCAAAATAAACATATAAAAAGATATATCCATATTAAAAAATGGATCTGTTTTACCGAACGTTACATAGTTCATTATTTTCAGAGCCGGTTCCCAACCAATTCCTTGTACCGTCAGACTACCAATTAAACCTATGAAAATGGTAATACCAAAAATTATCCAATTCAATAACTTCCGCTGCTGGAAAAATGGTGGTAGCTGATGATTATCAAAGTGCGAAAAGTATGCACGTTTTATCCAAAACAATGTAACATACGTAATCAGTGCAAATAGCACAAATCCTATCACACCAAGTATAATTTTCGTACTAATTATGGTGGTAAACACGCTACCAAAATCGAGTGAATCCATCCATATGTACTCGGTAACCCAACTTAGACCGATAGAGGCGATAATAATTAACACTAGGATTATTCCAATGATCGTTCCGGAACGACCTCCAATTTTCTTCATTTTCCTCATTTGTTCCTTATTCGGTCTATTCGAGCCATTCGTACCTCCCCTAAAATCCATATCTAACCTCCTCAAATACTTTTACTCCTATCTCTATCCTACCAGATGTGAAGTCCATTGTCCCCTATTTTAGAGCACAGGACATACGCATCTTCCTGAGTTTTACTTGCGATTGCCGAATAGGTCAACTAGATTTATAAGACCTTCCATGATCAAGTGTTTCTACTTCTTCCACCAAAGCTCCCTGATAATCTTGAACAAACAAAATATGATTGACATGCTTCTTAAGTCTTGGCATGAAGTAGTCAATTCTTCGCAAATCTTTTTCAAAACGTTCCATTGCAAAGAAAAGAATGGTATCGATGGATTCACTAGTTTCACTCAGATACTTTACCATCTCATTTAAAGCAGGCCTTTTTAAATTAGAAGCAGGGTAGCCAATATCACTGTACGTCCTAATGATATGCAGTTGGTACTGTTCACTATACCTTCTTATTACAGCATCCCTTCTCCTGATAACTCCGCTTTCCAATGGCCTAATTGAATATACAAGCGTATTTTTCTTCATATCTATTATCCTCTCTCTTCCCTCATAATGGGATTCCTAGATTTCATTAAAAAAGCATACAAAGTCCCTACATAAGGACTTTGTATGCTAGTATGAACGAGTATTAAGCTTTCCAAACCTTTTGGATATTGTTAATCGAAAAATAGACCTATTTCATGAAGTGGGGACCCTAATGCAGCTTTTTTCCTTTCATTATTCTTAGTTCTTGGTTCAACGATTATTATGAGTGCGATGATCATTAGGATAACAACAAATGAAAATAGTAAAGCGGCGGCAATGATGGTATTTTGCAAGGCCGTTAATCCTCCTACATATAATAAAACTAGTGCGACGGATGATTGTGCTAATCCCCAAGCCACTTTCACACTGTTCGGCGGTGTTAGTAATCCGTTTGTTAACTACATTCCTAAAACAAAGGTTGCAACCTATCTTTAAGTAAAAATGGAACTGAAAATTGTAGGTATTAACTAGAATAAGTCCAGGATTTTAGGGAATAGTTATATGGTATATAAATTATAGGGGAGATTCCGTCATGATTCAGATGTTGGCTATTACAAATGACAATGAGAGGATTATAAAGCAAAGTCTGGATAGGGACACAAATAAAATGGAACATTTTAAATGGGTATGGATCGACTTTAATAACCCGACAGATGAAGAAATAAAAAAGCTGGATACAGTGCTGCATTTTCATCCACTTGCCATAGAGGATTGTATTTACGGTCAGCAACGTTCCAAGCTAGATTACTATGATGGATATTCTCTTATCGTAATCCGTACGATTGGAAAGGATCTTTACCATCAGAATGAAATAAATATTTTTATTGGGGATAATTACCTTGTCACGTTTCATTTGGCTAATTTAATTGAAGTGAATCAGGTCTGGAATATGACCATTAAACAGGAGAACCTAGAATGCTGGGATGAATACCATGTATTTTATGAAATCTTTGACAAGGTTGTAGATAATTTCTTTCCGATTATTTATCAGCTTGAGGAGGAAATTAATAAGGTGGAGGAAAACCCAAATCGGCTAGACATGCACATCCTATTAGATCATTTATTCGAATTACGTCATGAACTACTGAAGTTACGCCATACCATAAACCCGATTCGTGACCTCTTATACCGAATTCTGAACACCCACCATTTGCCTGGTATCAAGGAAAGGCGAGAGTATTTTGCAGATATTTATGATCACTTATTAAAGCTTACCGATATGGTGAATTCCAACAGGGAGATTACGAATGACATCCGAGATAATTTTATTTCGATTAACTCCTACCAACAAAATAAAGTCATTCAAATTCTTACTGTAATCACTTCGGTTTTTGCACCGCTAACATTCATTGCTGGAATTTATGGGATGAATTTTGTTAATATGCCTGAACTTACGTGGGATTATGGATATTTTATCATCCTTATCATTATGTTTATCGTGTCGTTCTCCATGATTGCCTACTTCCGAAAAAAAGGATGGTTTTAGCTCCTCGCCAAACCATCCTTTTTAATTCACTAAGAAACCTATGTAACGTCAAGACTAATGAATAAAAAAGCTGATATTCATCTTCCATAATCCCGCAGATTACTATCCACCATCTCTAAATAGAATAAGGTTAACAGTAACAAAAGTGACTGTTAACCTCTTAAACAGATAGAAATATCAAATATGATCCAACCTATTACCCGTCTTTTCTCTCAATAATCTTATAATTACGATGGGATACTACTGTATTGGAGTAGCCATGATTGATTTCTTCTAGGTCTTTTATATCCATGTCAGATAAATCAACTATAATACTATTTTCCCCATTAGATGGCATAACCATTCCTTTTAAAACGACATTATTTCGTTGAAACTGAACGATGTCACCAGGCTCGGCCTTATTCTTATCTACCTCGAATAAATCCAACTTACTCTTTTTCACATTCTCCATACTATCTCACCTTTTCTGTAAGTTTTTTAGCATTTGAAACCCTTTTCATAAGGTTTTCCATAAAAGGCAGATGGCCGCAACCTTTCCATCTTTGCCTTTATTAGAAACTAATTTCTTGTATTTACTAAGATGATATTAGAATAGTTTCTCTATTATACTATGGAATTCACAATACTTACATTATTTATTAAAAAATCTTACATGAAATTTACATTATTGTAATCATGTCACCATTGATATGGAGTTTCTTGATATACGTAATAATTCAGCCAGTTAGAAAACAATAAGTGACTATGCGCTCGCCAAGTATATAGCGGTTTTTTGGTTGTATCATCATTTGGAAAATAATTTTTCGGCATACTAATTTTTCTTCCACGATCTAAGTCACGTTGATATTCCTCTGCAAGTGTGACCGCATCATACTCTAAATGTCCTGTAATCATAATATTCTTAGCATCTTTAGACATAATGATAAATGGCTCATCATCCTCTGATATGGAAAGTAAGTCTAATTCCGGATGATTCTCAATCTCCTCTTTATAAACACTGGTATGTCTGGAATGTGGTGCAAGATATAATTCATCGAATCCGCGGACAAGCTTAACAGTTGGATCTGCAACTTGATGCTTAAAAATACCAAAATATTTTTCAGGTAGAGCGAATTTATTAATTCCATAATGATAGTAAAGGGCTGCTTGTGCTCCCCAACAAATATGTAGCGTCGAAGTTATATTTTCTGTTGCCCAATCCATTATATCTTTCAGTTCTTCCCAATAGTCCACACTTTCAAATTCTAAATGCTCAATCGGAGCTCCAGTAATAATTAAACCATCATAGCGTTGGTGTTTCACTTCCTCAAACGTACTGTAAAAGGATTCTAAGTGATAACTACTGACATTTTTCGATTGATGGGTGGCTGTTCGTAAAAATGTAATGTTTACTTGTAAAGGGGTATTCCCTAGCAAACGCAATAAATGTAATTCTGTTTTTTCTTTTTCAGGCATTAGGTTTAAAATCAATATATTTAATGGACGGATATCTTGCGTACGCGCCCTATCTTCATCCATAACAAAAATCTTCTCTTTCATTAGTAACTTGCGTGCGGGCAATTCCTTTGGCATGTTAATTGGCATATACTACTCTCCCTCCCCAAAGTTTTCTGAATGTTTATCTATCATTATAAGTTTAAAATGACTGCATGTCACCAGTTGAGTCCATAAAAAGAAAATTTTATTGAAATTCAGGAAGTTTGATGGAGGAAATTTTGCATGTTTTCCAATTACTTAAAGCGTATAATTCCTTTTTGGAAAGCGGGTTGATTGCAGCATCCTTCAATGAAACCAGTAAAAAGGCTTCCTTTTTTATAACGAAATTGATAGAACCTAGACAAAAAGCACATGCAAGTTTATCACACCTACGTGCAAGTGCTTTTTGCAACTGTCCCTCTTCATTGATTATTTCCTCCCAGGTTTACGTTCAATATGGATCACTGCTGTTCGGTATTCTCTTTGGGCTTTTAAGTCATGGGTTGATGCCTTGATAAAGGACCAGGCTAGTAAAAACATGATAAAGATAACCGGGAAACCAGCAACAATACTTGCGGTTTGCAGTGTTTCTAATCCCCCAATGAACATCAATGTCAATGGGAGTAGCAAAAGAGTAAAGGCCCAAAACAATCGATTCCAGCGTAATGGTTCCCCTGTATCAATGTGTTTTTGCACAACGGAAGCCAATATATAGGAAGCCGAATCAAATGTAGTTGCCAAGAAAATAAGTGCCAATATCGTGAAAATAAATACAATTAACCATGGCATTGGTAATTGATTTAAAATTTCAATAATCGCTGCAGGTGCACCAAATTCATTCATGTATGCGATGATATCGAAGGAACCACTTATTTGTAAATAAACCCCGAAGTTCCCTAATATACCAAAGAATAAAATACATCCGAGTGTCCCCCAAAGCATCGTTCCTAATATCATTTCACGAATCGTTCGACCTCTAGATATTCTCGCAACAAACAAGCCAACAAATGGAGCATAAACAAGCCACCATGCCCAATAGAAAATCGTCCATGATTCTGGAAATCCAGTGTCTGCAAAACCATCCACATTGCTTAGGGGATCCAACCAAGTAGCCCACCTAAAAAAGTCATCCATTAGTATGCCTAAGCTTGAAACCGTTGTTTCACTAATAAATATCGTTGGCCCAAATAAAAAGATAAATGCTAAAATAAACAATGCTAAATAGATATTAACATCACTTAAAACCTTAATTCCTTTTTGTAACCCTGAGTAGGAACTAAGCGCAAAAATGACTGTAGCGACTAGCATAATGATAGTCTGGAGACCCATTGTAACGGGAAATCCCGTTACCTCACTTACCCCTTCTGCAATCATCGGAGTACCAAGCGCCAATGTCGTTCCGGCTCCACCCATTAAACCGAACATGAACAAAACATCTATGATTACACCTAAAGGTCCATCAACCAGTTTTCCTAGCACTGGACGAACGGATTCACTAATTTTCAGCACCGGTTTTTTACGAACATAATAAAAGTAAGCAATGGGTAATGCTGGTAAAGTATAGATAGCCCATGCGATTGGCCCCCAGTGAAAAATTCCATAGGTTGCTGCATACTCGATGGCTTCTCTAGACTCTGGGACAGCATTAAATGGTGGCCCCTGATAGTAATACGCCCACTCAATCATTCCCCAGTACAAAATACTTGAGCCAATACCAGCTGAAAATAGCATAGCTGCCCATGAAAATGTATTGAACTCTCTTTTAACCTCTCTGCTGCCAAGCTTAATTCTTCCATGCTTGCTAAACGCTACATACAACAAGAAGAATAACGAGGAAATACCAAGTAAAATATAAAAGACTCCCAATTTTGTAGTCATAAATGTATTAGCCATATTAATCACTTCCGCCCCTGCCTCAGGAAACAGGATTAACGGCACGGTTACAGCTAATAAAATTAAAAAGGCACCTATAAAAGTTGGCCAATCAATTAGCTTTGTGTTCATAAAAGAAACCTCCCTTTGAATGTAATACAACTCTCCTGTTGTCAACTATTACCTTAAGATGCACCAAAATCAGAAAATCATCCGTAATTTGGACATGGTATTTCCGACATTTACTTAAGGCATAGAAACCTATAGAATGGTAACTAACTTTCTTTCGTAAAGTGTTTTTAAATAGGCTTGTTTTGAGATAATAGATATAATGTGTGCATGAAATACCGCTATGGAAATCAAGTACACGTTCTCCTAAATACAGGAATCGTCTGGATTGAATACGAGATATGCTATACATCACCATTCAAATGCTAAAAATACGAAAAGGGCCTTTCGTCATGATAAGGAGGGATTTTTTGCGATTAACAGAAGGTACTTTTACAGGGAAAGGTGGAATAAAGCTATTTTATCGAGCTGGTTTTCCGGAAACGAATCCTAGAGCAGCTGTCATCATGGTTCATGGACTTGGGGACCATAGTGGTGGATTCCAGCCTATTCAAGAAATCCTGTTAGAACAGGGATATGCTGTTTATGGATTTGACCTGCGTGGGCATGGGAGAAGTTCAGGAAAAAGGGGATTTATACAATCATGGGAAGATTATCGCAAGGATTTACATGCTTTTCGAAGACTAGTTGTGAAAGATTTTCCCGACCTTCCTCACTATATCCTATCCCATAACCTTGGTGGAATAATTGGCTTAGATTATGTGATCTATCATGGGAAAGACATTGCCGGATTAATAGCCATTTCTCCTGCTATTTCCTATAAGACATCTAGAACAGAAAAAATCATATTCGCTATCATGGGGAGGATGAAACCTGATTACAAATTAAATAATAGGCAACGTTATGACTTGTTAACACAAGATCCACTCATGATTGAAAAGTTAAAAACCGACGAATTACGTCATTCCTTTGTGACACCTGGGTTAGGTAAGTATTTGTTAAAAACATTAAAAGTACTCGATCAAAAGGCTGCTTCCATCCAAATACCAGTTCTTTTTCAGTTTGGCCTCGATGATGAAATCACACCACAAGAAAAAGTCCATCAATATTTCGAAACCGTCTCTTCCAAAGATAAACAGCTTTTAGATTATGAAAACATGAGGCATCGACCATTTGATGATTTGGAAAGGGAAGTCTTTCTCAATGATTTAGTAACATGGCTGAATTATCGGTCTTGCATCCATGAAAAAAAGCTGTAAGACCAAAGGAATCTTACAGCTTTTTCTTCTATTCATAACCTAGCAAATTATACCCATTTCGTTGTAATTACTTTTTGACGCGTATAGAAGTTAAGTCCATCTTTTCCATTAGCATGTAAATCACCGTAGAAGGAATCCTTCCAGCCAGAGAATGGGAAGAATGCCATTGGAGCTGGAACCCCAATATTAACTCCTAACATACCTGCATCAATGGTTTCACGGAATTGACGAACACTACCACCATCTCTTGTGAAAATACAAGAACCATTTGCAAAACGAGATTGGTTCGTCACATCGATTGCTTCTCCTAAATCTTTCACACGAACAATGGATAATACTGGTGCAAATATTTCATCTTGCCAAATTTTCATTTCTGTTGATACATTGTCAAAAATAGTTGGTCCAACAAAGTAGCCTTCTTGTTTCGCCGCTTCATCCTTACGACCATCACGAACAAGTTTTGCTCCTTCTTTCTCACCTTGTTCAATATAGCCTAATGTACGTTCTTTGTGGTTATCACGGATAACTGGTCCAAGGAATACCCCTTCATCTAATCCATTTCCAATTTCAATGTCATCCGCTTTTTGTTTCAATTGAGCAATAAATTCATCTGCAACAGATTCTTCCACCGCTACAACAGATGCAGCCATACAACGTTCCCCAGCAGAACCAAATGCCGCATTCAAAATTTGTGTAGAAGCATTGTCTAGATTTGCATCACCTAATACGATAGAGTGGTTTTTCGCACCAGCTAATGCTTGCACACGTTTCAAGTTTTCTGTTCCACGCTTGTACACATATTCTGCAACAGGCTGTGAACCAACAAAAGAAATCGCTGC
>NZ_LT839648.1:295945-379351 GCF_900176885.1 Oceanobacillus senegalensis | reverse complement strand
ATTTCATCTTGCCAAATTTTCATTTCTGTTGATACATTGTCAAAAATAGTTGGTCCAACAAAATAGCCTTCTTGTTTCGCCGCTTCATCCTTACGACCATCACGAACAAGTTTTGCTCCTTCTTTCTCACCTTGTTCAATATAGCCTAATGTACGTTCTTTGTGGTTATCACGGATAACTGGTCCAAGGAATACCCCTTCATCTAATCCATTTCCAATTTCAATGTCATCCGCTTTTTGTTTCAATTGAGCAATAAATTCATCTGCAACAGATTCTTCCACCGCTACAACAGATGCAGCCATACAACGTTCCCCAGCAGAACCAAATGCCGCATTCAAAATTTGTGTAGAAGCATTGTCTAGATTTGCATCACCTAATACGATAGAGTGGTTTTTCGCACCAGCTAATGCTTGCACACGTTTCAAGTTTTCTGTTCCACGCTTGTACACATATTCTGCAACAGGCTGTGAACCAACAAAAGAAATCGCTGCAACTTTCTTATGATCCAATAGTCCATTTACGACATCATGTGCCCCATGAACAATATTAAATACACCCTTAGGAAGTCCTGCTTCTTCTAGTAACTCTGCCAAACGATTAGCAAGTAATGGGGTACGCTCAGATGGCTTCATCACAAAGGTATTTCCCGTTGCAATAGCCATTGGGAACATCCAGCAAGGTACCATCATTGGGAAGTTAAATGGTGTAATTCCACCAATGACACCGATTGGATAACGATAGACACCAGATTCTAATTCCGTTGCAATCGATGGAAGCTGTTCCCCCATCATTAAGGTTGGTGCACCAGTAGCAAATTCTACATTTTCTATTCCACGTTGTACTTCACCATAGGCTTCTTTAAAGTTTTTTCCATTTTCAATGGTTATTAATCTAGCAAGCTCATCCCAATTTTCTACTAATAATTGTTGATATTTAAATAGAATTCTAGCGCGTTTCGGTACCGCAACCTCTTTCCAGGATTCAAAGGCTTCGTCGGCAACTTGAATGGCATGCTCAATATCTTCCTGTGTTGAAATTGGAACCTGTGCAATCACTTCACCAGTTGCTGGATTATATACAGGTTCAGTTTTATCTGTTTTCGCTTCTACCCATTCTCCACCAATATAGTTTTTAATTGTTTCTACAGTTGTTTGTGTCATTATAAAAAACCTCCTGAAAATTTTTATTATTCTTATCTATCATTCTAACAAAATCTATATTAAAAAACACTATAAAGCAATACAGCTAGAGCTAATATTATAGTTGGCAAAATAACACTAAGCATTAAAATAGGCTTGTATGCCCTACTGTGACTCTCCCCACAGATTGCTCGAACCGTGGTGACCACATATCCATTGTGTGGTAAGGAATCCAAACCACCGGATGCTAATGCAGAAACACGGTGCATTGCTCCTGGATCAACACCTTGAGCCAAGTAGATGGGAGCAAGAATTGGCAAGGCAATTCCTAATCCACCTGATGCCGAACCAGTGATACCACAAATAACGGTTACCCCTATAGCTAGACCAACTAATGGTGGCCCTGGAATATTAACTAAACCATCAATGAGCGCATCAAAAGCTGCTACCTGGGCAGCAACACTACCAAAACCGACTACCGCACAAGTATTAGCTAAGGCTACTAATGCATTCTGTGCACCTGTTGCAAGGGAATTCCAAAACTCTGTAAGAAACCGGAGCATGGACAGACATGCAACCGTTATTCCAAGGCTTAATGCAATTAATAAAGCCGTTGTAGGATTCATAAATTGACCTAATATATTTAGAACGACAATAACCAATACGAGCGGGATAATAGCAACGATAATATTTGGCAAATCCTTTTTCGGACTATTGCTTTCTACCTCTTCTTGCTCTGCTAGACTTGCTGCCATTTCTTCATTCGTGTTGGCAGATGAAGCATTGGGCAGTGAAAATGTTTCACCATTTTGTGATGCCTTTTTCACCATGGAACCAAGCCATATTCCACCAATTACCATAATTAACAGTGCAGACAGTACTCCAATAAACCCACCCGCGGTTGGTGATGTCCCGAAAAATTCAGTTGGAATAATATTTTGAATTTCCGGCGAACCAGGTGCTGTCATCGTAAAAGAAATGGATCCAAAAACCAATGCAGCTGGAATAAATCGGTGTGGGAGATTGGCAGCTCGGAATAAGGAAACCGCAATTGGATACACCGCAAACCCTACTACGAAAAGACTAACTCCACCATATGTCATAATCGCAGCAGCAGCAACTACCGCAAATACAGCACGCTTAGCACCGAACTTTGACTTAATAAACTGAGCAATACTATCAGCTGATTTCGTTTCCTGCATCATTTTCCCAAAAATTGCTCCAAGCAAGAAGACAAGGAACCATGATGCAAAATAGTCTGTAAATCCATTCATATAATTTTCCATCATTGCCGTCTCTAAACTAAGCCTGCCAGTTATGGCAACGACAATCGAACTAATGAGTGCAGCAATGATGATATTAATCCCTTTCATGGTAAGATAGACTAATAATGCAAGGGAGCCTATTAAACCAATCATTCCTAGAATTCCCATACTATTTTCCTCCAAATCCCTATCGATTAACGAACCGATTTCTCCGAAGTGTATTGGTAGTTAAAACAGGTTTGATAAAGTGTTTCAATCTCTTCCTTCGTTGGTACCTTTGGATTATTTTGTGGACTGCCACTCGCGAGTGCATCAGCCGCCATTTTACTGATAACGTTTTCAAATTCAACCTGATTAATACCCCATCCTTCTAGATTCGGAATATTAAGCTCTAAGCAAAGCTTTTTAACAGATTCTACTGCAATATCTGCAGCTTCTTCATTGGAAAGTTGCTCCGCATCAGGTTTAAAAAGTCTTCCTAAATCTGCTAATCGATCCACACACGAATCTTTGGTGAATTCTAATACAGCTGGTAAAAGCATCGCATTGGAAAATCCATGAGGAACATGGAATAATGCGCCAATTGGTCTTGACATTCCATGAACAAGACAAACAGAGGCATTGGTAAACGCCATTCCCGCCTGTAATGCTCCTACAGACATTTCCTCTCTTGCATTAATATTATCGCCATCTTGATAAGCTGTTTGTAAATTACCTACGATCTTTTTCATGGCGGAAAGTGCCAACATATCTGTCATAGGCTGTGCTCTTCTTGAGATATACGATTCAATTGCATGACTAAGTGCATCGACACCCGTAGCTGCTGTCACCGATTTTGGTGAAGAAGTCGTCAAAAGTGGATCAACAATAGCTACCTCTGGCATGAAGGCAGGTTGTTTAATCATCATTTTTACATCTGTTTTCGTATTCGCGATGACCGTTGCATCCGTTGCCTCAGATCCCGTCCCAGCTGTCGTTGGAATCGCAATATGGGAAACTGGTTTCTTATCTGCCCATTTCTTTCCTCCCATATAATCCCCAACATAAGCTCCATTTGTGGCTACTACTACAATGGCTTTTGCCGTATCAATACAGCTGCCACCACCAAGTGAGATAACGACATCACATTGCTCACTTTCAAATAATTCAAGCGCCTCCTGTACATATATATCTGTTGGCTCGGATTTAACACCTAAATAGACAGCGCTTTCAACTTTCTCTTTTAAAAGAAGATCCCGGCACTCACTAACATATCCAAGGTCCTGCATCACTTTGTCACTAATGATCAACGCTTTCTTACCTCTTGCAGCTGCTTCCTTCCCAACCTTATCANATTTCATCTTGCCAAATTTTCATTTCTGTTGATACATTGTCAAAAATAGTTGGTCCAACAAAGTAGCCTTCTTGTTTCGCCGCTTCATCCTTACGACCATCACGAACAAGTTTTGCTCCTTCTTTCTCACCTTGTTCAATATAGCCTAATGTACGTTCTTTGTGGTTATCACGGATAACTGGTCCAAGGAATACCCCTTCATCTAATCCATTTCCAATTTCAATGTCATCCGCTTTTTGTTTCAATTGAGCAATAAATTCATCTGCAACAGATTCTTCCACCGCTACAACAGATGCAGCCATACAACGTTCCCCAGCAGAACCAAATGCCGCATTCAAAATTTGTGTAGAAGCATTGTCTAGATTTGCATCACCTAATACGATAGAGTGGTTTTTCGCACCAGCTAATGCTTGCACACGTTTCAAGTTTTCTGTTCCACGCTTGTACACATATTCTGCAACAGGCTGTGAACCAACAAAAGAAATCGCTGCAACTTTCTTATGATCCAATAGTCCATTTACGACATCATGTGCCCCATGAACAATATTAAATACACCCTTAGGAAGTCCTGCTTCTTCTAGTAACTCTGCCAAACGATTAGCAAGTAATGGGGTACGCTCAGATGGCTTCATCACAAAGGTATTTCCCGTTGCAATAGCCATTGGGAACATCCAGCAAGGTACCATCATTGGGAAGTTAAATGGTGTAATTCCACCAATGACACCGATTGGATAACGATAGACACCAGATTCTAATTCCGTTGCAATCGATGGAAGCTGTTCCCCCATCATTAAGGTTGGTGCACCAGTAGCAAATTCTACATTTTCTATTCCACGTTGTACTTCACCATAGGCTTCTTTAAAGTTTTTTCCATTTTCAATGGTTATTAATCTAGCAAGCTCATCCCAATTTTCTACTAATAATTGTTGATATTTAAATAGAATTCTAGCGCGTTTCGGTACCGCAACCTCTTTCCAGGATTCAAAGGCTTCGTCGGCAACTTGAATGGCATGCTCAATATCTTCCTGTGTTGAAATTGGAACCTGTGCAATCACTTCACCAGTTGCTGGATTATATACAGGTTCAGTTTTATCTGTTTTCGCTTCTACCCATTCTCCACCAATATAGTTTTTAATTGTTTCTACAGTTGTTTGTGTCATTATAAAAAACCTCCTGAAAATTTTTATTATTCTTATCTATCATTCTAACAAAATCTATATTAAAAAACACTATAAAGCAATACAGCTAGAGCTAATATTATAGTTGGCAAAATAACACTAAGCATTAAAATAGGCTTGTATGCCCTACTGTGACTCTCCCCACAGATTGCTCGAACCGTGGTGACCACATATCCATTGTGTGGTAAGGAATCCAAACCACCGGATGCTAATGCAGAAACACGGTGCATTGCTCCTGGATCAACACCTTGAGCCAAGTAGATGGGAGCAAGAATTGGCAAGGCAATTCCTAATCCACCTGATGCCGAACCAGTGATACCACAAATAACGGTTACCCCTATAGCTAGACCAACTAATGGTGGCCCTGGAATATTAACTAAACCATCAATGAGCGCATCAAAAGCTGCTACCTGGGCAGCAACACTACCAAAACCGACTACCGCACAAGTATTAGCTAAGGCTACTAATGCATTCTGTGCACCTGTTGCAAGGGAATTCCAAAACTCTGTAAGAAACCGGAGCATGGACAGACATGCAACCGTTATTCCAAGGCTTAATGCAATTAATAAAGCCGTTGTAGGATTCATAAATTGACCTAATATATTTAGAACGACAATAACCAATACGAGCGGGATAATAGCAACGATAATATTTGGCAAATCCTTTTTCGGACTATTGCTTTCTACCTCTTCTTGCTCTGCTAGACTTGCTGCCATTTCTTCATTCGTGTTGGCAGATGAAGCATTGGGCAGTGAAAATGTTTCACCATTTTGTGATGCCTTTTTCACCATGGAACCAAGCCATATTCCACCAATTACCATAATTAACAGTGCAGACAGTACTCCAATAAACCCACCCGCGGTTGGTGATGTCCCGAAAAATTCAGTTGGAATAATATTTTGAATTTCCGGCGAACCAGGTGCTGTCATCGTAAAAGAAATGGATCCAAAAACCAATGCAGCTGGAATAAATCGGTGTGGGAGATTGGCAGCTCGGAATAAGGAAACCGCAATTGGATACACCGCAAACCCTACTACGAAAAGACTAACTCCACCATATGTCATAATCGCAGCAGCAGCAACTACCGCAAATACAGCACGCTTAGCACCGAACTTTGACTTAATAAACTGAGCAATACTATCAGCTGATTTCGTTTCCTGCATCATTTTCCCAAAAATTGCTCCAAGCAAGAAGACAAGGAACCATGATGCAAAATAGTCTGTAAATCCATTCATATAATTTTCCATCATTGCCGTCTCTAAACTAAGCCTGCCAGTTATGGCAACGACAATCGAACTAATGAGTGCAGCAATGATGATATTAATCCCTTTCATGGTAAGATAGACTAATAATGCAAGGGAGCCTATTAAACCAATCATTCCTAGAATTCCCATACTATTTTCCTCCAAATCCCTATCGATTAACGAACCGATTTCTCCGAAGTGTATTGGTAGTTAAAACAGGTTTGATAAAGTGTTTCAATCTCTTCCTTCGTTGGTACCTTTGGATTATTTTGTGGACTGCCACTCGCGAGTGCATCAGCCGCCATTTTACTGATAACGTTTTCAAATTCAACCTGATTAATACCCCATCCTTCTAGATTCGGAATATTAAGCTCTAAGCAAAGCTTTTTAACAGATTCTACTGCAATATCTGCAGCTTCTTCATTGGAAAGTTGCTCCGCATCAGGTTTAAAAAGTCTTCCTAAATCTGCTAATCGATCCACACACGAATCTTTGGTGAATTCTAATACAGCTGGTAAAAGCATCGCATTGGAAAATCCATGAGGAACATGGAATAATGCGCCAATTGGTCTTGACATTCCATGAACAAGACAAACAGAGGCATTGGTAAACGCCATTCCCGCCTGTAATGCTCCTACAGACATTTCCTCTCTTGCATTAATATTATCGCCATCTTGATAAGCTGTTTGTAAATTACCTACGATCTTTTTCATGGCGGAAAGTGCCAACATATCTGTCATAGGCTGTGCTCTTCTTGAGATATACGATTCAATTGCATGACTAAGTGCATCGACACCCGTAGCTGCTGTCACCGATTTTGGTGAAGAAGTCGTCAAAAGTGGATCAACAATAGCTACCTCTGGCATGAAGGCAGGTTGTTTAATCATCATTTTTACATCTGTTTTCGTATTCGCGATGACCGTTGCATCCGTTGCCTCAGATCCCGTCCCAGCTGTCGTTGGAATCGCAATATGGGAAACTGGTTTCTTATCTGCCCATTTCTTTCCTCCCATATAATCCCCAACATAAGCTCCATTTGTGGCTACTACTACAATGGCTTTTGCCGTATCAATACAGCTGCCACCACCAAGTGAGATAACGACATCACATTGCTCACTTTCAAATAATTCAAGCGCCTCCTGTACATATATATCTGTTGGCTCGGATTTAACACCTAAATAGACAGCGCTTTCAACTTTCTCTTTTAAAAGAAGATCCCGGCACTCACTAACATATCCAAGGTCCTGCATCACTTTGTCACTAATGATCAACGCTTTCTTACCTCTTGCAGCTGCTTCCTTCCCAACCTTATCAAAGGCCTTTCTACCGTAGTGGATAGTTTGTGGTGCATGAAAAACAAAATTACTCATCATTTTTTCCCTCCCATTTTATCTCTCTATCAGTAATTAATATGCAAATATCATGCCAACTATCAAATTACCGGTAGAATTGGAATTCGGTATGTGTAGTGTAGATAATTATCTACACCCCTTGTCCACAAGTGTAGTATAGTGTCTACAATTTCCTACATACAATATTTTGGCTGTTTTAAAAAAGAGATTGTTTATGAGAATGTGCATTAACTTGCGATTAGCTTTTCTATTTATAGACTTATCATCAGTTTGCCGAAGGACCTCCCAGATTATCAGCATTCCTTTCTGTATATCGGCGTTCCTATCCCTTTTATCAGCACTCCTCTCAACTCATCACCTTAATAGCTTGCGATAGGAAACCTTACAAATTATATTTCCTTAATTTTTGATATAAAGTAGTCCGATGTATTCCTAGTTTTTCCGCTGCTTTCGTTTTATTTCCACCTGTCTCTTCTAGCGTTCTTTTAATTATTTCCTTTTCCTTATTGCTTTCTTCTAATTTAACTTGATGATAGGGAGAGGAGGATACGAACATTTTCCTATTCTTCATGTAGTTTGGCAGATCCATAACATCAATCGTTTTCCCATCCGTTAAAATAACAAGCTTTTCCATTAGATTGGCAAGCTCACGGATATTTCCGTACCAAGCATAATCCATTAAAATATGCATCGCTTCCCCTGTCACTTCTTTTTCAGCTATGTTATATTCCTTGCATAATAGTTTTAAATAATGAGAGATTAATAGTGGAACATCAATTGGGCGTTTTCGTAATGGTGGTATTTCTAGTTCTATCACATTAATCCGGTAGTATAGGTCCTCTCGAAAATTACCTTCCTCTACCATTTTTCTTAAATCCCTGTTTGTGGCTAGTACAATTTTGACATCTAGTGGTTGCTTGTTGATTCCGCCAACCCTTTCAAACTCTTTTTCCTGTAAAACACGTAGTAACTTTGTTTGCATGATTAGCGGCATTTCGCCAATCTCATCTAGAAAAATCGTACCACCTTGAGCCATCTCGAATTTGCCAGGCTTTCCTCCTTTTTTAGCACCAGTAAATGCGCCTTCCTCATACCCAAAAAGTTCTGATTCAAATAATTGTTCGGGAATCGCACCACAGTTTACACTAATAAACGGACCGTCTGCTCTATTACTTAGGTCATGAATACTTCTTGCAAACAGTTCCTTACCTGTCCCACTTTCTCCTGTGATCAGGACAGTTGCCCCTGTTTTTGCAACCTTTCTCGTCATTCGCTTCAAGTTAGCAATTTCTTCACTTTGACCAATAATATTCTCAATAGACCCACTTTTTGGTATGAACTTTTGTTTAGGTTCTTCCTTATTCTGGTTTGGTAGATGAGGTTTTACTTTTTCCTGAAAGCGATCATAGATCCGATACAATTCGGTTACACCTTCAAAAATCAACATCCCAATGGCACCAACCACTTGATTATTTTTCCACAGTGGAATCCGGTGCACTACCATTGGTTGACCCTGGATATATTGAATAATCCCTCTCTCCGGCATACCGGTTTTCACGGTATGGTGGAGATTGGTATTATCAATAACTTCCTGTACTGGACGACCAATTGCATCCTTTTTATCCACTCCAATAAAGCGGCTATAGGAATCATTAAACTCAACGAGAGTACCATTTCGATCGACTACCGCAACTCCTTCATATGCACTGTCGAGTATAATATCCAATATTTCTGCCGTATGTGAGTTACGATTTAATTCCTCCATATATGTAGAAAGCCCATTCACAATTTCTTTCTGTGTCAGTATTCCAATCAATTGATTAATTTCATCAACAACAAGATAATACGAATAATCTAAAGGATAAATATCTAAGATGGAATCACTCAAACGAACAATCTGAAAATCCTCCGTCCCCATATAATGAATGATAAGATGATTCTCATTTTTATTTAAAAGAGCTTGTATAACCTCTTTATATGTCATGATTCCAAGAGGGCTATGAGATTCTCCAACAACTGGAATAAACATTGCACCAGAGGCTTCCATCATCCTCGCAGCTTGCTTTACAGTTGATGTTGGAGTAAGCGTGTTTATATCAGAAACCATCCATTTTTCTATCGTTAAATCCTGTTCTTGTAATTCATTTGAATAAGAATAGCCCTGTAACATCATTCCACCTCATCTTAGAAATTAGTGAATTTTTATTATTCATGTAATTTCCATTATACACTAATGTAATTGGTTATAAGGAGCGTGAATGGAGGAAATATTTGTAATACCTTTCTCATTGGGTATAAGGTATGGACGTATATTGTTTTCCATTATGGAAGTGGTTTATAGTAAAATAAGATGGTAATACAGGTTTACGATTCTATGTTTTTGTAAGGCTGTTTTTTCGTATACTTGGTTGCTTTTTGTGTCTTAGTAGAAGGGTGATGTGAAATAACTCGGTAAAGTGCACGTTGATTTCCACCGCGGGCAGTCGCGGACATTAAGGCATGGCTATAGACACGTGCTATTCCCACAGTACAAGGGAGGCTTCGTCAGTGTTACATCTTCGTGAGAAAAAGTGTTTTTCCTTTTCAAAGAGTCAACCACCCTTCGTTCCAATCAACATTATTATAGCTAAAACAATAATAGAAGCTTATGCTCAAAAACAGCGGAGGTAATACACGAAGACTCCTCGAAAATAAAGTTCCATTTGTCTGATTGCGATGCGTTGCTGCCGTAGCGTTCCTTGTCCTATGGGATGAAAAGCCTAGGCGAGACTACGGAGAGCGTTAGCTCGGAGGAGGCTCAGCAGCGCCCATGGAAAGCGTAGTGTATTTCCGCAGCGGTATTTAAGCTCCAGATTTCGGGTGAAGTTACTGCACGTTCTATCTATTATGTGCATAAACAACAATCTCTTAGAAAACAGCCTTTTTTAATTAATTATCGGATATTTAAAAGGGAGTGTAGATAAGTTTGATTGAGGTATATACAGACGGGGCATCAAGCGGAAATCCTGGAAAAAGTGGTGCCGGTATTTATATAAAAGCAAATAAACAGCAGCAATATGAATATGCTTTTCCATTGGGAGAATTATCGAATCATGAAGCTGAATTCCATGCGGTAATTAAAGCTTTGGAAATCTGTAGGAAGGAGTTTCCCGATGAAATCCTATCATTCCGCTCTGATTCAAAAATTGTAGTGGACACCATTGAAAAGGATTATACAAAAAACCCAACCTTCATTCCTTTACTTGAAAAAATAAAAGAAGAATCCAGCCATTTTCCATACTTCTTTATTAAATGGATACCCGAAAAGAAAAATAACAATGCTGACAAATTAGCAAGGAAAGCCATTCAAATGTAAGCAACCATGTCATTTTCAACTAAATAGGAAGTGCCAGGCACACACTCGGTGACTGGCACTTCCATTGTAAGGGACCTTATTAGTAAGCATCCCCACACGCTACCTCTTTCATCAAAAATGGCATTTATGAAAAAACGAGAAGGGCTTTACTATCATTCCCTTATCGTTTCTATTAAAATGCTCCAGCACCGCCACCACCAGTAGAAGAATTTGTGGTTGTGTTGTGACTGGATGCAACGGCTGTAGTGTACAAATGAAAGTTACTAGGATCAAATGTCGTAGCTACGTGAATCGGATTAGCTACGAATGGAAGATAAGCGTTTGCCGTTTGAAATGGAAGTTCTTTACCACATCGTCTCGCATAAGGCTCACCTTCTCCCAACACAATAGCGTATTCCAATCTTCGTTCCACTTTTATCACATCAGCATCTACTGGATATTGCCCCTTCTTGAAAAGCTTCGATGCTATCCGAATAGCATATATGCGTTTATTGATATCCTCTCGTAATACCTTTGCTGGAATAACCAGGAATGCTATAAAAGATATTCCATAAAAGACCAAGGTCCATATAACTGCTGAAGTCATGCTAAAACCTATTCCGGTTATCAAACTAATGAGGAAATAGTAGGTAGCTAGGACCCATTTATTTCTATGGAACACCAATGCGATGATGGTGAATGAACCGACAATTAGCGGTAACACCCACTGTTCAGTCGGACCAATCGTATCAATGGTTGTGAAGTAATAAAATAAACCAAAGGAAATGATGAGCACCGGTATAGACAGGAGGGAATAAGCTTTAAATGGTCTTCGCAATCCTTTAAATTCCTCTCTATCCTTCACTAATTTGCTCCAATCGGGGAAATTCTTTTCAAAGTGCTCTGCCTTTTTTTCCTTCGCTTCATCTGGTTCATGTTCATTGTCCAATAAGGATTCCAACAAAAAGTACCTTCCCTTTTCATCCTTTTCCGTAAATAACCACTGGAAAAGGAATTGGTCTGCTGCACCGACCTCAGCTGCGTTATCCAACCATGTAAAACGATACGTATCATTATTGTTATCATATTTAGATGGAACTTCTTCCATTCTGACTACACCACGCTGTTTCAAAGAAAATAAGGCGGCAATAAAACTGTCATGGGACAAATTAAAATATTCTTTTAGATATTTCACAAACAATGGATCCGTTTTTTCTAATAAACGAATGCATTCATCATCCCTTTTCGAACCACGGTAGCGATTCGGATGGAAAATAAGCATGATGGTCGCCACAACAATTACTCCAATGATTATCATTGGAAGGAAGGCTGTGATTTCTCCCATGTTTTCCTCCAAATACGTCGCTCTCTCTGTATATTCCTGCTCTGCTAAAAGAATACTTTCTTCCATTTTCTTATCGCTATTTAATTCCATCGCCGTCAACGCCGTCAACTGATCTGCTGGAAAAACAAAGCGGATAAGTGACGTTTCTCCTGCTTTCAATAAGTCATTGGTATATCGCAAATGGTTGGTTTGCTTTGTTAAAGATCCTGATTCATCTTCATGTAAAAAATAATGGGTATTTGCCATCGTTTTGGATGGCGGGTAGATGGAAATGGAAACCTGATGGAGATCTGTTTCATTCGAATCATCGAAAAAAGCATATCGCAAATCAGCAACATCCGAATACTTTTTTACAGATCCTTCAATTTTATACTGATAAACAACCTGTTTCGTTTCATCTTTTGATTCCGAGAAGATTTCAAAGGTATCCTCTTCTTTATCTATTTCTAAAGGCTTGAGATTTCCACTAGTTCCGGAACCATCCGTAAGAAAGGCCTGGAAATTCTCCACATCTGACTCAATTGTTCTTGTCATCCCTTCATAGGATCCATCAAATGTGTACGTAAAAAACTCTTCAACATGTATATCCCCATTATCTTGAATATACGCATCAATACTCACCTGATCAATGGAAAATGACCGTTCTTCTCCCACACAACCCATTAACAAAAGCATGGAGAGGAATACAATTATACCAAACCAATATTTTTTCAAGAAACCTTCCTCCTATAATGAGTATAGTTTTATTACGAATAAAAACAAAAAAGGTTTCACGCTTGGATGGATAGCCACTTTTTTCCATATACAAATTAATTAGAGCAGGCCACCCTTTTCCGGTAACCTGCTCTATCTGTTCCTCTCTTATTCATATAATGGTAATCGCTCAGCACGATAGATTTGTCGATGACTTCCTTTTTCAAAACCTGAGACAACAATCTCCGATATCACTTCCGATGGTTCCTCCCCGCTCACTTCAACGATTCGGCTATTTCTTGCATCTTCCCCTACTTCTATATAGCCCGAAGTAAGTAATCGGTTACCAGTTGTTGGCAGATAGTCTGCATCTCCAACAATCGATGAGAAGAATGCTGTCCCTCTTTCTTCTCCATAGGACCATATTTCTTCTACTGTATGATTTTTCTCATCTATCCGGTAGTGAACAGCCCGACTATAATCCTCTGCAACTTCTTCGTCCCCTCTAGTAATGACAATATTATTGTCAAATAAAAGAATGTCCGACGTTTCTTCCTTTTCATCGAAGTCAGGTAAGGTCATCATTGCATGTGGTCCACCAGGATATTTTACTTCTCCAATACTATCTAATAGATAATCTTGGTAATCCTCTGGCCAGCTTTCATGATTTGCTAAAATCCAATGAATTTTCCCATCAGGATAGCTCATTTTCATGACCAGATCCTGATGACGTGATGATATTAAAAGTGTGTCATCTGTATCATCATACCAAACTGCATTCTGATGGAACCAATCGCCATCATCTGCTGAAGGGCCATCATAATTTTTATAAAAGCTTTCAGGTAAAATATCTCTAAAACTAAAAGCACGAACCGTTTTCCCTGTTTTTCGGTCGATTTCAATCATCTTATCCTCAATATATTCGGAATCCATATCATGCGTTGTTGCAAGAAGGTTTCCATTTGGTAACTCAATGACGTCATGATGAACAACATTCGTAGCCTCATAATCTTCTAGCTGTATCAAATACGACCGGAAGACTTTTCCTAGCAAATTCATTTCAAGCAATTCATTATACTGATTTTGCCCTTCTTCCTTCGTGATGTACAGATAATTTCCATTTTCTAATTGCTTAAAAATGTGAGAATTCCAGAGAGTGGAATACCAACGAACATCTCCCTTCGCATCAACCGCATACACATAACGTGTACTTGGCACCAAGAAGGTTAATCCGTCCTCCATTTTTTCTGTTTGAGCTTTCTCCACTTCGGTCGTTAAGAAATCATCTGGAAGCTTCTCGGTTTCAATCGTTAGTTCTTTGGAAAATCTTTCTCCATCCTTCGTCACTGCATCAAGAATAACTGTATTCTCCCTATTTGCATATAAACCGTGGACTGGAATCTCATGCTCGGTTGCATACGAATCAAATGTATGGGTCACATCCGTTGCTTCATCCTTCCCAGTAACTGTAATACTGATTTGCGTTGGCTCTTCTGTTTCAAACATAACCAATGCAGATAAGGGCGTAACACCATACGGGTCTAAAGTGACAAACGGATTTTCTAGTGTGTGTGCTTGTTCTTTGTACGCTTTCTGTAGCTCTTGCTCCATTTCTTTCTGCGCTTGAATCCTCGCATTATCCAACACAGACTCTTGCTTTACATGCGCAGCACCCTTCTCCGTTTCAGAAGTTTCAGTGGTAGAGGGTGGTTCCTTCTCCTTATTTTCGCTACATCCTATTAAAATAATAGATAGGAAAATAGTAAAAAGATATATGTAAACGTTTTTATTCATTTCCTGATAGCCTCCTCAAAATAATTCCCCTCACATTCTAACATATATCTCTATCCATCTCTCCCCTTTATTTTCGCTGCTTCAATTTAACTCAAAAACAGTGTAGATGCCTATCACTTCCCTGTTTTGTCATCCATAGTAAATCGAAGTGAAAGCAAGCAGCAACAACCAAAGCAGAAATCAACTAGAATACAAGCAGTATTCTAGTTGATTTATATTGGGGGTGGAACATTCACCATACTTCACTGTCTTTTTTAAGTTCCCTTCAACATCATTTGTGGAAGTACCGGAACCATTAAAAAACAATGGTTTTATTTTTATGTACGATAATGCGGTCTTCAAGATGCCATTTTACCGCCCTTGCTAAGACACTTCTTTCAATGGCTTGTCCTATTTTCTTCATCTCTTTTGCATTATCGCGATGATCAACCCTGCCAATATCTTGCTCGATAATTGGACCTTCATCCAGGTCACCGGTTACATAGTGGGAAGTAGCTCCAATCATCTTCACCCCTCGCCGATATGCACGCTCATACGGCTTCGCACCAATGAAAGCGGGCAAGAAGGAATGATGAATATTGATAATCTGATTCTTAAATTCCTTTACAAAATCATCCGTAAGAATTTGCATATAACGTGCAAGTACAATCAAGTCTACATGATACTCTTTAAGAAGTTGCTTCTGTTTCTCCTCAACCTCAGCACGGATGTCCTTATGTGCCGGTATATAATAAAATGGAATACCGAGTGCCTCCACCACCTGTCGTGAAGATTCATGATTACTAATAACTAGAGCAATATTGGCCATTAAATCTCCACTTTGATATTCCCACAGCAATTCAAGCAAACAATGAGGCTCTTTTGATACGAAAATGGCCATATTCTTCCATTGGCTAACAGGCATCAGCTTCCAATCCATCGAAAACATGTCCGCAATCGGTTGGAATTCTTCTTCCAGCACCTTTCCCTTTTCTTTTAAATTCGGACATTCGAATTCAATACGCATAAAAAATTCTCCACCCTCTGGATCCATCGTGTATTGGTCAGAGGCGATAATATTCGCATCATGTTTAAATAGAAAATCTGAAACAGTCGATACGATTCCAGGTTGATCTGGACACTTAATTAAAAGTCTTCCTCTATTTTCCATATCCTTTTGAAAACTTTCCATTGTTTTACGCATATAATTATTCATAACATCCATACCTCACCTATGTATTTTGCCTTATACTTTATTTTAGTTTTAGATAACAGTCAAGAAAGTGCTAGTATTTCCATGGCATGTTTAACAGCAGAAAAAAGTTGCTAGATTCAGAATCTAGCAACTTTCTCAATATGAATTATGTCCTATTTCAGGACGTGGCAGTGAGCGATTAATCCCTGCTATACAAATCCCTTGTATATACTTTTTCTACTACATCAGATAGTTCTTCTGCCATCCTATTGGTAACGATGACATCACTTATATGTTTAAATTCTTCAAAGTCCTTAATTACTCTAGAATTAAAGAATTCATCTTCATCTAGCACTGGTTCATAGACTACGACTTCTATTCCTTTTGCCTTCAGTCGTTTCATTACTCCTTGTATCGAGGATTGTCTGAAATTATCGGAGTCTTTTTTCATCGTCAGTCTATAAATACCAACGATGTTCGGATTCCGTTTAAGAATCATTTCAGCTATATGGTCTTTTCTTGTCCGATTGGCCTCCACAATGCCTGAGATAATATTATTTGGTACATCCTCATAATTTGCAAGTAATTGCTTTGTATCCTTAGGCAAGCAATACCCACCATAGCCAAAGGATGGGTTATTATAATGGCTTCCAATTCTTGGGTCCAGTCCGACCCCTTCAATAATCTGCTTCGTATTTAACCCTCTAATCTCTGCATAGCTATCCAATTCATTGAAAAAGGCTACCCGCATAGCGAGATAGGTATTAGCGAAAAGCTTAATAGCCTCTGCTTCTGTTGAATCCGTAAATAAGACGGGGATATCATCCTCGATGGCCCCTTCTACTAGCAAATCAGCAAACCTTCTTGCTCTTTGTGATTGCTCACCGACAATAATTCGGGATGGATGTAAGTTATCATATAGAGCCTTACCTTCTCTTAAAAACTCTGGTGAAAAGATGATATGATCTGTTTCAAATTTCTCACGCATACTTTCTGTATACCCAACTGGTACCGTTGATTTGATAACCATTACCGCATCAGGATTGATGGATAGTACATTTCCAATTACGGTTTCTACTGTACTTGTATCAAAATAGTTCTTATCCGGATCATAATTAGTCGGGGTAGAAATAATAACGTACTCTGCATCTTGAAATGCTTGTTCATTGTCTAATGTTGCTGTTAAATTTAAGTCCTTTGTTTTTAAAAATGTCTCTATTTCTTTATCCACAATCGGTGATCTTTTTTGATTGATTACATTTACTTTTTCTTCTAAAATATCTAGTGCCATCACTTCATGGTGTTGTGCCAAAAGAACAGCATTGGATAAACCAACATAGCCTGTCCCTGCTACTGCAATCTTCACTTAGCAAATCCTCCTAATTCATACATTATGATGTAGTATATATCTTTTATATAATGTTTACCAATTTTACACCATTGTTGTCTATCATAAAACAAGTCTCAACTAATTTTAACAAATATTTATAATTTCTGTCACAAAGAAACATTATGCTACGATTCGATACATGTGTAGGCCACAAAAACGATGGGAGAATTGCTCCTCTCGATTCGTAGCTTAACAAGCATCACGCGTTTCCATATACCTATTATGATATAATAAACGAATGGGATCCACTAACCTGTAATGGGAGGTGCATAACTATGGATCCGTTAGATATTATGATGAATCTTGATAAGGTTATTCCATATTATCAACCTGTCGTAAGTGCTGATACGAGGCAAGTTATTGGGTATGAGGTAAAAGCCTATTATAAGGATGACGAAGGGGAAAAACAAAGATTGGATTGGTTTTTCAAAGATGATTCCATCCCCCAAGATTTCCAATTGGAGGCGAATAGTAAGATCCAGGAAAAAGCACTGGACGATTTTTTAAAAACGGACCCTTCGCTTTCCTTGTTTCTAAATTATGATGCGAGATTACTATACGAAGATGATGGGGAGACATTGCTTAACCTATTACATACGTATCAAGACAAAGGATTAGCATTACATCGAATTGTCATTGAACTAAAAGAAGAATTGATTACGGAAGAGATGAACTCCCTCCGTCAGTTATTCAAATACATGCAAACCCTGGGAATTCAAATAGCTTTAGATGATGTCGGAAAGACAAATGGAAATCTCGGTCGACTAGTAGAATTTGAGCCAAATATCGTTAAAATAAATGTTGGATTTTTAAAAGAAAATAAACTGCCACAATTGTATCAAGATGTCCACTATTCCATTTCCATGCTGGCAAGAAAGATAGGAGCTACCCTGCTTTTCAAAGGGGTGTCCACTTATAATCAATTCAATTATGCTTGGAGAAATGGCGGTAGATATTATCAAGGAAACTATCTATTACCATCCCAACCTCATTTTGCAGAACTCGATGCCTGCAAAGAAAAAATGGAGCGAGACTTTCAATTATTTGTTAACTTCGAGACAAAGAAAATGACAGCGCAATTAGAATTAACGAACCGAATCAATAAGCAATTTGGTGCGACATTACAAACCATTAAACCTAACGCGCCATATGATGAAATTATTATTACCGTTGGCAAAGAATGTACACCATTTGCCTTCCGGGTGTACATTTGTAATGATGAAGGAATTCAATTATCCTCCAATGCGGAGAAAAATAAGGAAGGCCAATGGGAACTTTATTATGAAGGAAGACATAAAAACTGGAGCTGGCGTCCATATTTCTTTGAAAATATCGTCAGAATGAATGTCGAGAAAAAAGGAATTCTTTCTGATCTATACACCGATATTGACCGGGATGAACAAATTCGAACCTATTCCTACCCAATTGCCAACAATCGATATATCTTCATCGACATACCATATAATTACTTATATGAACAAGAAGGGCTGCTATAATCACATGAAGCAGCCTTTTTTGTTACTCGTATTTGAGTTACATGGTAAAGCGCGCATTCTTCTAGACGGTCAAGCTACAATACAAGAATGTCTAGTAGCTAACTAGGAAGCTTTTTTAACAACTGGCATTTCCTGTTTTCTGTAGGAATATGTTGAATCATTTCTCTATTTATTATCCATCAAAACGCTCCACATATCAGCGTTTTGTGATATAGTGAAGGGATAATTATGTGAACGAGGGGGAACGTACATGGATTTAGATCAGGACGCGAAACAGAGAAATAAAGCATATCACATTCTTTTAATTACCGGTGTTATTCTACTTGCTTTCAACCTTCGACCAGCAATTACCTCGGTTGGTCCGATTATTGGATTTATTCGGGATGATATGGGATTAACCAATGGGAGTGCAGGTCTTTTAACCAGTTTACCACTTATTGCTTTTGCCATCATGTCGCCGATTGCTCCTAAGCTTGGGAATCGTTTTTCCAATGAATGGGCCATGTTTATTGGACTTATTTTATTATTTATCGGAATTACCGTACGCTCTACCTCCATATGGATTTTACTTTTTGCTGGTACGCTATTAGTCGGCTTAGGAATCGCCATTATCAATGTTCTACTACCAAGTTTAATCAAAGGTAAATTTCCAAAACGAGTTGGATTAATGACAAGTGTCTATACAACGGCGATGGGAATATTCGCTGCGACCGCCTCTGGATTGAGCGTTCCCATTGCTAGCGGACTGAACCTTGGTTGGCAAGTTGCCCTACTGGTATGGGCTATACCTACCGTTGTTGCGCTGTTCATCTGCTTCTATCTGGCACGAAAGGATCCATTACATAAGAATCAAATGGAAAATAAATTCGTCAAAGCTAGTGGCCAAAGAATGTGGCGCTCACCACTCGCTTGGCAGGTTGCACTTTTCATGGGATTTCAATCCTTTTTATTTTATGTAACCATATCCTGGCTTCCAGAAATTTTACATAGTTACGGAACAAGCATGACAACAGCAGGATGGCTTTTATCCTTTACCCAGTTTATCGGACTACCAGCAAGCTTTCTTGTTCCAATGCTTGCCGAACGCTTCCGCTCCCAACAAGGAATTGTGCTTGCACTAGGACTTTGTGCGATTGGTGGGTATGGCGGGCTACTATTAGGAAACTCTACAGTTACAATGATTATTAGCATCATTCTTATCGGCATTACATTAGCTGGTGCATTTGCTCTGGCGCTCACATTCTTAGGTTTACGGGCTCAAACTGCTAAAGAAGCTGCTGAACTTTCCGGAATGGCTCAAACCCTTGGTTATATTCTAGCTGCGACTGGACCTATTATTATTGGCTTTCTATTTGATTTAACCCAAACATGGGCGGTTCCGTTAATTACTATTCTAATAGTAACCGTCCTCGTTATCACATTTGGTTTGGGAGCAGGCCGAAATAAATACGTGTAGTTCCATCGGCTGCCTACCACTTTCCAAATTTTGTTGATGAATTGGCTTTCCCCGTTCCGAATGCAGCACATTTTATTCACCTCTTCTGGGCATTAGTCATACACTAATAAAAATGCCTAGAGGAGGTTTTTATAATGGGGCAGAAAAAGCCAAATCACAATGGACCTCACAATGATAGAAAATGGCATGTATATGAAATCATTGGCCTTGTCATCGTCGTATTATCCTTAATCCTGCTATTTCTAGCACCTAATACACTTTCCGAACTCTTTGATACAATCATCCAGGAAGTTAAACCTATTGTCATCGATACCTTCCTACTCAGTGAAGTTGGAATAGCGATTATTGTCAGTGTAATTGTCGGTAGAATGCTGGAGCGTTTTGGGTTTACCGATGGGCTCATTCGCATTTTCGTTCCAATCATGAAGGCCTTAAAAATCAATCCATCTGTCATTATTCCAAGCTCGTATAATATTCTTGGTGATATTAATGCAGCGGGGAAAATCGCTGGCCCCATTCTTGTAAAGGCCAATGCAACCAAAGCAGAGCAAAAAATTGCAGTAGCCACAATGATTCAATCTCCCCAATCCTTCGCCACATTCGTATTAGGGATAATAGCATTATCTATTTTTGGGATTCGTGTTTTTCCATTAGTCCTTCTAACCATTTTCGCACCGCTAATTGTTGTCCCATGGATCTTATCAAAAAGCCTTTATCGTGATACAAGAAAAGTTGATTTAGTAGAGTTACCACGTTTCACACCAAACACCAGAATCATGAATACAATTTTCTCTTCCGCAAAAGAAGGAACAGAGTTACTCCTACTAACCATTATACCTGCTGTTGCCGTTGTCTTTTTCTTCATTGGAGCATTGACCTATTTCGGCATTTGGGGACCCATTGAAGCAAATTTAGGAAGTGTTCTCACTGCCCTAAGCATTGAGCCCGGTACTGGAATTGTCTCCATCCTTGCAGCACCAACCCTTGCTGTTGCTCAATTAGCAGATGTAGCAGCAAACGTGGATCCTCGATTAATCGTTGGGTCATTCGTTCTTGCCAATTCTGGTTTACCATTATCTGTTATTTTCGGGCAAGTTCCAGTGACGTGGGCAGAAACAACCGATTTAAATGAACGCGAAGTACTCGGTGCGGCGGTCATTGGGATGATCATCCGCATCATAACCGCATGTATTATCGGCTATGCATTAACTCCATTCTTGGTGGTGTCATAAATGGAAAATACTTATATCGTTCTTGCTGGGAAAATTGTGACAGTGAGTGAAATAGGGACGGTTCTTAATGGCGCATTGATTGTTCAAAACGGAAAAATTGCCGGTGTATTGGAAGGAGACCTAGCAAAAAAATTCTTTCCATCCTTTCCTACTTTTGATTTTTCAGATAAAGTCATCACACCTTCTATGGTCGATTGCCATACCCATTTACTGGAATTCGCACCAGGATCCCTTTATCCAATAACCGAAGAAACACAGCTCCATGCTGGTAGTTTTATTCTAGTAAAAGCACTCATGTCAGGGATAACAGGATTCGGTGAGCAAATTTGCGGTCATCCACAGAGTTTGTACTCGATAACAGATTATAAAAACGCCGTAAAGGAACTGCCACTTGACATTGCATTTGCTGCAACGAGCATCTCTATTGGCTTTAAATCCTTAGCACATTTTACATCTATTACAAAATCTCAGCCCGTAGAAAAGGAGGACCTTATTCGTGCACGTATCCTCTTTAAGATGGCTGGCGAAAGTGATTATCCTGGAGAAAATCTCTTTTTAAACGCAACACCTGCCAATTTCACCAAAGACGTAGTACCACGTGCTGGCGAGCTTATTTATAGTGAAGGGGAATTAAAAGACATTGTCAGACTCTTCCATAGTCAAGGAAAAGAGATTGGGGTTCATGTTGCAGGGGAAAAAGGAATTGATATGGCACTCAACACTGGTGTAGATGTCCTGCATCATGCCCACGGAATAAATGACAGGCAATTACAACGTGCTGCTGAAAATGGAGTAAAAGTTGTCGCCACACCTTTAGGAGGGACACATATCGAACCAAACTCCCCAGAGGATATTCTCCAGTTGGTCCATGCAGGAATCGAGACATCCATTGCAACCGATGCCTATTTACCTCCATATCCTGATGTCGACTGGCTTCCCTATAAAGACCAATCATTAAAAGGTCCTGAGGTATTAATGGAAATATCCCAACCATCGATGAAGAAATTACAAGAAAATGGGTGCGATGAAAATGACATTCTCAAACTAATAACCTCTAACCCTGCTAAACTCATTGGTGGAGAAAACAAATTTGGTAAATTAAGACCAGGTATGGATGCTAACTTCATCATTACAGAAGGAATACCAGGACTAGAAATAACCAATCCTGAAAAAATCAAAAGTGTATATTATCATGGAAAATGTGTCATTAAACGTGACTAACCAGGCATCCTTTTGGGTGCCTGGTTAGTGGCTAATTAAAAAACAAACGGTACTTAAAATCAAAAAGATGGAAACCGTACCTCCCATACGAGTTCCATCTTTTTTTCCCCTTATTTAAAAGCTCCGTATTCACTTACCATGCAAGAGAAACAACGAACATGACAATAAAGTTCATTCCAGCGGATATATGCGCACCTTCTTTATTTTAGCAATGCATTCGGATCAATAATTAGGGCTAGTTCGCCATCCCCTAGAATGGTGGCACCGGAAATAGCAAAGACATCACGTAGGTAAGTTCCGAGTGATTTTAGAACAATTTCTTTTTGACCAATAAATGAATCGACCATCAGGCCTGTCAATTTATCTCCTTTTTTCACAACAACAATAGCATGATATTTCGTATCAGCAATTTCTTGCTCTTCCTCTGGAACCTCGTATTTAAAAAGAGAAGATTCGCTTTTCCTTTGTCGTACGTTTCTTACATGGTAAACCATGACGTAGAACCCATCCCTCCACTGTCTTTCGATCAACTTTTAGAATGATTGCCAATTCTGTATTGTCTTCTACACTGACGGTTGATACGCCTTCTGATTTAATCGAGAAAGTGACCCCACTGATGTTTAAGGTGTTGAATTTTCGTTCTGTCGTTAAGCCGTCAAGAGTGAATTTGGCATTTTGACTGGCGTCTTCATTTTCAGGATTCATATTTAGAGTGTCTGTTAAAAATGTACCAGACATTCTAATTTCAGCTTGCTGTGTTTTATTATTTAGGATAGTACCATCATCACCAATTGTTGAATTTGAGTCTCTATTTGGATTTAGAATTCCTGTTTCTGTACGTTGAAAACTTACTTTATCAGTGAATCCATCGTAGAACGCTGATATACCAACATCGGATCCGCTAATTTCATTTAAAATTTGATTTAGTGAAGCCGTGGCATCAAAAGTAAAATCATACCCACCATTTGGATTTTCTGGATCATCCTCAATAATTTCTCCATTTGTGTCATAGGTTTGAAATTGGAAATTTATAGTAGCATAATGATAAGTTGGTCCCTGAATGATACCATCCTTTGGAAGCGTATCTCCTAACTTCATTTCTCCTGTATCAATATTAATATACACATTACCTTCCCCTGGGTCGACATCCTCTATTGCCTCTCTACCTGTAACAACTGTATATTCCCTATCCACTTCACTCTCGCTGTTCGTAACAATTATTTCAGATCCATCCGGAAAGCTATCCCAAGTTAGTGCACCTTTTTCCAGTTTGAAGGTATCCCCTCCATTTTCACCGACTGTAATATCAGAGTTTTCATACCCACTTTCCCAATCAACTGTTAGACCAAGGTTAGAGCGCTGCTCCCATAGACTAGCATCCGTATTTATATTCTCATCACCAGTCGATATCCCACCCTCACTTATATTATAGGCTGCCGTGGCCACTTGATGGACATCTATCGTATGGGAACCGTTCGCAGCCGAAGTCGAAGCCGTTGCGGTTACTGCTCCATCATTGGATGAGCTCACCGTTTTCGATTGATAGGTACCCGATAGTTTCATATCAAATGCAGCTGAATCCAAATCAAATAATAGGGCATTGACTTCACGATACGCATCCCTCTGCCATGTCATCCATGTCTTGTCCTGTTCCATCTTATCCAGTGGCATCCGTTCTACATTCATTAGCTTTTTTACTATGGAATCCGTATCAATGCCTGAAGCAAGTCCACCGATACGCATGTCATTCGCCATGTTGTACACCTCATTTTATCTATGTTTCATACGATACATTTATCCTTTTATGTAAGTAAGACGTATCTCTCTTTGTAGTATATCGGATAATTAGTGAGGAACATTAAGTATTTAGAGGAAATTTTCCTTTGTTCTATTCTTACTTAATTTCCATCATCATGACTGGTTTTCTTTCGTTTATTTATATTAAAATGAGAATTCTAGAACAGTATTCATGATTAAAATAGAAAAATAGGGAAGTTTCATCATGATAGAAATGATAATTGCCTTAGGTAAAATAAAACAGGTCTTCATAGCTACAAAAGCCGTACTTCCATGGAGGAACATCCCCATAAAAGTACGGCTTCGATAAAATTAGTCTGTAACTGTCCATTCTGTCACTTTGTCTGTAACTTTTTATTCCGCATCCTTTTGTGCTTCACGTTTTTCAGCTAAGTCAATTTCTAGCTGTTTGGTGCGTTTTTTATTTAATGGATAAGCAAATGCCAAAATTAGGAATATAAGAAGGAAGATAATTCCTGGAACAAGTGTTGCTACGGTATAGATTCCATCTTTTACCACATTTGATTGTACTTCAGCATCTGCATTATATCCCACTAATGTAAGGGCATAACCTGCTAGACCACCAGCGAATGCTTGTCCTACTTTACGAGCGAATGAATAAATAGCATATACCGTTCCGTCTTCTCGATCTCCAGTTAAGTACTCTTGATAGTCAATCGCATCCGTAACGTAAGCCCAGATAATCAGGTTGAACAAGGCAAAGCCGATAAGTCCTACAAAGTTGATTGCCAAGAATACTGTTAAAGAGATATTCGGAATAAAGTAAAGTACCATATAACCAATTGCTGCAAGAAGCATTCCACCGGCACCAACTTCTTTTTTACCAAAACGTTTCACAAGTGGAGTTAAGAGTGGCATAGAGCCGAAAACAGTGACCGCTTGAATGATACTAAAGATACTTAAGGCGGTAGCACTTTCAAAATAGTCTTTGAACAAATATACATTGATAGATAATACAAGCATTTGCGTCATCATGAATAACAGTGATGCAATTAATATGGTAATTAATGGAATATTTTTCACAAGACCTTTAACCGTTTTTGCTAGGCTAAGTTTTTCACCTGGTGCTTTTTCAGGTGCTTGAATACGTTCTGTTGTTAGTTTGACACAACCTATATAACAAGCATAAGCTAGAATACTAAAGATAATAGCAGTCATCAATAAACGATTGGCAGATATTTCATTATCGACAAATACAATAAGTGGTGCAAGTGCATTAATTGCTAAATTCGCTGACATCGCTCCCATTGTTCTCCATCCGGATAGGGATGTACGATCTGCAGCATTACCGGAAATAACTGCTGCCATCGAACCATATGGGATATTAACAGTCGAGTACAACATTCCCCATAGGATATAGGTTACATAAGCATAAGCTAAATAAAAACCTTCAGACATTCCTGGAATGTATACATACATTAAGGCACTAGAAATAACAAGCGGTAGTGACATACGGAAAATCCATGGTGCGAATTTCCCTTTTGGTGTTGATTTTCGGGAATCAATAAAACGGCCCCATAAAACGTCGACGATTGCATCCCAAAAACGGGCGACTAAAAACAACGTACCAACAGCCGCAGCACTAATTCCAAAAACATCGGTATAAAACACCATAAGGAAGGCGCTTACCAAAATGAACGTAAAATCGTTTCCAAAGTCTCCCAATAAATAACCTAATTTATCACGAAAACCAAAAGGTCGAACAGACTTATTATTATCCCCCATTGGTTGTCCAGGTCTATCAAAAACTTGTTGTTCCATTGTAATTCCTCCTTAACTTTCCTTTATATAGGTTAACCAACCAGCAACCGTTTACATTAAGTGTATAAAAATGTTCTAAAATTAATTTAATAAATTTATAGAAAACATTTATCTTAATTTTCTATAACTATAATGGTAAACACGATAAATATAACGTTTTCATATGTTATTAATTTGTCCGCCAAGCAAATTAATAGTATGTGCATTATTATATAGCACTTTTCGTTAATAAAACTAGAACTATTTTTGGTTTTTTAGTAGACTTTTTTCTATTATACTATTCAAAAGCAACCCGATCTTCATATTTTTCTTTCAAAACTTACTAGTTACAAATGGGGGTCATTTTAAGGATATGGTTGTTGAAGCTGTTGACTACACCATTACGGGGGTTGAACCGATTGCCGGTATTAGTGTGAAAACGGAAAAGGCGATTGTGGAATATAATTTATTACAAAGTATTACTTTTATTTTTAAAGCATCACTATATTTTTTAACCATAATAAAACACCCCAAACATACTAATCTTAGTATGTTTGGGGTGCACTACAAAACCCGTCCCATTCTTCCAAGGTTTATTGAGCAACCGTCCATTCGGTTACTGTATCTGTAACTTCTTTTCCATCTTCTGTCACAGCAGATGCCACCACAACATTATCGTCTTGTTGAAGATCTACATCTTCCCAAACAAATACTCCGTTTTGTTGTTTTTCACCGACACCATAATCAACGCCATTGACTGTTAATGTAACCTCGTCCTGATTGGAGTAAACTTTGACAGGTGTGATGCTATCCGGTCTTTCGGTATATCTTCTGCTTGTGATATAAACAAATGGATTTTCCTGATTCCATTGTGCTTTATAGAAATAGAAGGAATCCTTCTTCAGCTGACGGTCATAGGATACAAGACCCTTGTCATTAATCCCTGGATTGTCCCCTTCATCTCTACCGTCTGAACCAAAGTCAAATAGGTTCCATACATGCGTTGCCCACAATTCTGGATGTTTTTCAATAATCGCGTAATTTTTTTCATGGTAGAAATTCTGATATTCTTCTGGATGCCAATCACCGCGGGTATCTTCCATGCCATTCCATTCGAAATCTTCATCTACAATCGCATGTTGATACGGATTTCCACCTGCACCATATTCCGAGATTCCTAGAACAGCATCCGGATATTTTTCTCCTAAATTAGTAAGGAAATCGTCCAATGCTGGTGTTGCTTCTTTCGGACTATACCAGCCATAATATAGATTCATAGAGGAAATATCGATAAATTTATCTACTTCATCTACCCCTCCGTTTTTCGCTATGTCTGACCCCCAGTCAAAGTTGGGATCAATTCGTGATTGTATAATAGCTTGTGCTACTAATCGATTTGGATCCAATTCTTTCGCCTTTTTAGCAAGACGTTTAACCAAGTCTGTTACAATTTCATACTGCTCTTCTTCCGTTAAATTCTCTGATTCGGTTGGAATATAATCCCGATAGCCTAATTCATTGTGAACTCCCCAGGTTACAATCGAAGGATGATTGTAATACTGTTTTATCATTTCGGTTAATTGCTGTTCGGTATTGTCGGCAAAATTCTCGGTCGTCGTCATTTCATTAACAAATGGAATCTCGGTATATACAACAAGTCCCATTTCGTCCGCTTTATCAAATACGTACTCGGAATGTGGATAATGGGCTACACGTAATGTGTTTGCACCAATTTCTTCAATAATTTCAAAATCCTCTTCTCTTACCTCTTCAGGAATCGCATTACCATAACCTTCTCTATCCTGATGAATATCGACACCACGTAATGGATAGCTTTCCCCATTTAGGAAGAATCCTTCGTCCGGATCAACGGAAAAATAGCGGAAACCAATCTCATCCGTTACCTTGTCAATTACTTGTCCTTTTCGAGTAACCGTTACCTCTACCGTGTATAAATATGGATCCTCTTTCCCATTCCATAGACGCGGTTTATTGACTTTCATGTCACCAGTAAATTCTGCAAGATTCCCCGTAATGTCAGCAGACTTTAATTTCTTTCCATCCACTTTTAGTTCCGTTCTCGCTCTAGTCTTTCCATCTGCATCCTTTATTTTCGCTCTCACTTCCACCGCATTGGATGTACGGTTAAGATCTTCTTCACTCACCTTTACCGGTACCTTCAATGAAACTTCAGCTTTTTTCTCGATCGAAGGATCATTTGGTATCGACACATAGACACCATTTGCTCCATCATCCTCGACATCAATATGAGTAGGGTCTGTTACAATTAAATCTACACTACGATAAATCCCACCATAGAACGTAAAGTCGCCACTTTGCGGAATGGAATCTCTTACTTCATTGTTCACTTTTACGGCAATCGTATTTTCTTCGCCAACGTTCACCGCATCCGTGATATCCACCGTGAAGGCCGTATACCCACCAACATGTGTTCCTACTGATTCACCATTCACAAAAACTTCCGCTTCCTTGTTGGCAGCACCAAATTTCAGGAATAATTCCTTGCCTTCATAGGTGTGAGGAATATCCAATTGCTTGCGGTACCAACCATCACCCATGTAATAGTCACCACCACCGTCCGCACCATCTTCTGCATTCCAGGTATGCGGGAGGTTAACCGCTTCCCAATTCCTATCATCAAATTCTACTGAGGAAAAATTATCCCCTTTACCTTCTGCCCCTTTATAAAACATCCAACTTTCATCCAGGTTTTCTACTATTCTACCTGTTTCATCATCTGCCGTTTTAGTTCCCTTTCCGTTGTTTCCATTGTTACCATTGTTTGCATTATTACCTGCAGCACTTACTACTGACACGGTCATCAAAGCAGTAAGTAAAACAACCAATATAGTTATACGCTTGTACATCTCACCCATCCCTTCCTTTGTTCATAGTTAAATTTTTGAGAAATCTCCTATTCTACGAGATTGGTAGAATCGATTAGCCACCCCCTATTATTTGTTGGAATAGTAAACAAAGTAACTACTACTAATGACCATACATGAAAGCGTTTTATTATTCAAGATAGTATTTCCATAATTATGAAAAAATAGGATAATGGTTGGATAGTTTTAGTGAGTAGCATTGGGACTTTTTGCGTGTGGTTGTTTTATTTTGGGAGAGTTATTCATCTTGTTGAGATGATTATATACGTGTGGATGCACAGAAGAGAAAACGGTGTTGGAGGCCTTAGTAGATACTGACATGGACGTAGGGACAGGTTCCTTGCCCGATTCCCTTATAGAGGTTTTAGCTGCCTTAAACCTTAATGGAACAGGAACCGGTTACTTTTTTTTCTTTTGGTGAAATCTACAAAATGAAATAGGATATTTAATCTTTCAGTAATCCCTATAAAACCTATCTCTTAAAAGGAATGCCCAACAATCGCCTATCTGCGCGAGCTATCATGAACCACCACGAACAAGGTACCTGCCCCACGTCCTTCCTTCTAACCGTCTATAAGTGGGTATACCATCAAATCAACAAATTAAACAAACTTTCATCATTATTAATCTCTACATATTTAAACCCTTTTTTATCCATACGCTCAATCAATGGACGGTAATCTTGGCGGTGTTTCAATTCAATTCCAACTAAAGCTGGGCCGTTTTCTTTGTTATTTGATTTGGTATATTCGAAGCGGGTAATATCATCATCAGGTCCAAGGACCTCATCTAAAAATTCTCTTAGTGCCCCAGCACGTTGGGGGAAATGAACGATAAAGTAATATTTTAGGCCTTCATAGATTTGCGATTTTTCCTTAATTTCCTGCATTCGACTAATATCATTATTCCCACCACTAATGACGCACACTACATTTTTTCCCTTAATCTGGTCTTTATAAAAATCGAGTGCTGCGATGGATAAGGCTCCAGCTGGTTCCGCGACAATCGCATTCTCATTATACAGTTCTAAGATCGTTGTACACACTTTCCCTTCTGGTACCACTGCAATTTCATCAACAGTTTCCTTGCAGATTTCAAAGGTAGCCTCGCCAACCGTTTGCACAGCCGCCCCATCAACAAATTTATCAATTTTATCAAGCGTCACTACTTCATTTTGCTCCATCGATTTTTTCATACTAGGTGCCCCACCTGGTTCTACTCCTACAATCTTCGTACGGGGGCTAATGCTATTTATGTAAGTAGAAACTCCAGAAATTAAACCACCGCCACCAATGCTCGCAAAGACGAAATCTAACTGTTCTTCCATATCATTCATGATTTCCATCCCGATGGTTCCTTGCCCTGCAATCACCTTAGGATCGTTAAACGGATGAATAAACGCACGATTTTCTGCTTCACAACATTCCATCGCACTATGGAAGGAATCATCAAACGTATCCCCAGTTAAAATGACTTCGATATTGTCCCCACCGAATCGTTTCACCTGTTTCACCTTTTGCCGTGGCGTGGTGGATGGCATAAAGATTTTCCCATGGATATTTAGCGATTGGCACGAGTAGGCAACTCCTTGCGCATGGTTCCCCGCACTGGCACATACCACCCCATTTTTCAATTCTTCCTCTGAAAGACTTTGAATCGAGTTATAAGCCCCTCGCAGTTTAAAGGACCGAACCACTTGCAAATCCTCTCGTTTCACATACACATTACACTGATACCGTTCCGATAAAATTTTATCCCGCTGTAAAGGCGTTTTTATAACGACATCCTTCAACACTTGGTTGGCAATAATGATGTCCTCGATTTGAATTCCCTTTGTTGTTCCCTCATCATTCATATTCACTAACCCTTTCATTTCTATCCGTCTCCTTTGCTCCATAGCGCTCATTCCGTTTTAAAAACTTTCAAATATCTCTTTTTATTTATCGACCATTATAACATTTTTTCGGGTGCGTGAACGGTGGATATTTAAATCGCTAGAAATTTTATTTTTGAATTTCTTTTGGTTGGAAAGGATAAAATTATTCGATGTTTAGTAGGTAGAGGATTATTTTAGAAGATGGGGATAGGAATTAGATGATTACATACCTTATATCGGCACAATTCGATAATGTTTAACATTTTTTATAAGAAATTCTCTATTAAAATCCCTCTATCTACTCTAAAAGACTTATTTTCCTACCATAAACACCAATAAACATTGTTTTACAACAACCAATTCAGGTATAATAAACTAATGTTTGAAAGGAGTTAAAGTATGGAATTTATTGAAAATATGGTCTCATTTTTAAATAATATCTTATGGTCGTATGTCCTGATTATCGTTCTAATCGGTTTAGGGCTGTACTTCACTATACGATCTGGATTTGTGCAGTTTTATCTTGGAGAAATGTTCCGTGTCATTACGGACAAACGAGCGTATACGGATTCTGGGAAGAAGGGAACGAGTTCTTTTCAGGCGTTTGCGATTAGTGCTGCTTCCCGTGTTGGTACAGGGAATATGGCTGGGGTTGCCTCGGCTGTTGCATTAGGTGGACCCGGGGCACTGTTTTGGATGTGGTTGATTGCCGTATTAGGTGCGGCGTCTGGATTTGTAGAAAGTACACTTGCTCAAGTGTACAAGGAAAAAGACAACCATTCTTATCGTGGTGGTCCGGCTTATTATATTGAAAAAGGTCTAAGAAGCCGTGGATTGGGTGTGGTGTTTGCGATAACCATCACTTTTACCTATGGATTTGTGTTTAATTCGGTACAGTCTAATACCATTAGCTTGGCGTTTTCCGATCAATTTGCCATCGATCCCGTAATGATAGCGGTTATGCTGACTATACTCACAGCACTGGTTATATTTGGTGGCTTAAAAAGTATTGCCAACGTTTCAAGTATCATTGTACCGGTGATGGCAATTCTCTACATTATTCTGTCTCTAATTATATTAGTCATGAATATAGGAGCAGTGCCTGACCTTATCTCGCTTGTTTTTGCCAATGCCTTTGGGTTGGAACAGGTTGCTGGTGGTGGATTTGGAGCTGCGATTATGATGGGAATAAAGCGCGGACTCTTCTCCAATGAAGCTGGGATGGGTTCTGCACCAAACGCAGCTGCAACGGCGGAGGTAACTCATCCAGTGAAACAGGGGCTGGTGCAAGCTTTAGGTGTATTTTTCGATACCCTGTTAATTTGTAGTGCAACGGGATTCGTTATTCTATTTGCTGGAGGATTCGCTGGAAGTGATGCAGATGGAATTCAAATTACCCAATCAGCTTTCTCTAGTATACTTGGTGACTGGGCTGGCGCCTTTATCGCCATAGCCATTTTCCTGTTCGCCTTCAGTTCGATTTTAGGAAATTACTATTACGGAGAAAGCAATATTGCCTATATCAAGGATAGCAAAACCGGCCTCTTTATTTACCGTGTGCTCGTACTCATCATGGTCATTTTCGGAACGCTCGCTACCTTTGACCTTGTCTGGGCACTGGCTGATTTAACCATGGGAATCATGGCACTTATTAACCTGTACGCTATCACCAGACTCTTCAGCATTTGTAAAGTTGTCCTGAATGATTATAAGAGACAGCGGAAAGAAGGAAAGGATCCCGTGTTCTCACGTGATATCCTTGAAAACCAAGATGGAATCGAGTGCTGGGATCAAAAGCAAGCACAGGGAAATGAATAAATGACTTATCAACAAGACTTAGAGGAAATTTCTTCTCTAAGTCTTGTTTTTTATCCAATGCTTTACAACGTACCTATTGTTCTTCCCACTCTAATCGTACCTTTAATTAACTAAGAGATTTGTGCACCACACAGTGACACGGGGACTACTGTGGGAGCAGAGGCCTAGATGAGAACACCGAAGTGCAACAAGGATGAACTCAGTGTATCAGCTTTGCTCCGCATTTATCAGCTTTCCCAAAACTTACCCACTCCCCCTAATATGATTATCCTCCCCGCGATGTTAGCTGTGATTTTTTCAAATGACATGCTAGTTGAATTTTCATTGCATCTTGACCGTTATTCAAATCAACTTCCAGCAATTCTTCAATGGTCTGAATTCGCTGATAAAGTGTGTTGATGTGAATATGAAGCAGTTTTGCTGTTTTACTCGGCGATTGATTTTGTTCCATATACGTAATAAGGGTTTTCTCTAGTTCCTTATTGCGACTGTTTTCTGTTAAAATGGGGCTCAATGTTTCCTGGATAAACTGCTCGATATCTTCTGTTGGTTGGTTAAGAAATAAACGGTCCAATCCGATATCCTCATATATTATCACTTCCATACTGTCACAGTTGGTTAAGTAGGTGATGATGTTATTTGCTTCATCATAACTTTTTCTTACATAATCAAGGCCTTTATAAACACTGCTTATTCCCCCGCGAAATATAGCAGCCCCTCTATTTTGCTCTTGTACTCGAAGTTGGTTTAAATACGCTTTTAATTCATAGACCTCTTCTGCATTGGAGAGAGAAAGTAGCAAGTAGATTTTATTATAAAATCCATACACTAGACTAACGCAGTCACCTAACTCATTTTTTAGCCTAGTTGCTAATTGATGTACGTATATATCTAGGTATTTGAAATCATTTCTCTCATTGGATACTTCCAGTACTGCAACCGCCCAGTAGCCATTCCTATCTAAATGGAGCTCTTGGCTATATTTTGCTAATTGTCCTTTATCTGTACTATAAAGTAATTTACGAAACTGTTCATATACTCTGCGGTGATATATTTTAGTCGTCATCTGACGGTTGACTAACTCCAATGCCAAAACCCCTCCGCCTTGTTCAAGCGTAATCTGGTCAAATTCTGAAAGAGGTTTATGCAGAGCCACAATGAGACAACCGATAAATATTTGTCCATTAAATATGGGATAAAAGTAAAACCTATCCTCCGCATCTACCGTCACATAAAATCCCATTTTCTGATTCGTGCATAACATTGTTATTTCAAAGGTACTGAATAAAACAGTTTGATCATCTTCCGGATAATAAAATTTATTTTCTAATCCATTAAAAAATATCAATTTTCGATGGATCATATTCTGCATCCCATCAAACACATTTCGTATGCCTTTGTTTTGCATGGAAAGCATCGTCAATGTATGATGAACATCCTGGCGTTTTTGTAACTGATCGTTTTTATCTTTTAATTGTTCACTTAAAGCAGTAATTTGCTCTAAACGTTTTTCTGTTTCCCTATGATACTGAGCATTTTCAATGGCAATGGCAGCTTGCCTAGCAAAAGCTTCAAGTAATCTTATATCCTCTTCACCCAATCTTTTCTTTAACTTCCACTGATGCGTAATCATGACTCCAATTCGGTGATTGTCAATGGAAATGGGTACACAGATAGCACCTTCCGCTTTTTTGGAGGAATGAATAATGGTTTGAAAATTATCTGGTAATATCTTATTTACATGCATTTCTGTTATTAATTCGTCATGCGAGTTATATACTCTACTTTTACCATCCTCGAAAACTTTCCCTGTAATCGATTCACCGACCTTTGTTTTAAACCGGTGAATTTTACCATTAAATCCTACTGGAGCTTTAGGTATAAGTCTGTTTTCCTTGGTATCGTAAAGCATTAAATAACCAGCATCTGCGGCCGGAATAACATGCAGTGCATGACGAATGATTTTCTTTAACACTTCTTCGAGATTAAGAATGGAGGAAATAGAATGCATGCTTTCTATCATGACCTTTTGCTCTTCTTTCTTTTTGCTAACTTCTATAGTCAATATAATCGAATAGAGATGATAATAGAGTTGTTCCATCACCCATTCGTCTACTTTATCCAAGCCTTTCATGATACGAAGTACCATTCCTTTTTCCTGCGAATAGTAAAAATGCAGTTCGGTATAGATATCTTCTTCTTTTCGAATATAAGAATTCCCTCTATCCGGATTACAGTGCGGAGCATCATACGCTTCCAAAGGAAAACCTTCACCTTCTATTAAATCAACCTTTCCCTCCAGCCCTTCAAATTTCCATACTTGATATTTCACACAACCAAATTCCTTGTCCAAGAAACGACTAAGATATTCCGTAAAATCCACTTCCTCTCCCCCCTTTATGGAATAAATTCTATAAATTCAAAAGAAAATATGTACCTTCTTACATTGTAATCGCTTTCTTCAATATTGTACAATATTAACAATTAATAGAAAAGTCTATTATTTATTATCTAGAAGTACAATTCTATCATGCAAAGGGGAGAAAAATATGGCGCAAGTTATGGAGCTGGCAAACAGCAATATTGTATGGATTATCGCTTTTTCCGTGATGGGGATCGTTATTTTCCAAAGCATTAAATTCATACAGCTCTCTTCCAAGGCAAGCGTGGATGCTGGAATGAGTAAGAAAGAAGTAAATAGTGCTATAAAGACGGGTGCAATTGCAGCAATCGGACCATCACTTGCTATCGTTATTGTAGCCATCTCACTTATTACGTTTCTTGGAAATCCACTTACGATGTTGCGAATTGGTGTAATTGGTTCTGCACCGATTGAATCGGTTGGGGCAACATTTGCAGCGGAAGCAGCAGGAGCAACACTAGGTGGAGAAGGTTACACTAAATCAGTATTTACAGCAATCGCATGGGTTTTATGTCTCGGGGGATCCGGTTGGCTACTATTTACAGTTCTATTCACCAAATCACTAGGTAAAATGCAAAAGAAAATAGTCAGTAAGGGAAAAAAGAGCCAAAAATTGATGGGGATTTTTGCAACAGCAGCAATGATTGCTGCTTTCGGTAATCTCGTTAGTGCAGAATTACTAAAAGGCTTTGCCCCTACGGTTGTAGCAGTGGTTGCTGCAGCTACAATGGTTATCATAACTAAGTTAGCTGATAAATTCAGTCTTTCTTGGTTACGTGAATGGTCACTAGGCTTATCGATTCTAATCAGCTTAGGCCTCGGCTATTTTATCATTTAAGAGCTAAGTTTTTTGGCACAAATCAAAGGAGGGATTTTTATGGAAACAGAACAATTACAAGGAATGAACACAAGTAACCGTACGAAGGAAGGATCCATGTCCATGGATGTATTCCATGAAAAAGCACATTTTTGGGGACGGTTGACCATATGGGCTGTCATTATCTTATCATTGTTCCTTCCCGCTTATCTTTCCTATGTCCTTGGCTATCATCCAGGCTGGACGGTTATTTTGAATGGACTTGCTGCATATGCAGGGTTAATTGCCGTTGTTTGGGTCATGGAACCAATAATGTATTTCCCAATGCTAGGTGTTTCAGGAACCTATATTAGCTTCTTGACTGGAAATATTAGCAATATGTGCCTTCCATCAGCTGCTGCGGCTCAAAACGCAGTTGGTGCAGAACCTGGTACAAAAAAAGGAGAGCTTACAGCAACACTTGGAATCGGCGCAGCTTCCCTCGTGAATAAGCTTATTTTAATTCCCATAATTATTGGCGGTTCTTTCATCCTGTCCAATATACCTGAAAAACTAGAGGCCATATTTCCACTTGTTTTACCAGCCATATTCGGTGCAGTACTAGCACAATTTGCTGTCAAAAAGCCAATATATGGTGTTATCGGATTAACGGTTGGACTTTTCATTAATTTAACTGCATTACCCATTTACATGAAAAGTTTATCTTGTATTGCAATCACCGTATCGATATGTATTCTGCTAGAGAAAGCGCAAGAAAAAAACAAACACAACAATAGGAGGTAATATGAATGAGTAAAGAAACGATTCTGAAATGGTTTAAGGAAAATAAGCAGACCTATACGAAGATGGCCCAAGACATTTGGGATAATCCACAAATTGCTTATGAGGAAAAATATGCGAGTGAATTACAGCAAAACGCTCTAAAAGAACAAGGATTTACAGTGAAAAATCAAATCGGTGGAGTGGAAACTGCATTTATAGCAGAATTCGGGCAAGGAAAGCCAATCATTGGGATCCTTGGTGAATTTGATGCACTTCCAGGTCTTTCGCAAACAGCAACACCTATAAAGGAAGAAGTTACAGTAGGCGCACCAGGTCATGGCTGTGGTCACAACTTACTTGGAACAGCAGGAGTTGAAGCTGTGGTTGCTTTGAAAGAAAAGATGGAAAGGGACGGACTTCGTGGAACGATTCGTTATTACGGCTGCCCTGCAGAAGAGGTATTAAATGGGAAAACACATATGGCGAAAGCTGGTGTTTTCGATGATCTGGATTCTGCATTAACTTGGCATCCCATGTCCAAAAATGCTCCCATGAGTTTTAGTATGCAATCCATGGTCTCTATCAAATTTCACTTTAAAGGAAAACCAGCCCATGCTGCCGCCTCACCTGAAGCCGGAAGAAGTGCACTAGACAGTGTAGAGTTGATGAATATCGGGGTCAATTATTTACGTGAGCATGTTCCAGATGGCACGCGCATGCATTATACTATTACCGATGGTGGCTTAGCACCGAATATCGTTCCGGAATCGGCAACCGTTTGGTATTTCTTAAGAGGGAGCTCCAAGGAGGAAGTGGAAGGAATCTTACACAGGGTGAAAAACATTGCAAAAGGGGCTGCACTAATGAATGAAACAGAAGTAGAGTCAGAACTCCTTGCTTTCTGTTATGAGACATTACCGAATGATGCATTAAATGAATTAATGTACCATAATATGCTGGACAGTGAACCACTTCAATATACAGAAGAAGAGCAGATATTTGTAGAAAATTTAGCAAAATCCCTACCATCAGCAGGAAAACCTATGGAAGAATTACTACCGACCTCCATTTCTTTTGAACCGTATCAACCTGGAGTGTCTATGCCTGGTTCTTCCGATGTCGGTGATGTTAGCTGGATTACACCAACAGGAGCGGTTACTACAACCTGTGCACCAGTTGGTACAGCACTCCATTCTTGGCAAGCAACGGCATCATTTGGAACAGAAATTGGATACAAAGGAATGCATCTAGCAGCCAGTACCATGGCACTATCCGCATATGATTTAATTATCAACAAAGATAATATTCTGGAAAAGGCAAAAGAGGAATTTGATAAACTTCGGGATGGGAAAGAGTATCAAGCAGGTATTTAAAGACACAAGGAAACACCCTTTTCGGAACAGTTTATCCCCCACCTAAAAGGATTCGTTTTTCCTCCATTTTTGAGGTGTAAGTATACCTTATATGATTAAAAAGCGCCAACGATAGACCTTGCTGTGGTCCATCGTTGGCTATTGTTTTTTTAAAGCCTTATTCCTTTTCTAAAGTAATCTCATTTGAATAATCCTCATGTTCGTTCTGGATATCATCTGTGTAGCGAATGCCACTATAATGTAAAACGCCATCTTCTAATCGTAAATCGGTTATTTGCGTATTACCGTCATAGTCCGTGATTTGCTCTTGCTCTCCTGTTTCAACATTCACTCTATAGATATTTCCCCCCACAGCTACTGTTCCATGTGGATAACCGATGATGGCCAATACATGTTTATCATCTTCCCAAATAACATTTTTTGGTTTGTTTTCATTATCATGGGACACTAATACCTCTTGGCTTCCATCTTGTAAATCAACGATGTAAAGTTCACTTAATTCCTCCCAACCCTTAGGTGAAATGTAAGCAGCTTTTTCACCATTAGGAGATTTCACTGGTTCAGAAGGGTTATTTTCTGCTAAAACCTCGGTTGTCCCATCTGGATGTACTAATTCAATCTTGTTTGTTTCGGAGTTTAATTGAATATCCAGTAACTCAGATTCCTCTTCTTTAGGTTCTTCCTGTTCCTGTTCCTCTGGTGTTACTGTTTCATTTTGAATATGTGTATCCTGTTTCTCAGCAGTCTCTTTATCTGTTGTTTCTTTATCTGTTGTCTCTGTGTCCGTTGAATCATCTGAATTAGATTCTTCCATACTAGAACCACATGCACCTAATACTAGAGGGATTACTAGTAGTATAAACATTAAATATTTCTTCATCATCATTTCCTCCATAAATCTATTTAATCTATATTTTATCATAAATAGGGTATATTTGGAAAAAGTGGTCGTTGTATTGTATGGAATTAGTCTTAATTGCCTATCGCTTATATTTCTCTTTTTGTAGGTGTCTATTCTTCCTTTATTAGTAGCTTATTATCTCCCCCCTCTTCTTTTCAGGAATGATACCGCATAATTTGGCCCCATTAAACACTGATGGTTAAATATAATTATCTAAATATTTGAAACATATTTATTACTAATGATTCATAGTCTATCAGTAATAGCATAATTGAACAACTATCGAACGTTTTATTTCTTAAGTATAGAGCTTAGTAGATTATGAATATAAAACAAGGGGGTAACGTTTAAATGGATTTAAATAAAAAGATAAAGGAACACATCCATGGTAAAAAGGATGAATATATTCGTTTTCTCCAAAAAGTCATCCAACAACCTAGCACAACAGGAAATGAGTTGAGTGCACAAACACTTGTTGCCGATCGTTTAAAAGAGAAGGGACTGGATGTTGATATCTGGGTACCTGATTATAACGAATTAATAGAAAGTAACTATTTTAATCCACTGAGAGATAATTATGACGGTAGTCCAAATGTAGTTGGTGTTTTAAAAGGAAAAGAAAATGGAAGATCAGTTATTTTAAATGGACACATTGATGTGGTGCCATCAGGAGATATAAGTAAATGGGCAAACGATCCTTATTCAGGACAGGTGATTGACGGCAAAGTGTACGGTAGAGGTGCAACCGATATGAAAGGAGGAAATTTGGCAACTTTGATAGCCTTGGAGACCATCATCGACCTAGGAATTGATTTAAAAGGGGATATCATCTATGAAAGCGTTATCGAAGAGGAAACAGGCGGTGCTGGAACCCTTGCTGCCATCCAACGGGGATATAAAGCAGATGTAGCAATCATTCCGGAACCGAGTGAAATGAAAATCTTTCCACAACAGCAAGGCTCCCTTTGGTTTACAGTAACAATCAAAGGTGTTTCTGCTCATGGTGGGACAAGGTATGAGGGAGTTAGTGCTATAGATAAGGGTTGGATTGTTTTTCAAGAAATCATGAAATTTGAAGAAAAGAGAAACGAACCACTACGAAGAAATCCTCTCTATAAAGATAATCCAATCCCTATCCCTATTAATATTGGACAATTCAATGGGGGTTACTTCCCTTCTGCTGTGGCTGAGGAAGCAACTATTCAAGGACGCTACGGAATTGCTCCCGGTGAGAACATTGATGAGGCAAAGGAAAAATTCATTAGCATGCTAGATCATTTGAAAACAATCGATTCTTGGTTTGAATCTCATCCGGCTACTGTTAAATGGGGAGGAATCCATCTTCCACCTGGTGGATGTAACCTAGATCATCCAATGCTTGAAATTTTAAAACAAAAATACATGGATGTGGAGCATAAAGAGCCTGTTATCGCGGGATCTACATGGGGAACGGACGGTGGATTGCTCACCCAAGCTGGAAGCATACCTTCTATCATCTTTGGGCCGGGGACCACCAGTATGGCACATTTCACAGATGAATATGTAGAACTAGAAAAGCTATTTAAAACGGCTGAGATTATTACATTAGCAATCATTGATTGGTGTGAAATGGTTTAATAAAAACATATTTTTAAGGAGGGACTAAATGCATGAGAAAAGTACTTTCAGTTATTGGTTTACTACTGATGATGTTGTTGTTAATTAGTGCATGTACATTAGGTGCTCAAAGTAATAATAAGGAAGAAACCTCTGATTCAAACGATGTATCAGAATCAACTGGATCTGGCAAATATACCATTGGAGTGACCTACACCACTCCGGAATCTGGTTCTACCCATATTGGAATGGAAAGGTTTAAAGAGTTAGTAGAAGAGAAAACAGGTGGAGAAGTAGTTGTTGAACTCTATCCAAGTGGACAACTATATGCATCAGAACGGGAAGCAATTGAAGCAACACAGGCAGGAAATATTGAGATGACGGTAGCAGCATCAGCCCCTGTTGCTGGCTTTGATAAACGATTCATGGTACTCGACTTACCATTTATTTTCCCTGATCATGAAACAGCTTATGAGGCACTAGATGGTGAATTAGGGCAAACATTACTCGATGGCCTTCCGGATATTGGACTTGTAGGTTTAGCATATGGTGAAACAGGAATGCGGCAATTATCCAATAGCGAAAGACCGATTGAGTCTCCAGAGGATTTAAAGGGGTTAAAAATCCGTACAATGGAAAATGAAGTTCATATTGATACTTTTAAAGAGTATGGAGCTAATGCATCCCCATTTGCTTTTGGAGAATTGTATAGTGCTCTTCAACAAAATATTTATGATGGAATGGAGAATCCGATTAATTTAATTGATCAAATGAAGTTTTATGAAGTGCAGGATTATTTAACAATCTCGAACCATGCGTATACAGCAACAGTTGGATTTATGAATGCAGAATTCTTTAATAGTTTACCAAAAGAAATACAGAAAAAGGTCAAAGAATCTGCACTTGAAGCGATGGATTATCAAAGAGGAATTGCTAGACAGCAAGATGAAGATGGGATGGATGTTATTAAAGAACATATGGAAATAAATGAGTTGACTTCTGAACAAAAACAACTGTTTATCGAGACGGCCGAGCCTATCTATGAGAAATATGAGGAAAGTATCGGAAAAGAACTCCTAGAACTTGCACGCTCTTATTCTAAGTAATGGTATACCGTTAACACGTTTCTTACACAATTGGTTTGGTTGGATAACTAGTTTCGTATACCTTTATTCAATCAAACCTATTTTTTTAATAAGTGAGGAGAACAAAATATGAATGTCAAAGACTTATTAGATAAGCGAATTGAAGAATCCATTCTGGTTTTGACCATGGCGGTAATGGTTCTAATCATATTTGTTCAATCTACTTCTAGATATTTCTTTGGAACAGCATTCAGTTGGGGAGCTGAACTTGCTCAGTACCTACATGTATGGCAAATATGGATAGGTGCAAGCTTGGCCATTCGATTACAAGCTCATATTCGTGTCGATGTATTTATTAAAATATTTCCTCCATTTGTGCAAAAGCTATTACATTTTCTAGCTATCATGTGTTGGTTTGTTTTTGCTGCGTTTTTAGCAATAGAAGGTAGCAAGTACGTGATGGATATTTTAGTAAGTGGTCAAACTAGCCCATCTCTTCCTATACCCATGTGGATACCTTATTTGTCGATTCCAATTGGAGGAACATTAATGGTTATTCGACTGTTTCAACAATTATATTTTTTATTTACTAGGAAAGAGGATTTTTACGGAACGGGGGATATTAAATGACAGTAGGAATTTTATTCGGAGCCTTTTTTATCCTCATGTTTATTGGCGTACCAATCGCTCTTTCACTTGGACTAGCTTCATTAATAACAATGGTTTTTGCAACCGACTCATCACCAAGTGTTATCATTCAAAAGGCATTCACTTCTCTTGACAGTTTTCCATTGATGGCGATTCCTTTTTTTATTTTAGCAGGTGTTTTAATGAGTCATGGGGGGATCTCAAGAAGGTTACTAAATCTGGCGACCGTATTAATAGGATTTATAACTGGTGGGTTAGCGATGGTAACGGTGTTAGCTAGTATGTTTTTTGCCGCTATTTCTGGCTCTGGTCCAGCAACAGTTGCAGCAATTGGTTCGTTTATGATTCCGTCCATGAAAGAGAATAAATATAATAGTGGATTCGCAGCTGCGATTACTGCTTCTGCTGGATCTATCGGGGTATTAATTCCACCAAGTATTCCTTTTGTTATGTATGGAGTGGTAGCAACCGTTTCCATTGGGTCCATGTTCTTAGCAGGAATTATCCCAGGTATTATTATTGGAATCACCTTAATGATTTCCTCTTATTTTACAGCAAAGAAAAATGGATATGAAGGAACAGGGGAAATACCAACGTTTAAAGATGTGTTAAAAGCATTAAATGAAGCAAAATTGGCCTTACTCGTCCCAATAATTATTTTAGGAGGAATATATGCAGGATTATTCTCCCCGACAGAGTCCGCCTCTGTTGCATCAGTCTACGCACTCATTATTGGGTTGTTTGTTTACAAGGAATTGAGCTGGAAGTCCGTTTATAGAAGTTTCGCATCAGCGGCACTTACTAATGCAGCAACAGTTATCATCATTGGATTTTCTATCTCCTTTGCTTTTTTAATGACAAAGGAAAGAATTCCAAGCATTATAGCTAACTTTATTGTTAGTGTTTCAGATAGCCCAATTGTAATCATCTTGATTATTAACTTGTTCCTACTAATTGTAGGAATGTTCATTGATACGATTTCGGCCATCGTTATTTTAACACCGATTTTACTTCCAGTAGTTACTAATATTGGTATTGATCCCATTCATTTTGGAGTTATCCTTGTCATGAATTTAGCTATTGGTTTTGTAACCCCACCATTAGGTGTCAATCTGTTTGTTGCCTCAACTGTTGGGAAAGTTTCGTTCGAAGCGATTACGAAGGCGATGATTCCAATCTTGATAAGCATGATTATAGCGTTATTGATTGTTATTTATTTTCCACCATTATCCACGGGGATTCCAAAATTACTATCACCTTGAACTTAGCTAGGCTAAAACGTTTTATGTTGTTATAGTAAATCAGAATATATGTATCATAAGTGAGTAGAAACTATATGTTGTCAAAATTAAAGTAGAGATACAAAATTGATGCAGATAGCGTTTAAATCTCGTGCCTTGTACCATCTAAATTACATTCCCATTAATAACCATTATAAATCATACAATAAAAGACCTTAGAATTATATCTTAGGTCTTTTATTAGTTTTTCCTGGCGGCGTCCTACTCTCGCGGGGGGATAACCCCAACTACCATCGGCGCTTGAGAGCTTAACTACTGTGTTCGACATGGGAACAGGTATGACCTCTTCGCCATCGCTACCAGACAATATTCTTCATTATATAGTCCAAGTTAAGGTAAACTAAAGTATTTATAGGTGACTTTATCCAAACGTTAGCAAATACCTATAGAAATAAGGTAAATCTTTAGATGTAATTCTTATATAATATCCATCCGGGTCAAAGATTATAAAATCAATCATCCCCCACGGCCTTTTGGTCAACACCGAATAGATGAGATACCCTTTTGCTATTACCTGATGATAAACATCCTTGACCTCGTCAACTTTTAAAACAGTTTCTACACCTAAGCCGTCTTTCTGAGCACCATCAGAAACTTTAAGTGGATAATCATCAGCTAGATTGTTCATTCTCCTAAACCTTACACCACATCTCTCTTTCTAACAGAAATAAAATCTGCATTCATTTCATCTGGTACTTTAAATCCCAAAATATCACAATAGAACTCCACCGAATTTTTTATACAATCCACAAACAATTCCAATCTTAAGTTCATTGAACTCTCCCTTTCTCACCATCGGGCTATATTGGTACACCATGATAATTGGATTGGACTAGCAGGATGATGTCATACAATAATGATTCTTTTAGATTAGTAAATTTAGCCAATCTTAATACTCTATCCATTTTCTGTTAACATTCACTTGTTACGATAAAAGTAACAATAATAAGGAGATGATAGTTTTGAAGATTGCTTTTATTGGAGATTTGCATTACCCGTCCATGATTAGTAAGGATGAAGAAGTGAAAGAAGCTAGAGATGAATTTTATACTAAATTCCTCCAATCCTTTTTTGAAATAAAGGCTGATTATTATGTTTCCATTGGTGATTTAACCAACTTTGGAAGAGAAGACGAGTTACGTGAGGTCTACGAAATCATTTCAAAATACGATAAGCCTTTTATTCACTCATTTGGCAATCATGATTTATACGGTATTCCAAGAGAAGAAGTCATTAACATTTCTAACATGGAACAAAATATTTCTATTGAAAATGATCACGTACACATTATCTCCTTAGAAACTGCCCGAGACCATAATCACGAAGACCATAGTGGTTACTTAAGTAAAGAACAATTAGATTGGTTGGAGCATGAAATTTTGCGAAGTGAGGACAAGCTTATCGTTATCTTTGCCCATCATCCTGTTTACGACACAACCACTCATTCGAACTACCCATACTTATCCATTGTACCCGACGTTCCCATTCTTGATATTTTACGGAAAAAGAAAGGAACCGGTATTTACGTAAATGGACATAATCACAGAGATTCCATTGAAACCATGGATAACTGGACATTTGTTCAAGCAGGTGCTGTACTTGATGATCAAAGTGTCCGCGTGTTGGATATCAGCGAAAACGACGTCTTCATTCAATCCATTGATGTAGGGAATCCAGAACTAAGTGGACTTGCGCAAATCATCGGTTCGAACATTAATCATTTCCAATTGAATCCACAAGGCATTGGCACCACACCAAACCGGGAGTACGTGGTGAAGAAAGTTTTATATGTTTAAAATAGAACAAGGCTCTTTATAGGGGCCTTGTTTTATTTGGATAAGTTATTCCACACCTCTTTAAACATATCAGCAATCTAGCGTTTTTATCAGCACTCCCACACTTTTATCAGCACTCCACTAATCTTATCAGCACTCCACCCACAACAAGATATCCCAATCAAAAAAAAGGAATGAGCTCTTCCTGAAGCCCATTCCCCGTAAATATGTAGTTACTTAACCCCCGTATACGTAAACGCTCGTATGATATGACGTTGTGCAAAGAAGAAGATAATCAAAATTGGTACAACCAGAATAACGTTACCGGCCATGAGAATATTCCACGCGACACCGCCGTCGACCTGTCGTAATTGTGCAATTCCCACAGGAAGGGTTCGTGCTTTTTCGGTTGTTGTCATAACAAGTGGCCAAAAGTAATCATTCCAGTGTGTAATAAAATTGAATAGACCTAATGTAATTAGCGTTGGTTTAGCCATGGGTACCATGATTTTCATCATAATTTTAAATTCAGATGAATTATCCAAACGTGCCGCTTCTAATAACTCTTCCGGTACCTGTTTAAAGGTTTGTCGTAACAAGAAGATTCCAAATGCGCTTGTCGCAAATGGTAGAATTAATCCCCATAGCGTATCAAGAATTCCCCAGTCACTTAAATTTAAAAATACTGGCAAGAAAATAAGTTGAGCTGGAATCATCATCGTCATCATGACTAATCCAAACAAGATATTTTTAAAGCGGAATTCATATCTTGCAAAAGCATACGCAGCCGGAATGACGGTAATAAATTGGAAGATTAAAATTCCAACCGATACGATGATACTATTGATGAAATATCGTAAAAATGGACCGGAATTCCATGCGTCAATAAAGTTTTGCCAAATCAGTTGATCCGGAATCCATTTTGGCGGGAAAATCATCGTTTCTCCCAACGTTTTTAAACTCGTAGAAACCATCCAGATAAATGGCATGGCGAAAATAGCTACTACAATAAGCAAACCGATTCCATTTAGTAGTTTAATAGGTAAGGATGTTTTCAAGGCACGCATTCCCTTCTATTGATAATGAACTCTTTTACTTAGAACTTTAAAATAAACCAATGTTAAGATACTTAGAATAATCAATAAAATCACACCAGCCGCAGAAGCATAGCCGATTTTAAAGAAGATAAACCCATTTTCATATATGTAGTACACAAGGGTGTTCGTGGAATTGAGTGGCCCCCCCTTTGTAATGATGCTAATCGTTTCAAACACCTTGATCGAATCCAAAATCCCGATAATTGTTAAGAAAAATAAACTTGGCGATAACATTGGAAAGGTGATTTTTGTAAATCGACGCCAGCCAGGAGTTTGGTCCAATGCAGCCGCTTCATACAAATGTTTTGGAATACTTTGTAATCCCGCGATAATGATCAACGTATAGTATCCAATATTTTTCCAAACCGCAATCATTATGAGTGACGCTAGCGCTGTATTTGGATCCGTAAGCCATGGAACTTTATTTATACCAACCAAGCTCAATGCCCAGTTTAATAAACCATAGTCCGCATCCATAATCCACATCCACAGCATCGCAATCGATACGAGTGAAATAATATGTGGACTGAAAACCGCTCCTTGAACAAGACTATACATCCACCCTTGTCTGTTCAACCACACAGACATAAGGAGCGCAATACTAATCGAAAATAACACCGTAAAGAAGGTATACGCCAATGTATTTCGAATCACTTGCAAAAACATTGGATTAGATAACAATGCTGTAAAATTCCCCAGACCGACAAATGTTTTATCTGGACTAATGAAGTTCCACTCATGAAAGCTTAAATAAATCATGTAAAAAATAGGTTGAATAAAAAATACGAGAAAAACAAGGATAGAGGGCGCAATAAGTAGATATGGGCGCCATTTTGCTAGCTTTACAGAAGCAGGCCTTGTTTTTCTCTCAACCGATGCTTCCTCTTTATAACTCGACTCCGCTACATTCATACGAGCACCTCTTCTTTAACCGTTACGTCTAGATTTTCAAAGGGAAGCCCATCTGTACAAACCCGATTCCCTTCACTGTCAAAGAAATATAATTTTTCGAACGGTATGGTGACATGAACTTTTTCAGTACCTATTAATGGGTTATGGAAACTTTTCACATGAAATGTTCCTGCATCACTATTCACTAAATATAATGTTTCCGAACCAAGTGTTTCCATCGTCACTATATTACATGGAAGATATAATCCAGCATTCATTTGATACGTGGTTTGAATATTTGCATGCTCAGGCCTAAACCCAACATGGAAAATGCGCTCATCGGTTATCTTACCAATTTTTCTTTCTAACATGGAAATGGGTAGAACGTTCATGGCTGGTGTACCGATAAATTTCGCCACAAACTGGTTCGCCGGATGATGATATATTTCCATTGGTGCGGCCTGTTGCATAATATGACCTTTATCTAAAATAACAATTTCATCCCCCATCGACATGGCTTCTACTTGATCATGGGTCACATAGATGAAAGTGGTCCCTAAACGTTTATGCAGCTGAATTAACTCTGTCCGCATTTGTGCCCGTAATTTCGCATCTAAATTCGATAATGGCTCATCAAAAATAAACACTTTTGGCTTTTTCACCATGGCGCGTGCTAATGCCACACGCTGACGCTGTCCACCAGATAAATTTTGCGGTCTTTTATCCAAATACTCGGTAAGATCCACAATCTCCGCGATTTCCTCTACCATTTTCTTGCGCTTCGCTTTCGGTATTTTCATATTTGCTAAGCCAAATTCAATATTGCCCCTTACTGTCATGGTTGGATATAGTGCATAGTTTTGGAAAACCATGGAAATGCCTCTTTTTCCAGGGGCCACCTCATTCACTAGCTGATCTCCAATCCAAATCTCCCCAGAAGTAACCTCCTCCAAACCAGCAATCATTCGAAGTGTCGTTGATTTACCACAACCAGACGGACCGACTAAAACAGTAAATGATCCATCTTGAATGTCCAGATTCATGTTATCAATCACTTTTTTATTATTCCCATACGCTTTTGATACATTTTTCAATTGGATTTTAGCCATGATATAACCCCTTACCGTAAAATAGATTCATAGGAACATGACGGACGTGCCACGTTCCTATGTGGTGAATTTTTTAAACTACCCGTTCGGATGATCCCCACTTTAATGGGGGATAACGGAATGCCTTAAGCTGATTCATTCAACAACTAATCCGTGCTGGTAAAAATCCCCTTTGATTAGGTTGCCCTTTATTGCAGCACACTTGCTGAACGTTCTGCTGCTTGATCTAACACATCTTTCGCATCCAAGCTTGTATCAAGCATTAAACGTTGGATTTCCTCGATAAGGATTTTTTGTACTTCCGGATATCCTTCAATCATTGGACGAGCATTCCCATATTGCAATTGGTCGACTGCTACTTTAAATTGTGGCTTCTCTTCGTAAAGTTCTTGCATGGTGTCTGACTCCACTGCAGAAAGTCTGCTTGGTAAATATCCAGTGTACGAGCTTGCATAAGCAGTCTGTTCTGGAGCTGTCATGAATTTAATAAACTCCCATGCAGCCTGTTGTTTCTCTTCATCTAATCCAGCAGTCATGACTAAATTCGCTCCACCCGTTGGAACACTACGTTTTTCATTTTCCGGGAACATGATGGTTTCTAATTCATAGCCATTTTCCTCTGCTAATTGCATCATTAATGTTAAATCAGCTGTAGAAGAGAAATACATTCCCGCACGACCTGTTGCAAAATCCTGTCTTGCCATGTCACCAGCTTGTTCTGGCTCTCCACCAGGCACACGCATCGTTCCATCCATTACCATTTCCTTCCAAAGATTTAGGGCTTCTACTCCACCTTCACCATTAAAGGCAATCTCTCCATTTTCATCGATCATTTCCCCACCTGCTTGCGCAACAAATGCTTCATAGAACCAAATATTAACCGGCATTGAAATTCCAACATGTTCGCCGTCTGTTAATTCTTTAGCAGCAGCTTTAAAATCTTCCCACGTTTGAATGGATGCCGGATCAATTCCTTTTTCATCAAACATGGTCTTGTTAATATAAACAATCGGTGTACTTCTTAAATAAGGAAGGCCATAAAGCTTGTCATCGACATAAGAGTTCCCCATTAAACCAGGGTTAAAATCATCCATATTAATTTCTTCCTCATCTTCTTCCACAAATTTTGTTAAATCTTGCGTCATACCAGCTTTTGCAAAGGTTTCAATCGAAGAAATTTCATTTTGCGTTACTTCTGGAGCATTGCCAGCCGCAAACGCTGCTTGTGTCTTCGAGTGTAGTTCATCATAGCTACCTTGGAATTCTGCCGTTACATGGATTTCATCTTGCATTTCATTAAATTGTTTGACTAGATTTTCATTGTTTTCTCCAATCTTATCTCCCCATGCATACCAATATGTAATTTCAATCGGACCATCGCCATCTGTTCCTGATTGGGAGTCTCCATCTGAACTAGCAGCATCACTATTATTACAAGCTGCGAGTAATAATATCATTGCGGTAAACATGACTAAATAAGAAACCTTCTTCATTTTTCATTCCCCCATTGTTTTTTTATTGGAATTCGATTTATCACTACATGAGATGCTTGTCCCTTCATCAATCCCCCCACTTGTTATATTTGGCTGTTTAAGAGGTTGTTGTTGCACACGCAGTAACTTCACCCGAAATCTGGAATACCGCTACGGAAATACACTACGCTTTCCGTGGGTGGCTGCTGAGCCCTCCTCGTGCTACGCACTCCGGGGTCTCACCTAGGCCTCTGCTCCCACAGGAGTCTTCGTGTATTTCCTTCGCTGGTTGGTGCTAAACATCGCAACGCCTTATATTTATGGCATAAATTTATCCACATATTAAATAGTGGATTGGAACGAAGTGAAGTTGCCTCCTTGACATACATACTATCCGATTTTCTAACGGAGATGTCGTGTTGACGAAGCCTTCCTTGTCCTGTCAGAATAGCACGTGTATGGTGTATTTCCGCAGCGGTATTATCATACTATCTTGACTTTTAGTTACTACGTATTTTCTTTCTAATGCGACACGATAAGCAACAAAAATACATAAACAGCCGTGCATGCAAAGAGACCTCAAAATGAATGTATGCTGAAATATACACACATCCTATTTTGAGGTCTCTCTAATCGCACCTTGAATCTATTCACTTTTCAATTATTAATGTACCAAACTACTATTAACTACATTTAAACCTATTGTTAACTTTTGTTTAAGAGGGGTTATTTTTTAAAAATACATCGCATGCAAATAATTGGTATTCTCCTAAACAACCACTTTAATCCTTGGCTTTTTCCTTTCTTCCAATAATCCTTTTTCTTTTCTTTCTTCGAGCTGCTTGATAGCGACTTCTACGTCATCAAATTGGATGCCTTCTAGTGATTCTAATGTATAATTCCACCATTTTAATTTCAGGAGCTTGTCTCTCACTCTTTTATCAAAACGATACTTAATAACTTTCGCAGGGACGCCACCTACAATCGCATATGGTTCGACATCCTTATTCACGACCGCACCTGCAGCAATAACAGCGCCATCGCCAATGGTTACGCCTTTCAAAATTGTAACATTTGCTCCAATCCAAACATCATTTCCAATTACCGGACTAGGCTTACTTTTTATTCTGGGTACACTTGTTTTAAAATTTCTAGCCTCTTCCCATGAACCAAAACCAAACGTTTCACTATACTGAAAGTCGTGTGTGCTTAAATAGTGGATTGGATGCTCGCCCATTCCAATGGTAAAACCAGGAGCTAAGTTGCAAAATCTTCCTACTGATTTTACATTACGAATCACTCCTCCCCTTAAATTCGTGTAGGCACCGATAACCCCTGCCGAATGAATGATTGTATTTCTTGACCTAACGGGGGGTTCGAATGTGACTTTCTCAATCAACTGATCCACATCATCTATATATATTCCTTTTGTAGATAATTCTTTTTGGCTCACTTTTGTCATTCAAACACTCCTCTTAAAAATAGCAAGCTATTGCATTAGCCATGATTATTAATTCGTTTTATGGTCTCTTCCAGTGTTAATTTCTCCTTTGTATAAGGGTCTCTATAGTTAGGATATAAAATATACGCACCAGCAAATAATTCTAGTAATGATAACTTCCGCTTCCGTCTATGAACAGGTTGCCGATCATCGGTTAACCCCCAGCCTGAATAAAATGGTGCTCCCAATGTCGTTACAGGGATGCCTCTAATCAGTGCCTCAAATCCAGAAAGAGAAGTAATCGTATATACATGATCAATGGACTGTAAAGCATCTACTAATCTTACCGGTTCTTCTATGATGGTTGCTAGATGCCTAATGTCATCAGGGTTTGATTGATTTTTCCGTCTTCCGGTCATGACATCTGGATGGGGTTTATACATAATCTCTGCATCCGGATTTTCGTTACTAGCAATACGAACGAGGTCATTGTTTGTCCACTTTTTAAAACTTCCTTTTTCAATCGAGGCATCATCTTCCACCTGCCCAATAACTAGAATTCTTTTTTTCGTCTTTGATCCATAAATTGCTGCCATATCTTTCCTTTGGATATGATTGTACTTACTAATGCCATATTTGGTTAATAACTTTATACAACGGACCGCTTCCGTCATGAGTATGGCATCCTCCTGAAAGGGGTACGTATTTAAGATTTCCTCTAAATCACTAGGCTGAGTTGCATCAAAGTACATCCCCCTATTATCGATACATATGGAATAGGGTGGGGTATGCATTGAACCCAGTCCCTTGGAGCGAACAAACCCATCTTCCATTCGAAAAATGGCAATTTGATGTTTTTGGGCGTAAAGGATTAATTCATCATCCTGAGGATAGCCCCAAACCATAAATATCTTGTTCGTATACTTTTCCAATTCATATCGTAGAAACGCAAACTTATAATCAAAAGGAACAAAACGTAACTCGTACCCTTCTAGAAAAGATGAGAGATAGGGTTGCTTCCACTTCGATACGTGGAAAAGAAAAGCAACCGGTTTTTCCGTCTGTTGGATCGGTCTAAATTTCCAATACCAAATCGTGCCATAAGCTATAGCCCTCTTGACGATTTTTTTCATACCTTTTTTAATTGTTTGCTTGAATGTGTTCATATGCTTCATCCATTTTTCCTATCCTATCTCGTCAACGGCTGGACATAGTCATGTAAAGTGATACTTTCAACGATAGACATTTCTATTGGATTCTCGTTGGAAAAGCCTACTATATTCTCTCGAGGAATAGGACCTTGAATTTTATAGATCCAATATAAAACAAGCAATTCTGTACTAGGTTTCGCACCTAATTTTCCAACTAGTTCCGTATATATCGGATGTGGTATCGTCTGTACTGGTTTTTCTGCATCTAAAAAATCAATGAAAAGGTCGACACCATGTTCATGAGTATGTTCCACATTCGCCCCACTGATTACTACTAGATCCAAGTCCTTTACATTTCTTCGATAACTCTTTTCATAGGTTGGTTGTTTCACCCATATATTTGTTTTGGTACCATAACTAAGGTACTTAGGGTATTCTATAGAATAATCATCAACCCGAATAACTAATCTTGTGTGATTCACCCGTTCCCCGTTCCCTATATCCTTACTTGAAGGTTGGTTCCCCACCACACAAATGTCACCCTCCGCCTCTCGGATTAGCTGTTCAAAGCTTCCTTCAAAACGTTTTAATTCATGGAAATATACATTTTCAATAGCAGAATTCCCTATTAATTCCGGAGCTCTAAAATCTACCATCGCTATTAATGCTAGATATCTGCACTTTTTCATGACATTGCTATCCAGATTCAAAGCCTTTTCCACCAATGTAAGAGCTTTTTGATAGAATCCGCAATCATTGTAAATGGCTGCTAAAAGAAGGTATTCCTCTGCTGACAGTTGATTGGTTCTAGCTTCTAATCGCTTCACTAAATCCATGCACTCTGGTGTCAAGCCCTCATTCTCCCATACATAATTTACTAATAGAACGAGAGACGAATAATCATTCAGCAAATTCATCGCAGTATATAAATAATCTTTTACGTCATGAAAATCTCCAACTTTTATCTTTAATTCCGCTATTTTATAGCTAATCTCAGCCTTTTGTGTCTGGTTTTCACAAGACTGCAGAACCATTTGGTAATACCGAATACTCGTATGGAAATCTTTTTTCATCTCCGATAATTTCGCTAATCGTAAGTAGTTATTCTGAATATCCACTTCTAACTCAACCGCTTTTTGGATTAGCTGTTCCAAATCAGCTATTGCTAATTCATTATTGCTTTCCGATACTTCCTTCATCATATGATTTATTTTCGTTGAGAGGAGTTCATCTATGGTTCGGTCACAATCGATTAATTGATTTGTTTCTAGACTAATATATCTTGGATAAACTAAATAGGCTCCCGCAAATAATTCCTCTATTGTCAGTTTTCGATTACGTCGATCATTTGGTTGTCTATCATCCGTGAGCCCCCACCCTGCATAAAAAGGGGAGCCAAAACAAGTCACGCTTATACCTCTGATTAATGCTTCAAATCCGGATAAGGAAGTAATTGTGTAAACATGATCAATGGTTTTTAGTGAATCCACTAAACTTAACGGTTCTGTTACAACATGAGCGATATGTGCGACCGCCATGGGGTCAGAGATCATGTTCCGATGACCGGTTAATACATCAGGATGGGGCTTATAAATAATCTCGGCATCTGGATTTTCACGATATGCTGCCCATACCAAATCATTATTGGTAATTTCCCGATCACAGCCATACTTTATCGAAGCATCTTCCTCTACCTGTCCAATGACTAAAATCCGCTTCTTCGTTTTCTTCCCGTAGATTTTTTCTATATCTGTTGGACCAACATGATTATATTTACTAATACCAGTATAGTTGAGCTTTTCGATATTCCGTTTAGCTGTTTCCAATAATTCGGGTTGACCCTTAAAATCATAGGTTTGTAGAATCTGCTCTAAATCAGATGGACTGCGGGAATCAAAATACAATGTTTGCTCATCAGCCACAATGGACATTGGTAAACTATGTCCCGCACCTAAACCAAGGGAGCGAACAAAGCCATCTTCCGTTCGAATTAATTTAATTTGATGAGATTCTGCATACTCTCTAATATCGTCCGGTTCCTTAAATCCCCAGACAATAAATACGAAATGGGGGTCATCAATTATATAAGGCAATAGTTTCTCTAAGTCCGTCTTCCCGAATGCAAATGCCGTTCGATATTCTGGGAAGAAGCGACTGATATGCTCTCGTTTCCAGGGATTAAAGCCAAACATATACGCGATTGGCTTCTCTTCTGTATCATCTTCCCAGTTCTCTCCTACTTCTACAAAAGGCTTTTTCGTTTTATCTTTCTTTTTTAATAGTTTCTGCTTGTATTCCTCTTCCTTTTGAAGCCGGTCCTTTTCTATTTGTTCCATTAATTCATCAATCGCTTGCTTACAATCTATCAATTTATTCGTTTGTAAGCTGATATATCTTGGATACAGTATATAGGCACCAGCAAATAATTCCTCCAAGGTTAATTTTCGATTACGCCGTTTATTCGCCTGTCTGTCATCGGTTAACCCCCACCCTGCATAAAAAGGCATCCCGAAACAGGTGACCGTAATCCCTCTCATTAACGCTTCAAATCCTGCCAGTGACGTAATCGTATACACATGATCAATCGTCTCTAGCGCGTCCACTATACCTAAAGGCTCTGTCACGACCTTGGCAACATGTGAAACATCCTCTGGATCAGAAACCATATTTCGATGGCCCGTTAAAACGTCGGGATGTGGTTTGTAAATAATCTCGGCATCTGGATTTTCACGATACGCTGCCCATACCAAATCATTATTCGTCATTTCCCGATCACAACCGTATTGAATGGAAGCATCTTCCTCGACCTGACCAATGACTAATATCCGCTTGTTGGTTTTCTCTCCGTAAATTTTTTTGACGTTCGTTTTACCCACATGATTATACTTACTAACCCCTGCCTGTATAAGTTTTTCCATACTTGCTTTGGCGTTTTCTAATAAATTCTGATGAGCAGCAAAATCATACTGTAGGAGAATATGCTCCAGCTCGGAAGGCTTTTGTGCGTTATAATAAAGACCCTTCTCATCCGCAACGACAGACATTGGCAAACTGTGTCCCGCACCTAAACCAAGGGAACGAACAAAACCATCTTCGGTTCGGATGATTTGAATGCCTTTTTCTTTTGCATACTTTCTAATTTTAGTAGGTTCCTTATATCCCCAGACAATAAACACCATGTGGCCGTCACTTGGAAAATAGGGCATAAGGCGATTCAAATCCGCATTACCAAACACAAAAGCCGTTCGGTATTCCGGGAAAACATGACTGATATGTTCTCGTTTCCAGGGGTTAAAACCATACATAAATGCAATCGGCTTTTCTGCATCATTCCAATTACTTCCTACTTTTTCATAAGGAATTTTTTGAGGAGACTTAGTTTCAGGTTTGGATAGGTTAAGTTGTGATAGAGTCTTTTTTACGATATTTGTTGTTTTTTTCTTCAATCTCTTTGTCCTTCCTTTCTACTATTTCATTTTCATAAAGATCTAATGCCGAATCTACATCCCCAAAATAAACGACTTCTCCTTGGTCAAGAACAATCGCTTTTTCACAAACCGCTCGCACTTGATGTGCACTATGGGAAACAAACACAATGGTTTTCCCTTTCAGAAATTGTCTGATGGCCTGTAACGCTTTTTTGCGAAAATGTTTATCTCCAACTGCCAATACTTCATCCAGCAATACGATATCGGAATGAACATGAATGGCAATGGAAAAACCTAGTCTGACCTTCATTCCAGAAGAGAAAGTTTTTATTGGCTTGTCTATATGATGTTCCAACTCAGAAAACGCAATAATGTCATCCATCACTTGATCAATTTCCTTTTCTGTTAAACCGAGGACAACGCCGTTCATATAGATGTTTTCCCGTCCAGATAATTCCTTTTGAAATCCGGCACCCAACTCAATCAGACCACCTATTCGCCCATTCACCGTCACCTTTCCTGTTGTTGGAGAGGTAACACCTAATATCATTCTCAGCAACGTACTTTTACCAGAACCATTGTCCCCAATTATCGCAACCGATTCCCCTTTTCGAATCGAGAGCGTAACATCTTTAATAGACCACCTGTCCTGTTTCTTCGCTTTTCTAAAAAGCAATTTATCGCGGACATTAAATAATCGGCTAGCATTTTCTTTATATTTTTTTCCAACATTCTCTAAGTGAATGGCGTAATCTTCCATTTTTTATCACCCTTATACAACATCTGCAAAATTTTTCTCTAACAGTTTAAACGTAACCAAGCCAACCAGAAATACAACGATACTAAATAGAAAGGAATAGAGTAGCATCTTCATATCTGGGACTTGATTATGCAATATGGCTTGTCGATATCCATCGAAAATTCCAGCCAATGGATTGAATGCCATAATGGGCTGAATGGGCGCTGGAATGGTATGAAAGGAATACATAATCGGGGATAAATAACGTCCTAATCGTAAAATAATGGGTGCGACTAATCCTACATCCCGAACATAAGCATTTGCTGCTGACAAAAACAGCATGAGTCCCAGCATCATGATGATTTGAATCATTAATATGGGAATAGCGTACAACGCATTGACACCCGGTATAATGTGGTAATAGCCTAACACGATAACCAGTCCAATTAATGTAATTCCGAAATTAATGGTCTCCGACAATAGCTTAATGAAAACCAGTGCTGGCCGGTAAAAGTTCCGTTGCCTAATTAAGCCTGCGCTAGTCACGATGATTTTCGATGAGGCGCCAACAGCCTTATTAAAGTACAGCCAAGGAAGCAAAGCCACGAATAAAAAAGCTGCATATGGCACCCCTTCACTAGGTACTCGAACAAAAACAGAAAACACAAGGCTTAGCACAATCATTAAGCCCATGGGTTCTATTAATATCCATAACTTACCCAGTAGTGATTGTTTGTACTTGGATATAATCTCTCTTTTGGAGAGTGTTTTGATAAAATCTTTGTTTTCCCAAACTTTTGAAGCCATGACATAACACCTTAGTATGTATTTTCTTTATATCGATAGTTGGATCCGAAGCTGATTACAAAACTGTTCCAACTGTTCGTGTGTAACCGTTGCAGTAGATTTCACCTTCTGCTGGGTGGCCTGTTCAATCAAGGCAGTACCTTTCACCTTCATCCCTTCCTCCCTTGGTATGAGATGTACATGCAAATGCCTAACCGCTTCACTGATGGCCACCATGTAAAGCCGATCGATAGGTAATATTTTTTGGATTGCTTCTTCTACTTCTTTCATAAGAGCACCCATTTCAGCTAATTCTTCTTCTGTAAATTGGGCCCAATCTTCCACATGTCTTTTTGGTTCCAAATAAATATAGCCTAGCAACTGAGAAGACAATGGGCCATGTGAAATCACCCAATTCTCCTTCTCATCGATAATAGCCTTTCTGTTTTGATGTTTTTCACAAATTGGACAATTCACGAAGTCCCCACTCCTCATTTCGATATTTGACTATTGACGCATGCTTACTTTTCGTGCCAGATAGTCTTGAATGATTGCATCATAATTTTCCTGAGCTGATAGAATATGATCAATAATTTCCCGAACAGCTCCTTCCCCGCCATTTGCCTTGGCGGTATAGGTCACATGTTCCTTTACAATGGCAACTGCATTGTTTGGTGCACATGGAAAACCGACTACATCCAGTATCGGTATGTCATTGATGTCATCACCTATATAACAGATTTCTTCCCATTCGATCCCCAGATCCTTCTTCAGTTCTTTAAGTACTTTTACTTTATCGTGGATTCCCTGGTAGATATGATCGATGTGTAGTTCATTCGCTCGCTTGGTTACAGCGTCCGATTTTCTACCTGTAATAATGGCTGTTTTGATACCGGTATAATGGGCCAAGCTTATTCCCATGCCATCTTGGGTATGAAATGCTTTATATTCCTCTCCATCTGAACCAATGAAAAGCTTTCCATCTGTTAAAACACCATCTACATCAAATACCATTAATTTAATATTCATTGCTAACCTCCTTATAAGCCCAAATTCATCAGATCCCGTACTTGAATCATTGCAATCGGACGATGTGCAAGATCAACGACAGGCAGGACATTCACTTTATTATTTTCCATAAGAGGAATTGCTTCCTGTGCTAAAGCACCTTGCTTAATATAAATAGGGGAAGGATTAAATAATGCTGCTACGTATTTATTAAATACATGATTGGATACGGTCATCGCCCGCCGAATATCCCCATCTGTCAGAATACCGACAAGCTTTCCATCCTCATTAACTATAGAAACGCCACCAATTCCTTGTGCAGTCATTTGAAAAAGCGCATCTTTGACTGTAGCTGTTTCACTAACGACTGGATTATATCCAGTCGACTCTACTACATCATTAACGGTCAGTAGTAATTTTCTTCCTAACGAACCAGCGGGATGAAATAAGGCGAAGTCTTCTTTTTGAAACCCTCTTGCTTCTAAGAGGGCAACTGCCATTGCATCCCCCAATGCCAGTGTTACCGTCGTACTCGATGTTGGAGCTAATCCTAAAGGACATGCTTCTTGCACATTTCCGATACATAAAACCACATCAGATTTAATACCTAAGGTAGAATGGGGATTTTTTGTAATGGAAATCAATGTGGAACCAATCTTTTTAATGGAGGGAAGAAGTTGAAGAACTTCCTCTGATTCTCCACTATTCGAAATGGCTAGGACGACATCTTCTTTTGTCACCATTCCTAAATCACCGTGCAGCCCCTCCGATGGGTGCAAAAACAAAGAAGGTGTCCCTGTGCTAGCCATGGTTGCATTTATTTTCCGGCCAATAATTCCCGATTTTCCAATACCAGTGATAATGACTCTACCTTTACATGCCAGGATGATTCTAATTGCCTCTTCAATCGATTGCCCAATAATATCTCTCAGTTCTAATATCGCATTTGCTTCCTTTGCCAATACTTCCTTCACACTACGTAAATAATCTACTCTTGTTTCAACCGCTTGTTGCATGAGCAATTCCTCCTGTTCATGATTACGTTAGGATTTAATGAATCGATCGATTTCCACTATAGGCTTTAATACTTCTTCTAATTCATCCAGTTTTACCATATTTGGCCCGTCCGATTTTGCCTCAGCTGGATTTGGGTGCACCTCCATAAATAGCGCATCCACACCTACTGCAGCTGCTGCTCTTGATAAATAGGGTACATATTCACTCTTTCCACCTGTAGATGTTCCATTTCCGCCTGGAATTTGCACACTATGCGTAGCATCAAATACGACAGGTGCTCCCAATGAGCGCATCTCTATCAAGGAACGCATATCCACAACTAGATTATTGTATCCAAAAGTGGAGCCACGTTCGGTTAGTAGTACTTGTTCGTTGTCTGATTCCTTTAGTTTATGGACCACATTTTTCATATCCCATGGGGCAAGAAATTGTCCTTTTTTCACATTGACTACCTTCCCTGTTTTCGCTGCAGCAACCAATAAATCGGTTTGGCGGCATAGAAAAGCAGGAATTTGCAGAATGTCCAATACTTCTGCTGCCCTTTCTGCTTGAGCGGGTTCATGAATATCGGATGTTACTGGAACATCGAAACGTTCCTTCACTTTGGCCAAAATCTCTAGCCCTTCCTCCATTCCCGGTCCTCGAAACGAATGGATGGATGAGCGGTTCGCCTTGTCATACGAAGCCTTGAAAATAAAGGGTATATTTAGCTTTGATGTGATTTCTTTCAGTTGTCCTGCAGTATCCATGATGAGTGATTCATTTTCAATCACACATGGTCCAGCGATTAAAACGAATGGGTTATTTCCTCCAAATGTGATTGCTTCATTTACTTTTACTGTTTTAGACATGTTGTACTCCTCCTAATAGGTTTTCTACTTTTTCAATGTCTTCCGGTGTGTCAACGCCAATCGCATGATAGGTTGTTTCTACCACTTTGATGTCATATCCATGATTGAGCAGGCGATGTTGTTCCAATACTTCTATTTCTTCCAATTCAGATGTCGGTAACTGAACAAACGCATTAATAACGGCTTTCGGGTAGCCATAAATACCAAGATGTTTGTAATAACTCACCTTATGATTGGCTCGGTTGTACGGAATAGGAGATCTGGAAAAATATAATGCATAGCCATGTGCGTCCGTAACCACTTTTACCACATTGGGATTCTCTACCTCTTCCAAACTAGTAATCTGTGTTTTGGCTGTAACCACTGCGTTTGGTGCTTGTTTGGCCGCTTCCACAAGCGAGTCAATTAATTCATAGCGAATAAGTGGTTCATCCCCTTGAATATTGACATAGAAATCTCCGTCTACCTTATTCGTTACTTCTGCTATGCGATCGGATCCAGTATCATGTTCCGTACTCGTCATGACAACTTGTCCACCGAACGTTTCTACTGCTTCCTTAATCTTTTCATGGTCTGTTGCAACGACAACTTGATCAAGCTTCTTACTTTGAGCCACTTGTTCGTATACTCTTTGAATCATCGGTTTTCCATGAATCAATGCTAGTGGCTTACCAGGAAATCGTGATGATCCATATCTAGCTGGAATGACACCAATTACTTTCAAATTTATACACCTCGTTTAGTTTTTCTTTTTATTTGGTTCTTTAATTATAGTTGATAAAAAATTGGAAATAGCGTCAGCTTAGTTGATTTTCGCTCCGGGCATTGTATTTCCGTAGCGAGTAAATGCACCAATCATACATGTAATCTAAGGAGATATCCGATTAGCTACATTTTGAGCTGTTATGTTACTCCTTGCATTAATGGTTCCTTCTATTTGATATTCAAACCTCATGTAATACAAAAATTTATCTATTCTTTCCTTGTTAACAGGTGATTCTAATACTTCTTTTAACACATCTACCAAGTCGTTTGGGTCCTTGCAGTTTGTTGCTACTCCTTCGATATTATAGGAGGCTTCTCCAAGGGTTATGACGTGTTTATGCTGGGCGATGGCTTCTATTCCAACGGTGGAATTAATCGTTACAACCGCCATGGAGCCCGCTATAAGTTTATTCAGGTTATATTTTTGAACAAAAATGACATTGCCATTATTCTTAAATCTCCATTTAAGCTTCCGGTAGCGATTACGGCTCATGTCTTCCGGATGTTCTTTGATGATCAGTTTTATATCACGTTTTTGAGAAGCGTTGATTTCCTCTACTGCGGTTAGCACCACCTCCACGAATTGCTCCATGCTTTTTATAGCTGGAGAGTTATATAGAATTTGTGTATCTCTAGCCACTTGGAATGGCAGAAATATATATTCTTTCGGGCATACCAATGTGTCCTCCCGTCGTATTGGAAAGGTTTTTTTATAGATAAAGTATTTAATGGCCTGCCACCAGGTAATATGTGCATATAGCTTAGGACTCAGTTTCAGCAAATCACCAAGCATATTAATTGCTTTTACAAAGGCTACGAGAAATAAATTCTCTTTTGTCTTGTTTTCTAGTTCCTGATTTTCTGGTTGAAATAAATAACGTTTTAGTCTAATAGAATCCAATTTCAGTGCGTCATAAAACGTTATATCCCTTGGAACAGAGCTATCTGCGTTGATTCCTTTTTCATCACAAGTCAGGGTATATGGCCGGAAGATACCATCCTCAAAAATGTAGGTTTTTAATCCTCGTTTTTCCGCAATCACCTTCGTCACTTGATCAATCCAATGATAGCCATTAAAAAGACAGATCCTATCGATTTGGTTGTCTTCGATGTACTGATCAATCAAATGCATATACTGCTTATACAGCTTGAGTTCTTTCGTTGTAGTACGTTTATTTAGCATTTTCTTCTTATACGTAATGTTATAGATTTTTAATTGTCGTAACGTATCATCCGTTATGGGATATTCCTTTTTGGAAAGATGAAAGGGCGCATATATCGTATGCATGTTACTTTTAAACAAAAGTTCACCTAACTCAAATTTCATTTGAAAGCATTGGTGGCCTCTCCGTCTAAGCTCTTTTGCTATATCGATAAAAAATCCTTTGTTTCGGTTCCCTCTTAAAAATAAATAATTAGCCATGGAATGAATCAACTACTTTCTGTATAAAGCGCATCTACTGCATTGTTTTTGAACATAGCCTTATTTATGGACAGCGGTTTATGTGGACTCCATAACTATTTTTCCAACTGTTTGTTCAATTCCTTAGAGACTTTCTTTAATTTTTCTTGATCCGCCATAAAATAATAGGTCTTGTTGATTTCTCCGCCTTTCCCAGAGATTTCGTGTTCCACTATGTGATTTAGGGAATCTTGATAATTACGCTGTATATTCCACATAGCTTCCAAGTCCATATTGGTTCTAACGTTATCTTCAATGGCAGCAAATATCTCTTCAAAATTAGAAATGGATGATGTTAAACCCGTTAAGGTGGTCCCTTTTTCTACGATGGCTTTAATGACCTTTCGTTGTCTTTCTTGACGACCGAAATCTCCCCGTGGGTCATCTTTTCGCATGACGGTATATTCTTTTACTTCTTTTCCATTCAGGTGAATCGGACCCTTCTCAAAAGTAATATCATGATAGGTAAATTTGAAATCGTTATTTACTTCCACTCCACCCACTGCATCCACAATATCCTCAAGTCCGCGTAAATCTACTTTCACAAAATAATCCACCCGAGCATTCAAAAAGTTTTCCACGGATCGAATCGTCATTTTTGTACCACCAAATGCATAAGAATGGGTAATCTTATCTTTCTTTCCATGACCAACGATTTCCGTGTAGGTATCGCGAGGAATACTTACCATATGCGTTGTCTCCGTATGTGGATTTAAGGTTACATAGATAAGGGCATCCGAACGTTGATAAGGGTCGCCCTCTTCTCCAGGGTCATCCACCCCAATCAGAAGTAGACTTATCGGTTCTCCCGCTTCTAAGTCAATATTTTCCAAGCGTTTTTGATTTTTTTGGTAATCTATTTCTTCCTGAATATTGGTAATGGTGGATGTGAATGTCTTCCATGCATAACTTCCGGTAGTAATTAGAAGAACACCAAACCCAGTTAGAACAATCAGGAGTATTTTTTTTAGTCTATCTTTATTCATAATTTTTCACCTACAGATTCCAATCTCCTAAACGGTCAAGCAACATCCGTTTCATAATTTCTACCTGTTCGTGTAACCTTTTTCCAATCTCTATTAAAGAAATAGGCAATACTTCCGTACATAACGAAGTACATGGTTACAAATCGATGAACGAAAACATCATATACAATCAATCGGAACAAACGAAATCTTTCCTTTTTCTCTAAAGTAAATCCATATCTCTTTACTTGCATCATCGCCAAGACATCGTATATGAAATTAAATAAGATGATATACAACAAATAAAGAACCAGAAAACTAACGAGAGCGAGGGAAAAATTCATAACTGCATTATATGTAAAAATTCCCACCGTTACATAGGCTGCTAGAATCGCAACAATAAAGGATTCAACAATGTAGAAAAAGGACACCGATCTGGTCAATACGGTTCGTAATAAAAAGGGAAAGAAGTGAACAAAACAATCTACATACCCTTTTTGCCAGCGTATTCGCTGCTTAAATAAATCTCTCCATGTTTCAGGTAATTCGGTATAACTGATAGCATCCGTTATTAACACAATTTTCTTGTTTCTCATTTTGTTTTTCTTTTTGGATATATACCGCTGAATTTTTAGGGTAATATCAATGTCCTCCCCTACGGATGAACGGTAGCCACCGACTTTAATCAGCAGATTCTTATTAAAAATACCAAAAGCCCCAGATATAATCGCCAATCCTTGGAAACGCGCTAGCGATATTTTTGTAACGTAAAATGCTTTAAGAAAATCAAGCATTTGAACACCCACAAGTATGTTTGCTTTAGATAAGGAAAGCTTACTCAACGGTTTACCTGTTTTGGTTTGTAGGACATGTACCATTCCCCCTGCAGCAACCACATCCTCATCAGCAAATTTATTATTGATGGAGGTTAGCGCCGTCTTTGTTAATACGGTATCCGCATCTAAGGTAACGACCAACTCTTTTGACGAATATTCAATACCGGCATTCAATGCATCGGCTTTCCCACCATTCACTTTATTCACAACATAGATATGGGAATACAGCTTAGACTGGTAAATACCTTCTATTTCCTGATGTTGTAATTTATGTATAGGTTTTAACCAGCACGGTTCCAGTTTTAAATCGTCATGTAACAGTTGAAAGGTAGCATCGGTCGAACCATCATTAACATAAATCACCTCAAAATTTTGATAAGATAATGATTTCATGCTGTTTACGGAAGTTGCTATAATTCCCTCTTCATTGAAACATGGGATCAAAATACTTAATCCCTTTTCAGACGTTGGATGGTGCTTTTCCTTTTCTCCTTGTACCCGAAACAAAGGTAGACAATGGAGCAAATGAAGAACAGGGAAAAACAAACATACGTAAAACAAACTCATAAGAAATATCTCCAAGAACAGAATCTCCTTTCTAAAAAGTGACTTTATACTACATATTCTTTCAATAGGAGATCATTTTTTACAAGGGTTTCTCGACAAAACCATCCTCCCTACCTACCAACCGCTTTTATTACAAAATATTACATTGGTTACTAGTTGCCGAGACCTAAATGGCTCCCACTATGAAAAGCCCCTACGGAAGCGCTTTACAATTATCTGAATTTTGTCGTTTAAAATCAAAATTCCTCTCCTATATATCTTTTCATTCCACGCTATTTCGCTATTATTCCTTTTTATCAAAAGGAGGTGGATTCGGCTTCATCAAACAAAACTTTTACTTCCAATTTATTCCAATAACTAATTTGGGAAGTAGAACCGAATCCCTCCTTTTTCCTAGTTCTGTAATAAAGCATTAGAGAAAATTTACATTACTGAAACAGATACAAAAAATGTAAACGATGACATTTACCTTCTTGTAACAAAAAAGACCGAGTGCAAAAACACCCGGATCCTAAACGTTTCATCCTATGAAAATAGTCCCCTAGTCACCTAAAAGTTCCGGTACGGTAACAAATTGATAGCCTTGTTCGCGCAATTCACCAATCATCACAGACAATGCTTGAACCGTTTCAAAGGGACCAGTTGCATGATAGTTATGTTGAAGCACAATAACTCCCGGATTAGCTTCTTGCTTCACCTTAGACACAATATCTTCTGCTGACACTCCGCTCCAATCTTTAGTGTCTGCTGTCCACATGATGGACTGATAACCTTGTTGCTGTAACCATTCCAACTGATGGTCTTTTATTTCTCCATATGGGGGGCGAAATAGGTTTGGTTTAACCCCGATTACTCTCTCTATTTCCTCAGAAGTGGACCGGATGTTTTCTATAAATTCCTTGTCCTTAACCTTCGATAAATGGGGATGGTTCCATGTATGATTGCCTATCGCATGCCCGTCCTTGTACATACGCCTTAACTGTTCTGGGTACTCCCTAACCCTTTCTCCCACCACAAAGAAGGTAGCTTTGACATTTTCCTGTCGTAAGATTTCTAAAATCTGTGGGGTATATGTATTCTCTGGACCATCATCAAATGTGAGGGCAATTCTTTTTTCACTTGAATCCCCCATGAATACCATCCCATTATTTATAGGGACATGGATGATTTGTCCAGGGTAGATCCACCGCTGATTTTGCATAGCGGGATTGGCTTCTTTTAACTCAGATAAAGACACTTCCAGTTTCATAGATATTTTATAAAGGGTATCCCCTACCATTACCCGATATATGTCAGGAAGTTCCACGTATTGACCTGGTTCAAGAATAGTAGATTGCAATCGGTTTAAGTTAACGATTGTATCTACGGATAAACCATACTCGTCGGAAATTTTTAATAACGTATCCCCCGGCTTGACGATGTACCCCTCAGCCCTTACAGTATCATCACGCAAAGACAACAAAACTAAGATTACGGTCGTTAAAAAAGCAACTTTTTTAAACATGACTACACCTCTCTCCTCTGTTTATATGTAGCAAATCAAAATCCATCCTTACTGGAATCTATTGCCTTTTAAATAATACGAGATATTTCGAAATAAGGTGCCTGCCCCTTTCCAAATTTCACCAAAAAAATAAACGGTTGAATCTCTTATCTAGTAAAAGAGATTCAGCCGTTCTTATATGAATTAGTAAAGATAGTCTATTTTAGAAGCAATTCTAAGGCAAATAGTTCACCTATACTTTCTATAACATAATCAGGCTTAACGATAGAATCACGAATATCCTGTTTACTAGCTACCCCAGTTAATACGAGGCAGGTGGAAAATCCATTTGACTTTCCAAGCATGATATCTGTTTCCAATCGATCTCCAACAATTAGTATACGCCCCGGATCTGCTTCACTTATATCTAACAATCTATTCCCATAATAATCGGATGGCTTCCCAATGATCTGATCAATTGCCCTACCACTAGCCACCTCAATAGCCTTCGCAAATGACATCGTATCAGGTATGTAACCGTCTGCTACCGGACAAGTTGGATCGGGATTAATGACTGTGAGCCTTGCTCCATGATGAATGGCATCCATCGCGTGCTGAATTTTCTTATAGGAAAAGGCTCGATCATGCCCAACTAACACATGAGTTGCTTTTCGTGGTTCATCCGTTATTGCAATGCCTTGTTGATGGAGTTCATCTTTCACTCTTTCATCCCCAACAACATAAACCCTTGCTAATGGATGCTGCTTAAAGTATTGAACCGTCAAATAGAGAGCGGTAATCACTTCCTCAAGCTGAACAGTAAGACCAAGCCTCTCTAACCGCTCCTTACATCTCTCTCTTGATGTTGTCGAGGCATTCGTAATAAAACGAATCTTCTTCCCCCTGCTTCGGATATACTCCAATGTATCCGCCACTCCAGGCAAAAGCATATTCTCAACATAAATCGTACCGTCTAAATCAAAAGCATACACATCGTAATCTTGAATTGTAATCACATCTTTTCTCCTTTTATAGAATTTTAGATGACACCTATTTCGTTCATCAACTCCTTCCCAACGAAAAAAGAGAGACCACAAATATTCGAATGCCTGAGCTAACATTCTGTATTTGCGGTCTCTCTTCCTTTATACCTGTAACCTATTCACTTCACTATCTATCATAAAGGATAAATATTAACTCTATGTGAAGTAGGTGTAAAGCCTGTGTATTTTTTTCCTTCTTCTTTTGATATGGTTAGAATAAATGAGTTAGAAAGGAAAAGAAAAAAAGTAATCAAAGCGATGAGAAGCAAAATAATAAAGGGAGACAAAAACCTCTCCCCCCTTTACATCTGACTTAAATCTCCCTTCCACATATCCGGATTAGAAGTAGAAACTGCGATAGCACCGTGTTCTAATGCAACTTTGGCGTGCTCTGGTAATGACAGCAGTCCTCCTGTAATCACAGGAACGGGTGACACTTTGGATAATTTTTCAATAAAGTCTGGTGCCCTGCTTGGCATAATTTCAATTACATCGGCCTGGATATTACGAGGATCCTGTACTAAATGATGATACACATCCGTATCGATTAGAAAGATTCGCTGAACAACGAACAATCCAGCCTTTTTCGCCCGTTTTATAATTCCTTGATTTGTCGTTACGATGGCAGCTGGCTTGACGTATTTTTTTACAAAGTCCATTCCAGACTTGTCCATTTCCAGACCACCTATTTTCTCCACGTGTAAAATCACCGGGAGCCCATTATCTTGAATAAAATCAACATAGCGCTTCACGGTTAAAATCGTACCGGTCATTAGCAACACAGCACTCAAATTTTGCTTTTGTTTCAGCATTTTTTCCATATATTTCGGATCCTTTAGAGCAGCGACCATTTTATTTTGATGTAATTTTTCTAGCAACATCTCTTTTTCCATATTGTCGTAGGTCCCCCTTTACTTGATGGTAGTACGCGTTTTCGCATTCAACCTCTCCCTATATAACAGAAAACAAAAGATTATTCCCCCACCAAGGCTCATCGCAACTGTCCAGCCAAAATACGGAGGAAGATACATCATTTCAATGTTATTTTCCCCAACCTCTAAGGGGATGCCAATAAACGAGTAATTCACTCTTTCAATCGGAACTTTCTTCCCGTTTACTTTCAAATGCCAACCCTTCTCATACGGAATTGGCGTGACAATCATCTCATTTTCTTCTTCACTAACAACCGTGCCTTTAACCAAGCCATTTTCCCATGTTATCGGTAAAGGGGCCCTCCCCTCATATTTTTCATGCACATCTCGCAATACCCTATAATCCTCATGAAAAATCTGCAAATCTCTTAACTCGTAATCTCCTTTTGGGAGCTTTAAGCAAATTGTCTCATCCGCTTCAACACGAATGGTTACGTCATTGACATTTGTCCGATAGATAGAATCAGACTTTTTTCTTAATGTTTGGTAGTCATTCACCTCTAGGTAAAAGTCATCTTTTTTTCGAATGCCATCAATATAAAAAGAGAGATAAACATCCCCTTCATTCAAGGCTTCATCGAGTGAGAGCTCCAGACCACCGCCATCCTCATGAACAACTAACCTCTCTCCATCATAGGTAGCCGTCACTTCTTGGATGGAGTAATCACGGATTTTCACCGCTTTCTGCAATCCAGCCAGAGTAATATCCGCATTTTCAACAATCGCCCCAGAAAGCATCGCATGCTCTCTTGTCAATATAGACTCTTTTAATAATGTATCCGCATCATACAAGACATTCGTTTTACGAAAAGCTGGAAGCAACCATTGATTTTCATAGGCAACATAATTTTCACTCTCAACTATTTTTCTAAAGCCATATGGAGCAGTCTTTGCTTCTTTCTCTCGCATGTAAAACTGGCCATTCCATAGACTCATCAAGTTGGCTCTGTCCCCTAATGTCGCATATCGACTTACACTCTCCCGATCCATACTAATTTCAGCATAGGTATAATAGAAAAAGAGAATATTCTCATTCAAAATACTCGAATACACACTCATTCCATCGTAATCTTGGACAATCGGTGTATTATTCCGCGTAGGCGCCATCCAATCGATTCGGCTATGCTCGGTTGCTTTCTCTTTTTCCATCACCTCAATGAGCTGCCGTTGTTCCTGAGAATTATACATTTCTGAATCAAGCAAGACAGACTCACTAGCCAACACACCATCCTTTGGCGGAATCATTAATCTCACCGACTGAAACGTATTTGCAGAAATGACCATGAAAAGCACGATACTGATGAAAAGCACTGCCCTTTTCCTTATAAAAAGGAAGCCCAGGATGAACAAGAAAGATATCACAGGAATAATCCAATCCGACATTTGATTCAATGTGTAATCATCTATTTTCACTATCACAGTCGCTAAAAGAAGATATGCTATCAAACCATGGAGAATATGCTTTGTCTTTACTTCCTTAACATGCTGGAAGACGAAAGCTACCAAGCCACCAAAGCCGAGACAAACGATGTGCTCCCAGCGATTTTGTGGTGCCGAGAATCCGTTAAACACACTTCCAACGTACGGAACAAAATGGAGCACGGATCCTACAATTGATAGTATCGCAAAAAAGCGAAATACAGGATATTTATAAAACCGTATCAAACAAACCATGATGACAACAAATACCGGCAAAAATAGAACACGACTGTTAAACAAAATATTATCGGTAAAGCCTAGTAGCGGAATTATGTCCGTATAAGCTGGGCGATAGTTCTTTAAGTAACCTATCACACTTGGAATAAAGGCGAACGCACTGACTAGAAATCCAATCATCCCTACGTAACTGTACCGAAGAATTTGCTTTACAGGCTTTTCTTCGTTTCTATCAAATTTGATCACGAACCGAAGCAAGATATAAAAGAAGGCTAGAAGAAAATTCACGTAAGCAAAATAAAAATTTGTAATAAGATTTGCTGCAACCGCGATTCCAAAAACCAATGTCGACTCTTTTCGTATTATTTTTTCCATCCCAATGAGAAGCAGGACAAACCAAAACATCGCATCCGTAAAGAAATCCCAATACATCGCATGTCGGAAATAAAGGACATTCGCTGCGTAAACAACGGCACCTAGGAATGCAGCAGCCGTTCGGAAAGATATTTTTTTAAAATAAACGGTCGTCACCACAATGATTGCAGCAAGCTTCACAATACTCATTGGCAAAATAGCATCCGCCCAAAAAGCCATATCCGGATGGGGTATAATATGTAACGTTTCTAATAAAAAAATGAAAGCAACATGGATAAGGAATAGGATATTGGTTGAGTAGTAATAGCCTAGCTGGGAGTAAATTCCCCCACCAAACCCAAAGGAATCCGAATAAAAGAAGTTAGCCCTCGTGTATTCGTCATAGATAAGCTTTTTAAATGGAAGCATCTGAGACAATCCATCATTGAATCCCGTCATCAGAATACCATCTGCTTTTTGTAGGATAAAAAAGAGATGACATATCGTGGAAACGACCAAGGCAACAACAATAATCCCCACCCAATGCTTCCTGTTTTTTTTATACATTAGTGCAAAATTCTCCTTGTAACGTAAAATGTAACAGGTATGGTGAACACTGCTGCAAAAAATGGTGCAACTATATTTGGTATCCCCCATAGTTCAACAAAAATAAGTAGTAACATCCCCTGTACACCCACATTCACAACTTGGGTGAGCGGAAACATCAGAATGGATTGGAAGGACGGTTTTACTTTGTATGTAAAATAAACGTTTAAGAAATAAGATATGTACATACTGATGATTGTAGCAGCAAAATGACTTGGTAGATAAAATACGCCTATTACCTTCAGCAAGAATAAATAAAGGACATAGTAATTGATGGTATTGATCACACCTACCACAACAAATCGAACAAATTCTTTATTCAAACTTTCTCTTCCCCCAAACTATGAAGTCACTTTCTCTTTTCCTTGTTTTTCTGATAAATCCCATGAACGATGCGGGGGTATGATTTCTCTAACTTCTACGTTTGGATCCGTTGTGTTACTTTCCTCCAGAATATAATGCGGTCGTTTTTTCGTTTCATTGTAGATTCGGCCGATATACTCACCAATAATTCCTAAGCAAAATAATTGAACACCGCCAAGAAAGAGAACTGCTGAAATCGTTGTAAAATATCCTGGCACCTCCACCCCATTACGGATAATGGAAAGGAACGTAATGAAAATATAAATAAACGACATCAATATCGTGATAAGCCCTAAATAGCAACATAATCGTAAAGGCTTCGTATTAAACGAAAGCATTCCATCCAGTGCATAGGAAAGTAAAGAAGAGAATTTCCATTTACTTTTTCCATTTTCCCGAAGGACATTCTCGTAGGTCACCGTCGTTTGAGACAGACCAATCCATGAATAAAGTCCTTTTGAAAAACGATTCCCTTCACTTAAACTGAGAAGGGCATTTACCGCTTTTCTACTTAATAATCGAAAATCTCCTTCCCCATTCTGAAGGGCGACATCACTCCATTTATTCATGATTTGATAGAAGCTTCTGGTGAAAAATTGACTACATCTGGACTCCCCTTTGCGATTGCGCTTTGCAATCACCTGATGGTATCCCGCCTCATATCCCTTTATTAAGGACGGAATTAAATGAGACGGATGCTGTAAATCCGTATCCATAATGATGACCGCCTCCCCTTTAGCATGCTTTAATCCAGCATACATGGCAGCCTCCTTCCCAAAATTCCGTGAGAAAGAAACATACCGCACATCATCCGAATAAAAGGCAAGATATTTAATCTTATCAAGCGTATCATCTGTACTACCATCATCAATGAATAAGTATTCGAAGGAATAATATAGATCCTTCGTTTCCGAAACCAATTGCTCATACAGTTCATGGATATTTTCTCCCTCATTATACGCTGGAAGTAAAAATGTAATGAGCGGCATTTCCATCGTTTCCCAACCCCCTATAACTTCCAAATACAATATGCACAACCAATCCTTCACCTTAGATTGTATAGGGTAAATATTGAGGAAATATAAAAGTAGTTTAAATATTTGTTAATCAATTGAGGCTATGTTACTGATTATAAATAGGGGATGATGGTGCGCTAATACCACTGCGGAAAAACACATCGCTGGTTGTAAGGTTTTCATTTTGTATCTAATAATCTTCATACGAACTTAAAATCAACGTACTCCATGTTAGTGCACATTTATCATAATAGTACAAATGAAAATTCAAACTAAAAAATCGTTTTGCTCTATAGAACAAAACGATGGTTTGTAAATGGATTTTGTTAAGATAAACAATTAATTTTACCGCTATCTGCTAACGCCTAAGCTGTCGATTGATTTGTCATAATCCATCATTATTTCCCAGGAAATGTCGATGGTGTTGAAGGGAAATAGAGACTTTATTTGCAGGAAGTATTCTCTATTGATTCGTTCCTTTACGGTCATATTCATTTTCCCCTCTATATTTTTGGTTTTATATTCTAGAGATATCTAGCCTAAACCATCCTTTTTACGGTCCAAAAAGAAAGGTTCCCCAAATCGCAAAAATAGGTGGAAAAAATAAAATAACAACGGCAAAATTCCCATAAAATCCAATATATCCTACTATTTTAGTGACTGATTTCATTGGATTAAACCTACGAAAAAGCCAACTCATTAGCCCGATAATTAAACCTAAAACACTTATTCCATAGAAAACAATGTAATTAGAATGATACACCGTAATATCAAATAACACACTGATGATACAAAGAATGAAAAGAATAAAGGCTAACCAATTACAAGCTTTCACAAATATCTTTTTCAAAAAGCCACCCCGCTTTTTACACTATAATAAAATTCGTATAAAACTCAACTTCTAACACATAATTCCCAGCATAACTTGGAATTTGATTTCAAGTTCCATTGATTCATTTAATATGACCTCGGTTTGTTCTCCATCCTCCCGTAAAGTAGCCGTTTATCGTTGGATCTGTCCAAATATCTTCCCATTTTCCTAGTTTTCTTATTCATTATATTACCATTTACTCCCATCTATTTCAGCCAAATTATTAATAAATAGTGTTCCTAATGTCGAGATTCAGCCGGCAAACAATCTACAAATCTCCATCGTATTTTACAAGAATATTATAGTCCCACACTCTATTTAATGAAGCCACCTTTTCATAGAGTATAAAGAATATTTTGGAATTAAGGCGAAAACGAAGAAAAGTTCAATTTAAGTCGGAATAATCTTAGTATTATAATAATAGTAAGCGACTAAAAGAAAGTAGCGTACATTTTGGAAGTTGATACTAAAATAATGGCAGCGATTACAAGCTATAATTCAACAAAATGAGACAGGATGAAGTGTCAGTGATAAACGATTATGTGAATTCATAGATAGATTGTTTTAGGCGCTTAACTAGGGGTTAAATTAGAGGGGGAGAATAAATGCATACAACAAATGCAGAACAATTAATTGAAAAAGCAAAGTTTAATAAGTTTCATTGGATGTTATTGTTTTGGGGTACAGTCTTAATGGTGTTTGACGGCTTTGATTTAGTCATCTATGGTGCTGTAGTTCCTTCCATCATGGAAGATTGGGGAATATCATCTGTTGAAGCAGGGATATATGGCAGCTATGCTTTATTTGGAATGATGTTAGGTGCTTTTATATTTGGAACCTTGGCAGATAAATTAGGACGAAAAAAAATTATCTTGATATGTATTTCGATTTTCAGTTTATTTATGGTTCTATCAGGACTAGCACCAAGCCCAGAATGGTTCGGAGTATTCAGGTTCATTACCGGTTTAGGATTGGGCGGTATGATGCCGAACGTTATTGGATTGATTAGTGAGTATTCACCGAAAAGATTGCGTAGCCGTATGATTGCTACTATTATGACCGGATTTTCAATTGGCGGTGTTTTCGCTGCTCTTTTAAGTATGCTTATGGTAGCAAAATTAGGCTGGGAATCCGTCTTCTTCATTGGTGCCCTTCCATTATTGTTCATACCTTTTTTAATCAAATTATTACCAGACTCAGTCAGTACGTTAATTACTAAAAATGATACGAAAAAGATACAGAATATTCTTCTAAAGTTAAATGTAAACTATAAACCATCTGAAAAGGAAATTTTCGTATTAAATAAGCCAAAGGAAACCTCATCACCAGTGAAGAATTTATTTACTGAAAAAAGAGCTCTTTTAACGGTGATGATCTGGATCACCTACGCTATGTCTCTGCTGATGTTATATGGTTTGAATACATGGCTTCCTAAATTTATGACCGAAGCTGGTTTCCCTCTTGGCTCAAGTTTAAGCTTCTTGCTCGCATTAAATGCCGGTGCTACAGTAGGTTCCATACTTATGGGGTGGGTTGCTGACCGTTGGGGTGTTGGAAAATCGCTTATTCTGTTCTTCCTAGTTGCGTTTGTCACGATAACAAGTCTTGGATTTGCAACGAATATGATACTATTGTATGGGATCGTAGCGATTGCAGGTGCTGCAACAGTTGGCACACAAAACCTTACCCATTCCTACACTTCCCAATTCTATGAGGTAACCATGCGATCAACTGCGCTCGGGTGGGCGTTAGGGGTCGGCCGGATAGGTGCAATAATGGGACCAGCCGTTGGTGGTATTTTACTCGATTCTAATTTAACTTTACAGCTGAATTTCATCATATTTGCTATTCCAGGAATCATTGCAGCATTAGCTATTGTCATAGCCAATCAACAAGGAAAAAAAACTGTTACTACTGGACAAATGTTGGAGAAAGCACAATAAAATGAAGGACACTAGGGATACTACAAGGATAGTTCTGTAGTCTCCCTATTTTTATGCAACTCCTATTACTAAAATCTGAATTGTTCCTAGTTTCGTCATAAAAAATGAAAATGCTGAACCTTTTAGTAGGATTTTATTGACACTTTTGAAATGGTTACTTCCTAAAAGATTGTTGCTTTTTACACAAAATAGATATGATGGGCATTAACCTACAGAACAATAATGTTTGTTGGTGCACGTTGATTTCCACTGCGGGCAGTCGCTTTCCGTAGCGGTATTAATGCACCAACTATCTTAACAAGTTAGTGCACATTATCCTTCAAATGCTAAGTAAAAAACCAACAAAATATACGCAAAGAGCCTTTCAAATAAATAATATATACTCGTCATTTCTATAAAAGGATAATCAAAAAGGACAGAATACACTTGTATTCTGTCCTTTCAAAATTGCCTAGCAACGTCCTACTCTCGCAGGGGTTAACCCCAACTACCATCGGCGCTGGAGAGCTTAACTACTGTGTTCGGCATGGGAACAGGTGTGACCTCTCCGCCATTGTCACTAGACATATATTTTTAGGTTTGCACCTTCAAAACTAAATAAGAGTTAATCACTGACATCCTTTAAGAAGTTAGTTAAGTCCTCGATCGATTAGTATTCGTCAGCTCCACATGTCACCATGCTTCCACTTCGAACCTATCTACCTCATAGTCCCTGAGGGATCTTACTCACTTAGAAGTGATGGGAAGTCTCATCTTGAGGGGGGCTTCATGCTTAGATGCTTTCAGCACTTATCCTTACCATACGTAGCTACCCAGCTATGCTCCTGGCGGAACAACTGGTACACCAGCGGTATGTCCATCCCGGTCCTCTCGTACTAAGGACAGCTCCTCTCAAACTTCCGGCGCCCACGACGGATAGGGACCGAACTGTCTCACGACGTTCTGAACCCAGCTCGCGTACCGCTTTAATGGGCGAACAGCCCAACCCTTGGGACCGACTACAGCCCCAGGATGCGATGAGCCGACATCGAGGTGCCAAACCTCCCCGTCGATGTGAACTCTTGGGGGAGATAAGCCTGTTATCCCCGGGGTAGCTTTTATCCGTTGAGCGATGGCCCTTCCATGCGGAACCACCGGATCACTAAGCCCGACTTTCGTCCCTGCTCGACTTGTAGGTCTCGCAGTCAAGCTCCCTTCTGCCTTTACACTCTGCGAATGATTTCCAACCATTCTGAGGGAACCTTTGGGCGCCTCCGTTACCTTTTGGGAGGCGACCGCCCCAGTCAAACTGCCCGCCTGACACTGTCTCCGAACCGGATCACGGTCCTGGGTTAGAAGGTCCATACAGCCAGGGTGGTATCCCACGGATGCCTCCACGTAAGCTGGCGCTCACGCTTCTGAGGCTCCCACCTATCCTGTACAAGCTGCACAGACATTCAATATCAGGCTACAGTAAAGCTCCACGGGGTCTTTCCGTCCTGTCGCGGGTAATGCGCATCTTCACGCATAGTATAATTTCACCGGGTCTCTCGTTGAGACAGTGCCCAAGTCGTTGCACCTTTCGTGCGGGTCGGAACTTACCCGACAAGGAATTTCGCTACCTTAGGACCGTTATAGTTACGGCCGCCGTTTACTGGGGCTTCGGTTCTAAGCTTCGGACCAAAGGTCCTAACTCTTCCCCTTAACCTTCCAGCACCGGGCAGGTGTCAGCCCCTATACTTCGCCTTTCGGCTTCGCAGAGACCTGTGTTTTTGCTAAACAGTCGCTTGGGCCTATTCACTGCGGCTCTATCTCTATAGAGCACCCCTTCTCCCTAAGTTACGGGGTCATTTTGCCGAGTTCCTTAACGAGAGTTCTCCCGCTCACCTTAGGATTCTCTCCTCGCCTACCTGTGTCGGTTTGCGGTACGGGCACCTGTGATCTGGCTAGAGGCTTTTCTCGGCAGTGTGAAATCCGGAACTTCGGCTATAGTTGCCTCCCCATCACAGCTTGAAATGGCCAGACGGATTTGCCTATCTGACTTTCTCACTGCTTGGGCGCACACGTCCATCGGTGCGCATTCCTTATCCTACTGCGTCCCCCCATCACTCATAACGATCACGAGGTGGTACAGGAATATCTGCCTGTTGTCCATCGCCTACGCCTTTCGGCCTCGGCTTAGGTCCCGACTAACCCTGAGAGGACGAGCCTTCCTCAGGAAACCTTAGGCATTCGGTGAAAGAGATTCTCACTCTTTTTTCGCTACTCATACCGGCATTCTCACTTCTAAGCGCTCCACCAGTCCTCACGGTCTGACTTCACAGCACTTAGAACGCTCTCCTACCATTGTCTAAAAGACAATCCACAGCTTCGGTGATACGTTTAGCCCCGGTACATTTTCGGCGCAGAGTCACTCGACCAGTGAGCTATTACGCACTCTTTAAATGATGGCTGCTTCTAAGCCAACATCCTGGTTGTCTAAGCAACTCCACATCCTTTTCCACTTAACGTATACTTTGGGACCTTAGCTGGTGGTCTGGGCTGTTTCCCTTTCGACTATGAACCTTATCACCCATAGTCTGACTCCCAAGTCTAAGTAGCTGGCATTCGGAGTTTGACTGAATTCGGTAACCCGATGAGGGCCCCTAGTCCAATCAGTGCTCTACCTCCAGTACTCTTTCCTTGAGGCTAGCCCTAAAGCTATTTCGGAGAGAACCAGCTATCTCCGTGTTCGATTGGCATTTCACCCCTACCCACACCTCATCCCCGCATTTTTCAACATACGTGGGTTCGGGCCTCCTGTCAGTGTTACCTGACCTTCACCCTGGACATGGGTAGATCACACGGTTTCGGGTCTACGACCGCATACTCATTCGCCCTGTTTAGACTCGCTTTCGCTGCGGCTTCGTGTCTTCCACTTAACCTTGCATACGATCGTAACTCGCCGGTCCATTCTACAAAAGGTACGCCGTCACGCGTAAATGCGCTTCGACTACTTGTAGGCACACGGTTTCAGGTACTCTTTCACTCCCCTTCCGGGGTACTTTTCACCTTTCCCTCACGGTACTGGTTCACTATCGGTCACTAGGGAGTATTTAGCCTTGGGAGATGGTCCTCCCGGATTCCGACGGAATTCCACGTGTTCCGCCGTACTCAGGATACACTCCGGAGAGAATTCTCTTTTGACTACAGGGCTGTTACCCTCTTTGGCTCATCTTTCCAGATGGATTCGTCTAAAGAATTCCTTTGTAACTCCATGTGGAGTGTCCTACAACCCCAGAGAGCAAGCTCTCTGGTTTGGGCTGTTTCCGTTTCGCTCGCCGCTACTTGGGAAATCGCATTTGCTTTCTCTTCCTCTGGGTACTGAGATGTTTCAGTTCCCCAGGTATGCCTCTTGTGCCCTATGTATTCAGACACAAGTCCTGTTCCATTACGAACAGTGGGTTTCCCCATTCGGAAATCTCCGGATCAAAGCTTACTTACAGCTCCCCGAAGCATATCGGTGTTAGTCCCGTCCTTCANGGCGCCCACGACGGATAGGGACCGAACTGTCTCACGACGTTCTGAACCCAGCTCGCGTACCGCTTTAATGGGCGAACAGCCCAACCCTTGGGACCGACTACAGCCCCAGGATGCGATGAGCCGACATCGAGGTGCCAAACCTCCCCGTCGATGTGAACTCTTGGGGGAGATAAGCCTGTTATCCCCGGGGTAGCTTTTATCCGTTGAGCGATGGCCCTTCCATGCGGAACCACCGGATCACTAAGCCCGACTTTCGTCCCTGCTCGACTTGTAGGTCTCGCAGTCAAGCTCCCTTCTGCCTTTACACTCTGCGAATGATTTCCAACCATTCTGAGGGAACCTTTGGGCGCCTCCGTTACCTTTTGGGAGGCGACCGCCCCAGTCAAACTGCCCGCCTGACACTGTCTCCGAACCGGATCACGGTCCTGGGTTAGAAGGTCCATACAGCCAGGGTGGTATCCCACGGATGCCTCCACGTAAGCTGGCGCTCACGCTTCTGAGGCTCCCACCTATCCTGTACAAGCTGCACAGACATTCAATATCAGGCTACAGTAAAGCTCCACGGGGTCTTTCCGTCCTGTCGCGGGTAATGCGCATCTTCACGCATAGTATAATTTCACCGGGTCTCTCGTTGAGACAGTGCCCAAGTCGTTGCACCTTTCGTGCGGGTCGGAACTTACCCGACAAGGAATTTCGCTACCTTAGGACCGTTATAGTTACGGCCGCCGTTTACTGGGGCTTCGGTTCTAAGCTTCGGACCAAAGGTCCTAACTCTTCCCCTTAACCTTCCAGCACCGGGCAGGTGTCAGCCCCTATACTTCGCCTTTCGGCTTCGCAGAGACCTGTGTTTTTGCTAAACAGTCGCTTGGGCCTATTCACTGCGGCTCTATCTCTATAGAGCACCCCTTCTCCCTAAGTTACGGGGTCATTTTGCCGAGTTCCTTAACGAGAGTTCTCCCGCTCACCTTAGGATTCTCTCCTCGCCTACCTGTGTCGGTTTGCGGTACGGGCACCTGTGATCTGGCTAGAGGCTTTTCTCGGCAGTGTGAAATCCGGAACTTCGGCTATAGTTGCCTCCCCATCACAGCTTGAAATGGCCAGACGGATTTGCCTATCTGACTTTCTCACTGCTTGGGCGCACACGTCCATCGGTGCGCATTCCTTATCCTACTGCGTCCCCCCATCACTCATAACGATCACGAGGTGGTACAGGAATATCTGCCTGTTGTCCATCGCCTACGCCTTTCGGCCTCGGCTTAGGTCCCGACTAACCCTGAGAGGACGAGCCTTCCTCAGGAAACCTTAGGCATTCGGTGAAAGAGATTCTCACTCTTTTTTCGCTACTCATACCGGCATTCTCACTTCTAAGCGCTCCACCAGTCCTCACGGTCTGACTTCACAGCACTTAGAACGCTCTCCTACCATTGTCTAAAAGACAATCCACAGCTTCGGTGATACGTTTAGCCCCGGTACATTTTCGGCGCAGAGTCACTCGACCAGTGAGCTATTACGCACTCTTTAAATGATGGCTGCTTCTAAGCCAACATCCTGGTTGTCTAAGCAACTCCACATCCTTTTCCACTTAACGTATACTTTGGGACCTTAGCTGGTGGTCTGGGCTGTTTCCCTTTCGACTATGAACCTTATCACCCATAGTCTGACTCCCAAGTCTAAGTAGCTGGCATTCGGAGTTTGACTGAATTCGGTAACCCGATGAGGGCCCCTAGTCCAATCAGTGCTCTACCTCCAGTACTCAAATCTTTGAGGCTAGCCCTAAAGCTATTTCGGAGAGAACCAGCTATCTCCGTGTTCGATTGGCATTTCACCCCTACCCACACCTCATCCCCGCATTTTTCAACATACGTGGGTTCGGGCCTCCTGTCAGTGTTACCTGACCTTCACCCTGGACATGGGTAGATCACACGGTTTCGGGTCTACGACCGCATACTCATTCGCCCTGTTTAGACTCGCTTTCGCTGCGGCTTCGTGTCTTCCACTTAACCTTGCATACGATCGTAACTCGCCGGTCCATTCTACAAAAGGTACGCCGTCACGCGTAAATGCGCTTCGACTACTTGTAGGCACACGGTTTCAGGTACTCTTTCACTCCCCTTCCGGGGTACTTTTCACCTTTCCCTCACGGTACTGGTTCACTATCGGTCACTAGGGAGTATTTAGCCTTGGGAGATGGTCCTCCCGGATTCCGACGGAATTCCACGTGTTCCGCCGTACTCAGGATACACTCCGGAGAGAATTCTCTTTTGACTACAGGGCTGTTACCCTCTTTGGCTCATCTTTCCAGATGGATTCGTCTAAAGAATTCCTTTGTAACTCCATGTGGAGTGTCCTACAACCCCAGAGAGCAAGCTCTCTGGTTTGGGCTGTTTCCGTTTCGCTCGCCGCTACTTGGGAAATCGCATTTGCTTTCTCTTCCTCTGGGTACTGAGATGTTTCAGTTCCCCAGGTATGCCTCTTATGCCCTATGTATTCAGACACAAGTTCTGTTCCATTACGAGCAGTGGGTTTCCCCATTCGGAAATCTCCGGATCGAAGCTTACTTACAGCTCCCCGAAGCATATCGGTGTTAGTCCCGTCCTTCATCGGCTCCTAGTGCCAAGGCATCCACCGTGCGCCCTTATTCACTTAACTACATTTACAATGAATAAGCGTGCTAAATTAATAGCCTTGCTTTACGTTTTAATCTAGATTCAGCTACCATAATCAGTCGCTGCATTCTTTTATTTTTGATGTCGTTGATTACTCTTATTTAGTTTTCAAGGTACAAAAATTGAGAGATTCACTCTCTCAAAACTGAACCAAACAATCCAGTATGCTTTATCCAAATAAATATTTAGATATTCCGTAATAATCTAGCTTCAGCTCCTAGCGGTTCGCGTCATAAGCAATTGACACTCCAAGCACCAAAGACCAGGTGCTTTACGGTTCCTTGCTTATGCGGTCACCGCTGAACAGTCGCCTACGCCTTTTATCTTCCTTAGAAAGGAGGTGATCCAGCCGCACCTTCCGATACGGCTACCTTGTTACGACTTCACCCCAATCATTGGTCCCACCTTCGGCGGCTGGCTCCAAAGGTTACCTCACCGACTTCGGGTGTTACCAACTCTCGTGGTGTGACGGGCGGTGTGTACAAGACCCGGGAACGTATTCACCGCGGCATGCTGATCCGCGATTACTAGCGATTCCGGCTTCATGTAGGCGAGTTGCAGCCTACAATCCGAACTGAGAATGGTTTTATGGGATTTGCTTGACCTCACGGTTTCGCTTCCCTTTGTACCATCCATTGTAGCACGTGTGTAGCCCAGGTCATAAGGGGCATGATGATTTGACGTCATCCCCACCTTCCTCCGGTTTGTCACCGGCAGTCACCTTAGAGTGCCCAACTGAATGCTGGCAACTAAGATCAAGGGTTGCGCTCGTTGCGGGACTTAACCCAACATCTCACGACACGAGCTGACGACAACCATGCACCACCTGTCACTCTGTCCCCGAAGGGAAAATCCTATCTCTAGGAGTGTCAGAGGATGTCAAGACCTGGTAAGGTTCTTCGCGTTGCTTCGAATTAAACCACATGCTCCACCGCTTGTGCGGGTCCCCGTCAATTCTTTTGAGTTTCAGCCTTGCGGCCGTACTCCCCAGGCGGAGTGCTTAATGCGTTAACTTCAGCACTAAAGGGCGGAAACCCTCTAACACCTAGCACTCATCGTTTACGGCGTGGACTACCAGGGTATCTAATCCTGTTCGCTACCCACGCTTTCGCTCCTCAGCGTCAGTTACAGACCAGAGAGTCGCCTTCGCCACTGGTGTTCCTCCACATCTCTACGCATTTCACCGCTACACGTGGAATTCCACTCTCCTCTTCTGTACTCAAGTCCTCCAGTTTCCAATGACCGCTCACGGTTAAGCCGCAAGATTTCACATCAGACTTAAAAGACCGCCTGCGAGCGCTTTACGCCCAATAAATCCGGACAACGCTTGCCACCTACGTATTACCGCGGCTGCTGGCACGTAGTTAGCCGTGGCTTTCTGGTTAGGTACCGTCAAGGTATGATCAGTTACTATCATACTTGTTCTTCCCTAACAACAGAGTTTTACGATCCGAAAACCTTCTTCACTCACGCGGCGTTGCTCCGTCAGACTTTCGTCCATTGCGGAAGATTCCCTACTGCTGCCTCCCGTAGGAGTCTGGGCCGTGTCTCAGTCCCAGTGTGGCCGATCACCCTCTCAGGTCGGCTACGCATCGTCGCCTTGGTGAGCCTTTACCTCACCAACTAACTAATGCGCCGCGGGCCCATCTGTAAGTGACAGCCGAAGCCGTCTTTCAAACTCTCCATCATGCGATGAAAAGTATTATCCGGTATTAGCTCACGTTTCCGCAAGTTATCCCAATCTTACAGGCAGGTTGCCCACGTGTTACTCACCCGTCCGCCGCTCGTTCCACTAACGTCACCCCCGAAGGGGATCAGTTAGCTTCCCGCGCTCGACTTGCATGTATTAGGCACGCCGCCAGCGTTCGTCCTGAGCCAAGATCAAACTCTCCAAAAAAGTTTG
>NZ_LT839648.1:218596-295200 GCF_900176885.1 Oceanobacillus senegalensis | reverse complement strand
CTTTGGCTCATCTTTCCAGATGGATTCGTCTAAAGAATTCCTTTGTAACTCCATGTGGAGTGTCCTACAACCCCAGAGAGCAAGCTCTCTGGTTTGGGCTGTTTCCGTTTCGCTCGCCGCTACTTGGGAAATCGCATTTGCTTTCTCTTCCTCTGGGTACTGAGATGTTTCAGTTCCCCAGGTATGCCTCTTGTGCCCTATGTATTCAGACACAAGTCCTGTTCCATTACGAACAGTGGGTTTCCCCATTCGGAAATCTCCGGATCAAAGCTTACTTACAGCTCCCCGAAGCATATCGGTGTTAGTCCCGTCCTTCATCAGCTCCTAGTGCCAAGGCATCCACCGTGCGCCCTTATTCACTTAACTAATTTACAATGAATAAGCGTGCTAAATTAATAGCCTTGCTTTACTAAAAATAATCTAGCTTCAGCTCCTATAATCAGTCGCTTCAGCCTTTTGATTGATGTCTTGTCATTCTTATCTAGTTTTCAAGGTACATATATTAATGAAGGAATTAATCCCTCAAAACTGAACCAAACAATTCATTATGCCTTATATTCACCTTGTGAAAGGTGTTCCGTAATAATTTAGCTTCAGCTCCTGCAATCAGTCGCTTACGCTTTTCATTTCCTTAGAAAGGAGGTGATCCAGCCGCACCTTCCGATACGGCTACCTTGTTACGACTTCACCCCAATCATTGGTCCCACCTTCGGCGGCTGGCTCCAAAAGGTTACCTCACCGACTTCGGGTGTTACCAACTCTCGTGGTGTGACGGGCGGTGTGTACAAGACCCGGGAACGTATTCACCGCGGCATGCTGATCCGCGATTACTAGCGATTCCGGCTTCATGTAGGCGAGTTGCAGCCTACAATCCGAACTGAGAATGGTTTTATGGGATTTGCTTGACCTCACGGTTTCGCTTCCCTTTGTACCATCCATTGTAGCACGTGTGTAGCCCAGGTCATAAGGGGCATGATGATTTGACGTCATCCCCACCTTCCTCCGGTTTGTCACCGGCAGTCACCTTAGAGTGCCCAACTGAATGCTGGCAACTAAGATCAAGGGTTGCGCTCGTTGCGGGACTTAACCCAACATCTCACGACACGAGCTGACGACAACCATGCACCACCTGTCACTCTGTCCCCGAAGGGAAAATCCTATCTCTAGGAGTGTCAGAGGATGTCAAGACCTGGTAAGGTTCTTCGCGTTGCTTCGAATTAAACCACATGCTCCACCGCTTGTGCGGGTCCCCGTCAATTCTTTTGAGTTTCAGCCTTGCGGCCGTACTCCCCAGGCGGAGTGCTTAATGCGTTAACTTCAGCACTAAAGGGCGGAAACCCTCTAACACCTAGCACTCATCGTTTACGGCGTGGACTACCAGGGTATCTAATCCTGTTCGCTACCCACGCTTTCGCTCCTCAGCGTCAGTTACAGACCAGAGAGTCGCCTTCGCCACTGGTGTTCCTCCACATCTCTACGCATTTCACCGCTACACGTGGAATTCCACTCTCCTCTTCTGTACTCAAGTCCTCCAGTTTCCAATGACCGCTCACGGTTAAGCCGCAAGATTTCACATCAGACTTAAAAGACCGCCTGCGAGCGCTTTACGCCCAATAAATCCGGACAACGCTTGCCACCTACGTATTACCGCGGCTGCTGGCACGTAGTTAGCCGTGGCTTTCTGGTTAGGTACCGTCAAGGTATGATCAGTTACTATCATACTTGTTCTTCCCTAACAACAGAGTTTTACGATCCGAAAACCTTCTTCACTCACGCGGCGTTGCTCCGTCAGACTTTCGTCCATTGCGGAAGATTCCCTACTGCTGCCTCCCGTAGGAGTCTGGGCCGTGTCTCAGTCCCAGTGTGGCCGATCACCCTCTCAGGTCGGCTACGCATCGTCGCCTTGGTGAGCCTTTACCTCACCAACTAACTAATGCGCCGCGGGCCCATCTGTAAGTGACAGCCGAAGCCGTCTTTCAAACTCTCCATCATGCGATGAAAAGTATTATCCGGTATTAGCTCACGTTTCCGCAAGTTATCCCAATCTTACAGGCAGGTTGCCCACGTGTTACTCACCCGTCCGCCGCTCGTTCCACTAACGTCACCCCCGAAGGGGATCAGTTAGCTTCCCGCGCTCGACTTGCATGTATTAGGCACGCCGCCAGCGTTCGTCCTGAGCCAAGATCAAACTCTCCAAAAAAGTTTGTATCAAATTAACACCAATCAATTTGATATTCTTAGCTTTTAGAAGTGTTACCTTCTATAGTTAAAAGAAAAACGAGTTCCTTTTAATATCTTAACATACTGGTTGTTTTGTTCAGTTTTCAAAGAGCAAATTTATTTATCACTTGTTAAAAGCGACTTTATCAATTTATCATATCGCAACATCTTTGTCAATAATCAATTTCATATATTCAAAGTTTTTTGCGACGGAATTAAATTATATAACTTTCATCAACTAATGTCAACAACTTTTTTCAAGTTATTTGGTTAATGAATTGTCGCTTACTTCTTGAATAACAACAAGTCATTTTAGCGACAAGAATTATAATATCACTCTGATATCGAAATGTAAACAGATTAATTGAAGTTTTTCTCTTGCTATTTTTCAGATATTATCACCATACCTTCTAGCTTTCGAAACCTGATTCATAAACTACAATAGATAGAAAAATTAATCTACTACCTCCGTATACTCCTTTTATTCGCCTATCGATTCTAGCTTTACTATCGTAATCTCAGGTCTATTAAATATTCTAATAGGGATAATGCTATTACCTAGCCCTCGATTCACTATCATCGTTGTTTCATCTACTGTATGTTCCCCATTTGTATAGGTAGGAAAGAATCCTTGATTAGGTGCAACTCCTCTTCCAATAAACGGGATACGAAATTGACCACCATGTGCGTGACCAGAGAAAACTAGATTAGATCCATAATTTGCATATAGGTCTATCATTTCCGGGCGATGGGCTAGTAATATAGTGAATTCCCTTTTCACCTCTATCCCATCTATATAATGCTCCATAGCCAGCTCCATAATATCCCTTTCTTCACCTTTTCTCTCGAAAGCAGGGTCATCTAGTCCCACGATACGAAGATACTCATCCCCTATACTTATTCTTTCCGTAGTATTCCTCAAGACACGAACACCTATCGCTTCTAATTTTTCTTCTAACACGGAAAAACTTCCAAACCAAGCTTCATGATTTCCAGTTACATAATAAACGGGAGCAATTGAAACTAATTCTTTCATTAATGTGATTCCTGATTTCATTTCGCCTTTTTCTCTATCAACTAAATCACCAGTGAACACAATTATATCTGGCTTTTCGTGATTTACCTTTTGAACAAGATGACGTTGGTTATTTCCAAATCAGCTAACTGAACAATCTTGTATTCATCCAAACCAGATGGAACTTTTTCAGAACATATAGTCACTTCTGTGGTAACGATGGCATTGTTTTGAAAATAGAATAAAGCTAATAAAGAAAGAAGAATAGAAGAATAGTAGGGATTAAAATTCTACGTTTTACTTTTCTTTATATAGAAAAGATTGTTCCATACATTTTCATGATGTCCACTGCCTCCGATTTCTTATAGTTTATACGTATTCAATACTGCTTTGTACATAATGTTTACACCGTTCATTAATGCATCCTTATTAAAAGTCATATCCGGATGATGGAGTCCAGGTTGTAAGTCACAGCCTAACCCAAGCATCGTCGCTTTTAAGGAAGGTTTCTTAATGGTATAAAAATGAAAATCATCTCCACCCGGTGTAACAAGAGCTTTATTCACATTCTCCTCTCCCAATGTATCAGCAATGGCTTGACGCATAATCGAAATAGCTTGGTTATTTATCCTAGCTGCGACAATGTCACTCGTGTTCGTAATTTCGATATCGACGTCATATAAATTACGAATGGATTCAAAGATACTTAGAACTTTACTTTCCAGCTGTTCAATCATTTTATTCGTCTGCGCACGCATATCTATGGCAAAGGATGCACTTCCCGGAATAATGTTCAGGCTCTTTCCACCTGCATGAAATTTCGTCATTTTCACAGAGTGTGGCACACGAGGATCCAGGTGAATTTGACCGATCATATTCACAATTTGCGCTCCAATTTCAATCGCATTATGGTTTAAGTGTGGCCTTGCTCCATGGGCATCCTCTCCCTTAATATTTGCCTCAACCTTTTTCGTTGCACCATGTACGATTACTGGTGTTGCTTGTCCCATCTTTGTCTCTTGTGCTGGGCGTAAATGCACACCGAATAAATAATCGACATCATCGACTACATTCTTTTCGACCATTTTCAGTGCACCTTCCCCTTTTTCTTCAGCAGGTTGGAAGATGAATTTCACCGCTACCTTGTCAGCTAATTCTGGTTCGAGTGCTAGCTTCCAAAGCACACCTAAAACCATTGCCATATGGGCATCATGACCACAAGAATGGTTAGCCTGAAATTTTCCGCTAATTTCTTGCCATAATGCATCCATATCGGCACGAATCCCGACAACTGGAAGACCTTTTTCAAAATTACCAAATTCCCCAATAACTCCTGGACAGTCATCAAAAGTCGTTACCTTCAAGCCACTTTTTTCTAGTAATCCTTTAATATAGTTGGTTGTCTTTGTTTCCTCCCAACTTATCTCTGCTTGATTATGTAAATGTTCATATGTCGTTCTTACACGTTGTTCTAATTTCACATCCATTGCTTTGCTCCGTTCTTAGTCTTCTACAACCCATTTTCAATGAGCCGCCATATACATTGTCTTTTTAAAACTTTCACGCGACTTAGCTTGCTATTAAGTATAAACTTCACTAGCTTTATTTCAAGTTTAATTTTATATTCATTGGAGGGAATAATTGGAGAATGCGAATGGTAGTGGCGGTTCCTAAATTGGTATGTTTAGAAAAGATTAAGTTATTAGGGGGGTATCCGATGTTGTATTCCATTTATCAGCGATACTAATCAACTTATCCGTACTCCTTCCATTTTATTAGTCGTCGTTGATTCAGTGAATGATGTAACCATGAAAAAAACCAAACTGTATCGTTCCTATCCCCCAACAGTTTGGTCTATTTTTTTCATAAAGAATGTAAAGGTTTTGATGGCTAGGCTTCGTATGGATAACCCATTAAAGCCATCCCCATCACCTCTACAATCTTCATAGTAATTTATATGAATGGTAAACCTTTTATTCTTACCATTTCATATTTACTAATCATTTGTATGCAGTCAGCGTTATAAAATTACTAAAACGCTTACATTTTATGGAATATTATTTTCCTCAAGTATTTGCTTAAAATAACACCCTACACATTCTACGGTGAAAAAAACGATTACCGTGGAACTACAATTTGGCTTCATCCTAATGAATAATCCATTCCAATCATTTGCAGAGAGTTAGGCAAAATTCTACTAACATAATGGAATATCGATAGCATCTTTTATTTAACATTACAATTCGATAACATTTTTCCTATTAATCTACCAAATTTTTCTAAAAGGTTATATAATATTTTATATCTAGCATCGTTTAATAGGAGGACTTGGATCGTGGCCAATAAAAAAATAATGATGTCCGTAACGACTGGGGCTGCCATAGCTTCAGCAATGATTGGTGCTGAAGAAGCAGAAGCATCATCATATAAAGTTCAGAGCGGGGATTCCCTGTGGTCCATCGCACAAGAACATCAAATAAGTGTAAACGTATTAAAGGAAATCAATAATCTATCATCAGATATAATCTATCCGAATCAGATGCTTCAAACCGTAGCAAGCGATTCATCTGAAAAAACACAAGGTAAAGTAGCAGCAGTCTCCAACAGTACATCAACAACCTATACCGTTAAAGCTGGGGATACGCTAAGCATGATTGCTAGTAATCACAATATCTCCCTTCAAGAATTGATGAGCTGGAATGGCTTAGAAACCACCTTAATTTATCCCGGCAACGAGCTTGTTGTGAAGAAGGATGCAGCTAAAAAGGAAACTTCAACCACAAAGCCATCCACAAAGACCGGATCTTCATCGGTGTACACCGTAAAGTCAGGGGATACCTTGTCAAAAATTGCTTCCAATTATGGTGTTAGCGTTTCTAATATCAAGAAATGGAATCATTTAAACTCTGATTTAATTTATATTGGGCAAAAACTGAACATTGGTGAGGCAAAGAAAACTAACTCTAGTTCAACTACTAAAAAGGCTCCAACCAACCAGAAGGAGCAACCAAAAGCGGATGTCGATTATAATGTAGAGCAGTTAATTAGCACCGCAACAAGCCTAGAGGGCACTCCCTACAAGTGGGCTGGTTCAGACCCAAGTGGATTTGACTGTAGTGGGTTTATTCATTACGTGTATAGCCAAGCAGGGAAAGACATCAAGCGACAATCCAGTGCAGGTTTCTTTGACCGCGCCTATTATGTCAACACCCCACAAGTAGGTGACCTTGTATTTTTCGAAAATACATATAAATCCGGAATCTCACATATGGGTGTCTATTTAGGAGACAATCAATTTATTCACGCCGGATCAAGTGGTGTAAAAATTGAAAGCCTAAATAGTTCCTATTGGAGCAAACATTTTGATAGCTTTAAGCGATTTTATTAAGAACAGAGGAACTCCAGCAATGACTGCTGGAGTTTTTTTATTGGAGAACCTTGACACCCTCACTCTACGTAGAGACAAACAAATTAGCTATCCATCACATCAAAAGGCACTTTTTCCAAACATTCTTATACACATACAAAAGTAACATCATAAAAACGGGGAAATCCTCCTTAACGAAAGATTTCCCCATAATGATGCATTCATATGATTGGTGAAGTTAAAAGAATCATCACGAATGATAATAAAATTAAATAAATTAACGAATAGCGCAAATTAGCCTGTGCCCATTTCTTCACATCTTTTGCCTGCGGTCCTTTCATCGCAAGAATAATCCAACCTATATTTAAGGCAGTAGCAAAAAGAAAGAAAAACCAACCTAAAGAAGGAGTCAAGAGGTATGGAAAAGGCAGCAATGCGATAATATAAATGATATTTTGCCGTATCGTAACATCAACACCACAAACCACTGGTAACATAGGTATACCAGCTCTTGTATAATCCTCCAACCTTTTTATCGCAATCGCCAATGTATGCGGAACTTGCCAAATGAATAATATGCAGAACATAACGATTGGAACGATGTGATGGACTGGTGCTATCGCTGCCCAACCAATGAATGGGGTAAATGCACCTGAAACACTACCTACAACGGTATTCAATGTATATCTGCGCTTCGTCCAAAATGTATAAAGAACAACATAGACAAACCAACCTAAAAAAGAATAAACGGCAGCTTCTAATGTTGTAAATAACATCATGACCAGCCCAATGATTGTTGTGATAATCCCCGACCATAAAACTGTTTTCAAGGAAAAATTGCCAGTAACAGTCGGTCTTTTTTGGGTGCGGACCATTTCTTTATCCAAATCGACTTCATACCAATTATTGAGAATTAATGCACCGGAAATAACGAATGTACTACCAACCATTGTTAACAGGAAAAGTCCCCAATGGTCTGTAAATCGTTCCCCATTAAAATAAAGTGCTAACCAATAGGCTGTAAATACAGGAAGGACATTGGCTACTAACACTTTACCTTTTAGTAAATATTTAATATCTATTAGTATGCTGAGAAGTATAGAAGAACTTCTTGCATTGGAATCTAAAGTAGAATTAGAAAATACTTGTCTATTTTCCATAAATATCCCCTATTATTATCGTATTTTAAAAGAAAGATGCAAAAACATGTCACATATATTTTATATCATACCATGAAAAGGCAGGTTTTTTTAAAAAAATTCTATGACAATATCTACATGTAAAAGGATGGATGAGACAATTTTAGTCACATGCTAGGACAAAACAGAGTGACATCACCTTTTTAGAAAACAGCCGAAAAAAGGAAGGAGTCCTCATGACTTAGAGGTCCTTCCTTTTATATTTTCTATGCATTGCGTCTTTCTTCCTGTAATTCCTGTTTTGCCACAGATTTGTTTTTCCCTTTGTAATTTACAATAACAATTCCAATTGCGACCAACACGATGGCTCCTAAAATAAAGACGGTTAATCGTTCACCTGGAATAAAGATTGCCGATAATATTGCACCTGAAACGGGGACAATGAATTTATACATACTAATTTCACCGGCATTATTGTATTTTAAGATGGAATACCAAAGAGCAAATGCAACGGCCGATAGAATAGCCGAGTAAATAAACAGTCCCCAACCAAATGGGGTAAATACCATTGCACCTTGACTTAATTGCGGAACACCGATAAGGAGCATGATGATTGCACCAAGGCTTAACTGCCAGCCTGTGACAGCAAACGGATGAATCCCCGTTGCAAGTTCTTTTGCTAAAATGGTTGCTACTGCACTTACCAACCCAGACAAAATCATATATCCTTCTCCTGTCAGTTGAAAACTTACCTGTAGCTCTGTTCCCCAATTGGCAACAATAATTCCTGAAAACCCGGCAATGAGTCCCACTGCCTTTTTCCAGCTCATTCGGTCATTTTTATAATAATAATGCGCTAGTAGCACCGTAAAGAAGGTACCACTGGAAGATAAGATCGCACCTTGCATACCGGTTACCTTCGCAAGCCCATTATAAAAGAAAAAGTACTGCAATGCCGTCTGGAAGATACCTAACAGAATCAGTACAGCAAATTGCCTGCACGTTACCAACAGACTTTTAGGATTGATTAATAATAAAAAGACTAAAACGATAATGCCTGCAAGCAAAAAGCGCATTCCCGCGAACACAATTTTAGCTATAACATCATCTGGCGCCATTTGGAATTCCTCATAACTGACCTTAAGTACTGGAAATGCACTTCCCCATAATATGGAACAAAAAACTGCAATCCCAATGACTGACCATTTATTCTGAAACATGCCTTTCATGATGTCATCTCCTAGTTGATGAATTCAAATACATACATCTTATGGCATTATAGATGGATAATCAAGACATGTGTTTTGAAATCATGTTGGTTAATGTTGGAGCACTTTCCATGTGAAATGATGGGCGATTTTTTTAGGAAGACCACACTCCAGATTTACTTGTAATTCCCCTTTTTATATGCGGCTACCACTCTTTTTATGCACATTCCTTCCTCGTATTCTCCTCTTTCCTTTCTCCACGAAACAGAGTAATAATCCTTCCTTGTCCAAAATAAGATTTATAGAAAGGTTAGGGAGGGGGAGATTAAACATGTCCGATTCACCTATCACCCAGCAAATGGTAGAACGCTATTTCGAGCTAAGCAATGCGAAAAAAGAGATTGAAACAGAAATGAACCAACTGAAGAGAATTTTTCATACATATTTTGACAGCGAGGTTGGTGCTAATGCGAAGGGGGAATGGAATAACGGAAAGTATAAGTTACTAAGACAAGTGCGCAAATCTGAAAAATTCAATAACCAAGAAACCATACAGCGCCTTGAAGAATTAAGCATGACAGATCTAATAAAAACTGAAAAGAAACCAGACAAAGAGAAAATCGAAGCTGCTATCAATCTAGGATTAATCAAAGAAAAAGACCTAGAAGGCTGCAAAATTACCAACTATTCCAAAGCCATATCTGTCAAAGAGGTTTAGTGGTTAGGGAAGTGCCACATGTTTGATATGTCTGGCACTTCCTGTTTTTTCAAGTAGAATTCCGTTTATGCATTCAATTGACTATGTATGATTTCTTTATTCCTTTCTTCAAATGCTTTATGATGAGATGATACCATTCCTACCTTAGGTGCGGTTGGCTCTAGATAGTTTTTCACACTATTCACTGCTTGAACTGCATCTTGAAAAGCACCGACTAGAAGATTGATTTTCCCATCATATGTCAGGATATCCCCCGCTGCAAAAATCCCGTTTTCCGTTGTACATCCAAAGGAATCTCCTTTATAAAAATAATCATCTTTTTTCTCCAAGGTTATATTTGGGTCCACCGTAAAAGAAGACTCTCGATTATATCCATGTTGTACAATGACATGATCTACCTCATGGTTAGAACGAATACCTGATGCATTATTTTTCAGTAACACTTGTTGAATGGCAGTACCATCTTTCGTACCAATGAATGAATCAATGGTGGTGTTCATCATAAATTTCGCGTTACCCTTTACCAGTTTATTTACTTGCGCCTCATGTGCACGACATTCATTCTTACGATAGACAACAATCACCTTTTTAGCAATTTCTAAAAGTTCCACCGCACAATCAATGGCTGCATCCCCACCACCTGAGATGAGTACCGTTTTATTTTGAAGAGATTTTAATGACTTCATCGAATAATGCAAATTTTTACCTTCATATCTCTGTGCGTCCGTTACATCTAGCCGCTTCGGTTGAATAATTCCCCCGCCATTAGCTAAAATAACGGCCCGTGAATAGTGCTTTTTACCATCATTGGTGGTTAGGATAAAATTATTATTCGCATCTTTTTCTACCGATTCCACTTTTGTATTCCTGCAAACAGTTGGATCAAAGGTTAGACCTTGTTGAACGATTTGTTTTGCAAATTTCTCCCCTAATACAGGTAGCTGTCCCCCAACATCCCAAATCATTTTCTCTGGATACAATAACACTTTTCCACCTAAATTTTGCTGATACTCGATGATTTTCGTCTTCATTCCTCGTAAACCACTATAAAAGGCAGAGTATAAACCAGCTGGACCTCCACCAATAATCGTGACATCATACCATTCTTTCATCATCTTGCCCCCATCCTCCAAAATATTTTAAAAATTTATATTGACTTTACTTTGCTAAAAAATTATCATGGAAATTGATAACAATTATCAATGAGAATGATTATCACTTTCATCATAACATGGTTGATAAAAAATAAAAAGAGAGGATATATTTTTTTATGCGCTTACAAGTGAAGGATATTGGTGTCAGTTACGGGGATAAACCGATTATTCATAATTTAAGCTTAGAAATACCGGATGGGAAAATCACCACCATTATAGGATCCAATGGTTGTGGAAAGTCCACGTTATTAAAAGCAATGACGAGAATTATTGCACAAGATTGTGGACAAATTATCCTCGATGGAAAGGAAATTCGGAAAGTAAATACTAAAGAATTAGCGAAAAAGCTTGCCATATTACCACAAAATCCGGAAAGTGCACATGGTCTTCTTGTAGAGGAATTAATATCCTATGGGCGTTTCCCTTATCAACAAGGGATTGGAGGGCTATCCAAAAAAGATAAAGAAGTGATGGAATGGGCGCTAAAAGTTACATATACACACTCCTTACGCAATCAACCCGTGGATGCCTTATCAGGAGGACAACGCCAACGCGTCTGGATTGCATTAGCCTTAGTACAGGATACCGATATTATTTTCCTTGATGAGCCAACCACTTATCTAGATATGGCCCATCAGTTAGAAATACTGGAACTACTTGAAAGACTTAACAAACAAGAAAAGAAAACCATTATCATGGTCCTCCATGATTTAAATCAGGCAGCTAGATTTTCCGATTATATTATTGCATTATCTAAAGGAAAACTAGTTCGAATGGGGACTGCAGAAGAGGTAATTACACCGGAAGTACTAGCGGAGGTATTTCATATTGATGCACTAATTCGCCATGATCCACGAACCAATAAACCCATGTGTATGACATATAATCTTTTAAAGGGAGAGAATAAAAATGAAAAAATGGATAATTCCAGTACTTATTATACTTATGATAACGTTAACAGCCTGTAGCAATAGTAGCGATGCAAAAACAAAAGAAGAAACCGAAACTATTACCTATCAATCGGAAACAGGACCGATTGAAGTTCCTGCGAATCCAGAACGTGTCGTTGTGTTATCCTCCTATGCTGGTGATTTAATCAAGCTTGGGGTAAATATAGTTGGTGTGGATTCCTGGTCGGCCATGAATCCAAACTTTAAAGATGCCCTAGAAGGGGTGGAGGTCGTTTCCAATCAGGATTTAGAGAAAATTATTGAGTTAGAACCTGACTTAATTATCGGATTAAATAATATTAAAAATGCGGACAAACTGAAGGAAATCGCTCCAACCGTTCTTTTCACCTATGGAAAAGTCGATTATTTACAGCAACATATTGAAATTGGAAAAGTAGTAAACAAAGAAGAAGAAGCAAGGGCTTGGGTTCAAGATTTCAAAAAACGTGCTCAGGACTTAGGGGAAGAAATAAAAGATAAAATTGGAGAAGATGCAACCGTTACGGTGGTTGAAAACTATAAAAAACAATTCTACCTATTTGGGGATAACTGGGGACGCGGTACAGAAATTTTATACCAGGAAATGGGATTAAACATGCCACAGGCCGTGAAAGATGTTGCATTAGAACCAGGTTATTTTGCCATTTCACAAGAAGTTCTAGGTGATTATGTAGGTGATTATGTTGTTCTTAATGTAACGGATGACTATGACACTTCTTTCACAGAAACAGACTGGTATAACAACATTGAAGCCGTAAAGAACAATCACGTATTCCAAACAAACGCCAAAGCCTTTTACTTCAATGACGCATTAACCTTAGAACATCAACTTGATTTCTTTGAGGAAGCATTCTTAGGAAGGAACAAATAATCTGTGTTCAAAAGAAAGTTTTATTGGACGTTTGGAACATCTTTTGTTAGAAGGTAGCGAATAAACATGAACAAAATACAATCCATACCCTTTTCGATAAAAATAATTCTATCAATCCTTACCTTGATTCTCGTATTCTATCTGTCCCTTACATTTGGAGCCGCTGAAACAACTTTTCAGGATGTATGGCACGCAATATTTTCGATAAGCGGCGGTGAATATTATGCCGTCCTACGGGAAATTCGTTTTCCACGTGTCATTGCAGCCTTTTTTGTTGGAAGCGCGTTGGCGGTATCGGGAGCCATCATGCAGGGAGTTACCCGCAATCCATTAGCTGATCCAGGTTTACTCGGTATTACAGCGGGAGCAAATGCAGCATTAGCATGTACTTTAGCTGCTTTTCCATCGTCCTCTTATCTAGGAATCATCTTTGCTTGTTTTATCGGTGCTGGTCTTGGCATGGCTATTGTGTTTTCGATTGGTGCATCTATTAGAGGCGGCTTATCCCCTTTCAAGCTGGTTTTAGCTGGGGCAGCCGTTTCTGCATTTTTACAGGCTTTAGCGGATGGTGTTGGTATTTTATTTCATATTTCCAAGGATGTATCGATGTGGACAGCGGGAGGGCTAATCGGAACCAATTGGCATGCACTAATCGTAGCCCCCATTATTCTCATTGGACTCGCTGTAAGTATTGGTTTCAGCAAACAATTAACCATCCTTAGCTTGAACCAAGAATTAGCTATTGGTTTAGGGCAACGTACGAAGACAATCAAAATTCTATTATTGGGGTTGGTCGTTATACTCGCAGGTTCAGCCGTTGCACTAGTTGGTAACCTGGCATTTATAGGGTTAATGATTCCCCATATCGTACGCGGATTAGTCGGTTCTGATTATCGTTTCATCCTTCCAATGAGTATAGTGATTGGTGGTTTATTTATGATTCTTGCAGACCTTCTTGGGCGTACCATGAATGCCCCCTTTGAAACACCAGTTGTTGCAATCATTTCTATCATTGGATTGCCATTCTTCTTATTGCTAGTACGTAAAGGAGGACGTCAATTTGAATAATCCACATTTTAAAATTCACAGAAAATGGATGATAATTTGTATCGTTCTCTTTATCCTCATATTTTTTACTAGCATTTCTTTAGGGAACTCATCTGTTAGCATTGGTCGAATTTTACCAACACTTTTTGGTTATGGTTCGTTTAAGGAGGAGTTTATCCTGTTTTCCGTTCGCCTACCACGTGTGATTATCCTTGCGTTGGCGGGAATGGCACTGGCAATCTCTGGTTCCTTGCTTCAAAGTGTGACAAGAAATGATTTAGCAGATCCCGGTATTATTGGAATCAATGCAGGGGCTGGTGTAGGGATTACCTGTTTTTATTTATTTGTCCAATCTGATATAGAACATTATGCGTTTATTTTGCCGATTGTTGCATTCATAAGTGCGATGCTAACAGCTGTTTGTATTTACTTTTTCTCTTATGAAAAAGGGAAAGGAGTACAGCCAGTAAAGCTTGTATTAGTCGGGGTTGGATTTGCCTTTGCCCTCTCCGGACTGATGATGCTCTTCATTTCTACTGCAGAACGGCAAGAGGTAGAATTTATATCCCAGTGGCTTGCCGGAAACATTTGGGGAGCTGATTGGCCATTTATCCTTGCATTATTACCATGGCTAATCGTAGGAATCCCCCTTGTCTTTTATAAAGCAAACACATTAAATATCCTAGCAATGAGTCAACCAACAGCCATTGGATTAGGTATCCATTTGACAAGAGAGCGTATGCTTTTGATTAGTGTCTCTGTTGCCCTAGCAGCAGCGGCAGTATCTGTTACAGGGGGAATCAGCTTTATCGGTTTGATGGCTCCCCACATTGCCAAACAGTTAGTCGGACCAAGGCATCAGCTATTTCTACCAATTGCCTTCATTTTAGGTGCAACCTTATTAATGATGGCAGATACCATTGGCCGAACAATTCTTGAATCAAGCACCGTTCCAGCAGGCATTGTTGCAGCATTCATCGGCGCACCATATTTTATTTACTTACTAAAGAAAAACTGATGGAGAACTATCTCGAATCACAACGTATAGCCCAATCGATTTCCTAAACTAAAAAAACGACTCCACCTATAGGCGGAGTCGTTTTTTCAGTTACACACCTTTATACACTCTTGCTTCATAAGGCTTCAAGGCAAACGTACGATAGTCTTCTGAGGTATCGTTCATATAATTACTAATTAACATTTCCTTCGCCTCAAACGATACATCATGAGGAAGTTCAAAGGAAACATTCTCTTCACTAAAGTTTGTGACAACTAATAACTTTTCCCCTTTAAAAGAGCGCATATAGGCATAAATTTTCTCATCATCTGGTAAGATCAATTCATAGTCACCATATACAATGATAGGGTGATTTTTCCGTAATGCAATTAACTGGCGGTAGTAATGATAAACCGAATCGTCATCCGCCACAGCTTGTGCCGCATTAATCTGTTTGTAGTTGGGATTGACTTTCATCCACGGCTCTCCCGTTGTAAATCCAGCATTCTCGGATGCATCCCATTGGAAAGGAGTTCGCCCATTATCGCGCCCCTTCTCATAAATGGATTCCATTACTTTATCTGGGTCGGCACCCTCTTCTTCCACTTTTTCCTTGTACATGTTGAGAATTTCAATATCCCTATAGTCATCAATTGAATCAAATTTTACATTCGTCATGCCGATTTCTTCCCCTTGGTAAATATACGGAGTCCCTTGCAGCATGTGTAAAAAGGTCCCGAGCATTTTCGCTGATTCGACACGATATTCCTGATCATTTCCAAAACGAGAAACGATTCGCGGTTGATCATGGTTATTTAAATATAGACTATTCCAGCCAACACCCTGAAGGCCGTTCTGCCATCTAGAGATACTTTCTTTAAGATCCCTTAAATCCAGTGGTTTTAAATCCCATTTCCCGTTCGGACCATTATCCAAGCCCATATGCTCAAACTGGAAAACCATTTGCAGTTCTTCTCGCTCCGGGTTGGTGTATTTCTTCGCCTCATTCACTTTGACACCAGGCATTTCCCCAACCGTCATCACATCATAATGGGAAAGCACTTCCTCATGCATTTCATGTAAGAATTCGTGGATACGTGGTCCATTTCGGAAATAGTTTTTCCCTGTAACATAGTTTTTTCCTTCTGGGTTTGGTGCATCTGGAAGGCCAGGTATTTTAGAAATAAAGTTGATGACATCCATGCGGAAGCCGTCAATTCCTTTATCCAGCCACCACTTCATCATGTCATAAATTTCCTGACGTAGTTTCGGATTTTCCCAATTTAAATCCGGCTGTTTTTTACTGAATAAGTGAAGATAGTATTCACCGGTCTTCTCATCATATTCCCACGCGGAGCCACCAAAATTCGATTCCCAATTATTCGGCTCTTTGCCATCTTTACCAGGGCGCCATATGTAGTAATCACGGTAGGCATTGTCCTTCGATTTGCGTGATTCCTGGAACCATTGATGCTCATCGGATGAATGGTTAACAACGAGATCCATAATTAATTTCATATCACGTTGATGGATTTCATCCAATAGTTCCTCCCAGTCGGACATTGTCCCAAATTCATCCATAATTGCGTGGTAATCCGCAATATCGTAGCCATTATCATCATTTGGGGATTTATAAACCGGGGATAGCCAAATAACATCCACGCCAAGGTCCTTCAGATAATCCAATTTTTCCGTAATCCCTTTTATATCACCAATTCCATCCCCATTGCTATCATTAAAACTTCTGGGATAGATTTGGTAAACAACACTTTCCTTCCACCATGCTTTATGCGTCATATGTATTCCTCCGTTTGCTTCTGGGTTGTTATGTTAAGGTTGCTGGAAGTAGCTATTCAGTCAGAGTGTGGGAAGACCATTCGAATATCGTGTTTGGATACTGAATTATGGGATTGGGGTCAGCAAACGCGATTTGGTCTTTTATCAGGATTCCTTCTCTTTTATCAGTAGTTCGCTCGTTTTATCAGCGATCCTCCTCTTTTATCGGCGATTCGCTCGTTTTATCAGCGGTCCTTCCTTATTATCGGTGATTCGGGCTTTTTATCGGCAATCCACTTATCATATCAGCGGTCAGCCCATACCCTCAAATTATTTCAGCACCACACTATCATAGTCCCGCCACCTTATACTATTTCCACAAACCTAAATCTCAATCCATTTATCTCCCGTATTATTCCATCGTTAGATTAATACACAGTTCTAGGATAATCTTGTATATACAAGATTTCAAACAAAAACGTTTTTATACAAAAATACCCCACCTATTAAAGGCAGGGCTTTAAACTCTTATTTATCTATTCTCAAAATAAGCTAAAATAGCATCCGCAATTCTTCTGGAAGCTTCTCCATCTCCATACGGATTCGTTGCTTTGGCCATTTTATCATGTGCCACTTGATTGCTTAAAAGCTCATTGGCAAGGGTAAAGATATTGTCCTCATCCGTTCCCGCTAATCTTAAGGTACCCGCATCAATTCCTTCCGGGCGCTCTGTTGTGTCACGTAGAACTAGAACAGGTACACCGAGGGATGGCGCTTCTTCTTGTACCCCTCCAGAATCGGTCAAAATTAAATAAGCTTTCGCTGCAAAATTATGAAAATCAACCACACCGAGTGGCTCAATGAGTTGAATGCGGTCATCATTTCCCAAAATCTCATAAGCTGTTTCCTGAACAACTGGATTTAAATGAACTGGATAAATCACTTGTACATCATCATGTGCCTCAACCAATCGCTTAATTGCACGAAACATTTGCTGCATATTTTTCCCTAAATTTTCCCGACGGTGAGCGGTCACAAGGACAAGCCGTTTATCTTCTATACGATCAAGAATCGGACTTACATAATTTTTATCCACCGTTGTTTTCAACGCATCAATTGCTGTATTGCCTGTAACAACAATCTGATTCTCATCTTTATTTTCATTCAACAGATTTTGCTTTGATTTTTCAGTAGGGGCAAAATGTAAGTCGGCAATCACCCCTGTTAGCTGACGATTCATTTCTTCGGGATATGGGGAGAACTTATTCCAAGTACGCAGCCCCGCTTCCACATGTCCTACCGCAATTTGATTGTAATACGCTGCTAATGATGCAACAAACGTTGTTGTCGTATCCCCGTGTACAAGCACAATATCCGGTTGTGTTTTCTTCATCACTTCGTCTAGCCCTTCTAAGGCTCGTGTCGTTATTTGTGCTAACGTTTGCTGCTTCTTCATAATATTTAAATCAAAGTCGGGAGTTATATCAAAAATTTCGAGCACTTGATCCAGCATTTCACGATGCTGTGCCGTCACTGTAACAATCGGTTCAAATTCAGAAGAGCGTTTTTTTAATTCCAAAACAAGTGGTGCCATTTTAATAGCTTCCGGCCTCGTGCCAAATATTGTCATTACTTTAATTCGTTTCGTCATTAATTGGTTCACTCCATTATCCACCACGATTTACTTGTCATAACGTGGCATAATACACAAAAAATAAGAATAAAGTCAAGGAAATTTGTTAATTCCTTCATCATCATAACATACAGCATTCATTTCATGTCTAATTCTTCGATTCCATTCGCCAAGTTTGGTATAATCATCGACTTTTTCTTTCAAATTACTTGTTTTAAAGAATTTACAATTTACGGAAGCTTAACATCGTAGTAAAATAAAAATTAAGTATCTAGATGGAGTGACGACAATGTCTGATAAATTACCAGAAAACTCTCGTGCTAAAAAACAAGTTAAACGAAGAAAGAAGAAAAGGATTTTTCTGTATATTAGTATCCCTATTCTTATTTTCTTACTTGCAAGTGTAACATACGGCTATAAAATCTATTCAACCGCTCAAAATACAGTGGAAAATTCTTATGAGGAAGTTGGTCGTGAAAACGAGACTTCAGAATTAAGAAAGGACAAGGTTAATCCAGTAGAAGACAATGTCTCTGTACTCATTATCGGGGTGGATGATAGTGAAGAGCGGGACTATGACGAAAAAAGTCGATCCGATGCCCTGATCCTTGCAACATTTAATAAACAAGAAGAAAATATCAAATTGGTTTCCATCCCACGGGATACGTATACATTTGTTCCAGAACGTAATACGTATACAAAAATTAACCATGCCCACTTTTTCGGTGGTCCCAAAGCAACGATAGAAACGGTTGAAAACTTCCTAAATGTTCCTGTGGATTACTACGTTCGTTTAAATTTTGATGCATTTATTGAGGTAGTTGATTCACTTGGCGGCATTTACTTTGATGTACCTTATGAAATGACAGAATTAGATTCCGAAGATAATGAAGGGTCCATTCACCTTGAGCCTGGTTATCAGAAACTGAACGGAGAAGAAGCATTAGCGGTTGCCCGTACAAGGAAATATGACAATGATATTAAACGAGGATACCGACAACAGGAAATTATTAAGGCTATTGTGAAAGAGGCCACATCCGCTTCATCCCTATTAAAGCTGGAAAACATCATTACAGCAGTGGGAGATCATATGGCAACAAACCTTTCCTTTGATGAATTGAAAAGTTTTGCTTCATACGGAATGAATACCGATGTTGACATCACATCCGTTAAGTTGGAAGGAAGTGGCGGTTATATGGATGACGGGTTATGGTATTATCAAGTAGACGATGAAAGCAAAACAGCCATATCCAATGAATTAAGAAATCATTTAGACTTACAAATCCAGGAAAGTATTGAAACCGAACTTAGCGTAGATGATAACAAAGAAATACAGCCTTATACGTATTAAAGAGCGATTCTAGAAGGATCGCTCTTTTTTTATAGGCCTGGGGGTTTCATGAAGAGCGAGCATTTCCATGTGGTAACCATTTCGGACTTCACAAGAACCGGCCCACCTGTATCCACACTGCAGTTCTTGGATTGAAACTAACTGGTGAATCAATAGAGGGGTAGAATAGACTATTTTAGGTAAGAAATGTTACCCTTGGTAATATCAATATTTGCTATTTTAAAAAGCTTTACAAGCCTTTTAAAAGGTTCGTTAATTAGAAATAGTTAACATGATGGCGAACTTAGGAGGTAAATTAGATGTACAATGAACCCATTTTTTTACAACCAGTATTTCAAGAAAGGATTTGGGGAGGACAAAAATTAAAAACAGAATATAACTATGAAATTCCTACCGCAAAAACAGGAGAGGCTTGGGTTATATCTGCTCACCCAAATGGTCCAAGTGTAATCAAGAATGGCCCTCTCGAGGGGAAAACACTTGAAGATGCTTGGAATGAACACGGGGAATTATTTAATAAAAAGGCAGACAATAAAGAGGAGTATCCACTCCTAATTAAAATATTAGATGCTGCAGACGATTTGTCTGTCCAAGTGCATCCGAATGATCAATTTGCTCGCGAAGTAGAGAAGGTTCCGTATGGGAAAACAGAATGCTGGTATGTTTTAAGTGCTGAAACAGGTGCAGAGCTTATTTTAGGGCATCATGCCAAAACCCGTGATGAGCTGGAAAGCATGATGGATAACGGAAAATGGGACGATTTATTGCAACGCGTTCCTGTACAAGCCGGTGACTTTTTCTATGTTCCCAGTGGGACAGTACATGCCATTGGAAAAGGAGTTGTAATATTAGAAACACAACAAAGCTCGGATATCACGTATCGTGTTTATGACTATGATCGCACCGATGCAGCAGGGAATAAACGTGAACTACATTTGAGAAGAGCGAAAGAAGTTACTACCGTCCCACATAAGGATGTTAAGATTGAACAAACAAAAACGGTCAAAGATGGATTGACAATGAAGAAGTTAGTAGAAGAACAGTACTTCTCCGTTTACCATTGGCAATTGGATGGAAAGACTACTCAGAGATTGGAACAAGACTTTTTACAAGTTAGTGTTATTGAGGGGAATGCCGTGATTACCATTGAAGGGACATCCTTTGTTATTACGAAGGGAAATAACTTTATCATACCTTATGGAATCAAGAAATACGAATTTTCCGGAAAGGCAGAGTTTATTGTTTCTTGGACATAGTACGAGACAGAGGGAAAGGTACCTATCCCTCTGTCTCTGCACTTTTAAATTTACTTTTCGACAGGATACGGGAGGTGACCGGTACCGAAACCAATGCTTTTTCCATCACCTCATACATAGCACCATCGCACCCATAACTCCCTGCTCATCCTCAAGCTCTGGTGCCACAATCAGATTATCTACATCTGGAACTTCCACATATTCATTCAACAACTCCATAAATTTCCCTCGAACCATTTCATATAATTTCTCCTGCTTCATGACGCCTCCACCTAAAATAATCTTCGCTGGCTGCAGCACAACGAAGTAATTCATGCAGGCTTGTGCCAAGTAATAAGCTTCGATTTCCCATACTTTATCATTATCTACTAATTCAATGCCCTTTTTGCCATAGCGCTTTTCAATCGCCGTACCAGATGCAAGTCCTTCGATACAGGCACCATGGCTTGGACAAGCTCCTTCAAATGGATCATGTTCATGCTTCGGTACGAAGATATGCCCCATTTCTGAATGGTTCCTTCCCTGAAACACTTTCCCATTTTGCACCAAACCGGCACCAATACCTGTTCCGACTGTGACATAAAGACAGCTGTCTACATCCCGTCCCACTCCATAAGTATATTCACCAAGGCAGGCAGCATTTACATCTGTGTCCAAATAAACTGGAACGGAATAATCAGCCTTTAACCTATCTAGTAATGGAAAGTTTCGCCATTTCGTCTTTGGCGTATTTAAAATATTTCCGTATGTCGCACTATCTTTCACTAAATCAACCGGTCCAAATGTTCCAATACCTAATGCCTCAATCTCATGCTTATCAAAAAATGCCTTCACATTAGCTAATGTCACATCGGGGTCTTCCGTCGGAAAGCTGACCTTATCAAAAACCTTCCCTGACTTATCACCGACTGCACATACAAACTTCGTACCACCAGCCTCAATTCCCCCTATTAACATCCGTTTTCCCTCCTTAGATAAAAGGGACGGTACTCACGCTTCATCCGTTAAAATGCAAAACGAGAACCGTTCCCATTCATCCTCACTCTTTACTTCTTCACTGTTAAAATTTCATCTTGTCCTGCTGTTACTTCTTTTTTATCCAATACCGTAATTTTGCTCATGTCATCAGTATTGGTAACAATCATTGGAGTAATCGTATCTTTTGCTTTTTCACGGACTACCTCAAGGTCAAAGCTTATTAGCTTTTCCCCTTTTTTTACCATATCTCCTTCACCTACATGAGCGGTAAAACCTTCACTGTTCAAGCCTACTGTTTCCAATCCAATATGGATGAGGATCTCTGCGCCATTATCAGCAAGAATTCCAACGGCATGTTTGGTAGGGAAGACCTGAACGATTTTCCCGTTAACAGGTGCAACAACTTCCCCGCTAGAAGGTTGGACCGCAATTCCATCACCCATCATTTTCTGTGAGAAAACAGGATCCTGTACATCTTCTAATGCAACTACTTCACCTGTCACTGGTGCGGCGAGAACAATATCTGTTACTTCTTCTTTTTTCTTAAATAATTTACCAAACATCTGAAAAACTCCAATCTATCCACAGATTAATATGCAAACACTCTATCTAAATTCCACTTTTTTATATCTGTCTTAACATTGCCGCCATTAACATAAAAAGTAATGCTGTCGGCCTCAGGATTATCAAACACCCTGGATGAAAATACTTCTTCTCCGTTATTAACAAAAATCTCAATAGAAGAAGCATCCTTAAAGATTCGGATATGCTCCAAATTTCTAACGACACAACGTCTATACTCAACAACTTTGTCTCCAGCAATGCCCGCTCTTCCCAAGGTAAACAGACTAGCTTCCTGGTCGTAAATAATTTTAGTAGATTCACCCATTTGAATCGTAAACTCCGAGGCATTCCAGTCCTTGACCAGTAATTCCAGTTCAACAATCTGACCCGCTACTTCAGGAAGTTCCAAAAGATTGCCCTCAATGACCACATCATCATGACGGACCTCTTCCCTACGCAAGCTCTTCAGCTCTTCCACAGGCTGCTGCACTAACTTTCCGTTTTCCCATTTCAGTTCACGAGGCAAGGTTAACGCATGGATCCATTCATGTTTGACCGTCGGGTGCGTAATATCTCCATCTTCAGCGTTACCCATCCAGCCAAATAGAATTCTTCTTCCTCTCGCATCCTCTGTCGTCTGTGGGGCATAAAAATCAAAGCCACGATCTAACTCCACAAAAGTCCCATGGTCAAAGCTCACCTGTTCATAATCCACTTTTCCGGCAAAATACCCGGATTGAAAGATATTCTGAAATTCATATCCTTTAGGTGCTAACCCCTGAGGACAAACAATCAAGATGTCCTGGTCATTTAATTCAAATAAATCGGGGCACTCCCACATATAACCAAAGTAACCTAAACCGTTGTGTCCGCTTCCTACCAGCGATCCTAGAAAACGCCAATTCATAAGATCAGCGGAGCTGTATAAAACCACTTCTCCCTCTTCTGCTGTTGTCTGTGCTCCCAGTACCATATACCATTGGTCATTTTTGTAAAATACTTTCGGATCTCGGAAATGGGCGGTATATCCTTCGGGAACACGGATAACAGGTCCTTTTTTTTCAAAATGGATCCCATCATCCGAAATGGCTAAGCATTGATAGGATTCCCTATTTCCTTCTTCATCTTTCACATTCCCGGTATAAAACACATACATTTTGTCTTCCAATACAACGGCACTTCCTGAGTAGCATCCGTTCTTGTCATACCACTGATCTGGAGCCAAGGCAATCGGTGCTTCTTCCCAATGAACCAAATCATCCGATATATAATGTCCCCAAAATTTGGCACCATGCTTCGTTTCAAAAGGATTCCACTGATAGAACATATGGTATTTTCCTTTATAGAAAACAAACCCATTAGGATCATTCAATAAGCCTACCGGTGGCATGAGATGGTAATGCAAGCGATAAGAATCACTTGCCACCGTCTCTTTTTGCTCAGCAACTCGATTATAGGCACGTTGTTTCAAATCATTAGATGACTGTCTCATAAAACTCTCCTACCTTAAGCATTCATTTTTTCTGCGTCCTTGTCGGAATAACCAAACATCCATGTTAAAACAAAAGCAACGGCAATCGCGACAAGATTTACTAAAATGTAAAAGATTATTTGTTCATTTAGATATAACAGGGTTCCCGGAATAACCGTAATCGCCATCCCAGTACCTGCTAAATTTAGGATGGATGCAAGGAAACCACCAACGCCTCCACCGATTAACCCCATTAGGAATGGTTTACCATAGCGTAGGTTCACACCAAAAATAGCTGGTTCGGTAATACCTAGAAATGCTGAAAAAGAAGAAGGCATTGCTAAAGCTTTTAATTTTTTGCTCTTTGTTTTAAGTCCAACTGCTAAAGCAGCTCCACCTTGTGCAGCAACGGAACAAGTAATAATTGCGTTATATGGATTTTCGCCTAGGTTTTCAAGCAACTGAATCTCAAGTAAGTTAAAGATATGGTGAACCCCAGTAATAACAATCACCTGGTTAAAGAACCCAAGTAATAATCCAGCCATACCAAACGGTAACCCTAGAACAAATAAAGCTGCATCTAAAATGTTATTTTCAACGATATGGAAGATTGGTCCAATAATAAATAGGGATGCGATACTCATGATTAATAGGGTTAAAAATGGTGTGACGATTAAATCCAATGCTTCTGGAACACGTTTTCGAATAACTCTTTCCAATTTAGCACCGATAATACCAGCAATAAATGCAGGTAATACCGCACCTTGATAACCAACAACAGGAATAAATCCAAAGAACATAAGTGGTTCAGCACCTGTTGCGACTCCCCAAGCATTTGGAAGAGAAGGACTAACAAGCATTAGCCCCAGTACCATACCGATAATCGGTGTTCCACCAAATACTCGGAAGGTTGACCATGCGATAAGCGCAGGCAGGAAGATGAATGCCGTATCCGTTAAAATTTCTGTATATAATAGAAAATTGCTGGAAATATCATCGGGAGTCAACCCAAAAATTGCGAGGATTTGCTCCTGCATTAATAATCCGCGCAGCCCCATAAATAAACCGGTAGCAACAAGGACTGGAATAATCGGAACAAACACATCCCCAAATGTACGAATGGCACGTTGCAGCCTGTTGCCCTTCTTGGCAGCCTCTTTGGATTGTTCCGATTTTGAAGCCGTATTCAAATCGAACTTCGCCAATTCTTCATAAATTCGGTTAACCGTACCCGTACCGAAAATAACCTGGTATTGGCCAGAATTGAAAAAGGCACCCTTTACCTTATCTATGTTTTCTACTTGCTCTTTGTCTACTTTTTCCTCGTCTTGAATGATGAAGCGCATTCTCGTTGCACAGTGTGTAACTGATTCAATGTTCTCTAAACCTCCGACAGCGCTTACTAATTCTTCTGCTATCTTTTTGTTCTCAGACATTTTTATTCACTCTCCTTTATTTTATGGGATCGAATCCATACCGATTAACAAAATAATTCCATTAACTATGGATATGCTTTGCAGTAAGATAATTTATTATGCAAATAGCAAGGTGTATGGAATCGATTCCACACCATTCATAATGAAATGGAATCGATCCCACATTGTTCATATGAAACTGGAATCGATTTCAGTTTCATCATACACTATCTCGTTCGATTAGTCTATAATCTAAAATAATTTTTTTCTGGTAAGGTTTGGAATCTATCAAAGCAAGAATCTGTTTCGCAGCCTCTTCCCCAGCCTTTTCATTTTGATAGTCCACAGTCGTTAACGACGGGTCTATATACTGCGACATTTCCGAAGCCCCGATTCCAGCAATCGCCATATCTGTTGGTACCTGAATGCCTTGTTCTTTCAAAAAACTAATGGCACCTATTGCTAATCGGTCCGTCACAGCAATCGTTGCAGTTGGTCGCTCCTTATAATGAGTCATGATTTTCTCCATCGCTACTCGACCAGAATCTATATCAAAAATCCCCTGCTGAATCCATTGCTTTTCGATAGTTAAACCATAAGCTGCCATTTCATCATAGAAACCTTTTTTCCGTATGTAACCAACTGCTCTGTCCGTTTCATCCACCCCGATAAAGCCAATTTTCTCATGTCCTTTTTTAATAAAAAGTCTAGTGAGATCCCTGATAGCATGATAATCATCGTATGTTACATGCACCACATCATCGGCTTCCTGTCCTACCATAACAAGTGGTATATCAATTTCTTTTAGTTTATTTAGCAGCTCTGGCTCTGTATTTGTAGCAATCAGTACAATACCATCCACTTGTCGAACCTTCAGCAAATCTAGATACTCTAATTCTTTCTTTGTATCATGATCTGTATTTGCCAAAAGAATTTGGTATCCATTCTTCGACAATTCTCTTCCAAGTCCCGTCACAATCCTACTTGGCGTTTCCGTTTGAATAGTGGGCAAAATAACCCCAATCACCTTTGTCTTCTTCGTCCTTAATGACTTCGCATGCTCATTCGGAACATAGCCCGTCTCCTGAATTACTTTCTCGACACGTTTTCTCGCGTCCTCACTCACATATCCAGAACTATTCAATACCCTAGAAACCGTAGACCGCGAAACACCCGCCATCATAGCAATATCCTTCATTGTAACCAACCTAAGCACCTCCTTACCAGTTCAATTTTATCATATAGAAGGAGAAGAGAACATTCTTGCCGCCTTCTAGTACTTATGGGAATAGAATTTTTATTTAACTTAATATCTGTTATACTTTGTGATGTGACCTTCTACTATACAATCCATATCTTTCTACCATTCGAAACCAGTCATCAGTATACTTCTTTCCGCATGATGACACAATCTACTATTACAAGCAAAACAAACAAATTTAGATAAAGGATTTCCTTAGAAGTTATCCACAAAATCAGAGAATTTTATAATTTCCTAGACAACAAAAAAAGAGCGATCCGCTATACGAATCCCTCCTCTACCCTTTCCATATGAACATTCGTAACATAAATTTGATTGATTTCCAAAATCGTTTGAGACGAAATGGCTGCTTCAATATCCTGTAAAGCCACTCTAGATTGTATTTAATCCATGTATGAGGAGCTCGCTTTACCTCACCCGCCAGGACATCAAAGCTACCTCCAACACCAATAAACAGTCCTTTTGTAAAGGAATCTATATTTTGTGAAATCCACATTTCCTGTCTTGGTGACCCTAAAGCAACAAAGATAAGGTCTGGTTGGGCATCTACTACATTTTGCAATACTTCTTCATCTTGAAGTGAAAAATATCCATGATGATATCCGGCAATTTTTAGTTTGGAATGTCTACGTTTCACTTCTTGGATTGTTTTTCCTATTACATCCTCTTTGGCCCCTATAAAATAGCAAGACAATCCTTCTCGTTCAGCATGTTCCAACAAATCCAACATAAGCTCAAAACCAGGAATACGCTCCACAATCGGATCCTTAACAAATTTCGATGCGATCACCACTCCTGCACCATCCGGAACGGTAAAATCAGCGGTTCTCATAATTTCCTTAAAGCTCGCATCTTCCTTGGAACGCATAACCATTTCAGGATTTGCTGTCACAATAAAGCTTTTTTCCTCTCGCTTTAAGCGTGGATAAAGATAATGCTGCAGCAGGTCTTCCTTTGTCACATTGATAAAATCAATTCCCATTATTGTTACTAGATTTTCCGAAAAAGATTGATTAGCCATAATATATCCTCTCAACTAAATTTTAAGCAATGTACCATTATTTTCCCACTACAACAGCATTTTATTTTCCATTGCTTTTTTGCGATAGCTCGCTTTTTCTTTCTTAGTCATCTTTTTATATGATTTAATAAATGCTTCGTAACGAGGCAGAACTTCCTCCGTTCGCCCAAATTCCTTCACTCTTCCAAATTCCAGCCAGAGTATTTTATCGGTAAAATCCTTCATTTGCTTTGTCGAATGACTGACAAATATCATGGTTTTACCCTGTTTCTTGAATTCCATCATGGTATTCAAGCTTTTTGATGCAAAGGCCTTATCTCCAACTGAGAGAGCCTCATCGATAATCAATATATCCGGATTAATATTAATCGAAATCGCAAACCCTAGACGGGACTTCATCCCACTGGAATACGATTTAACGGGCTGATCAATAAATTTTCCAAGCTCCGAGTATTCCACAATTTCCGGCTCCATTTTCTTAATCTCTTCCTTATTAAAGCCAAGCATTAAACATTTTAATTCAATGTTTTCCCTTCCTGTCAAGTCATTCTTTAACCCAGCAGCTACAGCAATTAAAGCAGCTTGTCCATTTAATTGTACCGTACCAGATGTCTCCGGAACGATCCCAGCAATAATGTTGGATAATGTCGATTTTCCAGATCCATTAATCCCAACAAAACCTACAATATCGCCTTTTTCCGCTTCAAAATCAATCCCATTCAATGCATAAAAATCTTCGCCATAATGTTTGGGAGTAATTAAGTCCAGCAAGCGTTCTTTGTTGTTTTGGTATAATTTATATTTTTTCGTAACATTATTTACAATGATTGCTTTTTCCATTGAACTCACAAACCTTTTCGGCTGTTTTGGTATATCGTAGTTTATTATTCAAATTAAAACATAGAGCGACGAACCTTTGCATAACGATTTCGCCTCCACAGAAGAAAGGTATTTATCATCCTATTTTTTCCGCTCCAATAAGATGCTGTCACGGAAGGGGTAACGAGCCTTAGATGCACGTAGTCTATTTCCGTAGCGGTAATTTAAATTCCCTTCCCCTACAAATAATCAATAAAATGCCTTCTAAACTTCACATGCAATACCGCTCCAAAACTATATAGAACGATTACGACACCCCAAAAATAAAGCGTGTATTCCCAATGCGTCACTACATACCACTCTGTCCCAAACAAGGATGCACGGTAGCCTTCTATTAAATAATACAATGGATTTAGTTTCATGACATTCATAATCGTTGGAAAATCGGCTAATAATGTAATCGGCCATAACACTCCGGATAAATAGAGCAGCATTCGTAATACCGAATTTAATAACATATGCACATCACGAATGATAGTGGACAATGTCGATGTTATTAAGGAAATGGCGAATATTAAACTAATCCCGGCAAACATAAAGTACGGTAGCTGCACATAGTATACATTCATCAGATGACCGGTAAATTGCAATATAATGATGCTGATTGCCATTAATAATAGATGAATATAAAATTGGGAGAAAATAACATAGCTTGGTATCACACTCATTGGGAAATTCATTTTCGATAACATTTTTAACCTAGAATAAATGGATTTCGAACCTTGAATGGTTGCTTGGTAAAAGAAAACCCAGAGGAAAAATGCTGCTAAAAGCCAACTAAAAAATGGTATCTCCACTCCCGCCACTTCAACAGGTTCCCTCTCCCGCAATGTTCCAAATACAAACCAATAAATCAGTATTTGGATGCCTGGATTCAACATCTCCCAAGCCATGCCCAAATAATTATTTTTATTTTTACTTTTTATTTCATAGAGAGACAGCCTACGAATTAAGTAGAAATGCTGTATCTGCTCTTTCATTACACTTATCATTGCATTCATGATTATGTCCTCTCATCCTAAGATGATGACGCTTCTTATTAATGACTGTTACACTTCAAACTAAAAAAGTCGAATAGTGTAACCCATGATACTATATCATATTTACCCTCATTTATTGAATACCTTTTTCACAACTCGTTCACTTGCATTTCCATCTTCTAAATAACAGAATCGCTGATAGAATGCTTCCTCCACTTCAGATGGCATAAATCCATTTTCCTCGATTTTCTGAATTTCCTCAATGATTTCCTCTGTTGTTTGTACCAATGGACCTGGGGCCTTCCTTTCAAAATCAAAATAAAAGCCTCGGAGATGATCCCGATAATCGTCGATATCATAAACAAAGAAAATCATAGGTCGTTTTAAGTTAGCATAATCGAAAAATACCGAAGAATAGTCGGTAATTAATACATCTGCGATTAAATATAAATCACGAATATCCTCATAATTGGAAAAATCATAAACAAATCCTTTATATGCTGAGATGTCCAGATTTTCCGCCACCAAGTAATGCATCCGGAGAACCATCACATGGGTATCGCCAAATGCTTCATACAACCTATCCAAGTCAAGCTCAAGGTTAAATTTATATTTCCCTTTTTGATAAAACTGATTATCTCGCCAAGTAGGAGCATACAAAATCACTTTCTTATCCTTAGGAAGCTTTAATTTTTCCTTAAGATTCTCTATCGCACGGGGATGATTACTCTTGGTTAAATAATCATTTCTCGGATATCCAGATTCAATCATCTCTTTATCAAATTGAAAAGCCCTCCGGAAAATTTCCGTGGAATAAGCGTTTGGTGAAATAAGATAATCCCATTTGCTTGCTTCCTTTATAAAGTTCTTCTTATATTTTTTCGTATTGGTTCCAGGCATATGCACCTCTTCCATATCTGCTGCCAGACGCTTTAGTGGCGTTCCGTGCCAAGACTGCAAATACTTCGTGTGCTTTGGTTTCGGAATCCAAAGTGGAAGTCTCGCATTGGTTACCCAATAACGGGCACGAGTCATGTACCATAGCCAGCGTATGGAAAACCTGCGAACATAGGTAACATTTTTCTCCTGAAAGATTGCTATATGTCTACGATCCGCACTCCATACGAGCTGATATTTCTTCCTATGTTCTTTCATGTATTCATAAATGGCCCGTGGATTATCACTATATTGTTTACCATGAAAACTCTCAAACACAACAAGATTTTTCTGAACCGGAAGTACTTTGCCAAGTAAATAAAAGGCCACCTTATATAATTTCAATAGTTCATCACTACGGCGAATCTCAACCCATTTTCGCTTCAAGCGTCGAAGCATCGAAGGAATCGGCTTAAATGGAGCCACAGACAAGGAAAGGTATTTTGATTTTCTGGTTGGCTTACAATATATCTTAAATTTCTTCCCAGCAAATTTGCGTTTTAATGTGACTGGGTACTCTTGCTTTAAGGTATTTACCTTTAATCGTGAACTTTGTACCATTTCTGTTCGGTTATCCTGGTTCACTTCCATTTGCAAATAAAATTTGAAGTATTGTGTTTTCCCAAGGGTGAGATATGTTTTCAAGTCAAACTTTGCAGAAAAAGCTTGATGCTTCATCGCCTTATACCAATCATAATTCTTGTACGTTTTCGGTATGTCTTCTTGTACGATATCGAATACCATCACATCATCATGTAGATTGGACGTAATCACCAGCTGCAAGTTTATCACTTTTTCCAAATCTGGATAATGATATAGCCCATTTAAATGAAGCATTCCATCCTTCGTTAAATCCACATTTTCCAATCGCCCAAACAAGAAGGGATCTTTCCTCGAAAAACTGACATTCCCTTTTCTAGTTGTAAATGGATGAAAAATTTGACCATTATCTACACGTAACTGTAAAAATTCCAGATGATCATCATTACTTTTTATCCGAGAGCGTGTTCGTTCATCCCCCTGTTCACGTACAATATATAGATCCAATGCTTCGCCTTCGTTGAAATAGGAAGCAAACGAGTGATATGGAAAATCTACTTGAAAGAGAAAGTATTCCCCCTCTCTTTTCTTTTTCGAATAATCCAGCGGTAATTCCACTCCTATATAACGCTGATTCAAAGCAAAATAATAGTTATCCCATCTCTCTAGATAAGTCTTTTTTATAGCAATCGAAATAGAATACGTATCCTCTAAAAGATGAATATCGGTTATCTTTCTATTGGTAAGCTTCATCGTGCACCTCTTTTTATCCTAGTTCTTTTCATATAATTAATTTCGTTGTCGTAGTTTGAAATAAAATGTGTGGTAGTACGGCGTTTACCAAACCAGAAATACACTCCTACGCACCCAAAGTGGTTGGTAAGCCTTCTTGGACTTGTGCCACTACGTCAGCATTACATCGCACGCAGAAAAGGTAAATACCTTATTAAAGGATTCTTTCATGTAGTTTCTTCGCTGGTTTGATGCTTTGCAACTTCCTTCACGTTTATTGGTCTGTTCCATTATTTGATACATGTTCACATTATGATTGAAATGGCGGACAGTCGAATCCTAAGGAAAGCACATGGCTGAATCTCCTGTCATACAAGGGAACGCTTCGACAGTGAAACAACTTTGCGAGAATAAACGACTAACTTTTCAAGGGAGTTGTTTTCTTCCAAGGAAGATTGAAACCGTCCTCTGTGGTGTGCTACTACCCATACCGACAATCAGCAACTCTTAATAGAAATCGTTCATTTTTATACTTCTATCATAATACAATTCTTATACGGTTAGAAGAAATATTAACCAATTGTTAATTAAATATTAACTTCACTTAATAATGTGTTATTATAATAATAATATCATGTTTTGGAGTTTTAAAAACTTCGCAATGGAGGAATTGCCGATGAAGAAAGTAATCACGTATGGCACATTCGATTTAATTCATAATGGTCATATTAATTTACTTCGACGAGCAAAAGAACTTGGCGATTATTTAGTAGTTGCCGTTTCAACTGATGAATTTAATGAATTAAAGAATAAAAAATCTTACCATTCCTATGAAAATAGAAAAGTTATCCTTGAAGCAATTCGCTATGTCGATGAAGTTATTCCAGAGCATAATTGGGAGCAGAAGGTTGACGATGTGAAAAAGCATCATATCGATATTTTTGTGATGGGTGATGATTGGAAAGGCAAATTTGATTTTCTCAAGGATTTTTGCAAAGTGGTGTATTTACCGAGAACTGTAGGGATCTCAACAACGAAAATTAAAAATGATTTATTCAAGGTGAATAATGGCTAGGGAAATGGCAATTTCTGTTTATTTATTCGTATTCAGAGTTCTATTTCTTCTATTTAAACTATGTCCCCAAAAGAAGAAAACAGTCGGTGTTGCTTCGTTTGGGGACAATATTTTTTATGCCACACGCGCAATCCACACTCAATCATCACAAGAAATTATTATTTTAAAGGATCCATCCTGCAGGTTCAAATTTGATGCTTCCATTGGTACTATTCTTTCGTTTAGCATCAAACACCCATTTTCCTTTTTAAAATCTATCTACCATTTAGCAACCGCAACCACTGTACTTGTCGATACGTATTATGGATTTCTTGCTGTGTGTCATTTCCGACCAGGTACGAAGTGCATCCAGCTTTGGCATGCGGCTGGAGCATTGAAACAGTTTGGATTATTAGATCCGACTATTCCCACACGAAGCAAGAAAGCGAATAACCGATTTCAGGCTGTATATGATCGATTTGATTATACGGTGGTCGGTTCAGATAAAATGGCTGAAGTGTTTAAACAAAGCTTTGGTTTAACGGATGACCGTATATTAAAAACCGGTGTCCCGAGAACGGACTTTTTCTTTGACCACGATAGGCACGAACAAATCTATGAAAAAATGAAAAATAAGTTTCCTATTATCAAAGAAAAAAAGGTATTACTTTATGCGCCAACCTATCGAAATAATCAGCTTTCTCGTTTTCAGCTTGAGCTTGATTTAAAAAAACTTTATGAGGCTTTTTCCGATGAATATGTACTTTTCATTAAGCTTCACCCTGCTGTTTCTTGCTCTTTAACGGATGACTATAAAGGTTTCGTCTATGATGTATCACGAAATAAAATCAATGAACTACTTTTAGTTACCGATACGTTAATCAGTGACTATTCATCCATCTCATTTGAATTTTCTCTATTAGAAAAGCCAATGATTTTCTATGCTTATGATTTGGAAAAATATAAGCAGGAAAGTGGTCTTATTCAACATTTCGAGGAAACCATGCCTGGACCAGTTGTATTTACAACGGATGAACTTATAGAAGTGATTCAGTTCCATTCATTTGATCGTAACCAAGTAAAACATTTCGCTGCTGAATGGAACACGTTCTCTATTGGGAACTCAAGTATGGCCCTAGCTCGCTTTGTCACAAACACCGAGGAAACAACGGAAGAAAGAGGAAAGATTCATGTATAATCGGGGGACGTTTCGAATTGCACATATGGATGTTGCATCAGAAACGTCTCTTTTCTTCTTGCGACGCGAGAATTGCCCTCCTATGACACCTTTCCCCATTTTCCAACAATTTCCTGTTATAATATCTAAGGAAAGTGAATCTATTTTACTACTTCATCGTCTAATAAATTAGTAGTCATCAAATTTTAATCTAGAAAGTTATCATTTACGATGCGTTTTATTCATAGTAAAATAGAGGAGGCTTTTTTACGTTAAGTTAGTATAAAGCTAAGTTAATATTAAGTTAATATATAGAATAAAAATTTTTGAAGTACTAAATATAAGAAAACATTTATACTTTTTAAAGCTAAATGCTTAATAATGAAGGGAAATATACAAATGTCTGATAAAAATCAAACACCATCGCGTTTAGTTAGAAAGAGAAGAAGACGTAAATTTAGAAGAAGGCTATACTTTCTTTTAGTCCTTTGTTTTATTGCATTTTTTGTGGTTGCATCCTATGCAGCATACCTCTATGTAAAAGCTGGTTCTGTTATGTCTGAATCCTATGAAGGGGTCGGAAGAGAAAAGTCGGAATTACGCGAAACGGCTGTCGATCCTTCCAAGGACAATTTCTCTATGTTAATTATCGGAGCCGATGAAAGTGAAGAAAGAGACAATGAAGGTGCTGCACGTTCAGATACCTTAATGCTAGCTACATTTAATAAAGAAGATAAAAGTGTAAAACTTGTTAGCATTCCACGTGATTCTTTGGTTTATATCCCTGAAGTTGACCGGGAAACCAAAATTAATCACGCATATGCCTATGGCGGTGCCAAAGCAACAATTGAAACAGTGGAACATTTACTAGATATCCCTGTCGATTATCATGTGACACTAAACTTTGAAGCATTCATCGACGTAGTAAATGCGCTGAACGGAATTACCGTTGACGTACCATACGAATTATACGAGCAAAACTCAGATGGAGAAAAGGGTGCCATTCACCTGCTCCCTGGAGAACAACAGTTAAATGGGGAACAAGCGCTTGCACTCGCTAGAACAAGAAAACTGGACAATGACATTGAACGAGGTAAAAGACAGCAGGAAATCATAAAAGCTGCCATGGATAAAGCCATTTCCGTAGGGTCTGTTTTCAAATACGACGATGTCATCGAAGCAGTTGGTGACAACATGACAACCAACATGACATTCAGTGAGATAAAAAGCTTAATCTCATACGGGACAAGCGGAACAAATCTCGATATCGAAACGTATACACTAGAAGGTTCTGACTACCAACCAGGTAGTGTATACTATTGGAAATTAGATGAAACGGTACTAGAAGAAATTAAACTCATGTTAAAAGAACATTTAGAAATCTCGTAGCTCTACCAGTGTTGGTAGAGCTTTTTTCTGATCATTTGAAGTTTATCGCTTTCTGGGATTTGACTAGCTTTCCTCCATTAACCATCGTCCATATCAAATTAGTTTTTATCGAGGATTTTCGTAGCAGTAATACATTGCGCATCACACCTTTTTATGCCAATTCAACAGCAAAAAAACGGTCCAATATGAACAATCATTAACATATCAGATGATAATGTATTCCTCTTTTGTTCATGTTATACTATAAGGGTATGCCTATTAATACTAAGGAGTTTTTACACAAATGAGCATTCTTAAACCATTTAATAAATCTTCACGTGAATTAAAAAAATATTATAGACTTGTTGAACAAATAAATCAAAAAGAAGCAGAGTACGTTGAGCTTTCCGATGAGGAATTACAAGCAAAAACGGCGGAATTTAAGGAACAACTACAGAACGGAAAAACCATTCATGATATTGCCGTTGATGCTTTTGCTACAGTCAGAGAGGCCTCAAAGCGTATATTAGGGCTTCGTCATTATGATGTGCAATTACTTGGCGGTCTTGTTCTCTTAGAGGGGAATATAGCTGAGATGAATACAGGAGAGGGAAAAACGCTTGTCGCATCCCTACCAAGCTACTTAGTTGCCCTTGAAGGTAAAGGTGTCCATGTTATAACCGTTAATGATTATTTAGCACGCAGGGATAAACAACTGATCGGACAAATTCATGAATTCCTTGGCCTAACAGTTGGTTTGAATGTACCAGGAATTAGTACGTTCATCAAACAAGAGGCCTATCAATCCGATATTACATATGGGGTCGGTACGGAGTTTGGATTTGACTATCTTCGGGATAACACGGTACAACATATCAACCAAAAGGTACAACGCCCCTATCACTTTGCCATCGTCGATGAAGTGGATAGTGTTTTAATTGATGAGGCAAAGACACCTCTGATTATTGCTGGAAAAGATAAGCCAAGTGATAGACTGTACAAGGTTTGCTCTTCTGTTGTGAAAGGTCTAAAGAAAGACGATGATTTTACATATGATATAGAGCTGAAGGTGGTCAACTTTACGGATGAAGGCATTAACAAGTGTGAGAAAACGTTTGGTTTGGACAATCTCTTTGACCTGGAACATAGCTCCCTTTTCCATGCCCTTCTACAAGCATTACGTGCAAGGGTTCTATATGAACGGGATGTCGATTACATCGTAGAAGACGGCGAAATCAAATTAGTCGATATGAACACCGGACGAATTATGGAAGGTCGTTCCCTAAGTGATGGACTTCATCAAGCAATTGAAGCAAAAGAAGGACTTGTCAATACGGAGGAAAATAAAACACATGCCTCCATTACTGTTCAAAACTATTATCGGATGTACCCGACCCTATCTGGGATGACAGGTACAGCTAAATCTGACAAGGAAGAATTACTTAAAATCTACGGGATGGATGTTGTTAAAATTCCGACAAACAAACCAAATAAACGCAAGGATCTTCCTGACCTAGTTTTTATGACCTTAGAACAAAAATATAAGCGACTAGTAAAAGAAGTAAAAGAAAGACATAAAAGAGGTCAGCCCATTTTAATTGGAACCACTTCGATCCTTAAATCCGAGGAAGTGGCTCATGCGTTAGATGAAGAAAATTTATCATATCAGCTCCTTAATGCGAAAAGTGTCGAACAAGAAGCAAATCTCATTGCATTAGCCGGGCAAAAAGGACAAATTACCATTGCGACAAATATGGCTGGCCGTGGTACAGATATTATGATTGGCGAAGGTGTCGAGGAATTAGGTGGTCTCCATGTGATTGGAACCGAAAGAAATGAAAGCAAACGTATTGATAATCAATTAAAAGGACGCTCTGCTCGCCAAGGTGATCCTGGCTCTACTCAATTCATTATCTCGCTAGACGATTATTTGTTTATTCGTTATGCGCAGGATGAATTAGAACGAATGAAACCGAAATTCAAATCAAATCAAGATGGATTGATTACATCGGAAAATGTACACAAGTTTGTGGATACGGCACAGAAAATTAGTGAAGGCGTGCATTTCCAATTCCGTGATTATAATTTAAAACTGGAAGATGCGGTGAACGAACAAAGAAAAGTTGCTTATCAATTACGTGATAACATTTTAGAATCAGAGAATATTTTACAGTTTATTAAAAAACAAATTGAAGAATTGCCAAACCATATTATCGAAGCATTTTGTACGGATGATATGCTCCCTGAAGAATGGGATTTGGAACAATTAGAAAAAGAGTTAGCCAATATCCTGCTTTCCCCTCCTACTCTACAAGATGAGGAATTTAATAACATAGATGAATTGAAAGCATTTGTTAAGCCTTCTGTAGAAGAGCATTTTGAAATCATTCAGCAATATGAAGACAAGGAAAAGGTTCAAATGTCTGCAAAAGGCGTTTCCTTATTTGTGATTGATACACTCTGGAAACGACATCTAGAACGATTGAATCAATTAAAAGAAGGGATTGGAATTAGGCAATATCAGCAAGAAGATCCGATTCAATTATTCCAAAAAGAAGGATACAAACTGTTTGAAGCTACCTTTAATGACATTGAATATGAATTAGCTTATCGTCTTAAAGGATTAATCCAAGGAATCATTGATAAAGAAAATGAAGCGAAGGAAAAATAAAATTGGAGGAATGAAACATGCTCGGCTTTCCTAAAAAAAAGAAAAAGAAGAAACAAGAGGAATCCATCGATGCAAATGAATACTTACAATCCCAAACGGAATCTTCTAATACGGAGGAACTAGAAACCGAATTGTCTGTTCCTTCCGATTGGAAAATGCCTAATGAAGAACGCTATGTATTTGCGTTCCATAATAGCCAAAGCCCTAAATTGCGAATAAACCAAATTTCCATTTATGGCACGGAGCTGAATAAATTAAAGAATAAAGGGTTTGTGGCAAATGGATTAATTCGTAATACTGTACCAAAGAATATCAAATTTAGTAAGACAACCATTTTATTACTTGGCCCGGACAAAGAAATCATTGCTAAGAAAGAATTTGATTTAGAAAAGGCTGGTACCATTCCAGCAAACAGTGCAAGACCATGGAAGTTTATTTTTAACAAGGACGACTTGTTAAAAGATGTGGAAGAAATTCCAAGTGAGTGGTCACTAGCATTTGAACTGAAGAAAAAGCATCAGCTTGATTTAGAAGAATCATGGGAAAAATCCATAGCAGATGAAACAAAATCGAATTTAGAAAAAATCGTTCAACATGCCAAACCACTAAAACCTGGTGAAGTAAACTTTATGGGTGTCCAAGCCAAACAACATGACAACGGAGAATTAGCAGTTACCATCCTCATTCGAAATGGATCCGAAAAAAATATCACCCTCCAGCAAATTCCACTAGGCATAAAAGATGCCAGTGAAGAAGAAATTGCCCGAGGTGGTTTCAAACTAGATAACTTCACCGTTAAAGCAAACACAAGCAAACCATGGACCTTTATCTTCCCAGCCTCCATGATCAAAAAAGAAGACATTGACCTATCTAAATGGCAGGTTTATCCAATTCAATAATGGTGTGATAAGGACGATTCTTTTACACCGTTTAGGGTGAGTGTAAGGGACAGTTCTAATGCTCCTATTTCCACCCGAAGCTTAGAACTGTCTATTTACATACTTTTTTACCTATGAAAATAGGAAAGGAAAGGAGTCTTTTAAACTATGAAACGATTATTTTTGACTTTTTTCTGCTCGGTAGGTTTGATGCTAAATCCATTCGCGGTGAGTGCAGCGGATGTAGCGACGACCTGTGATTATGAAGCGGAATTCGGTGTCAATCCAGATAAGGCAACCATTAATTGCCTACTAACAGAAACCGCTTTAGCTTATGATGTTCCACCTGAGATTGTAAAAGCAATTGCGGAAAAAGAAAACGGAGGTTGGAATCATTTCGATGAAAACGGAGAAGTAATCATTTCGGATGATAATGGAATTGGTCTAATGCAGATTACGAATCAATCGGGCTATGACCAAGAGCGGTTAAAGACAGATCTTGTATACAACATTCAAGCAGGTGTGGAGATTCTTAACCATATGTTTGAACGAAATGACCTTCCTACCATTAATGATGGAGAACGTGATGTGATTGAAAACTGGTATTTTGCTATAATGGCCTACAATGGTACGAAACCTGTAAACAGTCCAATTGTTCAGGCTACAGGAGAACGTAATACAGATGCATATCAAGAACAAGTTTTTTCCAAGATTGATAAAAATGGTTTAATAGATTTACAAGAGCTTCCATTTACTAGAGAAGACTTTGATTATCATCCTGGAAGCGATGAAAATATCGATTTTACTACCATGAACTATCAATTTACCCTACCATTAACAAAAACGAAGCACAACTTTACAGATAGCCAGGCAGTACGGGCTACTACTGATACTAGATTAAGAGCTCTTCCAACAACAACTAGTGAACATAGGAATGTATCCAAAGGGGCTAGTCTAACGATTGATGGGACCTTTGAATATGATAAGCATAATGGGAACAATCATTTTGTATGGTATCCGGTAAAAACAAGTGATGGAAAGTCTGGCTATATTGCTTCTAGTTATCTAGGAGAACGATTTACAGATGTACCTGCTGATCATTATGCGGCAGAAGCAATCTATTATTTAGTGGATAGTGGTGTCATACAAGGGATAGGAAATAATAAGTTTGGTATAAATGGTGTACCGCTTACTAGATGGCAGGTTGCACTGATGATAACGCGTGCGGAAAATCTATCCTTAAATAACCGTCCTGCTCCTGACTTCACAGATGTTAATGGCCACAAATATGAAAAAGAAATAGCAGCAGTTGTCGATGAGGGCTATTTCAATGGTACTTCTGATTCTACCTTTGAACCAGAAAAGACCTTAACAAGAAGCGAAATGGCAGCTGCATTAGATAGAATCTATGCGTTTCCTAAAGCATCCAAAGCCCACCCATTTGACGATGTTTATGCTGATCCTAATTCTTGGTGGTATAGTGATGCGGTGGCAGATTTATATGAAGCAGGAATTACAAACGGTGCAGGTTCAGTAAACACCTTTGCACCACGTATGGACGTTTCTAGAGAGCAATTTGCTGTATTTTTAGCAAGGTCGTTGAATGAGGAATTTAGAATAAAATAAGTAAAGGGACGGTTCTCCCACTTCAGTTTTCGACTGGAGCAAGAGAACCGTCTCCTTTTCATTTTAGGCCATTTTCTAAAAGATTGTTGCTTTTTGCACAAAATAGAATACACAGTAGACTGTTCGTAAATACCGCTACGGAAATACACTACGCTTTCCGTGGGCGCTGCTGAGCCTTCTCCGAGCTAACGCTCTCCGAAGTCTCACCTAGGCTTTTCATCCCACTGGAGTCTCCGTGCATTTCCTCCGCTGGTTTGGAGGGCAGTCGACTCCTTGAAAATAAAAGCCGATTTTCTACGTGCGATGTTTCGCTGACGAAGTCTTCCTTGTCCTGCGGGAAAAGCACGTGTTAGAACTGAGCAGGAAGTGGTTTTCTTCCGAGGAGGTCCTAAGGTGTGCGTAGTGTATTTCCGCAGCGGTAAACGCACCAGCAACTATCTTAATAATTTATTGCGCATCATCCTTCAAATGCGAAGTAAAAAACAACAAAATATACGAAAAGAGCCTCATTTTATTTTGCTACATCCACTAATCTTTCTTCTACTTCTGGAACGATTTCACCGATGCTTGCTAAATGCTCAGCAAAATTCCCCCAGTCGGAAAGGCCTAAGTCGGTTACTCTTCCTTCTTCATACGCCTTAGCTAGCGTAGTATAACCGTCTCCACCTTTAGCTGTAAAGGCATTGGTTGCAATCGTATACGTTTGGTCGTCCTCCACTTCTGTTAATGTTCCATCTTCTTTTTCAATGGAAATGGATACAATCCTCTCCCCAGCAGGCTGAGAAGAATCATATTCAACAACACCACCAGCTATATGTAAGAATCCACCACTTTCTGCTGGATATTCTTTGAAACTAGTTTCAAAGACTTCTTTAAGCTCGGCACCAGTTACTTCAACGGTTGCTAATGTGTTACCAAATGGCAATACGGTGATAACTTCTCCAACGGTAATAGGCCCTTGGTCAATCCCAGCCCGGATTCCACCACCATTTTGCATGGCCATCACCACATCTTCATTATATTCTTTCGCCTTAGCAAGCATGCCATCCGTAATTAAGTTACCAAGTGGTGTTTCACTATTTCTCACACTTTTTCCATCATTACCCTCATCGGATACTCTCGGATTGACAAGTGCTTCCATTGCTATTGCACCAATTTCTTGTTCAGAAACTTCAATTACAGCTGACTGATATTTTTCTAGCATTTCCGCTGCTTCAGGGTCTTCCTCTTTTTCCCCTACTTCTATCAACTCACCAGCTGCACCGATAACAACACCATTCTCATTAAATTGCACATCCACCGTGCCAAGATAGTCATTATATTGATACGCTTGAACAATTACAGTCGGGTCCTTTTCTACGCCATGATCATCCTCCGTAACAATGACTGGTTCGTCTAATTTCGTATGCGTGTGTCCTCCAACAATTAAATCGATGCCATCCACCTCCTGAGCTAACGCTTGATCATTATCCACAGCAACATTGTCATCATATCCAATATGTGTCACAGCAATAATTTTATCGATACCTTGTTTTTCAAACGCTTTTACTGCTTTTTCTGCCTCTTCTATATAATCTTCAAATTCAATCGCTCCAGGACTTGATAAATCCACTGTTTCTGCAGTCGTTAATCCGAAAATACCAACATTTTCTCCTTCTATTTCTTTGACAATTCCTTGATAGATTTTCCCGTTATCCGGATCACTGGAGACCGTATCACTAAATAATCCAGTGAATTTTTCATCCTTTGAAAAATCAACATTGGCACTAACAAATGGAAATTGTGCTGCTTCTACAAAGTCTTTCAACGCCTGATGCCCCTCCTCACTGGAGCCTAAATCAAATTCATGATTTCCAAATGTCATCACATCATAGCCCATCAGATTCATAAACTGTAAATCTGCCATTCCCTGAAACTCATTAAAATACAAGGTTCCAGACATAACATCCCCTGCATCAACAAGCAAGGCATGAGGTTTTTCTTCCCTAACTTCTTTTACAGCAGTTACCTTTTTCGCAGCATTATCTAAATTTGCATGGGTATCATTGGTATGCATGACAGATAATTCGAAGGTAGGTTTTGGTAGCTTATCTCCAAACTTATAGTCAGCATTGGCTAATAATAAGGCAAAATCAATTCGTCTCATTTCATCGTTAGGACTAAATGTCGTTTCACTTGTTCCTTTTATTAATCCGTTCGCATACAGTGTTTCTATGTATGGTGCATACCATTTATTTTCCGCAACATCCTTAAATGGAAGCTCTGTTCGAACGATTTCCATATCATAAGCTTCCACTACGAGCTTAGCAAACTCAGAGCGTAGCATCGTCTCGTTCGGCCCAAAGGTACCATCTTCATATCCATGGATTACCCCGTCCGCATATAGTGCATGGACAGCATCAGCATACCAGCTACCTTCGTTTATATCAGAAAACGGAGCATGGCCTTCTGCACCTTCCATCCCACGAATAACCGCAAGCATTTTCGCAGCTTCTGAACGAATAACCGATTGTTCTGGTTTAAAGGTACCATCTTCATATCCATTAACAACACCTGCTCGCACCAAATCCTTCACTTCCTGATATGCTTCATGATCCTCAGCAACATCAGGAAATGTCATCTTCGCACTAGCACTAACCGCCGGTACAAGTGTTGCTGTAGCCATAACTGCCCCCAATGTCATTACAGAGGCTTTCCTTCTTTTATTTGTTGCCATCCACTATATCCTCCTCGAAAATAAAAATCAAAATAATAGATAGAATACTCCTATGAAAAATAAAATGAACCTTCAATCAGAGAGGGGTTCTCCATCAACCACTGAAAATGTTTAGCTTTTCCTCAATGAGGTGAGGTATTACTTCCTCTTAATCTACGGGAAACTTCTACCAATTTTAATCATACCAATAGAATATGAATAGAAAGTTTAGCAAACAATAAGTTTTGGTAAATCAGGGACGGTTTTATGCTCTATTTTGATAGGTTCCCTACATTCTTCCGTCCACTCTTGAATGCGTTATGTAAAAACCGCACCAATGCCCACCCAACCATCATCTGGAACACGTACTCCTAATTGACAAGTATGCCCTCTATCATTACGATTAGTGTATTGAATTGTTTTTAATAGGACCTAGAATGAAGGTGTCACCATGGTTTTCAGTAGTCTTGTTTTTTTATTTGTTTATTTGCCAATTATTTTATTGGCTTATTTTATTGCTCCAAAGGCATTGAAAAATTTTATTTTACTACTTGCTAGCCTCTTCTTTTATGCATGGGGCGAACCAATGTATATCTTTTTAATGTTTGTTTCTATCATTCTTAACTACATCTTCGGTTTACTGATTAGTAAATACGAAGGCGATACTTCCAAAAGGAAATGGATTTTAACGTTGTCGATTATTGGGAATTTGGCTATTCTTGGTTACTATAAATACACCCCTTTTCTTATCGACAATCTGAACAGGCTGTTTGACTTAGGTCTCGCAAATAAAGAGTTGCCATTGCCCATTGGAATTTCCTTTTTCACCTTCCAGGCCATGAGTTATGTTATCGATGTTTACCGGAATGATGCGAAGGTGCAAAAGAACCTATTTAATCTTGCTTTATACATATCGTTATTCCCGCAATTAGTTGCTGGACCGATTGTTCGCTACAATACCATTGCCGAACAAATAAAAAATCGTATCGTTTCGTTGGAATTATTTTCAGAAGGGGTACGACAATTTATAATTGGTTTGGCTAAAAAAGTGATAATCGCCAATCCCATGGGGGAAATTGCTGATCAAGTTTTTGCAACAAACCCGAATGAGCTTAGTATCATCACGGCTTGGTTAGGGATACTAGCATATACCCTACAAATTTACTTTGATTTTTCTGGGTATAGTGATATGGCCATTGGTTTAGGGAAAATGTTTGGCTTTACATTCTTAAGAAACTTTAATTACCCCTATATTTCAAGAAGCATCGGTGAATTCTGGAGAAGATGGCATATCTCCCTTTCAACATGGTTCCGTGATTATGTCTATATTCCACTTGGTGGGAATAGAAAAGGTATATGGAAAACATACCGTAACCTCTTAATTGTCTGGACGTTGACAGGATTCTGGCACGGTGCAAGTTGGACATTCATGGCATGGGGATTTTACTATGGTATTTTAATTAGTGTGGAACGTGCGGGATTCCGTCGGGTTATCGAAAAAACCTGGAAGCCGATACAGCATGTTTATGTATTATTGATTGTAATGGTTGGCTGGGTCTTTTTCCGGGCAGATAATTTCACCTATTCCTTTGAATTCATTCAGACGATGTTTGGCTTCAATGGAACAACGATACTTGACAGTACAGCCCTCCTGTATTTACATGATCAATCCTATTTATATGTACTAGGATTAGTATTTAGCTTGCCGATTTATCCATGGTTTATTAAGCAAATGAATCAGCTTCAGGAAAATAGGAGAGTAAACCGTGTCATCTCCCCCATTCGCTATGGGGCAGGACCATTTTTGTACTTTGGATTACTTGTATTAGTAACGATGTTTCTCGTAAATTCCACGTATAATCCGTTTATTTATTTTCGTTTTTAACAACAAAGAGGCTGGGATAAAAGTGTTATTCTAACACAAATGTCCCAGCCTCTTATTTATCCGTATTTTGCTCAAAGTCATATAAATATTCCAATGTCCTACCATTACTATATAAAAAGGCTACTGCATCATAATCATGCTTCTCGATGAACTCGTAAAGACTCTCTCCCTCATTATGCCGAACATCATAAAAGGTTGTATGGTAAAAATGCTCAGCTAACAATGGAAGCAGTGTATTAGCATACGAATCCTTTAAAAATAAAATTTTCGTGTTATCGTTTGCTTTTTCAGGGTTTAAAATATGAACTTCACTATGGTCCCCTGCATAAACATCTGTATAAGTCACTAACTCGTCATCATCAGATTGCTTCGCTTTGCCATATACATCTGAAAAGTGGACCTTATGTTCTTCAGACATGCCATCTACATAGGTTGTCCATTCCTCTATATTTACATGTTCGTTTTCTACATAGCATAATGCCTCGCCTGATGCGTCAATCATGCCGAATAATTGTCGATTATAGGTACCGAGAAAATTCCTGTCATTTAGGCAATGCATATGATAGGATTCCTTATCCAATGGTCCATCATGGAAAATCGAGGAATTCTCTTGAAGTGTCTCACGAATCACTTCATACCCTGCAAAAGCTCCATACATATTCCAGTGATGATCAGTACTGAAATAAAAGGAATGGTAATCTTTATCCCCCCACTGGTTATTCCATTGTTGTCCAATATCAATTATGTTTATATGGTCCTTAGGTAGGGAAGATAAAAATAATTCCTTATCAGCCTGTCCTAAGCTATTATCAACCCATCGTGGATAGCTTTCATGAAGCATATGTCTTCGATCTGGAATTGAAAAATAATATAACTCTATTTGATTCTTTTTGGTATAATGATTCAATTCCTTCATGTTTTCCACTGCAAATTGAATGGCATTTTTGTCGATTTCTGTAAATGGTTTTGGATAAACCCATTCATCTTGAACATAATAATCATATACAAAGGTTTGATTGGTTAATAATTGCCAGGATAGGTAACTTTTAATCCAACCATCTCTTAAATAAAATTGATCGGTTAAATAGGAATCAAATTGCCTTGTATATTCGCCGTTTACAATTGTTTCAGGGGTTATGGGGGGACGCTGTGCTAATGTCCGATTTTCCGTATCCGAAGTTTCTTTATCTGGAGTGAGAAATGTGGTAATTCCAAAGAAGAAGATAAATGCTACAAATAAAAAGGATACAAGAATATTACCAAAGGACTTCATTTTATTTCTCCTCTAATGTTGTTGGACTTTACGACAAATTGCTACTATTAGTTTATAAGAGTAGCATATATAGTGCAAGCAACGCGTCGAATAAATGAGAATTTAATCTTAAAAAATGCAATTATATCACTATTAACTTGAAGAAATGAATATTTTCCCTCATAATAATATAGCAAAATAAATTTAATGTGGGGTGCCTAATGTATGAGTAAGATAAGAAGAAATGACCCTTGTCCATGCGGGAGTGGTAAAAAATATAAAAAATGCTGTGGAGCTCCTAATAAATCTGGGTTAAACCCACAGGTAGTAACGCAACGACTTTATCAATTACATCAATTATTTATCTCTTTTGTAATGAGCAACTATGAGAAAACAATCCAAGAACAAATCAAATTACATGATAAATCCGATTTTAAAGAGAATGATGAAATCGTAAATGTATATCATACTGGTTTAACGATATGGATTTTATTACATGCCACATCGCTTAACCAACAGCAAACTTTATTCGATATCTTTTCTCGAAAAATCGCTCCAAAACTAAGTGGGTCTTTGAAACAAATATTTTCCACCTGGGCAAATGCTGTCCCCTCTGTCTATGAGATACAGCCATTTGATCCCGAAGAAGAGAAATTTGTAACGGTAAAGGATTTACAAACAAAGGAAACCTATAATATTCCACGACAAGAAAACGATGATTATATAGAAGGAAGTCTTGTAGTCGGAACATTACTACCATTTGTTGATCATCATAACTTCCTTTACAGTATGATTAAGCTATACCGCCATGAAAAAGCAGCTGTACTTGATTTATATAAAAAATATGCGGCAGAAAAAGGTGGTATGAAACAACATTTCCCTGACTTTTTAGCAGATGCATTAGTTCTTGGGATGAGTGGTAATGAGCTGGATAATGAAATGTATGAAAAAGTAACTCAATTATTTGCAAACCACCTAGTGAATAAGGATATCCATGATGAAACCATTCTAAATGGAATTAAGCTATGGAATAAGTATTGTAAAGAGGAAAAGCCTTCCTTCCAAAAAATTGAACCATATGCAGCAGCATTAGAATACCTTGTTCAAAAAACATTCTTAAACAATACCAGCCTGACACAAAGCCAAGTTGCAAAAGAATATGAAACGTCACCAGGTACCGTTTCCACCAACTTCCGAAAATTATCTAATGCATTAGAAAGTGAAATAAAGCAATATCAATAAGGACTAAGCTAACACATAAATAGGGTGTTAGCTTTTTATTTTGGGTTTGCCAATTTGGGGTGTTTATTGGGTTGTCCTCTTGGTTCCCATATTCACCGACCGGTTTGGTCCTTTCATCCCCCTTTTCCATTTCCTTGATGATGACACTTCAACTTTTTATCACCGTTCTCTATCATACCCTTACCTCTATTGACCTGAAATCATCCATAAAGCTATACAGTGAATAACACATAAAACAATGAGGCAAAAATAATAATTTTACAAATTTATAACAAATTTACCCTTTGTTTGTGATATAATTTACTTTGGTTGGTAATTTTTGGATTTACCAATTATTCATATTTTAGGAGGGGGAAACCAATGAGGAAAGTCAGTATGATTTTGACAGCATTGGCCGTTATCTTTGCTTTATTTGCGCCAGCAGTAAGCGCGGGATCTGCTTTTTCAGATGTTTCTAGCGACCACTGGGCAAAAGAAGCAATTGATGAAATGAATGAACAAGAAATTATGCAAGGTATTGGGAATGGGGAGTTTGGTCCTGACCAAACGATTACCCGTTTAGAGGTAGCGATTATTATCTCTCGTGTACTTGAACTTGATACAGAGAATGTAGATCCAGTTGACTATAAAGATTTACATAGTGAAATGGATTACTACGAATATATGGCTGCCGTAATTCATAACGATCTCATGGTTGGGGACGGGGAGAATTTTAATCCTCAAGATGAATTATCAAGAGCTGAAGCAGCAAAAGTTTTAGTCAATGTATTTGAACTAGAAGAAGGAACAAGCATTAACTTCGAGGATAATGGAGAAATTGCTGATTGGGCGAAAGATGCTGTAGAAGTGGTAGTAAATTATGGCTTAATGACTGGTAAACCAGGAAACGAATTTGCTCCAAAAGATGACATCACTCGTGCAGAGTTTGCAACGATTGTGTCAAGAGCAACAGACAATCCGCAAACCATTGAAGAATTACTTAAAGAAGTATATGCGAATGAAATGGAGCTTGAATCTTATCAATATGAAGGTAGTATGAACCTTGGTGTTGAATTACCTGATTCCTTATTTGATGAATCAGAGGAAGCTTTAGAAGAATCCCTTTCACAATTACTAGAAAATATTCAAGTAGATATTACTGGATCTTATCAGAAAGACCCGATGATGATGGATGCAGAGATGAAATTAACGGTACAAAGTGATGTAGAAATGACCATTCCAATTTCTATGGTCATGACAGAAACAAAAATGTGGATTAAATTCCCACCAATGTTCTCTCCTGATCCAGAATTAGCTGGAAAATACGTTGAATTTGATTTAGAAGAACTTGCTGGGTTAGAAGGACAACCAGCTATGGATATGGAAGTACAAACAGAACTAGCACTAGATATCTATAACCTGTTTGCAACCCATTTCTCGGATTTCTATAACAGAGTTAGTGAAGCAGAAGTGGATGTACCAGAAAATGTAGATGTTAAACAAGTATTGAAATTCGAATTAGACAATGAAAACTTACAATCCTTCTTAGAGACATTCGTTCATGGTTTCATTCCTGGGTTTGTTGAGTTACTAGATAACCCAGCATACTCAGAGGCACTTGGCATTCCTGAAGAGGAATTACAAAACCTTAAGAAACAATTAGGACAATTAGATGATGTAGCGATTGAAGACTTAATGGAAGAAATTAATAAAGTATTAACAATTAATAACTTCGAGGAGTATGTTGTTATTAACCAAGACAATCAAATTGGTTATAGTGCAGTAAATGTAGATTTGGATATTACAGCTGAAGGGGAAACGATAGGAATTACTCTTTCCTTTGACCAAGGTAAATCCGAAATCAATGAACCAGTTACCATTGAAACGCCAAACGAAGAAGATGTCGTACCATTTGAAGAACTATTCGGACCAATTGAAGAGGGCTTTGAAGAATTTGATGTAGAAAGTCTTGAACTGTAAATGGTAGAAGCGAGGCTGGGACATAACTAAAGTGTTTAGCCCAAATCCGAACATTGCATCACACTAGCGAAGGAAATACACGAAGACTCCTGCGGGAAAAAAAGCCTAGGTGAGACTACGAAGAGCGATAGCTCGAAGTAGGCTCAGCAACGCCCTAAGGTGCGCGTAGTGTATTTCCGTAGCGGTTTATATGTACGACCATGTTCGGTTTTCACTTGATATAAACACTTTTGTCCCAGCCTCTTTTTTTTATGGTGGTTTTCATTAGATTTCAAACAAAAAAGACTGTGAAATCAATATCCACAGCCTAATATGAAGCACCTTATTGGATTGCTCTAGTAATCATAACCGCAAATTCGCCTCTTGTTATTTTATTTTTAGGTCCATATTTTCCATTAGGTAATCCTGTTGTAATATCATTAGCTACTAGCTTTTCAATATATGGATAAGACCATGCTCTTTCATTTACGTCTGGAAATATCATTTCCGCACTTCCTTTTAAATCATAAGCACGAGTGAGGATGGCAGCCATCTCCGCTCTTGTCAATGGATGATTGGGATGAAACTGACCATCTTCGTTACCAGTAATAATTCCCTCTTTTGCTGCCGCTTCAATATAGCCTAATGCCCAATGATCGGTTGGTACATCTTTAAACGTATGGCCATTTTCTATAGGTAACTTTAGCTCTTCCACAATAATCTTTGCTGCAGAAGCCCGGTCAATATGGTCATTCGGTCCAAATCGTCCATCTGGATATCCGGAAATAATTCCCTTTTGGGCTAAATATAATATTTCCTCTTCCGCCCAATGTTCATCTGTATCTGAGAAACTTACTGTGTCAGAATCACTCTCTATCGTTGAATTGGTGGTCACCTTTATTTCGTAAGGTTCCATTGACCAATGATTATAAAAATCATAAATGGCAAGCTTATACGTTCCCGGTTTTGCTTCAAATGTATAATTTTCATTCGCACCGGATAAGTTATCATCAAGCACATGTTGCTCTACTGCCTCACCATTTTCATCCATTTTGTACAACACACTCACTAAATCAAGATGTTTTGTGTTATTTTGCAAGTTTATTGTTACAGTTGTATTTTTCTTAGTATCAAGCCTATACCAATCTTTATCCATTGGCAAATGGATACGATTAGTGTATGAAGTACCATCCCTCAATTCCTTTGCTTTTTTACTACTATCCTCTACATCATCGTTTAAGGATGGAAGGTCTGTCTTGAGTGCTTCATATGCATTAAGCCTTCCATATCCGACATACTTGTCCCATTCTTCCTCAGCAAGGTGATCGGAACTTAATTGCAATGCCCATTCAATTTTTTCCGGACCCCAATTTGGTTGTTCCGCTATTAATAAACCAGCAACTGCGCTAACCATCGGTGCTGAAAAGGATGTTCCATCATCCATTTTATAACCACCATTATGATCGGTACTATAAATGCTTTCACCTGGTGCAGCAATATCTATGTAACTACCATAGTTCGTAAAAAATGCAGGATTATCTTGCTTATCTGTTGCTGAGACACTAATGACCGGTGTGTAAGATGCAGGATAGAAAAAGGTCTCAGAGGATTCGTTTCCAGCTGCTGCCACTAAAACTATTCCTTCTTTCTGTGCCTCCCATAAAGCGTCTGCATGCGTTTTCTGGTATCGGTATGCCCCAAAGCTCATATTGATTACATCAACACCCTGCTCTATTGCATAATATATACCATTCGTAACATCTGCAGTAGTCAATTCACCATTCTCATCAGCAACTTTCACAGGTACAATGTTTGCTTTTGAATCAATGCCAGCAACCCCCATGTCATTTTGGTTACTAACGATTATTCCAGCCACATGGGTGCCATGGCCATTATCGTCTGCAGGATCCTTATCATCATTTACAAAGTCATAGCCAGGTAACACTCTACCAGCCAGGTCCGGGTGATTTTTATTCACACCGGTATCTAATACGGCAATCGTTACATCCTTGGAACCTTTGTTTATATTCCAAGCATCGAATGCATGTATTTGATTTAAATACCATTGTAGATCAAGCTCTGAATCGTTAGGTACATAGGAAGACCTTAATAGATAATCAGGTTCAGCCGACCATAAGCTTGTATCCTGTTTTAAGCGATATAATGTTTGATTATAATCATTTACTTTAGGGACCTTAAATAGAAAAATCCCTTTCTCCTGTAACAATTTTGAAGTTTCCTGTTTTACTAATGGGTAATTTTTATAGTTGAAATATTCCCCTTCTTTGATACGAACTATAATCCTACGATCATTTACCTTTGTTAGATCAATTTGAGGCATAGTCTGAACCCTAAACTTCTTCTTCTCTTTCACATAGGATTTCTGGAAGTCTTCAAAACGTTCATCCAAATCTTGGGTAGTTGCCTTAGAAGATGCTGCTTGGTTGTGTATTTGATTAAGCGCTTGTTGTAAATCGCGATAATCTGTAACGGATGAATTCAAAACTCCTTCTTGGCCTTCCATTACAGACCCATTGGATGCGGAGGTGGAGCTTGGAAAGATATAGGTAAGTAATAATAATAATAAAACCATGCGGCATATAGTCCTTAGATTTTTTCCCGTCAAATAAACACCCTCTTTAACTACTATTAATATATTTATTTTACAGTATAATAGATTGATATACTATTTATAGTAAAAAAATGGTTATTTTGGATTAATTTCGGGATTAGTGTGAATAGGGAATCAGGACTGTATAATTAAGAAGGCTCAGGCTTTGTGGGTATACTAAATACAAGAAGCGTGATACCTTTACCAATTCATGATTTCAAGTACCACGCTTGTTATATTTATAGGAGGGATACATATGGCATCAACCTAATAAATCGGCCAATTGAACTGATTTCAGCTATTTTAATTTAATCCTCTTTTTATTCTTTTTTTGTCCATCAAACGTTTAAATAATACTTATTTCATTTGATTATTATATTTTATTAGAACATTTCCTAAAAAACTCCAAAAGAAAAACTCCGTAGAATAACTCTACGAAGTTTCCCATAAACTTGAAATTATAATTCAATAACTTATTATTCTATTATTTAGTTACAGTAACTTCTGCTTTTTGAGCAACATCTTGTGCATCTTTGATGTCAGCATCTTCAAAAATAAAGGGGTTTTGGCAAATTTCCACATGGTAGTTTTTTACTTTTATGGTATGTGCTAGTAGCCACATACATTATTTCCCGGGGATGTAAAATTATAGTACCCCATTTGCTCCCAAATGCATGTTAAGAATTTAGAGACTAATGGGTAATTTGGAGGAGAATGAAAAAGAGACGGTTCTGATGCAACAGGGTGTAATCAAAACCGTCTCTCTAAAATTACAATTCCAAGAACTCTGCTACAATTTTAGCCATTTGTTCGCGTGTTGTTTTTCCATTTGGATCAAATTCGTTATCTGGGTTCCCTTCAAAAATTCCAGTTTGATACACTTTTTCAACGGAATCTTTTGCCCAGTCACTGATTATGTTAGCATCGTTAAAGTCTGATACCTTTTTCGTTTCATCGAATGTAGATGAATCCAAGTCCACCAATTCTAATGCACGCTCAATCATCACAGCTGCTTCGGAACGAGTAATATCATCTGTCGGAGCGAATTCACCTTTTTCATTTCCTTCGATAATACCAGCATGTACGGCTGCCATTAATTCTCCGTTTTTGTTAAACCATTCATCACCAGTAACATCAGAAAAGCGATTATCGTACGTTTCTCCTTCAAGATCTAATGCTCGTACAAGTTGAACGGTAAATTCAGATCGAGTCATATCTTGAGCTGGTTTGAATGTTCCGTCTACATATCCCTTAATAATACCGTCGGAAGCTAACTTTTCGATATATTCTTTAGCCCAACTATCCTCGATATCAGAGAATGTCATGTTATTTTCCTCTTCATTATTTTCATCTTCTTGATTTTCGTCCTCTTCTTTTTCTGTTTCTTCATTATATGTGAGACCAAAATCATACGCATACGCATCACCATTTGCATTTACATAGGCAAAAGATGGGTCTTCATCATAGCTAGGGATGTCTCCAATTTCCGCATCAACTGCATCCATATCTGCTGGTAGTGCGAATGGAAGTTTTCCAGTTGGTTCATATTTACCACGGATGACATCAATCACTGCTTCTGGCTGTGTACCAAATGTACCGATTAAGGCCGCAGCATTTGGTTCAATTTCATCGAGTACCCACTGGTTCGTAAAATTAACGTCCATAATCGTTGGAACGGCTTCTTGGATTTCAAGAATTCGATCGACTTTCTCGATTCCTGTTTCCTCACCAATGGTAATACGTGGGTTGTTATCCCAGTTGGATTGTACTGGTTTTACCGAAATAAACGCATGTGTAGCTTCATCAAGGCTATCTACTAGTGTAATAGATTCATCATGTGTTTCAATTTGCGTTCTTAACGTTTCTGTCGCTTTTCCATCTTCTCCACTAGGAAATGCTTCAACATATAATTTCACATCATCAATCTTTTCATCCGTTAATGGAAGTAGCTTTTCACCATTAATTTCGTCGTTCCGTAAAAGAACAACAGATTTTTGATGTGCTTCATACGCTTTTTCATGTGCTTCTTCATTTGCTACAACGTCAAGTGCTTCTTGTGGGTCAGCATATGGATCTTCAAAAAGGCCAAGATTCATCATTTCCGTTAACAATAATGCAACGGATTCGTTAACGGTTTCTTCTGTAAGTAGCCCTTCCTCGACTGCTTGAATGAGTAGAGATGGATCATCGTTACCAGACATGATATCTGTCCCAGCATTGATCGCTTTTGCAACTTTTTCATGCGGCTCTAAAGCTTCTGCCCCCCATGCATTTCCACCAACAGCGCCAGTATCGGAGTTTACATAGCCTTCAAAGCCAAGGTCATTCCGTAAAAATCCTAAAATACCTTCATTTAATGTAAAACCAACCTCTTCAAATTGCTGGGTTTGCTTGTACCAATCTAAGCCTTGATCTGCACTTGTATTACTTGGGTATGCATAATAAGGCATCACAGAAGATACACCCGCTTCAATTGCTTTTTCAAATGGCGGGATATGGTATTTCAATAAGCTTCCTTCTGTCGGATAAGGATTGAAATTACCATTTTCAAAGTGAGGGTCTTGTCCATCATCACGTGCCCCACCACCAGGGAAGTGTTTCACGGTGATAGCAACACTGTCCGGGCCTAATTCATCACCTTGGAAGCCTTTCACGATATTATAAATCATGTCACCAGCAATTTCAGGATTTTCCCCAAATGTGTCTTCAATTCTTGCCCATAATGGGTCTGTTCCAATATCTGCTGTATACCCATAAATTTTGCGAATTCCCGCTGCTTTCCATTCCTTCGCTGCAATTTCTGCAAATTCTCTTACTGCCTCTTCATCTTTTGCGGCAGCAAATCCTAATGGTCCAGGCCAAAATGTATGTTGACCTTTAGCTACACCAATGTTTGTATAATCAGTTGAAGCGTGATTACGCGGATTGGAAGTAATCACTACCGGAATTCCTAATGGTTGCTCCTCCGCTATTTTCTGAAGTTGATTATTATAATTCGCAACCAATCCTAAATTAGGTGTTTGACGGAAAATAACATAACGCATGTCCTTATCAACAATCATCTCATCATCCGCTTCGACATATACACCGTCTTCAAAATCCTCTATCATACGATGCGTATCGATAAGCATCAATCCGGATTTTTGTTCCAGAGACATCTGGTCAACGAGGTCTGCTACACGCTTATCAACGGATAATCTCCAATCTTCATACGTGTCTAGCTCTCCATTTGCATTGGAGTCTTTGAATTTCTTCCCATCGATAGTTAGAATTCGTTCCTCATTTGCTACTTCAATCTCTGGCTGCCCTTTCGCTTTTGGAACGATAACTGTATCTACTTCCCCAGCATCGTTATATGGGATTGTATTAAAATCCTGTTCCGCATATCCTAAATCTTCATTGTCTGTTGCTGCAGAAACTACTGGTGAATGGACTGGTAGCAATAAGGATACTGCTAATGTACCAACCGCTAATTTTCTCTTCAGTTTTGAATTTTTAATTCTTCTAAGTACTGAAGCCATGTTTATCCTCCCCCTCTACTATCATGAAGCGTTTTCATTTTTTTAAAAGCTAACGAAAAAAAATCACCTCCTCATAACCTTTTAACAATCTATTCATATTCTATTAATAGAAAACGCTACCAATTAAGTGGAAAAAAATTTATGTAATTCTTATAGGATATAAAGTGAAACTTCCAACAGCGGGGTTTTCTTTCATCCCTCACCTAAAATGATAAATAAGTCATAACTCGTTAGATGACCAAACAAACTAATTATCTTCCATTAAATTTATTAGGTGACCAAACAAACTATTTTCTAATAGACTATCACCCTATGAAAAAATTTTCAATAATTATTTGATTTTTTAGTAATAAATAACTATTCTGCATCCACTCTTCTTGCTTTCATCTCATACTTTGGTAACAATTTCCTTTTCCTAGAAATGTTGAAATGGGGACGGTCCCGATGCAACTACTTCGTGCATCGGAATCGTCCCCACAACACCATTCTATGCTTCTATAACATAAACCGTCCAATTCGTCAGTTGGATTAATTCTTCTGCATAGTTTTCAGCTATATTCCTTCCTACGAACGTTCCAGTTACGATTCGATAGCCTGGATTCCAGCTCATACTTTCTGGAACTTCATAAAGTAACCAATTATAGTTTTGATTGATTCGAGCCTTACCACTGGCTAAAGCGGCAGCATCAGGAAATACACCTGTTTTTAACCGATACTTATTGTCGTCAGATGGTTCCATCTCCTCTTCCCTTCCTCTCAGGTTAAAGGTCTCCGCAATTCCTTCCATATGTGCCCTTGCTACTTTTTCAATCCAATTATTATCCTTCATTCGTGAAAGGTCATATTGGTTGGAGATAAATCCATTTTCGGTTAGGATAGCAGGCATCGTCGTTTCTCTTAACACATGGAAGTTAGCTTCTTTTTGACCACGATCCCTCATTCCACTCGCTCTAACCACTCTCGGATGAATGTCATCCTGAGCTTCTCTTGTGAGGAAGCTAGTTCTTCCATTAAAAATAAAATCTTCATATCCACTTGCACTTGAACTGGTAGAGGAATTGGCATGAATCGATACAAAATAATCCGCGCCCCATGTATTCGCATCGTTGGTCCGCTGATTCAAACTGACCGTTTGATCCGTTGTACGCGACATACGAACGGACACATTTTCATATTCTGCATTAGCGATATCACGCATTTTTAAACCAACACGTAAGGTAAAATCCTTCTCCGATAGCCCACTACCTACCGCACCAGAATCTGCCCCCCCATGACCTGGATCAATATATAACTTCATTTCAAACCTCCTCCCATGTATCGTATGCAAGGGGGCGGTTCTAGTGTAAGGACAATAAGGACGGTTCTTTTGATTCATTTTTGATAAGCAAAGGGATATGGAACAGAGGGGCAATGGAGCGATGGCTTAGGGGTGCACTACATTCTCTTCAGCTGAAACAAAAAGAGACGGTTCTAAATGTACCAAAAAACAACCGATACAAAAAATAACCGCCCCTATCTACTCGTTTACATAATGCTTTTAGATCTTCCCTCTTTACTTCCCAAAATACCATTTCCACAGGGAAAACCCTATGATTACATAAATGAAAATTAAACCATATAACCAAACTGAAAGCATCTCATTAACAAACATCAGCAATCTTCCTTTCACTATTTGGTAGGGGGAAGCACCAGGTTTGTCACACAAGTACCGTCCCCCTTGCAACCAACCTACCGTCATGCAACTTCTTTTTCTTCTTTTACGGGTTCTTTCATTACTCTTGCAAGCAAGGCAATGGTAGCTATTCCAATAAATGTTGCGACAGCGCCTGCTGACATGGTACTTGGTATGATTCCCCCAAAATACAAGACCAAGTACGATACCAACCCGGCAACCATGGATATTTCCGCGGCACGGGCTGGAGCTCGGCGCTTCCCGTATACTGCATATAATATCGGTCCGAGTGTTCCGGCAGCTACTCCGGATATCCCTATCCACATAACATCTCCCATGTACTTTGGTGGATTTAACACAATTAGAAATGCCGCAAGACCAACGAGTGGTACAGATAGTCGGCTTAATTGCAGTGCAATTTTCTGTGCCTTTTCATCACTAACCTTCACATAACCGCGTTTTACCAGAAACTTCAGAAAAATATCGTTAGCAAACACCGTTGAAATGGATACAAATAGCCCATCTGTAGTTGACATCGCCGCTGCTAAAATGACAACACCGAATATAGCAACGATTATTGCTGGAAAGGCCCATGTCACATACTCCATCAAAGCCAAGTCAGCAGTTACGACACCATCGCCAATAGCCGCTCTACTATAGAGACCACCAAACAAGACAAGTAAACAAAAGGAGGCTGTCACCACATAGGTGATAATCATTTTTCCAAGATCCTTTTCATTTCTCAAACCAAGAACTTTATTAAATAAGTGTGGTGCAGATGCAAATGCCCACTGAATGACAATGGCACCTATTACTGCTCCAACCGAAAAGAAGTGAGCCGAATCTGGGTTAAACACCTTTACAAGATTTGCATCCTGTTCAGCAATATTCCCTGCAATTCCTGCAAATGTATCACTAATTCCACCGTTCCAAAATAGAACAATTCCAGAAATAAAGATAGTCAGACCAGCAATCGCCATCAGCACTGCCTGAACGGCATCTGTATAAATATCAGCGAAAGCGCCACCTATGTACACATAAAAAACGACAATCGCCGTGATGAAGATAAGACCAGTGGTATAATTCATCCCTAGTAAGTATTCAAAAATCCTTGCACCTGCTACAAGTTGCCCCGAAATATAAAAGATATTAAAGAGGAGAATCAATCCTGTTCCTACTCGTAAAATGTCACTATTATAAAAATCACCCAGCCAATCTGGTAAGGATAGTGATTTCTGTTTGGTGTTTAATTTTCGAACCTTTTTCGCAACCATAATGACACCAATTGGTCCACCGCCAATCATCGCTAAAAAGATCCACAGATTAGCCAGTCCCCAATCATAGGACCACCCCGGATAGCCAAGAAAAGTTGCTGCACTTAAATAAGTAGCGGCAAAGGAAAGCCCGAGCACATATGGCCCTAGCCCCCCGCCAATCGCAAAATCACTAACACTTTTTGTTTTCCTGGCACTGACAAACCCGAGGGTAAGCATAACAACTAGGAATATTCCAAACCCTATCCATGTATATAAAGTTACCGCACTCATGGCTTTCTCCTTTCCTTTTTAAAAAGTAAATACTAGCTTTCAACACGAACCCCTAGTTTTCTTGCCGGATGATTATCAGGCAAATGTGACCCACGTCCAAATAAGTTTTCGCGAAGTGTCTTTCCTTCATATTCTGTTCGATAAATCCCACGCTTTTGTAATTCAGGCACAACATGGTCTACAAATTCACGGAAGGTTTCTAATGAATAGCCTTGTGCAATATTAAAGCCATCTGCATCCCCCACAGTTACCCATTCCTCGATTTGGTCTGCGATTTGCTCAGGAGTACCAATAAATCGAGCTGTACCATTGCCAAGACCGTGATTTTTAATTGCTTCGCGTAATGTCCATTTCTTATTCGGATCCTTCGTGTACATATCCAAGTTTCCTTGTACCGCATCTGTCTCCATGTCTTCTATATATTGATCTGGATCATATTGTGAAAAGTCAATGCCAGTATGACCGGAAAGCATTGCTGCTGTTCCTTCATAGCTAACATGACTCTGCAAATCCTCATATTTAGAAATGGCCTCTTCTTCTGTAGAACCAACAATCGGTAATACCATTGGGAAAATAGCAATATCATCGGCATTTCTACCCTGTCTCACCGTACGCCGACGAAGGTCTTGGGAGTAATTTCTCAATGCTTCCAGTGAATGCCCCTTCGTAAATACAGCCTCCGCATGTTTTGCCGCAAAGTCTCTTCCCCTTGGTGACGCACCTGCCTGGAATAACACGGGAGTACGTTGAGGAGACGGTTCGGTTAAATGAATACCAGGAACTTGAAAAAATTCCCCTTCATGGTTAATGCCATGCACTTTTTCCGGATCTGCAAAAACATCTCTATCGCGGTCATACACGACGGCATCCTCTTCCCAGCTATGCTCCCAAAGCTTATACACGACTTCTAAAAATTCATCCGCACGGTCATAGCGCAACTCTTTCGGCATACGACCAGATAATCCGAGATTAATCGCTTCACTATCTAAGTAAGATGTAACTACATTCCATGCCACACGGCCTTCTGTCAAATGATCAAGTGTTGAAAGCTGGCGTGCCAAGGAATACGGCTGTGCATAGGTAGCCGAAATTGTTGGAGCGAAGCCAATATGTTCTGTCGCCGCAGCCATCGCAGTGATTGGCATAAGTGGATCATGTGCCGGTAGCTGAACAGCATTTCGTACTGCCGCATCATGGCTGTTTCCATATTTCGAATACGTTCCAAGAACATCTGCAATAAAAACAGCATCAAATTTACCGCGTTCCAAAACCTTCGCTGTCTCTGTCCAGTATTGAAGCCGATTATGATGAATCCCCTTATCCTTAGCATGCTTCCACAATCCAGTCGAATGTGGAGAAGGAGAATTCTGCACAAAACCATTTAAGTGAATTTGCTTTTTCTTTGTCATTTTTCTGATACTCCTTTTTGATGTATTATCTTGATTTAAGATGAAAGAAGAAGGAGTGGTGGATGGAAGAGTCATTTGGTTGGGTGGGGATGTTTCTTTCCTCTTTACACCTTGTGCGTCAGTAAGAACACCGTCCCTCCCGAACCATTTTTGACCCTTGCTTTCTCCTTCCTTAAAAACAAAACAGCTTTCTAATTAGTTTTCATCATACGCGTTCAAGGCATTTACACTGTGTGCAAAGGCAGATCCTGCTTTCAATGCTACAGCAACAAATATTGCTTCAGAAATCTCTTCTAGGCTTGCACCTGTTTTCTTCGCATTTTTTGTATGAAGGTCAATGCAATACGCACATCCAGTTGTATGGGCACAAGCTACAGCGATAAGCTCTTTATCTTTTTCTGTGATATTTTGTGCTTTAATTGATTTTTGGTCGAAGTCTATGAAAGCTTTAAATGTTTCTCCATTAAGCTCTGCAAATTCTTTTAGTCTAGCAAAATAAGATGCTTTATAAAGTTCATCGTCTCCCTTACCATCGTAAGCATTCAATGCGCTAACACCGTGTGCTGCTGAAGAACCAGCCTTCAATGCTGTTGCAACAAAAATAGCCTCCGCTACTTCCTCTTTGCTAGAATCATTTTTCTTCGCATTTCCAACATGTAAATCAATACAATACGGGCATCCAGTAATATGGGCAACCGCTACCGCAATTAATTCCTTTTGCTTCACCGTAAGCTTACCTGCTGCTAAAGCTTGGTCATTAAATTTCATAAATGATTGAAAAGCATCCGGTGCATACTTATTTAATTCTGCAATTCTTCCAAAATACTCTTTCTTGTACAAGCTATCTGTTTTTGTCACTGTCATCCTAATCTCTCCCTTTGGTTTAGTCGGGATTGTTCTCTTACTATCATTTAACCTTTAGTACGTTGGTAATAGTGAGAACGGAACCCTAATAATGAACCTACTTTCAATAGATTTTTCTCACTTTACTATGATATATAGATGCAAGTCATGGTATGAGGGTCAGTCTGGTGATGAACTTCTTCGTGGTGTTCTGCTCATGATGTGGCTGATGGTATGGTAGGGACGGTTCTTATGCCACCCATTTCATTCATTTATTCATAAAGAATGTCCGTGGCTTCCCAAATAAAAAGCCCCTTCCGATGAGGAAGAGGCAATATGTATGTCCCATACTCATCTTTCAAGCATCAGCTTGCTGGAATTAGCACCTTGTTACATCGTAACGGTTGCTGCGGGATCACCGGACCAGGTTCCTCCCCCGACTCTTGATAAGAAAAAATCATATTCAATTAGTAGGAATTGATATCATCATACCTGACAACTTAGGAATCTGTCAACAGAAAATTTATATTTTTGTGGAATCGGGTGAATTGTTGGATAAATAGGAACGATTCTAGTACACCAGATAGATATCCTTCGTAGGAGAACCGTCCCCAAATAATCCAAAAAGGCAGTCGACCATCTATGATTCCACTATAAACTTATTCTTCACATCTACATTGCTCATTTCAAATGTTTATTCTTGATCTCCATTTATAACAATCTTTAGTTAGTAATAATCGACGTTTCTTTTTCTTGTTGGTTATGTCAATGGTTACAATCGATCCGTGTTCGATAGCTCGTAAGTCTCGTGAATGGACGGTTGCTGTTCCATTATTTTTCTTCGGTTTCACCTCCACAGTAGGCCTATCTTCAGGATCCTCTGAATCCTCATCTTCACCAGGATTCTCTTCTGCATTTTCACCTTTTCCAAAGGTCCAAATGTCAGAAGTCCCTTTTCCGGATAAATTCACCCGTTGCGACAGCGTACCATGCATAGGGCTTACCTGCTTCCAATCCAGTCCATTCAACCTCAGTCAGCTATTTCACCACTAGGAACATCAGCAACTTTACCAATTTCAGTATCCGTATAAACATTCACGGAGAAGTAATCTGTTGCAATTCGTTTTTCTTGTACATCGGCGGCAATTTGAATCGTTTCCTTTTCATCCATTTCTGTAGACTCGGTTACATTTTCAATAGTTGGTGCCACCGAATCCTCTACGAATGGGGCTGGATCTTCCGGAACTTGAAACACTTCAACCGCTCCTGGAGTACCATCTTCCACACCAGCACTTACTTTCATCGCCTCGATAGATCCATCTTCTGGATACTTGAACACAATCCCTTTATCTGGCTGAGTGTCGTCCGCGGTCGTATCATTATAATAAGAAACAGAAATTTCTTTTCCCACATTGGTCTTCACGACTAGACCACGAGAGCCACCATTGGCCATTCCCCCACTATAAATACGAACAATATCTTCATTTTCTACTAAATTTGTACCATAGTGAGCATTAAAGTCCGCAACCGTCGCATTGCCATTATTAGCATTGATAATCCAAAATACGAGCGTTTCTCCCGCAGGAATCACAACATCCTCTGGTACAGATGGCCAAATGACATCACGAGATGGATCCTTGTCATAGCGGTAATTCAGTTTATAATCTGAAAAATCTATTGCTTGATTCGTATTATTATAGATTTCGATAAACTCATACCCATCCGAACCACCGATATTGGCCGTATCTGGCATCACCTCGGTTACTAAAAACGGTGGAATCGTTTCAAAATCAATATCCGCTTTTTCAACAGATATCGTATACTCCTCTGTTCTCGCTTCATTCCAACCATCTGTTGCCTCTATGTAATAAACAACATCCGTCTGAACGCTTTTACTCGGAATTTCCGCTGAATAGATGGTTGGGTCTTCTGCACTCGGATTCATTGTTACGGATGTAAAAGAATCCGTTCCTTTTTCTTTAAAATACAGTGTTGCTAAAGGTACGGCTGTATTATCGGTAATCGTCGCTTCGACCTCTACCAGCAAAAAAGAACTGCTTTCTGTGATTGGCATATGTTCGATGGTTGGTGCTTCCTCGTCATCTGGGTCTTCAGGCACTGTAACAGGTGTTTCTGGAACTTGGGAAGCTTCAATCGTCCTAGGTGTAGGGATTGCAGACCCTTGCTCCTTCCTCATCTCTTTCCCATCTGTCGGATAGCGGTAATGGATATCCGCTCCAGAATTATCATTATCTTCTCCCAAATAACTAGCAGAGATGATTTCCGTACTGTCCTTATCTTTCACGACAATGGCACGATCCCCACCATTACTAAATCCTGGAAAGACGGAGGTAAACTCCACCACTTGGTCACTTGTCAAACTTGATTCGCGTTAAAATCTTGTAAAGTAAGATTTCCATTGTTAAACCAGAGTACCACTGTTTCCTGAGGCTCCAATGTAACAGGTGGCACCTGGAATACAAGGTCCTCTCCCGTGTTCGTATAACGATAAACAAAGGAATAATTCATTAAAGATAATGGCTGATTCGTATTATTATTGAGTTCAAAAAACTCATAGTAGTCCGTCCCACCACCCTCTGAGTTTGGAGAGATTTCTGTAATTAATAATGGTGGGTTCGAATCGAAATTCGTTTGCTCTTGCATGTTGGACTCCGCGATTTTAGCCTTTGCTTCCGTTTCTTCTACTTTCGTTTCCTGTTCTGAATTGTTGTCCTCCTTTACTGTTTCATTGGTAGGAGTACCTTCTAAAGGCGATTCTTCTTTTAATGATGAATCATGTTCATTGGTTTGTTTCTCTTCAGGTAAATTATCCTTCTCAGAATCAGCACGATTGTCTGTCTTCTGATTCAGAAGCTGCTTCCTTTCCATCTTCCTGCTGATTAGCTGCTTCACTTGAAGGTACATGATCCGTTGTAACCTTCCCCACTTTCTCCTCTGCAAAAGCACGGTCACCCGGCAACACCATTGCGATGTCAGTAAAAAGGACCGTACTAATCACTAAACTAGCTAAAAACTTCTTCCTTCCCTTTGACCTACTCATAAAAACCTCCTCCTAATAGACATAATCCACTCACTATCTATTATGGAGAAACAATATTAACCAAAAATTGACATATTCTGAAACTTCAGTAAATAAACGTAGGTAGAAGGGTACAGGTCTATGGATGGGCGTTTCAGAATTGGTGGTGTGATAAGTGGCATGGTAGGTGATGACGTAGCGACGGTAATTCCGTCATACTTCGACATGCTAAATGCAAGGATTCAACCAAACATTGGCTCAAGTAAAACGATAAGTAGCTTTTCGTTCTTAGCATGGATTTCACTACAGTTTTCGTTTCAAAATATAAAAACCCCTGCAACTACTACGAAATATGTAGCATTGCAAGGGGATATTACAATCTAAAATTATTCTATCTTAGGCAGTTAAATGTACTATGATGTACCATCCCTACTGCATTCACGATTAAACAGGTACACTCTCTTTATTAATAAATGCTAAGATATGATTGATAAACGGCTCTGTTTTTTCGATTTGTGTCCAGTGGCCGCATTCGTTAAATAGATGTAGCTCGGCATGTGGTAAGAGCTGAATGAATCTGTAGCTTGTGTCTTCGAATTTTATAACTTGGTCGTTTAAACCATGGAATATTAATGTTTCTGTGTTAATTTTTTTAATTTCCTCATCCGCTAGTGCTAGTTCATCCAATCTTTCTTGGCGAGAATCAAAGAACATTTCTTTAAAGGCATCCCTCGTCTCAGGTTTTAAACTAGCTTCATAACGTAAACGAACCAATTCTTCATTATTCGCAGCTTTTTCGTCATAAGAGAATAACTGAATTAATTCACGCATATTTTCAAGGCTTGGTTCATACCCCCAAACGCGATCTAAACCATAGGATACTTTATGCTGCACCCCTACACTTCCCATCAAGATTAATTTCTTCACTAGATCGGGTCTTCTATGTGCAACATGAAGGGATAGAGCTCCGCCGAAGGAATTTCCTACTAAGTATACGGGTTCATCGGATACTGCTTCAATAAAGCCAATCAGATGGTTTACCCACAGATCAAGGGTGTATTCATCTTTAGAAAGCTTATCTGTTTCACCAAACCCAACGATGTCGGGAGCGAATACTGTAAGTGACTCACTTAAACGCGGTATAACAAGTCTCCAGTTAGCAAAAGCGGACACTCCTGGGCCTGAACCGTGTATTAAGATCATTTTTTCTTTTCCTGAACCTTCCTCATGGTAATGGGTATTGATTCCATTGATTTTCATGTATTTTGAACTGAATTCCAAGTAAAACCCTCCTATAATCTTTTTCATAACTAGCAAGAAAGAGGACACCCAACTATCCCTTCCTCTTTCATGCTACCAACATCATTAATTTGAATCAAATCATTTTTAGTAATTTTCTATAAAATAATGTGGCAGTATCACTGTTTGCACAAATAATATCCACTGCGCAATCTTCTTTTTCAACTACATTGAAATCAACGAATCCTTAATTCTCCACTGGCTCCTTGCTTCTTAAAGGGGTTCCATATTCGAAAAAGTCTTTCGGCAAATTAGAGCCGCCATGCCATAGTATAGCTTGATTCGTATCTTCCGCCTTCCATTCCACTGTTCTCCAATCTGGGTCAAAGATTAAATAGCCTGCATCACCAAATAGCTCAACACGGTTGCCTCCAGGTTCGTAAACATACATACAAGATGCTTGAGATATACCATGTTTGATTGGGGCTACTTCAATTTCATAACCATCCTCAATTAGTAAATCGGATACATCTTGTAAATGCTGTGGATAGCCATACCAGTAGCAAATATGGTGAAGTCGTCCGGTTTCTCCTAAAGCATCTCCCATAATAGCAACGTCATGTGCCAAGTTAGACACGCTTAACCAAGTAGCAATGTCACTATTATCTTCAGCTAAAATACGCTCGCGAACGTTAAAGCCTAGTACTGCTTCTAAGAATTCCACATTTTTATTTGTATCTTTTGCCAGTAAATTGATGTGATCTAAGCGACGTACAGGTACACCACGTTTCGGGCGTCTTTGCGGGCGATTTAATAATGCTGTTTGTTGAGAATTAGGCGCATCATAATAGTCAACCTCCCAGAAAATCTCAACCTTATGACCATCTGGTGTTGTAAATTGATATGCGGGGCCATGACCGATATCTCCATCAATCCAACCGATACCATAGCCTGTTTTTTCAATGGCTTCTACACGACGCTCTAATGCTTGAGGGGATCTAGCTCTTAATGCCATATGGCCTAATCCAGCCTCATCATTTTCCGTGATAATTAATGTATTATGATACTGATCCTCATAAGCACGCATATAAACAGATTTTCCTTGACGATGTACTTCTTCCATTCCCAAGATGTCTGAAAAAAACGTTACAGACTCCTCTAATTTAGGACTGTAAATTTCAAAATGAGCTAGCTGAGCAACATCAAAAATTGGTTCTTTTTCCATGAAATATCCCTCCGATAAAATTTTTATATAGTAAGAAATTATAAAATTCTAAGTCTGTATGATTAATGATGATTAAAAGTATAGCCACGCCCAGCGACAGCCGAGTCTTCCTTTACCTCCGCACGTCGCTAAACGGGCGCTTGTTCTTTTGTGCTTTTGTTCTATTACCACATTGGATGACCATCATAGCCAAGAACTGTTTTACCGTATCCTACCATTGCATCTTCATATAAATGGGATGGGTGTGCAGCAACGGCAATGAGGTCACGAACAAATCGTTCGGAATGCTTATCTCTGTATATTGAATTACCACCAAGTGTGATAATAATCCGAGTTCCCAATTCTGCTGCTGTTTTCGCAATATGTCCACGCATCGCGAACAACTGCTCTCGCTCTTCTTCTTCTAATACGCGGATCCCGTTTTCCTGACAATACGTTAATTTATCCATGTATTGTTTAGCCATCGCTTTTAAGGAAGTTAATTGAACATTTAATTCTCCAAGCGTGCGCTGAGCACTACCACCATCTTTTTCGCTTGCATTGTTATTGTAAATACGAATGCGTCCTTTTGTCTTTTCTTCAAAGTCGCGAATAAGACGTTCTAAACCACCAATGGCAATCTGTGGAAATCCAGATAAGAAGTAAGCGATATAAGGAACATTGAAAAGCTGGTAGTCCTCTTCATAGTTGCCATCTGGGGCAGTTGCGCCTTCCACTACTCGTTTTAACGGGAAAACATAATGCGGTGGGACATATACATCGTCTAACTTAACCGCGTTACTACCTGTTCCACGCAGTCCGATTGGATCCCAGTTATCAATGATTTCTGCATCCTTTTTATGAACGATAAACAAGCTTAGCTCTGGCTCTTCGGCATCTCTCATTTTATGAATCGCGCCAAGAGCAATCCAATCACACCACAACACGCCACTACAGAAATTCCAGTGACCGCTAATTCGATAGCCTTTTCCATCTGGGTCGTCCGTCACTTTTCCAACTGGTGCAAAGACATCAGCCATTAAGGCGTTACTATTGAATAGTTCCTCCCGACCCTGTTTTGGTAAAAATGCTGGCCACGTTTCATGGATAATAGAGAAATACGTGATCCATGCAGCTGGTACACTATAATTGGCTACTGTTCGAATGATATCGCCAAATGTATAGAAGTCTAATTCCTGACCACCATATGCTTTTGGTCGATGGAGCTTATGAAATCCGGCTTCTTTTATTTTGTCAGCAACTACATCTGGTAATTTTGCATCAACATCTGCTTGTAAAGCATGCTTCTCTGCTAATTCCCCAACTTCTATTGCTTTTTGAATCAACTCTTCTCTATTCACTGTCTTTTGAATATCTAACGTATTGGTCGTCAATGGAAATTCCTCCTTCAGGTTTGTAAACGTTATCATGATAACTTTGTAAGCGCTTTGATTAATTATTATTATAGTTGCATCATTATTGGGATGATAGATATGAAACATACGAAAATATGTTAATTTTTAGATTATAAATGCGAATTAATCATTTGAAGGGGGATTAAAATACTGGAAGATAGGGGGATATCAATAGTTTGTAAGGTTGTTTTCATATATTCTGTTTTTTCCGATTCGTAGTAGATGTGCCGCAAATGATTCTTATTTTTTCCATTGGTAATTACCTATTTACTAAAAAATAAAAACCTTAGAAGAAAACAGTCCTACTCACTGTTTTCTTCTAAGGTCGGGAAGTTAGTTATATTGCAATTTCTCCCTTCGCCTTTAAAATATTTAATGCCATATAAACAGAAAAAACACTTTTCGTATCATCCAAGTCTATCCCTAAAATATCACTAATCTTTTCTAATCGGTACCGCAATCCACTAATTGACATAGAAATGGCCTTCGCTGTACCATTAATGTTCATACCATTCTCGATATAAGCATATAACGTTTGAATTAAGTCTAGATTCTTATCAACCTCGAGCAATTCCCCAACCTGTTTATGAACAAAGCGATGGATTAACGTCTCATCAGGTATTTGAAATAAAACACTCTCGATTCCTAAGTCTTCATAATATTGAACCCGTTTTTTTGGATTTTTCGCCTTTAATGCTGCCAGTGTTTCCTCATACAAAGTGGATATCTGATCGATGTTTTCCACCACGGAGCTAACCCCCACATGAAAAGTGTAGCCAGGGAAACGACGTGAACAATGCTTTAATAACTGTTGAATGAATTTGGACTGCTTCATATATAACTCTTGGAATGAAGAATACTCCACTAACATAATAATTTCACTTGATTTTTGCGAAACAATCGTATTGATATTTCTTTCCCTAAAAAATGAATTAATGTGGCGGACTAATCCTTCATTGACTTCAATTTCATTTTTCATATCCGAATGATTGATATTTCTTTCCATCGTGAGCATCCAGTAGGAGTCTTCTGGATTAAAATGTAGATAATAGGCGATTTTATAAAGTTCTTCTTTCTCTATCCTGTTTTCTAAAACATCACTTAAAAAACCACGTCTAATATTTTGTTCTGTATTAATTTTAATATTTTCATTTAATAATATAATGGATGCCGTGAGGGAAGCTTGTTCGAGAATCATATGCTCCAAATCACTTGGCTTCTCATCTTTTGTATAAAGAAACGAACAATACCCTTTCACCTGTTGTTCAAAGAAAATAGGGGTTCGGAGGATTCCGATTTCAGGTGAAACTTGGATAAAATGAACCTTATCTTCACTTAACTTATTCAAATCAAAGTCAATGGTCACATCATCAGACTTCACCATAATCTGATTGTATTCATCTTCAATAAATGTAGGGAGGCCTGTTGTTTTATATAATAGATTAACAATTCGTTGTAGCCCTTTCTTGGAAAGTAATCCTTCAATTAATTTCCGATGAACGTTATACGCTGTAGTTAAATTGTCACGTTCCATTTTTAATTTTTCGGTGACTTCATCCAGTTCCTGAATCATACTAGTGGATTGGTAATAGCTATATTCGCATTCCTGTTCTCCCCCCCATTTTTCTATGGGCTTACAAATAACCTCACAGTTATCATAGCCCATTGCTCCACATTTGGTTTCCTTGACAAGGATTGGCCTTTTTAAAACCGTTGATAAATAACCACTCGCATACCCGCACAGGATATGGCAAACAGCTTGTTTACTATAAGTCCCATCCTTTAAATACTCATCGACTTCAAATGAATGAAGCCAGGATACATCGATGAACTCCAAGTCGCCCTCTTTATCATATTTAATATCATTTATTACGACATCACCCAAATAACCATGTGCCATGTGCAACTTTGGCCCAGAACGAATCAGATCAAGTTCATCTTCCCATTGAAATGTCAGCGCCTTTTTTCCATCACTAACACCACTATGCCAACCATAACGAATAAAGATCCCCTTGGAACGATCTTCTCCCATTGCTACAACGAGCTCTCTTTTTAAAGCCGATATGGCAGTACTGGGAATGGTAACCATCCGATCATAAAAAGCCTTTAACGCTTCTTCCTTAGGTAATTCAAATATATCATTTAAATTGGTAGTGCCGAGATTCATGTTCATGTATATCCACCCTTCCAAAATGAATCGTAAATCGTTCATTTTTCATAGAATTAAAACGTTTCACACTAAAATAATTTAAAAATTAATACTAATCATAGGATTCATTACACTAAAATTGATGATACGATTTAGTTGTCAGATTCCAAAAGGTATGAATCAGGGTTAGAGGGACCATTCACTTTTTATCCATACTATATTGATAACGTTTACAAGTTTTAACATTTATAAATTTCACTATATTCATATTGTAAATGATTATAACACATGAAAAATCGATGGAAAAGTGACAATCGTCCCTCTTAGCAAACACTTTCATTATATGTAGGAGGTAATTTTTAATGGATAATCGTTTATTTAGAGATGCAATGGGTAAATTTGCAACAGGAGTTACCGTGATTTTAACGGAATTAGATGGCGAGCAGCATGGAATGACAGCAAATGCTTTTATGTCTGTTTCCCTTGACCCAAAATTAGTGGTAATTTCTATTAAGGAAGATGCACGTATGCTCCAAAAAATTGAGGAATCAAATCAATTCTCAGTGAATATTTTATCTGCCGAACAAGAGGATATTTCCAAAACTTTCGCCGGACAAATCAAAGATCAACAGGTTTATTTTGATCGTTTAGCTGGTATGCCCGTAATTCCAGATTCCTTAGCTCAGGTAGCTTGTGAAGTATCTTCTACCTATGTAGAAGGCGACCACACTTTATTTATCGGTAAAGTAAAGGATATCGCCGTGAAAGATGGCAATCCATTACTATTCTATTCTGGTAAATATAGTCATTTGAAAGAATTCGCAGACGTGTAAAGTGGTAGTAGAGGGACAATTCCCTTTGCACCAGTGCTTTTTGGGACGGTTCCTCTTGCACCCTTTGAAGTTAATGGGTGTGGCAGGGACGGTTCCTTCTGGTGCAATAAATGGTGTAACGGTGTAAGAGCAACCGTTCTGATTTTTAGAGACTAATTTGTTTGAAAGGTAGGCTGCTTGATGAAAACCATTTTAATGAATGCCAAAAATTTACAGACCGTTCATAAGCAAGCAACACCATGTGTCATGGCATTGGGTTATTTTGATGGAGTGCATTTAGGACATCAGCAGGTAATAAACGAAGCGCGTGAAGAAGCAAATAACCGAGGTCTACCACTAGCAGTAATGAGTTTTCGTCCACATCCTATTAATGTATTATCTGGTGGTAAACGATTGGTTCCACATTTAACCACATTTTCTGAAAAACAAACCATATTAGCTGAATTAGGTGTGGATCTATTCTATCTGGTAGAATTCACCCCTGATTTTGCTAAACTCTTACCAAAACAATTTGTCCAAGACTACTTGGTTAACCTCAAGGTAGTGCATGCCGTAGCAGGATTTGATTTTTCCTATGGAGCAAAAGGAGCAGCAAAGCTCAACCAAATTGTGGATGACTCCGACCACAAAATTACCGTAACAAAGGTAGAATGTCATGATTATAAGGGGGAAAAAATCAGTTCCACAGCCATACGTCAAAGACTATCATCAGCAAATGTACATGAAATTTACCATTTTCTTGGAAAAGATTACACGGTAAAAGCTATGTGGAATGGCCGTCGATTTGTGCAGCTTGAAAAGAAAATGCTGCCTGCTAGCGGAATATATGAAGTAGAATTGGAATTTATCGACCATTATCTAAAAGCTTTCATCTTGGTTCATACGTCTGGTCATATAAAACTATTAGAACCAAATGTAGATTTAATGAAGGGGAGTACTATTATTCATTGGTTAAAAAACGTAAAATCACCTTTAGCTTCTTTAACCACTTCATAGAGGGACGGTTCTGAGGTGCCCCAACGTTATATTCTAACTTTTGGGTACCCTACAGAACCATCTCCAATCCATTCATTTACTTACTTAAATCAAACCAAACTTCGTCATCCCAGTTTTGATTAAATACAACGAATGGGGCATCGTCTTCATGTACCATAAAATAAGTCCAACCTTCATGCTCCCCACCTTCATAAATATCTGTTCGTAATTCAGGGCTTAGACCAGATATAGAAATGAACTGTTCATATTTAACCCCTTCTTGACTTACTGCATCAAATTTTGCATGGTTGATTTGAAATGGTTCATTTTCCAGTTCTAAAACTTTTACTCTAAATTTGGCAAGTACATATTTCATCCCTGAATTTGGAGCGTTATTAAATGGATTGGCATCAGATACTATCTCCCATGCCTCATCGCCAGAAATCGTATCAAGTAATTCTACTTCATATTTTTGATACCCATTTAACCAGTCATCTTTCTCGACGGTAATCACTTCTCCAGTTCCTGCAGGATTTGTTCGTGACGTCCCCACTTCTACCTCAGCAGGTTCTAATTTAAAATCATCATTCATGGCTCTCGCCAACATCACAGCGAATTCCGCACGTGAAATATTTTCTGATGGATGAAATGTTCCATCAGCCGTACCATTACTGATGCCATTTACAGCAAGACTATTTATGTACTCCTCAGCCCAACTACTGGATACATCTGTAAAATAATCGCCAGAAACTCCTTCCAGGTCATATGCCTCTGCAATGATTTTTGCCATTTGTTCTCTCGTCAATGGATCTTGTGGTCCAAAGCTTCCATCTGGATACCCAATCATATATCCTGCATGGACGGCAAATTGTAATCCCTCATAATAATAGGCCGATTCATCCACATCGGAAAACGGAGATTCCTCCAATACATTGTCGTCCTGTAAATGATTCGCCCTCGCTAACATTAAAGCTGCATCTGCTCGTGAAATATGATCCGATACACCAAAGGAACCATCTGGGAGTCCATTTATGATACGTTCATCATGCAAAAATATTATTTCTTCTTCTGCCCAAGGAACACTGTCTACATCCGAAAAAGTTGCAGCACTCACATGAGAAGTCACTACAAGTGAAAAAGTAATCGCTAGAATAAAAGTTACAACGATCCTGCTTTTACTCTCCCTATTTCTAACCATATTCATCCCCCTTTTCTATCAATATATCAATATACGACAAATTTTTCCAAAATCCTTCTTTACAACTTATTACTGCCCCCTAACCTGCAATAATTTGTAATCCAACTGAAATATAAAAAACCTTTAAATCTACCTTAACTGTATGTATCCTATATAATAGAATTTATAATCTTAATATCTATTTTGGAGTTGTTATAATGGAAAGTACAAATACATTAAATATTATGGAAAGGACGGAAAAGCCAAAAAAGAAAAAATACTTCTTTGAGGTTAGTTTCGTTCGAGCGATTGCTAGTTTATGTATTGTCATGATACATGTAACAGCCATGTTCATTAATGAGATGGATGCCGAACCTACTTTAGTCTATTATTTTAACCAAATAACAAGGTATGGGACCGCTATGTTTGCACTTATTAGTGGTTTTTTACTATTTAACCAGGTAAACAATCGTGGATTTCAGCTATCCTATTTTGTCAAATCCCGATTCACTAAAATAATGATTCCTTTTCTCGTTTGGAGCATCTTTTACGTCTTGTTCCGTCATTATTTTCAGACGTATACATTGCCAAGCTTCCAAACCGCAAAAGAAATAAAAGACTTTATTTATTTCTTTTTAACCGGGGAAAGTTATTATCATCTATATTTTATAGCGATAGTGGTACAGTTTTATATTCTGTTTGCTTTTCTTCAGTTATTACGGAAGATCAATCATCTATTAATTGCAACCCTAATAGCATTCTTTATTAATCTTTACTTTATTCAATTTGATGTATCTACTGGGATAGGTATTTTCGATAAATTTTTTAATGATCACGTATTTATCTTGAAATGGATTTTCTACTTTATGATTGGCGGATTACTTGCATATTATTGGTCTTCTCTGTCAAACTGGATTAACAAGAATCGTGTAACATGTTTTATCCTAGGCGTGATTATTGTTGTAGTATCTACCATACAGCTTGAATTAAACGGATGGTTAAGCTCGAATTACCGTCTTAACTTTTTCTATATACCCATTGCTTTTGTTGCGGGTTCAGGACTATATTTCCTACTAAATAAGCAACCACGTATACAGAATATGGTAGTAAAAATTGGGAATCTATCCATGGGCATCTATTTAGTCCATCCCATCGTTATTGTATTATTAAATAAATTCATACCACAACTCTTCCTTCAATCGTACCTATTACCAATCTCGTATGGATTAACGGTTATTATATCCATCTTAGCCGTACAACTTATTACAAAGGTACCATTCGGCAACTATATTGTTACCGTTGCAAAAGTGAAGAAATAGATATGGTTCCCAGGACTTTTCATACAAACAAAAAATCAAGCACTTTGATGGTGCTTGATTTTTTGGTTCTAAGTCAAATGTTGGGGTGGGGCTATTAGCTCCTACCCCTTTAACCTATTGAATTGGCTACGGATTTAAATTGATGGTGTAATAATACCCTTAATCTCAATCGATCATATCTCTTGAATCCAAAGGCATTTCTCTTGATAACCTTTGTTTGATTATTCAATCCTTCAATAAACCCATTACTATACCCAAAGGCAAAGCTGTTCAATATTTCAGGTTGCCAATTTTGTAGCGTCTGTATCGCTTTTTCAAATTCCTCTAAACCCGCATCTTTTACTTGCGTATAAAACTGATACAGCCCTTCTTTAACCTCTTTCATATTATCTTTTCCTATTTTCTTTGCTTCTTCAAACCAAGTTCGATAAGATTCTTTTAACCCATAAGCTGTTCTCAAATCTTCTGATAACCCTAAATATCTTTCTAAGTACCAATGTTGTTTTGCGCTAAGGGCTTCATAATGCTTATAAAATACATGCTTCATTCGCTTGCACTTTTTACGATCATAAGGGTGGAATTCTTTTTGAACTCGTCTTCGCACACGTTCGAGTGCCCAATAAATATAACGACAGAAATGAAATCGATCCGCTATAATAATAGGATTCCCCAATGCTTGTTGAACAGCTGATTTAAAGCTATGACTCATATCCATAATGACTATTTCTACTTTTTCTCCCTTTTCCTGTAGATACTTTTTCACCGTTTTTACGGACCGATCAGGAAGAATATCCAAAGGCTCACCTGTCTCACCATTACCGATAATGGTCTGATATTTACCTTTATTTGTATCGCCCTTATATTCATCGATCGCTATTACCCGTGGCAGAGCTTTAACCTCACGTAATTTACCAGCTGATACGTTATCAAAACGTCGCATAGCTGTATTGGATGACGTATGAAATTGGGCAGCAGTATCCTTGAAATTCTTCCCCTTTATCACTCGAAAACCTAACGCCTGATTCCATTCCACCGTATGTCGCTGATAACGATAGACAATATTATTGTTTTCTACAAACCTCTTTCCACACTCACACCTATAACGACGCTTACGATAAAAAATATAGGTTCTACGTTCAAACAATTTTAAATGCTGAATTTTTTGCACTCGATAATCATGAATACGCTCTGTTATCTCCCCACAAGAAGGGCATTTATGAGGTTTTTTTGGCAACTGAACATGAATATGAAAGGATCCCTCTATCTCCTCTGTTTTCGTTATTTTCATTTCTTCTAATCCAGGTAATTTCATGTTAAAATACATATACACGCAACTCCTATCCACTTGTTTCTCGTCAATTCAAGTTTAAAGGATATAGGAGCTTGCGTGTTTTTTTATGCTTAAATTTTATTAAAACCCCAACATATATTTTAGAGCCATAATAAAGAAGATAACCCAGATGACTCTTGGGTTATCTTCTTAATTTAAATTACATTATATGAATTGGAGAACCTAACGCTACTTCTGCTGCCTCCATTGTAATTTCACCTAATGTTGGATGAGCATGAATAGTAAGTGCTAAGTCTTCTGCAGTCATACCAGCTTCAACAGCTAGTCCAATTTCAGAAATCATATCACTAGCGTTTGGTCCAGCGATTTGACCTCCTAGAATTAATCCATCCTCTTTACGAGTAATAAGTTTTAAGAAACCGTCTGTATTATTTAAGGATAATGCACGGCCATTTGCCGCGAATGGGAACTTACCAACCTTCACGTCATAGCCTTCTTCTTTTGCTTGTGCTTCAGTAAGACCAACCATAGCCAATTCTGGCTCAACGAAAGCAACAGCAGGAATACCAATATAATCAACTTCAGATTTTTCACCGCTAATTGCTTCTGCAGCAATCTTACCTTCATAAGAAGCTTTATGCGCTAATGGAGCACCTGGTACAATATCACCAATAGCATAGATGTTCTTCACAGTTGTACGGGATTGTTTATCAACTTTAATAAGACCTTTTTCATCTAATTCGATACCCACTTGTTCCAAACCAATTTCACTTGTGTTTGGACGACGGCCTACAGTTACTAAGACATAATCCGCCTCAATTATTTCTTCTTTCCCTTTTACTTCATATGAAACTTTTACACCATCTTTTGTTTCTTCCACGCCTTTAGCCATTGCTTCTGTAATCACTGTAGCGCCTTTTTTCTTCAGACCTTTTTTAACTAATTGAGTCATCGATTTTTCAAATCCGCCTAAAATATCTTTTGCACCTTCTAGGAATGTAACCTCTGTACCAAAGTTAGCATAAGCAGTCCCTAGTTCTGTTCCAACATATCCAGCACCAATTACAACTAGTTTTTTAGGAATTTCTTTCAAA
>NZ_LT839648.1:21904-217028 GCF_900176885.1 Oceanobacillus senegalensis | reverse complement strand
GGTTCTAAGTCAAATGTTGGGGTGGGGCTATTAGCTCCTACCCCTTTAACCTATTGAATTGGCTACGGATTTAAATTGATGGTGTAATAATACCCTTAATCTCAATCGATCATATCTCTTGAATCCAAAGGCATTTCTCTTGATAACCTTTGTTTGATTATTCAATCCTTCAATAAACCCATTACTATACCCAAAGGCAAAGCTGTTCAATATTTCAGGTTGCCAATTTTGTAGCGTCTGTATCGCTTTTTCAAATTCCTCTAAACCCGCATCTTTTACTTGCGTATAAAACTGATACAGCCCTTCTTTAACCTCTTTCATATTATCTTTTCCTATTTTCTTTGCTTCTTCAAACCAAGTTCGATAAGATTCTTTTAACCCATAAGCTGTTCTCAAATCTTCTGATAACCCTAAATATCTTTCTAAGTACCAATGTTGTTTTGCGCTAAGGGCTTCATAATGCTTATAAAATACATGCTTCATTCGCTTGCACTTTTTACGATCATAAGGGTGGAATTCTTTTTGAACTCGTCTTCGCACACGTTCGAGTGCCCAATAAATATAACGACAGAAATGAAATCGATCCGCTATAATAATAGGATTCCCCAATGCTTGTTGAACAGCTGATTTAAAGCTATGACTCATATCCATAATGACTATTTCTACTTTTTCTCCCTTTTCCTGTAGATACTTTTTCACCGTTTTTACGGACCGATCAGGAAGAATATCCAAAGGCTCACCTGTCTCACCATTACCGATAATGGTTTGATATTTACCTTTATTTGTATCGCCCTTATATTCATCGATCGCTATTACCCGTGGCAGAGCTTTAACCTCACGTAATTTACCAGCTGATACGTTATCAAAACGTCGCATAGCTGTATTGGATGACGTATGAAATTGGGCAGCAGTATCCTTGAAATTCTTCCCCTTTATCACTCGAAAACCTAACGCCTGATTCCATTCCACCGTATGTCGCTGATAACGATAGACAATATTATTGTTTTCTACAAACCTCTTTCCACACTCACACCTATAACGACGCTTACGATAAAAAATATAGGTTCTACGTTCAAACAATTTTAAATGCTGAATTTTTTGCACTCGATAATCATGAATACGCTCTGTTATCTCCCCACAAGAAGGGCATTTATGAGGTTTTTTTGGCAACTGAACATGAATATGAAAGGATCCCTCTATCTCCTCTGTTTTCGTTATTTTCATTTCTTCTAATCCAGGTAATTTCATGTTAAAATACATATACACGCAACTCCTATCCACTTGTTTCTCGTCAATTCAAGTTTAAAGGATATAGGAGCTTGCGTGTTTTTTTATGCTTAAATTTTATTAAAACCCCAACATATATTTTAGAGCCGATTTTTTATCTTCATTCTACTCTCCTATCAGGCAATAGGATTTAATTTTATCTTTGTTTATACCCATTTCGTTGTAATTACTTTTTGACGCGTATAGAAGTTAAGTCCATCTTTTCCATTGGCATGTAAATCACCATAGAAGGAATCCTTCCAGCCAGAGAATGGGAAGAATGCCATTGGAGCTGGAACCCCAATATTAACTCCTAGCATACCTGCATCAATGGTTTCACGGAACTGACGAACACTACCACCATCTCTTGTGAAAATACAAGAACCATTTGCAAAACGAGATTGGTTCGTCACATCGATTGCTTCTCCTAAATCTTTCACACGAACAATGGATAATACCGGTGCAAAGATTTCATCTTGCCAAATTTTCATTTCTGTTGATACATTGTCAAAAATAGTTGGTCCAACAAAATAGCCTTCTTGTTTCGCCGCTTCATCCTTACGACCATCACGAACAAGTTTTGCTCCTTCTTTCTCACCTTGTTCAATATAGCCTAATGTACGTTCTTTGTGGTTATCACGGATAACTGGTCCAAGGAATACCCCTTCATCTAATCCATTTCCAATTTCAATGTCATCCGCTTTTTGTTTCAATTGAGCAATAAATTCATCTGCAACAGATTCTTCCACCGCTACAACAGATGCAGCCATACAACGTTCCCCAGCAGAACCAAATGCCGCATTCAAAATTTGTGTAGAAGCATTGTCTAGATTTGCATCACCTAATACGATAGAGTGGTTTTTCGCACCAGCTAATGCTTGCACACGTTTCAAGTTTTCTGTTCCACGCTTGTACACATATTCTGCAACAGGCTGTGAACCAACAAAAGAAATCGCTGCCACTTTCTTATGATCCAATAGTCCATTTACCACATCATGTGCCCCATGAACAATATTAAATACACCCTTAGGAAGTCCTGCTTCTTCTAGTAACTCTGCCAAACGATTAGCAAGTAATGGGGTACGCTCAGATGGCTTCAGTACAAAAGTATTTCCTGTTACAATGGCCATCGGGAACATCCAGCAAGGTACCATCATTGGGAAGTTAAATGGTGTAATTCCACCAATGACACCGATTGGATAACGATAGACACCAGATTCTAATTCCGTTGCAATCGATGGAAGCTGTTCCCCCATCATTAACGATGGTGCACCAGCAGCAAATTCCACATTTTCAATACCTCGTAGAACTTCACCATGTGCTTCTTTAAAGTTTTTTCCATTTTCAATAGTTATTAATCTAGCAAGTTCATCCCAGTTATCTACTAGCAATTGTTGATATTTAAATAGAATTCTAGCACGTTTCGGTACAGGTGTTTCTTTCCAAGTTTCAAAAGCCTTTGCAGCAATTTGAACCGCATGATCTAAATCTTCCTGCGCTGAAATAGGCACCTCTGCAATGACTTCACCTGTTGCCGGATTGTAAACGGCTTCTGTTTTATCTGATTTTGCTTCTACCCATTCTCCACCAATATAGTTTTTTAAGGTTTCAACAGTTGTTTGTGTCATTTCAATTCCTCCTAGCAATTTAATCTTATTAAGTCTCTTGTATCTATCTTGATTAGATAAGCTTTATGCCTCATTTTCTTTAAAAACTTTTCTTGAAACTGCAATGATAAAATCAATATCTTCATCTGTAGAAGATAATGGTGGGCTAAGTGTTAGAATATTATTATGACCTGCAACGGTATCTCCGTTTTTACCAATAATGAGTCCATTCTCTTTACAAGCCGCAATTATTTTTCCAACTCTTTCTTTAGACCCTGGTTGCTTGGTTCCTTTATCTTCTACCATTTCTATTCCTACAAGTAAGCCAAGTCCGCGTATATCACCAACACTAGCATAGCTTTTCAGTTCATCTAATCCATTTAAAAGGCGATTGCCTAATTCTACAGATCGCTCGTATAAATTTTCTCTTTCCATGATTTCAATATTTTTCAATGCCAAGGCACAAGCAGCCGGATTTCCTCCAAAGGTGTTAACATGACGAAAATGGCTATTATCTTCACTGTTCTTAAATGATTCGTAAATATCCTTTCGAACTGCCGTTACAGATAATGGTAGATAGGCACTTGTTAGACCTTTTGCCATCGTAATGATATCTGGTTTTATATTAAAATGTTTGTGACCGAAAGATTTACCCGTTCTTCCAAATCCACAAATTACCTCGTCAATGATTAGTAGAACACCATGACGTTTACAAATTTTTTCTACTTCTTCTACATAAACAGGATCAGGAATGAGAATACCGCCACCAGTAATTAATGGTTCCATAATAACTGCAGCAATCGTTTCCTTTTGTTCCCAAATAATGGTTTCTTCAATCTCTCTCGCTTTCTGTAAATTATATTCTTCTATAGAAACGCCCTCCGGTTTCCGATAATTATCTGGTGGGGCAACATGTAAGAATCCAGAAGAAAGAGGTTCATACTTATATTTTCTTAATGCTTGCCCTGTAGCAGATAGTGCTCCCATGGAACTTCCATGATAAGAACGATAGCGGGATAGAATTTTATAACGATTGGCTTCACCATTTTGCTGATGATATTGACGAGCTATCTTAAATGCTACTTCATTCGCATCGGAACCACTGTTGGAGTAAAAAATCATATAGTCATCATCAAGCATTTCATTTAATTTTTCCGCTAACTCAATTGCTGGAAGATGGCTTTGCGTCATCGGTGTATAAGCCATTTTTTTGATTTGTTCATAGGCAGCCTGCGCTAGCTCCTCCCGACCATAACCAACATTGACACACCATAACCCAGACATCCCGTCTAAGTACCTGTTTCCATTATGATCGGTAATCCAAGAACCTTCCCCATCATCCACAATCATTGGTGGATTTTTTTCACTATAAGGTGAAATATGATGCCATACATTTTGCCTGTCTTTTTCAACTAGCGATGGCTGTTTTACTAACGTTTCCATTCCTAACCTCTCCTTCCATTAGCTATTGCTTTTAACAAAATGTCCATTATGTAACTTTTGATGCTCATCTCTCTTGCAGTAAGAGCCCTGCCTAATTAGGTTTGACAGAACCTTTTCTCTATTACATAATTTATTGTATAGGGTTTCACAGAAGAAAGCATTTTACATAGTGTGAAATGAAACCCCTTTCAATTTAACATATCGGAGGCCATACTATGGAACGCTGGAAAGTAACGATAAAAGAGGTATTAGACAGAGATATATTTCAACACGGAAAATTAATTGCTGGTAAGGGAGGAACATATCGAGAAGTTAAGTGGGCACATATTCTGGAGATGGAGGCGTTTGAATCATTTATAAATGGCGGGGAATTAATTCTTACCACGGGGTCGAACATTCAATTTGATTCACCTGCTGGAATACCAAAGATGAAAAAACTAATCGAGAAAGATGTTGCAGGAATTTGTATCGAACTCGGATTACATGTACCCCACATATCTCCTGCCATTATAGAATTTGCTGATCAACATGATTTTCCCATCATCGCATTTGAACGAGTTATTAGATTTGTAGATATCACCCAAGATCTACACACCATTCTGATTAACCGTCATCATCAAATGCTTCACAAGCTCCATCTCCTATCTAATCATTTTAATGAATTATCTTTAGAACCAAATGGGATTTTAAAAATACTAAAAGAATTACATTATCACTTTAGTGCTAACGTATTCGTTTTGACAGATGACGCCAAAACAACGGTCTACTATCCCCCTAAAATGAAAAATCATACAGAGTCTATGCATTCCCTTATCTATCGTTCCATGAATGTAAACTCGTACAAGGAGCATGTATTAGACAACGAATATTACACCGTCTTCCCGATTAAAGGACTTGGTCACACCTGGGGAAATCTTTGCTTACAAAAGAGGTCAGATGAATTAGATGAATTTTCACTTTCGCTTATAGACCGCGCTGCATTAGCCATCGCACAAATCATGCTGCGAAATAGGACAATAGAAGAAAGAAAGCAAAACCAAGAAGAAGAAATCGTTCAAAAATTACTTTATACTGAGGAATACAACTCTTCTACAGCCCTTAAAATACTCCCACCACCCGCGAAAAACCTTTATTATAGATTAGTTCTTATTGACACGAACGCCAATCATTTAGGCACAGGGGAGGAAGATTGGGAAGAAATAAAGCTACAGCAATCTATGATGTTACGATCCATATTTAAGAGACATGGTTTTTTTCCTGCCATGTCTGTGACTAAAGATAAAATTGCAATCATAGCTCCTTTTTATAAAGATGGCCATGGCAAAAAGGAAAATGATAATTTTACTCAGGTGACGAACGCTATTAATCAGATTCAAGAGAAAAACATTTTGGATGGACAAGACCTTCGTATAGGTATCAGTCACCTTCAAAAGGATTATTCCTATATAGCCCGCAGCTATAAGGAAGCAAATGACGTANATTTCATCTTGCCAAATTTTCATTTCTGTTGATACATTGTCAAAAATAGTTGGTCCAACAAAATAGCCTTCTTGTTTCGCCGCTTCATCCTTACGACCATCACGAACAAGTTTTGCTCCTTCTTTCTCACCTTGTTCAATATAGCCTAATGTACGTTCTTTGTGGTTATCACGGATAACTGGTCCAAGGAATACCCCTTCATCTAATCCATTTCCAATTTCAATGTCATCCGCTTTTTGTTTCAATTGAGCAATAAATTCATCTGCAACAGATTCTTCCACCGCTACAACAGATGCAGCCATACAACGTTCCCCAGCAGAACCAAATGCCGCATTCAAAATTTGTGTAGAAGCATTGTCTAGATTTGCATCACCTAATACGATAGAGTGGTTTTTCGCACCAGCTAATGCTTGCACACGTTTCAAGTTTTCTGTTCCACGCTTGTACACATATTCTGCAACAGGCTGTGAACCAACAAAAGAAATCGCTGCCACTTTCTTATGATCCAATAGTCCATTTACCACATCATGTGCCCCATGAACAATATTAAATACACCCTTAGGAAGTCCTGCTTCTTCTAGTAACTCTGCCAAACGATTAGCAAGTAATGGGGTACGCTCAGATGGCTTCAGTACAAAAGTATTTCCTGTTACAATGGCCATCGGGAACATCCAGCAAGGTACCATCATTGGGAAGTTAAATGGTGTAATTCCACCAATGACACCGATTGGATAACGATAGACACCAGATTCTAATTCCGTTGCAATCGATGGAAGCTGTTCCCCCATCATTAACGATGGTGCACCAGCAGCAAATTCCACATTTTCAATACCTCGTAGAACTTCACCATGTGCTTCTTTAAAGTTTTTTCCATTTTCAATAGTTATTAATCTAGCAAGTTCATCCCAGTTATCTACTAGCAATTGTTGATATTTAAATAGAATTCTAGCACGTTTCGGTACAGGTGTTTCTTTCCAAGTTTCAAAAGCCTTTGCAGCAATTTGAACCGCATGATCTAAATCTTCCTGCGCTGAAATAGGCACCTCTGCAATGACTTCACCTGTTGCCGGATTGTAAACGGCTTCTGTTTTATCTGATTTTGCTTCTACCCATTCTCCACCAATATAGTTTTTTAAGGTTTCAACAGTTGTTTGTGTCATTTCAATTCCTCCTAGCAATTTAATCTTATTAAGTCTCTTGTATCTATCTTGATTAGATAAGCTTTATGCCTCATTTTCTTTAAAAACTTTTCTTGAAACTGCAATGATAAAATCAATATCTTCATCTGTAGAAGATAATGGTGGGCTAAGTGTTAGAATATTATTATGACCTGCAACGGTATCTCCGTTTTTACCAATAATGAGTCCATTCTCTTTACAAGCCGCAATTATTTTTCCAACTCTTTCTTTAGACCCTGGTTGCTTGGTTCCTTTATCTTCTACCATTTCTATTCCTACAAGTAAGCCAAGTCCGCGTATATCACCAACACTAGCATAGCTTTTCAGTTCATCTAATCCATTTAAAAGGCGATTGCCTAATTCTACAGATCGCTCGTATAAATTTTCTCTTTCCATGATTTCAATATTTTTCAATGCCAAGGCACAAGCAGCCGGATTTCCTCCAAAGGTGTTAACATGACGAAAATGGCTATTATCTTCACTGTTCTTAAATGATTCGTAAATATCCTTTCGAACTGCCGTTACAGATAATGGTAGATAGGCACTTGTTAGACCTTTTGCCATCGTAATGATATCTGGTTTTATATTAAAATGTTTGTGACCGAAAGATTTACCCGTTCTTCCAAATCCACAAATTACCTCGTCAATGATTAGTAGAACACCATGACGTTTACAAATTTTTTCTACTTCTTCTACATAAACAGGATCAGGAATGAGAATACCGCCACCAGTAATTAATGGTTCCATAATAACTGCAGCAATCGTTTCCTTTTGTTCCCAAATAATGGTTTCTTCAATCTCTCTCGCTTTCTGTAAATTATATTCTTCTATAGAAACGCCCTCCGGTTTCCGATAATTATCTGGTGGGGCAACATGTAAGAATCCAGAAGAAAGAGGTTCATACTTATATTTTCTTAATGCTTGCCCTGTAGCAGATAGTGCTCCCATGGAACTTCCATGATAAGAACGATAGCGGGATAGAATTTTATAACGATTGGCTTCACCATTTTGCTGATGATATTGACGAGCTATCTTAAATGCTACTTCATTCGCATCGGAACCACTGTTGGAGTAAAAAATCATATAGTCATCATCAAGCATTTCATTTAATTTTTCCGCTAACTCAATTGCTGGAAGATGGCTTTGCGTCATCGGTGTATAAGCCATTTTTTTGATTTGTTCATAGGCAGCCTGCGCTAGCTCCTCCCGACCATAACCAACATTGACACACCATAACCCAGACATCCCGTCTAAGTACCTGTTTCCATTATGATCGGTAATCCAAGAACCTTCCCCATCATCCACAATCATTGGTGGATTTTTTTCACTATAAGGTGAAATATGATGCCATACATTTTGCCTGTCTTTTTCAACTAGCGATGGCTGTTTTACTAACGTTTCCATTCCTAACCTCTCCTTCCATTAGCTATTGCTTTTAACAAAATGTCCATTATGTAACTTTTGATGCTCATCTCTCTTGCAGTAAGAGCCCTGCCTAATTAGGTTTGACAGAACCTTTTCTCTATTACATAATTTATTGTATAGGGTTTCACAGAAGAAAGCATTTTACATAGTGTGAAATGAAACCCCTTTCAATTTAACATATCGGAGGCCATACTATGGAACGCTGGAAAGTAACGATAAAAGAGGTATTAGACAGAGATATATTTCAACACGGAAAATTAATTGCTGGTAAGGGAGGAACATATCGAGAAGTTAAGTGGGCACATATTCTGGAGATGGAGGCGTTTGAATCATTTATAAATGGCGGGGAATTAATTCTTACCACGGGGTCGAACATTCAATTTGATTCACCTGCTGGAATACCAAAGATGAAAAAACTAATCGAGAAAGATGTTGCAGGAATTTGTATCGAACTCGGATTACATGTACCCCACATATCTCCTGCCATTATAGAATTTGCTGATCAACATGATTTTCCCATCATCGCATTTGAACGAGTTATTAGATTTGTAGATATCACCCAAGATCTACACACCATTCTGATTAACCGTCATCATCAAATGCTTCACAAGCTCCATCTCCTATCTAATCATTTTAATGAATTATCTTTAGAACCAAATGGGATTTTAAAAATACTAAAAGAATTACATTATCACTTTAGTGCTAACGTATTCGTTTTGACAGATGACGCCAAAACAACGGTCTACTATCCCCCTAAAATGAAAAATCATACAGAGTCTATGCATTCCCTTATCTATCGTTCCATGAATGTAAACTCGTACAAGGAGCATGTATTAGACAACGAATATTACACCGTCTTCCCGATTAAAGGACTTGGTCACACCTGGGGAAATCTTTGCTTACAAAAGAGGTCAGATGAATTAGATGAATTTTCACTTTCGCTTATAGACCGCGCTGCATTAGCCATCGCACAAATCATGCTGCGAAATAGGACAATAGAAGAAAGAAAGCAAAACCAAGAAGAAGAAATCGTTCAAAAATTACTTTATACTGAGGAATACAACTCTTCTACAGCCCTTAAAATACTCCCACCACCCGCGAAAAACCTTTATTATAGATTAGTTCTTATTGACACGAACGCCAATCATTTAGGCACAGGGGAGGAAGATTGGGAAGAAATAAAGCTACAGCAATCTATGATGTTACGATCCATATTTAAGAGACATGGTTTTTTTCCTGCCATGTCTGTGACTAAAGATAAAATTGCAATCATAGCTCCTTTTTATAAAGATGGCCATGGCAAAAAGGAAAATGATAATTTTACTCAGGTGACGAACGCTATTAATCAGATTCAAGAGAAAAACATTTTGGATGGACAAGACCTTCGTATAGGTATCAGTCACCTTCAAAAGGATTATTCCTATATAGCCCGCAGCTATAAGGAAGCAAATGACGTACTCTTTATACAAAAATCAAATATTTTGGATGCCTTATTTTACGAAGATATTGGAGTATACCGTTTGTTAATTTCCATACATGACCATGGAGAATTAGAGTCCTATGTGTGGGATCATTTAGGGGCATTAATAGAATTTGATCAAAAGATGAATGGAAATTTACTGATGACTCTATCTGTTTATCTTGAAACGATGGGTTCCAAAAAGGAAACAGCTAAACGCCTTTTTATTGTCCGACAGACCTTGTATCATCGCTTAGCTAAAATTGAAGAGCTACTTGGGAAAGAGTTTATGGAACCCATTAATCGGCAGGCTATTGAACTAGCTATAAGTGCATACCGTCTGATTGAATATTAATCTAAAAGAGAAGGATAACTGCTTGCAGTTGTTTAATTTAGTAGAGGAATTACGGAAGTCCGTGATTCCTTATTTTGTATTTCACATTTACAATACACCTACAAACCACTCATAGCAAAAGAATATCGTAGTAACTTCTTTCATTATGGATATCACTGCGAATCATTACACTGAATTAACTTATGCGGAATGCATTTCCTTCTTGGAATTATTAGAAATCACAATCCAACGATTATATTGATCGATTAGAAGGCCAATCCCAATCATAAATAAGAACGTGCCTAGGCCAAGACCTAATACATGGTGTCGATAGAGAATAATAAGTAGACTAATGGTCAACGGAATGGCCGTACATACGATGTTTCCTAATGTATAATTCTTCATTAGCTTACCGAACGCTTTCAATAAATAGTCAGCAGGTAAGTGGATGGAGCCCGATTGAAAATAAATACTTAAAGCGATTGCAATAAGATTAAGCCCTATGAATAAGTACAACAGACGAACCCCTATTTCCCCCGGTACATACACTTGGTGTTGGATATACAAAAACAGATCAATTAAAATTCCAAACACAAAAGCAAGAGCTATACTTTTAATAATTATTCCTAAGGTGAATTTTACTTTCATTAAATAACTAAGTACAAACGAAAATAGGTTCAACATAATAATGCAAACACCAACGGATAGTGGTAATATATACGCAAGATTTTCACCCGCAGATGCCCAGGGAGCGCTTCCTAGGTTAGCAATTATCATAAAGCTATTTCCTAAAGCATTTAACGTAATAGAACAAACAAACCATAATGAATTTACAGAGAGAACTTTCATTTTTACCTCCAGTTCTAGTATGTAAGAATATAGTTAATAGCAATCTCCGGTAAATTGCAAATCTCAAATAAAGAAGAGGGGAGCTTATCCGTAAAATTCTCAGATAAAATCACGCTCCCCCCTCTCCATGAATTAAATACCACACCCATAATTATGTGAATTTTACTTTATAAAGAACAATTATGAGTAATATTATGTTATCAATCTATAATTTTCTTGGGATTTACCTATTTAACGGAATAACCACCATCAACAAAAATTTGTGTTCCTGTAATAAACGATGATTCATCAGATGCTAAAAAGATGGCAGCACCTACAACATCCTTTGGCTTTCCAATACGGTTTAACAAGGTGAGTTCCGACTCTCTAGCTAAAACCTCTTCATCTTCTAAACGACCTCGAGTTAAGTTTGTATGAATCGTACCTGGAGCAATCCCATTTACTCTAATATTATGTTCACCTAAGTCCATTGCCATATGTCTCGTCATACTTGCAACAGCCCCTTTGGATCCGCCATACTCTACGGCATTGGGTTCAGCTATAACGGAAGTAGTCGATGAAGTATGGATAATGGTCCCGCTTCCTTTTTCAACCATAAATCTAGCAGCTTCTTGGCTACAAAGAAAAACACCTTTTGCATTCACATCCATCACCTTATCATAATCGGATTCAGTGAGTTCGAGAAAAGGCTTTCTAATAGTAATTCCCGCATTTGCTACTAATATATCAATTTTTGAAAATACGCTAACCGTACGATCCATTAATTGTTTAACAGATACAGCATTGGATACATCCACTTCTTCCACTATATAATGCTCTTCAGGAAATGCTGTTTCCTCCGCGATTTGCTTTGCTACTTCAACGTTCATGTCTGCAAAAACAACTTTTGCTCCTTCCTCAAGAAACCCTTTAGCTATTGCCGCACCATTTCCTGATCCAGCCCCTGTTACTACAGCTACTTTATCTTTCAATCGCATAATAAAAAGTCCCCTCTCCCCTAATTTTTTGGGCTATTTAAGTTCATTCGTATTTTTATAGACTTTTGGTTTATCAGCGTTCCTTATGATTTATCGGCTTTCCACTGGGTTTATCGGCATTCACCTAGGNTACTATCCCCCTAAAATGAAAAATCATACAGAGTCTATGCATTCCCTTATCTATCGTTCCATGAATGTAAACTCGTACAAGGAGCATGTATTAGACAACGAATATTACACCGTCTTCCCGATTAAAGGACTTGGTCACACCTGGGGAAATCTTTGCTTACAAAAGAGGTCAGATGAATTAGATGAATTTTCACTTTCGCTTATAGACCGCGCTGCATTAGCCATCGCACAAATCATGCTGCGAAATAGGACAATAGAAGAAAGAAAGCAAAACCAAGAAGAAGAAATCGTTCAAAAATTACTTTATACTGAGGAATACAACTCTTCTACAGCCCTTAAAATACTCCCACCACCCGCGAAAAACCTTTATTATAGATTAGTTCTTATTGACACGAACGCCAATCATTTAGGCACAGGGGAGGAAGATTGGGAAGAAATAAAGCTACAGCAATCTATGATGTTACGATCCATATTTAAGAGACATGGTTTTTTTCCTGCCATGTCTGTGACTAAAGATAAAATTGCAATCATAGCTCCTTTTTATAAAGATGGCCATGGCAAAAAGGAAAATGATAATTTTACTCAGGTGACGAACGCTATTAATCAGATTCAAGAGAAAAACATTTTGGATGGACAAGACCTTCGTATAGGTATCAGTCACCTTCAAAAGGATTATTCCTATATAGCCCGCAGCTATAAGGAAGCAAATGACGTACTCTTTATACAAAAATCAAATATTTTGGATGCCTTATTTTACGAAGATATTGGAGTATACCGTTTGTTAATTTCCATACATGACCATGGAGAATTAGAGTCCTATGTGTGGGATCATTTAGGGGCATTAATAGAATTTGATCAAAAGATGAATGGAAATTTACTGATGACTCTATCTGTTTATCTTGAAACGATGGGTTCCAAAAAGGAAACAGCTAAACGCCTTTTTATTGTCCGACAGACCTTGTATCATCGCTTAGCTAAAATTGAAGAGCTACTTGGGAAAGAGTTTATGGAACCCATTAATCGGCAGGCTATTGAACTAGCTATAAGTGCATACCGTCTGATTGAATATTAATCTAAAAGAGAAGGATAACTGCTTGCAGTTGTTTAATTTAGTAGAGGAATTACGGAAGTCCGTGATTCCTTATTTTGTATTTCACATTTACAATACACCTACAAACCACTCATAGCAAAAGAATATCGTAGTAACTTCTTTCATTATGGATATCACTGCGAATCATTACACTGAATTAACTTATGCGGAATGCATTTCCTTCTTGGAATTATTAGAAATCACAATCCAACGATTATATTGATCGATTAGAAGGCCAATCCCAATCATAAATAAGAACGTGCCTAGGCCAAGACCTAATACATGGTGTCGATAGAGAATAATAAGTAGACTAATGGTCAACGGAATGGCCGTACATACGATGTTTCCTAATGTATAATTCTTCATTAGCTTACCGAACGCTTTCAATAAATAGTCAGCAGGTAAGTGGATGGAGCCCGATTGAAAATAAATACTTAAAGCGATTGCAATAAGATTAAGCCCTATGAATAAGTACAACAGACGAACCCCTATTTCCCCCGGTACATACACTTGGTGTTGGATATACAAAAACAGATCAATTAAAATTCCAAACACAAAAGCAAGAGCTATACTTTTAATAATTATTCCTAAGGTGAATTTTACTTTCATTAAATAACTAAGTACAAACGAAAATAGGTTCAACATAATAATGCAAACACCAACGGATAGTGGTAATATATACGCAAGATTTTCACCCGCAGATGCCCAGGGAGCGCTTCCTAGGTTAGCAATTATCATAAAGCTATTTCCTAAAGCATTTAACGTAATAGAACAAACAAACCATAATGAATTTACAGAGAGAACTTTCATTTTTACCTCCAGTTCTAGTATGTAAGAATATAGTTAATAGCAATCTCCGGTAAATTGCAAATCTCAAATAAAGAAGAGGGGAGCTTATCCGTAAAATTCTCAGATAAAATCACGCTCCCCCCTCTCCATGAATTAAATACCACACCCATAATTATGTGAATTTTACTTTATAAAGAACAATTATGAGTAATATTATGTTATCAATCTATAATTTTCTTGGGATTTACCTATTTAACGGAATAACCACCATCAACAAAAATTTGTGTTCCTGTAATAAACGATGATTCATCAGATGCTAAAAAGATGGCAGCACCTACAACATCCTTTGGCTTTCCAATACGGTTTAACAAGGTGAGTTCCGACTCTCTAGCTAAAACCTCTTCATCTTCTAAACGACCTCGAGTTAAGTTTGTATGAATCGTACCTGGAGCAATCCCATTTACTCTAATATTATGTTCACCTAAGTCCATTGCCATATGTCTCGTCATACTTGCAACAGCCCCTTTGGATCCGCCATACTCTACGGCATTGGGTTCAGCTATAACGGAAGTAGTCGATGAAGTATGGATAATGGTCCCGCTTCCTTTTTCAACCATAAATCTAGCAGCTTCTTGGCTACAAAGAAAAACACCTTTTGCATTCACATCCATCACCTTATCATAATCGGATTCAGTGAGTTCGAGAAAAGGCTTTCTAATAGTAATTCCCGCATTTGCTACTAATATATCAATTTTTGAAAATACGCTAACCGTACGATCCATTAATTGTTTAACAGATACAGCATTGGATACATCCACTTCTTCCACTATATAATGCTCTTCAGGAAATGCTGTTTCCTCCGCGATTTGCTTTGCTACTTCAACGTTCATGTCTGCAAAAACAACTTTTGCTCCTTCCTCAAGAAACCCTTTAGCTATTGCCGCACCATTTCCTGATCCAGCCCCTGTTACTACAGCTACTTTATCTTTCAATCGCATAATAAAAAGTCCCCTCTCCCCTAATTTTTTGGGCTATTTAAGTTCATTCGTATTTTTATAGACTTTTGGTTTATCAGCGTTCCTTATGATTTATCGGCTTTCCACTGGGTTTATCGGCATTCACCTAGGTTTATCGGCATTCTCCTGGGTTTATCGGCATTCCACTGGGTTTATCGGCATTCCACTGGGTTTATCGGCATTCCACTGGGTTTATCGGCATTACCCTGGATTTATCGGCATTCCACTGGGTTTATCGGCATTCCACTGGGTTTATCGGCATTCCCCTGGATTTATCGGCAATCCATACGTTTTATCAGCATTCTACCCTGTGCTTTTCTAACATAGTTACTGTACCTTCCTTTTCGAAAACTCACCCTTATTCTTCGTCTGCCCTTCCCAAAAGTCTGCATTTTTAATATGAAGTTTAACAGGGTCAAATTCTGGGTCAATGCCCGCTTTTCTTTGTTCTCGATAATCTTTTAGCGCTTTCAACGCCGGTTTTCTAAGAAGAATGATAGCAAATATGTTTAAATATGCCATACTTCCTAATCCAATATCACCTAGAGCCCAGGCTGTACTTGTAGCAACAATCGAACCTGTGAAAACAAAAACCAGAACTAAAGCCTTTAATATATTCCCTACCCAAAGTCTATTTATTTTTTTACCACGAACTAGATAAGCCAAAGATGTTTCTGATTTGTAGTAATAAGACATCATGGTTGTAAAACAAAAGAACAGTAAAGCAATAGCTAAAAATGGATAACCAAAACCTGAAATTACCTGATCAACTGCTAACTGAACATTTGTTGCCCCAGCTACTACTCCAGGGACATTGGTAACAACAACTTCTCCACCACTGGGATGAACATTAAACATTCCGGTTATCAAAACCATGAATGCGGTTGCAGAACAAATTATCCAAGTATCGATATATACTGCAAAAGCTTGTACAAACCCTTGTTTGGCAGGATGAGATACTTCAGCTGCAGCACCTTCATAGGTTTCCCCACCCGATCCAGCGGCATTGGAGAAAAACCCTCGTTGAACCCCCCAAGCTATAGCAGAACCAACTAACCCTCCAAAAGTGGAGTTTATTCCAAAAGCACTAGAAATTATTAACTCAAAAATCTCTGGTATAACAGAGAAGTTAGCGATTAGTACAATCGCACATACTACCAAATACCCAACAGCCATAAATGGAACAGCCACTTCTGCTGTTTTTGCAATTCTTTTCGTTCCACCAAAAATTATTAATGCTAAGAGGCCAACCAAAAACAATCCAACAAATACTGGCTGAATTCCAAATGCCCCTTGCATCGATACAGCGATGGTATTCGATTGAATATTCATTAAGAGAAAGCCATTTGCAACAATAGTCAAGATGGCATATGCGATGGCCAACCTTTTCATTCCTAATCCCTTTTCTATATAATAAGGAGGACCCCCGCGGTACTCACCATTTTGTTTACTTTTATATATTTGAGCCAATGTAATCTCAATAAATGAAGTGGCAGCTCCCAAAAAGGACATAACCCACATCCAAAATACAGCGCCAGGCCCCCCCAAAGCAATGGCAGTTACAACCCCTGCTATATTTCCTGTTCCAACTCGACTTCCTAAAGACATGGATATCGCTTGAAAGGAGGAAATACCACTTTCGGTTGCTTTCCTATTAAATATCAATTGAAACATATCTTTGAGATGCGTTACCTGCACAAATCTAGTTGCAATGGTAAAAATAAGCCCTACTATCAAAAACGAATAAATAAAATACTGATTCCATACTAAGCCACTGATCCAACTTACTATATCCTCCATAATCACTTCCTCCTAACATTTTGGTCAATCTCATAATTTATATTTTTGTTACTATTCCGACTTTTATGTGTATAATCCTATTCTATAAATGGAACTAATTTTTTAAAGCGCAGCCTTCGTCTATGAAATGCCATAAGATGATTGATTTAGCGGGTTCATTTGTGGTTTAAAATCGTTACATCTTTTACATACATCTTATTTTGATGTTTCGTACTATCTATAATGATATCTGCCACATCATCGGGATCCATAAACTGATCGGTGCGTTTCTCGTCCATGTCGTTTTTCCATAAGTCTGTTTTCATATTTCCCATATAAGCACAATGAATCTTTATATTGGTATTTGCTATTTCCAATGCAACGGCATCCGAGAACCCACGAACCCCAAATTTACTTGCACTATAAACACTTTCAGTAGGTTTCGCTTCTTTTCCTGATGCAGATACAATATTGATTATTTGACCACTATTTCGTTCTTTCATACCAATTAATACTTCCTGTGTGCAAAATATCGTTCCCTTTAAGTTTGTGTCTAGCATTTGAACAATCTCATCTTCATGAAGTTCTTCTAAATTCTTAAAAATTCCTACCCCTGCACTATTAACTAGACAGTCTATCGAACCGTGTTTTAATAGAATTTCTTGTATAACTTCCCTTACATTTTTTCTAGATGTCACATCTACTTCATAGATAGAATAATCCCCATTTAATTCGGAAGCTGTTTGGTTTAGCTTTTCTTTCGTTCTTCCAAGTAAACATACATGACTACCTAACATGGAATACTTTTTCGATAAAGATGCCCCGAGTCCACTACCAGCTCCAGTAATTGCAACAGTACTAAATTTCAATGAAAAAACCTCCTTTAGAGGGAAACCACACGAATCTTTCGTGTAATCTCCTTCTATATAATTTTGTGTTCTTTTTTAGACACCTCTTTATCCTGTTGCTCATATTCTTTTTCCCAAAAATCTGCACCTTCTATTCCCACCTTAGTGGGTTGGAATACTGGATCTTTCCCTTCTTTTTTCTGTGCTTCGTAATCCTTTAAAACCATTAATGCAGGCTTTGTTAAAAATAGGATTGCTATCATGTTTAACCAAGCCATTATTCCAAATCCTAGGTCACCTAACCCCCATGCCAATGATGCTGAATTAATACAGTTGTAAATTACACTAATTAATAATCCAACTTTCAAAATAGTTAGCGGCCAAGTTACTTTTTCTTTTCGGTTACGATTCAGATAAGCAAGACTTGTTTCTGCTTTATAAGAATACGTAATAAGACTTGTAAACGCGAAGAAAAAAATAGCAATAGCAATGAAAGGGGCACCAAACCCAGGTAAAACAGTTTCAACTGCTAGTTGGACGTTACTAGATCCCGCTTCTACCTTACCTATATTATTGACAATCACAGAACCATTTGGAGATTCTACATTATACATACCTGTTATTAAGATCATAAAGGCGGTTGCAGAACAGATGACAAATGTTGTTATAAAGACGGAGAATGCTTGTACTAACCCTTGTTTAGCAGGATGAGTAACCTCTGCAGCCCCACTTTCAAAGGTTTCACTACCAAATCCCGCAGCATTTGAAAAAGCACCTCGTTGTACCCCCCAAGCAATTGCTGATCCAATGAGCCCACCAAAGGTTGAATCAATACTTAAAGCACTGGAAATAATCAATGATAGAACATGAGGTATTTGTGAAAGATTGGCAATTAAGATAATGACACAAATGATGATAAAAGATATAGCCATAAAAGGTACGACAATTTCAGCTGTTTTTGCAATTCTTTTGGTGCCGCCAAAAATAACTAAACCAAGCAATACAACAAGTAAAACGCCAGTAATTGCTGGATTAATACCAAATGCACTTTCCACTGAAAGGGCAATGGTATTTACTTGAATACCTGGTACAAGAATGGTCATGGAGATCATCGTAACAATAGCGAAAAGAATAGCGTACCACTTAATATTCAGTCCCTTGCCAATGTAGTAAGGAGTTCCTCCACGATATTCTCCGTCTTGCTTGCTTTTGTATACTTGAGCAAGTACCGTTTCAACAAAAGCGGTACTAGATGAGAAAAAGCCCATCACCCACATCCAAAATACGGCACCGGGCCCACCAAGCGTAATCGCCGTAGCTACCCCTGCAATATTACCAATACCCACCCTACTTCCTATGGACATAGATAATGCCTGAAAAGAAGATACGCCTGCTTCCGAACCATTTCCAGTGAACGTTAATTTAATCATTTCCTTGAAATGTCTTATTTGAAAAAAACGCGTGACGATAGAATAAAACAATCCTACTGCTAAGATGAAATAAACCAGTGCTGAACTCCAGACAATCCCATTTAGCCAATTAATAAAATCATGCATAGGATTCCTCCTGATTATGATCAATTCTAGATTTTTTTGTATTGTTTAAATGATTTAATATTAGGAAAATATTTGTCACATTATTCCATAATAAAATCTTTAAACCATATAGATGAAGAAATTTTCTGAAATCCTAAACTCTAATCCCTTCCTAATTTAAACATAAAACCAATTCAACCCCTTTGTAATCGCTATCAAAAGTGAATTCCTAGTAACTCTTAACCCTTTAAGGAGAGTCACACCAAACATTGGTGTGATCTCTTTCTAATAAACATTGTAGCTTTGCCCTGTTTGTGCACCTAAGATACTCTTTTTAAATGCTAAAGCAACACTTTTCCCCTTAACAGGTTCAGTCCCTACAAATAATGAACCATACTTTTCTTTAGATTCTTCTAACATATTTGGACTTACACTATTAATACGGATTCCCCTTGGTAGTTCGATAGCTGCTGATTTAACAAAAGCACGAACACCACCATTTGCCATTGCTGCAGACGCTGCATTCACTAAAGGATCATCCATCAAGATACCGGTGGTTAATGTAATGCTTCCATTGTCTTCGATATAATCTAAACCTAGAAGCACTAAATTAATTTGTCCTAAAAGCTTACTATTTACTGCAACAAGATTTTGTTCTGTTGTCATTTCTGCAACTGGTCCAAAGTGTGCTGCTCCTGTTGTACTTACAAGGGCATCCATTTTACCAACCTGCTCAAACATGTTCTTGATGCTTTCTTCTGAAGTAATGTCTACCTTTACATCCGAATTATTTCGACTTGCTGTAATAATCTCTACATTATCCCCTTGCATCTCATTCACAACTGCTTTTCCTATGGTTCCTGTTGCACCCACAACTAAAACTTTCATCTCATTACCTCCAAGAATCACAATTTTTCTAGGTCAATAGTACCTAATATTTATTTTAACCTTTTATCTAAGAAACGGATACCTTAGGTTTCTCTATTTTTTCATCTATTTCAAACTGTTGATAGACTTTATCTCTTGCCTCTGGGATATTAGGTTGGAACTGGATAAGTGCTTCTGCCCTTACCTTTCTCACTTGTTCCATTGCCTTATCTATCAAGGTATCCATATCCCCTTTGTTATCCATAATCTCTGAAGCAATGGTTAGCCCTGCTACTCGGCCTTGTGCCATGGCAACCTTCGCACTTTCCACTCCAGTGATATTTCCCGCAACATAGAGATTGGGAACATTGGTCTTCATCTGCTCACTATGTATAGGAACATGTCCTCCTAGTTCCCGTACATATTTGAAAGAACAACCGGAGACTGCCGCTAATTCTGGTAATGGTGCCAATCCACCAGCGATACAAACAAAATCAACTTCTGTTGTCTTCTCCGAATTTGGAATCCTATCCCCATTGGACTTAACGTTTACCGTTTTCACGGCTGTTACCTTCTGATCACCAATAATTTCCATGGCAGCCGTTTTAATTTTAATCGGGATATCAAATATCTTAAATCCACTTTTCGGATAAAATTTAGTTGCCAAACTTGGACTGACAAATTTCGCTAGCTTCCCGGCTAGACGTAATATCGCAGAGGGCGCTAAATGGGTTAACCTCATGAGCGATTCCATCACCTTTTCAGGATTTCCGGCATCCTTTGCAAGTTCACTTGTTGGTGGAATAATAATTTCTTTCACCTTAATCCCACAAAGTCTTAATTCATTTGCAATGGCGATAGAGAGTACATTAGCTCCAATAATCACACATGAATTTCCGGGCTTCACTCGATGCACATTTCCCATCACTTGTGCTGCTCCAATGGATATGACGCCAGGAATGGTCCATCCTGGGATTGGTTGTGGAACTTCCGTTGCTCCTGTTGCTAAAAGTAATTTATTTGTCTCTACCATTCCTTTAGATGTATAAACCTTCCATCCAAAATTAGTTTGCTCTAGATCATGTACAGATGTACCGCACTCAATCCGAACCCCTAAATGGGATGCTCTTTGATGTAGTGCATCTGCTTTTTCTATTCCATTCCACCATTCACCACTTGGCTCTTGATGAAGTTGCCCTAGTAATCTGCCACCAACTTTTGTAAATTCATCGATTACTTTTACATCTAAACCATGTTCAGCAGCTGCAATCGCTGCATTTAAGCCTGCAGGACCTGCTCCAATTATAAGTAGATTCCACAACTTCATTCATCCCTTTCTCCAAAGGCCGTTAGAGAGTTGATTTCCATTCCATTAAATACAGGTGTCATACACGCACGAACGACTCTCCTGCCTCCTAATTTGACACGGCACTCAAAACAATGACCTATATTACAATAAATTCCTCGTTCCTTTCCGCTCTCTTCATGTTGACGAAGTGTATATACCCCTTCCGCCATCATGGAAGATGCGATGGTATCTCCTTCATACGCTTGAAAAGGTTTCCCATTAAAATAAATTGTAATCTGTTTACGCTCCCCTAGTTTACCTAATACAGGATGGCTATTAACCCTCATTGTCATGCGTAACACCTCCCAGCACTCCTAAAGTGACTGGTCGTACTGGTGAACGATAACTCAGCTGCACTTCATCTGTAATAGGCTTTTTATTAATCTCTTCTACAACCTGATTAATAACATTTCGACAAGTCCTACCGCCACAATATCCCATTCCTGCTCTTGTGCGCAGTTTTACTTCTCGAGGGGAACAGTTATAATGTTGTACCGTATCTTTTATGGTTCCTAGAGTTACTTCTTCACATCTGCATACAATCGTTTTCTCGTCCATTAATAAATACCCCTCCTATCAAATGAATCCCTGGTAAGGTTTCTGAGTTGTTGCCATGTGTACCCATTTAATCATCGTAATAAAGTCGAAAACAGGGAGCCCTGTTGCACGCTGAATATCCGAAGCATATGGTGGTAGATCACTACACTCTAGTAAAATAGCACCCATATTGGGATGTTCATCAACAAGTTCTAATGCAGCTTGAACGACTTCTTCTTTCAGGACCTCGTTATTAAAACTTCCTCTACTTTCAATGATAGCTGAGAATTCAGGCAAATGTCCTAAACCTTTTACATTTACATAATTGGGATTATCAATTCCACAGCTCTTAAATAAATGATCTGTAATTCCGTGAATGTCCGCCGTTAACATGCCGATGGTTTGATTAGATTTTAATCCTGCTTTGATCCAAGGCAACTGAATAACACTTGACAAGTAAACAGGGATATCTAACGCATCCGCCACCTTATCCTGAAAATTACCATAGAATCCGCATGCTGCAGAGATTGCACGTGCTCCTTCTGCTTCCAGTTGTTTTGCGGCTTTGATAATATCATCTTCTAACGTTGGGTCACCTACATGGATTCTTTCTTGCGTGCAGTTTGGCACTCTTTTTAGCCTTACAGGAAAATCATACGTACTTAGGTTGGCAACGTTACCTGGTAAGACTGGATACCAACACTCATCTAAATAAAGGATACCTACCGAATATCCTGATACATATTGACCCTTTTTCATGGTAATCATCTTGCTTTCGTTCCCGCTAGTTAAATAGCCATATTCACGTTTATTTCCCAATGCTTCTGAGCTCATGATGGCACCCCCCCATGAGGCTGGGACAAAGATAATCACTAAATCGTTCCGGAAATTTCCATTGCTAAGTTATACATTGTTCGTTTTTTATATTTAGCACTCATGCTATGCCCCAGCTTCATCCATTTAAATTTATATAAGAAAAGACATTAACTAGAAGTAACCTCTGTGTTTACGTTATATCCTAATTTTTCTAGTTCTTCTTTAAGTTTTGCTTTCATTTCGTACGTTGGTTGTGTTAAAGGTTTTCTCACTATTCCACCCTTTCTTCCAATTAAATCTAATCCTGCTTTTACTGGGCCTGGGTATGGATTACCTTCTGCCTCTACTAGACCATAAATACCAGATAATTTTTTATTTAATTCGCTCGCTGCCTTCACATCGTTCTTCTCAACGGTCAGTTCGTAAAGTTTTACTATTTCCTTAGGTAGCAGATTGACGAGAATTCCAAAGGCACCCTCTCCTCCAATAGCAAGAGTAGGAACAATAAATGGTTCTTCGCCAGTGAATACAGTAAAGTTTTCAACATCTTTGGTTATAGCCAATACTTCCGTTAGGTGACCAAAATCAGCAGATTCTTTCACACTTACAATGTTTTCTTCCTGACTTAACTCATAGATCATTTCAGGAGATAGGCAAACATTGGTTGCTGGTGGATAATTGTAAATAACAATTCCAACATTTGATTTTGCGGCTATTTCCTTGTAAAACTCAAGGATTCCTTCATCACTTGTTTGGTGATAATAAGGTGGTAGAACAAGTCCCCATGTAGCTCCATATTCCGCAGCAAAATTGGCAAGTTCGATTGTCTCCTCTGAAGTAGGGCACCCAACACCTGCCATAACAGGTACTCTTCCTGCTGCATATTCACAACCTGCTTTGATTAAACGTTTACGTTCCTCTAATGACATGACATGGTATTCTCCAGTTGTTCCTCCAACTAAAAGACCGTGGACTCCGCTTTCGACTTGAAAATCAATGACTTCCTTATATCCTTCAAAATCAATTGTTTCATCCTCATGAAATGGTGTAATTAATGGTACAAAAATTCCTTTAGGTGCTTTTGTCATTATTTATTCCTCCTATACTTTTTATCTATTTATAATCCTGACTTACGAAATAGTAGCACTAGCTTTGTAACGCGAGAATTTTAACCGATCAATGTTAAAATCCGTTTCTTCTCCTGCTATTAACTGGGTTACCATTTTTCCAGTAATAGGTGCCATACTAATCCCATCACCTTCGTGCCCGCTAGCAATATAAAAACCAGGAACTTCCTCTACTTCAGACACAATCGGCAAATGATCGATGACCCATGGCCTTACACCTGCATATGCACGTATACAACCTACATCCTTTAATACTGGAAGAAAACGCGTGGCTCGTTCCGCGATTCCTCTTATCACTTCGTTTTCCGACCTTACGTTATACCCCTTAAAAGCACGGTGACCTCCTACTAAATAGTTGTCAGCTTCTGTCGGTTCTATCGTAAAGGCAATATTATGATCTTCTACTAGTTTGCTAACGTTTCTCTGATAATTAATATCTTCAAACTTAGAAAGCATGTAACCAAACTCATGAACCTTTTGATGGACTATCCGATCCGTCTTTTCCGTCACAAGAATCATTCCTTTTCTTGGACGAATTGGGATATCAATTCCCACCATGTCACCGATATGACTTGCCCAGACACCGGCACAATTTACAATTTGTTCGGTTCGGATGGTTTCCTTATCGGTAATTACCGTTTCAACACGTCCGTCCACTCCTCTACCAATCTCTCTAACTTCGTGATTGGTAAACACCTTTAGACCATACTTCTTAGCTTCTTCCACAAAGGCAAAACAAACTAAGTAAGGATTCATGGTTGAGTCCACTTCTGTCCAAATACCACCAACTAAGTCTTTCGCTAATTTCGGTTCTATCTCGAGGAGTTCCTTGTTATCAACGATTTGTAAATCATACCCATCCTTACGTTGGTTATCAGCATATTCTCTAGCAATCTCAAGCTCTAGGTCTGTTTCACATACATACAAACTACCTCTTGAGGAAAATTCAAAGTCAAAAGATAATTCCTTGGCTAATTCTTTATACATTTGAATACTTCTAAATCCTATATCCGTATCGATACCAGGTTTTTTATCACTAATAAGTGCAACGGCATCACAACGACTTGAGGTTCCATTTGCAATATCTCCCTTTTCCACCAGTGCAACGTTATATCCAGCTTTCGATAAATGATAAGAAACACTGGAACCGATGATACCAGCACCAATTACTACAACATCAAAGTGTGCCATGCTCTCCCCCCTTTCGTTACTCGGGAAACGACGTGTTCATGCATTATCCTTTATAGAAACCTGAAGGCTTTACTTCAAGGGCAATATTCACTTGTTTTTTATACAAATATTCTTCAAATCCGTACGTTCCTAAATCTCCGCCCAGCCCGCTTTGTTTATAACCACTCCAAGGAGCTTCATTGAAGGTCGGATGGTACGTATTAATCCAAGTAATACCTGCTTGTAACTGACGAATGACTCGTTGTGCTTTCGCTCCATCATTAGTAAACACTGCGGCAGCGAGCCCAAAATCGGTACCATTCGCTAATTCAATTGCTTCTTCTTCTGTTTCAAATACTTGAATAACAAGAACCGGACCAAAGATTTCTTCTTGAACAATTCGCATATCTGGAGTTGTATTCGTAAAAATAGTTGGTTCAACAAAGTTACCCTTGGCAAAGTCACCTTCAGTTATTTGTTTACCACCACATAAGAGCTCTGCTCCTTCTTCTACTCCAATTTTCACGTAATTTAATACATTTTCCATGTGTGATTTGGAAATAAGTGGTCCCATTTCCGTTTCTTCATCCCAACCTGGTCCAATCTTAATTTTTTTCGCACGTGAAACTAGTTCAGGAACGAATTTATCGTAGATGCTCTTTTCTAAAAGAAGGCGAGATCCAGCTGAGCAAACTTGACCTTGTTGTGCAAATATTCCTAACAATGCATAGTCAACCGCCGTATCAAAATCCGCATCCGCAAATACTATATTGGGAGACTTTCCACCAAGCTCCAAACCTACTTTTTTCAGGTTATCTGCAGCGTCCCTCATAATTTGTTTTCCAGTCGCTGTGCCACCTGTGAAGGATATTTTTTCAACATCCGGATGATTGATTAGTGCATTTCCAACAACCGAGCCAGATCCATGTACTAAATTCGCAACCCCGTTTGGTAACCCGACTTCATCAATAATTTCAAAAAGTCGAATCAAGGTGAGAGGAGTCTGGGTAGATGGTTTAACAACTACGGTACATCCAGCTGCCAAAGCGGCCGACATTTTTTGTGCTGCCATGACTAGTGGATAGTTCCAAGGAACAATGATTCCTACCACACCAATTGGTTCACGGATAACCATCGCTTGAATTTCATCTGGAACTTCATATGTCTGACCATGCGGCTTTGTAGCAAGACCAGCATAATATTGAAATTGGTTAATCGCATCTTCCACATCTTCCAAAGCATCGCCATAAACTTTTCCATTATTTAACGTCTCAAGCATCGCTATTTCTTCTTTTCGTTCTTCTAACTTACTAGAAATTTTCAAGAGATAATCTGCTCTCGTACGTGCATATGTACTTTTCCATCCACCTTTTTTGTAAAAAGCATCTTTAGCCGCTTTTACCGCTAAATCTACTTCTTCTACAGTTCCTTCCGTCACCGTTCCTATCACTTCATTATTAGCAGGATTGATTACCTCTCGTTTATGATCTGAAGCGCTTACTTCCCAACTCCCATTAATATACATACCTTCAACGACATCTTTATCACGAAGAACTGATTTTTCATCATTCGCTGTACGTAACATTTGGATGGCTCCCCTCTTTTGATAATTTTTTAAGCAGAATTTTTTGAATTCCCTTTATTTAAATGCTATATTAAAAATTACCATTAGTAAAATAACAATTTTAGATGTTATCTATCGAATTTATTCATATTAGGAGGCTAAGCTAAATGAATATTCAACACTATGAAATATTAAATAAGGTTGTCCAATTACAAAATATTTCTAAAGCTGCAAATGTACTAAATCTTTCTCAATCAGGAATTAGCTATGCGATTAAGAATTTAGAGGATGAATTAGGAGTAAAGTTGTTAATCCGTAATCGTACAGGGGTTAGGTTAACGAAAGAAGGGGAAAGAATTTATAAACATTCACTGTTAGTTACCAATGCCAATAAAAACTTATTGGAAGAAGCCGTAGCTTTAAAAGGATTAAAGAAAGGCACGATAAAAGTTGGAACCTTTGCAAGCGTTACCACACATTGGATACCAAAAATTATATCTACCTTTAAGGAGAAATATCCTGGAATTTCCATTCATATCTTTGAAGATGATTATCAAACGGTGGAAAAGGGGGTCTTATCAGGTGAATTAGACTGTTGCTTTACCATCCTTTCTGATAACAAAAAGCTTGAATATACCCCACTAAAGAAAGACAAGCTTTATTGTATCGTTTCAAATGAAAACCCGTTACATAAACAAAAAAAGATAGAAATAAGTCAAATAGAAGAGTACCCATTGATTAAGCCTAAAACAGGCTGGGATAATGAAATTTCAGACTTTTTTAATAGAAACAATATCAATCCTCCTATTGCTTATGAAGTTTCTGATGACCAATCTATCATTGCTTTGGTCCAGGCTGACTTGGGGATTAATATACGCCCAGGACTTGTACTAAAAAATCCCCCTGCAAATATCACGGCACTTGACCTGGGGGATGATGCTTATCGAATCATTGGATTAGGAACAACTAAACATGCATCCCATGCAACAAATAGGTTTATCTCCGTTGTGACGGAGTTATTTCAAGAAATAGAAGTATAAGGATATTCCTTACGCTTCAAACGTTTTAGTAGAAAGTTAAAAAAGAGGTTGATACAAAAGTATTTTTTCTAAGAAAAGCCGAACGCGGTTGGTAGGTAAAAACCACTCCGGAAATATTCTAATATTCCATTTAAAAACCGGTTCCTTAACCAGGAACCGGTTTTTTCATCAAGCAAATTATTGATAACTACCTGTAATGAATAAGCTTGAGCTACCACCAAGAGAAGACTTCGCTGAAATGGTTATTTCCTTCATACCACCAATATCAACCTGAAACTCCCTAGATGTCTGTTCTGGTGAAAGTGTAATATCTTTTAATACCACACCACTTTCATTACTAATTTGAACGCGGTAATCTTCATCTTTATCAAGCGCAAAAATAGATAAATCTAATGTTTGGTACTTGTTGTTAGATACAAGGTCAAAGTCTTTGGAAGCGGAGTTTAGTTGCTCCAGGACAATGCCTGATTGATAATCCACACCATTTTGAACGGTGTATGCTTTATCGACTGTCGCAAAAGAGCTATAATTTAAGTCTAGTTCCTCCGAGGTAATCGGGAATTCACCTGTACGTTCCCCAAGAATAACGGATTGTGTTTCCTGATCCCAATCAACTGCTATTCCAACCGCTTCACCAACTGCTCTTACTGGTAAATATGTAGTCTCTTCATAAACAATAGGTGTAAGGTCTCGACCATCCTGTCCAGTTGGTGTCCATTCCTGTCCATCGAGTACAAAGTTCATCGTATGATGCAAGTGGGCAGAAACCTTTTCTAATACTGGCGCAGCACTCACTCCAATTGCAATACCAAATACCAATGTTAGAGATAATGCTGTAGCAACAACCTTCTTTCTCATCTCGACACCCTCCATTTTTTAAAAAATTCAATACAATTAAAATTATATGACTATAGTATCTTATTACAAGTGCCGTTATACCTAGTTATAATGATAAAGAAGAAAAACATAGATTTATTGTCCTGGTTTATTTTTCCTGATTTAGGTACGATTCTTGTCACATCAATTTTAGTAGGATCTAAAAACTCCCAAACCTGACAAAAACAATACTCTATTTCCCGAAAACCGCCACTAGACTCCTCCATTTCTCCTGAATACTTCCATCCAGGGCTACAAAAGGACGTTCATTAAGTAGGACGAGGCCCATAAAAAGGGAAAATAGAATGATAACGTAAGGGGAACATGCCATTCTTAAAACATATTTTCTATATTTCATAACATATAACACGATTATTGGGATGGCTAGGCCAAAAGTTACTCCTATCATATTGGCAATAGCATCTAACACCTCTGCACTTCTATTCGGTATCAATAATTGTCTGTATTCTTCTAATGTACCTATCGTTACCAGAAACATCCATGTCAAACGAATTCTCTTTTTGATGGACGGTTGGCTAGATAATAGGACGACAACGAATCCCACCATGAAAGAAATCATAAAATAAAACCATAAATGCATCTGCTTATCCGCTCCAAACATCAATTCAACATCTAGTATCATCTTTATTCCCCCTCTACTTACAGCTTTTCCAGGGTTAAAGATTACTAGACCTCTTTTCTAATAGAATGGATTGGAAACACGCTTACTTACAAAATAAAGACGTCCTGTAGGCTCGAACGAATCGGGCTATTTAGGGACCGTTTATCCCACACCTAAAAATAGAAAAACATGAGCTCTCCTCTATAGCTCATGCCTTATCTTAATCGTCCCTAACTACTTCCTTACTACGAACCGTTTTCCTTCTTTCCTTCCTCCATATCCAACTAGAAAGCCAATAAACACCAAGCCCTACACTGGCACCAACCGTATCAATCAGTACATCTGTCACTTGCCCAGATCTACCTGGGATAAATAATTGATGAAATTCATCTGAGGCCGCATATAGAATACTAATCAGCAAGGTGAGCCACCATGCACGACTTCTTACCACATTACTAGCTCTTAAGGCGTTTACTACTAAAATACTTAATACGAAATAGACCGAGAAATGTGCTGTTTTTCTTATAAAGTATTGAAAATTCTCCCTATCCATACCCGCATCAGCTGGTATCACTGTATTGATTGCCGTTTCAATTAGTACGGTAACTCCAGTGCTTCGCTCACTGGACGCTGTTCCTGACTCATGAGAAAAGGTAAAAATGACAGCCATCCAAAGAACAACAGCAGCCCATAAACTATAGGTATAATATGATTTTTTTCTACCATTATTGCTTAAAATTGCTCCACACCTCCGTGTCCTAAAAAAATAAACAAGCATCTGATGTAGAAGAATGGCTACACTAGAACCATCCCAACGGACCAATGAATCAACAGGAAAAGCATGGGCTATCCCATGCTACTTGAAATGGAATCTACTTAAGTAACTGCTAGGTCGGTAATGTACCATATGCCATTCATTCTATCTATTATATACGTTTCGTGTCGTTAACGGTTGTTTCTGTATTTTCATTATAATCGAAAACGGAATAACTCGTTAAAAACATTAAATTTTATAACTATTTATTTTCATGAAGCCTTTTAATATCATTAATCCCATAATCTATCCGTTTTTCATTCTCTTTATTTTCATATGTTTTGCGGATAAAAGTACTTCATCTTTATTCACTCTATCTTTCCCTACTTTTTCCGATTGCTTACAACCTGAAATCATCCATGCAAGAAAACACCTCTAAAAATAACTAAAGAAAGCATAACACACCTCCGTTATCATTTTAAGACTTTTAACCTATTGAACGTAAAGGGGCTTGGGAATATTCTGTAGTCCACTCCACCAATAGGAGATGCTTGGATAAATCTCTTCCCCACCATTTCCCCATAAGAAAAACCCTTTGGACGGAATGGGTGAAAGAGAATCATCAAAGAATTGGTTGTGGAGGGACAATCCGAAGCATATCAAAAGGAAAGGGACGGTTCTTGTACCACCTTAAAATGGTCGCACCAGAACCGTCCCCACTTATCCCATTACTTTCCATGTTTTGCCAGTTCAATGGCTGGTTCGATTTTGCTATTATTATACACCGGATAGAATCGTACATTCGGTGTATCATAATTGGTGAAATTGTGATTGTCTACTTTCCATCCTCTCATTACATCATAATGAAGGGATTCTGAGAAAACATGCACTTCTTCTGTACCATAGCCTGATCCGAATGGTAAGGCAAATAAGTTAGGCTTGAAACCTAAATGACTTTCTATTTCTTGTTGTGGTATTTCTAATTCATATTGTAATCTTTCTAGCCATTCTTCATAGCTTTCATCCTCGTTCTTCCCTAAACGAGTGTGTGTCTGTCCATGTGCACCAACTTCAAAAAGTCTCTCCCCATCGTCATTGGTATATTGATAGATTTCTCTTATATGGTCCCAAGACATATAAATGCTGCCCCCTTTATCCGCTCTACCAGGGGTGATAAAGAAGCTAGCCTGTAAATCTAATTCCTTTAAAATCGGAAATGCAAATTCATAATCACTCATCTTGCCATCATCAAATTGGATAATGATTGTAGGTTCGGTTATGGGTTCTCCGTTTTCAAGCATGGTAAGCGCGTCCCCATAACTCTTTACAGCAACTCCGCTTTCTTTTATTTTCTTCATGTCTGCTTCAAAATCCTTAGCAAGCCTGTAAAATTTCCATGGTTCTTGATTAGAACTACTTTCCACGATTTCGTGATAGGTTAATAGAACAAGGTATCCATTCTTTTCATTGGATGGCTTTTCTGATGGATCTGGTTTTTTCTCTGATTCTATTACATCTTCTGTAGGATCTTCAGCTGGACCTTGACTAATTTCTTGTGCGTCCACTTTATATGTATCATTCATTCCTCTAGCTAACATGACAGAAAACCCAGCACGCGAGATATTATTCGCAGGTTCAAAACCTCCACTATCTGTTCCATTACTAATCCCATTGGCAGCTATGGCATTTATATATTTTTTTGCCCAGTTACCCGAAATATCATCGAAATAACTTCCATTTACTTCTGTGTAATCAAAAGCTACCGCAATAATTTTTGCCATTTGCGCCCTTGTCAACGTATCATTTGGCCCAAATGTTCCATCCGGATAACCATTCAGGTAACCAGCATCCACGGCTGCTTGAACCGCTTTGAAATAGTATGCATCTTCCTTTACATCCGGAAATGATGATGGTGATGCAACATTCTCTGTGTCTAAATGTTTAGCCCTTGCTAACATTAGAGCTGCATCCGCTCGTCTAATATGATCCGATACCCCAAATGTTCCATCTGGTAGTCCATTTACTACCTCTTCCTCATGTAAGTAAATAATCTCTTCCTCAGCCCATGGCACCCTTTCCAAATCCGGGAATAATGTCGCTGCACCAATTGTACTAGGTACAAGGAAAAGAAAGGCCATCATAATACCCATGGCAGATAAAAATCTTTTTCTCTTTCTCACCAAACTTCCCCCTCGTATAAATAGACTTTTAAGAATAATTTCCTAAACATATTCTACCAATCTATTTTATTGGAAACAAGATAAGAGCATTTAGTAGGATTTATTTTAGTACCTTGGATGGTGCTTTTGGTCGTGCTTTCGGTACTGCCAAACATACGTACAATATGCCATATTAAAACTATCCCTACAATAAAAAAGAAGTGCACTACAAAATAGTACACTTCTCCCATAGGATATGGCGTCGTTAGAACGGTCCCATTATACCTTTGCTAATGCATTCTCCACTGCATTTCGCAAATCTTGCGGTTCTAATTCATACGTGAAGCCTAGTAATATTTCGCCATTGAAAAATAGTGTTGGTACTTTTGTTATTTCACGTTCGATGGCTTCTTTTGTAATAGCTAAACTTACATCAACATTTTCTAAACGTTCTTCGGGGGATAGACCATAATCCCTTACGATTTGTTGTTTCAATTCTTTGTTGGAAAGCTCCATCCAGGATGGGTGTTTGTCTAAAAGATCTGTTACAGCATGGATGGCTTGCTCTGGATTGGAGTAATCCAATGACCAGTGTACAAGCGAACCAAGAATAAGTTCCTCGCGTGGTTTATCATATAATTTAATAATCACTTGTAATTTGCCGCTTTCAATGTATTCTGGCAATACTTGTTTTGCCAAACGATAAATCGAAGCACTTCCTTTACAAGCTACATTCATAAATGCTTCTAATTTTACAGGTGCATCATCTTTGCCAATTTTTAGTTGATTATTCTTACTATTAGCTATCATATTTGTTTCATCCTTTCGACTATTCCTATCCTTCAATATATACTAATCCACTCGGAATTGTAAATGATAGTGTATTAGATTGTTAGATTATTGATATTTAAAGGGACGGTTCTTGATGCTGATAATGTTGATCAGCATCAAAAGAACCGTCCCTCATCAATCAATCTTTCATCATTACTGTTTATCCAAAAGGCGTTTTGGTGTTAAAATATATGTTTTGTCAGCTACGGTAAAGGTATGAATCGCATCCGGCATATAGTAACCAAGAAGAGGCTGCCTTTCGATGTTAGTCTCTCCATTACTTTTAGCATCTAGCTCATTTCCTGATACCGAATGACCCTTCACACCAAGCCCTTTGACATCTACTATTTTTTCCGTTTCTAGATCAATGGTGGCAATGGCATTATTTTCCTGCATTGCAACATATGCTGTTTTACTATCATCGGAAACGGTTATGTATTCAGGTTCTAACTGCTGTAATGCTTTCCCTTTAGAGGACACACGTACCTTTTCATCTAACACAGCATCGTTAAAGCTTAGGTGGTTCACGTAAAAATGATTACTTGTTACATCGATGATAGAGATGGATCCAGCCGGGTCCATGGTATAATCATCATATGGTTCCCCCTCATTGGCAACAAGCGCCTTCGTTCCATCTAGTGTGAATGTCACCATATCTGGCATAGAACCAACAAGAACATGGTTAACATATTCCCCGTCTTTTGTTGCAAACACAATGTATCCCGGATTTGTCTTCGGATTACTTACTGCTGAAATTGCAATTAAATCCTTTGTCGGATGGGATGCAATACTCGTTATATCATCTACATTTTTCAATTTAAAATCAGAAAGTAATACACGTTTCTCTGAATCTACTTGTGCAAATTCACCTGATTGAAGGTCAGAAAAGGATAGAATATCAAATCCTCCGGCAGCACCATTTGTAACAAATGCACGCTGTAATCCTGAATCATAGGCCATGATTTCCGTTCCACCTTCGCCCTCTCCACTATCATATTGTGCAATTTGCGTTACCTTTAATTCCCCATCTTGATATTGAAATAGTGGTGGCTGTTCCGCTGCTAACACAGGCTGGGCTGCCACCAAAGCCCCAATAGCTGCAGTACCCGCCACGACATTCCTCTTCATCTTCATACAAAAGTCCTCCCTATTAACCTGATGATCCAATTAATAGTTTACTAGAGTAATATGCAGGTAATTTTAAGCGGTGTAAAGATGGTGTGAAGAATGCTCTTGTCGCTTTTTACATCAAAAAACACTTAAATCACGAAAGATTCAAGTGTTCACTCTATTATTTCTGAAACAACCCCAGAATTTTCGCTAGCGCTCCTTTAGGCCGATTTACGGATTCTTCAAGACGCTTATTAAATTCATTCTGGGACTGCCATTCTTTTTTTTGTTCCTCGCGCATTTGCTGTAATTCCTTCTTGAGGGCTTCACTTTTCTCTCTCTCCTGTTGTAGCAGTTCCTCATAATGCTTTTTTTGCTGTTCCGTTAGTTTCTCCATATTTTGAGAGGTCCTTTGTGAGAAATTCCCTAGGCCGGAGCTAATGACATGGTGGTCTTGCTGGAGCTGGGCTACCTTTGTTTTCAGCGCAGTCATATCGTTGGACAGCTGGGCATTCACTTCTCTTGCGGCTGCCAGTTCCATCGTTAATGCTTGGAAAAATTCACCTAACCGGGCCGGGTCCTTTAACGCCTGGTCATAGGTGTTTAAAACAGCAAGCTCTGTCGATTGCTTCAACTTCTCTCTTTGTTCCTGAACCAGTTCCTCCGCTTTATCCTCATGGGATTTCTCTGTATCACGAAGTGCGACCAGTACCTCAATATCCGAGCGGACGAATATCCGTCGATCCCCGTCCTTAAAAAATTCATAACCCTTCCGTTCTAAAACCTGTCCATATCTTCGTATCGTCGCTGCGGATACATCTAATTCTTCTGCTACTTCCTTCGTCGAGAAAGCTCGCTCATTCGGTTGAATATCGTGTCTCATTTTCGAGCCTCCTTTCTTATATAATGAAGCTTTTGGCCGAATTTTACAAGATAAATTGAATCTTCTATCCGTAGGGGTTTCTATTTATCCCCACTAATAAAGAGAAACAAAGGTTTTCCCATTTCCTATAGTAACACCTCCTACAGGCCTATGTTCTGTAAATCCGACCGAATCAAGGATTTACGGACTTGAGGTGAGGTCTGACTGCTAGTTACAAGGTGATAAATTAGTATGATATAAAGACTCACCAAAGTTATTCGTCGATATAGGACAAATTAAGGTGGTAGTGGGACAGAGGGAAAAGTATATTTCACTCCTCAGCCCAATCATCGCTTCCAGTACCGATGTCCTTCTGAAAGCGTAAAAAAACACCTTAATAGAAGGAATGGCGAGACAATGCAAAGGAAATACGAGAAGCACCAATATAGGATGTCGGAATGAATCAATAGAAGTGAATTTACATAGAAGATATATGGGGATACATTCTACTTAAGTAGAATAGTAGAGGTTGTAACAAAAGTATACCATATCATTGGGTAAGGTCTAAAGAAATAGAGAAGGAATCGGGACGACTCTGATGGACCAAAACGGTAACATCAAACGAACCGTCCCTCTTTTTCAACCTCTGTCAACTAGAGCCGTTTCACAGTGCGTTAACCTTTAGAAACTGTTGCACGTGAACCAGTCCCAATCGCCATTTCCACAGCGGCTTCTGCATGGATATTCCCCCAGGTGTCTCTTAATGTGGGTTGTGATGTCGCTTTTAAAATGGCTTTCACATCATTTGGACTAAGATTTGGGTTCGCTTCTAACATGAGAGCCACTACACCTGCGCAAATTGGTGTTGCCATGGATGTGCCTGATAATTGGATATAATCCCCATCGACAATCATTTCTGGTAGTTGGGATTCTGTCATAGAACCTGGAGCTAAAGGTGCAATAATATTCGTACCTGGTGCATAAATATCTGGTTTTACGAAATAATCTATCGATGGCCCTCTGCTTGAGTAATCGGCAATCACATCATCCGCACGCTCTAACGTATTTTGGTCATTCGTAGACCCGACTGTAATAATAAATGGATTGATCGCTGGAGTACCAATCGTATATGGATAAGGCCCACTATTACCTGCAGCAGCACATACAACAATGCCCTTTTGCCATGCTTCTTGTACAACGATGGATAGCGGGTCATCTCGGAAAGATTCATAAGCTTCAGCCCCTAACGAAAGGGAAATGATACGAATGTTATGCTCCACTCTATGATTAATACACCATTCAACGCCTTCTATGATCGTTGATAATCGTCCACCACCATTTTCATTTAATACCTTTACTCCAATAATAGAGGCCTCTGGTGCTGGTGCCATATATTGACCATTCGATAGATACCCATTACCAGCAGCATCACCGGCACAATGGGTTCCGTGCCCATTATCATCATAAGGAGCTTCTTTTCCATTGACAAAATCCTGAAAGGCTACAATTCGATTAGATGGGTTGGTAAAGTCTTCATGAGGATGAATTCCCGTGTCAATTACCGCAATCGTTATTCCTTTTCCCGATAATTGCAGTTGTTTTTGTACATTTATGGCTCCAATTTGTTTACTAGCAATGTCTAAAAAAGCAGTTACTTCGCGGTCATAAAAGATACGATCGACCGCTTCATGATCCTTGATGTGTTTAATCATCCTAGGTGTTAAGTGCCCTTTCATACCATGAATAATGGGAAGTTCTCTATCAAGTTTATTGTGAGAATCTACATTACATGTTTGGCAAAGCTCATCTTTTACATTCGATTCACAGTCCTTCTTTAAATAGACAATGACAGGAATTTCAGTCGTACTCGTTTCATTTGGGTCCTTTTGTCGATTGATTCTTAATTGTTCTACCAAGCCAGAATCTAATTTTCTGCCAGTCGCTTCAAACCAAACGCCTTGTCGATTTGCCAAATTGTTCTCCTCCTTTAATGAATAAACGTTATTCTAAGAGAGTCGACAACTTGATGAATGAAGGGAATGGAACCTTTCCTTCTATTAAAAGTTTATCAAGGGGAATCGATGAAAACAATCGGACCACGTAACTATTTTTGGAAAAATGAGAAATAAAGAGGAATCAGGATTAATCGCTAATCATATATTCTATTTCCTTTCATATAGTAGATAGAAAAAGGAGGCGGATGATGATGGAAATGGTACAAAACAGTCTTTCAACGGAATGGACACATATTGTAGGACGACATCTTCCCAAAGAAGAACAGTTCAATCTTTTAGTTCAGATTATTCAAAGTAGGCATCTACATCAAGATACACCTTCTATCGACCTAGAGAATATTTTAACATTACGTACGGATTTAAAAAAGAAGGATATTTTATTTCCAGAAATAATTTCTTTCTATGATACATCATACGTACAGAATAAAATGAATGCATTTCGTTTTGGGTTGGTTTTTCATCGAGACTTCCTTATTTCTAATGGGGCAAATCCAGTCTTTTATATAACTGGGGATAGATTACAGAACGAGCGAGATACCGATACAAACCAAGAAAGGATAATAAATAGAATGGATTGGTTTTCAGATCATATCCGTGATTGTGTGAAGAGCGTAGAACAATTGAAAAACCTGCTTGGTGGTTACTCTCCGGTGTCAGAGGAATTAGAAGAAGTCACATTATTAAACCAGATAAGCGAGTTTTTATGGAATGATATCTTTGCATTTATACAACCACTGGACATTTCCAATTCTACAAAGGACTTAGCAAATTCCTATCTAGCAAGGGAATGGAGAATGACTGGTAGTCTAGCATTTTCCATGGATGATATTTTAAGAATTCTTATCCCAAAAGAATATAGTAAAAAATTACGAGAAAGGCTTCCAGATTATTATGGAGAAATTGTGTTCACGGAATAGCGGGACGGAGGACTATTACTCCGTCCTATGCCTTTGAAAAATACAATAAAGTGAATCATCAATAAGCTGGATAGACCCAACTAATAATAATCCTGATTCTTTTTTATATAGTGTTTCGCCTTTTTCATTACCGTGTTATATTTCATGCTTTTTGGATTTGCTAGATATTCACGTAAGGACATGACAAGGGATCTTCCTTGTTCATCGATTGCTTTCTCTTTCATTTCCTTCCTTTCTACTAAAGTGTACAACTTACTCTCTGTTCTTTTTACATTTGACCTTTTTCGCGTTGGGAATATCGCATACATAATGATGTACACCCCTTTTTCATCGTTTGATCCATTTCCCCATTACGTTATAATTCACATCAGGCGTCAGAATATTACTTCTATTAAAGATAAAATAAAAACCCAATTAAACGGATTCACTCCACATTAATTAGGCCGGTTGTACCATTAACTCCATACGCCCCTGGTGCCCACACAACAGGTCGTAATTCATAGTTTCCAAGATATTCCTTCATTATATAGTTCTATTTTACGGTATTACATCTATTTGTCAATAAGGATTCAATCTTTTTCAACACTATTCCATTTTGCTTTTATCCAATAGACTGCAAAGTAGACTCCGCACAAAAATCCTCTGTTCGGTGCCAATCCAAACATCCAAAAAAAAACCGAGGCTGGGAAAAAAGTATTTTTTTAAGCAAAAGACGAACGGGATTGGTGAATAAAAACCGCTGCGGAAATATACTTCGCTACATAGTGCGTTGTTCGTCTTTTGAGTTAAATACTTTACTTTTGTCCAGTCTCGATTATATGTAGTATGATGTTTTTCATCCATGTATCCTGCATGACCTAGTCGTTTGTATTTATTTTTTCATTCATTTCCTGCATGGTTTCATGCATTTTAAAAAATAATATTAAAAGTTCACAATACACTCGAGCAAATAATGGCCCTAAAACAATCGTAAGTAATCCCACAAAAACGACGAATCCACCACCATATGGAGTAACTAAACCAGTTATAAACTGCATAATACCAACAATGACTGAGCCGACAACTCCAATCCAAAATAGAACTTTTATAATAGTTGGCGTAATCATCTTATTAAAAAGAAAGAACTCTCTCAACATATTCACCTCCTCCTTATTGCATCATTTTTATGCTCGCAACGGTATATATTTATTCAGCCATTCACAAGTTATACCTAATTTTCAGTTTCATTTCCTTTGTCCTATTCTCATTTTGGCATGGGAGTGGCGGTCTACCCCTACAATCCAAGCTATGTCTATGGATTGAGAAAGACGTTGGTTATATACAACAAAAAAAGAGACCCTCACAGATAAAATCTGTACAGGGCCTCTTTCCTGAGCATGCTATTGATTATGAGATATAGTTAAAGTCCTCCCTTACCGAGTAGCTTCATCCATTCACCATTCGGTATGGAAAGTTCCTTCCTTATCATTTCGTTCGTATGTGTGCGCTCCGAAGTAATCTCGTTGTGCTTGTATCATGTTAGCACCTGACTGGGCGGAGCGGTAGCCATCATAGTAGGTTAAGGATGAGCTGAGACATGGCAATGCCAAGCCAAATTCCATGCCTTTCATCACAACCTTGCGCAAGGACGATTGATACTGATTACTTTTTTCCAGGAAGTATGGTGCAAGCAGTAAATTAGTTAATTTCGGATTTTCTTTAAACGCCTCACTAATGGTATTCAGGAAGTCTGCTCGAATAATACAACCATCACGGAAAATCAAGGCAATCTCTCCTAAATCTAAAGACCAACCATATTCACTGGCAGCTGCCCGATATTGATTAAATCCTTGGGCATAGGCACAAATTTTTCCCATAAAAAGCGCTTCTTTTACCACGTTAATCCAGTCATTTTTATCCAACTTTTCATCAGAAGGTTTGGGACCTTCCAGTTGCTTTTCTGCTAGAATTCTTTCTTCTTTCATCGCAGACAAATACCTCGCAAATACAGCTTCTGTCAAGATAGAGGAAGGTGTACCGGTGTCCAAGGCTTCCTGGCTTGTCCATTTTCCCGTACCTTTATGGCCTGCTTTATCTAAGATAACATCGACCATCGGTTTTCCGGTTTCCTCATCCTTTTTCTTTAAAATATCTGCGGTTATCTCTATAAGGTAACTCTCTAGATCTGTTTCATTCCATGCCGTAAACACTTCCGAAATTTCTTCAACCGATAACCCTACCTTTTCACGAAGGAATTGATAAGCCTCTGTAATTAACTGCATATCGGCATATTCAATTCCATTATGGACCATTTTTACATAATGTCCCGATCCTTCGGGGCCTAAATACGAACAGCATGGTTTTCCATCTACCTTTGCTGCAATCTTTTCGAGAATCGGTGCAACCTGCTGATAGGCGTCTTTGTCACCACTTGGCATTAATGCTGGTCCGTTCAAGGCACCTTCTTCCCCACCTGAAACACCGACACTAATAAAGTGAAGATCTTGGCCCTTCAATTCATGATATCTTCTATTGGAATCATGGAAATCGGAATTCCCACCATCCATGATAATATCGCCTTTATCTAATAACGGGATCAGTGATTTAATCACCGAATCCACTACAGGGCCAGCTGTTACCATTAAAAATATTTTCCGTGGCACTTCCAATGAACGAATAAATTCCTCTAAATCATCAAACGCTGCTGCTCTATCATTCGGAAAATCTTCTACAAATTTCTCCGTGAGGTCAGGAGTATAATTATAAACAGCAACCCGTTCTCCTTTATTTACCATATTCTTTGCAATACTTGCTCCCATGACACCTAGACCATATACACCAATTGTATTTCCCATTATGTGACACATCCTTTAAACAAATAAATTAAGAACTAAGACACCAAGTAGACCAACAACAGATATAATGGATTCTAGTACAGTCCATGTGGAGAACGTTTCTTTTAAGTTTAAACCAAAGAATTCCTTGAACATCCAGAAACCAGCATCATTTACGTGCGAAGCAATCAAACTACCTGCACCTGTTGCAAGTACCATTAGCGCTGGATCAACGCCAGAACCCTGCATCAACGGAATGACTAATCCTGCTGTTGTAAGTGCTGCAACGGTTGCTGAACCAAGGGCAATACGTAAAATTGCCGCAATCAGCCATGCTAATACAAGTGGTGACATGGTCGTATTTTCAAATAATGCAGCAACAGAGTCACCAACACCACCATCAATGAGAACCTGTTTTAAGACACCTCCACCACCGATGATTAGAAGCATCATACCAATTGAACGGATTGATTCTTCCGCAGAACTCATGACTTGTTTCATCGGGATGTTCCGTTTAATACCCATTGTATAGATAGCAAGCAATACAGAAAGTAGTAATGCCGTAGTTGGTTCACCAATCAGATGGATAATGGCAAAAACGACGTTATCTCCAACATTTCCAAGGTCCTGGATTAAATCAGCAATCGTTGCAATCGCCATTAAGATAACTGGTAGTAAAGATGTTAAAACACTAATACCGAAACTTGGAGTCTCTTCTAATTTAAATGTCTTTGTGTTACCAATTGAATCAATACTTCCAACTTTATTGAAAGAATCAGGCGAAAGTTTTTGAATTACCTTTGTAAACAAAGGACCTGCAATAATAACAGCGGGAATAGAAATAATGATCCCGTATATTAACACCATTCCAATGTTCGCTTCGTATTGCTGAGCAATAACAGTCGGACCTGGATGTGGTGGTAAAAACCCATGTGTTACAGATAATGCAGTCGCCATCGGGATTCCCAAGTATAGTGGAGATACCTTTAATTGTTTGGCAATTTGGAAGATAATAGGAATTAATAGTACAAGACCAACTTCAAAGAACAATGCAATACCAATAATAAAGGAGGCAATCACTACTGCCCATTGGATATGTTTTTCTCCAAATTTATTAATTAAGGTAACCGCAATTCGCTGTGCACCACCTGCGTCAGCAACTAATCTACCGAGAATAGCACCAAAACCAAAGATTAATGCGATACTACCTAGTGTTCCACCCATCCCACTTTCAATGGACCCGACAATGTCTTCTAGTGGCATGCCAAGTGCTAAGGCAACAAGAAAAGCTGTGATAATAAGAGAAATAAATGTATCTAGTTCAAATTTAGTAATAAGTAATAGTAAAACCCCTACGCCTAAGGCTACAATAATCAAGGGAATAATGTTTTCCATCATTTAATAAACTCTCCAATCTTATGTTGTATATTCTTCTGGATGTTGAAAGTTATGGAGGATTAACCCCCTAATTGGTATGGTGCCATTTTTTTCATCTTCCTACTCCCATGTTCGAGAAAGGCTAACAAAAATTGGCATTCCTTCACGAATAACACCGCTTTCGTATGTCAACACCAATCACATATTTATTTTTGTTCAAGATACTCACTCGCCTTTTTCAAGGCTTCCGGATTATCCCACAAACCATCCGATTGTTTCTTCACATTTTTAAAATTATCGTAAAAGGCCTTCTCCTTTAACTTCTTATCTTTTTCCTGAATGGTTTGGATGAGCAGCTCATGATTTCGCATAACCCGTTCTAAGTCTTCATAATTTTCTTCCATCCGATGTCTCATATCCAATAAAATAAAACATTCAACAACCGGCTTAATATTGTCCCAAATCAAACTGATGTAACGATGTTGAATAGAGTGAATAACGGTTTCATGAAATTCGATATCTTTAAATGAAAATTCGTCCGGATCTTTATATTTAATAGCGATTTTCATCATTTCATATATTTTATGTAAATCCCTAACCAGCTCATCATTATTTTCTTCTTCTAATAGATGATTAAAGACAAAGGATTCAACCATCAGTCGTACATCATAAATCTCATCAATATTTTTTTGTGTAAATCCAATCACCTTGACACCCATTCTTTGTAACTGGACGAGCCCCTCTTTTTCCAATACTTTCAAGGCTTCTCGTACAGGGGACCGACTCACTTGATATTCCTCCGACAATTTGTTTTCGGATACAATGCTCCCCATTTCCAGTTCATCAGAAAGAATTCGCATACGTAAATCAGCAGCCACCTGTTGTCCAATGGAAGCTTCCCGTAATCTTTTAATAGGATAAAGCCCTTTCAAACCAATCACCTCTTTTACTATAAAATCTGTATTCCAGAATACCGGAACACTTGTATACAAGTATACTATCAAAATTTTTTATAGGTGTAAACGATTTATAAAAAATAATTTATAGGAGTAGAGGTATATATTCTTTCACTAGACTCCTACCATTCTCTTTCTACACGAGCTTTCCCAAGTTGGATAAGCCACTTGTATCGTTAACCTTTCTCGAAAAAGCATAGAATGTCGGCGCAAGCCTATTCTTGATAGATGAGGGCATGAGTCATCACCCTAAATTTCGCTCCCTAATCACACTTCGCTTAATATGCTACTTTACTTTTACGGTATAACTATCATTAATAAAACTAAAATCACGTTCATCTTTTAAGAGTTTAAGTATAGGATTATCAAAAATAGTGTGGATTCATACAGAAAAAATATGACCTATCTAGGCATTTGGGCATTAAAAATACCTCCAAATTTTGTTTCATGGGGCTTTGGCAATCCCCATTAGCAAAATCTGGAGGTATTTCTTATGTTTTTATGAGGATGAATTTTTTTAGTGGACGTTTTCAATGGTCTGCACCTGTCCCTACGCCCCATACTGCCTACTTCTATCAACGTTATGTTTTTTAATTTGAATGTATTTCCAAATGCTTCGCAATTCGCCTAATACGATTGCCAGAAGAATGAGAATCACGCCAAACCATCTAGATAGTGTGATATGCTCGGATAGGCCTATAGCGGCAACGATAACGGACACAGGTAATTCTACTGAACCTAGAATCGTAGCAAAGCTTCCGGATAAATGCGGGGTAGAAATGGCAAAAAGGAATGGGGTTAAAATTAAGCCACAAAGGGCCACCCCTGCTGCATAAATCCATATATTTCCTTCTAACACACCTTCGTTTAATGTGAGATGTGGTGGGAAAACAATAAAGGTTAATATTCCCGCTCCTGTGATCATGATGGGTGTTCGAATAGTTGCAGGAACGTCAGTAGCTACACGTCCACTGACAAAGACAAACGCAGTATAGGAGAATGCAGAACCAATCCCTAATACAAATCCAATTAGAGAAATATCGGAAAAACCACCATTCCATAACCCTGCTGCAAAGCATACACCAACTAAGGTTAGCATCACAGCTAGTACCGTTTGCTTCGTTGGTTTTTGCCGGTTGAATATCCAATCAAACAACACGCCGACCCATACGAATTGGAACAATAACACAACAGCCAGGGACGCTGGTAAATACTGCATCGCACCATAATAGAGGATACTAGTCAGTCCGGTAAAGCTCCCGGCAACAATCAAAGAAATCACTTTCTTCCCCGTAAGCTTCCGAATTACCCACGGATGACGTTTGATGGACAGAATTCCGACTATCCAAAGAACGGTTAAGGCTATGATAACCTGTACAACATTAATCTCGCCCAGGCTCCATCCGTCCGCATAGCCTAATTTAACAAATAATGGATTAAGACCGAAACAACAGGCGCCAATAACAAAAATGATCATCGCTGAATGACGTTTCATACTATTCCTCCTATATCTTTAAGTTGCATGATATGTTTCTACTCCGTTTAGGAAAAATAGACCATTAGTATATATTATCATATTTTTGTAGAATAAAGACGATTCTTCCTGTGCCATTTTTTTCAACCTTTATCCCACCAATGCGCTGAAGGATAGGGTTGCTTTTCAAAACAATTCGTAATCTAATCAATATCTAGAACGAGGAACCATCTCCCTCCGTCCATCCAAAAAAATCCACAAAAAAACCTGCAGAACACCTCTCTACAGGATCTCACCTAAATGATTGAGTTTGAGCAAAAAACCGTCTTCTTTTGGTGAATGAAAAACCAAATCCATCAACCACCATCTCCAACATAATCAATTGACTCAGCAATTTGAACCAATACCTCATCCGTGACCCTATCGGAAACTCTCCGATCAACACTTAGTATATATTGCCAATTCCCTTTCTCAAAAACTAACCCATAAGCCGCTCCATGAATTTGCATATATATGGCTTCATCCCCGTTGTTTAGCTGAACCTTTTTAACAATATACCTTTCTGGAACCTCAAGTTTTGCCTCAATTAGACGTACCTCTACTTTGTAATGATTTTCAGGAGAATCCTCATTAATGAACATCAATTCTAAGGAATCATTGATATCCCCCTCTAAATCACTAAACTTTCCCATATAATGCGTGAAAGGGATGGGAGGAATTCGAAGCGGAAGTTGGACGTCCTGGTCAAAATGCGATTCAAATTCCTGGATAGCCTCTTCTGCCGTTGTATAGCCAAACTCAGGATAAAATTCCTCAAGAGGTTTAGGTTTATCATCCGCCTTTACATATACTGCTCCATGGAATCCTCCACAAAGGAAAGCTGATAAAATAAGGAAGAAAAGAGAAATGCGTTTTTTCATTAAAAATCACCCTAACCTTAGACTTAAGGTTATTTTTACCAAGTGATGCATAACTATTCGTCTTTATAATAGGCTGCAGTGAATCGATTGGAGGTTTTATTGCTCACTATTTTTAAATGTTGATGGCGGATCTGTTGTAACATAGGTTTGTGCAATAAAATCATGAAGCGCTCGCTTATCTTCTCTAATCCCTATCATAAAAGCACTTACGATGAGCCCTATTCCTAATGTCAAAGCATAGATAATGCCTGCAACCAAATCCCTCAATAGCATCGTGCCAATGCCTAGTTTTCTACCATCCACTCTAACAATGCGATTCCCTGCCATTCGTCGTCCTATGGTGTATCCGTGCCATAAAATAGGCAATAGCAGGTAATAGAGCACCCCAAATAAATCGGTGAGGTAATAATGATTTCCATCATAAAACCCCCCGTATAAAAGCTGTGATAAAATTCCTGTTATCAAAAAAGTAATGATGAAATCTAAAAATCTTGACAGAAATCTGTTCTGAAAACCCGCTGGATTCGTAATATCCATCTAATCCCTCTTTCTCCTAAAAGTCTACAAAAACTAGTTCATATATTCTTCAACTAATTCATAGCATCTTTCTTCTGTAAGATTTGCAAGCACAGCCACATATTCTAACTGTTCCTTTGTACCACCTTTATATTTTAGCGATACTTCCAATGCACTATCACTCTATAGGTTAGCCAATCTCGTTGTTCTGCTCGCAAGCTTTCCATCTCTACTGGTGGCAATTTGCTCCTTTAGCTCTTGGTAAATTTCGTTCAATACGTTATCCCAAATTTCCCATCTATCTAATTTTTCAAAGCAAATGTCGATGAATCGGTTGGTTCTAATTCTTCCACTTCTTTTTTAGCAGCATTTAATTTTTCGAGGTACGCTTCTTGCAAACTCGCAATAGTATCAGTAGGGGCATGATCTGTTTTCTCAGGAGTAGGCTTTGATGTATCTTCTTCCTTATCCATGATTCCTGTTTTACTGTTGTCGATGTCTGAAGCACCTTCTGTTGAATCTAGTTCGGGAGTCTCACCAAGTGTTATGTTGAGAGTCGCCGTCCAACTAAGCACTTGATTCTTCCGAGGTGTTATCATACGCTACAAATAAAATGACGAATACTAATGTAACTATTGCAATGAAACTATTATTCTTCCTTACTGGTTTCATCATGTAATATCCTAATTTCCCTCAACAAAAATCAATGTGTTTACTATTTCAATTGTTACAAATCATTTTATACTCTACTTGCTCGATAACAAAAGAAAAAGCAACTGCCCTGTTTCGCAATTGCCCCTTTTGCTGAAAGGTAAATACTTCATATCATTAAGGCTTATCATCCTTATTCAATAACCTTCGTACTAATAAGTTACCTCTACTTATTATTCCGTTTCCTTGCCTTTAATGCAACCAAGCCCCCAATCATGGCAGAAAAACAAGCCAAGAAAATGATGATTAGTTCATTATCCAAAACATTCACCTCGTCTATTTGAGAATAGGTATCTAAATTTTTCTCCATGAAAGCCGAACTACTTAAAATTAGACAACCCCTTTTCGATTGTCTTATTTAACGTTTATAACCGATTCGCTTCATAAGATAGAGTTACTAAAGCAGTTGCCTTAACTCTTCTGTCATTTGCTCCTGTAACTCAGGTCTACCATGGAACTGGGCAGGGGTATTTTGAAATAGTTCAATTTGTAAGCTATTATCAGCCTTTTTCACTACAACCAGTGTTTGATGTGCGTTTAGATTGGGGTCGATTTCTTCTTTACCCGGTGGAATCATTCCTGCAATGGCATGCAAAATAGCTGTATCCACTCCTAATGGTCGTATGGATTTTATTTTAGTTACAAAAGGCGGGGTTTGATGTTCGTCAAATATAGGTTGAAGATGAGCTAAAATCTCTTTCCTTCCAACTAATTTACTTCCATCAAAACCAATTTGAACTCCCTGTCCTGAATATAGATCAGCCATCCCCTTGGCATCACGTTTATTCCAGGTAGCAATTAATCTCTGATAAAGCTCCTCGATTTCATCGTTTATAGAAACACTCATTGCTATTACTCCTTACTCACCAATTCTTATGTAATATTCTTTATGATGTAGTTAACTCTATTGAACCATACCAATAGCCTATACATAAAGAGAAATGGAACATCCCCCTCCCCCTTTAATCAAAATTACCGCAATTCCAATCCTCCCCATTCTTCTTTCGGTATATCTCGATGTCGATAATGAAGCGTCTTTACATCACTGCCATCTATTTGAAAGGTGATGGTTTCTTCGCCATATGGTGGATTGTGTGCCCCTTCAAAGGTTTGGACTTGAATGGTTAAAAGAAACGTATGGTCTTCTTCATCCTCCTCAATTTTAAGGATTTTTTCCATCCCCCTATACCAAAGCTTTGATTCTCCATAATAATTTTGTACCGCTTGACTGATTGGTTCAATAAGTCGTTCAATCAATACATCATGTAAATCTGCTTTGGATACTGGTAATCGATTAATGATTTTCCGTTTGACATCCATGATTTGCCATTCTCCGCTTTCCTGCTTTTTCACATGATAAAGTACGTTTGTCCCATCATCCTTCCACAGGTGGACATAGCCCTTATTGCCCTTTATATAAAGCCTAGGCTCATCCATCCACTCTTTTTCTCGCTCGATAATACCGAAGTATAAATGCGCGAGTGGTGTAATTTTGTAGCCAATTTGATTAAACGTACCAATCGTATGCAACTCATACCCCGACAGATCAATATCAAATTCCTCATCCAGCTTCGTACCATGTTCCTCCGCCTGCACCACAACAGGCAACAACACACACATAAAACCAATAACCATTACACGAAATAACCCTCTCATCACACTCACCTCACCTTTAGAATGACACAAACCAGGTGATTTATTAATTTATGGAAGATTTTTAGTTGAGAGAGCAGTTGGAACTGGTGGAAAATACCGCGGGATATTGCGCTAGTTGGGGGCCTTACAATATTTATCAAAAATCCAATCTTACCCTTGCTTTTATTGGAATTTCTCGATGTTAGTAGTAAACAAAAATAAAAAGCATGCCGAAACAAAGCCATGCTTCATCACACACGTCTATTCTATTTATAAAAGATATAACAAACCTCACTCCAAACGAATGGACTTCCGAAAACCCTCCAACAGTGGGAGCATTCTATCCCCGCCCACTAAAGGATACACATATGTAATTACAAGCACATGTCCATCTACCCCATAAACATAAAATCCATTCACTGGATAGGCATAGTATTGCATTTCTCCCGTTAGTCCATTTTCTTCTATCGGTGCGTTTACCAATTCCCCTTTTTCCTCATACCCTTCCGCTTCATATTTTTCTTGTAGGCTCGATACCGTGTTTCGAGATTGGTATTTTCGATGACTTCTACTGTTAGATGAAACATATCGTTTACAGAGGTATAGGTGATTGTCTGGTTTTGCACTTCGGAGCACCGAACATTTCATCCAATCGATAAGAAATGCCATAGGGTTGTAGCTGATAAGGAATCACCTTCACTTCCTCGCCCCATTCCCTCTTTCTTCCTCATGACGGTTTCCGTCGAGCCAGTGTGAAGCACTAAGGTATCCTAATCATCCCTCTCTTCCTTCGTGTTTTCCTCTCCATTTTGAGGTTCCTCTCCATCCTTGCGATGTTCTTTGTCCTCTTCCTGAACTTCCTTTTTTCGGTAACCCCTTCATCTGCACCTTCCCTATCATCATCGATTCGATCACAACCAAACAAAGCGAGACTTAAAAAAACGTGAACCCAAATATATAGATTTTTCTCAACCCATCATCCTACATAATTATTATGCTCATCCTAATTATTCTATGAAGCTAGTTCACCATCGTGCAGGTAGTCGTGGGGGGGGCATCTGGTAGAAGTTTAACTTCTAAAATGAAAGAAAAGTAATCCATCTGTAATACAGATGGATTACTTTTTATGGTTCATATTTTTTATAGTGATTTTATGCGTCTTTAACAATATCTTTAAGTGCTTTACCTGGCTTAAATGCAGGAACTTTACTTGCAGGAATGTCAATTTCCTCACCAGTCTGTGGATTTCGTCCTTTTCTCGCTGAACGTTCTCGAACCTCAAAATTTCCGAAACCTATTAGTTGAACAGTTTCACCGTTTTTCATTGATTCCATAATAGAATCTAACACAGCTCCCACTGCTTGTGTTGCGTCTTTCTTCGATAATTCACTTTTCTCTGCTACTTGATTAATTAAGTCTGTCTTATTCATTCAAAATCTCCTTCTTAACCTTATATATCGCAATAAATATTATGTCACAAGAACTTTTAGAGCACAAATTCAAACTACTTATTAGAAGATCTTGCAATAAAAAAATCACCTTCTGTCAAAAATGAGTGACAGAGGTGATTGTTTAGAAGATATAGTTTGTATTTACGGTACAAATCGTAAAAATGGTAGTTAACTAAGTGAACGTTCTTCTTTTTTCTTTTTCCCTTTTGCTGCTAGTCTTTCCTCGAATTTTTCCTCAAAACGTTCCATTAATTGTTCATCATTTAACAATTCTTCTTTATATTTATTGACCAATTCATCATAAGGGGTTACTCCTTTAAACATAAATCAGCCCTCTCCTTTCATATCAATAACTCAAAATTCATAGAGAGTATCTATGTTTTTTGAGTTTAGGTTTTTAATAATGTTATTTGTTCGTTCATTAACAATTATACAACAAATAAACACTAAATAGTCTGTCATTTTTGAACAATTTGTGAAATTTAATGGAGAGATTTGTCGATAAAGCAGTTTTTTAAGAGAATATTGCTTATGCTTATAATAGATATGATGTGTATTAACTCTATTCCATATTGGTGCAACGTTGATTCCACTACGGACAGTCGCTTTTTTTCCGCGGGTACGGCCTCAGCCTCCGTAACGGAAAACCACTTCCTACTCAGGTCTAGATACGTGCTTTTCTCGCAGGACAAGGAAGGCTTCGTCAGCGAAAAATCGTACGTAGTAAATCGGTTTTTATTTAAATAAAGAATAAAACATAAAGAATCTAATAAATCCCACCTACATTTTTGTAGATGGGATTTATGTAGTTCTTAAAAATGAATGGATGTTACGCTTACCTTTTTATCTTTCTACACATCGATGTACTCGTTATTGCTTCTTCTCGAGCACGTAGAATGAAGCGGATAGACCAGGGAAAGGCACTTCAAATCTGCCTCCTGCCTTAAAACTTACACAATTGGCATGCCATGTCGCTGTAATGCGGCAGCTTCTAGTGTGGAGATTCCTTGTACCTCTGCATAAGTAGCAAGGCTGTCGGAAATTTTTGGTCCGTAAATTTCAGGCGGTGCTGCATGTCCCATCATACGGCCTCTTGCTGCATTCCTACGTGCGAAAGGTCCCCAGATGGCTAGTGTGATTCCAGGTGATTGGATGTTTACAAATAAAGTTTTCCCATCCGGAGAAAAGGTTGGCCCGGCTAGTTCTGAGTTATTCAGTACATTTTCAGCAAAGACATAGGTTTCTCCTTCTGGTGTTAATCCAATAATTCGATCGGTACCAGGACCATCTTCCACAATCCATAAATCTCCCCATGGTGTGACGGTGACATTATCTGGGGCCTCGAGGTCATTGGTTGTCGTGGATTCATAAAAGATTTCCAATGTATTAGTAGCTGGAATATAACGATAAATTCGCCCTAATTCCTTTTCACCTGCATCCGTATCCGAAAACCAGAATACCCCATTTACAAAATGACAGCCTTCCAGACGTGAAAATTGAATACACCCTTTATTTCGTGCATCTAATGTTGGCTTTTCCGGGTCTACATCCTTCCAAACCACACCATATCGATTACCAGTGTAATAGTCACTCATTTGGTTGGAGCTCATTTCTTCAAACGCCGCAGCTTGTAGTACTCCACCCTTATGAAGGGAACCAATTTTTTGGCTTCGGTCATTTGGAAGAAAACGATAGAAATAGCTTTCTGGACCATCGTCTTCAGTCAAATAGACAATACCTGTTGCAGGATCCACATCCACCGCCTCATGGGAGAAGGAACCCATTTCTCGGATAGGCGTTCTGGATAAATTGTTTTCCGGATCATGCGGGTCGACTTCAAAAACATAGCCATGTCCGGTTTCTCGTGTTTCCTCACACGTAATCCACGTTCCCCAAGGTGTTCCTCCACCCGCACAGTTACGAATCGTACCTGCAGATGTTACATATTCCTTGTGTACTCGACGATTCGCCCCAACAATCAGCGCTGTTGTTCCGCCAGTATTCTCTTTATCGTATGGATTTTTTCCTATTACTGGGTTGTCTGTACTTCCAGTCAATTCATGGTTACGCACAAGAACCGTTGTATTATTTTTTCCCTGAAATGCTGCCATCCCATCAAACATACCTGGAATAGGCCGACCATCCGATAGCTTCTTGCCTTCCTCAGAGATAATTCGATACTGAAAGCCTTTTGGTAGATTCATCACGCCACCAGGGTCTTTTGCCAGTGGACCATATCCACCAAATGATCCCTTTCCTTTAGCAGATGCTGCCAATGCTTTATTTCCATTTCCACTTAAGGAAAGGACTCCCGTAGCTCCCAACGCTAATGTCGCCGCTGAAATCCCACTAACCTTTAAAAAATGACGTCTGTCCATATTTGATTTGTTATCCATTGAAGACTCCTCCTTTACATTTCCATCGGGGCAATTCATGGTGTATTCTATGAACCTCTATTATTAGACTAACAATGGAAAGTTAAGGTAATAATAATAGACTGTAAATATTTGTTAAATTCTAGTAATGGTCGATAAATTTACTAGAAAATCATGTTAGAATACGTTTAGAAATGGATGATACTTCCTTTCATCTATAGTCAGTACAGTTTAAAAGGATGGTGAATATATTGGCAACGATAGGCATTCCAGGATTAATTTTAATTTTAATCATTGCCTTAGTTATTTTCGGACCAAAGAAGCTACCGGAAATTGGCAAGGCGACTGGACAAACACTAAAGGAATTTAAAAGTGCTGCGGATGACCTAACAAAGGAGGAGGTAGAGGACAATAAACCGCAGACGGATAAGGTAGAGAAAAATACCTGATACTATAACATTTACGCCGTCAAAAATATCTCATGATTATAAGATGTAGGGGCAACCTTACATCTTCCTTTATGAATAGGAAAGGATGTGGAATTAAACAATGAAGTTAAAGTGGGGTTCTAAGAAGATGAATGAGATGGATGTGGTCGGACACTTAACGGAATTACGAAATCGTCTCATCGTTACATTCAGCTTATTCATACTGTTTTTTATCGCTGGATTTATTTTTGTAGAGGATCTTTATGCTTTTTTTATGGATGATATTGATATGGAATTAATGGTTATCAGTCCATCCGAAATTATCTGGATTTATTTTCGAATGGCGGGATTAGTCGCTATTGCTGGAATCATTCCTGTACTCGCCTATGAGATATGGGCATTTGTTAAACCAGCTCTCACCGCCCATGAACGAAAAATTTCACTGTCCTATATCCCTTTTCTATTTCTATTATTTCTTGGAGGTCTCGCATTTGGCTATACGATGTTTATACACCTGATTTTTCCTTTTATTCTATCGTTTTCAGGGGGCTTATTTAAGGTAATGTTAACCGTGGGAGGATATTTTACTTTTTTATTCCGGATTACCCTACCATTCGCTATTTTATTCGAATTGCCAGTCATCACGATGTTCTTAACCACGCTTGGAATTCTGACACCGGATTATATGATAAAAATAAGAAAATACGCTTATTTTATCTTAATCATCATCTGCACGATGCTAACGCCACCAGATTTTATTATGCCGATTATCGTTTCCCTACCGCTAATACTGCTATATGAAGTCAGCATCCATTTATCCAAAATCGTAATGAAAAAGCGGGACGCAGGTTCAGGTTCCTTGACCCAAAGCCAATGACCTTTCCCCTCGTCCCTCTGCCCCCTCACACTAAATAGACGTTTCTACATGTTCCTTTTTCGACAACCATGTTTCAAAGGTATAGGACATCTCCCAGAATGCTAGTTCATATTCTTTTGCTATCACAAACTGCTCTTTGATTTTCTCTCTTTCTGCCGCGCTGGACTGGTCTGCCAAGTTATCGAGCAGATCAATCATTTCCTGTGTAGATTCCTGGAACGGCTCACTAGCATACATATTCAGCCAGTTTTGATAGATTTTTTCTCCAGGTTTAGCATCCTTATATTTCCTACCAATGTCCGCATATAGCCAATAACATGGAAGCATGGCAGCGACAATCTGAGGTAGACTTCCCGATAATGCGGCCCGATATAAATGGGATGTATAAGCATAGGCCGTTGGTGCCGGTTGGAAATTCTCCACTTCTTCCTCCGAAATCCCTAAAATTTCGGCATGCTCCTTATGCACCGTCAATTCTGCTTCAGCAGTCTTTTTCGCTTTTTCTGCAAGAGTTGCTGAAACGTGAAAATCATCGGCATGTGCTGCTGCAAAAGCATGCACTTTCCCGTAATGCTTTAAATAATAGATGTCCTGCAAAATGTAGTTTTTAAATGTTTCCAGTGGTAAGTCACCTTTGACAATACCTTGAACAAACGGATGGTTCATGCTCAGCTCCCAGCTATCTTTGGTTGCTTCTTTTAATTCTTCTGTAAAACGCAAAAAAATTCCTCCCCTTTTTTCGTTTCCGTCTATGGAGGAGGAAATGGATACACGCCTTGTTCAACTATTATTCGAATAGTCTTTATTGGTTCTATTCCATGATAGCATCAGCGCTCTTCCACTTCCCTCCGCTGGTATTAACCAGATCAGGTTCAAAGGGATCAAGAAATCCATCTTGTCTCAGCCTACAGGCACCCCTAGCAGAAACGTATTTAATTTTACAAATTTACCATAACATACCTACCAATATTTTCAAGGGACCAAAGACAGGTGTTGGTGTCAAGATTTTCTCGAAATAGTCACATTAGATGAAACGCTAGAAGTCGATAATCAGCTTAATATAAAATCCTAACTTTTTGGGGGAACATCAAAAGTATTTGTGAATGTTTTTTATAAAATTTAATGGATAATGCGATAACCCCCATTGTAACGGTATTTACTTAAAAATTAATTTTAAATAAATTATCAAAATAATTGACATTTTTCTCCTTTTCCCCTACTGTTGTTTTGAAAATAAATCAGCGGTGGTGGGGTTTTCTTCATGTCGATACGGTAAACAGGCTTTTCAAAAAATAAAAGTGATTTTAGTGACCGAATAAAAATGGAAATAACAACAATTGTTGGGTATATGGTGGTGTCTAATACAAAAAATTAATATACATTTCAACGAGTCAGGATTAAATAAGGAATAGTTGAGAGGAGAAAATTAGTTGGCTAAAAAGAAAAAACAACGAAAAAATAAAGTGCAACGCCTAAATAAGGATGATATAACAGTTGTTGACACACAATTAGCGAAGAAATCAGTTGTGGCAACGGCAATTGGTAACGCAATGGAATGGTTTGATTTTGGTATTTATTCCTATCTCGCTGTTGTTCTGGGTGCATTGTTTTTCCCTGAGTTCAGTGGTCCATTACAATTAGTGTTCAGTTTTGCTACATTTGCAGTTGCCTTCTTAGTTCGCCCATTTGGTGGATTGTTTTTTGGAATGCTGGGTGACCGTATAGGACGAAAAAAAGTACTGGCTATTACGTTAATCATTATGGCGATTGCCACACTTTGTATTGGCCTGCTTCCTACCTATTCTTCAATTGGCATAGCCGCACCTATATTATTGCTTGTTGCTAGATTAGTTCAGGGTTTTTCGGCAGGTGGAGAGTATTCTGGTGCAATGACTTTCATTGCAGAGTCAACGGCTGATAAGAAACGTGGATTTTTATCGAGCGGCCTTGAGGTAGGTACTTTAGTGGGGTACATTACTGGTGCGGGAATTGTTACACTATTAACATTTGTACTAGGATCGGAAACCATGCATGAGTGGGGATGGCGAATCCCATTCATCATAGCTGCACCTATTGGGATCATTGGACTTTATCTCCGTAACAATTTGGAAGAAACACCAGCTTTTGAATCCAAAGATACGGAAGAAGAGGACGATAATAAACCAACAGCATCCCTAAAAAATATTTTCGTATATCATCGCAGGTCATTACTCATTGGTTTAGGGTTAGTTTCTTTTTATAATACTGTCTACTACGTGATTTTAACTTATATGCCTTCCCATTTAAATGCTGTACTTGGTTATGGGGATACAAAGGGACTGTTACTAATATTGGTTGTAATGGTCATTATGATTCCATTTGTCTTAATGGCAGGGTATTTTAGTGACAGGATTGGAAATAAGCGGGTTATTATGTTTGGTTTAATTGGTATGATTATTTTGTCAGTCCCGTCCTTTTTATTAATTGGAAGCGGTAATAATTGGCTGGTCTTCTTTGGTTTAATGATATTGGGTGCTTTGCTTGCATCTTTTCAGGGTGTCATGCCATCATTATTGCCTTCACTCTATTTTACGGAAGTACGATATGGATCATTGGCCATTACGTATAATATAGCTACATCCGTATTTGGTGGTACTGCTCCATTGGTTGTTTCATGGTTAATCAGTGCAACAATGAGCAGGATGGTTCCAGCGTACTATATTATCTTTGCTTCCATTCTCGGCATCATTATTGTTGCATTTTTTGTTGTTGAAACTTCGGGGAAATCACTCAGAGGTCAGCCGCCTGCTGTAGAGGAAAAGCATGAAATCAAGGGTATTTTAGAGAATCCTGAAGAAGCTTTATGGTGGAGAGAGGAAAAAAGTGAAATTACAGAAAGAAAAGATAATCTTAATAATGAAGAATAAGTAAAGGCGTGGGACGCGGGGTCAGGTGCATTGACCCCGTGTCCCTCATACTTAATAGACGTCGTACCTTTTCGACCAATCATTTTTCAGAGGTATATGACATCTCCCAGAATACTAGTTCATATTCTTTTGCTATGATAAACGGTTCTTTCAATTACGGTTACTAACGGTAACCATCATCTAAATCTCACAGACGATGGAGACAGTGCTACATACATCCATTTTTTCCCCATATTGGAATCGTCCATCCTCCTAATACTAATGTGAATCTCCAATCAGGAGTTTACCTAACTGCCTGACTCCCACCAAATATTTTTGAGGTATCTCGAATTCTTCTCGCTAAGTTTCTTACAGCCAGTTAATCACGTGATAGAGAGTAGAAAATCCAGTTTTAGATGTTTCATCAAAAAAATAAAAGTGACTAGAAATAATATTAGTGTAGGTGCTAGGTTGGAAACATCTTATGTAAATGATCGGTTGAAAAAGCATGTGAATCCGCTGAGTTCATAAATAAATCCTGTAACTATGTAATTCAGAATCAATGGGACATGTTTGTAGTGCACCCCAAAAGGAGTTAGGAAGATATTATTACATTTCCAGAAAAATATCGACAATTTCTCGGGAAATATTCATTCTTTTTGCCGAACGCTGGGTGGAGCATAAGTGAAGCAGCAAATAGCATGGGGGAAACTCACTCTTACCTCTTCCACTTATCCACCCTGTATCAAAAATTTTATATTAGTGAATGATATTATAGAGGAGGTGAGATACGATGGCTCAAGATGTTCTATGTGAAGTTAATAGCTGTAAGTATTGGGGACCCGGGAATAAATGTCATGCTAAATCTATATATGTAGTTAGTCATAAGGGAAAAAAGGCAGCCAATAGTGAGGAAACAGACTGCAAAACATTTGAACCAAAAATTTAAAGGCTAGAGACAGAGGGGGTACTTCAATCGAGGGACGCGGTGCCAGGTTACTTTATCTGGTGCCAATAACCTTCCCCTTCTTCCCTCTACCCTTGCAAGAAATATGATAAACAGTTCTCAAAATAACTAAGATTTCACAGACAACCGAGACAGTGCTATATACATCATTTTTCCCCGTATAGGACGTCCACCCCCCCCCCAATAATAAGTTCTAACTTTCGGAGTATGTAGAGGTTATTAAGATAGTTCCTATCACTTGTACTGATTTTACAAAATGAGAAAAACGTTTTACAATGAATGCAAACGCTTACAAGTTGAACACTTTCCTTTTTTGGTAAGATTTATTTTTGAAAAATTGACTGATCCACTTTGCTTTTTACGATAGTCGAATATGGTTTCCATTACTTCTGTTCGTCCTGCCCCCATTAATCCAGCTACACCAAGTATTTCCCCTTGTTTGACCTTAAAGCTAACATTTTGAAAGCCCCCTTTGGATGCCAGATTGTCTACCTCAAATAGGACATCACCAATCGCGTTATTTTTCTCATGGTAACGTTCACCAAGCTCACGGTCCACCATCATTTTCACGATATTTTCGAAAGTCGAAATCCACATCTTTTAGTACTTGGTTACCGGAAAATGATTTGCTAATTTGGCTCATTTCTATAATAGGTATTTCAGCCAATTACACTCACCTCAATTCCTTTAAAATATAACGCCTGTTGCAAGATGACATTTGCAAATGGGGTCGCTTCCCCTGTTCGAATAATTGCTTTCATATTCTTTAGCTTCGTTTTCAGTTCTTCATGAGAGATATATTCTACCGGAATCCCGGAATGCGCTTTCATTAATCTCGTATTTAATGAACCATTCCCTGTTTCAATGAACGTTTCAAGCGCTTTCTCTTTTTGCCGGAAAATATAGGTGAGCGCCCTACAATCACTGCTCGATATGGTTTTGTTGTAACCAGAGAAAGTGCACGTTACCAATTTGAGGAATCTTCCTATCACTTCAACAGACCGTAGCACGGTTACATAAATGACAGCAATACCGCTACGTTCGTACATTTTCTGAAAAACATCGACAATTTCCCTGGAAATTTTTAATCTTAGTTGTCGAACGATGATTCCGGATGCTCAGTAGGGATTGGGACAGTTCTTATTGCATTTTGTAGAATTATGGATAAATAATAAAACTGTTAGGAGAGCACCTTACCCACTATCAATATTCTTTATTAACCCCCACTGTCCCTAAAGTTCAATACCGCATAAATTACATTTAATGATAAAGAATAACCAGCAAGGAAGTTATTCAATAGTGGAGGTTTTTAAAAGTGGAACAGGAAAAACAAGTAAAACTGACATCAGGGGAAATAACACAGCTATTTAATCAATACACGCAAGATAGTGCAAGTGTATGTATGCTAAGCTATTTCCGTGAAAAAGCTGAGGATACAGAAATAAAGACTGTAATTGAGCATTCTTTGAAGTTATCTCAAGCACATTTAAAGAAAATCAATACGATACTTACGGAGGAGAAACATAAAGTCCCTCATGGATTAAAAGTCGAGGAAGATGTTGATTTAACCGCCCCAAGATTATACGCTGACAGTTATGCATTAACATTTGTACACCAAATGAGCTCAATAGGACTTACAACATATGGATCTAGCTTATCCTTTGCCGTGAGATCAGACATTACCGCCTTCTATAAAGAATGTCTATCAGAGACCATAGAATTATACGAGATGGCAAAAGACTTATTGTTATCAAAGGGGTTATATATAAGGCCACCATACTTTCCCACTCACGATGAAGCAGACTTTGTAAAGAAGCAAGGCTTTATATGGGATATTTTAGGCGAAAAAAGATCTTTAATAGGAACAGAAGTGACTAACCTTTATGCTAATATCCAAAGAAATGCTTTAGGAACAGCTTTATTAACTGGATTTAGTCAAGTTGCCCAATCGAAGGATGTCAAGAAATTCCTTACAAGAGGAATAGAAATTGGAAAAAAGCATATTAGATTATTTAGTGAAAAATTAAAAGAAGGTAATCTCCCCGTACCTATGACATGGGATGCAGATATAACCAAAAGTACAGCCTATACATTTTCTGATAAATTATTAATGTATTATACAACAACTTTAATTTCTTTGAGTATTGGCTTTTATGGTACTGCTATTGCCCAAAGTCCTAGGATGGATTTGGGAGGGATGTATAACAGATTATCAGTCGAGATACAGAAATTTTCAGAGGACGGAGCTAATATTATGATTAAAAATAAATGGCTTGAACAGCCTCCTATGGCTCCAAATCGTACAGATTTAGCTAAAAAGAATTAAGGCGGGCTAATGAAATGACATGGCAGATAAAAATGCAACTGGAAAACTTATATGGAGCATCGCAATACCTGGTTTTGGCCAATTATTAAACGGAAAATATATCAAAGGAATTGTATTGATTTCCTTAGAGTTTTTGGTCAATGTTCAAGGAAATTTAAACGAGGTCATACTTCTAAGTTTTCAGGGGGAAATTTTAAAAGCGAGTCAACAGGCTGATTACCAATGGGTTATGTTTTATCCATGCTTGTATATTTTTACAATATGGGACGCCTTTAAAGATGCAGGTGGAGGGAAAAAACCTTATTCGTTTTTACCATTCGTATTTTGTGCCTATTTTGTGACTGTGGGAACTATCTTTTCGTCTAAACTAACTATATTCGGTATATTCCTCGGACCAATTTGGCTTCCAATATTAAGTATAATTCCAGGTTTGCTTATAGGGTTTCTATTACAAAAGTTCATAAGGCGGCTTTCCTACAAAACACAGAAAACATACACTAAGTAAAATTCGACATAAAGAAAGCCGATATTCCCCACGCTAATGGAATATTGAGTATTTACTTTTATTTTTATGAATGCTTAATAAATTTACTCCCTAAATATAAAAATCACCTTCTGTCATAAATGAATAACAGAGGTGATTTTTTTGAAAAAAGATAGTTTGTAATCATTACATAAATAAATTCTCATTAAGGGTCATACAGTTAGTTATTACTACTTTTGGATGAAACTATCCAAAGAGCTATAACCAAAACAACTCCAGCGATGACTTGAATGGTTGGACTTCCAATCATAATGATCTCCGATATTTTAAGGAAGCCTTCTCCTAAAGGGGTAAATGGTAATATCGACATCGTTATAATATAGAAAGAAGGCAATACAATCGCCGTAAACTTTACCCAATCAAATGACCATTGTTTCTTTTGCTTCCTTTCTATAATCAACGTGGGTAATCTAAGTAAGAGTCCGATAACAATCGGAAATATGGATCCAAATAATACAACAGGCATGATTTCAAAATTCATACTTGCTTCCCTTTCTAATCGAACCTGAAAATTAATCCCCAAATAAATGATAAATCCAATACCAACAGTCCAACCGAAATAATATAAGAACCTCTTAATAAAGTTAGCCCCCCTTGAAGATAACTATCCTTACCTATATATACGTGTAATACAGCTAAATATTTCAATTAACAAGAAGCAAGGGGGGCTTCTCTTTGGATTCCGTCACCAAAAATAAAAACAGACTGAGTGCCAACACACACAGTCTAACACCCGCAGAAAAAAGCGGTTAAAAGAAATCTAATTAGTAACAGGAACATATCCGAACTTGTGGGACATTGTACCTAGCCCCACGTCCCCTATTTTATGGGACCAAATTATATCTAAACGCTCATTCAGTGGGAATGTTCTTTTCATGTTGTCGGTTAAATAAATTCCATTTCGACTAGCAGGAATAAATACCTCTGTTTCTCGTATTTTCCCTTTCCTTTTTACAGATACCTTATAATAGCCTGCTGCAGGAAGCATATAATATGGCGCTAATTGAAAGCTCTCTCCATCCCAATATCCTTCCGTTTCGTAAAACCTGCCGAGAATATTCGCTAACTGTCCTACTTCACCTGCTGCTATAAGTTCACGTATCCACGTTGAGCTCATCTTTTTTCCATATAAATCGACCTTGCCCACTTTTGTGACGTCAATTTGATTTGCAGAATCACTTTTAAGACGGTCAATATTGCCTTTTCCCCGATATCCATAAGAAAAATCAAACCCCGCTACAGCATGAACAACTCCCAGATCAAGCAGATAGCTAGTTACGAACTGTTTTGGAAGAAGGGAAAGAAAATCCTTATCAAATTTCACTATATAGAACGTATCAACACCCAGGTATTCTAAAATAGAAGCCTTTTTAGAAAGTGGCATTAGGTAGTCAAAATCGGCATTGTCATTGGATAGAACGGTTTTTGGGTGTGGAAAAAAGCTCATGACAGAAAAGGAAACCTTTTTTTCTTTTGCTAATTCACCTGCTGTCTGAATGACTTGTTTATGACCTTTATGAAGTCCATCAAAAAACCCTAGTGCCATGACATTCGATGTGGAACGATTTTGCCAGTATTCCAAATTACTGGAATCTAAATAGATTGTTTTCATAAGGATTTTCTCACCCCTTTTTGTTTCGTTTGTTTTTAATTAGAATTGGAAACTAATTCTTTCTCTAATGTTTGATATTTTCCTTTAAAGAAAATTAGCGGATTCCCTTCTGCTAAATGAACATCTGTTACTTGACCGATGAAAAGGGTATGATCCCCTTCTACGTATGCAGATTTCACGTCACAGGCAACTTGTGCAAGTGCGCCTGGAATAACAGGTTTTCCGTCTAGATAATCAAATTCAACTTCTTGTTCACTCATGATTTGCCCCGCAAAAATCATCGATAAATCTTGTTGTTCTTCAGCAAGAATATTCACAGAAAAATGCCCACTTTCCTTAATTTTTGCTAACATTTGCGCATCTTCTTTTAACGAGATAATAACGAGTTTTGGATCCAAAGATTGTGACATAAAAGCGTTTGCTGTCATTCCATGTGTAATTCCATTTGCCTCCGTTGTAATTACCGTAACCCCTGTTGCAAAACTTCCCATTGCATTTCTGAATAAACGATCTTCCATTTTTGTGTCCCCCCATTTTCTTTGAAACTTATTTCGATTATAGAAAAACAACAAAAAATTTATAATTACTCTTATTATTGAAAAAACCACTAAAAAAAATAAAATTTATGGAAATCTACAAATCAACTTTTCACTATTTCTACGCTAAAAATAATGAAAAATCTATATATATCAACATTTCTTGACTATTTAACATGATTAAAAAAACATTATTAAATCTTACTTTAAATGTTAGAAAAGTATTTTTATTCAATAAATTGGACTTGTCAAAGAAAATTTATTCATTTAATATCTGATTCAAGCAACAAGCAGATGCACATTTCCAATTCTTCTGTTAACTTTTCGGTATTTGAGGAGTTACATCTACCTAAAAAAAGAAAGGAGGAACCACTTTTGTTTTAGTATTGTAAGCGTTATCTTTCAACGGTTGTTTAAAGTTTAAAGAGGGAAAAAATGGAGGAGGTTTTTTTATTGAAGTGGGTTGTTTTAGTAATGCTCTTCTCGATATCTGTATTAAACTATACAGATAAAAGTATTTATGGGTTAGCAGCTGAGCCGATTATGAGTGGGTTAGATATAAGTTATGAACAATTCGGTTTACCTAGCAGTAGTTTCTTCTTTGCCTACGCAATCGGTAGTATAATAATTGGTTCTCTAACTTACCGGTTCAATACAAAGTATTTATTAATCATGATTGCTCTTGGTTGGACAGTTTCCCTGACAGGTGCTTATTTAGTGGAAAGCTTTACTGGATTAATCGTTATTCGTACTGTACTAGGTTTTTTTGAAGGTGGAACCTATGGACTATGTGTAGCACACATTTCTAAATGGTTTGCAAGTGAGTCACGTGGTCTGGCAATTGCGCTTATGACATCTGGTACAACAGTAGGTACGTATGTATTTGCACCAGTCCTTGTCATATTATTAGCTAATTTTGGTTGGAAACATTCCTTTGCTACTTTAGGAGCAGCTAGTTTAGTTTGGGCAATTATTTTCCTTTTCTTAAAAGAAAGGCCCAAAGAACCAATTGTTGAGTCTGTTCAGGATCAACCAACCAAACAGAATAACGCGGAATTTAAAGATGTTATTAAAATTGTATTAAACCCTTTCATCCTCTCTGTTATAGCAGTAGGATTTGTAGGAATGTGGATTATTACTTGGGTCGTTACTTGGGCACCAATTTATTTAACACAAATTGTTGGACTAGAATCACAGAACATGGGAACGGTTATGGCGGGAATAGGGATTTCAGGGATATTCGTTGCTATTGGTATCGGTAAACTTGCTGATTTCCTTTTCAAAAGGAAAAAAAGTATTGACAAATCCTATACTGCCGTCTTAATTTCCATTTTACTTATAAGTGCTATCTCTTTTGGAATGACGACAATTTTCACTACACCGATTTTAGCCGTTCCTTTACTAGGGTTAGGATTAGTGCTTAATGCATGTTTACTTCCACTTTTTACAACAATTAATTCAATAATAGTACCTAAAAACTTAATTGGAACCATCTCAGGTTTTACTTTAGCTATCAATGCTTTAGCGGCCGTTATTGGACCTGCTCTAACTGGTTATTTAGTATCTAATGTTGGTGATAGCACTCGAATTGGTTTTAACACAGGTGTATTAATAATAAGTGTATTATGTGCACTATGTGGACTAATGCTATTATTTACAAGCAAACGTAAAGTTTTAGTGAGCCAACCAGATGCACAAACAGCAGCAACCGTGGATGTCGAATAGCTATCGTTAAAATGTGATTCCTCTAGAATTTCAATAATGAAGGCTAGAAGACTCCATCCTAGTACGTAACTAGGGTGGAGTCTTCTAGCCTTTTGTAATGATTTCATTAGCTTAACATCACACGAAGAAAAGCCGCCCACGTAAAGCACAGTGTATTTCCGCTTCTGTACTTTTGCTCTGGACGACAGCTCGAAAATCTAACTATCAAACTCCAATTCGCCTACTAAAATAAGAGCCTGAATAATGAGCAAGATATGTGCGGCTACTGGTGCATTTTTCAAACTTCCATGTAATAATTCTTCTATTTTTTTTATTCGGTATTGGATCCCTCCGATAGACAAATGTAAATAATCCATCGTTTCTTTAATGCGTTGTCCATTCATTAAATAAATATATAGGGTATGGAGCAGTTCCTTTTTTCGTTTATTTTTAAAGTCATATAAACCCTTTAGTGTCTTTTTCGCCATATTATGAATTTGTTCCAAACTCATACCAGATAATACATCACCTATCATCCCTAATTCTTCGTATTCGGTTAGGGCCTGTTTATTAGGAAACCGTTGTGCGACACGTGCTTCACTTAATGCCTGTTTAAAATCAGTTAACTCTGTAAACATACGACTCAAGCCTAAAGAATAGGAGTAACCAGGATTTTGTTGAGACATTTTTTTTAAGAACTTTTTACAGACCGTTTGGAATTTTCTTTGCTCATCATGATGAGAGTTTACTAAGATTATTTCATCTCCAATCACCGCGAGAATGGTAGATAAATTCAATGTTTCAACCAACTTCGAAAGTTGCATGAGTTGTTGCTGATAATCAATAAGTTCCGTATCTGTTTCGACATTCTCTAATTGTAGCACCGCAGTTGAAAAAGGAAGTTGAAATGGAAATGGCAAAAATTTAAAACTAGATTCAATGGATTTTATATTTGGATTATGCATTAGCCGCTCCACAATTGAATTTCGCATACGTTGCTGTTCCCCGAATTGAGCTTCTTCATACAACATACATAGGGCAACAACATTGGAGACTTTTTCTAAAAACAAATAATCGGTCTTTTCCATTTCTTTAGGTGAAAAGTAAATTAGAGAACAAGTTGCATAATTTTTTTTATTAATTACGACAGGTGAAACTACTTTAAAATAGTCATCCCCTTCGTAATGCCCCACGTTTATATCTCTTTTATACTCTATTAAGCTTGCTGGATTTTTTTGAATATGCTTTTGATGATCTTCATCCAGTCCACTTTGCTTTAATAGATTACCATGAAGGTCTTCTACGACAATGGGGATTTGCAGCAAGCGGTAGGCCTCTTCAACAAGTTCTTCCATCGTATATTTTTCCGTGACATTCTGCGTTAGTTGCGTTTGAAAGACAGAGAGTTTCTCCAGTAATAGTTTATGATGTAGCAACGCATCGTAGGTCATTTCTAATTCCGATAAAATATTATCATTTTGGTAGAGGGAAATAAGCTCTCCTTTTTCCGGTAACCAGTCCTTCTCTAAACGAATTTCAAATTCACAACAATCATCCCCTTTTGCCACACATTTGGTTTCTACAGCAATAATGGATTCACCGAACTCATACGACAGGGCTCCACTGGCAAATCCACAAAGTGTGTGGCAAACAGGCTCCGTTGCTAACCTCCCACTTTTTACATATAATTCCGCTTCAAATGACTTAATCCACTTTCCTCCTGTATTCAAGCATTCAATGGATCCATCTGGATGTCGAATGATTTCTCCTTCAAATTTCACATCCTGAACATGGCCTAATTTTGTATGCATTTTTCCGACTTTTCGTTTCTTAGATAATTTTTCGGTATTATTTTTAGCGCGTTCCATGCCAAACTCTTTCCCAAAACGGAATAAAAATCCCTTTGTTTTATACGATCCTATATTTTTTTCCAAATTATTATTTAGTGTAAGAAATGCATTAGTTGACATTAAAATACTTGTTGAATCTGACTTATCGAAGACTACATCATTCATAAACATTCCCCCCTATTCTGACAGTGTTTATATTTATAATACTTAAAGGAAAATTAACATTCAATAATTTTATAAACATTTTGACTATTTTTCCATAAAAAGTGATATTATGTTCTGAAAAATACGATTGTACAATGTACCTATAAATAAAAGATATTACATTTTTTGGAGGTACGATTTCATGACAATGTTTGAAGGTTTTCATAATAGTTGGGTATTAGCTAATGGGGTTCGAACACATTATTCTTGGGCAGGCACAGAAGGACCTGCAGTTATCCTATTACACGGGGCCGGCCCTGGAGCTTGCGGGGCAGCTGGATGGCGCTTGATGCTACCAGCATTAGCAGAAGCAGGATTTCGTGCATATGCACCAGATCAGTTATCCATGGGATTCACGGATACACGTGAACATGCATGGCCAGTAAAGGGACATCAAAGTTTAGTAGACCATGTGCATGATTTTATTGAAGCCCTTTGCTTGGATGAGGTTTATTTGGTAGGGAACTCACAAGGTGCCTATGTTGCTGCAAAATATGCTATTGATCATCCAGAAAAGGTGAACAAAATCGTCTATATCGGTAGTAATACGATTTATCAAGCAATGCAAGAAACACCGCTTAGAAAAATGCGATCCTTCCTAGAAGTCATTGGGTATGATTACACCGAAAAATCCTTACGTAACTTTATGACACGTAATATGGCAGAAGGTACAGAGGTGCCAGAAGAACTAATTCAACTACGCCATCGCGCCGCAAATCGAGAAGGTGTTAAAGAGGCTAATGAGGCATTCGGTGCCTACCTAGAAAAAATGAATAATGAACCAAAGCTGTGGGATCGGTATTCCTTAAAAGATTCACTGCCTAAATTGAAAATTCCTAGCAAATTCATTTGGGGGAAACAAGATAAAGTGGCACCAGTTGAAACTGGTTATAAGTTAGATGCCATGCTACCGGAAGTGGAATTCGAATACTTAGACAACTGTGGACATCAATGCCAAACTGATCAACCGGAAATAGTCAATCAAATGGTTGCCGACTTTTTTTCCTCTGAAGTAAGAGAAACGGTTGCCAAATAATAGGAATAAGAAAATGAAAGGGTGGTTCTATGGTACTTGTTAAAAATAAAACTTCACTTTATGAAGAGATAATGGAAAAAGGAAAACGTATTGGACAATTAGCTGAAAAAGAGGCGGAACAAGCGGATTTAAATGCAACCGTCTCCACTAATGTAGCAGATGCGATTCGCACGGAGGAAATTCATCGTTTGCTGTTGCCGAAAGATTATGGGTATCCACAATTAGATTGGAAAACGTATGTAGACTTTATTGGTACAGTAGGCTATCACAATTTATCAGCTGCTTGGCTTACATGCTTCTTTTCTCTACACAATGCTTGGGTATCTTATTTGCCTAAACCATTACGTGATGAGGTCGTTGAATCAGATGGATTTGTTGCAGACGTATTTGCTCCCATCGGAAAAGTAGAAGCTTGTGACGGTGGATATCGCGTTTCAGGAACGTATCATTTTGTAAGCGGTATTAACTATTCAGAATGGGTTGGTGTCGGTGCGTTCATGCAATTTGAGGATGCGGACAAACCAGAACGTGTTGGAATTTGCTTAAATGTAAATGACCTAGAGATCCAAGAAAACTGGAATTCTCTTGGATTACGTGGCTCAGGAAGTAATACGTTGATTGTGGATAATGTATTTGTCAAACCAGAAGCAATCTTACGCTTTAATAAAATCATTGAATGTAGCCAGCCACCAGAAGAAGATTTTGACCAAGATTATCTATACTACAATACCCCTTTCTATCCTGGATTTTATGTTGGTTTTGCTGCGATGGCAGTTGGTGGCGCCCATCGTGTCATCGATGAATTCACTAAACACACGGCTGGTCGTGTACGTTTTTCCGGTGTGAAAGAAAATGAATCACCATCCAGCCAGCGCGTCCTTGCAGAGCTAAGCATGGAAATGGAAGCGGTAGATGCTCTTATGAATCAATATATTGCCTTAATGGAGCGTGACAAAGGCGGACCATATGAAGGAGCCCGTTACAAAGCCATTCGCGCATCGATTATTGACAAATGTGTTCACATCGGTGTGAAAAGCTTACTGACACTTGGCGGTCATGCATTATTAAAAGGCCATCCTGTTGAACTTTTCACACGTGACTTGATGGCAATCGCTACTCATATCACTTCCCTTTATGAGGATGCTGTAACCGGATATGGAAGACACCTATTCGGCATCGACACAGGAATTCAAGGTTAAGACCTTTTAAACGTAGGCTGTTTTCTTATACTTTGTTGGTTTTAGTGTTGCGGTGGAAGGATTGTGTGATGCAACTAATGAAGTTTATTAGTGCACGTCGATGTAACTTTACTTATTAGCTTAATACTTATAGAACAATAATGTTTGTTGATACACGTTAATTTCCACTGCGGGCAGTTTCAAGAAGTCGATTGGTCTTCCTACATTAACCATAGCTGAAATAATAATAGAAGATTATGCTCAAAATTAGCGAAGGAAATACACGGAGACTACTGCGGGATGAAAAGCCTCGGTGAGACCACGTAGTGCGACAGCACGGAGGGGGCTCAGTAGCGCCCGTGGAAAGCGTAGTGTATTTCCGTAACGGTATTTACGCACCTTTTTTCGTATTAAGTATTGCGCATCATATCTATTTTATGCATTAACAACAATGCTTTTAGAAATCAGCCAAATATATAAGAAAAAAATTTATTATCTTTGATGGGGTGAATTTTTATGGAAAAATTTTATTATGCACCAGAAATAGCAAAGTTAGGGCATGTTGCATTAGTATCGGAGAATCTTGAACAATCATTACGGTTCTTTAAAGACGTGATTGGATTAGAAGAAACTTGTGAAGTGGATGGCACTCACTATTTACGCGCATGGGGCGACTTCGAACATCATACATTATCCATTACAGCTGGAGAAACATCTTTTATTGATCATATTGGCTGGAAAGCGAGACGCCGTGAAGATGTGGATACATTTGCTCGTCTCCTGCAAGATGCTGGGGCCGAAGTTCGTTGGATTGAGCCTGGTGAAGAAGTTGGGCAAGGCCGTGCGATTCGTTTTGAATTGCCTAGTGGCCATCGCTTTGAAATTTATTTTGATATGGAAAAACCAGAAGCAGATGCCAACCGCAAATCAATCCTAAAAAATCAAACCTATAAATCATGGGCAAAAGGGGTTTCCCCTCGCCGAATTGATCATGTAAACTTATTAACATCTGTTGATAACGAAATCATTGTTAATTACTTAGTTGAGAAACTTGGGTTTAAACTACGTGAATACTTTGTTAATCCAGACGACAAACAAGTTGCAAGCTGGTTGAGTGTTACCAATTTAGTACATGACGTAGCTATGATGTCTTCCGAAAGATGCAAAGGACCAAATGAAATGCACCATATCGCATATTGGCTAGACAATGCTCAAGATTTATTACGTGCTGCGGATATTTTAAGTGAAGATGAATTAAGTTTTGTAGGACCAGGAAAACACGGAATTTCACAGGCGATGTTTATTTACGTAAAAGATCCTGGTAGCGGTCTTCGTTTGGAAATATTCACAAATGGCTACTTAATCTTTGAACCTGATTGGGAACCAGTCAAGTGGACGTACGAAGAATACTTAAAATATGGTTCAACCGTTTGGGGAGATCACCGTCGTGACGATGTTAAAGATCGCGAGAAGGAAATTGCGAAAGTGAAATAACTATCCTTTTTGACGAACAGTGTTCAGCAACGCAGAAAGCAAGCTGAGCACTGTATCTTCATTTTTACACTTACAAAGAAAGGGGCGATGTTCATGAAGGACCGATTAAAAGTCTTACATGCGATTTTCAACAAGGAAATTTTAATCGTCTTTTTTATAGCTGTTATAGGTGCTAACATATTTAGCTTTCTCCATGTCCCTATTCCTTGGATGTTAGGTCCTATTTTTTCACTACTTTTGTTTCAATTCATTTATAAAGGATCCCTAAGGTGGTCTCCAAGACTACGTGATATCGGGCTTGTTGTTCTAGGCCTTACCATCGGCCAACAATTCGATTTAGCACTTTTTAATAATCTTGGAATTCTACTAATCTACATGTTTCTACTAAATATTGTACTTATAGCGGGGTCTATTGGATTAGCTTATTTATTAAGTAAATGGTCTAAGCTTTCCTTCAAGTCGATGATTCTTAGCACCATTCCTGGTGGTATTGCACAAATCGTTGTATTTGCTGAAGAAGAAAAAGACGTCGACTTAGCGGCGATTACATACTTTCATGTGGTTCGTCTTTTACTTGTTGTTGTCATTGTTCCATTTATCGTTGCAAGTCAGGTTGCCACAAAGCCAGAAGTCAGTTCAAGCCTTACTATCGGGTTAATCCTTCTGATATTAGTCTCTTGGTTGGTTTCTCTTCTTGCAAAACGTATCCATATGCCTATCGCTTATTTTCTAACACCTGTTCTAATTGCGATTGGTCTAAATCTGGGTTCTGTTACTATCCCTGTCGTGCCCCCTTCTATCATGAATATTGCACTCTTATGTATTGGTGCACATATCGGTTTAGCATTAAAACCACATATGATTAAATTACCAAAACGCTATTTACTTGCTGGCGTATTCAGTTCCATCGGTTTAATCGCTTTAACGTTCGGCACCAGTTTTGTACTATCTATTATGCTAGGCTTTTCATTTGCAACCAGCTTCTTAAGTACCGCACCAGGCGGACTAGATCAAATGGTTTTATTAGCAGATGCCATTGGAGCAGACGTTTCGATGGTAACAGTTTTCCAGATTTTTAGATTACTATTTATTTTCCTAATCGTCATGCCAGCGTTAAAATTTTTTTACAAAAACACAGCCCAAAAGAAAATCATCGCACCCACTGTAAAGAATCAAGCATGATGTAGTGCACCCCAAACATACTAACATTAGTAGCCCAAAACCAAGGCCATGCTTTTGGGCTACTATCTTTTTATAGAATAAAAGTCGATTTAACTTTAGGATCAATATAGAATCCGCAACCCAAACAGGCTTATCACCCCCTATATGAATCAATTTAGTTGGGGGATCACCTCAGAACCTCCCCCCTCAAAGATATGAAAGCTACACTTTCATTAAAAAACAGGAGAAAAAAGGTGAAATGGTAAGAAAAATGGAGATGTTCTCGGTTTCATTTGCGTTGTTGTCGTTTTCATGAGGAATGTTAACGATTCCACAGACTTTGTCAATTTGTCCCATTTCTAAGATAATAGAATTAACAAAAGAGAGGAGGAACGACAGATGAGACAAATTAAACAAGCAATAAAAGAGGCTTTTGAATTATATGCTAATGCTTATGAAAAACTTTACCGTAGATAGTGGGAGTGGGATTCAGGCGCATACTTCATTACATAGAGAAAGGATGTAACCATGTCTTATTCAAAAATAAGAAAAAGTGATCCATTAAACCGATTCTAAAAAGAACAGAAGAATCGGTTTTTATTATGGTAACTATAAGAATACTCCATTATCATTTCGCGTTCCCTTCATTTATACGCCCTCTCATTACGGCAGGACAGAGGTACATTATCCCGCTCCTCTAATCGAATTTGAACCAATGTTCCTTCCCTCCGCGTCTCTTTACTATCAAGCGGGGCGCTGTTCCCTATATCCCTCTACAAATGAAACTTTCTCGCTATCTTTTGTTTCATCCGTTCAGACATACCGTACTTGACGTAAATCATAATGAATAAAACGGGTAAAAGCTGTAGGACGGTAACAATAATCCAATTCAGCAGATTCACTTCATTTCGATAGCTTTGAATAAAGAAATTAATCCACATGAATAGGATAACGAGTGTAATGAAGAAAAGACCAATCACATTAAAGCGCCTCACAGTCAGTAATCGAATAGCGCTCCAGTAGCCTACACTGATGACCGTTGTCCCAGCTACAATGGGAAATGCCAAAGGAAAGAACCACTCCAGCTTCCCGTTGAACACATCAAGGCCAAATAATAAAAATAACGCATCTAAGCCGATTCCGATAATGACTTTATAGTAGCTTTGGACATAACCAAATGAAAAGTATAACAAGACCCATCCTGCAAACATACTTAAATTACTATACCTGGACCAAGTCAACATTTCATTTAATTCGTAATCAATATAAAACATGAGACAAATAGCTACAAATATCAATAATGTGCTGAAAACAAAGATACGATTGAGAACGCCTCGAAAGTGAGCAGGATATGGATTGGCAGCTTGCGGAAATTTAGGAACCCGAGCAACCGTTTCATTCTCTTCTGTTACTTTTGGGATAGGAAAGCTGCATAGTGGGCAAGGGCGATTATCCCCTTCCACCTCAATACCGCACTTTGGACAATAGGCCATTTTAATTCACCTCATCATTCGTTTCAATCATCACATGTATTCCTAGCTTCCGAATCCGACGAAAAAATTCCCGCTCAAGCATCCGGTCTTTCGATAAATTTCCAAAAGAAAGATACACATTTCCGTCATAACTAAGTAACATAGCCTTCACTTTATTGCCAATGCTTGGCGGAGGATAGCACTCAATTCGTTCGATAAACTCCTTTAATTCCCTATCTACATGAACCATTCCCAAGTTGGATAAGCCACTTGTATAGTTACCTTCCCCGAAAAAAGAGTAAATCGTCGGCGCAACCATATTCTTGATAGGGGACGGCATTAATCGTAACCCTAAATTTTGCTCACTAATCACACTTCGCTTTATATGCTGCTTTAATTTTTTTGGTGTGAGTAAACGGCTAAACTCAATCTTAAGCTCCTGAATAATTTCCTCAAATTTGTACGCACCAAGCCTTGCATCAATAGAAGGTGTCATACTTATGAAAAAGTTCCTCATGGTCTTACTTTCAAAAAAAGAACGCATGTTAACGGGAACATTCATCACAATCGGTCGTCTCCGTCTTGACGTTCTTTCTTGAATATGTAGAAGACTCTCGATATAAACCGCAGTGAGGAAAATGGTAATGGAAGCGTCATATTCCTTTGCCCTTTTCTTTAATTCCTCTACCCTCATAATTCCCGTAACAATATGGTATTGTCCCTTATTATCTAATAGGATCGGTAGCTTAAACGTATTCCTGAATGGTGAACGGGGAGCAGGAATTTTTTTATCATAATATTTCCGAAATGCATTTTCGGTTTCTAATCGAATCTCCTCTTGACTTATTTTCTCCTGTTTTAATGGTATAGATTCCCTCAAATGAAGGTATTGCCTAACCAGTTCATATAAAAACTTCAACCCACCGGTACCATCCGTCATACTATGGGATAATTCCAAGGAAATTCTGTTTTTAAAATATAATACCCGATACGGAAAGGATCCACGCTTCTTAATTGATAAACTCATGCATGGATAATACATTTCCTCTTCTACCTTTGGTGTTTGCTCCGTTCCTTCAAAATAATACCAAAAGAAACCTTGTTTTAATTGAACCTTAAAAAATGGAAAACGTTCCAACGTCAATTCCAATGCACGTTGCAAGTGAATGGATTCGACTGGAGATGTAAGTGTAGTAGATAGTCGAAATAGAGTGGTAGCCCGAGAAGATATAATAGAGGAATATAGTTTACCAGCATTATCCAGTTGATACCATGATTTGTCACTCCTCATCCACATCACCGCCTTCCTTATCATTGCTAGGTCATTGTACCATATAAAAGGTGGGTGGTGAAATTCAGGGGATACTTAGAGACGAGGGATCTGTCGATGCGGTTCTATGAAATCTATACGCATCACAACCGTTGCCCATTTTTTCATTCACTCGAGATTGATTAATGACTGTTCCGACCCTATCGGACACTAGGATTTTATTATGAAGTAGGAAAAAAGAGACTCTAGACAGAAAATTTTCTGGCTAGAGCCTCTTTTTTTAGCATTTTATTTTATAATGAAAAGAACGAAAATATCCATTTATTATGTGCACTATAGATTAACACCGTAAGGGCAGTCCCTTAGGATTTTACAAATAATTTTCTGGGTCTACACGGGTTCCATTTTTATATACTTCGAGATGTAAGTGAATACCGGTTGATCTTCCAGTTGCACCCATGATACCAATCTTTTGGCCTTTGCTTACTTTTTGTCCGGCACTTACACTAATGGATGACATGTGGGAATAAGTTGTTTTCATACCATTGTCATGTCTAATCACGACTCGATTACCATAACCGCCACTGTTAAACCCTGCCGATTCAACGACACCACCCAATACGGCATAGATAGGTGGTACAGTACTTCTGTCTGTACGTGCGATGTCTGTTCCATTATGGCTTCTTCCCCATCTTGGACCCATTCCACTAGAGATATAACCACCGTCTGTTGGCCAAGCAAAGAGTCCACCACGTGAACCGCTGGAAACACTATTAGAGCTACTTATTGAAAGTTGTGAAGGATTATTAATTCTTTCTTGAATAGCTGCTAGCTCACTATCTCTTATTTCTAGCTTCTCTTTTTTCTCTTGTAATTCCTGTTCTTTTTCTTTTAGTGCAGCTTTTCTTTTTTCGTTCTGTGCTTTTTGATCTTCAATTAAAGCTTGCATTTCTTCCAGTTCCGCTTTCAACTGTTTGGATTTCTCAAGCTTGTCCTCTACTTCTTGCTTTTTTTCTTCTACTAATCTTTTGTCTTCTTTTTGACTTTCAATCAGGTTCTTGTCGGAGTTTGTGATTTTATTTACTGTTGTTACCCTACTAATGAAATCACCAAAGCTTTCAGATCCAAAAATAACTTCTAAATAGCTCATGGTTCCTCCAGATTCTTGATAGGAAGCAGCTCGGTCTTTTAAAATTTCATATCGTTTCTCAATCGCTTCTTCTAATTCAGTAATCTGGTTTCGTAATTTTTCTACTTCCTTCTCGGTATCTGAAATTTCCTTATTCGTTTCATCGAGCATGTTTTGATTCTGTCTTAACGATTCCTCTACGCCCTCAATTTCTTCATTCAACTCTTTTAATTCGAGTAAAACATCTGCAATTTCTTCTTCCGTGTCTGACAGTTTCTTTTCAAGCTCCGATCGTTCACTTTTCACTTCGTCTATATCATTACTAGCATCTACAACGGTCGCACCATAAGGACTCATAAAGCCTACCAGAGCAACTGTAGATAGTGTTAAAATCAGCTTTTTCATTTTAATCCCCACTCCTGAAAGTCTATATTATGTATGTAAAAAATACCAAACTATATATCTATTATTATTTTCCTATTAAAATTTTCGACAGTTCATAGTCTAACATGGAATAATTTCACACATGTTAAGTGGATGTTACAAATATATTTCAAATGCGACATGGTTCGTCAACGCCAACTAAAAAACAACGGGATTCACCAGAAAATTTTTGGCGAATCCCGTTGTTTTACGTATTGGGGCTGCCCCCCTTATTTCTTACTTTTTATCAAAATCATCTCTTCGTTCGTTAGGAGTGTCAAATTCCTCTCCAAATTCTGTCCCATAATTTAACCTTCCAGTTTGAACGGTATCATCTCTTGTATCAAATAATAAGGTTAAACAATATAAACTACTTATTCCGACTAACGTATAAACAACCCTAGATAACCCAGCATCTTGTCCACCAAAAAGAGACGCAACTAAGTCAAATTGGAACAATCCAATTAGCCCCCAATTGATTCCGCCGATGATTAATAATGTTAATGCAATACGTTTTAAAGTACTCATCCTATCACCTCCATTCTAAATAATCCATATAGGGACATTTTATTTTTTGCTATTAATCGATTTTCATCCAACATGAAATGAATAAATTCAAAAAAACAAGGAAAAGGCACCTTGTCTTGTTTAAACTGCAAGCATACCAGCATTTTAGCACCTTTACGCAGTGGGATTCGGACTCCGAAATATAAAAAAGAAGCCTTGCAGAGATTATTCCCTACAAGACTTTCTTAATTAAGGCACACTTTGGTTCTGTCACTAAAATCACTCTATCATACCATTCACTTTCTGAATTTCTTCATCTGGAACAATCAAGTAGTAGGTTCCATCAATCCTTGTTCCACTTCCTTTTAACATATAACTCACAACATTTTTACGTACATCCTTATAATGAAGGAGCAGATCCCGCATAATGGCAAAGTCCATATTGGTTGTCATGTTTTTGCCAAGAACATCCATGATATCATCGATTTTATGGACCGTTCCAATGCTTGCGCCTTTTTTAATTAGTCCTTTAATAACCTTTCGTTGGCGTTCTGTTCTGCCAAAGTCACCTCTACTATCTTGGTAACGCATTCGTACAAACCCCATTGTTAGTCTACCGTCTAAGTTCAATTCTCCTTTCGCATAGTGGAAATTTCTGCTGGAATCATACCAATCAAGTTCATTATTTACGGTTATCCCACCAACGGCATCTACCAGGTCAATGAGCCCTTCCATATTCATTTGGACATAGTAGTCTAATTCAATATCTAGAAGATTCTCTACCGTTTCAATCGACATATCAGGTCCACCATATGCATAGGCATGATTAATTTTGTCGGTAAAACCTTTGCCAACAATTTCTGTACGAGTATCTCTTGGAATACTGATCAACTGCATTTTGTTGTTCGCTGGATCTAAATTCATTACGATGATAGAATCTGAACGGCCTTTATCTCCAGGTCGCTTGTCCACGCCTAATAGTAGGATATTCAAGGGTTCTTTCTCTTCCATTTTTTCTTTTGAAATATGATGGTCAATCGATGGGAGCGGCTTATGCATTTGTTGATTAACTGTCTTATTCACATGGTTGTATATCGAAAAAAAATACGTACCCACCCCGACTAACAGGACTAGTACCACTACTAAACTGACTTTTAGCCAAGTGCGTTTCGGTTTAGGATGTTTATCTACTCTTCTGGAATTTGACATGAAAAAACACATTCCTCTTCTCTAGATAAATTAATGGTACTTATTATATCACCGATAAGGAGATTGAAACAGGGAACCTAATCCAGTTCATACTGCATTTATACTAGTATTTAATTACATAAATAAAACGAGGGACAGAGGGTCAGGTACCTTGTCCTGTTAATATCACATCGCAGACACATACCCATAATTAAGGTAAGCCTACTCATGAATCCACTAACTTTTAAAATCGAAATATGATTAATCGTTGCCATTGTTATTATTTTCTAAATGGTTTGAATGATCCAATTCCTTTGGAAAAATTATTACCTTTCCCATATACAAATACAATTTCACATTCCGTCATTTCAATTCGACACCCCTCTTAAGCACATTCCCGCGAGCAAATAATTTTCCAGAATTAAATGAATTAAGATAGTTTATATTTAATATCTCATTTTTTATAGGCAACTTAATCTGTACACTCCCCTCTTCAAATTCACTGATTTCAAATCCAACGTGAATGAGAAAGGGACTTTTTTATAATTCTTTTAATTCATCTATGGAGGTCATCAATTTACCTCCTCCCCCTAGGATATTTATAGGAATTGGATCCTAATGTAGATAAGTGAAATGCTAACCTTGTATAGAAAGAAAACAGAGAAAGTGATGAAAGTTCTTCCTCTGTCGTAAAACTTAGAGTATTATTTTCCAACAATAAAAGCATCTACCGCAGTAACTCCTCTTCCTTTTTCATGTACAATTAGAGGGTTAATATCAAACTCAACTAGACTATCACTTTTATCCATACAAAGTTCTGATATATGAACAATTACATCTGCCAATGCTTCTAAATCATATTTCACATCTCCTCGCGCTCCATCTAAAACTTTAAAGTTTTTGATAGAGTGAATCATATGAATGGCTTGATTATGATTCAAGGGTGCTGGTAGAACTACAACATCTTTCATTACTTCTACAAAAATTCCCCCTAAACCAAACATAATACATGGTCCAAAGAATTTATCATGAACCGCACCAATGATTACCTCTATCCCCTTTGGAGCCATTTCTTCTATTAAGACACCATCTAATTTTTTACTGTTACAATGTTTTTGTTTATTATTTAATATAATTTTATATGCACTTACAGCTTCATCAAAAGTAGAAATGTTTAATTGAACTAAGCCATAATCACTTTTGTGTTCAATCTCAGACGAAACAGCTTTCATAACTAATGGATAATTCAAATTACTCTCTCTTAATTCCTCTATTTGGTTAATCATTTTACCTTCTGGAATTGAAACATGATGCTGATTTAGTAGTTGTTTACTTTCCCATTCATTTAATTTACCCTTTAACTTAGAATAACTTTCATTTTTATTTCTTGAAATTAATTCACTTCTTACATTTAAACTACGCCTATTATAATATTTCGTAACGTTTGACAATGCATTTATTGTTCTTGTCGGATTTGGTATCCAACAGATATTCTTATATTTAAATAATTCCGCTTTTGTTTCTGGCATAATTCCAGCCCAACAAAAGATTAACCGTTTATCTGTTTCTTTAGCAATCTTTGATAATCTGGGTAGAATTGGTAGAAATTTATCATCTGTCATTTGTAAATAGAGTATAACTGATTCTACATTTTTATCTCGCAATGTAATCTCAACTGCATCAGCGACTATACTTGGTTCTTGAGAAACCTGTGCCGTAATATCAATTGGGTTTTTAATCGAAGCAAAATCGGGTAATGTATCTTTTAATTTCATAGTTGTTTCTGTTGTTAAATTAGCTAAGGTAATATCTCTTTGTTCACACTGATCTGACATAATAATCCCGGCCCCACCAGACTGAGTTACAATTGCAACTCCTCCAGGATTTTTTGGTGTAGCAGTTTTATTAAAAATGGCTAATGTATCAGTTAACTCTTCCTCATCTGAAACTCGGACAACATTATTCATTTCCAAATAGCTTCTGTATACTTCAGCATTTCCCGCTATAGATGCTGTATGAGAACTCGCAGCATCGGCTCCTTTTTCAGAATTACCTACTTTCATTAAAACTAAGGGTTTATTATTATCAACACATGCTGTTAAAGCACGGTCCATTTTACTAAAATCTCTAGCACCTTCTAAATAACCACCTATCACCTTTATATCTGACTGTGTAGAAAAGTATTTAACATAATCAAAGAAATCTACACCTGCTTCGTTTCCACTAGAAACAAAATATTGAAAACCCACTCCCATTTCATTTGCTAACGTATATGTCAATGTACCTAATGCACCACTCTGAGTTACAAATGCTATTGGATCATAATCTCTAGCTTTCAAACTTGAAAAAGAGGCAATCGATTTCTCTTTAAAATTAGCTAATCCTATTGTATTCGGACCACAAATCGGGATGTTGCTCTCTTCTGAAAAATCAGATATCTCCTGTTGCAAAAGGGCTCCTTTCTCACCAACTTCTGCATAACCAGAACTTAAAATAATCACACTCCTTACCGCACGTTCGCGTAATTTATGCAACACTCCCATTACATTTGCAGCACTTACAGAAACTAATACGAGATCGATATTTGTTGGCAAGCTCTCAATATCTTTATAACATGGATAACCAGCAATTTGTTCGTATTTAGGATTAACTAGAAATACACTACCGTCATAGCCTATTTCTTTTAAGTTTGAAACTGGTTTATAACCTATTTTTCTTTCATCTCCAGAAGCACCTATAATTGCAATAGACCTTGGGGAAAGCATAGAACTAAGTTTATCTGTTTTTGTTTCCATGATAACACTCCCATTTCAAAAATATTCTTTAAGTACAAATAAATGGATTCATCATCTAATTGTCGATAACATTAACTGTCCCAAACTCTTTTAAAGCTATATATACTAAGTTATTAGCATCTTTAGGTTTAACTCTTCCGACCGAGGCAACTGCCCTCACTCCATCTTTCACAATCTCATTTACTACTGAATTTGCTACATCTTCATCTACATCATTAATTATAAGCTTTGTACCTTTTTAGCCATACTTAGTACAACGACCAGTACCTCTTCCAGAACCTGTTACAATTACCACTTCCTTCTAATAACATACAATTACTCCCAACTATATTCTTTCAATAATCGTTGCGGTTGCCATTCCACCACCACAACACATCACCTGTAAGCCATATTTCTTATCCATATCCTCTAATTCATGAATAAGTGTGGTCATAATCCTCGCCCCACTCGCACCCGTCGGATGACCCAGCGCAATTGCACTACCTCGTGGATTTACTTTCTCAATATTTGGTTTTATTTCTTTCATCCAGGCAAGAACAACGGATGCAAACGCTTCATTGCATTCAAATACATCGATATCTTCAACTGTTAAACTAGCTTTCTTTAATATTCGTTGTGTTATTGGAATTGTTCCTGTAAGCATCATAGTAGGATCTGACCCAATAACATCCCTAGCTATAATTTTCGCACGTGGTTTTAATCCTAAAGAATCTGCTTTTTCTCTAGACATAATTAATACACCTGCAGATCCATCACTTATTTGGCTCGAATTACCTGCTGTTATTTTTCCATTTTCAGAAAAAGCTGGCTTTAATAATGCTAAATTTTCCACGGATGAGGTTGGACGAATTCCCTCATCTTCAGTTACTTCTATTTTTTTACCTTCTTTTTTAATTTCAATAGGAATGATTTCTCGCTTGAAATCACCTTTTTTAGTTGCTTTATCAGCCAACTGATGGCTTCTAACTGAATATTCATCCAGTTCTTCCCGAGAAATTTCCCACTTAGAAGCGATTCGATCAGCCGATTCTCCTTGGGGTATAATTTCATATAAATCATGTAATTCTTCTGGCTCAGGAACTTTATCCGAACCCATTGGATGCCGTGTCATATTTTCAATACCAGCAGCGATAACCACATCGTAATCACCACTAATAATTCCCTGAGCTGCGATATTCACAGCGTGCTGTGAGGACCCACATTTTCTGTTTATTGTCATGGCTGGAATTTCCTTAGGTAACCCAGCCATCAGGGTTGCTATTCGGGAAACGTTATTTCCCTGTTCTTCGTTCTGAGTAACGCAACCAACAACAACATCTTCAATCTCCTTTGGGTCAATACCAGAACGTTCTACTAACCCTTGTAAAACAGTTGACAACAAATACTCAGATCTTGTCTCTGCATAAACCCCTTTCCTTCTACCCACTGGCAAACGTGCAGCCTCTACAATTACAGCTTCTCTATTTCCCATACACTCTCTCCTTTTCTGATTTAATCACCTTTAAACCTTGGAAAGCTAAAGAACTTATGTTGACGATACAGTGATTTCAGTAGAAGAAACCAAAGAATTGAGTATTCACCTTTTCCACCATACTTTTCCAAATCAATCTTTCTATTTCTATAATCATGCCACCAACTGGTAAATTTTCTTTCAACCATTTCCGAACACTCAATCTGTAGTCCTCCAATTCATTTCAAATTTATTTGAAGATTACAAATTCATTTTATACACCTCATTTGCTATATCGAGTATTTACCTATAGGTTTGATTCGAAAAAACATAGTCAAAATGCTTCATTATGTCCATAGTAGAACGATACAATACAATATTTCTTCTCTTATTCAATCAAACTAACTTTAATACATTCCTTGCGGTAAGAATAAAGCTAATTGTGGAAACAAATATAGAATGGCAATCATAATAAGTATTGGAATAGTGAATATTATTGTACCTTTAAATATATCCTCTAAAGATAAATCAGGTGCTGCACCCTTTAACACAAAGCAATTCATTCCAACAGGAGGTGTAATCATTGCCATTTCCATCACTAAAACAATAATGACACCAAACCATATTAAGTCTAATCCCATCATATTTATTAGTGGTAATATAATTGGAAGCGTAACGACAACCATAGCTAACGCATCCATAACAGCCCCTAATAAAATATACATTAGAATTATAATCGCAAATATAGCAAACGACGGTAATGTTAATCCATTAAGAAAATCAGCTAATAAAAGTGGAACTCTAGTAACAGTTAAAAAATAATTAAGAATAAATGCCATAATAATAATGGCAAATAAAAAACCAGTTGTTCTCAAGGTCTCGGACAGTGCTTGAATAAATGTCCTTACGTTAAGTTTCCTTCTAACTAACGCAATTACAAATGTTGTAAAAGCACCAATTCCAGCTGCTTCTGTAGGATTAAACCATCCTAAATACATCCCACCTATTACTATTAGAAATAACAATATAACCCATATTGTGGATTTTAAGGAGTTAAATTTTTCTTTCCAAGTTACTTTTGTACTTGCGGCAGGAGCCCATCCTGGTTTAATTAATATCACTACATAAACCGTTAACATGTAAAATATCATAAGTAGTATTCCAGGTATAATACCTGCAACTAGCAATTGTCCAATAGATTGTTCGGTCATCATTCCATAAACTATAAATAGTGTACTTGGTGGAATTAGAACACCTAACGTTCCACCAGCTACTATTGAACCACCCGTAATAGACTTATTATACCCAGCATTTAACATTTCCTTAGAAGCAATAACTCCCATTGTTGCTGTGTTAGCCAAACTAGACCCAGATGCAGCTGCGAAAACAGCAGATGATCCGATAGTTGCCATTCCTAGCCCGCCTCTTATCCGGCTTAACCATAGTCGGAATGTTGTAAACAACTCTGTACTGATCCCACAAATGTATAATAATTCACCCATTAAGACGAACATCGGAATAGTGCTAAGCGTATAACTAAAGCTATGATCCCAGATTATTGTCTCAACTGCAGTTGCTAAAGTATTCCAATCTTTTAAATAAAGAATTCCTATAACTGCCGGAACTGCCATGGAAATAGCAATAGGAATCCGTAAAAACATAAGCAAGAACATTAAAATTATCCCAAGCAGACCTACTATTTCAACAGACACCATATCTAACCTCCTTCTCTACTCGTTTTGTGAGGAAAATATTACTATAATTGACTTGATAAGTTTTAACAAAGATTCTAATCCCCACATTAAAAATCCTAGAACGATAATAAAATCAAACGGATAATATGGAATTTCAAGTAAATTTGTACTTAATTGCATATGATCTTTATGGTTAAATGCAACTTCTAAATATATATAAGCAATCATCAAAGTTACAACTAAAGAAAATAAATTTGCTACAATATCACAAAATTGTTGTACTTTTTCAGGAAATTTATTTACCACCAATTCAATAGATATGTGGCCACCAACTTGTTGGGTGTATGCTAATCCACACATTATAAGAACAACCATACCTAATTGAACAATTTCTACATCACCTATTACAGGTGAGAAAAATAATCTACTAACAACAGCTACAGTGATAAACAGCATCATTAAGGTCATTGTTGTTAAAGCTATATATCTTGTTAGAGTTGTTAAACCATGAATAACTTTATTTAGCAAGTACAGGTCAATCACCTCCTAACCGATTCAAAGCAACTAATCTAAAACTACAACCTTTTATGATAATTTTAAAACGGTAATGGATAATCAGATTCCTCCAATATATTAAAAAAATCATCTACCATTGCTTGCCCATCGTATCCTTTACTATTTGCATCTTCTATCCATGCTTCCCAAGCGGACTTACCTAATTCTCTAAATCTATCAAATTCAGTATCATCCAGTGTTATAAACTCACCACGCCCCTCAACTACTTCTTTCAACTCTTCATGAGAGGATTCTAATTCTGTAACATAACTTTCAGTGAAAAGATCTGTTAATGCTGGATTTAACTCTTCATCGAATATTTGCTGTAAGTCTTCTGGTAAACTTTCATAAAATTCCTTGTTCATAATAGGGACTACCGGTGTAACTGAAACTGCAAGTTGCGTAATGTAAGGTGCAGGTTCATAATACTGAATTCCAACAGCTCCAATTGGGGTATAAAATGCAGTATCAATCATACCTCTCTCAAGCCCCTCGTATGTGTCCTCTGTTGATAGAGAAACAGGAACACCGTCTAATGCTTCAACAAAAGCATTTTCACTTTTACCATTCACTCGCATTTTTAAATCTTCCAAGTCTTCAATGCTTCTTATCGGTTCAGTTGAAAACAAATCATATCCGTCTGTAGAAGTCGGAGGCATAACAATAATATCTTGTGACAAGTCCTCATTTGCGTACTTTTCACCAAATTCCTTTAAAACATCTGCTGCTACTTCCGGTCCTTCAAAAGCAAAAGGTAGATTTCCAATTGTATAAGGGAAAAAATTTGTATCGTAAAAATAGTTTGCAACGACTAAACTAACATCATACAACCCACCACTAACATCTTGATATACCGAAGAAGATTTTCCTAAGGCACTACCATGATGGATATTAACATTAATACGACCATTTGTTTTTTCTTCCACAAGTTCTTTCCACGGCTCCCATACATTGTAAGCATAATGGTGAGATGATGACTGCCAATTATTAATATCCAATTCATACACTTCACCAGCAGCTCCGGTTCCCGACCCATTGTTTGCGCTTTCATTTTCTCCTGAAGAGCTATCACTACATGCAACTAAAACCATTAAAATAAAAAACAAACTAAAAATTGTAAAACTAAACTTCTTCATAAACATTCCTCCCTTTTAGTAGGTCACTTCTCTTCATTAGAAATCTGCAGCATATCATACCGATAAATGGAACGATATACTAATTAATAACATTACAGTTAAATACTAACTCAGAATACTAAAAAAATCAACAGTATTTTCTGACTCTTTTATAAAATCAGTCTTTTAACTATTCCGTTTAGTTATAAAAGGGAATGGGGACATAACTAGCCAAAAAAAATGGTCCCAAGCACTAAAATTTGCTTGGAACCATTTTTTGTAGAATTTTTCCTTCTTCTATTATTGGATTATTGTTTCTGGCGATATACTTCCTTAAGTACCGTCAGAAGCGCAAATCCTAATTCATTTTTAACTTTCTATTTACCTCTTACGGAAAAACGCAAGTGGCACAAATTAGCCTTCAAAAATCCAAAAACTGGTTCTACATCTATTTTACGCTTCCCGTAACTTTCACCAGTTTCTCGTCTGAAAGCTTCGTACGTAAATATTCTTTTTGAAACTCCCACTTTTCGTTAATATAGACTTCTCGGTTGTCCCTTCTTTTGCCTTCGTAACCCGGAACTGCCAAAATAGTGGCATCGGTGTCCGTTTTTGAATAGTTGTTACAATCTCCGAAAATCTCCATATATTTTGATATTTTTGTTTGCGCAGGATAAAATCTTGGAACTGCTTCCAATATTGCTTTGGTGCTTTACGCTTCGAACTTAAATATTTTCGCTCACTTCCAACATCATTTTCTAGTATTTGCTTGTTGTATGCTTCGACTTTTCTATCAAATTGCAGTGATAGTTGTCCTTTTGTATGTAAAAAGAGGTACTCGCTAAGTTATTAAAGGGTACCTCTTTGTAATTACTGGGTTTTGTCCCAGCCTTTTTAATAATCTAATTGATTAGATATTAGGTTTGCGGTCATCTTAACGTGATTAATATATACTTTAATCTTCTCATTGTCTATCCTTACTGTGGGTGCACTAATAGTGACTGCTGCTATAATTTCATTAAAACGATTAAAGATAGGTGCACTTATAGAAAATGCGCCTGCAACCCTTTCTTCAAAACTTACAGAATATCCTTCTTCCTTTATTTTATTTAATTCCTTCTTTAATCTTTCTTTGGATAAAATTGTATTTTTAGAGATAGGAGAAAACACTATTTCATCTAATATGCCATTTACTTCTTCAGTTGGCAAAAATGCTAACAAGACTTTAGCAGATGCACCTGCATATAATGGTGAAGTTTGACCTACATAAGATAAGGTTGTAAGTTCATGTTTCCCTTCTAAATAAGCAATACACTTTCTTTCATTTTGATGAAGAATATTTAATGCTATAGATTCACCCAACTCATCACGTAATTCTTCCATAAATGGTTTAGAAATGGACAACAGATGAGAATTTCTTTCTACAAGTTGACCAAGAAAATATAATTCTATACCCAGTTTATACACCTTTCTCTTTTCATCTTTCTCTAAGAGTCCATGAAATACTAGGGAATTCAATATTCTTTGTAGGCTAGATTTTGACAAACCTAACTTACGGTGTAATTCTGCTAGAGATAACTCATTATCTTTAGCAGAGAAAGACCTTATTATTAGCATAGCCCTATCGATTGTTTGCATAGAATCAGGTTTCAATAATAATCTCTCCAGTCTATCAACACATTCTATATTTATATACCATTTTTAAATTAGCAGCTTTCCGTAAGATTACAATGAAAATGCTTTTAAGCTATTAGTAATAATTAATTCTTAATATCGTTACATGCTGCATTAAGTAAATTAGTATTTTCTTCCGAGTCTTTTGCAAAATATCCATCCCAAGAAATCGTCATAAACATAGGTTATAGCAACTTCAAAAGAATCATTGGTTTTTTAAATCAAATTCCCCACAATAACCCAAATTAATAATATTATCTAATAAATAATTATGATTCTGATTTATATTTTATACTAATTAATGATACACTATTCCAATTATTGGTACTATTATCATTATTAGTATATCATCAGTTTTTTGATAATACAATATAATAATAAATGGGAACTTTAAACAAACGCTGCTATTTTTATATAACTTTTAAATTAAGATTCTACTTCACATTTCGACATAATTAAAAACTACTACCGAATTATCACTTAGTTGAATGATCTTCATCCACTATTTTTTCCATTTCCTTTGTATGTTACGTTAACTCCACTACCATTTAATAGCAGAAATATGTCGGAATCCTTACCCACAGAGTTCACAAATTCAAGTCTCTACTCTGGAACAAAACTAATATGATATACTAAAAATCCTTACACAAAAAAACCAGTAAGCCCCAACAACTCACTGGTTCCGATACAAAATCATTATTACATTGCTAGTTTTCTCGTTATTTCTTTTGATCCTTCCACCATCAATGAAATAACATCGTTCATATCATACTCATCCATCCTAGCATAAGGAATAATAGTAGTTATCGAAGCAAAAATCTTTGAAAAAGGGTCAAAAATTGGAACACTCACAGACATGGCACCTTTAACTCTCTCCCCTTTACTTAATGCATAACCATTTTTCTTAATAGTTTCTAAATCATGAAGAAGTGATTCTTTTGAGATAATTGTATTTTCTGTTAATGGCTCTAATTCTACGTTATTCATATATCCCTCTAGATCCTGATCAGTAAAATGTGCTAGTAAAACTTTAGCTGACGCACCCGCATATAATGGAGAAGTTTGACCAACATATGTTAAAGCGGTTAATTCATGCTTACTTTCAATATGATGAATACATTTTCTTTGATTCTTTTCAATCACACTCAAACTAATACTCTCTGTTGTTTCATGATTAATTCTCTCCATAACAGGATGGGACATAGACAATAGGCTCGTATTCTTTTCAACTAATTCAGCAAAAAAGATAAAATCTAAACCAAGTTGATATCGCTTATCATCTTCATTTTTTTGCAACAAACCCTCCATGGTTAAGGTAGATAGTAATCGTTGTAAACTCGATTTACCGATTCCCGTTATTCTATTTAATTCGGTTAGAGTAAGCCTTTTGTTATCTCTTGAGAATGCACGAAGAATTTGTACGGCACGGTGGACCGTCTGCATAGAATAATTTTTTTTAAACGTTTTTTCATTCATGAAATATCACCTATCTAATATTTTATCTACCTTCCCACCTATTATATCATTTTCTTTTAATTCCATAACTTCTTCTTCACTGTAGCCAATCTCGAGTAGAACTTCTTCGGTATGTTCCCCTAATAATGGTGGGGCATATTCACTCTGAATGTTTAAGCCAGAGAACCTTAACGGGCTTTTTGTCATTTTTATTTCACCAATTGTAGGATGTTGTAATATTTCTACACCTTCTCTCGCTTTTACTTGAGGGTCATCGAAGGCCTGATCTACTGTGTTTACTTTGCCCGCTGGTATTTTTGCGTCAGAAAATAAAGCTAACCATTCATCTGCCGTTTTCCTTTTTATAATTTCTCCAATTTTCTCAACCAGTTCATCTTCATTATCCATTCTTTTTTCATTCGTGACATACCTTGGATCAGTCTTCCACTCTGAGTGACCTAAGACATCACATAGCTTCATAAAAAGACCATTGTTTCCAGCACACAACATAATAGGGTGATCTTTACAATAGAAAACTTGATATGGTACTACGTTGTTATGACTATTTCCTAATCTCTTTGCGAGAACCCCAGTATTTAAAAAACTACTGGAGACATTTGCTAGATTACTTAATTGAACATCGAGTAACGACAAATCGATGTGTTGGCCTACTTGATTAAAATCTCTCATGCGGATAGCAGCTAGAATACTTAATGCTACATAGTTGGATGTTAAAATATCTGCAATTGGTACACCAACTTTAGTTGCTTCTCCATCTTTAGGACCTGTCACATCCATTAGTCCACTCATCGCTTGAATAACTGGATCAAAACCAGGGTAAGTCTTATATGGCCCGGTCTGACCAAATCCTGTGACGGAGCACATAATGATTTGATCATTTATCGTTTTCAAGTAATCATATTCTAAACCTAGCCGTTCCATTGTACCGGTTTTAAAATTTTCTACTATTACATCCGCTTTCTTTACCAAATATAAAAATACTTCTTTTCCCTTTTCCGTTTTTAAATCTAATGTAATAGATCGTTTATTACGATTTGCTGAAAAATAATACGTACTTTCCCCATTAACAAATGGCCCCCACTCCCGCATACTGTCTGATCCCTTCAAGGACTCAATCCGAATTACTTCTGCACCTAAGTCTCCTAAAATCATCGTTCCAGCTGGAGCAGCATATACACGTGATAAATCTAGAACTCTAATATCCTCTAAAGGTCTTTTCATTATCTACCTCTCCCAATCCATATAAATTTTACACAACTTCCGTTTCTTCAGAAGAATATTCTCTTTTCATTTGATTGCGTTGTATGGCAATCAAAGTAAGAATTATTACTACTCCTACAAGATCATCAATTAATCCTGGTTTTATCATTAAAAATGCAGCAACGAATAGGAATAACCGTTGAAGTACATTTACTTTCGCTAATATTCTTCCTTTAACCGCAGATGCAAGAATTACCCCACCTATAATTGCAGAAATTCCAGCTAAAATTCCTTCCCATACCGTACCTCCATCAAACAAGAGTACAGGATTGTATAAAAAGAAAAATGGGATAATGAAACCAGTAATCCCGATTTTTAACGACTCTATTGAAACTTTCATGGAATCTGTACCTGCAATACCTGCCGCTGCATAAGAAGCCAAGGCAACTGGAGGTGTGATACTGGACAATGCAGCGTAATAAAATGCAAACATATGCGCAGATAACGGGGATACTCCCATTGTAATAAGGATTGGAACACCGATAGCTGCAACGATGATATACGCAGCTGTAACTGGTATTCCCATTCCCAAAACAATACTTATACCCATAGTTAATAAAGCTGCTAGGAAGACACTGTCTCCGGCAATACTAATAACATTATTACCAATTACTAGTCCTATACTAGTTAACGAAATCGTCCCAATTACGATACCAACTATTGCACAGGCTATCCCTACATTAACGGCACCTTTTGCGCCTTCTTCGATAGATAATAGGATTTTTTTCAAATTCATTCTTGTTGCGCTTCTAAACCAACTAGCTATTACCGTAGATGCTAATGCCCATATAGCAGCAAAAAGAGGTGTCACTCCGGAAAATAATGCACCAATTAAAACAATTAATGGAATAATTAAGTGTCCCCGCTCTTTAAATACTTCTAATGCATTCGGGATATTTTCCTTAGAAATACCTGATAATCCCATATTCTTTGCTTCAAAATGAACGACCATAAATAATGTAGTATAGTAAAGCAAAGCAGGTATGATTGCTGCAATGGCCACAACCGTATAAGGTACACCTAAAAATTGTGCCATAATAAACCCAGCAGCCCCCATCACGGGTGGTGCCATTAACCCACCAGTTGATGCAACAGCTTCCACCGCACCAGCAAATTTTCGTTTAAAACCTGTTTTTTTCATTAGAGGAATTGTCACTGCACCTGTGGTAACCACATTACCAACAGCACTACCACTCATCATCCCCATGAATCCGCTTCCAAAAATTGCAACCTTAGCTGGACCTCCTGCACTTCTACCTGCAATGGTTAATGCTAAATCATTAATAAAATCTGTAAAGCCACTATTTTTAAGAAATGCCCCAAAAAGAACAAAGACAAAAATATATGTTGCTGAGACCCCTAGGGCAATTCCAAAAATTCCTTGGCCTCCCCAATACATAACATTAATCACACGCTCCAAACTAAATCCGTAGTGACCTAGTATTCCTGGAATATAAACTCCGAAGAAATTGTACAAAAGGAAAATTGCTGCAATGATTGTTAATCCCTTTCCAACCACACGTCTGCTCGCTTCAAACAACATTAGAATGGCTAATCCACCAATCCAATAGTCTAATGTTGTATTAATTCCACTTCGTTCCCTAATAAATGCATCGTAGGTAAATATTAGGTATCCTAGGGATATTACAGTTATCAAAATACAAAGGATATCCCAAACAGTTGGTCTTACTCTATTCCCGCTACTTTTTTTTGTAGCGGGATAAAGTAAGAAAGTTAAAAGCAGTAAAAACCCTAAGTGCCATGCCCTAAATTTAATAGCATCCATCGCACCAAACCCACTGATGTATACCTGAAAAAAGGTCCATATCACGCATAGTGCCAATACCACTTTCGCAAAGACACCTATATAATTAACTTGCAATGAACCTCCCTCTTCTTCTGATACAGCAGCTAAGTCTTCATTTTCTGGTTTCCTTTTAAATATTTTCATGTTTTCCCTCCTTTAAACCGGATTCTTAACTGAAACCTTATTCAAGAACACCAATTTCTTTATAATATTTCTCCGCACCAGGATGTAATGGTACATCTGCAGTTCCTTCTACTGCAAGAGCAGGATCAAACTGTTGGGCAATGGCATGACCGTCTTCCAATTCATCTACATTCTCCCAAAGTGCTTTAGTAAGCTCATAAACCACTTCTTCGGATACGTTAGCATCAACTGCAATACCCGCAAATTGACCAACAGTAACAACATCCTTTTCTTGATTATCATAGGTTCCTGCTTCTATTACATGTTTAAGATTCCAAGGATATTTCGATTCATCTGTCAACTTATTAATCCCTTCTTCAGAAAAATTAATAATCTTTGAATCTACCGTTGAAATTAATTCAGTTGCTGCTGATGACGGAACTCCCGTATAGATATTAACTGCATCAACTTGATTATTCCTTAATAAATCAACCGCTTCCGTAAAACCTACATAGTTTGAATCTACGTTGTCTAAATTAACCCCATGGGATTCTAGTAGTAAACCAGATTCAATTTCAGTAGCACTACCTGGAGCACCAAATACAAATGATTTTCCGCTAATATCTTCAATCGAATCAATCCCAGCATTCTCTAGAGCAATTACATGACTTACATTAGGATATAAGTTAGCGAGAATTCTTATATCTTCATATTTATTCCCTTCAAAGCTACCTACTCCGTTATAAGCTTCATAAATTACATTAACAGTAGAGAAACCCATTGTCACTTCGCCTTGTCGCATTAAATTTAAGTTATCGACACTACCATTTGATCCTTGTGATAATACTTGTTGATCCAGTTCATTCGTCCACATAGTACTTAACAAGGCTCCTAATTGATAAAACACACCAGTTGTTGTACCAGTTGATAGTATTTGCCCACGTTCTTTTTCAGAGGACGCTCCTGTTCCGTCCCCACTGCAACCGCTTACTAGTAAAATAGCAATAAATGTAATGAATATTACTTTTAATCTATTTTTCATGCGAAGTCTCCCTTCTCTTGGTTTAATTAAATTTGGCTTTGCGCTTCTCCTTAACTGCCTCAACACCAATCTTATAATCTTCTAATTCAGTCACTAGCCCCATAGAGGACGAAATCATATCAAGAGAAGATCGTAAACTCATCTCTCTACTTTGATATACAGCCCGTTTAATTAATCTAATTGCCTGCTGTGGTCCATTTGCAATTTTTTGTACATAATCTTCTGTAAATGAATCCAGTTCATCTTCAGAAACTACAAACGTTACTAATCCTAGTTCCTTAGCCTCTTTTGCTTCTATTACCTTTCCAGTCCATAACATATCTAGTGCTTTATCCATTCCAACTAGTTTAGGGAGAAAGTAAGCAGCTCCGTCTCCAGGAACAAGCCCAACATTCACATAGCTTTCCGATAGCTTTGTGCCTTCTGCAACAATGCGAATATCACACATGAGGGCCATATCAAGTCCAGCACCAAAGGCAATACCATGTACTTTAGCAATAACTGGCTTATCAATTTCTTCTAGTAATAGAGGAACTCGCTGTACTTTTTTCCATAAAGAATTCTTTCTTGCAAGCGCTGTACTAGAAATATCTGTTTCGCTTTTATAAAAACCGTTACCTTTAATCATTTCCTTTATATCTCCGCCAGAACAAAACGCTCTTCCATTTCCTGAAACAATGACTGCTCTAATCTCATCTGAGTCTCTCACCGTTTCAAGAGCTTCTATCCATTTGTTTATCATTTCCTCACTAAACGCATTTAAGCTTTCCGGTCTATTTAATGTAATCTTTGCTATGTTATTTTCAACTGTAAATAATAAGTCTTCCATACAAATCCCTCCTATTTAATGGTTTCTTTTACTTTATGATCTGTAATCATTTCCCATAAGGTATCTACATTCGAATGTATAACATTTTCAGCTAATCTCTCCGCCCAGAAATTTTCATTTCCAAATTCATCTCTCCATGCCCAAAGACGTCTTGTTAATTGATGAAGTTGATGTTCATGAGTAGCACCGATTGCACCATGAATTTGATGAGATATTTCTGTAATAATACCAGCTGATTCATTGACCTTTAATTTAGCATCTGCTATTTCATTAACGTTAAGTTCCTTGTCATAAATATCGATCGCTTTATTTGTAATTGTTAATGATGCAACAGCTTCTCCAGATAACACAGCAATATGTTGCTGAATAGCTTGTAATCGATGGAGTGGTCGACCAAATTGTTCACGTTCTTTGACATACTGTACACTTAAATCCAGCACCCTGTTTATTGCCCCACTCATCATCGCAGCTTTTGATAAGCCGCCTAGTTCCAAAGCCTTTTCCATTAATTCCTTTTCTTCTATTACATATGTTTCTAAATCTTTTATTATAGTATGATTAAATACGACAGTATCCCTTGGTTCACCAGCTAAATTACTTTTTTCATAAATAAAAGTTGCTTGATCCAAAGGTAATAACATTAGAACAGAGTGGCTATCTAATTCACCAAGTACTAAAACTTTACTTGCATTCCTTGCCCATGGAACATTATTTATGCTCCCATTAACAATTAGCCCATCATTTTCTTTTTCAAGTTTAAACTTACTATTTAAATCTAATCCAAAAGTAAGCGGCTCCTTCTGTGGTCCTACACCTTGTTCAGCTAACAACCAATTTACAATTAAGGTTTCGGACAATGGGAGTGGAACTGCGAATTCCCCAGCAAGACGAAGAATATGAAAGGCATCCACATAATCTCCACCAGTTCCACCTATAGACTCAGGTACTCCAACTGACGTTATCCCTGAATCCACTAAAACATTCCATAATTCTTCTGCCCAACTCCCTTTTTCCGCTTGATCTACCAATTCTTTTGTACAAATATCTTTAAAAATTTTGGTGGTTGAATCCATAATCAATTCATGCATTTCACTCATCCTGCAATCATTCCTTTCGTTACAATTCCACGAAGAATTTCTGTTGTGCCACCACGAAGCGTAAAGCCTGGAGAATGTAGAATAGACTGTGCTAAATACTTTTCAAATTGTTTCACTGAATGAACTGATGGTGTACTTGAAATGATCAATCTTGCAGTTTCAGCAATACTTTTTTCAAATTTAGTACCTAAATCTTTAACCAGTGCAGCCGCAATTGCTACATCTCTTCCCTCTTCTAGGTACTGTGCTATTCCTATAGACATGAGTCGATAACTATTCAAACGTGCTACTAGTTTCATAGCTTCCTTCATACCCTGAATGTCCTTATTTTCTCTTACTATTTTTACCAATTCTTCCAGTAATGGATATGTGCTTAGTATCCTTTCAGGTCCACTACGCTCATAAGCAAGTTCCGCCATGCTTTGTTTCCAACCATTACCTTCTTTTCCTACAAGATTTCCTTCTGGTACGAAAACGTTTTCAAAGAACACTTCATTGAAATGCTCTTCACCCGTTAAAAACTGAATCGGTCGAATGCTAACTCCTGGACTTTTTAGATCCACAATTAACTGACTCATTCCATCATGTCTATTATTCGTGTCTTTTGGTGAAGTCCTGCATAATACAACCATATAATGGGAATGTTGTGCACCACTAGTCCAAGTCTTAGCACCATTGAGAATCCATCCACCTTCTGTCTTCTCCGCTTTCGAGCTAATAGATGCTAAATCAGAACCTGAATTCGGTTCACTTAAACCTATAGAAAAATAACAGGAGCCTTCTGTTATTTTTGGTAGGAAGAATTGTTTTTGTTTCTCTGTACCAAACCTTAGGAACAATGGACCCGTTTGTCTGTCTGCAAACCAATGAGCTGCGACAGGGGCACCAATTGCAAGTAATTCTTCAATGACGATATAACGTTCAATCGCGCTTTTTTCAGAACCACCATATTTCCTAGGCCAAGTCATTCCTATCCAGCCCTTACTTCCAATTTTCTTAGAAAACTCTGTATCATACCCACTAAGCCATGAATCACATTTTGATTCGAAAGTACCTTTGGCTCTTTCATTTTCTAAGAATGTGCGAACTTCTTTTCTGAATTCCATTTGTTCCGTTGTAAATTCAACTACTGGTAATTCAAGTTTATTCATTCCTTCACCTCTCACCATCATTTTACCGTATATCGGTATTACTTATCATTATCTGGTAATTCATTTACTATTTTAAATGATTGAAAATTATAAATCAATATTATAATTTAAATTTTTTAAAAATTTATTATAGATACCTATAAAGTGGATTATTTTATTTTAAAAATATCATTCGTTATAGATTTGGAGATTACAATGGAATACCAAAAAAGAGTAGGGAAAGTCACCAGCATCACCTACTCCAATCTCTTATACTTATTAACTTAAAAAACGAATCAATTCTCATATATTGTTATAACGAATCTGCCTGAATTTAGATAATATAATAACAGGGTTATTCTTTTTCAACATCTCCTCACCACCTCCACCTTTTGGCCAGATCACCGAGTTTTCCAACCATATCCACTCTGCTTCCTCCAGCATCTCTTACATTTCTAATATTATCAACAAAATGCTTCCATACGATGTCTATGATACCGAGATACAAGATTTTATAAAATGAGCACGTAAAAGAGAGACCCTACACAGAAAAATCCTGCATAGAGCCTCTTCCATCCGTACTTTATTATTTACTGTATAGCGTAATTTTCTGATTGTTTATTCCCCAATTTGTTCTTCAAAATCAAGGAAAAAGTCAATAGAGTCTCTTAAAATAAAAGATGTATCATTAATTTCATCCCACTCTTCAAGTAAGGCTAGCTGCTGATGAAAAAGTATTTATCGTTTCTTCGGTACCCTCACTAAGAAATCGTAAATTATTTGTATCCCTAAAGTCATCATGTGTCCCGACAGCTAAAAATACTCTAATACATAAATTTAAATCAGCCTCATCTTTCGTATTATTCATTAATTGAATCAATTGTAACTGCTAAACTAGACTCAACACTTTTCCACAAATAAGGNTGAAACAATGACTGCTCTAATCTCATCTGAGTCTCTCACCGTTTCAAGAGCTTCTATCCATTTGTTTATCATTTCCTCACTAAACGCATTTAAGCTTTCCGGTCTATTTAATGTAATCTTTGCTATGTTATTTTCAACTGTAAATAATAAGTCTTCCATACAAATCCCTCCTATTTAATGGTTTCTTTTACTTTATGATCTGTAATCATTTCCCATAAGGTATCTACATTCGAATGTATAACATTTTCAGCTAATCTCTCCGCCCAGAAATTTTCATTTCCAAATTCATCTCTCCATGCCCAAAGACGTCTTGTTAATTGATGAAGTTGATGTTCATGAGTAGCACCGATTGCACCATGAATTTGATGAGATATTTCTGTAATAATACCAGCTGATTCATTGACCTTTAATTTAGCATCTGCTATTTCATTAACGTTAAGTTCCTTGTCATAAATATCGATCGCTTTATTTGTAATTGTTAATGATGCAACAGCTTCTCCAGATAACACAGCAATATGTTGCTGAATAGCTTGTAATCGATGGAGTGGTCGACCAAATTGTTCACGTTCTTTGACATACTGTACACTTAAATCCAGCACCCTGTTTATTGCCCCACTCATCATCGCAGCTTTTGATAAGCCGCCTAGTTCCAAAGCCTTTTCCATTAATTCCTTTTCTTCTATTACATATGTTTCTAAATCTTTTATTATAGTATGATTAAATACGACAGTATCCCTTGGTTCACCAGCTAAATTACTTTTTTCATAAATAAAAGTTGCTTGATCCAAAGGTAATAACATTAGAACAGAGTGGCTATCTAATTCACCAAGTACTAAAACTTTACTTGCATTCCTTGCCCATGGAACATTATTTATGCTCCCATTAACAATTAGCCCATCATTTTCTTTTTCAAGTTTAAACTTACTATTTAAATCTAATCCAAAAGTAAGCGGCTCCTTCTGTGGTCCTACACCTTGTTCAGCTAACAACCAATTTACAATTAAGGTTTCGGACAATGGGAGTGGAACTGCGAATTCCCCAGCAAGACGAAGAATATGAAAGGCATCCACATAATCTCCACCAGTTCCACCTATAGACTCAGGTACTCCAACTGACGTTATCCCTGAATCCACTAAAACATTCCATAATTCTTCTGCCCAACTCCCTTTTTCCGCTTGATCTACCAATTCTTTTGTACAAATATCTTTAAAAATTTTGGTGGTTGAATCCATAATCAATTCATGCATTTCACTCATCCTGCAATCATTCCTTTCGTTACAATTCCACGAAGAATTTCTGTTGTGCCACCACGAAGCGTAAAGCCTGGAGAATGTAGAATAGACTGTGCTAAATACTTTTCAAATTGTTTCACTGAATGAACTGATGGTGTACTTGAAATGATCAATCTTGCAGTTTCAGCAATACTTTTTTCAAATTTAGTACCTAAATCTTTAACCAGTGCAGCCGCAATTGCTACATCTCTTCCCTCTTCTAGGTACTGTGCTATTCCTATAGACATGAGTCGATAACTATTCAAACGTGCTACTAGTTTCATAGCTTCCTTCATACCCTGAATGTCCTTATTTTCTCTTACTATTTTTACCAATTCTTCCAGTAATGGATATGTGCTTAGTATCCTTTCAGGTCCACTACGCTCATAAGCAAGTTCCGCCATGCTTTGTTTCCAACCATTACCTTCTTTTCCTACAAGATTTCCTTCTGGTACGAAAACGTTTTCAAAGAACACTTCATTGAAATGCTCTTCACCCGTTAAAAACTGAATCGGTCGAATGCTAACTCCTGGACTTTTTAGATCCACAATTAACTGACTCATTCCATCATGTCTATTATTCGTGTCTTTTGGTGAAGTCCTGCATAATACAACCATATAATGGGAATGTTGTGCACCACTAGTCCAAGTCTTAGCACCATTGAGAATCCATCCACCTTCTGTCTTCTCCGCTTTCGAGCTAATAGATGCTAAATCAGAACCTGAATTCGGTTCACTTAAACCTATAGAAAAATAACAGGAGCCTTCTGTTATTTTTGGTAGGAAGAATTGTTTTTGTTTCTCTGTACCAAACCTTAGGAACAATGGACCCGTTTGTCTGTCTGCAAACCAATGAGCTGCGACAGGGGCACCAATTGCAAGTAATTCTTCAATGACGATATAACGTTCAATCGCGCTTTTTTCAGAACCACCATATTTCCTAGGCCAAGTCATTCCTATCCAGCCCTTACTTCCAATTTTCTTAGAAAACTCTGTATCATACCCACTAAGCCATGAATCACATTTTGATTCGAAAGTACCTTTGGCTCTTTCATTTTCTAAGAATGTGCGAACTTCTTTTCTGAATTCCATTTGTTCCGTTGTAAATTCAACTACTGGTAATTCAAGTTTATTCATTCCTTCACCTCTCACCATCATTTTACCGTATATCGGTATTACTTATCATTATCTGGTAATTCATTTACTATTTTAAATGATTGAAAATTATAAATCAATATTATAATTTAAATTTTTTAAAAATTTATTATAGATACCTATAAAGTGGATTATTTTATTTTAAAAATATCATTCGTTATAGATTTGGAGATTACAATGGAATACCAAAAAAGAGTAGGGAAAGTCACCAGCATCACCTACTCCAATCTCTTATACTTATTAACTTAAAAAACGAATCAATTCTCATATATTGTTATAACGAATCTGCCTGAATTTAGATAATATAATAACAGGGTTATTCTTTTTCAACATCTCCTCACCACCTCCACCTTTTGGCCAGATCACCGAGTTTTCCAACCATATCCACTCTGCTTCCTCCAGCATCTCTTACATTTCTAATATTATCAACAAAATGCTTCCATACGATGTCTATGATACCGAGATACAAGATTTTATAAAATGAGCACGTAAAAGAGAGACCCTACACAGAAAAATCCTGCATAGAGCCTCTTCCATCCGTACTTTATTATTTACTGTATAGCGTAATTTTCTGATTGTTTATTCCCCAATTTGTTCTTCAAAATCAAGGAAAAAGTCAATAGAGTCTCTTAAAATAAAAGATGTATCATTAATTTCATCCCACTCTTCAAGTAAGGCTAGCTGCTGATGAAAAAGTATTTATCGTTTCTTCGGTACCCTCACTAAGAAATCGTAAATTATTTGTATCCCTAAAGTCATCATGTGTCCCGACAGCTAAAAATACTCTAATACATAAATTTAAATCAGCCTCATCTTTCGTATTATTCATTAATTGAATCAATTGTAACTGCTAAACTAGACTCAACACTTTTCCACAAATAAGGGTAAACAGTATTCTACAATTAAGACTAAACAGTTTACTAATTTTACCTACCTTTCGGTATACTTTAGTAGAGTATGTCGAAAGGGAGAGAAACAGGGAGTGGAAAAGTGGATGGTTTACCAAGAGATACATCGTTTAAAGAATTTGGGATTCTCAAACAGTAAGATAGCAAAGAAGTTAAAGATTTCTAGAAACAGAGTAATAGAGTATTTAAGTATGACACCAGAAGAGTTCACTGAATTTATTGCATCACTACAAAACAGAACAAAAAAGCTAGATCCCTACAAGGATGACATAATGATTTGGTTAAAGGAACATCCAGATATGTCGAGTTCTCAAATTTACGATTGGCTGCAAGACAAATTGGATGTGAAGTCAGTGGCTGAGAATACAGTACGTAACTACGTCAATGACTTAAGAGAAAAATATCATATACCGAAGGAAACGGTGGCTCGAATGTATGGGACGGTTGAAGAACTTCCAATGGGAAAACAAATGCAAGTGGACTTTGGAGAAACTTTTGTATACATGGATTCAGGGCAAAGAAAGAAACTTTATTTAGCTGGATTTATATTATCGCATTCAAGATTTAAATATGTAGAGTGGTTAGATCGCCCCCTACGTACAGCTGACTTAATTAAAATGCAGGAAAATGCATTTCAGTATTTTGGAGGGATGACTGAAGAAATTGTTTATGACCAAGATCGTTTATTAGCAATCAGTGAGAATGCCGGAGATTTAATCCTTACGGAATCTTTTACTAAATATCATGAAACTAGAAGGTTTAAGATATATCTGTGTAGGAAAAGCGACCCGGAGTCAAAAGGGAAAATTGAACAAGTCATAAAATATGTGAAGAACAATTTTGCGAAGCACCGCATTTACAAAGATTTAATATCGTGGCAGCAATCATCCTTGAAATGGTTGAAAAGAACGGGAAACTATAAGGTCCATCATAATATAAAGAAAAGACCTTTCGAAGTGCACGCCCTCGAAAAGCAGCATCTCCAAAAGGTCAATGGAAATTATATTTTTGAAAATATCTCATCTATTAATATAACAAGAAAGATTCATAAAGACAATGTTATCCGTTTTGAAGGAAATAGGTATAGTGTTCCGCTCGGAACATTTCAAAATGGTGGAGAAAATATTGCTTACGTATCTTTAGCTGGAGAGGCTTTAAGCATCTCCCTCCACCCCAATGGTAATCCCATTGGCACACATAAATTGTCTAAGGAAAAAGGAAAAGTCATTACAGACCCTACGCATCGACAGAGATCTCAAACAAAAAGAGAAAAATTAGCGGAACAGGTGATGAAAAAGTTAGCTGATATGGAAGATTCAAATTGGCTCATCAAGACTTTGCATAAGCAATATCCAAGGCACACGATTGATCAATTAAAAGTAGTCCTTAAAGCTGTAGAACAATACCCACTTCATATCGATAATGCCGTAAAAGAAATGAAAAGACTAGGACTAACTAGTGCCAATGACTTAAGGGATATCGCAATTTCATTGGAGATTCAAAATAGTAAGCAATTGCCCAAAAAAGAACTAATCAATGAGAAGTATAAAGATATCACAGCCCCTGAGCGTAATCAGGATATCTACCTTCAAGTACTGCAAGGAGGTAAATAAAATGACAGATTCTTATAACGAACTTCAACAAAAGTGCAGAACGCTTAGACTAGCAGAAACCGCAAAGGAACTCCCAAATATGCTTAGGGAAGCTGAATCGAAGGGGTGGACCTACTATGAATTCATTAATCAGTTACTAGGATATGAACTTTCTTGTCGTGAAGAGAAAAATCGTAGTAAGTTAATGAAATGGGCAGAATTTCCACAACCATTAACACTAGAACAATTTAATTTGGAAGAGCAATCGGCAATTGGTGACAAACAGTTAAATGTACTTAAAGAACTATCATGGGTAGAAGAAAATTTCACATTAATCATGATGGGGCCACCTGGGGTTGGTAAAACCCATTTATCAACANTTTCTAAATCTTTTATTATAGTATGATTAAATACGACAGTATCCCTTGGTTCACCAGCTAAATTACTTTTTTCATAAATAAAAGTTGCTTGATCCAAAGGTAATAACATTAGAACAGAGTGGCTATCTAATTCACCAAGTACTAAAACTTTACTTGCATTCCTTGCCCATGGAACATTATTTATGCTCCCATTAACAATTAGCCCATCATTTTCTTTTTCAAGTTTAAACTTACTATTTAAATCTAATCCAAAAGTAAGCGGCTCCTTCTGTGGTCCTACACCTTGTTCAGCTAACAACCAATTTACAATTAAGGTTTCGGACAATGGGAGTGGAACTGCGAATTCCCCAGCAAGACGAAGAATATGAAAGGCATCCACATAATCTCCACCAGTTCCACCTATAGACTCAGGTACTCCAACTGACGTTATCCCTGAATCCACTAAAACATTCCATAATTCTTCTGCCCAACTCCCTTTTTCCGCTTGATCTACCAATTCTTTTGTACAAATATCTTTAAAAATTTTGGTGGTTGAATCCATAATCAATTCATGCATTTCACTCATCCTGCAATCATTCCTTTCGTTACAATTCCACGAAGAATTTCTGTTGTGCCACCACGAAGCGTAAAGCCTGGAGAATGTAGAATAGACTGTGCTAAATACTTTTCAAATTGTTTCACTGAATGAACTGATGGTGTACTTGAAATGATCAATCTTGCAGTTTCAGCAATACTTTTTTCAAATTTAGTACCTAAATCTTTAACCAGTGCAGCCGCAATTGCTACATCTCTTCCCTCTTCTAGGTACTGTGCTATTCCTATAGACATGAGTCGATAACTATTCAAACGTGCTACTAGTTTCATAGCTTCCTTCATACCCTGAATGTCCTTATTTTCTCTTACTATTTTTACCAATTCTTCCAGTAATGGATATGTGCTTAGTATCCTTTCAGGTCCACTACGCTCATAAGCAAGTTCCGCCATGCTTTGTTTCCAACCATTACCTTCTTTTCCTACAAGATTTCCTTCTGGTACGAAAACGTTTTCAAAGAACACTTCATTGAAATGCTCTTCACCCGTTAAAAACTGAATCGGTCGAATGCTAACTCCTGGACTTTTTAGATCCACAATTAACTGACTCATTCCATCATGTCTATTATTCGTGTCTTTTGGTGAAGTCCTGCATAATACAACCATATAATGGGAATGTTGTGCACCACTAGTCCAAGTCTTAGCACCATTGAGAATCCATCCACCTTCTGTCTTCTCCGCTTTCGAGCTAATAGATGCTAAATCAGAACCTGAATTCGGTTCACTTAAACCTATAGAAAAATAACAGGAGCCTTCTGTTATTTTTGGTAGGAAGAATTGTTTTTGTTTCTCTGTACCAAACCTTAGGAACAATGGACCCGTTTGTCTGTCTGCAAACCAATGAGCTGCGACAGGGGCACCAATTGCAAGTAATTCTTCAATGACGATATAACGTTCAATCGCGCTTTTTTCAGAACCACCATATTTCCTAGGCCAAGTCATTCCTATCCAGCCCTTACTTCCAATTTTCTTAGAAAACTCTGTATCATACCCACTAAGCCATGAATCACATTTTGATTCGAAAGTACCTTTGGCTCTTTCATTTTCTAAGAATGTGCGAACTTCTTTTCTGAATTCCATTTGTTCCGTTGTAAATTCAACTACTGGTAATTCAAGTTTATTCATTCCTTCACCTCTCACCATCATTTTACCGTATATCGGTATTACTTATCATTATCTGGTAATTCATTTACTATTTTAAATGATTGAAAATTATAAATCAATATTATAATTTAAATTTTTTAAAAATTTATTATAGATACCTATAAAGTGGATTATTTTATTTTAAAAATATCATTCGTTATAGATTTGGAGATTACAATGGAATACCAAAAAAGAGTAGGGAAAGTCACCAGCATCACCTACTCCAATCTCTTATACTTATTAACTTAAAAAACGAATCAATTCTCATATATTGTTATAACGAATCTGCCTGAATTTAGATAATATAATAACAGGGTTATTCTTTTTCAACATCTCCTCACCACCTCCACCTTTTGGCCAGATCACCGAGTTTTCCAACCATATCCACTCTGCTTCCTCCAGCATCTCTTACATTTCTAATATTATCAACAAAATGCTTCCATACGATGTCTATGATACCGAGATACAAGATTTTATAAAATGAGCACGTAAAAGAGAGACCCTACACAGAAAAATCCTGCATAGAGCCTCTTCCATCCGTACTTTATTATTTACTGTATAGCGTAATTTTCTGATTGTTTATTCCCCAATTTGTTCTTCAAAATCAAGGAAAAAGTCAATAGAGTCTCTTAAAATAAAAGATGTATCATTAATTTCATCCCACTCTTCAAGTAAGGCTAGCTGCTGATGAAAAAGTATTTATCGTTTCTTCGGTACCCTCACTAAGAAATCGTAAATTATTTGTATCCCTAAAGTCATCATGTGTCCCGACAGCTAAAAATACTCTAATACATAAATTTAAATCAGCCTCATCTTTCGTATTATTCATTAATTGAATCAATTGTAACTGCTAAACTAGACTCAACACTTTTCCACAAATAAGGGTAAACAGTATTCTACAATTAAGACTAAACAGTTTACTAATTTTACCTACCTTTCGGTATACTTTAGTAGAGTATGTCGAAAGGGAGAGAAACAGGGAGTGGAAAAGTGGATGGTTTACCAAGAGATACATCGTTTAAAGAATTTGGGATTCTCAAACAGTAAGATAGCAAAGAAGTTAAAGATTTCTAGAAACAGAGTAATAGAGTATTTAAGTATGACACCAGAAGAGTTCACTGAATTTATTGCATCACTACAAAACAGAACAAAAAAGCTAGATCCCTACAAGGATGACATAATGATTTGGTTAAAGGAACATCCAGATATGTCGAGTTCTCAAATTTACGATTGGCTGCAAGACAAATTGGATGTGAAGTCAGTGGCTGAGAATACAGTACGTAACTACGTCAATGACTTAAGAGAAAAATATCATATACCGAAGGAAACGGTGGCTCGAATGTATGGGACGGTTGAAGAACTTCCAATGGGAAAACAAATGCAAGTGGACTTTGGAGAAACTTTTGTATACATGGATTCAGGGCAAAGAAAGAAACTTTATTTAGCTGGATTTATATTATCGCATTCAAGATTTAAATATGTAGAGTGGTTAGATCGCCCCCTACGTACAGCTGACTTAATTAAAATGCAGGAAAATGCATTTCAGTATTTTGGAGGGATGACTGAAGAAATTGTTTATGACCAAGATCGTTTATTAGCAATCAGTGAGAATGCCGGAGATTTAATCCTTACGGAATCTTTTACTAAATATCATGAAACTAGAAGGTTTAAGATATATCTGTGTAGGAAAAGCGACCCGGAGTCAAAAGGGAAAATTGAACAAGTCATAAAATATGTGAAGAACAATTTTGCGAAGCACCGCATTTACAAAGATTTAATATCGTGGCAGCAATCATCCTTGAAATGGTTGAAAAGAACGGGAAACTATAAGGTCCATCATAATATAAAGAAAAGACCTTTCGAAGTGCACGCCCTCGAAAAGCAGCATCTCCAAAAGGTCAATGGAAATTATATTTTTGAAAATATCTCATCTATTAATATAACAAGAAAGATTCATAAAGACAATGTTATCCGTTTTGAAGGAAATAGGTATAGTGTTCCGCTCGGAACATTTCAAAATGGTGGAGAAAATATTGCTTACGTATCTTTAGCTGGAGAGGCTTTAAGCATCTCCCTCCACCCCAATGGTAATCCCATTGGCACACATAAATTGTCTAAGGAAAAAGGAAAAGTCATTACAGACCCTACGCATCGACAGAGATCTCAAACAAAAAGAGAAAAATTAGCGGAACAGGTGATGAAAAAGTTAGCTGATATGGAAGATTCAAATTGGCTCATCAAGACTTTGCATAAGCAATATCCAAGGCACACGATTGATCAATTAAAAGTAGTCCTTAAAGCTGTAGAACAATACCCACTTCATATCGATAATGCCGTAAAAGAAATGAAAAGACTAGGACTAACTAGTGCCAATGACTTAAGGGATATCGCAATTTCATTGGAGATTCAAAATAGTAAGCAATTGCCCAAAAAAGAACTAATCAATGAGAAGTATAAAGATATCACAGCCCCTGAGCGTAATCAGGATATCTACCTTCAAGTACTGCAAGGAGGTAAATAAAATGACAGATTCTTATAACGAACTTCAACAAAAGTGCAGAACGCTTAGACTAGCAGAAACCGCAAAGGAACTCCCAAATATGCTTAGGGAAGCTGAATCGAAGGGGTGGACCTACTATGAATTCATTAATCAGTTACTAGGATATGAACTTTCTTGTCGTGAAGAGAAAAATCGTAGTAAGTTAATGAAATGGGCAGAATTTCCACAACCATTAACACTAGAACAATTTAATTTGGAAGAGCAATCGGCAATTGGTGACAAACAGTTAAATGTACTTAAAGAACTATCATGGGTAGAAGAAAATTTCACATTAATCATGATGGGGCCACCTGGGGTTGGTAAAACCCATTTATCAACAGGGTTAGGCATCTACGCGGTTAACCAAGGGTATCAAGTTTCTTTTGTATCTATGGATCACTTAATCTATATATTAAAGACAAGAGAGTATATAAGCAAATCAAGAACAAGGTACAAACGGATTACTGCATCGGATTTAATTATCATTGACGACGTCATGTATATGGCTTATGAGGCACAGGATGCCCAACTATTCTTTCAATTTATCTATGATATGTATGACAAGACAGCGTTCATTTTAACGTCTAATAAAGGTCCAAGTGAATGGGGGAAATTTTTGGGAGATACAACATTAACAACGGCGATCTTAGATCGCCTCCTTCATAGAAGTGAAATCATTACATTCGATGAAAATCAAGACAGTATTAGAATGAAATACAGACGAGCCTTATTTGAAGAAACAGGTGTTGAATCTTAATTGTGGGAAACTGTTGAACCTTAATTGTGGAAAATTGTTTAATTATACTTGACGGTTACATCAATACGTCTTTTTGCGAAAAGTCCCCTGTTTTATATATTTCTATTAAATCCAATAAAACCTCTTTCTCTGAGCTTGCCTTCAAAATATTTTCTTTCATTTCAAATTGGGAATGCGTTGGTTTTTCTCCAAACCATATACTATTCATAAGATTTCCCACTTCTATCATCATACACCTACTTTCATTCATAGCTTTATCTTTTTACATTTTCTCGTTCTAAAAAGATGTCCGTTCCTCACTACCACTTTATCACAAGCAGTATTGGGCAACGGGCATCTTAATCATCAATCCTACAGCGGCTATGGCTCCTGTTATCATTTCATTAAAAGGGACATTAATAGAATTATAAGTTTTGTAAAAACTGTGAACATTAGTAATAAAAAGCGGTGTATCATTCTTAGGTGATACGCGGTTTTCACCCCTTTTCCTCCAAAATAAAAACAGATTGTCGACAATTTATCAACAATCTGTTTTTTATACGATAAGATATAAATGATTGAAATAAGGTGTCCGCTTCGTTAGCTAATACCTTTCCAACAAATAGATTCAAATTATGAATTAAATATTTGATACATGTACAGCAGGTTTCTTGCCGTGATTCCATTTTCCGTTTAGTGCGCGCTCAATCTGGGCACCGAGTTGAAGAAGCAATCCATCGTCTCCTTGCCGGGTTAGCGCATGAATTCCAAGTGGCATCCCATTCTCCAGCTCAGCCATTGGCAATGAAATGCCTGGAAGGCCACACAGATTAGCAATCGGCGTATAAGAGAATATGCTCCAAAGGTTTTCGAACCAGTCTAAAACTGATGGGTTATCACTTATAGTCAAGTACTCCTTCGTACCAATCAATGGCGTAGGTTTGGCCATTGTCGGGGTAAGGATAATATCCCAATCCTGAAAGAAGGTTCCAAGCTGACGAGAAGTTTCGTTAAACAGTGCTTGCATCTTGGCACGCTCCGTATAGGAGGCATCACGCCCTTCCTCCCAGACGCGAATACACATCGGTTCAATAAGGTCAGCAGGCGGCTGTTCCAATCCTTTTTGCTCTAGTATAGTAGAAATCGTTTGCGCAAATTTCATGATATAGGCTGCGGTTTGTGCTTCATAGGATGCATGTAAATTAACATCCGGAATTACCCACTCAACATGATGGCCAAGTCCCTCAAGGAACCTTGCTGCCTTTTCCAATTCTGAAACAATATGCGGAGTGGCACGGTAATCACCCCATTCGTGTGAGACAGCAATACGAAGCTTTCCTGGATCACGTTGGATTAGCTCTGAGTATGGTTGCTTCGGCATCCAATAAGGCATGAACTCACCAGATGCTCCACCTCTACAACTATCTACAAAGGCAGCTGTATCACGAATAGTTCGAGTGTGGCACCCCTGTGCAGAAACCACATTCATCAAGTCCGAACTGTTGGGAGCTGGTGAAAAAACGCCCCGAGACGGTTTCAGGCCAATGTTGCCGTTGACACCTGCAGGAATTCGAATGGAACCACCGCCATCCGTTGCATGCGAGATAGGAACGATCCCGGCTGCAACCGAAGCTGCCGTTCCAGCTGAGGAACCACAAGTTGTATAGTCAAGATCCCACGGATTTCGTGTAATGTAAACGTCCGGATTTTCAGCAGAACTACAGAGCCCAAACTCTGGTGTTGTCGTCCGACCGATGATATTAAGGCCAGAATTCCGAATCTTTTTTGTTAGGAAACTATCAGATGTAGAACGATTTCCCTTCATCAATAGAGAACCCATTTCTTGTAGACGCCCTTTGAGGGTAGGTCCTAAGTCCTTCATTAAATATGGCACCCCTGCAAAGACTCCCTCAGTGTTCATCCCATCCTTGGTTGGGTCATCGACTACATCATCAAAAACCTCAATTACGGAATTGATTTCAGGATTTAAGGCGTTGATGCCACTCGCTGCCTGTTGAGCCACTTCTTGCGGGGTAATTTCACCATTATGTACTAATTCGGCAAGGCCTATCGCATCAAGCCTAGACCATTCATTCCAGTTCATCACTAATTTCACGATGCTTCACTCCTTCTAGGTTTGTTCAGATTTATTTTTATATTCATATTTATAATTATACTACAGAACAGGGGGGAACAGGTACACCATCCGTTTTTACTGATTGGCTCTTCGAAACTATTTAGATATTCTGATTCATAGATCTACTATGTGAATTATAAAGTAGATACCCTTGTCAGAGTGGGGGTTCATAACATGGTGACTTTCAAAGCAATGAAAATATAAGGGATTTCAGCACCTCAACTTTTGCAACAAAGCGGTCGATGTCCCCCGTTAAAGAACCGTCCTTATAGGTTTCCCTCATTATACGTATCTACTTTTCAAAGCTTCATTGAAAAGTAGATATGTTATACCGAACGGGGTACCTATGCTGTCCCTATGCTCCTTTTGTCATAATGATAGCTGTTACTACCTGTTCAATTATTATAGTTTGAAGAACAGTTTCTTACACCCGATTATAAGTGTGCGTCACTAAGAATCCAGGTTCCCCTTCCATAGCCTAAGATTATTTATTAATGCAGCTATGTCATCTATCATATATTCAAAGTTTTTCCTTTCAAAATCCTCTAAATAAACCTTACCAGAGCTATTGTCGATTACTACCAATAAACCGTTCCCCTCCATACCTAAAGGAATATAATTTAATTTATTCTGATGATTATTCCTATATCCATTTAATAGATCACTAAATGAATTTAATTCATAATCTGGTAAAACAGGTTCTAATTTGACATAATAGTTTTTGATAAACCCGTCCAACTCTGCAAACCAATAAGAATTAAAATACTCAACTATCGAGTTGTGAAATTTTATTCCGAACTCGTTCTCCAATTCTATTAAATCATATAGCGTAAAAAAGAGACCCCCACAGAAAGGAACTCTGGGTAGGGCCTCTTAAATTAGTATTTCATAGAATATGGAGAAAAGTGAAACTTCCCCTCTTTAAACTGTGAACTTTAGCACATTAACGAGTGGGGGCTGTGAGCCATTGGCCTAAACCCGTATGTAACACTAGTAATAATTTCATAACCTAGGACAAATGCATTCTCTTCCCCATAATAATATGCTCCTCCATTGCCTTTGCAGCTGCTTCGAAATTTTTATCTCGTAGATAGTTATTAATCAATTTATGAGCTTCAAAAGATTTTCGAATTCTTTCCTTTTCCCTTGTAAATACTTTCATACCATTTCGAAGCAAGCGGTCACTAATATTATTTAGTACCTTAATGAATTCTTCATTACCAAAAACATTTAATAGTGCTTCATGATATTCTAAGTCTGACTTCAAAAATTCATAGATATCCCACTTTTTTTCCATTTCTTCTTGATACTTTACATGTTCTTCTAAAATGGATAAGTGTTCATCTGTGAAAAGATCCGATATATGATTCATTGAATATAATTCAATTGCCAGCCTGATATCCATCAAATCCCTAACTTCACTTATCGTAATTTCTCTTATATAAATACCTCTTTTGGGAGATATTTCAAGGAATTTATCATCATTTTGAAGTCTTTGTAAAGCTTCTCGTATTGGAGTTCTACTCATTCCTAATTTCTTCACTAATTCTTGCTCTGAAACTGTAGGGCCTGTAATCTCTTCTAGAATAATCATTTTTTTTATCTTCTCGTAGGCAATATCTTTTAAGTACAATCGTTTCACCTACTTTCATGCATAAAATGATAATTTATCCTGATCATTTGATAAAATGCGGGAAGTACACGGTACCTCTCCCTCTTTTACCTAACTTAAAAAAATGTATTCACCAGCAATATAATTAGGGGAATGGTAGAAAAGCTAACAATGGTAGAAACCACTGTTGTTGTAGCGCCCAATTCCTCGTCTGCTGAGTATTTCGCGAATAGGATTGAAGCCAAGTGTAATGTTGGCATCATGGATTGAACAATGATAACTTGACTTATGACCTTATCTACCGGAAAAATAGGAATAACCAGAGCAACTATAATCGGTAAAATAATTAATTTCACCGTAATCGGAAGTAAAATAATTGGTTTTGCACCATGGAACTTCTTCCGTCGGTAAATATTCATTAGTAAAACTCCAATATAAAACATAGCTAAAGGTGCAGCTAAAACCGAAAGCTGATCTGTTAAATCTATAAAGAGTGTTGGCGGTTTTAGATTGAAGTATGCCAATGTTAATCCGGCAACGATAGCAATAATTGGGGTATTTATCATTGATTTAAACATCTGAAAAGAAAAGTTCATATCCTTTTGGAGAAGTAAAACACAAATCGTCCAAATAACAAAATCAACCCCAGCGTCGAAAATTGCCGCATATAAAGCACCTTCTGTACCGAAAAGTACAGCGCATAAAGGAATCCCAATAAACGCTGTATTTCCCAGTCCAGACATGATGGCTAATTCACTTTTTACTTTGTTGTCTTTAAAGAAAATACGTGCTAAAATCCAACCAATCAGGATACCCAAAAGATTAATTAATATTGAAAGTAAAAATACTATTAGTATTTTTTTGAAGATATCATCTTCCATATTAACATGAAAAATACTAGATAGTATAATACATGGCATGGCAACATTCACAATAAGGGTAATAAAGAGCTTTTGAGTATCATGATTAAAAATAAATGTCCTTGAAATAATTGCACCGATTGCAATCATAAAGGTAATCATTATGATTGATTGAAAAATGTCTGAAAGTTCCATTCCATCGCCCTCTACCTGTCAACACGTACTTTTAAAGCTTACTAATACATACTTTTTACGACTGAGTTATTCTGATAAACTTCTGGTTTTCGATGATTTAAGCAAGGAATACTTTCTCTTGCACCTTTCACGAGTTCATCATCAATTTCTGCCATAATAACACCTTCACCTTCAGAAGCCCTAGCAATCACCGTACCCCACGGATCAATAATTAAACTGTTTCCATAGCATTCTTTTCCTGGCAAGTGACTACCAAATTGAGCAGCAGCAACTACATAGCATTGGTTTTCAATCGCACGTGCTCTAAGAAGTGCTTCCCAATGTAGCATACCAGTATATCTAGTAAATGCTGCTGGAATAAATAGGATTTTTGCCCCATTTAGTGCGTAACTTCTAAATAGTTCAGGGAATCGCAAATCATAACAAATACTTAAACCCGCTTTTCCAAATGGTAAATCTACCATTACAGGCTCATTTCCACCTTGAATTCTATCGGACTCTTTATAAGTTGGCATTCCTTCAATTCCAATATCAAACAAGTGAATCTTATGGTACTTTGCTATGATATTTCCCTCTGGATTAATAACGAAACTTGAGTTATAAGACTTTTCATCGTTATATTTTTCTACAATACTACCAGCATGGATAAAAATAGAATATTTTTTTGCTAGTTGTGAAAGTAATTCTGTTGTTTCCCCATTTGGGATATTTTCTGCGTTCTCTCTCTTTTTCGTATCTTGACCCATGAAATTAAAATACTCTGGTAAGGATACAAGTTCTGCTCCATCTACAGCGGCCTTCGTAATAAAGCTTCTTGCTTTATCCAAGTTTTCTTGTTTATTAGATTTTGAATTTAATTGAATCGCAGCAATTTTCATATTTAATTCCTCCTCGTAATAAATTCAAGTCCTCACTACTATTTTGTTAACAAATTCGGTAACCATAATGAAATTTGTGGGAAGTACGTCAAAATAATTAACGCTAGTATTAATGGTATATATAATGGAAGTACATTCCTAACAACCTTTTCAAACGATACCTTCCCAACGCGACTTATTACGTATAAACCTAATCCTACTGGTGGTGTAATCATACCTAATAATAGGTTATACGACATAACAACTCCAAAGTGAATTCGATCAATTCCAAGGCTATCCATAATTGGTAATAAAATTGGAATCATAATTAACTTGATTGGTATACCTTCCATGATACTTCCCAAGAATAAAAGTAAGAAGTTAATAATCAGCAACATTACATATTTATTCTCCGTTAAATCCAATAAGAAATCTGATAATAGAATTGGTAATTGCTCAGCAGAGATAATCCACCCCATTGCTGTTCCAACACCAATTAGGAACATAATTAAGGCTGTTGAACCTAAGCTTGCAATAAAGCCACTCTTTAAATTTTCCCAGTTAAATTCTTTATAAATGACTGCACAGAATAGTGAATAAACAACAGCTATTGCCCCTGCTTCTGTAGGTGTTACAATTCCCCCAAGCATTCCACCTAATATAACTAAAGGTGCAAGTAAGGCAAAAAAACCATCTTTAATAGTTTGCAGTAAAGACTTCATTTCAAACGGTTCAGCAGGTGGAGCTGTAATAATGCCACGAGATACTCCAAAGTAGACATAAACGGATAGTATCGTCGCAATTAATAATCCTGGTAATACACCAGCTATAAATAACTTTTCAACTGAAACTTCTGCTAAATAGGCATAAATAATGAACGGTACACTTGGTGGAATAATCGCACCAATAACAGATGATGCTAGGGTAAGTGCTGCACTAAAGGGTTTCTTATAGCCTTTTTCAACCATTGCCTTCATTTCAATAGCTCCAAGGCCTGCCTGGTCCCCGACGGCTGTCCCTGAAATACCGGAGAAGATAACACTTGCAAAGATATTTACTTGAGCTAGGCCGCCTCGTACGTGACCAACAAGAGCTGTTGCAAAATCAAAAATCCGTTGGGTAATCCCTGCAGAATTCATTAAATTACCAGCTAGTATGAATAGTGGAATAGCAAGTAGTGTATATCCTTTGATTCCTTCTACTATCTGTAGGGTCAAAACTTCTAGCGTATACCCACCCATTACTAATGCAACAAGAGTTGATAAAATCATTGCAAAAGAAACAGGAAAACCAATAGCTAGTAATAGTAAGAATACGAGGAACAATGTAATACCAAGTATCATATCTATTCCTCCTCTTCCCCAGTAAATAGATTAAGCTCAGATTTATAAGCCAAGTACGTATTATAAATGGAAGTTAAAACGACTAGTATCATCAATAACACAATAGGTATATAAAAAAGAGCTGATGGCCATTTCATAATGGTTGTTGTGTTTTCCATATGTCTAATAGTTAGCATGGTAGAATAATAGAGTAATACACTTGAGGTAAATACCATTAAAATGCTATTAAAAATAGATACTATTCTTTGTTTGGATTCAGAAATCTTTTTCATCAGAAACGTAATCATAATGTCTTCCTGATCAACTAAAATCTTGCCAAACCCTAAGAATGTAATCCAACAAATTAATATAGAAAAGAACTCCTGTGACCAAATAATCGAATTACTAAAAAAGTATCGTAATACGATTTCAACAGATAATATGCTGATAAAGACCAGTAATCCTAAAAGGGAGATGACTAAGTAAATATTAGCGATTCTATGAATTAATTTTTTCATATATCATCACCTTCCTTACTCAATAGATTTAATCTGATCGATATAGCCTTCAGGAATTCTTCCTTCTTCCTCTAACTGATAATGGTAATCAGAAAATGCTTCTATCCAAACTTCTTTATCAATTTCATGAATCTTGATTTCATGCTCATCTTTCATCAATTGAAGATGTTCTTCTACCTCTTCATCAAGTTTTTTTGTTGCCTCTTCACCAGCTTGGTTAGCCGCATCCATTAATATTTGTTGATGTTCTTCTGATAATGAGGAAAACTTTTCTTCGTTCATCGCAATTACCACCTCTTGTGGATATTCATCGATAAGCGTTACATGTGGTGCGACTTCTGTAAACTTCATTGGCCATACTAATGAAATTGGGGAAGTGGCTGCATTTACTAAGTTCTGATTGATTCCCAAATATGTTTCTGTCCAAGCAATAACAGTCGGATTAGCACCTACAGACTCATATGCACCAGAATAAAATTCAGATTCGAATGAACGAATTTTTAATCCTTCGAGGTCTTCAACTGTTTTAACTGGTGTATTAGATACAAGTACACGATAAGGCCCTCTTCTAAAATTCCTTTCTGTGTTTAGAATACGAATACCTTCAGAAACCAATGTATCGTAAATTTCTTGTCCCATTTCACCGGTATTAAACTTCTGGAAATGTTCAAAGTCCCTGAAAAGGAACGGAACCGTACCTATCTCAGCCCTGGGATCGTAGTCACTAAAATAAGTAATTGATTCCGCATACATATCCTGTGTACCTAGTAACATATTGTCAATCTGGGTCGTTCCTTTTCCTAATTGTTCAGCGGGAAAAACGTTAACAATAAGTTCTCCCCCACTCTTTTCTTCAACGATTTCTGCAAAGCGGTTAAACGCCTCTCCTTCAGATGATTCATTTGGCATTTTTGTACCTAACTTAAGTTCAATCGGACCATCTCCACTATTAGAGCTTGAGCTAGAACTTGAACAAGCACTTACAATTGCTAGCATCAATAAACCTACCGTCAATAAAATTAGCTTCTTCACAGATACTCCCCCCCTATTGTTTAGCGTAAAATTCCTCTATTAGTTGATCAGCCCTTGATATGCTACTCAAAGTTCTACCACTATCTAAAAGTTTCTTCGTTTCGGGCTCTCTTCTTTCACTTGCTTCTGCTTTTTCTAATACCTTTTCATAATCCAAATCTTGAGAAAGAACTAAGACGCCGTTATCATCTGCCACTATGAGGTCTCCAGGATTTACTGTGACCCCTCCACATTGAACAGTCGTATTAATCTCTCCGCTGTCACCATAAAGCTTTGTTGTAATCGGAGATAGCCCAGTGGCAAAAACAGGGAGACCAATTTCTCGAATTGCTTGAATATCTGTACATGGACCATCAATAATAATCCCAGCAATTTTACGAGAATTCGCTGCATATGCTACTATTTCACCTACAGGAGCATGTTTGTTATCACCTGTTCTATCGATAACAATTACATCGCCTTCTTCCGCTAAACTAACTGCTTTATGAACCATCGTGGAATCGTTTACATTTGTTCTCACAGTAAAAGCGGTACCGACAACGTTCACATTTTGTAACATCGATTTAACTCGTGGATCCATGAAACCATAATGTAAATGATGACCAATAGTAGCTGGTTCTACCTTATTAAAGCGTTCCTTCATTTTTGGACTTAATTGCCTATTCCCAATACGATTTAAAATTTGCATAAATAACTTCCTCCCTTAGATATATATATGTTGTATACAAGTTATATATTATCATATAAATTTTCAGAATAAAAGTACTTTTTGCAAAAAAATATATATTAAATCGATTTTTAATTTCTCCAATATATGGAATTCATTTTGAAAGGAACCGAAGTTCATAAGTGCTGCAGATGATTGACCCAGTAAGTGCGGAAAAGAGAGCCACTAGAACAGGGGTTGTTCTTATGGCTGTTTGTTTTATCTAAATCTTTTATTCTCTAATTGCCTATCAGTAACTTCAATTACCAAGAGAACAAGTACCTCATGATCTAAATTCTTTTCCACGGTCCATATGCATGAGGGTAATAGTCCACCTTCAGATTCAATCATCACTTCATCAGATAAATAAATATGAAAAAGTACTTAGCTATGCGGTTTTTCGCTTCTGTGGGAAACATAAAGATACTCCCAATCCATGACGACGTTGTCTTATCCCTATCAACTAGAATCTTATAGAAACTAGGTAGTCCCTCATAAAAAAGAAAACTTGAAAGGCATAGCCAATCAAGGTAATCGAATTCATTTAAATTATTTATATATTTAACTGTGCTTTATGAAAACCTCTGTGATAAAAAATCCAATTAGCTGTTACTATCTCTTTCTTCTATGAATTCTAAAAACGAATCCTGTAGTTCTCCTTCCGTATCAATAGAATCGAGCAGTAACTTAGGTTTTAATGAACAATCTTTTAAAGCAGAATTCGGTATGTCATCATAGACTCTTCTAAGTGCCTAGTTAGCTTATTTATACATGTTCTGAGAGGTTATGCTGTAGATTATTAAATTGTAGAGGAAAATCCTACTGATGAATATGTGTATGTAGCGCATTAATGCGGTGGGAAACTGACCACTTTTCTGTGGACAAGGAACCTGTCCCCGCGTCTTTTGGCAATTTATAATAGGACTGCATAATACTTTAATATTGGAAAAACTAGTATGTATTATATATAATAATTAATAAAAGTAAATACAATAAAACAAAAGTCAAGTGCTTTGAACACCTGACCTAAGCAACATACATGCCGCTCCCATTGCGGATGGTCAAAGTACAGATGTCTTGATTAAAGAAGTTAGCTACTCAAATCTTTGGAAGGGACAGGGCAGTTTACTTCTTTTTTCTTTTGGTGACAAGTGCGATGATCGCCACGCCATCACATGTTTTTTCTAGGAAGCTCTTCTCCCCTGGCTGAAACCGATCCTCAGGTATCTCACTCACAAACTCGTAACTCACATTGCCATCTGAATCGGTGAACTCTCTATCCTTCTTACCATCGAGCAGAGTGAAATACTTACCTTGCCATTCATTTTTGTCATTTTTCACTTCGACACTGTTAACGACTTGCCCCTTGATTGTCGTAAATTCCTGATGGGTTCACCATTTCTAAACATTCTACTAATCTCGGAAAACAAAAAAAGTCTTGCAGAAATTTCTCTACAAAACTTTTATAAATAGAAAGTTATCCCGACACCCTTGGAAGATAAACCTGCCCCCACGTCCCTCTAACCTTGCACTTCATTTTCTACTCTCCATTCTTGTGGTTTCTAAACATTTCACTTTAGCGCCTTAAAGCAGTGAGGGGACTAGCACAATGGCCAATATGGTATACAAGAAACCTATCCCTACGTCCAAAGGTAGGATAGGTTTCAAAGTCATCAAAATTCCTTCTTCAAGTGATTAAAAGTCTTCTTCCCAAGCTTCCTTTGAGTCTATAAATCTCTCTAATAAGAACTTACAAAAATTAGCCGATTCAATACTATCTATCCCCTCATGTTGATCCCATGAAACTACTGGGCATTCTTCGTTAACCATTTCACTAGTATCTAAACAATAGAGAAATTCATCACAGTCTTCAATTAGTACTAAATCCTTTTCTAAACCTTTTTGTCTATATTTTTCCGTTTCAGTTACTACAAAGGGTTGGTCAGTCTTACCGGCACCTAGAATATCGACACCAAAAATTCCACCACTTCCATATTTCATTAGGAAATGTTTATAACTATTTGGAAGTAAAATATCCAAATCTTCTTCTATTTTATCTACAAGTTTCTTTTCTATACCACCAGTAAAATATCCTGTTTCCATATTATCAGTAATTAGTTTTTCTAAATCATCTTTACACAATGGTTTCATCACCTTTCCACCATTTTATTGATTATCCATTTCTTTTGCTCTCCACTTCCAATATTTAAACGGAAATGATTATGATGAAGGAACTCAAAATATTAAAAAAGCATTAAGGTTTTGGGCCTTTAATGCTCTTTTTAGCAAGGTTTAACTTTCTGGTCGTTTTATCTATATTTATAAGCAGCCGCTACTTTATGACGAAACTTGGAGTATATGTTGTTAGTATTTCAATTACATCATTTGGTGTTAAAAACACGTAATGCTCTAATTCATGTGGATCATAGATACCTGAACTTTCTTCAAGAAACCAATTTATATTCTCAGAGTTTTTTACTTTAAATAAGGACCACTCGCTATAAAAGCTGTACCGTATTGTTGGTCTATATCATTTAGTCTTTTCAATAATGAGCCTTCATCTGTATTTCTATAGGATAATACACCTTCTTCAAACTTAACTACAACTTTTAATTTTTCTTTTTCATCGCTAAACCCTACTATTATACCTTCTTTATTATCTATAAACGTATCATTGTATAACTTTAAAGGTAATCCGTTTATCGGTATCCATCTTTCCCAATGTTCCAATGCTCTTCCTCCCATTATACTTAATAGCAAAACTTATTTTTTCCATTTTAAATTTCAATCCCTTGAACGACTATCACTACGAATCTTTCTATCATTGGAACTGTTCCCATCGCTCCATACTTTCATAGCTTGGGCGACACAGATCCCCTTGGACCAACACCTGATTCTAGTTTAATAAAGGGTTATTTCAAATGGTTAATAAATATCTGTTCATTTTCAAGAAATTTATGTAGATTCTCTATCAAGTTTTCAAGATATTCCGTCTGTGCTTTCTTTTCCTGGGAGAGTTCTTCCTTAGGTTCAAGATAATATATAAAACCTTCCATGTCCTCTGGATAATGAAAATCACTATAAATTTGAGCAACTTTTTCTAAAAGAATCTTTTTATCTTCTTCCACTTCTTTCAATTTCATTAATAAACAATATCTCCATTTTCTCTTCTCATTCTGAAAATCATATTCAACATTAATATTCTTCAGTAGTTGCTGTAGTAGTCCTACAACCTCTTTTCTGTCAGTCTTTGTCCACGCAAGCTCTATCATGTTCTCATTCGTTATTTGTGGATTACTACAAATCAGCATTTCAGCATATTTAGCTACTTCTTTTACATTCAACCGTTCTAACTCTAATCCAACTAACAATGTAGCCCAATTATAGTCTACCTTATATCTTTCAAAAATTTTTAAATCATTCATAGTCTATCACCTTTTTAGCCTTGAATTTGGCTTACCAGTTATTCAAACTCCCTTTATAAACCTTCGATGTGTTATACCATTCAATGGGTCAGGATATGGGTAACTTGGACGATGAAACTGTCCCCGCGTCATTTTGTATCATAGGGTTCTAAAAATTAAGGTGGGTTGAACTATATTGCTTTTAATACTTCATCTACAGAATGGCTAAACATATTTGGGTCTTCTCTTTTTATGTTTTCTAATAAGCTTCTAATTATCTTTTTTGTCTTGTTATCTAGCTTAGATAGTACACTACCGTATATTTTTCTTACTTGTTCATGATTTAAAATTCTGTAATGTAAAACTTCCATCCATTCTCGTTGCGTAATAAATACTTCAAACTTCACTCATTTCCAATTCTTTTATATCTTTCCAATTATACTCATCCTCGCCAAAAGTCTCATCATAAGCTAAATGCTCCGCTTTTTTTATATCATTAATAATAACAAATTTATCAGAAATATTATTAGTAAGTTCGCTCTGGAAACTTTTCGAGAACTGAATTACCTCTTCAACTAAATTATTAAATACACCAAAGTCCATTACTTATTATCCCCCTTTCCCAAAGGTCAGCTGTTGCCCCTCTTTCTCTTTTCCATACAGGGGTTCACAACCTCCTTTTAAACCTAACCATAAGGGTGCTTTTGTCTAAATTCTTTTAACTTATTCGACCATATAATAATCAAATCTCTGAGTTCCTGTGTATCTATTTCGCACCAATCCCCAATACCATCATCAGCTACGTTATCATAAACCCTGGTTTTTTCCTTCTGAATTTCTAGCCCACATACATTACCATGAAGTTCACCGTATTCCTTTTTACCCTTTATCACCTCATCCATTTCATTAATTGCATAGGAAGGATCCCCTCCCTGAATATCCGACATTAGAAAAGTTGCAACTAAATACTTATCTGGATCCTCCATTTTTATAATTAATGACTTATTACCACTTTTAAATACCATTTCATCAAATTTATACCCAATGATTTCTGCCATTTACATCACCTTTGTAACATTATTAATTAATATACAGGGAAAGCTGAGATTATTTTACCTGACTTTTTATCAATAAACATTTGGAAGGACGAAAGAACAAGCACTTAAGTATCTATGAATATCTTTTATTGAACAATAATTAACAATTAAAATATGCCTTCAAAAAATCAAAAAACGATGACCAAGTTTCTTGTAACTCTCCTTTTAAAAGCAATTCATCTCCACCCTCAAAATGAACGATATAAACTTTATCTGTTACCCAGCACTAATACAGCATTTGCTGACATTTCACTTAAAACAAGATATTACTTCGGGAAACCATGTTCTTTTCTAGAAATGAGTGTGCATGATTCAATATTATTTTCTTCATCTGCTATATCTAGTAATTCATAGGGTACATGTTCTTCCCAAAAAGGTCCTGCATATTGGATATAAAATTCTTGGAAAGTATCTGATGCGTTTACTCCTAGCCTTATTAAAGCCTCCTGTACTAGATTGCTATCTTCACGTTTATATATTTCTTCTCCCAGAACTTCATCTAGTCTCTCAGGTAAAATACTCATATTATTTTCCTCCTAAAGCTTCTTCTCCTCGTATTTTTTTTGAAATGCCGCTCTATGTAAAGTATCAAACCGAAACTCCTTGATGGTCAACCTTCACAAGCTCTCGATTCTCAAACAAAACATGGGTAATATTGAACCAAAATATATTACACTCCGATCAAGGTGTACATTTCACTCATCCAGACTTTCAGAAAAAAGTTAAAGAATTACAATTAACACAATCCATGTCACGAAAAAGAAATTGTTGGGATAACGCACCAATGGAGTCATTTTAAAGATGAAGTAGAGTACAAAGATTGTGTGAATTTTAATGAATTACAGCAAGTTGTTGATTCGTATATCGAAGAATACAATTTTCGACGTTATCAATGGGGCTTAAACGAAATGACCCCGGTTCAATACCAGAGTCATTTACTAGCTGCATAAGTCCCATTTTTATAATGCCCATTTTAAGGGTAGGGGTTCACTAACCTCATGTCCTGCTTAATGCGATTGGGGCCTGATACACTAGCCTTCAATTATTACTTTTACCTAGAAGTTTGGAATAATCTTATGTATAATGGATATAGATAAAGAGAGAAGCGTTACTACACTTCTCCCTACAGCCTCTACCGTCAGGGTGGTGGTTGTCAAATTACTCGATAGTTTTTCGCGAACCACCCTTCTGATTGCGACGGCGCAGGGTGGTTTTCTAGCTTTCTAAAAAGTTTTTGCGAAAGAAATAAGCGCTTATCTCACGCATGATTCCTTTCAAAACTACACGAAGAAATTCAAGAAACGTTTCCATAATTATCACCTCCTTTCCAAAAAGGAAAGAAGAGTGACAACCAACCACCCTCACGATTTATTCAGTTGCTACTTCATTTTACCATATGGTTAAATCCTTATTTTCTACTAGTTTTCGACAAATAATGACAAAGATTGAATGACAGTCGCCTTATTTATGAAAAATAGAAGCTACTAGAATCAATCCGATTAACTAGCATATTTTCATGGACACAATTTAGTTAAGTTTTTCGGGAAATTGACAACACTAATAATGAAAGGTTGTGTCCATATGGGAAACAAAAATAATAGCAAAAAATACAATGAAGACTTTAAAAAGATGATAGTTAATCTTTATAACTCTGGTAGCTCAGCTAGAGATTTAAGCAACGAATATGGTGTTTCTGAAGTTACTATTTATGCTTGGGTTAAGAGATTTTCTCCAATTAACACGGAGGATGGGTCAACTGTAACTGCTGACGAAATTGCTAAAATGAAAAAGCAAATGCTCCGTCTTCAGGAGGAAAATGAAATCTTAAAAAAGGCTATGGCCATATTCGCGAAAAAGTAAGTCTTACTGAGCTAACTGCTGTTATAGAAAAGAATACAGATCACCACTCTATCCAAATGCTTTGTAATGTTTTAGATATTCCAAGGAGTACGTATTACGATACATTAAATAAAACAGAATCGAATCGTGAACGGGAAAATAAAGAGTTATTCCAACAAATTAAACGGATTCATGCAGAAAGTAAACAGCGTTACGGTGCACCTAAAATCCATAAAGTTCTTGAAAAAGAAGGTTACCGAGTTAGTATAAAGCGTGTTCAACGCTTGATGAAACAGGAAAATATTCGATCTAAAGAAAAAGTAATTGAACGAGAAAACCTATTAAAAAGAGACTTTTCGACAACTACTGTTAATGAAAAGTGGGTTGGTGACATTACTTATATCAATACGTTAAAAGATGGTTGGTGCTATCTGGCATCCGTTATGGATTTACACACGAAAAAAATAGTTGGATATTCTTTCTCACGTTTTATAACAACAGATTTGATTTCAAAGGCTTTAAAAAATGCTTTTGACCGCAACAGCCAAAGGGGGGATTAATCTTCCATTCGGATTTAGGTTCCCGGTACACGAGTGATGATTTTGCGAAAGATATTAAGTCTTCCCCTATCATCCTCCCATACCGTCCCTTCTTGACCCTGAACTAAAATGGACACTTTAATATTGGAAAAACTGGCATAAGTTATGTATAATAATTAATAAAAGTAATTATAATAAAAATAAAGGTCAAGTGCTGCGAACACCTGACCTAAGCAACATACATGCCGCAAGAAAAGCGGCTGACCAATTAAATTTATGTTTGTCAAAAGAAGTAATTACCCTACTCTGGCCAAGAGCGGAGGGAGATTACTTCTTTTTTCTATTGGTGACAAGAGCGATAATTGCCACTACAGTTGTTAATCCTGATAGTAGGAAAATTCCGAATTGAAAGAGCATATATATTGCATCGTATGTCACCATATTTAACACCCCCTTCCTTTAGGGAGTGCCAACCGCCCATCCGCTTTATGTAGTTGTCATTAATATATTATCAATTTTCACTCAGTAAATCTATTAAAATATTTTAGAAAATTAACTCTATATATGATAATTGAGTTAAAGTTTTTTTAGCATTCATCCATGCTATTTTCTTTAGTATTTTTTCATTTTCATATGACATTACAATGACCTCTTTATCTATTGTAATAAATGTGATGAGAATGCTGCAACGTAAACTATATTTTCTCTTGTACGTTCTTCAGCTTGACAACATCTCTCCATAACCATATTCCTTTTCGATTTATCTATACTTTGCAACGAATCTACTCCTTAAAAGTAATCAGCCTTAGTTTAGCTATATTTTATTCTATATCAATATAATAGTTGTCGTCGTCCATTACTTTCCTTAAGAATTCTTCTAAAGAATCAGCTATTTTTATCTCGTCATAATAAATAGAATTATTTTTTTCCTCACTCAGATCAATTAGTAACAATGCACTCTCATTTGCTTCAAAAAATATTAATTTATCCTCTTCAAGTTCTTCATATACCTCTATATCGGGATAAAATTCAAAATCATTACCTTTTAATCTGGCATCTCTTATAGAAGTAGGTCCCATAATCCGATTGACGTTATATTCAGACCTCCTAAGAAAACCATAACCAACTTCTATAAGGAATTCCCTTAAATCATAAGGAAATTTTAATCCTAAGGTTGATTCAACTTTCTCTATTTCTTTTTCACTTACAGGGAAAAACTGATTACCAACTTGATTTTTAATAAAATCAAATCTCATAAATTACTTTCCTCCTTTAAATAATAAATTTGAAAAAACCTTGAAAGGCGTAATCATTCAAGGTATGTTTTATCAATATTTAATCAGCTAGTAACTCCAAGTAATATTTATCATTTTTCTCTACCTTCCTTAAAAATTCTTCAAGAGAAGTGGCAATTTGAATATCATAATAGTAAACTGGACTTCTATTATTTTCATTTAATTCGATTGACATGAAGGCTGATTCACTGCCTTCAAAAAATATTAGTTTGTTATTCTCAAATTCATCATAGATTTCTATGTCGGGATAAAACTCAAAATCATTAACTCTTAATCGAAAATCTCTTACTGAATATGGGTCCATAATACGATTAATATTAAACGCTGAACCTTTCATAAATCCGTAGCCAACCTCCATATAAAAATGAACTAACTCCTTAGGAAGTGTTAAATCAAGTTCCATTTCAACCTCTTTTATTTCGTTTTCAGTCACTGGATAAAAACTATTACCTTGGTTTATGTTTATAGAATGATAACTCATTAATCTTTATCTCCTCGCAATGGTTCATACTTCTTCTCGTATAGATGATTTAAGAATTCATCCATACCGTTTACTAAAAAGTACATGTTACTCATATCGTTAGGGTCTTCCGGTTCTTGTTCATGATCCCAAAAATAAATCTTGTCGTAATAAGGTTCCTTTGTCCCTAAGGAATATCTAAATCTCCTAATTCTTTATCTAATATTCCATCTAATAAATGAGCAATCTCATCTCTTGTCACTTACTATTCCTCCTTTTTAAATCCCTTCTCCTGGTAGTATATACTCTTTTCCTCTTTCTTTATAATGCTCTTTAATTTCCTCTTGGTTCTTTGAGAAAGAATTAACTGAGATGATTTATCATGACGTTTTTTCCACCCCTATTCGCAAACATCCTACTAATCTCGGAAAATAAAAAAGTCTTGCAGAAATTTCTCTACAAAACTTTTTAAAGTTACTTCGATACCTATGGACAAGGAACCTGACCCTACGACATTTCCGATTCAGTAATTTCCGTTTTTTACTTCATCAAGCCATAAATTAAAGATATCATCTGGTAAAAGCTCTTCGTCATTTGAATAAACTAAATCATATCTATATTTTCCTTTTAAACTATTTTTCTTCACATTATAATGTAACTTTATCTCTGTAGGCATTTCTTTCTCATATTCTTTACATTTTTCATGTATCTTTTCTAAATTTTCAAGTCCAATATCTAAAACAGCTTCTTGCCTTTGTTCAGAGGTGTCATAAATCAATTCTTTCTTACCAATCTTGCTTCTGCTAGTTACTGCATCATTTAAGTTATGCTTAAAAACAAATTGATTATTTATCTTAAAAAATACGTCAAAAACATACATTTCTGGCTCATAGGAACAGTAAATGTAAATATCCTCTACTTCATTTTCAACATATTCTAAACAAATAGCGACCATGTCTGCTTGTAATTCTGAAAAGTAATCTTCAAATTCCTTCATGTAATCCCCCCTTGTCCTTAACCCCACACCATTATCTACCTTCTTAGCAACCACCCCATCCGCATCTACCTTAAGTATATCATCCACTTTCCTAAGCTTTAAAATACCTTCCCAACCGGAATTATCGAAACTGCGGCGATGCCTTTATCAACAAGAGAAGCATCTAAACTGGTAAGTGTATTTACATCGTCTAAAAGCATAAAGTCGGCTACTTCTTTGGCTCCGCTGGCTACGGTTGAACCTACATCCTTCACGCCATCCCATGCTTTTTCTAGGAAGCTCTTCTCCTCTGGCTGAAACCGATACTCTGGAATCTCACTTACAAATCCGTAACTCACAATGCCATCTACACCCGTAAACTCTCTAGCCTTCCTACCATCGAGTAACGTAAAATACTTTTAGTCATTTTCTTTTTCTCCAACTCAAATATCACTGTTTAATATAAGGCAAGGTAAAAAACCTTGAAAGGCAGTTCATACCCAATCAAGGTCAATTGATTTTTACTTCTTCTACCAATTAAGCCTAATCCTCAATTAAATCTATATAATATTCATTATTATCGAGAAACTTTCTAAAAAAATCCTCTAACGATTCAGCTATTTGAATATCGAAATAATATATTGGATTATTAACTAATTGTAAATCTAATGAAATATAAACACCTTCGTTTACTTCAAAAAAAATAAGTTTATCTTCATCATCAAAAAGTTCTTCTATATCTGGGTCAGATTCAAAAATACCTTCTCTTAATCTAATATCTGCTACAGCCCCTGGTCCCAATATTCTATTTATTGCATTAGCACTTTGACCTTTAATAAAACCATAACCAACTTCTGAATATAGCTGTTTTAAATCATTTGGAAAACTGATGTCCATTCTTTGTTCAGCTTTTAAAATATCATCTTCAGGTACCTTATAAGTTTTATTTTCTAGTTCATTAATAAAATCAAAATCAGCCATATGCTATTTTACCTCCTTGGAAATAGTTTACCTGATGGATACATTACAGAGGGCTTATATGGGTTATCTCTTACTTGTAGGTAAAATGCAGTTTATTCGGCACTAGGCAGCTCCGCCAAAAAGAAACCTTGAGAGGCATAAGCCGACCAAGGTTTCTGGATATGATACTTAAGCAACTTATCATCATTTCATTTTTTTTGATGCATTAGTTAGAAATGCATTTAACTTATCACTCATATTTAAATTAACATTTTCTAGATTATTTCCTTCGACATTTATTCTTTTAAAGTTCATAATAAAGCTTTTGAAAGAGTCAGATACTAAATATAAATTCTCTCCATCCATTTCGTGAAACCAAATATAAATTTTATTTTGTGTGTCATCTTTTATTCCAATGCAAACTAAATCTCCTCCTGGTAAATCTGCAATAGGAATTAAATCAGCTGGTAATAAATCTTTATAAAAGTTTATCTTGTCCTCCATATTATTTTCATCGTTATATAATCCATAAAATGAGTCTACTCCAAATGGTGTAAGCTTAATTTTATTTGATAAACCTTCTGGAGGAATAAAGTGATAATCTTCCTTGATATAATCATTACCATAATGTTGCAGATAAAATGTATAATCTTGAGGTAACTTTATATTATATTTTCTTTCTAGATAATTTAAATGGTCTTCAGTCCATCTAATGTTAATCTCTTTTACATCGAAATCAATTATTGTTTCTAACCTTTTTTTAAATTGTTCCATTTTTTATACCCTCCTCATCAGGCAATCAAGCGCTTTAATTCCTTAGTCATGTAACTTATCAAGAAATTCCGTAAATGTTGCTGCAACGTAAAATATATTTTCTCTTGCACGTTCTTCAACCTGTTCTTTCGTTAACCCTTCAAAGCATATTAAGTTTCCAGACGGATCAAAGGCAAATGGAATTATCTTTTTTGGAAGTGTATCCTTCTAATCATTGAAGACTTCTATCAAATCAGTGGGAGAATTGATCCATTAAATAGGAACATTACTGAATTGGTCCCATAAATTCAGTAATAATAAGAATATGTTCCTTCAATTTTACTTTCTTGAGGTTCTCAACCTTTTCTGTTCCACCTAAACCTAATAGTGGGGTATAGCCGAAACACTCATCATAATCCAACTCACCGTATTGTTTAAGGGCTTCAGGATAAGGTTGCCAAGACAAATCTTCATCTTTAAATTCCAAATCATTAATATTTTGAAAGAAAAATTCAAATGTAAACATAATTGTCTTTACCACACCATACCTGTAATTTAGTAATCTAACATATCCATCTGACCAAATAACTAGGTCACCCATACCTGTAGCAAACAACACAACGGAATCCTTGTATCTTTGGCTACTCTCCCCCAAAATCTCTTTAAATTCCTCTGGATTTACACTTTTAAAATACCCTTGCATAAAAGTACCAAATCCATAATTACTCCATAAATCTATAATTTCATTTGGTACCAGTTTCGTATATTTTTCAATAATTTCACTCGGAACTTTATTATGCAATTTAAAATCCTTTAGATATTTTTCCATTTAAACTCCTCCCGCTAATGTGTTAATTTTACATTCAGATAAGTATTCTTTGGTTGTTCTGGTGTCATACTTTTGCGATTCCTTGATTTTTATCAAAAATATCAATCCTATACCGCTATTGACTACCTATTGATGAATTTATTCTCTTATCTCCAGACCGCCTATTACTTGTCAAACATATTTGGATACTTTAGGTGTCTCCCACCTGGATGAGGTTGTTCCATATTCATGCTCACCCCATCATTTTTATGTACGTCTGCTTTTGTTTTGATGTATTTTGCAGACGGTATATGGTGAGGAGTTATATTGTCTCCACGTGTTCCTGCATCTATTAATTCTTCATATGTTCCTACTTTTCTTTCCCCTGGTAGTAGAGGGTTACTTTTACTCGCAACATCCTCTACCTTATCTACCCTCTTCGCCGCCACGCCATCCTTATCTACCTTGAGTATATCATCCACTTTCCTTAGCTTTAATACCTTCCCAACAGGAAAAATTGATGCTGCGGCGATGCCTTTATTAATGAGTGACGCGTCTACACTAGTTAGCGTATGTACATCGTCTAAAAGTTTTACTGTCATTTTCACTTCTGGTCCTAACTAAATAAGTGCAAGGTTATTAAAAACATAATCTTGCACTTCATTTTCTACTCTCCATTCTTGCAGCGCTTCTAAACATTTCACTTTAGCGCTTTAAGGCAGTGGGGTCTGTGAACCCGAAACCTAATAATAATTAAATAAAAAAAAGACACCTAAACAGAAAAAACTCTGAGCAGTGCCTCTTTGATCAACATGTCATTATATATTGGGAAGGGAGAAATTACCCTTATCCTCCTCTTAATTCATATTTACGTTAACTGAAACATGCTTTCCTTCTTCTATTGCTGTGACCCATCATTTATTCTCTAATTAGTATGTTTGGATGTATGCATGGTAAAATCAAAAATAAGAATAAATTTAACATTCAATCTTTGTGTTTATTCATAAAAGCTATCAAGTTCCTCTTTCCAAAAACTACCTTGTGAAGAAGATATGGCGTCAATTTGATAAAGAGAATGTTTAATCCAATCTAACAATTCCTTCGTTGCATTTTTTTGTAGGTAAGCTCTTCTTCCATTCGTTGCTTTTACCTTTTTTATAAAATCTACGTATACTAGTAAAGACTCTACAAAACTTGAAATGGAGGAATTAATGAATACATTATTATTTTCATTGTCATAATCAATATAAACAAGTTTAGAATTAGTTTCATCAATACACACTGGATTGCCACTACCATTATATCCGATATATATAAACTTTTTATACATTTCTCCTAATGTATTATTTTTTTCAGTTAGTCTAACTCCACCTCCGTCAGTTGAAGACTCAAAGGTTAAAAAAGGTGGGGCAGATTCTGGTAACCCTGCCTTAATTAAAAATTCCTTCGTTTCATCCGATAAGTTATAGGAATCAATACTAGATTCATCATAATGAACGAAACCATAAATGTCACTGTTCCATCTATCCAAAAACTCCTGTGGTGAAATCATATTTTTACCTCCACTTTATATTTTTACTCTAGTTATGGTTTTTTTTCAGATGACGTAAATACTTCCCCGATTTCAGTCAAAGGATCGTTATTCCTAATATTGTCTCTTTCTCAAAATTATGTATCCCACCAAATCCTCTATGAAGTGATTGTGGAACTGCTGCTTAACCTCGGCCGCCAATATGGTGATGAATTAGTTTATTATCCTTACAATTTTTATATTTGGAAAATGCTTAATAGATTCGTCATCAACTAATGGGACTAACCCATTCTCAATTCTTTCAACATTTGCTTCACTGAAAAATTCGGGATGCTTATCCAATCATTCATTAAAATGTTTCGAAGCATTTCTTTCCCATCCTTCTACATTAGTTCCACTTTTTTTCTTTCCCTTGTAGTTCATCTCAGAAACAAGTCTAGGATCGGCCCTGTATTCAATTGGTACTTTTTCAATATCTATATCACGGTAAGATCTAATATCATCTGAATTAACATTCACTTTATTTTCTACTAAATTATCTACCCTTTTCGCCGCCACGCCATCCTTATCTACCTTAAGTATATCATCCACTTTCCTGAGCTTTAATACCTTTCCAACAAGAATTATCGAATAGACAGGTACCTATCCCTACGTCCTTGGACGAGGAACCTGCCCACGTCCCTTTATTATTTTTCATCCATTTTTCGCTTTAAATATTCAGCAATTTCCGTTTGTCCTCTTTCTACGGCAAATGCATAGGCATCCATATCTTTCATGGTTTCATTGCACAAGGCAACTGCCCCTAAGTACTATTTCAAGTTATTCTATTCTCAATACGCCTTAATTTCATCTTCTTGATATTCAAGCTGTATCCTTCTTTCGCTTATACTTGTGTAGAGACTCGTATATACCCGACAACGTTCATCTCTGCCATGTAAGATGCCATCTTACCTAATTATCGTACTTTTCTTATTATCCCTATACAAAATAAAACTCCATGATGGCAATACCCTCATGGAGTTTTACTTTCAAACGTATCATTGTTGTGTTTGTCAAAATCAAATATTTTAATTGTATTTTAGTTCACTTGCTTTATGTGCCTATACATAACAACCTTTCGTATAACTAGTTTAGGCACTCGATAGCGCTCTATACTAGTTACCTTTCCTCTCTGCACAAATGAATGTAATGACCAAACTCAGGAAATACATCCCAGTTTCTTTCAAGGGTATCACTAGTCTCGCGCTCCTCGACTGAATCGGTTTTTAAATCTCTCTTTTCCATTGCTATATAGCCATCTTCTCGGAAGCCCAAAATCAAGCTGCTTACTTCCGTGTCAGTTTCATCATCATATTCCCAATACATGGCTGTTCTTAAAAAAATCTTACCATCACTCATAACTTCAAAATCATAATTTAAATACTTACGAATCAGGTCATCATAAAACCCCACCGAAACCCATTCATTTGTAACATTTACAATATACTTAGGTTTCTCACCTTCTAATAATATCGCCGTATATGGTTCATGTTTTTGATGGTGTGTGTATGCAGTACGGTCATCAAGAATGTTCCAAGGCTTCTTTTTGATGTCCGACCATTCGTCACAATAATAAACTTTCATAGTCAATTATACACCTTCCCCCTTAATATCCCTAATAATAATCCTGTTTTTTGTTGCCTCATCAAGAATTGTTTGCGGAATTTGTTTATTTTGAACTGGTACTTTTAATATTAATTCCCCTTTAAGTTGCCCTCCTTTGAGAGCGTTAGGTACCATTCAATAAATTCCTCTGGCGTTATCATTCTCTCACCTTCCTAAAAAGAAAACGATGTCTTATTAGTCCATCGTTCTCTTTACACTCTCTAGTTATTTTAATATTACTTGCTTCTCTGCATCCAAAAACTCCTCAATAAGTTCTGGGGTAATGTAATGTTTAATTCCTTTTCGATTTGTTCAATATAATAACTATCTACTCCAGGGTTTAGTGAATGTACATTTTCCGTATACTTATTTATTTCTTCAAAAAAAGGCTGCAAATCATTATTCTCACTTAATGTCTTTTTCAGTTCTCCAACAATTTATACTTCCACGGTACTTCATCACCAAAATCAATCTTAATACCTTTATTCATGGCGTAATAGCCATATATTGGGCTTCTCCACTTGTAACAATAACAGCAAATCAAGTATAATATAGACATAATCAACGTAGAATAAAAAGGACTGAGCGTTACCAGCGCCCAGTCAATGCAACCTCTACCGTCAGGGTGGTGGTTGTCTAAGTAAATTTATTTCTTTCGAGAACCACCCTTATGCTTCCTACGGCGCGGGGTGGTTTTCTTGTTATCTAATACGTTTTTTCGAAAGACGTGTGCAGCAACTTCACGCACAATACCCTTCCAAATTTCACGAATGATTTCAAGAAATGTTTCCATAATTATCACCCCCTTTCCTCAAACGGAAAGAAGAGCGACAACCAACCACCCTCACAATATTCAGTTGCGGCTTTATTTTATCATACACATACTATATTTATTACAATCTACTAACCTTCGACACATTACGACAGAACCATCAATAACACAGTTCCCTCTTTGTGCACTTTAGCACATTAATTTTGGGGATCTGACCCCAAAATCCTATATCAAATTTGGTCTATCTATTATTGTTCACTATACAAATTAATTAAATTAAATTTAAAATCTTCATACATTAAAAAGGCCTCTTTTAGTATCTTTTCTAATTCTTCATAACTTCGATACACTGGCTTTTTTATTCTTTCACTTGGATCAATTAATAATCTAGAGTAAACACTCCAAGGACTTCCTAATCTTACCTTATTATTATAATAAACCACCCAAATAAACTCAGTCATTCCATATTCTAAAATTATATTAAACCATATCGTATAATTAGGTGAATTATCTACAACTCCTACTTTGAAAAATTTCTCCTCGTTATCAAAGGCTGCATCATAACCTAACTTTGTAAATATTTCATTAACCTTTTCTATATCGTAATTTTCTAATCTATCATTTATATCATTAGGATTACCACTAAATTGTTTAGATAATTCTTTATACCTATTAACAAATTCAATTTTTTCTAAAACTGACTTTATTTCAGGTTTCATCTCAAAGCTCATTTTCTACTCCTCCATAAACCTTAATTCTATTCCAGAATCTTTTGCTATTTGTTTGTATCTTTCAATATCCGAAATATTTTTATTTGTCGCTGGAATTTCCAATATCAGTTTTCCTTCCAATGGCTTACCATCTAACTCAGGATAAGCATTAGAACGTATTTTGGTACCAACCGAATATTTCTTATTCATTTCCTTTAAATCTATAAGTTTTTTCATCGAGTTGTTACACTCAAGTGTTACTTCCTCAACCTCTACACCATTATTTTCTTTTATAAATTCTAAGTCTTTTCAATTTATTTAGTGACCCATACTTATTAACATCCCACCTATCAATAAATTCCTCTGGCGTTATCATTCTCTCACCTTCCTTAAAAGAAAACGATGGCTTATTAATCCATCGTTCTCTTTACACTCTCTAGTTATTTTAATATGAATTGCTTCTCAGCATCCAAAAACTCCTCAACAAGTTCTTTAATTGTATGTTTTGGATCAGATGGATAATAAAATGCATCCGATACTTTTCTAAAAAAGTCATACATATTTTGGGGCGTATGAAACATTGAAAAAATATTTTATTGGATGAACTCATTATTAACATTAGGATTATTCTTTAGATATTCAACAGCGGAATTTGTTCCTTCTAAGGAAGATATTAACTTAAACTGTCTACCAATAAACAACGTAGTCCAGTTACAATTAAATCCATTTTCTCTACTATTTCAATTTTATACAATATTCAATTTCCCCCACTGATTTATTTTTCCTGTAACTTTGCCACCAGGTATAAATGTTCTATGGGTTACTGGCGTTCCTAGGCTTTAAGGGCGAACGGTGTAATCCATGGTTCGCATTTCATATTTTTCCTGAAGATAATAAATCAGAACGTCAGATAACACAAATTGGGATAGAATATGTTTTTCAGCTGTCCCAAGTAGTACCTCTAGGGATAACGTGTTATTCCAGGCTTTACTCTTTAAGGTCCTGATGAAACTCATGCTCTCTTAAGCTGCGAACAGAATAATCTCCAATACTCAGGTCGCCACTTCGAAGCATTCTACTAATATCGGAAAATAAAAAAGTTTTGCAGAAATTTTCTACAAAACTTTTTAAATAGAAAGTTACTCTGACACCCATTGACAAGGTACCTGTCCATGCGTCCTTTATTACAAGAAAAGAGGAAAATGTGGGAAATGGATGTACAAACAAAAAGCCACACGGAATAAACTGTGTGACGTTTCATATACGTGGCCAAGGAATCCAAGGATGTTTCTTTTCATGAAGGGAGAACCATCCCTCTTGCCTATTCTCTATCACTCTAGCTTTGTGGGCAACCCCCGCTAATAAATTATCTCCACCTCCAGTTAATTTCCCCATCAGGATAAATTGCAGGTATGTATATAGACTTTTTCCTATTTTCATCATCAATAACAAACCAATTGCTATCATCTAACCATTCTTCACTATAATATACTTCGTCAAAATTATTTCCTTCGTCAACAATTGCAGCAAAAAAATCGTTAAATTTCTCCATATTTTTTGAAGGGGTAAACTCAGCATTTATCCACATTCCTTCAACATTAATATTTTGTATATCTCCTAAAAACTCATCTAAAAAGTATAATTTCAAAATGATCACTCCTTAGACAAAACTTTAATATATTGACTCGGAACTTTCCCTTTAATCAAATATTCATTATCTCTCTTTGTCCAACTCATTGCTCTTTTCTTCCAAAAGTCAGTAGAAACAACATCCCTTTCTATTAACTTTTTAACTTGTTTTGGAGAAAGTATAGCAACATCCTCTATCTTCCCAGACTGTATATCTTTCCTTAAAGCTGATATATCTAGTTCAATAACATTTTCTCCATAACGTCCAATAACATTTTTGTTAATCGTAAAACTAGTATAAGGACTATTTGATTTAGCCCCTCTTCTGTACCCCCTAGAATATGCTCTGTAACAGTCACTTGCCGCCCTTTATAGAAACCATGTTTATTAGATGGAACTAAATCACCTAAACTTAATATATAGGGTTTACCAACTCCATTTGGTCTGGTTGAAGAGTTAAGTAAACTATCACCTCTATATATATTATTTTTATTAATTACAGAAGCATTATCTTTCTTACTTGTAAAATAATCTACCTTCACTCCATCCGCATCTACCTTCAGTATATCATCGACTTTCCTTAGCTTTAATACCTTCCCAACCGGAATTATCGAAGCTGCGGCGATACCTCTATCAATGAGTGATGCGTCTGAACTAGTTAGCGTATTTTTTGTAATCTGTCACTTCGACACTGTTAACGACTTGCCCGCGGATTGTTGCAAACTCCCGAGCTGTTATCGAATCACCACTTGCCGCCGAAATGGCTTTAAGGGAGCGAACGGTGTAATTCACGGTTCGCATTTCATATTTTTCCTGAAGATAATGAATCAGAACGTCAGATGACACAAATTGGGATAGAATATACTTTCCAGCTGTCCCAAGTAGTATGTCTAGTGATAACGTGTTATTCCAGGCTTTACTCTACTGCATCCATAAGGTCCTGATGAAACTCGTGATTTCTTAAGCTGCGAACAGAATAATCCCCAATACTCAGGTCGCCACTTCGAAACATTCTACTAATCTCGGAAATAAAAAAAGTCTTGCAGAAATTCTCTACAAAACTTTTATAAATAGAAAGTTACCTCGACACCCATAGACGAGGAACCTGACCCCACGTCCCTTAAAAATAAAAACCTCGAAAGGCATTTAGCCAAACAAGGTTTAGTATTTTTGTAATTCATAATACTTTATTTCAATGCCTCTTCTAATGTTTTCTTTTCATGTTCTAACATTCTACTTACTATAATTCCACAAACCATTTTATTTTTATCTAAAGCAAATCCCAAATTATCATTTTGTACAATAGACACAGTATCACTTTTCGAAAACGAAATGAACACCTTATCCATTCCTATATAAACGTTCAATTCACCATTTTCGTCTATATACGTCTTATCATTATATTCTTCAACCTGAAAATTAGGTACACCTTTAATCAAAGTTATATTCTTCTTATCCAGGTTAAAACTTTCCATGTTGTGTACATTCTCACTTAAAGTTAGTGTAATAGAACGAATATTACCTGTATATTTCCCTAAGCCTATTTCTATTAAAGTTTTCTTGAAATCCCCAGTTCTCCAATATATCGTTGGCTCCTTTGATATATTCCAAGAACCGAATTCTATATTAATCGGTGTATACACATCATATTCAATATTTACAGATTGACTTTCTTTATATTCCGTTACTTTTTTAACATAATCATTTCTCCTTCTTAGCCGCCACTCCATCCACATCTACCTTAAGTATATCATCCACTTTCCTTAGCTTTAATACCTTCCCGAAAGGAAAAATCGATGCTGCGGCGATACCTTTATCAACAAGAGAAGCATCTGAACTGGTAAGCGTATTTACATCGTCTAAAAGTATAAAGTCTGCTACTTCTTTGGCTCCGCTGGCTACGGTTGAACCAACATCCTTCATACCGTCCCATGTTTTTTTATTTTTTTTAAGAAAATTTTCTCCTCTGGCTGAAACCGATCCTCTGGAATCTCACTTACAAACTCGTAACTCACATTGCCATCTGCATCGGTGAACTCTCTAGCCTTCCTACCATCGAGCAAGGTGAAATACTCACCTTGCCATTCATTTTTGTAATGTGTCACTTCGACACTGTTTACGATTTGCTTGCGGATTGTTGCAAACTCCCGAACTGTTATCGAATCACCACTTGCCGCCGAAATGACTTTAAGGGAGCGAACGGTGTAATTCACGGTTCGCATTTCATATTTTTCCTGAAGATAATGAATCAGAACGTGAAATGACACAAATTGGGATAGAATATACTTTCCAGCTGTCCCAAGTAGTACGTCTAGTGATAACGTGTTATTCCAGGCTTTACTCTTTACTGCATCCATAAGGTCCTGATGAAACTCGTGCTCTCTTAAGCTGCGAACAGAATAATCCCCAATACTCAGGTCGCCACTTCGAAACATTCTACTAATCTCGGAAAATAAAAATAGTTTTTCAGAAGTTTCACAAAACTGTAATAAACAGAAAGTTGCCCCGACACCCATGGACAGGGTACCTGTCCGTATTATTCCGTTCCTTAAAGTGCTAAATCAATACTTCATGATGGTACAACCTTCATGAAGTATGAATTTCCATTAAGTATCATCAATGTCATCCAAAGTTTAAATTTCTAACAAAAAACAAAAGCACCTGTTGCCTTTTTGACAATCAAGTGCCCTACTCTACACTGTAACAATTTAGTCTATATACTCTGCTGTACCTATAAAATCTAATTTGTATGCATTCTTATTTACTGAAGATACAGACTTTCCATCTATATCATAATTATAATTATAAATTAAAATAATGGTATTATATTTAGAGTTTAACTTAACATCGATAAACTGCTTTATTAACTGATCATCATATGAAAAATCCACTAAAAGCTCTTTTATATCATCTTCAGTATCCGGTATCCAATCCTTTTCAATTAAGTCTCTGTCATAATAACCCAATTTAAATTCTCTCTCAAAAACAGAAGGAGTACTATCTCCATCTTCATCATAAATTATTTCAGTGTATTTTTCGACCTCATCAAAATTGTTGAAGTTTCCTAACCACAAAGAAACATCATTTTTCAATGTATTTACCTCCTTAGACCTTCTGGTAAATTCAGAACTCCATTTTTCATTCTTTTACTATCCCATTCATTTAACTCTCTAACAAAGCTTTCATAATCAGGAGCAGAATCAATAATTTTCCAAATCTCATTATGTGCTTTTGTAGAGCCACGTCTCCCATGACGTCCGGGAGGATTTACAAATTCAACATCTTTAGTTAGGGTTCTCATTTCTTTTATATCATCCATGCTTACACCCCACTGCTTAAATTTGGGTGTTCTTGCTACGAGATGCCATTCATGATATCCTCCTGGACGTCTTATCCTATCTTCAATCTTACTTCTCAAATGTGGAACACTCCACATTTCCTCAAATTTATCAGTTGATAAATTATCAAACCACTTATTAAGTTCATTATTTCTAACTGAAGGAATCTGTATATCCTTATCCGTACCCTTACCTTCAACCTTACCAACCTTCTTCGCCTTTACTCCATCCGCATCTACCTTAAGTATATCATCTACTTTCCTTAGCTTTAATACCTTCCCAACCGGAATTATCGAAGCTGCGGCGATGCCTCTATCAATGAGTGATGCGTCTGAACTAGTTAGCGTATTTACATCGGCTAATAGCATGAAGTCGGCTACTTCTTTGGCTCCGCTGGCTACGGTTGAACCTACATCCTTCACGCCATCCCATGTTTTCTCTAAGAAGCTCTTCTCCTCTGGCTGAAACTGATCCTCAGGAATCTCACTTACAAACTCGTAACTCACAGTGCCATCTGCATCGGTGAACTCTCTAGCCTTCCTACCATCGAGCAAGGTGAAATACTTACCTTGCCATTCATTTTTGTAATCTGTCACCCTCGACACTGTTTACGATTTGCTTGCGGATTGTTTATTAAAACAGAATGCCTTGATGATACAACCTTTATGAGTTATGAATTTCATTAATGCATCATCTTTGTTGACCAAAATCTAAAACTTTAATAAAAACACCTGTTGCTCAAAAGGCAATCAGGTGCTTTCTTCCATATATTTTCAGCTTTTACTCTCTTTGTTCCTATTCAAGTATCTTTAAAAATTCTGTAAAGTTATCTGCCACATTATAAGTAACGGGCTCAAACTCACCGGATTCTTCATGCGACCATATACAAACAGATGGATTATTTTTATCTGTTCTAAAATCTAAGCATACAAAGTCTCCCGTAAATACACTAGCTATTGGCAATACCTCTGCCCCTAATAAGTCTTCATTATCGGTTAACCTTTCACCTATTTGTGAAAATACAACATCTATGTCATAAATTCCTTTTGGATGATTCTCAATATCATCTAATATACATAAAAACCTTTCTATCGCATAACCACGGTTGTTACACTCAAATGTTGCCTCCTCAACCTCTACACCATTATTTTCTTTTATAAATCCTAAGAAAGCTTCTGGTAATGAAAGTCTCCAAAACTTTTCGTGATTTTTTATTAATTCCTCTGAAGGCAATGGCCTTACTATAGTGTTCTGTATCAATTTCATTGTTTTACCCCTTTCTTTACACTATGCTATCTTGGTGTATCTACCCTCTACAAGTAGACACATACTTGTCATCAATAGAAAAAAACCTACGATTCAATACCCTTTATTCGTCACGTAGGTGTTCTTCATTCATTTTATTTTATTTTCAACACGTTTCAGAGATTATTCGAATAGATTTTCGTACTCAGTAGACCAAAAGAACCCAGCTTGCATACACTTACTATCAATTCTCTCTAGTTCCTCTTTTAACCAGTCTACTACTGATTTAGGTATATCGTTATCAATAAAGGCATCCTCCCCATTAACCTCTATTGCTTTATCAATCATGGATACATAAGCTAATATACACTCTGCAAACTGATTTATTGAAGAATTAACGAATATTTCTTTATAATTATCTCCATTATTAAGAAACACTATATTTTCTTCCTTCTCTGTTATACATATTGGATCACCAGAACCAGTTGAACCCAAAAACCAATACCTTTTAAAATGTTGTGGCATATCAAATACATTGGTAATAGGTCTAATTTGTGGCGAGGAAAATTCCAAATACGGCGGTGGTGTCTCTGGTAGACCTCCTATAGACAAAAAGCCTTTAACATCATCTGAAAATTCCGTTACCATTAAATCTTGTCTATTAAATTTATTTAGTGGGCCATACTTATTAACATCCCACCTATCAATAAATTCCTCTGGCGTTATCATTCTCTCACCTTCCTGAATCTTTTATAAAGGTATCTAATCTTCTTGCAATTTCATCATCTACTCCAGTAATACCCCAGTCCTTCTCCACATTATGGATTCCACCATATCCAGGATGCAGACTTTTTGGAAGGGCAACGGCTTGCCCACCTTCTCCAATATGATGATGCCGCATTGGTTCTTGTATATACTCCCTGTATTGAGGGAAGTGTTCTAAAAACTGATCATCAGCTTTGGGAACACGCCCCCTCTTTATCAGATCCGTATTTTCTACACTCCAAAACTCTGGATTACTTTTCAGGAGTGAATTAAAGAATTTTTTAGCATTTCTTTCCCAACCAGCAGCATTAGTTCCAGAACGATCCTTCCCTTTAAAATTCATTTCAACTACAAGCCGGGGATCAACTAAATATTCACTATTGTATGCCGTAAGGTCTCTTCCTCTGTATGCTCTAACTTTATCATATTTACCATCGTTACTCCATTTTTGGAATTTAGAAGTCTCATAATCATTTCCCGTACCCTCAACCTTATCTACCTTCTTCGCCTTTACTCCATCCGCATCTACCTTAAGTATATCATCCACTTTCCTTAGCTTTAATACCTTCCCAACCGGAATTATCGAAGCTGCGGCGATGCCTTTATCAACAAGAGAAGCATCTGAACTGGTAAGCGTATTTACATCGTCTAAAAGCATAAAGTCGGCTACTTCTTTGGCTCCGCTGGCTACGGTTGAACCAACATCCTTCACGCCATCCCATGTTTTTTCTAGGAAGCTCTTCTCCTCTGGCTGAAACCGGTCCTCTGGAATCTCACTTACAAACTCGTAACTGACAGTGCCATCTGCATCGGTAAACTCTCTAGCCTTCCTACCATCGAGCAAGGTGAAATACTTACCTTGCCATTCATTTTTGTAATCTGTCACTTCCACACTGTTAACGACTTGGCCGCGGATCGTCGCAAATTCCTGATGGGTAATCGAATCACCACTTGCCGCCGAAATGGCCTTAAGAGAGCGAACGGTGTAATCCATCGTTCGCATTTCATATTTTTCCTGAAGATAATGAATCAGAACGTCAGATGACACAAATTGGGATAGAATATGCATTCCAGCTGTCCCGAGTAGTACCTCTAGGGATAGCGTGTTATTCCAGGCTTTACTCTTTACTGCGTCAATTAATTCCTGATGAAACTGGTACCCTCTTAATCTGCGAACAGAATAATCGCCAATACTTAGGTCGCCACTTCGAAACATTCTACTAATCTCGGAAATGTAAGTATTCATTAGCTGTATATCGTTTTCCACGTTTCCAAGTTTAGCTGTGCTCGCTGCATCAAATGTATGTAATTTTTCTAATGTATCATAAGCGTTTTTTCTGGATTGATTGGCCTGCTGGAGAAATTCCTCATCTTGAATCGTTGGCAGGGCTACGATGTCATTCACAGATTGAATCGTGGTGTTTGTCTCGTCTGTTAGTCCCATTGTAACATTTTCTGCATGACGAATTCCTTCATCGACGTCGTTTTGTATGAAGTCCTGGCGAATTATCGCATTCCCATCCGGTTCCATGGATTGTAAGGAATCCTGGATTAGCTTCAGTGTTTCCTGGTAGTCTAGCATGAAACCTTCCATGAATAACAAAAGTGGCGCATGACATTCTTGATAAAAGGAACGAATGGCTTGTGCTCCCTGCCCTTTAAATGAGTCATTCAAGTTCACCAGGTTATCTACTGCGTGTTGGATCTGCTTGATTTGTGCGTTTAGTGTATCTAGTCCTTGTTTTATCTCGGATGCCCCTTGATTCAAGCTTTTGGCATCTAAAACCTTTATCGCTAATCCCCCCTCATTACCTAATTGGGCAACTTTTCTAATTATTTCACTGAAATTATTATAAAGTATGGAAAATAGTGGAACATGGGTTTTCTCAAAAATGAATCGATATTACTATTCGTTTAGAGGATTATGGATGGATAAGGTGACACTTTTTGCCTAGTTAGTTTACTGATTAATGTTCGGAGGGATGCAGTAGGCTGTTGAATGAGTAGAGGAAGAAATCTCACTGATAAACGTGTGCACTTTTAGCACATTAACGCACTGGGGAGTTGACCCATTGACCAGGGAGGTACCTATTAGAATTTAGATTTTTCCTAAGCAGAAATGTACATTATATCATTGACATTTAAACTCTATATAGACTTTTGTAATAAGACAATCATCCTATCGAATATGTTTATAAAAAACGTCGGAAGGATGATACACCATGACTTTGCATTTTGTTTTTTTATCAGATATTGTTCTTGAAAAGTCATATAGGAAAGTTAATTTTGATTCAAAGTTAGCATTAGATATTGCTAAACATGGACTGTCTGTCCCTATGATAGTTGAAAAGCAAAATGGAAAATATATACTTGTAGATGGGTATAGAAGGTATGTTGCTCTACGACACATAGAAGCCAATTCTGCTTGGTGTATCGTGGAAAAAGAAACCTCAAAACAAAATCGTATTATCAAGAGGCTAAAAAATGAATTTCATAATAAGAAACGTACAGGATATGAAATGCTTGGGATGATTACTGATTTAATGGAACAAAACTTCGATGAAAAAGAGATAGCAAGAAATTGTAATGTCACACTTAGAACAGTAAAAAAATATATAAAGGCATCTAAAGTTCCAAAGGAATGGCTTAGTGATGGTCAGGTAGCCGGCGTTGGGATACAAGGTTTAATTGATATCTATAATTTAGACCAATTAAAGGGAGATAACAAAGAGTACTTAAAAAATTTATATATAGACAAGAAAATTACTGGTGAGCAAATTAAAGAGATAAAAAGATCAATCACTAATGCTCCATTTAATGAATTAACCACTATTAGTCAAAAGAAAACACTGGATGATATGGTTCATTCAATTAAAGACAACAATTCAATAAGCTTTAAAGATATTATTTATGAGAATAGCCTAAAAGAAAAACACAATGATAAATCCCATGGTTATATATTTAATCTAATTATAAAGTCATTAGACCATTCACTTAGCCTTCTGTCAAAAAATTTTACTACGCATTTGTCAATCGAACAAAAAAATGCAATTTATGAGAAAGCTGTTCAGATTATAGAAATACTAGGAATGCCTATTAAGTGGTCAGAATTCCCTAATACCACTAATAGGCAAGACAGGGATGATAATGATTTTTTGCAACAATAAGTTGGAGTTAATTACCATTATATAAATTTGTACTAAACTCTATTTAATCGAAATGGTAAACATACTAGCCTTCACTCACTGCCACAAAGATGAATAAAATTATTATCTTTTATTATCTTTATATTTAGGTCTAGTTTCATTTAATAGTTTTTCCCATCTAATCTTACTAAGCAATTAAACTTCCCCTATTCTATTTATGTTAGTTTCTATTTTACCATGAAGTTCTAACATTGGTCAGCATATTTCTATCAAGTTTAGCAGTTACACCAACTTGAGTAGTAAATGGAATATAATAATAATTGATGTATAATATAAATAATTATAATAATCAAAAAGGCTGAGCGCTATTTACACTCAGCCCATGCAACCACACGCCGCATGAAGAGTGGCTGACCTAAAGTATTGCCGTATTTTTTACTTAAAGTAACGTAACCTCTCCTAAACTTTAGCCGAGCGTAGGACGGTTACTTTTTTCTTGTTTCCTTGACGATTTGTACTATTAATGCCAGTACATTTACAATTACCATACTTGTTGTCAATGCCACAATGATTGCTTCGTATGGCGTCATTATATATACCACCTCCCTCCTCTCGGGAGATGGTCAACCGCCCATCCGCTTTACAATTGTCAAAGTACCTTGGCTAGCATTAAAAAAATAGATTGTAGGTGCAAAGAATCTTATATTATTGAAAATCCCTAGCATCATTATGTTAAATAGACAAAAGAACAAAAGAAGTCTTGCAAGAGTTTTCTTCAATAGACTATCTAAATTAATGCATTTTAACACTTTAAAGCGATGGGGACTGATACATTTGCCGAATTCTTTACTTGAAAACAAAAAGAGAAGTACACTTAAAAAGTACACTTCCCCACAAATAAGGCCACACCATTAGAACCATCCCTAGTCAGCCACCCTGATTGGAACATTCCAATCCTTACGTCTCTTGATTATTTTTCCTCCCCATTCCTTACACTAACCCCGCCTAATATTTCTTCATTATGTTGTCCAAGATTTGGGGCGTAATATTGAACCGAAGCAGGTGATTTTTCGAAACTCACCGGAAATTTCATATCCCAAATTTCTCCCTCAGTAGGATGATTAACATTGCGGAAAAATCCTATATCATTCAAGTGTGGATCTTCAAAAAGATCTTCTGGTGAATTAACTTTAGTGCATGGAATATCTGCCTGTTGAAGTATACCTAGCCATTCCTCAGTAGTTTTTGTAGCCATAATTTTCTCAACTGTTTTATAAACAAAATCAATATGTTTTGATCGAGAAGAAATATCCTTAAATCTTTCATCTTTTTGTAGTTCACTATGACCAGATACTTTAAAAAAGGATTGCCACTGTTTATCATTATATATCATTACTCCAATGTAACCATTTTTTGTTTTATATGGCTTACGATAAGATGAGGTAACTCTAGAATAGTAGCTAGACCCTATCGGAGGTGAAAAGGTTTTTCCATACATGTGCTCCAACATCGTATATGATACCATTGTTTCAAACATTGGTACTTCAATCTCTTGACCTTCTCCGCTTTTCTCTCGATAATATATTGCTGCTATGATGGAACTTAGGCCAACAAGCCCTGTTGTCTTATCTGCTAATACAGTAGCAAGGTATTGTGGAGTTCCAGTTATTTCTCCTTGTGCCGCAGCCACTCCTGATTCTGCCTGTATAATATCATCATATGCCGGCCTTCCTCCATACGGTCCTTCCTTACTAAATCCATACATCCCACAATAGATAAGACGATGATTTATTTTTTTTAGGTCATTATATGATAATTGAAGTCTTTCCATTGATTCTGGCCGAAGAGTATGGACTAAAACATCTGCTTCCTCTACAAGCTTAAGTAAAGCTTGATGTCCCTCTTCACTTTTTAAATCTAGCGTTATGCTTCGTTTATTCCTATTTAAATGAAGGTAAAGACTTCCCATCCCCTCATTTTTTGATGGCCCTAAATAACGAGTTGTGTCTCCAGAGGGATTTTCTATTTTTATAACATCTGCACCCATATCCCCTAACATTAATGTGCAATAAGGTCCCATTACAACAGAAGTCAAATCAAGAACTCGAATACCTTCCAATGGTCCACTCATTTTTTCTACCTCCCCTTTTAACAAATAATAAAACATCCTATTGAGTATTTGTAAATGAATGTTCATTCATTTTAAGTATCATTCCTGACCTTTTTGCTCTTACTACCAATTCTCCTTTTTGGTTATAACCTCTATGTTCAAACCAAACAATACCTGCATTAGGTCGGGATTTGGATTCACGTTTTCCAATGATTTCTGTTTCCGCTTTAAGTGTATCACCTATACGAACAGGCGCAGGAAATTTAGTTTCATCGAAACCAAGATTTCCAATTGTAGTCCCTTCTGTCATATCCCCAACACTTACACCTACTACAAATGATAAAGTAAACAAACTGTTAACGATACGTCCTCCATGTATAGTTCCTTTTGAATACTCTTCATCTAGATGCAGAGATTGTGTATTGTGGGTTAATGTTGTAAATAATAGATTGTCAGTTTCAGTTACAGTTCGACCAGGCCGATGTTTATAAATATCCCCAACAGTGAATTCTTCAAAGTATTTCCCTTCAGCCATAGAAATCCCCCTCTTAGACTTTTATTGAATGATATTCATGTTCTTTACAGTCTCTAATACTTTTTTCGCTGTCTTTACATGCGCATAATCAATATGTTCTCCCTTATACATAATAGCGGTCTCTCCATTGCGTTCAGCATTCTTAAATGCTTCAACCAACCCTTCATAATAATCAATTTCCTCTTTTGATGGTGAGTAGATATCATTCACAATAGAAACATTTGATGGATGTAGCACAAGTTCACCTACAAATCCCAACTGACGATTAAATTCACTGCTCTTCCGCAGTCCTTCCAAATTATGCACGTCTTGCCAAAGCCCTCCTATTGGTGAAACACCAGCAGCACGTGCAGACATAACCACTTTGGAGCGCATATATAAAGTTTCCAATCCTTCAGAAGTCCATTGATATCCAAGACTTCTTGCTACATCTCCATTCTTAGCACTAAGCCCCGCAATTCCCAAAACCCGTTCACAACTCGCAATTTCATAAGATAGTTGCATAGACTTTGCAGTTTCTAAGATTGGGAGTAAACCAATACCACCTATAGCTAAGCCTTGTTTTTCCTCAAGTTCTTTTATATGTTTTGATAATTGCTCAATTTCATCAGGCCCATCTATCTTTGGAAGAACAATCCCTTGAAGACCATCCATTACAATAGAATGTATATCTTCCTTATCGAATTCTTCTGCTCCTTTATTTATACGAACAAATACGTCTACACCTTTTGATGAAAGATTTGGAATTGCCTCGGAAACATATTGTCTTGCCTCTTCCTTTAAATTAGCGGGTACACTATCCTCTAGGTCCAATATAATACCATCTGCATTATAAGAGGGTATATTTTCAAACCATTTCTTTTTAATACCAGGAACAAATAAAAGTGTACGATATCTTTTCATAACACCTCTCCTTTATCAGTTCTTCACATATCCCATTGAATGGGAAATATCCTTTGCAGCCTTCTTTACACGTTGGATATATTTTGATTCTTTTTCCTTTTCGTAATCACTAATAGGGAACACACATATAACACTTCCAATAATTTCTCCACTCACATCAAATACTGGGGCACCTACACTAAGGGCACCCATTTTCCGCTCATTCGATGTAATAGCATAACCTTGATTTTTAATCTGCTTTAACTCATCCCTGACTTTATTTCTATCAGACTCTAACTCTACTTCTCCCTCGAGAATCTCATTTATTTCTGATTCTTCCAAATAAGCAAGGATGTTTTTGCCACTTGCAGCAACGTGAATGGGTTGCAAAACTCCGATTTCCAACACGTACTGGAGGGCGTTTTTACTCTTAACACAATCAACAAAAGCAAGTTTACGATAATGAGAATAGTATTGAGCAAAATATACAGAATGGTCTAGGTCTATGGAAAGCTCAAATAAATGGGAGTATGCAATTCTCTTAATATCTACCTTTGCTGAGATGATGGATGCCATACGAATCATTTCAGGTCCAAGCTTATATTTACCTGTTAACTCAGAATACTCCACGATATGTTCGTTTTTTAAGGTAGAAAGTATCCGATGAACGGTACTAACCGGCATATCAAGATACCTTGATAGTTCATTTACTCCCCATTCATTTTTCTTGTCGGTGAATGAACGAAGTATTTTAAAAGTCTTAGAAATAACACCTTGTTTCAATTCTCATCATCCTATCTAAGTGAAGTCCGTTACAATATTTCATTTCATCATTAATCCAGGAAGCCACAAACTAATAAATGGCATAAGAAGTAATATTATAAGAATTAATAGATCCATTAGAACAAACCATTTTACTCCTTTAAAACCCTCGGCCGTCCTCACTCCTGCTGCACCTGTAGCAACAAAGATATTCATTCCTACCGGGGGAGTTACAAGACCAATTTCTACCGTTTTGGCAACTACAATTCCAAACCAAACTGGATTAAACCCAAGGGTCATAATAATAGGAAAGGTTAGCGGCAAGGTTAAAATAAGTATTGCTATTTGATCCATGAAGAAACCGAGGATTAAATAAATAACAATGATGATAGCTAAAACGAAGTACCTCGATACTTCTAACCCCTCTATCATCATGACAATATTTTGTGTTACCTGAGTCATTGTTAAATAATAACTAAAAATATGAGCACCAATAATAATGGTCATAATCATTGTAGTCGACTTAATCGTATCATTTAATGCTAAGCCAAATTGTTTAAAATTTATCCGTCGCATTAGAAAAACAACTGCTAAAGTAATAAAAGCACCCAGCGCTCCCGCTTCAGTTGCTGTGACAATCCCACTGTAAATCCCCCCAATAACTGCAATAATTATTAGAAGCATAGGCCAAATATTTTTTAACGACTTAATTTTTTCTTTTATAGTAAGCTCAATATCGATTTTAGGGGCAATCTCTGGCTTCATTTTAACCCAAGTTATAATGACAATAATGTAACCAAATGCTGTAAGAATTCCTGGTATAATCCCAGCAATAAGGAGTGAACCAACTCCTGTTTCAGTTAAAATACCATAGAGAATAAGAATGATACTTGGGGGAATCATAACGGAGAGGGTACCAGCAATACTTATGACTCCCATTGTAAATGCTGTATTATATTTATATTTTTCCATTTCAGGAGTAACTGCTTTTGCCATTGCAGCTGCTGCAGCCTGACTCGAACCTGAAACCGCACCCATCATCGCCCCTGCGAAAACAGTGGTAATTCCAAGGCCGCCTGGTAATTTGCCGAGCCATTTATAAGCAGCTTCAAATAGGTCTTTCATAATACCACTTACCGTCATAAACGATGCCATAAGAATAAACATCGGAATAGCACTCATCAAAAAACTTTTAACACTGTCATATGGTGTGGTTTGCAGAATTCCCAAAAAAGAATCCCAACCACTAAACAGAATCAATCCAATAGAACCTGAAAGCCCTAACGCAAAAGCTATCGGCATACCGAAGGCAAGAAACACAATTAAACAAATTAGTGGTAAAATAACAGCCATTAATTATCCACCTCTTCCTTCGGAATTCCCAATATAAGCATTATGGATAGTATAATCTGCCGAATCATAATAAGAAAAGAACCTATAGGAACCCAAATATAGGATAGCCATAGCGGAAAGTTAATAAGTCCCGACATAACTAAATTATTTTGCCAAGCGTTCAAGCTCATGAGTAATCCCTGATAACCTATAAACCCCATTAATAAAGCTCCTAAAAGATAATATACAATATTTAAAGTATCCTGTAATCGACTTGGTAAGCGTTCAAACAAAATATCGAGACGAATATGTCCATCAATTTTTTGAACATAACTCATACTTAAAAAAACAAGTATTACCATTAAGTACATCTCTGTTATTTCATATGCTCCTATAATGGATTGACTAAAAATATAACGACTTAGCGCATCTAAACTTGTTAATATCATCATTATTACAAGAGCTAATTGTGAAAACCTTAAAAAAAAGTTTTCTAGTTTTGTAAATCCTTTATTGATGATGCCCATTTTCATTCACCACCCTTTAAGTTCGGAGACTATCAATATAAAATCATATTGATAGCCCCGTTTAAAATTAGTTTAAACTTTCTTGTATTTCTCGATATTTTTCTATCGTCTCATTAGCATTGAATCCTCGTTTTTCTAAATCCTCCGCCCAACGATCCCAAACAGGTTCAAGCGCTTCATCCCATTCGGCAGATTCTTCTTCACTTAGTTCATAAAATTCAATATCTGAAGAAAACTCCTCCGCTAATTCTTCATTCTTCTGATCAAGAAATTGAGAGAGGTGCTCAACTGTTTCGTCCCCAGCCTGAGCAAACGCCTCTTTTACATCATCTGGAAGAGATTGATATACCTCTTCGTTAATAGAATAGACTACTGTAAAGCTACCCAAATTTGCTCCTTTTGTAGAATAGTTTGCAATAGAATCAATTTGGTAAGGTTCAAGGCTCGTAAAAGGAAAAGTAACCCCATCTACTGTATTACGTTCCAAAGCAGTATAGGCTTCTGAAGCAGGCATGAAAACGGGTGATGCTCCAAGTTCATCAAAAGCTAGCTCCATTGTTCCAGTCACACGAGCTTTTGTTCCTTTTATATCATCTAGCGAATTAATTGGCTTCTCAGCTGTAACATATTGATATTGAGGTAAAGCAACTGCAAATAATGGACGAACATCATTTTTTAAGTATTCCTCTTCTAACAAATAATCTTTTACTAATTGCCATATGATTGAGGATCCTTCTACTGAAGTACTATAAGCGCCAGGTAATGTTGCTACCTCTGTCAAAGGTAGGCGGTCAGTTGCATATGAGGTGTAACCAATATCTATTGTCTTAGACAAAGTCAAATCAAGATAACTATCTGCTTTTCCAATCTGTTCTGCTGGATAATGCTCAAATTCAACCTCTCCATTAGTCAACTCATTTACTCTATTCATAAAAAACACGGTACCTTCCGAAGAAAGATAGTTCGAAGTTGGAAAAGAATCTGCAATTTTAAGTTTTATAGTTTCCCCATCCTCATTACCATCATTTCCTGAGTTTTCCGTTCCGCTTGTTTCATTTCCGCAAGCAGAGGTAATAACTAATGTAATTAATGTTAGAAAAAATAACCAAGCTTTTTTCATATAGCTCCCTCCTCGTATTAAAAATCCTTATATTATTGCATTAAGATGATTTAACTTTTTGCGGAGAATAGATAAGTACAAATCGCAAGTTTGTATCCCCAACATTTATTACTTCATGCATAGCTCTTTTGGGAATCCAAATAACATCTCCAACTGATAGTATTGCTTCTTCCCCCTCAATGATAACGCGCGCATTACCATTTAAAATGTACATAATTTGTTCAATTTCGTCATGAAAATGCGGATCAGCCAAGCCGTTGGGTTCCATTTCTCCAATAATAACTTCAGCATTTTCAATGCCCTCCTGTGGCCCTACCAGTCGACGATTATATGTCCCCTCATGACCAGGTGGCGAATAAGTTCCTACCTCTTTAACGTTTTTCCAATACACCATCTTTGCATAACCCCTTTCTTTTCTTGTTTCCCATACAAAGAAATACCACTCCAATTGATTGCGCTTACATTAACCCGTTAGATTAATACCATTTAAATCATCCCACTATTCGGAATAGTATTCCGCTCTATAAAGAACTTAACACATAATTTAATCTTTATCAATGATTTTTAAGAAAATTCACTTTATACACAATATTAAGTATAGTTATTGTGATTTATTTATATTTGGACGAAGTTCTTTTTTTGTATGAACTTACCTTGAGGTTCAACCCATCCATGGCTCCTAACATTTTAGTCTATATTTTTTGTTTCAGTTTCTTTGGAGATCAGACAATTTCCTTAGCCCCTTATATCTACATTATTAAATTAAATAGAACAAAAAAGCCTTGCTGAAATTTTCCCACAAGACTACTTAAATCAATCACTTTAACGCGCTGGGGGGTGTAGCCGGTTGATTTATTCCTCCTACACTTGCTTCATTGCTTCTATAACTAATTCCTATCCGAGTACACTCTCCCATTCCATTAGAATTCCAGTAACATAAAGGCCTGCTGTGCCGAAACCTTTTAGTTCGAACTCAATAACAACGTAATTTTTATTGTATCTTTTCTCCCTTCCTCTTGTTTATTTCATGTGAACAGTGTCTATCTACTAGATTCAGCCAACTCACAATTGATTCCCCCTTCAAGAGCCCTTTACGATACCTTCCATATCACTTAATATCCCCCCATCCAAAACAACTTGTCATATATCCCCCGTTAACTCTATAAACTTTACATAATAGTAAATTTAATACTACATAACTTCAGAGTTTATCCAAACATAATCATTTGTAGTGAAAAGGGGTAAGGGGGAATGAGAAGTGAGTGTAGATGAAGGGAAAAATGGACAAGGAATACCTAAGAAACTTTCACAAAAATTGCGTTGGATTGGTCCGAGTTTTATTGTTGCCGCAGCTGCGGTTGGAAGTGGAGAAATTATCAACGCTACAAGACTTGGTGCCATCGCAGGGTTAGTGGTTCTATGGGTAATTTTCTGGGGCGTCTTTCTGAAGGGATTTATTCAGCAAGAAATCGGAAGGTACTCCCTCATGACAAAGAAGTCTATCACAGAAGGATTTGCTGACATACCTGGGCCCAAACTATTTGGAAAGTCCTGGTTTTTATATATTTTCCTAGCTCTATTGGCTGTGGTCGTACTAGTTATTATTGCAGGGGTTGGTGGAACGGTAGGCGGGCTTTTACAATCCCTATTTCCATCCATATCTGCTTCGACTTGGAGTATTCTGACCAATCTAGTAATTTTGGGTATTTTATTAATTGGAATCTATGTACCTAAATGGAATATTTATAGCCTCATTGAAAAGCTTATGATGTTGGTTATTGCAGGATTAACACTCATTATGCTTTACATTGCATTCATTGCATTGCCTCAAAGTGATCAATATTCCTATTCCATGGCAGACTTGTTTAGTGGAATGACGTTTCAATTACCAGAGGGATCCGTTCTCATGTCTTTGGCTGTTTTAGGAACGATTGGAGCGGGTGTCGAATTAATCTTTTATTCTACTTGGATCATCAGTAAGGGATACGTAAAACATGCATATGTTGATGGTGATAGTGCCACACAGAAAAAAGAGAGATTAAAGGCATGGCTCAGTGTTCTGAAGCTAGATACCTGGCTTGGGGTTTTACTTACTTTCGTTATTACGCTTGCCTTCTTTATTACCGGTGCCATTATCTTAAAAAGTGCCAACACAGTCCCAGACGGGGTTCATGTTGTGGAACAAATCTCTGTTATTTTCACCGAAGTATTGGGTCCGCACTACTATTATTTATTTATGGCAGGGGCATTTGCCGGACTGTTCTCCACAGCATTAGCTATTGCCGATGGTGCTGCTAGAATGGTGGTTGATTTAAAAAGGGAATTTTCAACAAGAGAAACCACTTCCAAAGCACAATTTAAGAAAACCTATTCCATCTCAGCTATCATCATCGTCTTCTCTTGGATTATTTTTTACAACTTTGTAAGTGCCCCAACGTTACTCATTACAGTTGGTGGTGCAGCATTAAGCCTATTATTCCCTTTATATGGGGTGGCTTTACTTTACTTAAATAGTCAAGTTCCTAAAGGTTATCAAATGCATACTGGTGTGAAGGTTATCCTGGTTATCTGTTTTATTTTATTCTCAGCATTATGGTTTGTTGGAGAGTTATTTTAACATTTTAAGGATCAGAAAGGGAAGATGGTCATGGATAGATATCCGAAAATGGTAAAAATTCGTCAACACTTTGATAACAGGAAGATTGACGATGTAAAGGCAGAATTAAGTAGTCAATTAAGTCAGGATCATATTCGACATCGACTTCACCAAGGTGATAAAGTGGCAATTGCAGTTGGTAGCAGAGGCATAGATAACCTAGTAGACGTTGTTACAACTGTTATCAAGCATGTGAAAGAAAGGGGTGCTTTTCCCTTTCTCGTTCCTGCAATGGGAAGTCACGGTGGGGCTACGGATAAAGGACAAGAACAAATTCTTCGTGACTATGGATTGATACCAGAAGTAATTGGTGCTCCGATCTATTCTTCCATGGAAGTCACGCAACTTGGAACGGTGGAAAAGGACATCCCGGTCTATTTTGACAAATCGGCCTCGGAGGCAGATGCTATTATTGTTGTCAATCGCGTGAAGCCACACACTAACTTTAAAAGTGACATAGAAAGTGGCATTCTGAAAATGATGACAGTGGGACTAGGGAAACAAAAAGGAGCAAGTACGATCCATAGTCATGGGATTTACGGCTTAAAAACGCTCATCCCAAAAATGGCAGAGGTCATTTTAGAAAAAATGCCAATCTCCTATTCTATTGCACTGGTTGAAAATGCTTATGACAGGACGGCTATTTGTCAAGTGATAGAGCCAGAGAATCTCATCGAAACGGAGAAGGACTTACTCGTAAAAGCCAAACAACTCATGCCCAGCCTTCCAACAGATGATTTAGATATACTCTTAGTAGAAGAAATGGGTAAAAATATCAGTGGAACAGGGATGGATCCAAATATCATTGGACGTATCTATGTGCGTGGACAAGAAGAACCAAAAAAGCCAGACATCAACTATATTGGGGTGTTTGACTTAACCATGGAGTCACATGGGAATGCCTGTGGAATCGGTTATGCTGATTTAACCACGAAACGATTAGTAGATAAAATTAATTACCATGATACGTACATGAACTTAATCACAGCTGTTTTCCCTCATCTCGCAAAAATACCTATAACGCTTTCCTCCGATAAAGAGGTTGTGGATGTTGCCCTGCAATTTATGAAACCAAAAAAGGCAAGCGACGTTACCATTGTTAGGGTGAAAAATACGTTGGATTTACATGATATTGAGGTGTCCGAGTCATTATGGAAGAAAATTAAGGATATCTCTCATTTTGAACAGCTACGCCCAGCAAGAGACTTAGAATTTGATGAGGGTGGTAGGATTATTTCATTATGAATATTGAATAATATAATCGCTAAATGGACCGGGAACAGTTTTCCCGGTCCATTCTTCTGTTTTATCCGTGGTGGAAATCTGATCCATTGGCCCATTATACAATGAACCTGTCTCTCCTTCTCTGAAAGAAAGTTAATTACTGCCTATTAACCAATTGAATGGTAAACAATTATTGAGGATTGTACTAGTCTTGTCCAAACTCCCATGTAAATACGCTAGACACCTTAATTTTTAGAAGCCCCTGAAATCCCACAAGAGGAATACCCCCAATTTTGGTACTAATTTCTTAGTAAACTTATTAAACCAAAATCTTGGGGGGTTATTATATATATAAGTCAGAGTTTTGAGAGCAACCTCTTCAATGGTCTCCACCTGTCCCTTTGTTCCGCCACACCTCATTGATTTAAATAAGCCCATGCATATTGTGCGTATAATTCCGCTCCAGTTTTCAGTGCATCTTCGTCAATATTGAATCTTCCATGATGGTGTGCCCATTGTGTATCTTTTTCTGCGTTTCCACAGCCGACTAAGGCGAAGCTTCCAGGTGCTTGATCTAGGAAGAACCCAAAATCTTCTCCTCCCATCGTTGGCTTTTGATCGTGAACGACATCTTCGCCGAAAGCTTCTTTGGCAACCTTTTGAACAAGAAGTGCACTATCTTCCCCATTAATAACGGGATCCGTTCCTCGATTGTAGGTTACTTTAGCCGTTGCTCCATAAAGACTTGCAACGGTATTCGCATAGTGCTCCAATTCCCTTTCTATATGATCTCTCGTTTCACTATCGAAGGTACGAACGGTTCCTTCAATAACGGCATTTTCTGCAATGACATTAAATCTTGTCCCAACGTCCATTTTTCCAATGGTCAAAACGGCTGGATGAAGCGGATCGATGGTTCTAGATACAACCGTTTGTACATTCATGACGAAGGAAGAAGCAACAACAGCTGCATCAATGGTATCTTGAGGGATGGCACCATGGCCTCCTCTTCCAGTAAACTCTACTTTAAAAATATCTGCCGCAGCGAAAGCTGGACCAGGATTACAAACGATCTTTTTTGTTGGAGTTTGGGACCATATATGAATACCAAATACATTATCCACTCCGTCCATCGCGCCTTGTTTCATCATTTCTTTGGCTCCTTGTGCAACTTCTTCAGCCGGTTGGAATAAAAGTCGAACGGACCCAGCGATTTCATCCTTCACTTGAAGTAATGCTTTTGCCGCAAACAGTAGCATCGATGTGTGTGCATCATGACCACATGCATGCATTTTTCCATTAAATTTAGATTTATAGGCTAAATCCTGATTCATTTCTTGTACGGTTAAGGCGTCCATATCCCCACGAAGGGCAACCGTTTTTCCTGGTTTACCACCCTTGATTTCAGCAATTACGCCGGTAGGCTTTGTTCGACGATACGGAATACCGAGCTGCTCCAACTGTTCACATAGAAACACCGTCGTATTTTCTTCTTCCCAAGATAGCTCTGGTTCACTGTGTAATTTTCTACGTGTAGCGATTAACTCTTCTTCATGTTCCCTAATATACGCTTTAATTGCTTCATCAATCATTTACTCTGCCTCCGTTAATTTCTTCGCTGTTTCAAATAATACGTCTACTCCTTGGGCCAAATGTTCAATATCCGACCACTCCTCTGGACAATGGCTTAGCCCATCCTTACTTGGAATAAAGATAAGTCCCGCCTTTGTAAAATCAGAAAAGACCATCGCATCATGACCAGCCCCACTTTGCATCGGAATATGAGAAATTCCTAATTTTTCAGTGGATTCCTTTAAGGAGGAACGGACCTCTTGACTTAATTCTTTTGGTTGGATATATAATTGCTGTTCAACGGATGTTTTCATTCCACCCTTTTGATGGGACGCAATAAGAGCTTCTACTTTTTCCATCACACGCTGAATCGATGCTTCTTCCCCCGAACGAAGATCAATCGTAAAGGTGACTTTATCCGGAATGACATTCGCACCATTTGGATATACATGAAACTGACCCGTTGTAATGACGGTGCCATTCTTTTCATCTTGTACGATTTTTGGCAATTCGGTAACAATCGTTGCTGCTGTAATCAACGCATCTGACCGGCGATCCATCGGTGTTGTACCCGCATGTCCTGCTTTCCCTTCCACAGTCACTTCCAATTGTGTCAAGCCAACAATAGCGTCAACAACCCCAATAGAAATATTTTCTTCTTCTAAAATGGGTCCCTGTTCAATGTGCAATTCTAAAAATGCTTTCATCGTTTTGGCGTTACGATGTTTAGGAAGTGTTGAATCGAGTCCTGCCTCTTGCATTGCTTCTACAACAGAAATGCCGTCTTTATCACGAATCAGATGGAAATCTTCCTCATCGATTAATCCATTGATTCCACGGGAACCCATCAAACCTCCACCAAAACGGGAACCTTCCTCCTCAACCATTGCAATCACTTCTAGTGGATAGGTTGGTTGGATTTTTCGTTCCTGAAATAAAGCTGCCACTTCAAGTCCAGCAATCACACCTGCAGTCCCGTCAAAATTACCACCATGAGGGACGCTATCAAAATGGGAACCAACGAGTACGCTAGGAGCATTTTCCAATGTGCCTTCCAACTTTCCATAAATAGTACCAAGGCCATCTTCTCTAACGGTTAAACCGTATTCTTCCATTTTTTCTTTAATATACGTACGTGTTTTTACGTCTTCAGGACTATAGGAATATCTCGTCATTCCTTCGTTCGGTGTTGCGGTGAACTGACTAAATGTTTCTATATGATGGTTGATTCTTTCTTCATTTGCCAACTTAAGCACTCCTCCAAAAATAATATTAAAATGGAAAAAATCGAGTAAGTGAACTTACCTGATTGTTCATTGTATTTTTAAAACATCTATAACCATGTAACAAAGACACCGGCAAGGACAACAGATACAATGGTTACAGTAATAAATCCACCCACTAACATTGGCGGTAACATATGACTTAAGAGTGCCTCTTTCTCTTTTTCATCCGTTGTCATCGATTGTACCACTTCATTCGTTATAACATAATCTGCTGGGAATCCATATAATGCCGTTAAAGATACCGCAAATGCCATTTCTTTACTAACTTTTAACACTTTCCCCATCACCCAAGAGAAAATATACATACCTACCATACCTATCACAATCGTACCAATCAATAAACCTAGAATGTCCAGCAACATTGTTGGGGTAGCATTTTTTAACCCATCAAAGATAAACAATAATAAAACTAACATCGCAAAGCCAAATCCATTTGCTTTTTCAAGAACGTGCGGTTCCAAAAATCCAATACTTGTAGCAATGACACCAAATAGTAAACAAAGCACGTATGGGTGAATCGTGACAATGGGTTCCACTAATACGGAAGTGAGATAAGCCAAATAGGAAACGATAGCTAGTCTAAAAAATTTAAAGAAATTCGTGTTATATTTTTCGGGTAATTTCTTAAATAATTTCAGTTTAGGTTCCTCAACCGTTGCTTCCACCCCACTAGGGGCTTCCACTTTCACGCTGCCATTACGATATTTTTGTAGATAGTTTCTTCCCTCTCTTTTTAACATAATGGAGGTTAACGGGTAACCAACAAACCCTTGAACCACATAAATAACGATAGCAAAAACAGATAAACTAGTAAGTCCCGCTGCCTGTGCTCCCTCGGACATAATAAGTGACGATACGACACCACCAACCAAAGGAGGAACACCTACAATCATTGCTTCCCTACCAAAAATCACCGTTCCAATCGTAAGTAACAACATAGCCGCACCAGAAATACCTGCAAGTGCAATTAAAATCGTTTTCCATTGGTTCTTTAATTCTTTTAATGAAAGCAATGTACCCATATTGGTAATGAGCAAATAAATCATCATCGTCACTACGACAGACGGAACACCAGCCATTTCAACAATATCTTTTGGGAAAAATGTCCAGTACCCAATGATAAAAAGGATTGCATAAATAAAAACCGACGGAATCCAAGCTCTTGTACGAATGGATATTGCTTCCCCTATAAATAAAATGGTAATCAATATTACCAAAGCTAACATTTGCGACATCTAACACACCTTCTTTCGACAAATTATAACATTTTTCTACAAATTTATAAAATTATTATAACAGGTTTATCACAGAATTCAATGACAATTTAATATATAAACGGTAATATATGGGACTGGTTTGGGGTAATATTCCCCCCTTATAGAGATGAATCAGTTCGACGCTGGGTTAAAACGAAAGAGGCAGAGGGGATCAAGCCTTTTTGCCCAGGATAAATCAATCAAAGCCAAATGGTAGAAGGAAAAAAAAATACAGAAGTACTTCTAGATCATCCAAAAGATGCCCAAGAACGTATTGCTTTTTTAGAGGCGGAGAACGCTTATGTAAAAAAAGTTGTTAGCGTTACGAAAGGAGGAGACAGTTTCACCGGTCCATTTCCACTTTTATCCGGTGGTGGAGGTCTGTACCCGAAATCCTTATTCTCCGCCTACTTAATGTGTACTTTAGCAATTTAACGGGATGGGGGTCTGACACTAAAACTTCGACACACAAATCGTGTATCGACATACCTATCTACCAAAGTTGCAAACGTTTTGTGTATTTTCTTAACTTTATATTTCCATTATGATTTTTTTTGCCTATAATACAGATGTACATATAGTTATATATACCTAAACAACAGGATGTGATCATATGGAAAAAGAATTCTATTTACGCTTAGAAAAACTTTGTGAGAAAAATAACCTATTTAAAAACGAAGTAAGTAGAATACTCAATTTTTCGGATAGTACCTTTAGTAATTATGTAAACGGACACAGAACGCCTAGTGTAACAACCATTTCAAAGTTTGCGGATCTATGTAATGTTTCCTTAGACTATCTCATTCGTGGGAAGGAATTCCAACATGATGAATCCTATACTGCAAAGCTAAATACATTTAATGAACTCCTAGAGCAATTCAAAAAAGCAGGGATCGCCACTCCTTGTATCTTGGAATCAGAAAAGTGGAAAGCGCTGACAAATGAGGATTTAATGGACCTGACAAATTACTTTAATTATGTCGTTATGAAACGAAATCAAATGATTGAAACAGTACAAATGTTTCCAAGTGATTGATGTACTGCTTTAAGAGTAGGGAAACACTATAGACAGGTTCGAATAAATGCTGATTGACATTTATTCGAACTTCCATACTCCTTAGATAAGCCTAGTCTTTTATTACATAAATCATCTCAGATAGACCAACTTCAGATAATCATTTTAATAAAGAAACAATAATTAGGCTGTTCTATTTGAATCTGTACCCATTACATGTAGTCAATTGTTTGTTTTTATTTTAATTAAATTATATATAAGGAGAGCATGCACATGACTGAGATTTTAAATCGTTACAATCAAAAGACGATGGCTCTACTCCCTGCCGAGCATATTTTATACAGTAAAAAGGGTCGTACTAGTACGGTATCTAATCAAAATACTATTTTCAAAAATCGAACGCAGCTTCGGATGGGGGTTACGCGGTATATCCTGCAAGAGCAAATGAAGAGTACCCTTATATGTATGAAAGGATGCCAGACTATTACGGATGCTATAGCAGCAATTGATAACGTTATCAAATCTTGATATATATCACTTTCTGCATACGGACCCGCTGAGAAGGATTTAGATTATGATGAGCTTGTTAGCTGGGCAACCTGAGATTATTGGTAGACAACTAGAGAATAAAAGATTCAGATAAGATAAAACAGCCATTAGAACTGACTTCTGTTCTAGTGGCTCTCTTATCCGCAATTACTGACTCAATCTGTCCGCAATACTCCATTTTAATGTGCCAATTCTTCTAGACTATTTGTTGTTTGGTTAGTTTGTGGACTCTTGGCACATTAACGCAGTGGGAGGCTGACCCTGAGAGCCTAAGGTCATCGACTCTGTGAAAGTTAGTATCCTCATGCCATTTTACGAGAATAATAATATTGATTTCTGCAAAGACCAACGCATCAGCCCTTCTGATTTTGGTATTTCGAAGCTCAATCCCCTCAACCTGGTGTGAACCCAAAATCCACCTTTTATGCTCTAGTATCTTTTGCAACAATTATTTTAGGGCTGAAATTTAAAGTTCACATTCTCATTAACCATTCAATAATTTCTATTTTAAAGTATATTGACTTAATTTTTGAAAAGTCGATAGTACCATCATCACAGAAGATACTTGATATTTGTGAAATAAATAGCATAAAAGTTCCTTTAACTGCTCGTATATCATAAACCTCTAATATATCACAATGTAAGTTTTAGTTAAGGTTTGCCTTTTTTATCTTAAAACCGTACTTGAATTATTCACCATTATACGCTGACCCATCGGCTGCGTTCTTCCTATAGTCTTAACCCTAAATCTTTATTACAAATGATTCCCATAACAATAATCCTATCAACAAACTGTTGATTTGAAATGGTAATTGGCAACTCCCCATCACGAATCTTGTTGGGTAACCAACCTAGTTTATTATTAACTTGTCTTATTAGTTTGTACTTTGCCTTTGAAACTTTTGATTTGAAATCATTTTCCATATTCAATATCTTATTAGTAAATTGTTCAAAGTCAATTTTGCTGCTATAGAATTCAGAACTGTATTCGAAGAGCTTTCTCACATTTTCTTTTTTTCCATATTTATCCTTTATAAATCTGGATGCCCCTCCATATTTTGCTGGGGAAATAGAAAATAGCTTAGGATACATTTCCATTGCTAGTTCCTTGAGTAAATTTTTGTCCGTTCTATATTGATAAGGTAATTGTCTCATAAACTCTAATATATCTTTGTCTAACCAAGGATTAATAAAGTTACAACCCTGCTGCGTAACAATATATCTACAAGGGAGTATATTTCTAGGTAACCTTTCGGTTGTATATAAATAGTCGACAGCATTAGGTAAATCGTAATCACTCTTTCTTTTTAATAATTCACTATGAATTAAGCTATCTCTTTGTAATAGATCATTATATAAATCATTGTTATTAATAATATCCCTCAACTCTTTTTGTTGTGACATAAAACTAATACCAATATGATTAAATGCATCATATTCATTTATATAACTCCCTTTATTCCAACCAAAACTCTCGTCACCACCCATCCAATTATCAGAGTAATTCGATAAATCCGATAAAGGGTCATACTCATAAACCCAATTTCTCATGCCAGCCCAATTGCTTGCACTCATAAGAATACCTTTATAAGGATTAATTTCATCAATTATAAGCTTATTAAAGCTTACTCCAGCCTTTTTAGCTGTTTGCTCAGCCACATAACAATCATCACCATTCATTTCCTTATAAGCATAAGAATATGTATCTACAGGTCTACCTAGTTCAAGCATTACTCCTAAAAGTAATCTAGAATCTGTACCGCCACTTAACAGTAGTGATGGATTATTGTTACGAGTCCTTTTTTCAACAGCATTAATTAGTAGATCCTTCAACTTTTTCTTATACTCTATTTTATCAATCGGACTATGGTTATTTTCTATTTTATAATCCCAATATTTTAATACTTGGACCCCTCCGTCAGATACCTTTATATAGTGACCACTCATTAAGAATTTAACATCTTCATAATAAGTATGGTTATTATGCACCCATCCACTACCTATCATAGATGCAACTGCAGCTAAATTAACTCTTTTATCTAATGTCTGTAATTTAAAGAAATCTTTTAAATGAGATGAAAATGTAATCGTTCGATCAAAAATATTATAATATATCGGTTGAGATGCAAAACGGTCACAAGCTATATATGCTACTTGCTTACTTTTATCAAAAATTAATAATGAATAACTTCCATCGATTAAATTGAGCATTTTTTGAATATCATTATTTTTATATAGTGAGTATAATGCTTTAGTGTACGAACTGTATCCTTCCGTTAAATCGTCACAAAGATATCCTGTGAAAAAAATGTGTATATCATCTGCAAAGTTTTCATAGTTACATTGACCAGATGAAATTAAGAAATTAGCATTTTCAGAATCCATAGCTTCTAATCTTACAATATTATTGTAATTAAGTTTTTTTAACCAATCAGCTAAATATTCATAAGCGGTCCCGAATGTAACAGTTCCGATTATTCCCTTGTTTCTCATTATTATTTATTTCTCCCTTCGAGACTCAGAACTATTTTGTTTTAATTACCCTTGCTGGTATACCAACAGCAACACTATTAGAAGGTATATCTGTTAATACTACTGCATTGGCACCTATTGAAGCATTATCACCAATTGTTACACCTCCAAGAATACAAGCACCTGTACCTATAAGAACATTTTTTCCAATTACCGGATTTGCTCTAATACCACTTTTTCCCCCAATTGTCACATTTTGTAATACCTTTGTGTTTTCTTCAATAACTGTATCATGACCAATAACTACACCAAGACCTTTATGTCCAAACGTTACACTTGGATGAATATTTGCAGTGTATGGTATTTCACACGAATAGATTATTCTTGTTAATCTATTAAAAACTTTCGGGATAAATGGTATTTTTTTTAAATAAAACAATCTTGCAATATTATGCGTAATTATATTAGACATCCGTTTACCTCCTCTTTAAAGCATTACCTATAAGTTTAATATCAGATACTGTTATACTAATTAACTCTTTAATTTTAATTTTTTTATCCCACATATAGTAAGCTAAAAAAGAAATCCCACAAATTGAATAAGAAGCAACGGATGATATTGCAGCACCATACATACCTAATGTTGGAATAGTGAGGATATTTGCGATGATATTTAATATTACACTAATTAAGAGTACTATGAAATAAATCCAGCGTTTCCCTTCTGCTAAAAGAACAACACCTATCATTTTATAAAAAACCATACTAATAGCTCCAAACGACAAGATTATTGTAACTTTATAGGAATTAACAAACTCTGATCCATACATTAATTCTATAGCAAACTTTCCAAAAAATATAAACGCAAGAATCACCATGAATACAGAAAATACGGAAATCTTTATTGTCAATATCGTAGATTTAGTTGAATATTTACGAGCAACTCTAGATGCCAAAACCTCTTTAAATGAATCGGGTATTAACCAAAAATAATTTATTATACCAGCAGCTGTTGCATATAAACCAAGCTCAATCTGCGTACCCATACTCTTAAGAAAAAAGATATCAATACTATAATTGAATGTTATAAGTAGAGAGGTTAACATTGGTAGCCAACTAAACTTAATAACTTCCTTCATAAAAGTAAAGTTAGTATTTAATGGTCTTGGAATTACTCTTAAGAAATAAATATAAATAAATACTGAAATTATATTAATCCCAACTGTTATCAAAACAGGTAAAAGTAAACTACTTTCTGCAAACAAAAATAAGATTAAAAACGAAAACATTCTTACTGACGCATTAAACATTTGAAGTTTAATTCCAAGTCGTATATTCTCTATAGTAACAGTGCTAGCCATTTGCTGCTTTAATACACTAAAAGGTAGTAATATACATACATAAATGAATAATAGAGAATTGCTCAACAAAAAACCTAAGATAATAGCAAGTAATGTATGAATTATTAATTGGGAAAAATAAAAATTTACATATTTCTCAAAAGTTCCATTTGGTTTTTTTCTTCTAAAAAAAGAATAAGATTGATTCAACCCTAAGCCAAATACAATTGTTAACACTGCAACAAGCTGTGTTATATATGCATAGTCACCTTTATATACAACACCTAGATACCGTGTTAGGAAAATCGATGACAACAATCCTAATAGCATTGAGTATATTTTGTTTATTAAACTTAATGAGTAATCATTACTCAATAATTTAGAAATCATATTGGTTAAGTTCTCCTCAAATCAACTAAAAATTTTGAAGCATCCGTAGTACCATCCCTATGATATTTACAGTTCTTCATTAGATTTTCCCTTAAATCATTGTTATTAATTATTTTTTCGATAGAATTAGCGATTTCTTCTCCGCTCATACTGCATATTAACCCAGTTACTCCATGCTCAATTTGTTCAGCAACGGTATCGTAATTTGTAACAACAATTGGTTTTCCAACAAATTTAGCTTCATCAACAGCATTTGATTTACCCTCAGTTCTTGAAGGATGAACAAAAATATCTGCATCCTTAATGAATGAAAGTGTATTTAACTGAAATCCAAGAAGAATAAAAGAATCCTTTATTCCCTTCTCTACGATCATTTTCTCAATCTCCGCTCTGAATTTCCCATCCCCAAGAATAAACCATTTTATCTTAAAACCTCTATCGACCAAGTATTTACATGATTCAATTGCCATTTCTATTCCTTTTAATGGGTCTAATCTTGTAACTGTGACAAGTTTAATATAATTATCCTCCGTCTTCATAAGAGTCTCATCATAATCTAATCTTTTATAAAATGATTCAGGAATGTAATTATAGAACACCTCTATCCTTTCCTTCATAAAAGGATACATTTCTATAAATATCTCTGCACACTCCTTCGAAACAGACAAAGCACCATCTAACTTTTTATAATAACTAGCATCAATTTTAGTATCTCTATTAAGAATTCTTGTATCACTTCTAATCCAGTGAAACTTTTGATTCGCTTCGACTGCATCAAGCATAAAATAAGTAGACAATCCTAATATTCCAAATGCTAAATCATAGTAGTCATTTAATCTAGGTATGGCATCCGCATTCTTTTCCCAAAATTTCTGTCGTTCCTGATTCATATTTTTTCTTAATAATATATGATTTAATAACGCCCTCAAGGCACCAATGAACATTTTAAACTTTCGTTTTTTTATGAAGGTTTTCAGATAGCTAATTGTATTTTCACTTGGGAGTGTAGCAGCAGTCACTAATTCATCAGTTTCCAAAAATTTTACTTTTTTATTATAATATTTTTTTAGACGACCTCCCGGTTTTAACACGTATATAGAAACATCAAACAAGTTATAATCTAATTTATCTAGAAGTGCTAATAAACTTTTCTGAGGTCCCCCAATATTAATATTACTTATTATAAATAGCAGTTTTATTTTTTTCATAAAAATAGGACCTCCTAAACTTAAATCTTTTGTTAATCATTCGATCTATTAACAATATAATCATAATTGGTATAGTCATAACATATATAAAATTCAATATTATAGATACATTTTGACTGTAGGTAAATCCAAATCGAACTGCGAAATAAGAAATAAAATAAATTCCTGATAAATCTTTCGTATTTCTATATATTGAGTCAAACTTAGCCATACCATATACAATTATCGCTTGCGGAATAAAGGAAAATAAATAACCAAAATAAAATAATCCCTGACCCATCGATGGGATAATTTGATCCCTTGCAGCACCACCACCATAGAATGATAAATTAAAGAAAGTAGTTGTCCTATTTTCCATATTAAATAAATGACTTAACCCTGGAAAATTCCCTAAAATATCATTAATCACTGTATTTATCGTAAACATATTTGAATATGTTTCCTTGGCAATGATTGCAATACTCATGTTCTTCGGCCCACCAAAATATAATTCTAAGTAATCAATAACATCACCTAATGAGGCTTGAATTCGAGTTCCTAAATACTCTGTTTTGAGTATTGTCAACTGTAACGCTACTATAACTATTGACACTGACATAAACAAAAATATTTTTCTTCTTTTCTTAGGAAAGGCCTTTAATAAAAAGAACATACTAGCTACCGCAGGCATAATTACAGAATTACGGCTTGTACCACTAAATACCAACACATTGAAAACCATTATTATTATGATTACCAAATAATAGTATATATCGTTATTGTTTTTTCTATATTTCCTTATTAATGGAATTGTGATTAGAATAGGTAAAAAGAGCTTTCCCCAATCCACGAAAATTCCACTCAAACCCGAAACAAGTGCACCGCTTTTAATTAGTTCAATGTTATGGGAATCCATGAAAACAAAGTTGTACTGTAAAAGAATGGATGGATTCAGCATAACGATAAATATTGATAATATTACAACCAATTTTAACAGGATATTCTTTTCTGAATTAACTTCTACATGCTTTTCAATTTTTCTACCACTGTAGTATTTCTTTGTGATGAATATCAAAAATATCCCTAAGCACATTGCCTCGAAAATCATAAATAAAATCCCCGCAGTTAGTGATCCATATTGATCGTTATAATCTGGATAGATAATAATTAAAGTTGGGATTAAAACATAACGAATTGCTGAAATTACATTCAGTACAAACATCCCTGGGTAATTGAAATACTTATGAATTCTCGCCAATGAAATAAAAAAAACACCATAAATAAGAGGTAAAAAAATTAACAATACCTTCTCTTCACCATTACTAAATAAAACTAATGATAATGATAATAATATAAATGCAAAAGAAATAAATGAAGCTTGGCCTAACATTTCTTTTTTCAACTTTCCACCACCATACATTCCCGCTATTTAACATTTTAACTCTATAAAGAAATACACTATATAAAACCATAATCATTCGAAATTATTCCATTGTTATAACATTTCAATTCTATTAAGCACTACACTGAAAACAGTTCAACTAAAATATACTACCTTTGAATTCAGGTGAAAAAGTTAGATTTATTATAATGTATAAATTGGTTTGATAAAAAAGAAATTATTCTAGTATTTTCCTCCACTTTAAGTATAATAATTGTCCTGGAAAATAGGATATTCCAAGTAAAAATGGTCTTTTTGCCAACCTTATAACATCAAAAAATGACTTGTTAGCTATTTTTGCATAAGGCCAAATAGAAATTGCATATTTAAATTGCGTTGATATATTTGCCTTTGGGCTCATCATTAATTTTGCATAATACATCATACCCATAGGGTTTCTTAATCTAAGTTGCCGCCCATTTTGTGTTAAACCACCTTCTTGATACTCAGCAACTCCTATTACTTCAGGAGAATAAACAATTTTATATTCGTCTGACATTTTAAGTTGCAATACTGTCGGTCCGACATACTTTTCCCCTTCAAATTCTGGATACTTATACTTATTTGTTACCTTGTTAAGATAACATATACATCCATCATGTTTTCCGAAATTTCGATAATATTCATATGGTGTCATTTCATGATCAACTTTAATCGGCTGACCCTTAGGTTTTAGTACATTACCATCAGTTGTATTATAATGAAAGAAGAAAGCTCCTATTTTTTTATTCCCAGCATATCTGGTCAAATATTTTTTAATTGTACTGACCGCACTTGGGTTTAAATAATCATCACTATCAACTATCGCAAAGACCAAAGCACTTTCACATAGTGAAAAACCCTTGTTTAATGCTCGAGCCTTCCCCCCATTCTCCTGATAAATATAATCTATATTAATCTTTTTTTCTTTTAGCATCCCTGCAACTATTGTACTTGTTTTATCAGTACTTCCATCATCAATAATCAACCATTTAAAATTGTTATCTATTTGGACTTTTAAACTTTCATAAAGTCTAGGAAGCGTATTAGCCCTATTATATGTTGGGGTTAATATTACTATATCATTCATTTTAGCGCTCCTTAATTAACTATAGTGTCTCCCTATACCATTCAACAGCTTCAAAAATTCCTCTATCAAAACTCCACTCAGGTTCATATCTCAACATTTGTTTTGCTTTAGTTATATCAGCATTACTATGCTTAATATCACCTTTTCGATCAGGTCCAAAAATAGGCTGAATATCTTTTCCTAACGCATTTAATAAATGATTATAGATATCAATTAAAAACTCTCTTCCACCATAAGCAATATTAAATGCTTGTCCTGCCGCTTCATGAGAAGCATTACAGGCCTTTAAATTAGCCTCAATTACATTCTCAATATAAGTAAAATCTCTACTCTGCTTTCCATCACCATTAATAGTTGGTTGCTCATCATTAAGTAACTGTTTAATGAATTTGGGAATTACTGCCGCATAGGAACCATTAGGATCCTGTCTTCTACCAAACACATTAAAATAGCGCATACCATAGGTATCAAGCCCATATAATTTAGTATAAAGCTTTCCATATTCCTCATTTACCTTTTTAGTAAGAGCATACGGTGACAGTATATTTCCTTCTCTTCCTTCTTTTTTTGGAAGGTTAGGCTCGTCTCCGTAAACAGATGAACTCGAAGCATAAACAAACTTTTTGACCTCATTTTGTCTAGCAGCTTCCATCATATTTAATGTTCCCTTTATATTAACCTCTTCATAAAACAAAGGCATCTCAATACTTCTCGGTACACTCCCCCATGCAGCTTGATTTAAAACATAATCTATTCCTTTACAAGCCTTCATACACGTTTCAAAATCACGAATATCCCCTTCAATAAATTCGTAGTTGGGATTATCTAAAAGCTCCTCTACATTCTCCTTTTTACCAGTGGAAAAATTATCAAGACCTCTTACTTGATAACCTAATTCAAGTATTGCTTCTACTAAATTAGAACCAATAAAACCCGCTGAGCCAGTAACTAAGAATATACTGCCCTTTGGAAATTTTATATCTTCATATCCCATGTTTATAGCCTCCAATATACAAATCCTGTATCCTCTGCTTCTTTTCTATTAAACATTCCCTTAAGATCCATTAATACATATTCTTTATTATCATTAACTAAATCAAATTCAGATGTTGCAGCTACTTCGTTCATAACTTCCGAATTAACATAACCGGTTGGACCAAACATCATTTTTATCTCTTCCAATTTAATGGTTTTAAATTCTTCGTGTGGAACTGCAAATATTACTGCATCCATTTCTTTTATATCTTCTACTTCACATAGATTAATTCTATATTCACGCCACAGATCTTCTTTATCCGCAACAGGATCCACAACTTTAACATCTACTCCGTATTCCTCTAATTCTTTTACTACATCCACTACTTTTGTATTTCGTACATCAGGTGTATTCTCCTTGAAAGTAACACCAAAGATAGCCACCTTGGAACCGTTTATTTGTTTATTTGCCTTAATCATTTTCTTAACTGTACTTTCAGCTATATACTTGCCCATATCATCATTAATTTTTCTACCTGAAAGAATAATTTGAGAATGGTAACCCATTTGCTCTGCTTTATATGTCAGGTAATATGGATCAACACCTATACAGTGACCACCGACTAGCCCGGGAGAGAAGTTAAGGAAGTTCCACTTTGTTCCGGCTGCTTCAAGTACTGCTTTCGTATCAATTCCCATTTTATTAAATATAATAGATAACTCGTTCATAAAAGCAATATTAATATCACGTTGTGAGTTTTCTATGACCTTTGCAGCCTCAGCCACTTTAATACTTTCTGCTTTATGAACTCCCGCTTCAACAACTAATTCATATACTTTTGCAACAGTATCTAAAGTTTCCTTATCTTGGCCAGCTACAACTTTTATTATCGTTTCTAATCTATGCACCTTATCACCAGGGTTAATTCTTTCTGGTGAATATCCAACTTTAAAATCTACTCCACATGTTAGTCCAGATTCCTTTTCTAATATTGGGACACAAACATCTTCCGTTACTCCTGGAAATACAGTGGATTCGAAAACAACTATTGAACCTTTTGTTAAGTTCCTACCTAATGTTCTACTTGCAGATTCTATTGGTGTTAAATCCGGCGTATGGTCTTCCCTTACAGGAGTTGGTACCGCGACAATATGAAACTTTGCTTCTCTCAGTCTAGCTTCATCTGACGTAAAATCAACCGTCGTATTTTTAATTACATCGTTTCCCACTTCCTTTGTGGGATCTAATCCGCCTTTATATAAATTAATTTTTTCTTTATTAACATCAAAACCAATTACATCAACTTTCTTAGCAAAAGCAACCGCGATTGGCATACCGACGTAACCTAATCCAATTAATGATATTTTTTCCATTTTATTTATAATGTTTTCATATAATCCCATTTATAAATTACCCACTTTCAACTATCTTATTAATTTCATTCAAGTACGAATTCACTACAATATTCCTATCAAATTCTTTTTCAGCCTTTTCTCGACTTCTTTTACCCATTAAATTTTTTTCTTCTGTTGATAAGTTGATAAATTTCTCCATAACATCTACAAGCGATTTAGGATCAGCTACTTCACACAGAAAACCATTATAACCATCATCTACATTATCTTTACATCCATATGTGTTGCAGGTGATTAATGGCCTTCCAATAGCAGCTCCTTCTTGTAGAACAGTACCTCTACCTTCGCCGTAGGATGGCAAGACAATACAACTCGAATTTGCCATTATACTTGGAATATCATCCCGTTTCCCAAGATAAGTAATTAATCTCATCTTCTCATATTCGTCGAGCATTTTTTTATATTTTTCCTCATCAACAAAACCTACTACTTCAAACTCCACATTGTTATATATTTTTTTTATTTCTTTTGCAGCGTATAGATACTCTTCAATCCCTTTATCCTTTAATACACGCGCTATAAAAGTAAATTTAATTTTACTAGTTTTATGAGGAGTACTATACCTAAAAAGGTCTAAATTTACTCCCGAACCAGCAACTACCATGGTTTTTTGGTCTCCTGAGATGATTTTCAAATCTCTGTACAAATATTCATTATCAGAATTCATAAAAGCAATCATATTTGCAGCTCTAAATGCGATTCTATTTAAGAAAACAATTATTTTTTTGTAACTTACATTTCTAACAAATACTGATCCTAAACCCGTTACTGTATGAATTACATTTGTTTTATTAACCCTACACGCTAATCCCCCATACATATTGGGTTTTAATGTGTATGTTAATACTACATCAGGTTTTACTTCTTTTAGAATCTTGTTATATTCTAAAAATAGTCTCAAATCTGTTATGGGATTAGTTCCACGCCGGTCTAGTGGAACATCAATGAACTCGCACCCCATTTCTTTTAACAATTCTACTTTTTCACCATATGGAAGTGCTATTACCACTCTGTAATTTTCTTCTATTAAACTTTGAATAACTTCTTTTCTAAGATTATAAGTATATAAATGGTGATTACTCAGTATCAGTACTGTTTTCACTCTTAACCCTCCGTTGCCTCAACTGAGTCCTTAAAATTTACTACTGTATATTTTAATTCAAGATGACCAGACATTGATTTCTCATAAACTAAATCACCAAATACCTTATTAAAAGTACCTGTCTTTAATATCTTTAGTATTGGATTAAATAATTTCGTCAATAACACCTTTTTTCCTTGACTTTTAGCAATTAAGTTAACTAACTCCGACGTACACACATATTCTTCATTCTGAGGATAGTAAGTTCCGCTACAATTACCTTCAATCAATTTCCTAACAAATTCACACATGTTATCTATATAAATCATACTCCGCTTATTCTTAATATCCGGAAATAATGGGATATTGTTAGCTAGCTTAGATAGCCTGTTATAATTCCCTTTGCAACCTTTACCATAAATCATCGGCGGTCGGACTATCACAATTTTAAAGTTATCATCTCCTAAGGGGGTGATTAACTTCTCCGCCTCAAGCTTAGACTTCCCGTAATTACTCTTGGGTGTAAGGGAGGAATCTTTTGTAATAACACCGTTTTCTCTTCCATAAACACTCATGGAACTTAAAAATATAAAATGTTTAACTCCTTCTTTTTTTGCTTTTTGAGCAACTTCGTAAGCCAAGTCTCGGTTAACCTTATAATAGAGATATGCATTAGAATTTGTTTCTTTTATATGAGCAATCCCAGCTGCATGAAACACAACATCATACTCCGAAAAATTCCTTTTTTTCCATGAATCATTTCTTATACTAATAGAATCTATTAAAAATCTATCTGGATATTTATCGAGCCATTTTTTTAAGCTAGTACCAACATAGCTGTTTTTTCCTGTTATCAGTATTTTTTTCATTTAGATACGCTCTCCTCGGTACTTGCTACTTCTTTCTCTTCAGTTGTCCCACTCCCACCTTCAACTACCCCATCACTTTTCACAACACTTACAATGGTCCCAAAGAAACACCTAACATCCATCCAAAAACTAATTTCCTCTACATACTCCCCATCCAACTTTGCCTTAACCTCAACAGGAAGCTCGTCCCTACCATTAATCTGAGCCCAACCAGTCAGTCCAGGTGGAACATCATTAGCACCATATTTATCACGTTCTTCAATCAAATCAAATTGATTCCATAAAGCTGGACGAGGTCCAATTATACTCATTTGCCCAATAAATATATTCCAAATTTGAGGCAATTCATCTAAAGATGTCTTTCTTAAAAGCTTCCCAACTCTAGTAATATATTGTTCTGGATCTCCTAATAAATGAGTTGGAGTGTCCTTAGGTGTATCTATTAGCATAGTGCGAAATTTTAATATATAAAAATGTGTTTTATTCAATCCTACACGTTTTTGTTTGAAAAGAACCGGGCCTCTTGAATCTAATTTAATAGTAATAATAAGAATTAAAAAAATAGGTGATAGTACTATTAATCCAAGTGAAGAAAGGAAAATATCTATCAACCTTTTGAATCTTAAATACAAGCTTAGAACACCCCTTGAATAATAGTTTTAGTAAACTAGAACCAAATTGGAAACTTTTCCAACCAAATACTAATAAACTAAGCCCATTGATAGTAAATTGTTATACTGCTTTTGCCACTTTTTTTATTGCTGAGCTAGGTGGAAGACTAAACCCAACCCAGCCTTATTCTATAAACACCTATATATTAAGTATTTATTATTGATTTACAACCATTTACTCACCCACTCATCAACTCCCGCTCCCGATAAACAATCCTCATCAATTCTTCCTTCAACTCTACCGAATCAATCTGCTCAAACCGCTCAATCAATTCCTCAATCACTCCAAAGTCAAACTCCACGGTCCGCCCAACATAAATCTTCTCATAAACCTCACCAGGCAGAATCTCATTCTCATTCAAGATTTCCTCATACATCTTCTCTCCAGGACGAATCCCAGTAAAGGCTATCGGAATTTCTTCTTCGGTATAACCGGATAATTTAATAAGGTTTCGAGCTAAATCAACAATTTTCACCGGTTCACCCATATCAAGCACAAAGATTTCTCCACCCTTGGCAAGTGTACCCGCCTGAATCACAAGTCTAGATGCTTCTGGGATGGTCATGAAATAACGTGTCATATCGGGATGGGTCACTGTAACAGGTCCGCCTTTTTCAATTTGTTTCTTAAAGAGTGGAATCACACTACCACGGCTTCCAAGCACATTCCCAAATCGTACGGCAACAAATTTGGTATGGCTTTTCTTCGCCATGCTTTGGACAACCATTTCTGCCACCCTCTTCGTTGCCCCCATTACATTCGTTGGGTTCACGGCTTTATCGGTTGATACCATCACAAATTTTTCTACCCCAAAGGTATCGGCAGCTTCTGCTACATTTTTCGTACCGATGACATTGTTCTTCACCGCTTCATGTGGATTGTATTCCATCAATGGGACATGCTTATGTGCTGCGGCATGATAGATGACCCGTGGATGATGATGTCCAACAATCTCAAATATGCGATCACGGTCTTGGACATCTCCGATAACCGGGATAATTTCTATATCCGTATCCTTGTAAGTCTCTCTTAATTCCATATCAATACTATAAATGCTAAATTCTCCATGACCGACAAGAAGGATTTTTCCCGGATTAAATTTCATCAGCTGGCGGCAAATCTCGGAACCAATCGAACCACCGGCACCAGTAACCATGACGGTTGATCCACTAACATATTCCGATATCGATTGAATATCCAATTTCACCGGATCCCGGCCAAGTAAATCCTCGACTTCGACATTTTTCAAATGCTGGACCGATACTTTCCCTGTCATCAAGTCCTCGAGCTTCGGAATCATCTTCACCTGTACCGTTGTCTCATGACAGGCTGCCATAATCTTATTCAATTCTCCGCTTTTTAACGAAGGGATGGCAATCACAATATGTTCAATATTCTTTTCCTCCACTATCCGTGGAATATCCTTCACCGTTCCTAAAACCGGTAGATCATATAATTGCATTTTTTGCTTTCGTAGACTATCATCCACAAACGCAATCGGACATAATTCCGCATGATCATGCTCATTTTTTAATTGTCTCGCAATCATCGCCCCTGCAGCACCCGCTCCCACAATAAGTGTTCGTTTCTGGTTATCTGCATGGGTTAAGTACCGATCTCGGTAAATACGCCAAGCAAATCGCGAACCACCAATCAGAATAATATGCAGGAACCAGGTGACCAACAATGCACGCTGGTATACGGTAAAATCATTAAATAAAAACTGAACAATGGCTGTCGCAATAATGGATAGCGTAATTGCTTTGATAATGGCAACTAATTCCCCAACACTTGCATAGGCCCATACCTTGTTGTACAGCTTATAAACAAACGCGAATATATGATGAAAGATTAAAAGTGCAATTGCAGAAACAAGCATAATGCCTGTAATCGAAAAATCATAAAATGGATAAACAATCCAAAAAGCAATAAATACTGCTGTACTAACAATCACGGAATCTAGCAAGACAAGCAACGCTAATCGCTTGAAATAGGACAAACCCCTCACCCCTTTTTACCTCATTATTTTATAAAAACGTTCATTTCACATAGAAGATAGTAACAGTAAGTATGTAGAAACGAACCCTTTGAACTATGTTTGAAACATGCATATTTCAGCTGTTTTTCTTAAGAATGGTTGTACGATGCACAAAATAGAAAGAATGTTTATTACTCTATCTGTGCGTAAGTTTATTTCCGCTCTAACCAGCTAGCATAATAGTGAAAACTTATTTTGCCATTGAATCAATTTAATTATTAATTGATTCAATGTTGAAAACCACAAAACCAGCGAAGGAAATACACGAAGACTCCAGTGGGATGAAAAGCCTAGGTGAGACTACGGAGAGCGTTAGCTCGCAGTAGGCTCAGCAGCGCCCACGGAAAGCGTAGTGTATTACGCCGCATTTAAAACAACCCAAGAAACTTTTTCTTTTTCATGCGAGTAGGCTCCATTCGCTGTACGGTATCACCGTCTACAAGCAATGCAGCATTTTCCATCAGAAAGAATCGTGTTTGAATGCCATGTACTTTTTCCACTTCGCTATAGGCTTTTTCCATAAAAAAACCTCGTGATGTTGTATTATGGGCATCCGAAGCTATGAAATGGGTTAGGTTATTCTCGATAAGTTGATGGGTACGTTTTTTTGTTTTCTTGCCAAACCTTCCTACGACACTTGCGGCTGTAATCTGGGTTAGTATTCCCTTCTCTACCATATCGTATAGAATTGACGGGTGCTCCATCATTTCTACATTTCGTTCGGGATGAACCACAATCGGTATCAATCCTTCTAATTGAATCTCAAATAATAATCGCTTTGCATAACGTGGTACATGATCATGTGGCAGCTCAACAAAGATGTATTTCGTATGCTCTGCCAAAGTAAGTAGCTTTCCACTTCTCCATTCCTCTACCATCTCCCCATGTAACCTTGTCTCTTGACCAGGAAGGACGTTAAGGGGAATGTCATGCTGTTGGAATGCTTCATTTAATTCCTTCGTCAGCTGGATAATATCCCGCTTCTCATTACGATACTTGCCATTTTGATGATGCGGCGTGGCAATAATCGTTTGAATTCCTTCGTCAATGGCAGCTTTTGCTAATTGAAGACTATCCTCGAAGGACTTCGAGCCATCATCGATTCCTGGCAAAATATGCGAATGAATATCTATCATTAGAATTCACTTCCTAAACGTTATCTCGTTCTTTTTACCTACGACCTGTAACCGAATAATAGTGTAACAGAAAAGAGCCCCAAAAACACTGTCAATTGTTGCCACATTTGGGAGCTCGGTTCAATCGCAACCGTTATCAATCGTGCATCACAGGGACGTTCTTCCCTTGTCAAAATGCGTATATCGCTTTCCGTTACCCTATTATCCTCAATCTATGAAAAAGGGTTACTTTTGGTAATCGGATAGTACATTGGTATTTTAGCAGAAAAATTAGTATATTCATAGGGTATTTTCAGAATTATTGTCACTTTTTCGTGTAAATGTAACTATCATTGCCTTTCTTACTAAGGAAATATGCCTCCTCTTCCTATACCAAAGCAAAAAAGCCCTACACTTATCGAACAGTAAAGGGCTTTTCCTTGAATCATTTATGATAGTAATAGTAATAATAGTTTTTATCCTTTTTATCTCGGCCATTCAGAATCGTACCTAATACACGCGCATTAACCGAACGCAATGCTTCTATCGCCTTTTGCCCTGCTTCAATTTCCGTTTGTTTACTACGGACAACCAGAACAGTTCCATCACAGACATTGGATAGGATCTGTGCATCGGTCACGGCTAATACAGGAGGGGAATCGACGATAATAACATCATAGGACTGACGTAAATCATTCATAAGCTCCTGCATCCGTTTCGAAGCTAATAGCTCGGATGGATTCGGGGGAACCGGTCCACAGGTAATGACATCAAGATTTTCTTCACCAGAGGCTTGAATCGCTTGGGCCACCATCGTATCACCAACCAAAACATTGCTAAGGCCTTGGAGATTTTCCAGCTGAAAGGTATAGTGCATCGTTGGTTTTCGCATGTCGGCATCGACAAGAAGAACCTTTTTCCCCTGCTGTGCATAGACAATGGCAAGGTTCGCTGCCGTCATCGATTTCCCCTCTTCCGGACTCGCTGACGTAACTAAGACAGCCTGCAGGGTTTCATCCACTGCTGCAAACTGAAGATTCGTTCTCACCGTACGATATTGCTCAGCAACCGTCGATTTCGGACTTAATTTTGCAATCAGCTGACGCATTTTACTCATATTTTTCGTTTGTTTCTTGCGGCGTGCCATTACGTCGTCCCCCTTCTACTTCTTTTATTCGCGCCTTCTTTCAGTTCATCATCCCCCACAAAGGAAATGACACCCAGTACAGGTACCTGTAAGTGATTTTCAATATCCGCTTCATTCTTTATCGTGTTATCTAAATACTCTAGTAAGAAAGCAATTCCGACACCAGCCATGATACCAAGCACAATCGCAATCGCAATGTTTAGCATCGGATTCGGTTCAACCGGAGATGGATTCACAGCCAATTCCGCTTCCGTCAGTATGTTGACATTATTGACATTCATCAGCTGAGGAATCTCCGCCTGAAACACACGCACAATCGTATTCGCTAAGTCTGTCGCAAGCTTCGGATCGGGATCAGTCACCGTCACTGTTACGACCTGCGAATTCTCGGCACTGGATACGGCAATTTTATCAGCAAGCTGTCCAGCCGTCATGTTCAAATTCATGCGTTCAATCACCAAATCAAGGATTCGCGGACTTTTGATAATGACATTATACGTATTAATAAGTTCCACATTCGTCCGTACATCCTGTTGGGTAAATTGCTGCTGTGGGTCTGGGTTACTTTGGTTCACCAGAATCTGGGAGCTATTTTCATATTGGGGTGTTAGAACAAAGAAGCTTAGAACTCCGGCAATCACCGCAGCGCCTACCGTTAATAAAATAATAAGTGCTAATCGCTTTCTAATGACTTCAAATATCTCCCTCAGGGAAATTGTTTCTTCTTCCATCCTTATACCTCCATGTATTTTCATTCATGTATTCATACTTTTGACCTATTGTAATTTCACGAAACAACACAAAGGAAATTATAACACATATTACAGACAGGTTTTAGTTTTTTTTGTGTCATGTTGTAGAAAATTTGGGAATTAATGGAAATTTAGTGGTTGATGGGAAGGTTTATTTTTTTCATTTGATGTGGGTAGAGCTGCATTGGGGGATGTCAATATCCCCCTTATCGATTTTTTGATAAAAGGAGTACCAAATTTGAAAAATAGAACATAAACCAGATGCAATAAAAGATAATTATCTACATCTTTCACCAAAAATTACCATATTTATTATAATTTTCCTATATTTTCTGTCATTTACCTAGTATAATTAGATTATATAGATAGGATATATTACCTATCAAAAAATAGTAGGAACGGAAGGGAGGGCAATATGACGTGTGTTTTTATCATAAAAAAGGGCAGATGGTTTATGGTTGTAGTCATTACTGTCCTTAGTCTTTTCTCTATGCCAACAATGACGAATGCAAACCTTTTGGATCTTAGTTTATTAAAGGAGCAACATGTAGATGTTCGCTATGATGCAGAGGAAGGGAAGCTCGTATTGGATATATATGGGGATGTCGTCTTAGATGTCAGTTTAGGGACAACCCAATATATCTATCTGCTTCCACCCGAATTAGCATTTATCGTAGACCATCCGGATGCCATAGCTATGACGATTGAAAAAAAGCTTCTGGGATTGATAGGGTCACCGAAACCGGTGGATAGCATAACCATCGATAAGCCTAATAGAGTGATCATCGGGAAGGATGCTTTCGATATGACCGATCTTATTACAGGGATTTCTTCTTTACGTGCAAAGCTCATCATTGATTTAAAAAGGTTAGATGTCCACTCGTTACCCCCATCGGATGACGGTGTATTAGAATTCTATGGATTTGCCGCAAAAGAAGGGCTTATTAATCTGAAACTACTCGAACGTAAAGATTACAAAGCTACTATCGAAACGAGTTTGCCAGATACAACGCCACCTGAAGCCCCTATCGTCCATCAGGTAACCGATCAGGACACCGTTATAACAGGGACAGGAGAGGCCAATACATCTGTAAGGATTCAGACGCCAATCGGGGTGTACAACGGAAGGCTTGACCAAGAAGGGAATTTTCGGGTGGATATACCGCTCCATCGGGCAGGAATGGAAATAATCGTGACCCTAACAGATAAGGAAGGAAATGAGAGCGAGCCAACAACAACATCTGTAATTGGAACCATCCTAGAGTTCATCGTCCCAAGTCACATCCAATTCCCGGAAACCATCATACCGCCGTACGAGGTGACCATCCCAACCGAGGACCCTAACTGGGCGATTACCGTTCGGGATACCCGTGGCCAGGGCTCTACGTGGCAGATTAAAGCAAGAGCCACTGCACCTTTATCTACCATAGATGGGGATACTCTAAGTCGGGAAGCATTACTATTTTCAAAGAATAACAAGGTTTTTCCTATGATAAACGGAGTAATCATCCACGAAGGTGAGACAGGGATAGAGGAACAAACAGTCATCCAATGGGAGGAAAATGAAGGGATTCAATTAAAATTAAATCCTTTCGAAGCGCAAGCCAATAAGGAATATTCTACAACCATCGAATGGACGTTAGAAGATGCGCCATAATCAAATAAATAGGAGGGGGAGTTTAAAATGAAGTGTATGCGTAGTATTCTTATCGGAGTCGCTAGTGTAGGCCTCATTTTTGCACTAGCAACCCATGTGTTTGCAAGTTCAACCAAAACGTCAGATGTAACCGTTTCATTTATAGAAGATCCGACTGTTCATCAATTGAGTCTTGATGCTGTACCTTCCATCAAATTTGGGGAAAATGTACTATCGTTGAAAGATGAAGTCTATGAATCTACTACCATCGAGCCTTTCGTTCAAGTTACCGATAATCGTTTGAATGCAGTGGGTTGGAAGGTGGAGGTGAAAGCATCTCCTTTTACTTCAACGAGTGAGGATATCATAGAAGGTGCAGAACTTCGATTCCAGAATGCAAGGGTCATTCCTGATTCAAGCTATAAAGATTTTGCCGAACCAACTCCTGTAACACCTGTTAGATTAACAACCGATGAAGTAGCGACAGAGGTCATTTCTGCGGAGGCGGGTGCCGGGCAAGGGACTTGGAAAACAAAATGGCTCCCAGCAAGTTATGACCCAACAACACCACCTGCAACCAATAACAACGTGATATTATCCGTTCCGGGTGGGAGTGCCAATCAAGGCACATACACTTCCACATTAACGTGGACGCTTAAAGATGCACCATAAATAGATTCTAAATGAGATGGGTAGTGGGAAAGTTGAAAGCATGGAAATATTGTCTCTTGCTTATGATTGGTCTTTTATTTGTTGTATCAGAAGTTTCCGCAGCATCAGGGGAAGTTGGGTATTCAGTTCGGGCGATTATCCCAGAAAATCAGTTGGACAAAAATCAGACCTACTTTGATTTACGTATGAAACCCGGTCAAGAGCAGGAAATTCACGTGGAAGTTTATAACCGCTCCAAAGAAGAAGCCCAATTTATGATTCACATTACGAATGCCAAGACAAACCGGAATGGGATTATTGATTATACGAATACTACCCAAACGGAATGGGATGAAACCTTAATCTATCCCATGACCGAAATAGCTTCGATCGATGAACAACGATTTCGTATCCCTGCTGGAGAATCCAACGTTATCCCTATCACGCTACAAATGCCAGAGGAAGCGTTTGACGGTATGATTCTCGGTGGGATTTATCTTGAAAAAGTAACAAATGAGGAAACAGCGGAAAAGCAAGCGGTCCAAATAAAAAATAAATATTCGTATGTCATTGGCTTGAAACTAACAGAAACCGATGTGGAAGTAGAACCCGAACTTCATGTAAAAAAGGTTGAACCTGGTCTCGTCAACTACCGGACAGCCATCATTGCAACCATACAGAACAGTAAACCCGTTATTGTTGATAATCTTATGTTGGAAGCAACGGTTTTAGATGCTTCTGGTAAAGAGGTCAACCAGACGAAAGTAGAGGACTACCGAATGGCACCTAACTCAACGATGGACTTTACTATCGATTGGAATTATCAAGACTTCGATCCTGGAACATACACCCTAAAGCTCCACGCAAAAACTGGTGAACATAGCTGGAATTGGGAAGAAGCCTTCGAGATTGAGAAAGATGAAATACAAGATATAAACAAAAAAGCCATTAAGGAGACAGAAATAGACCAAGATGATTCCAATGTAACCACCTATATTATCATAGGACTGATAGGTGTTATTTTCATCTTAATTGGCGTGATTGTTTATTTAGTACGATCTAGGTTGAGGTAGTGTGGGGCGTATGTGGAGAAGGAATCGCGCATATACGGAGGGCGTCGCGCATTTCCGACGTGTATCGCGCATATACGGAGGGCATCGCGCATTTCTGGCGTGTATCGCGCATATACGGAATGGGACGGAGGGTCAGGTACATCGGCCCATGGTATGGTGGGGGGATGATCTTTAGGCTTCAGCCAAGGAATAGCGGGTTTCTGCCTACGCATCCGCCCACTCCGACAGATTCGTTCCAGCTCCCTTCCAACATCAGCTCCCTCATTTTCTCATTACATGCCGCATGAAGACGGCTGCTTATATGATGTTTTATTATATAGAAGAAGTAGTTACCACACACGTTGATTGGAGACGTGGGTAGCTACTTTTTTTTGTATCATTTAACAGCTTTTTTTATGGTTTGTTAGCGGGCCTTGTGGTGGAGGGCTGGTTAGCATGAAATTTGGTAGGGTGTAGGGTGATAAGCTTGTTTTGGTTATCGGCTTTTCTCAGGGGTTATCAGTATTCGTGGCAGGTTATCGGCGCTCGTGACAGGTTTATCGGTGTTTCTCTAGATATATCAGCTTTCCGCTCAATATATCGGCTTTCCTTCCAAGATATCAGCTTTCCGGTCAAGATATCAGCTTTCCGGTCAAGATATCAGCTTTCCGGTCAAGATATCAGCTTTCCGGTCAAGATATCAGCTTTCCAGTCAATATATCAGCTTTCCGTTCAAGATATCAGCTTTCCAGTCAATATATCAGCTTTCCGGTCAAGATATCAGCTTTCCGGTCAAGATATCAGCTTTCCGCTCAAGATATCGGCTTTACAGTCAAGATATCAGCTTTCCAATCAAGATATCGGCTTTACAGTCAAGATATCAGCTTTCCAGTCAAGATATCAGCTTTCCGTTCCATATATCGGCTTTCCTTCCAATATATCAGCTTTCCGATCAAGATATCGGCTGTCCGTTCAAGATATCAGCTTTCCAGTCAATATATCGGCTTTCCAGTCAATATATCAGCTTTCCGATCAAGATATCGGCTGTCCGATCAAGATATCGGCTTTCCGATCAAGATATCAGCTTTCCGATCAAGATATCAGCTTTCCGATCAAGATATCAGCTTTCCGATCAAGATATCAGCTTTCCGATCAAGATATCAGCTTTCCTTTCCATATATCAGCTTTCCGATCAAGATATCGGCTTTCCGATCAAGATATCGGCTTTTTGCTCAAGATATCGGCTTTCCTTTTCATATATCAGCTTTCCGCTCAAGATATCAGCTTTCCGGTCAAGATATCAGCTCTCCGGTCAAGATATCAGCTTTCCAGTCAATTACAAACCATACAAATAAACCAGATGGTTCCATTCCATCTGGTTTTATTAAAATCATTCCTTATTCATAGCAGTTAACCAAGAAAAGCACTTGATTTTTGCAAAAATACACTTACTCCTAACACAAGCAGTACAATTGGCAATACAATATTTTTAAAACTATCCTTACATTTTATATGTGTAAAAATAGCTCCTATCATGGTTGCAATGACAAGAAATCCTCCAATCGCAGCTAACTGTTGATTCCATATACCAATTATTAGTAAGGCTGCTATTCCTACTTCTACAATCGCTGTAAAAATACGGAACCATTGTGGGTAGCCATAATTTTTAAAAGACTCCTTGTGCTGATCTGATGTGAATTTCGGTAACCCAGCGATAAGAAACATGAGAGCCAATAGTATTTGAATAATAATTAATAACATAGGTAATTCCTCCTTTGCATAAAAAATTTTGTTAATTCTTTTTTAGCAGGTGTTTCACGTTTTCTCTCTTGAAATCCTCCATCGTATTTCATTACACTACCTATCTATATAAAATTAACCCATTCATATGACCATTCTTCCATTTCTTTATACGTAGGTTTTAAGGATTCTCCTATTTCAATTGTTGGATTGTCCGAAATCTTAAATATACCTTTTTTATAATTCTTCATTAAAAACCATATTCTTCTTCTTTTGCTTTCCGTATATTGGTGTAGGTCTCGGTTAAAACTACGGTATCCTCTACTAAACGTTGAATGCGGAAGATGATATCATCATTAACGATTTCTTTTCGATAAAAATCTTTTTCTTCAATAAATACATACGTCTGAACAACTTGTGCTTTCATATAGGATAAAATCGGTTTTAGTTGTTGTTCTACGATTAAATAATGCTTTGGTGATCCCGCTGTCACAAGCATACTGACAACCTTGTCACGAAATGCCTTTTCAGGAAGCAAGTCAAATATGTTCTTTAATGTAGCCGGTATCGATGCTTGAAAGATCGGTGTTCCAATAATGATTGCATCTGCTTCCATAATCGTCTCAGCTACGTATTTTGTATCACCTTCATATTCTCTGTAGTTGCGACCATCACTAAATTGCATTTCATATTCTGCTAAATCTATTAGCGTCACTTCCATATCTGGATATTGTTCTTCCAGTTCTTTTACCGTGTAGTCCATAGCTGTTCTTGTTTTTGATCCTACTTTTGAACCGGATAAACCGACGATTTTCATTTTTAGTCCTCCTGATTTTTTGCTGTATATTTCTTTACTGCAGGTAAAATTTCATTTCCAATCAACTCCATATTTTTCATCAATTTGTCAAATGGCACACCACCAAAATCTATTTGTGCAATATATCGTTGATGTCCAAACATTTCATGTTGATAAAGTAGTTTTTCAATAATTTGTTGCGGACTGCCAATATTCATCACATCACGTGTATCTGCACCTTGGGCAAATTGTTGTTTGGGGTAACCTCGTCCATTTATTAACTTCATTCCAAGATCAATATGTGGATATACCTCTCTTTGTGCCTGTTGTGTCGTTTCAGCTGCATAGAAGAAACCTGCTGTAGAAACTGGAAAGTCATTTGGGTGATGCCCAGCACGTTGCAATGCTTCACGATAGGCATCTACTGAAATCTTAAAAGATGATGCCGGACCTCCTAATATAGCTAAAAACATCGGCACCCCCTGGAAACCTGCCTTTATGGCACTAGCCGGAGGGCCTCCAACTGCACGCCAAATTGGCATAGATCCTTCTAATGGACGTGGAATCACTTTAGCATCTCGTAATGGCTTACGGAATTTCCCTTCCCAATTTACAACTTCTTCTTTATTAATCTTCAATAATAACTCAAATTTTTCTTCAAATAATTCTTCATAGTCTCGGAGATCATAACCTAAAAGATCAAATAAACCTACTCTCGATGCACGACCAGCAATAATTTCTGTACGACCTTTTGAAATTAAATCAATGGTAGCGAAATCCTCATATACACGGACAGGATCCGATGTACTAATTATAGTGGAGGAACTTCCAATTTTTATCTTATCTGTAGCCTGTGCAATGGCTGCAAGAACGACAGAGTGGGCCTGAGTCGTAAAATATTCCTGATGGCTCTCACCAACACTGAAGAAATCAATACCTGCTTGCTCGGCTAGTTTCGCTAATTCGATGATTTCTTGAATTCGCTGCTGTGCTGATATACGTTCTCCTGTTGCAGGGTTTTGTATATGATCCCCTAATGTGTATATTCCGAACTCTAGCCCTTTCCTTTTATCCAATCGATATTTTTCCATTCCCATTTTAATCATCCTTCTTTCATTTATTACTTTTTCGTTGCCTTTCGTATGGCAGGAGCCACGTCAACCGCAAACATCTCCATCATTTCAACCACTTTTTTATAAGGTATATTTCCATGGTCAAGTTGAACAATAAACCGTTGATGTTCAAACAGTTCATACTGATATAGGATTTTCTCAATGATTTGTTGCGGGCTACCCACCATCATTGCATTCTTTATATTATTTGCTTCTTTATAATGTTCTTTTGGAAAATTTACACCTCTTACCTGATTAAATGTATTATTCAGATAAGGATAATAATCTTTAAATGCTGATTGTGAATCTTTATCCATATACATCATGGTTGCGACTGCAATAGGAAGCTCTTCAGGGTCATGCCCTGATTCTTTTGCAGCTTTTCTATATGCAGACACTCTTTTTTCAAAAATACTTGAGGCACCATATAATGCTGCTACGTTCATGGGAACGCCCATTTTACCTGCTTGCATGGCGCTTGCAAAATGTTGTCCAACAGCTCTCCAAATAGGAAGTTTTCCATTGAATGGTTTCGGGTAAATTTTTACATTTTTTAAAGCTGGACGGAATGTTCCGTTCCATGTTATGGGTTGTCCCTGATTCAATTGCAGCAGGAGCTCAAACTTTTCCTCAAATAATTCATCATAATCATTCAAATCATATCCGAATAACTGATAAGCACCATACCGTGAACCCCTTCCAGCTACAATCTCTGTTCGTCCGTCTGATAGTAAATCTAACGTGGAAAAGTCTTCATACACTCTTACAGGGTCCAGTGCACTTAATACGGTAGAAGCACTAATTAATTTTATGTTGTTCGTTACTCCAGCTATCTTTGCCATAATTGTTTGTGGAGAAGAAGCAACAAAAAGCGCTTGATGACTTTCACCTACTCCAAAAACATCTAACCCCATATCATCAGCAATTTTGGCCATCTCAACCATATTTTTCATCCGCTGATATTCCGTTATTGGTTTTTCATTTTCTTTTGGTAATAAATAATCCCCCAACGTATATATACCAAGTTCCATTCCAGAACATTTATCATTCTCACGTTTCCCCACAGAAACCCCTCTTTCCCATTTCCTATTGTCAATGCTATTATAATTAGTAATGAACATTTAGGTAAGTACGCACTTTAAAGTGGTATAGTATACAAAAGGATACTATTGGAGGTAGGTAACATGAATATCGAACCAGAATTATGTCAGGTGGACGATGCTTTAGATATTATTGTGGGAAAATGGAAACCAATTATTTTATTGCATTTAATGAAGAACGGTACCATGAGATTCAATGAACTAAAACGTAGTATCCCTAAAATTACACAGAAGATGTTAACCAAACATTTGAGGGAATTAGAGGAAGAGGATATCATTCAGCGAGTTGTTTTTCCACAAGTTCCTCCAAAAGTAGAATATTCGATTACGGAATATGGTAGGAGCTTAGAAAAAATTTTAGTGGAAATGCATGAATGGGGAACGAGGCATCGCTTGCATAAGATGGAAAAAGTAGAAAAGAGATGAACTTTTACGTTCATCTCTTTTAACCATCCACCTTCAATTAGTGAAGTACAACCTCCGCCATAACTGGGTAATGATCACTAGGAAATTGACCATTCTTTTGATAATCTATGATTTCACTTTTCGTTGTAGTAACATTTCCTTTGGAAAGCACCCAATCGATTCGGTTATCTTTCCCACCACCAGTTGGGTCATCGAATCCATTGAATGTTCCTATGCCTTCATTAATTCTAGTTTCAGCAGCGACCCACGTATCAACAAAGTTTCCTTCGTTTATTAGTGTGTTATAAGGCTTGCTTCCAGGTCTTGTATTGAAATCACCCGTTAAGATGACAGGTAAATTCGGATCAAACTCCTTCACTTTCTCGGAAATTAATTCCGCACTTTTCTCTCTCGCTTCAACGGATCGATGGTCGAAATGCGTATTTACAAAATAGAATTCTTTGCCAGAATGATTATCTTGGAACTTAACCCATGTCGCCATACGCGGAATGGTGTTTCCCCAAGAAGTGGAACCAATCACATCAGGAGTGTCTGATAACCAGAAATGATCATATTCTAATGGTGTAAACTGGTTCTGATTATAAAAGATAGCCATGAATTCTCCTTTACTTCCCCCTTCACGGCCCATCCCTATCCAATCGTAATTAGGTAAATCCTGCTCCATGTCCTTGACCTGTTGGTATACGATTTCCTGGGTTCCAATGATATCCGGCTGATTGGAACGAATCACTTGACGTACAGTATTACGTCTTTCTTCCCACGAATGAGGGGATGCATCATGATCGTTAAGATACCTTAAATTGAACGTCATCACATTTAAGTCTACTGCTTCCCCTTTTGCTTTTTTGGCAGAAGCCTCAAGCGGGCCACCTAGAGAAAGTCCTACTACCATGACTAGACTCCATAATACCATGACCTTCTTTACCCAAACCTTCATTCATCATTTCCTCCTCTTTGTTTTGTTTTAATACATATGGTATAACTCTATCTTAAAGAAAGAATATGTAATTACTGTTTTATTAAGGTAAATTTAGCATAAACGAATAAATATAATGCATTTGTCTCACAAGATATGGAGAAAACAGGACTATTATCCACTCATGATTACGACTTTCAATGCGGGATAAAGGTAGGAAAAAATAGGAAATTCTATTTGTGGAAGTTTCCCCTAACTATACGGACAGATCAGCGTTAGATATACATTTGTTCACCGTCAAACTATTAAAATCATCCGATAATAGAGGATATTTTTAGAATCTAGTCATTAAGTAACACACACAGCTAACTTTCTTAAAAATGTTTAAGTGGGAGTAAAAAATGTAAACGGGAGGTAAAGGAAAGGTCGGGGGGTGGGGCAAGGGGTCACAAGGAAGTGGGGTCAGGTTCCTTGTCCACTTGAGCGTGGGACGGAGGGTCAGGTACATCGGCCCATGGTGTCGTGGGAGGATGGTTTATTAGGGGTCGACCAAGATATATCAGGTTTCTGCTTACATATCGGCCCGCACCGAAAGAACCGTTCCAGCACCCTTCCAACAAAAAATCAACACCCTAATTTTCCCATTGCATGCCGCATGAAGAACGGCTGCTTATATGATGTTTATGAGGTAGTAGTTAGCCCACACGTTGATTGGAGTGGTGGGTGGCTACTTTTTTATTTTATCGGTAGTCCTCCTGGTTTATCGGCTTTCCTCTTGGTTTATCGGCGCTCCTCCTGGTTTATCGGCTGTCCTCTGGNCTGCTGTGCTGATATACGTTCTCCTGTTGCAGGGTTTTGTATATGATCCCCTAATGTGTATATTCCGAACTCTAGCCCTTTCCTTTTATCCAATCGATATTTTTCCATTCCCATTTTAATCATCCTTCTTTCATTTATTACTTTTTCGTTGCCTTTCGTATGGCAGGAGCCACGTCAACCGCAAACATCTCCATCATTTCAACCACTTTTTTATAAGGTATATTTCCATGGTCAAGTTGAACAATAAACCGTTGATGTTCAAACAGTTCATACTGATATAGGATTTTCTCAATGATTTGTTGCGGGCTACCCACCATCATTGCATTCTTTATATTATTTGCTTCTTTATAATGTTCTTTTGGAAAATTTACACCTCTTACCTGATTAAATGTATTATTCAGATAAGGATAATAATCTTTAAATGCTGATTGTGAATCTTTATCCATATACATCATGGTTGCGACTGCAATAGGAAGCTCTTCAGGGTCATGCCCTGATTCTTTTGCAGCTTTTCTATATGCAGACACTCTTTTTTCAAAAATACTTGAGGCACCATATAATGCTGCTACGTTCATGGGAACGCCCATTTTACCTGCTTGCATGGCGCTTGCAAAATGTTGTCCAACAGCTCTCCAAATAGGAAGTTTTCCATTGAATGGTTTCGGGTAAATTTTTACATTTTTTAAAGCTGGACGGAATGTTCCGTTCCATGTTATGGGTTGTCCCTGATTCAATTGCAGCAGGAGCTCAAACTTTTCCTCAAATAATTCATCATAATCATTCAAATCATATCCGAATAACTGATAAGCACCATACCGTGAACCCCTTCCAGCTACAATCTCTGTTCGTCCGTCTGATAGTAAATCTAACGTGGAAAAGTCTTCATACACTCTTACAGGGTCCAGTGCACTTAATACGGTAGAAGCACTAATTAATTTTATGTTGTTCGTTACTCCAGCTATCTTTGCCATAATTGTTTGTGGAGAAGAAGCAACAAAAAGCGCTTGATGACTTTCACCTACTCCAAAAACATCTAACCCCATATCATCAGCAATTTTGGCCATCTCAACCATATTTTTCATCCGCTGATATTCCGTTATTGGTTTTTCATTTTCTTTTGGTAATAAATAATCCCCCAACGTATATATACCAAGTTCCATTCCAGAACATTTATCATTCTCACGTTTCCCCACAGAAACCCCTCTTTCCCATTTCCTATTGTCAATGCTATTATAATTAGTAATGAACATTTAGGTAAGTACGCACTTTAAAGTGGTATAGTATACAAAAGGATACTATTGGAGGTAGGTAACATGAATATCGAACCAGAATTATGTCAGGTGGACGATGCTTTAGATATTATTGTGGGAAAATGGAAACCAATTATTTTATTGCATTTAATGAAGAACGGTACCATGAGATTCAATGAACTAAAACGTAGTATCCCTAAAATTACACAGAAGATGTTAACCAAACATTTGAGGGAATTAGAGGAAGAGGATATCATTCAGCGAGTTGTTTTTCCACAAGTTCCTCCAAAAGTAGAATATTCGATTACGGAATATGGTAGGAGCTTAGAAAAAATTTTAGTGGAAATGCATGAATGGGGAACGAGGCATCGCTTGCATAAGATGGAAAAAGTAGAAAAGAGATGAACTTTTACGTTCATCTCTTTTAACCATCCACCTTCAATTAGTGAAGTACAACCTCCGCCATAACTGGGTAATGATCACTAGGAAATTGACCATTCTTTTGATAATCTATGATTTCACTTTTCGTTGTAGTAACATTTCCTTTGGAAAGCACCCAATCGATTCGGTTATCTTTCCCACCACCAGTTGGGTCATCGAATCCATTGAATGTTCCTATGCCTTCATTAATTCTAGTTTCAGCAGCGACCCACGTATCAACAAAGTTTCCTTCGTTTATTAGTGTGTTATAAGGCTTGCTTCCAGGTCTTGTATTGAAATCACCCGTTAAGATGACAGGTAAATTCGGATCAAACTCCTTCACTTTCTCGGAAATTAATTCCGCACTTTTCTCTCTCGCTTCAACGGATCGATGGTCGAAATGCGTATTTACAAAATAGAATTCTTTGCCAGAATGATTATCTTGGAACTTAACCCATGTCGCCATACGCGGAATGGTGTTTCCCCAAGAAGTGGAACCAATCACATCAGGAGTGTCTGATAACCAGAAATGATCATATTCTAATGGTGTAAACTGGTTCTGATTATAAAAGATAGCCATGAATTCTCCTTTACTTCCCCCTTCACGGCCCATCCCTATCCAATCGTAATTAGGTAAATCCTGCTCCATGTCCTTGACCTGTTGGTATACGATTTCCTGGGTTCCAATGATATCCGGCTGATTGGAACGAATCACTTGACGTACAGTATTACGTCTTTCTTCCCACGAATGAGGGGATGCATCATGATCGTTAAGATACCTTAAATTGAACGTCATCACATTTAAGTCTACTGCTTCCCCTTTTGCTTTTTTGGCAGAAGCCTCAAGCGGGCCACCTAGAGAAAGTCCTACTACCATGACTAGACTCCATAATACCATGACCTTCTTTACCCAAACCTTCATTCATCATTTCCTCCTCTTTGTTTTGTTTTAATACATATGGTATAACTCTATCTTAAAGAAAGAATATGTAATTACTGTTTTATTAAGGTAAATTTAGCATAAACGAATAAATATAATGCATTTGTCTCACAAGATATGGAGAAAACAGGACTATTATCCACTCATGATTACGACTTTCAATGCGGGATAAAGGTAGGAAAAAATAGGAAATTCTATTTGTGGAAGTTTCCCCTAACTATACGGACAGATCAGCGTTAGATATACATTTGTTCACCGTCAAACTATTAAAATCATCCGATAATAGAGGATATTTTTAGAATCTAGTCATTAAGTAACACACACAGCTAACTTTCTTAAAAATGTTTAAGTGGGAGTAAAAAATGTAAACGGGAGGTAAAGGAAAGGTCGGGGGGTGGGGCAAGGGGTCACAAGGAAGTGGGGTCAGGTTCCTTGTCCACTTGAGCGTGGGACGGAGGGTCAGGTACATCGGCCCATGGTGTCGTGGGAGGATGGTTTATTAGGGGTCGACCAAGATATATCAGGTTTCTGCTTACATATCGGCCCGCACCGAAAGAACCGTTCCAGCACCCTTCCAACAAAAAATCAACACCCTAATTTTCCCATTGCATGCCGCATGAAGAACGGCTGCTTATATGATGTTTATGAGGTAGTAGTTAGCCCACACGTTGATTGGAGTGGTGGGTGGCTACTTTTTTATTTTATCGGTAGTCCTCCTGGTTTATCGGCTTTCCTCTTGGTTTATCGGCGCTCCTCCTGGTTTATCGGCTGTCCTCTGGGTTTATCGGCACTCCTCTGGGTTTATCGGCGCTCCTCTGGGTTTATCGGCGCTCCTCTGGGTTTATCGGCGCTCCTCTGGGTTTATCGGCGCTCCTCCTGGTTTATCGGCGCTCCTCCTGGTTTATCGGCGCTCCTCCTGGTTTATCGGCGCTCCTCCTGGTTTATCGGCTTTCCTCTTACTTTATCAGCACTCCTCCTGGTTTATCGGCTTTCCTCTGGGTTTATCGGCACTCCTCTTGGTTTTATCCTACACCTTAGAAACAGGTATTCCATACTCACTTGCAAAGTCCATCAAATCATTATGGGTTTTTTCTGGATAAAAATTAGAAATTCGCAAATTAAAACCTTTTTTGCTTTTTACCGTAACACTACGTTTCTTTCCCCAGCCAACACGTTTAACCGTCATCCTATCAATTTGTTGATGATCAACTTTCTTTTTATAAATGGTCAATGTAAATAAATGGACTTGGAAAATCAGGGAACCCTCTACTATCTGAAACTTGAAATGGATAAAGATTATTGCAAAGTTAACTATTAGAAATGGTATGAGAACTGTGGGATTATCTGTCATCGTAAACATTCCCCATACCATCCATATAAATAAAAGAAAAAAATAAACTCTTTGTGTTTTTGATATTTTGTAACTGTAAGTCAATTCTCTCCTCCCCTGTCTAACAATTAAAAACTTATTAATGGAATTGCTATAAACAAACTCCTTGATTAACTCTTATATCGCTAGTGTAGTATTTTATAAATAAATTAGGTATTATTTGCTATCGGATTTCAGCTTATCGATATATTCTTCTAATAGGGAAAAGCCGAAAGCTACTCTCGCTTTTTTGACTGCTTTTACGTCTTTCCCCTCTTTTATCAGCTCATGTAGTTCATCATGGATTGGGTTTTCAGGCAGATCCGTTTGCTGCGCTAATTGGTCTACGGTATACTGCATTCTTTTGATGCGACCTTCTAAATCACGCATCCTAATCGATACATTTATGATAAGGAGAAAAGCTATGATGATGAATATGTATTCCATTTCCTATTAAACCTCCAAACTCCCTTTGTCTCATACCTTACTTACGAATGGAAGAATTTAAAGTTTCACCATGAATGCTTCTTATGGGGAAGACTTCTGGCCCATGGCTGTGCTCGTTTCTATCACTATCAGCTTTCTTGTTTTTTTATAATCGGAATAAAAATTTCAAAATGTGGGTCATTTGGATTACAATCAACTGGATAATATTCATGTTTTATTGGCATATAAGGGTCATAATAATCTACCCCTACCTCTCTATAAGCCGTATAGTCACTCTTAAATAACCACTGATGTAAATCCGAATACGTCTTTGCTATATCTTCTCCTTTGTTATGTGTCGTCTTCACGTACGTCCATTCCGGTACATTTATTTCGATCATCCCATCAGGAATATCCTGTTCGTCACTTACCTCAAACATAGAATAGTGCCGAAAACCATTTTCAATCACATGATAGGATAATCCCAATTGAATACTAGGATTCCGCTTATTTTCCAACTCCACTGAACGGGCTTGCATTTGTTGGATGACATTTTTTAAATGCGGTACAATTTCTGTAAATGTCCCCTCCCATTTTAATCCGATGGCCCGATAGGCTGGTAGTTTCACAATCTCATAGCTCATTTTACTTCCCCACCTTCCTTTTTTCACTTTGTTACGTCCTTTATCGGTTCTACGACGCGCCCTATGACATATACAGGCTGCGCTTAAAAATACCGTTCATTCCTTATCCTCACACACCATCAGCATATTTCCATCCGGATCCTTAAACACAAAAAATTGGTCATGCTGAACATCGGTTACAAGCTCCACCCCATTTTCTTTCATAAAACGGTAGGATGCATGAATATCTTCAGTGGCGAATTGGATAGCAGGAAAATTCAATCGAGGAAGCTCCCCATTTTCCTCTCTCCACTGGGGCATGGTGTCAAGAATCATACCCGCCCCTTCCATTTCCGCTACAAATAAATGTTCAAAATGGACTTCCCCATCTTTTATTCCTAAGATATTGGAATACCATTCTTTTGATTTTTCTATATTGCGAACAGGAATAAATACTAGGTTCACTTTGTTTTTTATTGGGCTTTTACGCATGGAATCTCCTCCTCCGTCGTCGGTTGGTACATTTTTTTTACACTACACCTTTCTATAAACGAAAGTCATTTTCCTTTAAAATTGGGAACGAATTACAAAAAAAAGAGTGCTAATCTTGATGGATTAACCCTCTCGTTGAAAAAGACGACATTCAAAATTAAAGCAATTATTTTTTACGCTTATCCATTGCCGCCCGTTTTATATCTAAATATCCCATCGTTCCACAGTTCAGTACACCTGCGATTAAGATAACGGTAAGAATTCAGTTATTTCCCCAGCTGATGATTGTACATTAACGATGGTACCATATTTCGCTCGCCATTTTTCTCATGTTGAGGAACTTTTTTTCAAAAATAGTCCCCCCACGATAGAAAACAATCATATGAAAAGCACTCTCTTTACTAAAGCTGGATATAGCCTTCTAAATAAGCTACAGCCTCCCCAGCTATGTTTACCGTATCACCCAAGTCCGTACAATAAAGCTTCCCGCCACGTTCGGATAATTGGAGCGCAACGAATTCGTTTTTCTTCCAAACCTTCTTCCAGTACGGAATCAATGTGCAGTGAGCGGAACCGGTTACAGGGTCCTCATCAATCCCTGCCTTTGGTGCAAAAAATCTGGATACAAAATCTACTTCCTTCCCTTTCGCTGTCACGATAACACCAAAACCGTCTAGCTTCTTAAGTTCTTCCATATTTAATTCCAAATCTAAAATATCCTGTTCGGTCTCCAATACCGCCAAATAATCTCTAGATTGATAGACCGCTTTCGGCACCTTCCCTAACCCTTTCACAAGAGCCTCTGGAACCTCGCATTTCTCCCCTTCTCTAGAAGGCAAGCTCATGGTAAACAGGCTACCATCCTTAGCTACCTCTAAGCGTCCACTCTTGGTTTGGAATGTTACATGACTCGCCTTGTCATCCACATACGTGCATATGACATAAGCAGATGCCAAAGTCGCGTGTCCACATAAGTCAACTTCCCCCTTTGGCGTGAACCACCTCAACTCATAAGCCTCCTCTTTTTTAACAAAGAAGGCTGTTTCAGACAAATTATTTTCTGCCGCAATCTGTTGCATGACATCATCCTCGATCCATTCCTCTAATGGACAAACCGCCGCTGGATTTCCTTTAAATGGTTCATTGGTAAACGCATCAATCTGATAAATAGGGATTCTCATTTTCTCCATCTCCTTGGGCATTTTGTTTTTGTAAAAATAAATTAAAGGTACCATCTTAGCTTGGGCGCGTGACTTTATTTACTTGGTACTTCTGGATAGAAACAGGGAGGCGTTTTGGTTCATAAAAATCTGTTCACCAAGATTGCAATCCAATTTGTGATAATGTTTCCTTCAGCTCTTCAAAAACGTTATCTTTCAAGTTTGATTCCCCTATTTATGTAAATTTTTTTGGCATGGAAATTGGGCTAGAAAAATAAGGGTGCCAAACCGACACCCCCTTTTCTGTTATCTCCAGAAACTATTTCTTCTTCTTTTCTTCCTCCCAAAGCTGTAGACGTTCTTCATGACTAACCTCTTTATGGACTTGATGCAGCATCCATACATAACCAAACGGATCCATGAATATCGCATTCGATACACCGTAATCCATTAAATCCGTCACTGCTTGTACCTCTGTACAACCGGCATCCATCGCTTTTTGATAAGTCTCCTTAATGTCAGGGACAGAAACATTCACCCAACTCGTTTTAGGATCCTCAGGACTTGGTGCAACCAAATGAAATTCAGGATTTTCATCTAACATGTGAAAACGAACATCGTATAAGGTAAAAACTACCTCATTTTCCCCACGAGGAAGATTGGAAACCTCCACTCGCTTGATATCAAATATATTCTCGTATAACTCCAATGCCTTCAAGCTATCTTTCACAACCATATCCAATTCTACACCGACTATCATAAACACACTCCTTCTCAACGTTTATATGTATACGTACCTTATCATTTTCTCCAACAAATCAATTAAAGTATACCACGAGATAGAGCGACCTTGCGCCGATCACGATGGTATGGTGGGGACGCATTATATCAGCTTTTTTAATTAGAAGCCTTTGCTCTGATTTATCGGTACTCCTCTTGTTTTATCGGCTTTCCTCTTGATTTATCGGCTCTCCTCTTAATTTATCGACTCTCCTCTTAATTTATCGGCTCTCCTCTTGGTTTATCAGCTCTCATCTTGATTTATCGGCTCTCCTCTTAATTTATCGGCTCTCCTCTTGATTTATCGGCGCTCCTCTTGATTTATCGGCGCTCCTCTTGATTTATCGGCTCTCC
>NZ_LT839648.1:12578-18793 GCF_900176885.1 Oceanobacillus senegalensis | reverse complement strand
TCAGCTTTTTTAATTAGAAGCCTTTGCTCTGATTTATCGGTACTCCTCTTGTTTTATCGGCTTTCCTCTTGATTTATCGGCTCTCCTCTTAATTTATCGACTCTCCTCTTAATTTATCGGCTCTCCTCTTGGTTTATCAGCTCTCATCTTGATTTATCGGCTCTCCTCTTAATTTATCGGCTCTCCTCTTGATTTATCGGCGCTCCTCTTGATTTATCGGCGCTCCTCTTGATTTATCGGCTCTCCTCTTGGTTTATCAGCTCTCCTCTTGGTTTATCAGCTCTCCTCTTGATTTATCAGCTCTCCTCTTGTTTTATCGGCGCTCCTTCTCATTTATCGGCTCTCAGTCTGATTTATCAGCACTCCGTCTGGTTTATCAGCGCCCATTCTTTTTTATCAGCACTCAGTCTGATTTATCGGCAATCCTCCAAATTTATCAGCACTCCCCCCTTTATCAGCGCTCCACTAAATGCCAATTGATTAATTGGAGGGCGTTTTGGAGGAAAGTTTCTTTTGTTTCCTCCATGGATGCTCCTTGGTCAAAGATGGTGTAGATGTCGTTATAAAAACCACCCTTTTGCTTGCGACGGCGTAGGGTGGTATTCTTGTTTTATGTGCTTTTCCGGACGGGACGGAGGGACAGGTTCCTGAGGTGACCCCCAAAAATTAGTTTTTTCACTCTAACTTTTGGGGGGCACTACACAAACCTGTCCCCCTTGTCCCTGAAAAGGAATTATTCTTCTTTCTTCAATTTCCTAGAAGCATAATTTCCAACCGATTGAACGATTTGAACTAACACAATCAAGATGAAGACCGTTCCAAACATCACAGGTAAATCCCATTGTTGATATCCATATCTAAGGGCTAAATCACCGAGTCCCCCCGCCCCAATGACTCCTGCCATTGCTGTAGCACCAATCAAACCAATTACGGCAATTGTCATACAAAGCAAAATTCCTGGACGGGCTTCTCTTATGATGATTCGTGTAATAATTTGGAAGCGTGACGCTCCCATTCCTCGATAAGCTTCAATGACTCCGTAATCCACTTCAAGTAAAGCTGTTTCAATGAGTCTTGCAATATATGGAGCAATGTAAACGATAAGAGGCACAATTGCTCCCGGAATTCCAATTGTTGTACCTACAATCATTTCCGTAAATGGGATGATGGCTAACATTAGAATTATAAATGGAAGCGATCGAAAAATATTAACAACTGTATTTAAAATATGAAACACCCATTTATTGGGAGAAAGATGATTTGGCCTCGTTATGACAAGCAAAACTCCTAATGGAATCCCTATAAGTGTAGCAATTACAAGTGAAATCACTACCATTGCAATAGTTTCATATAAAGATACCGTAAATAATGGGATCAGTTCGTCCACTCTATCCATCATAGAGTCAGCACCTCCTCCGTTTTTGGATCAATTTTCAAACTTATCTTGGCATGATATACTGTGTTGCTTAAATAAGTGATAGCTTGCTTTACCTTCTCATAATCTCCGGAAATATGGACCACTAATATTCCTAATGGGTTTCCTTTTAAATAGGTAATGGAACCATGTACAATATTTGTGGTAACTGAATATCTGGATGAAACTACATTTAGGACAGGGTCTAAGGCAGCATCACCTCGGAAAGCTAGACGTAAAATATAGGAATGATCAAATGTCTTTAATTTCGCAACCATTTCCTTCGTGATCGTATCATCATATAAATTTTTCAAGAATTTTTTCGTCGTTCCTTGCTGAGGATTACTAAAAATATCAAGTACTGTTCCTTGTTCAATCACTTCTCCTTTTTCCATAACAGCCACGCGGTCACATGTCTTTTTAATTACTTCCATTTCATGTGTAATGAGAACAATGGTTAAACCTAATTTCTTATTAATATCCAATAGCAATTCTAGAATAGAGTCTGTCGTTTGTGGGTCTAAAGCAGAAGTTGCCTCATCGCATAATAAAATTTCAGGATCCATCGCTAAAGCACGTGCAATACCAACACGTTGCTTTTGTCCCCCAGATAATTGGGCAGGATATTGATTTACTTTATCCTCTAATCCGACCAGCGTAAGCAACTCTTCTACTTTTCTTTGAATCCCCTTCTTTGGAACGTGATTCATACGGAGAATTTCGGCAACATTATCAAACACATTATAAGAAGAAAGAAGATTAAACTGCTGAAAGATAATACCAATCTTTTTTCTTACGCTTCGTAAGCCTTTTTCATTTAATGTCAGAAGGTTTTTACCATTAATATTTATTTCACCACTCGTAGGCTTTTCAAGCAGGTTGATCATACGGAGTAATGTACTTTTCCCTGCCCCACTAAAACCAATTACTCCAAATATTTCTCCTTTTTTCACATGTATATTTACATTTTTCAAGGCATCAACCCTTGTATTTCCAACCTGAAAGGTTTTGTTAATATTTTTTAAATCAATCATTACCTGTGCCTCCTAATCTAATTGGAAAGGATTATCCGTTACGAAAAGAATATCCTCGTATCTTTCTTCAATAAATTGTTTCACCGCATCTGAATGATACAACTCTATAATTCTTTTATAATTAGGATTGTCCTTATCCTTTTCTTTTGCAGCGACTACCATAGGAAATTCCGCTCCCTCCTCTAAATAGATAGCTTCTTTCTTGGGATCTAGACCTTGATCAAGAGCATGTGTACTAGCTACAATACCTGCATCAATACTATTTAGGGTACGCAGCATTAGTGGGCCTTCAATTTCTATAAATTCTAAATTCCTTGGGTTTTCTTCAATATCTTGTATAGTTGCTAAACCATCCGTTGGCTTTACCTTGATTAATCCAACTTCCTCATAGAGAAGTAGGGAGCGCCATATATTTACAGGGTCATTAACTACCCCTAATGTGGCACCCTCTGGAATTTCATCGACACTCTCATATTTTTCAGAGTAAATCCCCATAGAACTATTGTAAGTCGTACCTAATGCTATGATAGGTGCTTTATGATCTTCTACAAATTGTCCTAAGAATTGTTTTGTTTGAAACATATTTAAATCTAACTCCCCGCTTTCCAAAGCACGGTTTGGAGTAATATAGTCGTTAAATTCTACAACTTCTAAATTAATCCCCTCCTTTTTAGCCTCTTCTTTTACAATCTTGGTGATTTCCTCTGGCGGACCTCCAGTTACCCCAATTTTAATTGTCTTTTCCTCATCACTTCCAGCTGTTCCCGCACTTGCACATCCGGTAACTAGTGTCATAATAGATAAAATAAACCATGCTAATAACCTTTTTTTCATCTGTATTCTCCTTTTTTAACCTTTATACTTTGAATGGAAGTTAAATAATCCCATAGATTTGAATTTAAGCGTTCACTTTTATTTTTGCTTTTTGATAATCCAATCCAAGATGATCTCTAAGTGTAGTACCTTCATAATCTGTTCGGAAGAGTCCCCGATTTTGTAATTCAGGAGTAACATGCTCCACAAAATCCTTTACCCCGCCAGGTAAGTAAGGTATTTTCACATTAAAACCATCGCATGCCCCGTAAAGGAACCATTCACTTAATTTATCTGCAACATTATCTCCAGAACCAACAACGAATAAGTGACCCTGTCCTCTAGCAAATAAACTTGCTAATTGTCTTATCGTTAAATTTTCTTTTTTAGAAAGCTCGGATAAGATTTCAAATCTTCCTTTTTCCCCGTTGTATTGATCTAAACTTGGTACATCTGGAAGCAGGGAATCAGGAGAATAATGAACTAAATCGATACCGAGATATCTTGATAGCATTCCAATTCCTAATTCCGGTAGAATTAATTCTTGAAAATGTTCAAGCTTTTCTTCTGCTTCTTTTTGGGTTTCACCTACAAAGGGCACAACGCCAGGCATGATTTTAAACTGATTAGGATCTCTTCCATAGCTTTGTACCTTTTGTTTCATTTCCTGATAGAAAACCTTACCTTTTTTCACGGAAGGAGATGCGATTGTGAAAAACACATCAGCTACTTTAGCTGCAAAATCTTTTCCTCTTTCGGATGCACCGGCAGATATAAGTACTGGATTTCCTTGAGGAGATCTAGGAATATTTAAAGGACCTCGGACTTTATAATATTTACCGTTGAAATGGATAGGGTGAATTTTTTTTCCATCTAAAAACTTGCCCTTCGCTCGATTAAACAATAATGCATCATCTTCCCAGCTATCCCAAAGCTTCTTTGTAATTTCAACAAACTCCTCACATCTTTCATACCGTAACGAGTGATCTAAATGGCGCATTTCCCCATAATTTTGAGCTTCATTATCATGTGCAGAGGTAACAATGTTCCATGCTGTGCGTCCACCACTTAAATGATCCTGAGTGGAAAACTCTCTTGCAACATTATAAGGATGATGATAGGTAGTAGATAAAGTGGATGCCAAGCCAATTTTGTTCGTTACTGCAGCAAGTGTTGCCATTACCGTTGGTGCTTCTAATCTGATTTGTGGTGTATAATCAATATCTTCTTCATTATGCGCTAGGACATCTGCTATAAAAAGCATATCGAATTTCCCTTTTTCCGATAATTCAGCAATTTCCTTATACAGACTTAATTGAACAACCTCTTCCGTTTTTGTCTCAGGATAGCGCCATGCTGCAAGATGATGTCCTAAATAAGTGGTGAAAAAAGAACCTAAGTGCATTTGTTTCTTACTCATTAAAATATCCTCCTCATTTTAAAATAAAAAAGGCATCTCACATCCGATACGTTAAATAATCGGATTGTAAGATGCCTTTAGTTGTCTAATCGGCATGAAAAATATGTAGTTTTCACTTTTTTCTTGATTGGCTTTTCGTTAAGGAAAACCGTTTTTTCTCGGTTGTATCTATTTGTGTAATCTCTTCATCATGTACCGTAATAACCACAGATCCATATTCCAAATCTTTCAGCACTTCTAAAATATGGCTAATTTTTAATTCATCTATCTTTGCCAAGTTCCTCCCTCCTTTTTTAGTATGTTCATTAAGATAACTTTCCTAACATTGCATCACCTCCAATAAAGTGAATCCTCAATCAGTGGGGGTTTTCATTCATCCCCACTGATTGTTAGATGAACGAATCAGGAGTTTACTGGCTGCCCGCCTCCACTTATAATTCTTGAGGTATCGCGATTTTTTGAAGTGGGGGTCCTACAATGCATAGGAAGTGCTAGTGCCGACAATGCCACAGGACGTGGCGTGTCAGCCAGCCAGTTAATCACGTGATAAATAATCTTGAATAGGAATGCCTTTGGTAGTCCAAACAGCGATTCAAAAAATTAAAACCCTCTTCTGAAATAAGAAGAGGGTTTTAAAACACCGATGTTTCCTACACTCTTCTTATCTTTCAAGCTGCCGCTTGCTGGAATTGGCACAGTACTTTTAAAGTCTGTTGCCGAGGCTTCTTCGGGCCAGTCCCTCCGCCTCTCTGGATAAGAATTCATATATTTTTAACTTATTATAATTGTAAGTATATTATTAGGACAAGTCAATTACTTTTTTAAACTTTATTATCAAGAAGGAGAAATTTTAAATTATTTTGAGACGCAAAGACAGGTACCTTGTGGCTCCATTCCTCCATTCTGCTACTAATTAATTGCATCATCCTGCCGTGCCGCCATAATCAAACAAAGGTCAGATATTACTAATTTCCTTCAATTCCTCCACGTTCTTTATCACCCTAGTATTGGTCATGCAATTGAGCTATATGAACTTTATCGGAATTAGTGTGGTAGAAATTGGGTTTCAAAAAAGGGTTATCGGATCAACCACGCTCGCTTATCGGCCCTGCTCCAAAAGAACCATCCCCAAGCGCTCCCCACGCAACCACCCATCACCCGGCCGAGACGACGAACGGGACAAGGAACTGTAGTGCACCTCAGCTTTCCTCTTGATTTATCGGCTCTCCTCCTGATTTATCAGCTTTCCTTTTGATTTATCAGCTCTCTTCTTGATTTATTGGCTCTCCTCTTGTTTTATCGGCACTCCTCCTGATTTATCGGCGCTCCTCTTGATTTATCGGCGCTCCTCTTGATTTATCGGCGCTCCTCTTGATTTATCGGCGCTCCTCTTGATTTATCGGCGCTCCTCTTGTTTTATCGGCACTCCTCCTGATTTATCGGCGCTCCTCTTGATTTATCGGCTCTCCTCTTGTTTTATCGGCTCTCCTTCTGTTTTATCGGCTCTCCTCTTGTTTTATCGGCTCTTATCTTG
>NZ_LT839648.1:0-9534 GCF_900176885.1 Oceanobacillus senegalensis | reverse complement strand
TTTATCGGCTCTCCTCTTGGTTTATCGGCTCTCCTCTTGGTTTATCGGCTCTCCTCTTGATTTATCAGCTCTCATCTTGTTTTATCGGCACTCCTCTTGATTTATCAGCTCTCCTCTTGATTTATCGGCTCTCCTCTTGATTTATCGGCGCTCCTCTTGATTTATCGGCTCTCCTTTTGTTTTATCGGCTCTCCTTCTGTTTTATCAGCATTCATTCTGATTTATCGGCACTCAGTCTGATTTATCGGCGCTCCTGAGTATTTATCAGCACTCCCCCCTGTTTATCAGCGCTCCTCTAAATGCCCAAAAAAAATCGTCCCACAAAAAAAGAGAGAAGCGCACGAACACTTCTCCCCCAAGGAACCTGCCCCCGCGCCCCATGTCCCGCGCCAACAGTTTAGGTCCCAATCCCAAAAAATATAATATCCATTTGACTTCGCAGTACGTTTTCGATATCCTCTTCTTCCTTTACTACTTTATAGTAAAACCCAATCTGAATGCTGTGCAATATCATTCCTGCTAGGATTTGTGGGTCAACCGCACGGATTTGGCCTTTTTCCATGAATTCCTGGAGGTTTTCCGCTACTTTGCTGATGAGCCAGTCGTTTTTTTCGATGATCCATTTTTCCAGTTCCCATGATAATCGTTTGGAGCTGTCTTCATATAGAATACGAAGCTTGTCTCCTTGTTCGTTAATTAATTGGAGGGCGTTTTGGAGGAATGTTTCTTTGGTTTCCTCCATGGACGCTCCTTGGTCAAAGATGGTGTAGATGTCGTTATAGACATACCTCACCCCATTTTTGATCATTTCAATAAAAAGGTTTTCTTTTCCACTAAAGTATTCATAAATGGTTCCTTTGCCAACCTTGGCCTCTACCGCAATGTCTTTGACTGTTGCTTTCTCAAAGCCCTTTTCCAGAAAAACATGGGCAGCTGCTTGTAATATCTGCTCATATTTATTTGCTTTATGCACCAATCTCTTCCTCCAGTTCATCTTTCTTCCTCCTGCTGAATACTCGTTTCATCAGGCGTTTGAACGTGTTTGTCGTGTTATCAACCATGACATACATGACTGGGACGAATACCAAGGTAAAGATGGTCGAGGTTAATAGACCAAATACAACTGTGATAGCCATTGGTTGTTGTGTCTCGGAACCTTCTCCAATTCCCATCGCCATTGGTACCATCGCAAGGACGGTCGTTAATGTTGTCATGAGAATAGGGCGTAGACGACTTTTTCCGGATTCAATAATGGCTTCCGTACGATCCCAGCCTCTTTCTCGTAATATATTAATATAGTCAACGAGGATAATACCATTGTTTACCACAATACCGGCGAGCATGATGAGACCAATCAGCGCAACCGTACTGACGGGCACTCCGGTTATGAACAGTCCTAAGATAACCCCAATAATCATGGTCGGCATGGAGAACATGATGATAAACGGATACGTAAAGGACTCAAATTGAATCGCCATGACCGTATAAACGAGGAATACTCCAAGCGCCAAAGCAAGGATTAACTGCCCAAAGGCTTCCATCATTTGTTCGGATTCTCCACCAATATCGATGGTGTACCCATCTGGTAATGCCATTTGATTAAGTTGTGTTTGAATCTCCTGTGTTACCGTTCCTAGGTCACTTCCGGCAGCGATATCAGCGGTTACGGTTACCCCACGTTGTTGGTCGGAACGGTTAATGGTTGCCGGACCTTGGATTTGTCGTAATTCAGCAACAGCCCGTAATGGAATATCGACTCCTTGGCTATTGCGAATCGTCATCGTTTCTAAGTCACGGATGGTTGCCGTATCTTCTTCCGGCAAGGCAACTGTTACATCGTATTCCTTCCCATCTTCCTTGTATCTAGTCGCAGTCTCCCCGTTTAAGGCAAGACTTAACTCATTCATCACTTGTTGATAGGATAATCCATAGCTCGATGCAAGCTCCCGATTTACAACCACTTGTACTTCTGGATTTCCATCTTCCACGGAACTGTCCACATTCATGGTACCTTCCACATCTTCAGCTAACCAGACAACCTGTTGTGCCAAGTCACCAAGGACATCCAAATTATCTCCATTGATTGTAATGGAAATCGGTGATCCACTTGACATGGCACCAGTTGAACTCTCTGCCACCACAACTTCTGCACCAGGAATATTATCTAATAGGTCATTGGCTTCTGTTACAAACTCCTGTGTGGTTATGTCTCTTTCACCGACATCAATCAGTTCCAGCATGATGGTAGATTGACTCGAGTCCCCACCACTCGTACCGGTTAAATCTCCACCTGCATTGACAAACATGAAATCAATCACATCAGAGTAATGCTCATCAAGGGTTGCGGTTACTTGATTGACCGTCTCAACCGATGTTTCCAATGTAGAGCCTGTTTGTGTTGTCACGGTAATCTGTGCTTGCCCACTGTCCGCTGCTGGCTGTAGCTCAAAGCCAAGTGCTGGAATAAGTGCTAAGCTTCCAATGACAATCACCATCACGATGAAAGCAACCGTTTTTCGGAATCGTAATGCTTTTTCTAGGATATTTCCATAGATGTTTTTAATCCAACTTAGCATCTTATTTACGATTCCCTTTGGATTCTCATCATCAAAGGATACCTTCACATTTCCTAATAGTTTCGATGATAGCATCGGAATTAAGGTTAATGCCGTTATAAGTGACATGGACAATGCAAAGATAACTGTAGAAGAAAGGGGTGTAAATAATTCGGCCGCGATTCCATCCACAAGAATCATCGGTAGGAAAACAGCAATGGTTGTCAGTGTGGATGCCAATACTGCGCCGGCTAATTCCGTACCACCCTCAGAGGCTGCTTCCATAATGGACAAACCTTCTTCTTTTTTCTTAAAAATATTTTCCAATATAACAATCGAACTATCGACCATCATACCGATTCCAAGAGCAAGACCACCCATGGATAAGACGTTTAGGGATTCCCCTGTAAAATACATCAGCGTAAACGTAGAAATAATCGCAATCGGCATGGAAACGCCAATCACCAATGTAGTTTTCACACTACGTAAGAAGACAAGTAAGATGATGGCAGCTAATACACCACCAATAATCATATTGCTTACGACGGAGTCCATCGAGTCAACAATGAATTCAGACGTATCCATAATGACGCCGACTTCGATGCCGCGTTCTTCATATTGTGCATTAATCTTTTCCACAATTTCCATGACTTCGTTCGCAACATCCACGGTATTCGCATCTGATTGCTTCATAACGGAAAGGGAGAGCGTTTCTTCTCCATTCAGCGTTGCAATGGAACTCCGCTCTTTAAACGTATCTTTCACTTCCGCTACGTCATCGATGGTAATGGTGTTCCCTTCGGATAAGGTGATCTGGGTATTACGAATATCATCAATGGAGGTATATTTTCCATCTATTCGAATACTTATATCTTGACTTCCTCGTTCCACACTCCCTGCTGAAACCGACCGATTTTCAGCAGCTAAGGTTTGGGAAACTTGGGCACCGGTAATTCCGAACTGTTCCAATTGCGCTTGGTTCAGTTCAATTCGAATTTCCCGTTCCACACCACCCGTAACGGTAGCAGAGGCAACTCCTTCTCCTCTTTCAATAGCCGGCTGGATTGCGTCCTCTGCCAAATCTTGCAATTCATTCAGTGGCGCGCCAGATAAACTCAAGAACACAACAGGCATCGCATTCGGGTCAAGCCGCATGATAGTTGGTGCATTTGCATTATCTGGTAATTGTCCTTCCACCTGGTCTACTTTTTCCCGGATATCACTCAATGCTTTATCAATGTTCTTGTCAAAATTGAAGGACATGATAACAAGAGATGATGATTCCTGTGATGTGGACTGTACCGTATCTAATCCCTCTATTGTACCAACCGCCGCTTCTATCGGATCGGTTACGAGTTCTTCAACTTCCTGTGGTGCCGCTCCTTGATAGGTCGTTGCTACCACCGCAATCGGTAGGTCAATTTCAGGAAACAGATCCACCTTTAAATCTCGTAAGGAAATCGTACCTAATAAAAGGGCAACGATGACAAGCATGATGACAGCAACTGGACGTTTAATCGAGGTGTTCACCAATCGATTCATCGATTATTCCTCCTCCATTATTTTCACTAAGTTTCCGTCTTCAAGGAGGTTTTGTCCGGAGATAACGACTTGATTATCTTCCTGTAGGTCGCCACCTACTGCCGTCATTTCCGTACCATAACGGATGACTTCTACTTGTTTTTGCACGGCCTTGCCATCTTCCACCACAAAGACAACATCCAATCCTTCTTTCTGAACAATGGCCTCTGTTGGCACTAAGATGCTGTCCGCTGCTAACACCTCGTCCAGAACAATGGAGGCAACCATTCCTGGGCGAATTTTCCGATCTTGACTATCTAAATCCGCTTCGACTGTAAATAAGCCAGACCCCGAGCTTACTGCTGAAATATAGGAAACCGTGGCTGTCTGGGCATCACTAACCCCATCCACTTGAACCTCTACTTCATCCCCTATCTCAAAAGTAGATAGCTGTTCTGGTAGGACATTCACACTAACTTTCACTTGGTCCAAGGCAATAATCGTCGCAAAAGGCGATTGTGGACTCGCCATCTCCCCTACTTCGAACGCGATATCGGTTACTTCACCAGCGATGGGCGCCGTGATGGTTTTATCATCCAATCGCTCTTGCGCCGCCTCTACATTAAGCCGGGCTGATTCGACGCCAGCTTGAGCCTGGTCTATTGGGGCTTGGGCATCGTCAATCGAATCTCTCGCAATTTCCACACCAACTTCTGCTTGTTTGACGGATGCTTTCAGTGATTCTAGCGCAACTTCGGAATCCGCTTGTTGTTTTTGCTGCTTCACTTGTTCCAAAGAGTTACGAGCATTGTCTACAGCCGTTTTCGCATCATCATAGTTTTGCTCCGATGTTAACCCTTCATTATATAACTGTTCCACTCGTTTAAAATTTTGCTCGCTTTGCTGTAACGCAATTTCCGCATTTTTGATTTGAAATTCTATGTTATCTAAATTATCACTCTGCGATTTTTTCGCTTCTTTTAAAGAGGCTTTGGCCTGATCCAAAGATGCTTGGGCTTGTTTTAAATTATTTTCAGCCGTTGATTTCCCATTTTTAGCACTTTCCAAGTTAGCCTTTGCCTGCTTCAAGGCCGCCTTCTGCTGTTCCAGCGCATTTCGCTCATCGAAATTATCTAATTTCGCAATAGCTTGGCCGCGCTCCACGGTATCCCCTTTTTCCACCAGGATTTCCTGAACTTCCCCGCTTACTTTCGGCGATACCTCCGCTTCATCTTCGGCAATAATCGTACCACTCAAAATATTACTACCACTTAATGAACCAAATGAGGCTGGAGCAACTTTTACAGGAACCTCCCGTTCTTCCGCTTCAGCAGGTGCCGACGTCTCCTCTGTACACCCCGCAAGCATGAGGATTGCCATGAGCAGGAAAAAAGCTCCGATGACTCTAGGTTTTATTTTCATTATGTAATACTTCTCCTTTTAAAAAGATTTACCTTCGTTCGTATTTTTTTGCGAATGTGTTCGTTCCCTTATCCTTAGGAATCTGCTGCTGTGTTCACCTTCTATACCCCGGCCGGTCAAACAAGCATGTGATATAGGTAAAATGTTTGTTTGAATGACAGGTTGTAAGTTCCCTCCCAGAACCGACCGGTCAGTTCTGGGAAAATAAAAAGGAAAGATTGCTAGGTTATTCTAGCAAACTAGTTACCAAGAATAACACCATTTTCTAGCAATTCAGCTTGTTTGGTTAATAGGAAGTAATTATATTTTTCCATTTCTAACGCAGATTTCGCTTGGATGACGTTGATTTCTGCTTGTTCATACTCCTGACGAGAAATCACTCCGGCATTGTAACGCTTTTCCAATGCTTCAAAGTCCTGTTTGGCATACGTGATTTCACGTTCCGCCTGTTTCATTGCGTTGTGCTGCATGCGAATATCAAGGTATAGCTCTCGAATAGACTTCTTGGCATTTCGTTTTGTTTCTGCGATGTTGATGTATTTCGCTTCCACTTCATTATCCGCTTGTTCCAGATCAAACTTATCTAAATCACCAACTGCTCTATCCTCATTCTCTTCTTCTCTTTCCGCAACTTCTTCCTCATATTTTTCATAGGTTCGATCACGGTTATATTGAGCAATCGCTAATTCCTCTTCTGCTATTTTCATAGAATACAAGTTTTCCATAAGTTCCTTGGTTTCAGTTTCCTGTTCGATTAATTGTAATTGACTTAAATCCGACGCAATTAGGGTTAAATCCGGATGATAGGCAATCCCAAGGTCTAAAGTAAATAAAGCCAAGTCTTTTTGTAGACTCTCTTCCGCATCTTGAATTTGAGTTTCGAGTGAAACAATCTCACGTTTCGCTGTATCCACCTCATTACGTGAAATCACACCAATTTCATATTGACGCTCTAGGTTTTTAACCTGTTGCTTCTGTGTTTTCAGGGTCTCTTTTTGAAGAGCAATCTGTTCCTTTTGAATGAAATGCTGGATATATGTAGAAGCGATTTGGAACTTCATGGATTCTTTTGTTTGCGCATCTGTTAATTTAGAGATGTTTTTTTGAAATTTTAGAGATTCTATTCCGTCCAGTGCACCATCAATTTGGTCTTCTAACGTTTTTAATGTGGTGTCTTCAAGTTCTTTAATAGTCTCTTGAATTTGTAATCTTTCCTGGAATATTAACCTTCTTGCTTGACCAGTACTTTGTTTTTGTTCTTCCCTTAAATCATCGAACCGTTCTTCCAAATCCTCAATTTCATCTAATATATCATCATAATTCTCCAATAGAAGTCCATGATCATCGATGGCAGCCTCTAATTGGCTCTTCAGATTTTTCAATTGATTCTCTAACCTAAGGAACGAGTAATTATTATTCAACCCATACTCGATTGCTTCCTCTAACGTAAGAGAATCAACAATAATAGGTTCTTCCTCTGGTTCTTCCTCTGGTTCTTCAGCGTCTTCTTCACCTTCAGACCCTTCTTCTTCAGTTGACTCTTCCCCCTCCGAAGCTTCATCATCCGTCGCTCCCTCATCCTCCGATACGGATGCTTCCTCATTTTTCGTTTCAGAAGCTTGCTCATCTTCTGTTACATCTTGAGAGACATTTTCTTTTATATGCTCTTCCTCAGGCAATCCATCTGCATGAACAGCTGGAGTTAAACTCGTCGTTGCCAGGATAGCAGTTAAGCCAATGGCGACTTTTTTATTCATTACGGTACTCCTTTCCAAGATTGGTAGATATCGACTAAACACACAGCCTATTTTACCATAGGACCTATGGAAAGGCACATAGTAGAACGTCTAATTTTGTAAAGTTTTAGTGACAGAGACGTGGGGATAGGTTCCTAGAGTCGATTCTGAACACCGTTTTCTCTTTTTTAAGGTAGATTGTCAGCTTCAGTGTCACTGGAACTTTCTTCAGTTATACGAATACTTTTTCCAATGGTCTTAGAAAATTGGCGTACTAGTACCTTTCTCACATATAATAAGAAGCTTGGCACACGTATGCGCACGTATGCCAAGCTTCTTAAAAAGAGTCGATATGAGCAATAGTTACTCTTTAAAACCACGTTGAATTTCAATAATCCTGTCTTCGCTTATTTTAGTGATTTCCGCAACTTCTTGAATTTCCATACCTTTTTCTAAAAGACGACGGGCTATCGCTTCCTTTTCTTCTCTTGCTTTCTCTGTAGCTTTCTTTGTTACTTTCTCTATAGCTTTCTTTAATCTAAGTTCCGCCTCACGCTGGGCAGCTTCCTCATCGTTAATACGTTTTAACCGTGATTCATAAGCCAGATATTCTTCTTGCGTCATACTTAATTCTTCCCAACTTTGAAAAGCATTGCGAAACATCTTATCTGCCATGGCAATTGCCTCCAATTCCTTGTAAATACCTTCATAAACTTTATTATTTCTATGATCAACCATTCCGAGCATTAATAACCATCTAGCTAAAAGGTCATTCCATGGATTTAGTTTTCCCTCTTTCCAAGCCTTTATCAACTTCGGCATTTCAACAAAGTGAAGTTCCATCACGTCTGTTAACTTGAATTTTTCCTTATCCTCATACAAGTGATGCGATGTATGAAATCGATTCGTTCGATCAAATATAGTAAAGTTCATAATATTAATCGTAATCACGGGTTGTAACTCTTGATAACTCATCCTCTTTTGCAAAGGGCTCCTATACGTTCCCGCCCAATAGTATATCGAGCGCTTAATCATATTGTACTTATTAGTGAACTGAATTTCTACATTAATTCTTTCACCAGCCTCCGTGATTACTAATAAATCTAATCTCGACTGCTTATCATCAACATACTCTCCTCCTGCTTCTGTATTTGTAAATGTGATATCTTTGATGGAATCTCGCCCACTTTTTTGTAAAATAGCATTTAAAAAAACGACTGTAATATCTTTATTCTTTTCATTTCCAAAAAGCTGCTTAAATGCATAATCTACTTTTAAATCCATTAATTTATGAAGTGGGATTCTTTTGAGCAAGGTAGTTTTTCTACATTTCCTTTCTAACTTTTGTTTATAATCACTGGAATCTTCTCTTACTTTAATTGGTGCGGTATACTCTAGGGGTTTTTCTTTCACGAATGATTTAAGTGGCATTTTAACACATCCTTTATGATATGTGAGGACTTACCGAGGCGTTTTTCTACATATAGTATAACAAAGTTTCCGTTAGCGAACAAGCGTTCTTTTAAAGCCTTTCTCGTATAAAAAAAGAAAGCCCCCTACCAAAGAGACTTTCCTTTTCATCAATTATAGTTGATCTTGTTTCACCATTTGGCCATCTTGTACAATAATTAAATCAATCGTACGATCAGGGTAAGCTTCCTTAATCATTTCGCCATATTTTTCAAATGCTGCTTCTGGATCTTGGTCTGCAGCTATTTCTAAATCCACATTCACTGCATTTTGCTCTCCATCAACCACTTGAACCATGGCACTTTCAATTCCTTCTTCCGCCTCTAATTGGGTCTGAAGGTCATCATCACTTGATAAAGAATTAGCCGGTTCTTGGCTATCCTCTTCTTCCGTTTCCGCTTCTTGGCCTTCTTCTGTTTGTGCTGCATCATCCTCTGCTGGTGCAGATTGTTCCTCACCATCGCCAGAGCATGCCGCTAAAAGAAGTACGGACATAACTACGCTTAAAAACAGGAACCATTTGTTTCTTAATTTCATCGTCCATTTCCCCTTTATTTTAACTATCATTATAAAGAAATCTTACCAAAATGTTGCCAGGTTGTACAGCGGGATAGAGCGATTTTATCAGCTTTCCTCCCTGTTTATCGGCGGTCATTCCGGGTTATTAGCTTTCCTTGCCATTTATCGGCAGTCATTCTGCTTTATCAGCTTTCCTTCCCATTTATCGGTGGTCACTCTGCTTTATCAGCTTTCCTTCCCATTTATCGGCGGTCACTCCGGTCTATCAGCTTTCCTTCCCATTTATCGGCGGTCACTCTGCTTTATCAGCT
>NZ_LT839647.1 GCF_900176885.1 Oceanobacillus senegalensis | reverse complement strand
GAAGGAGAGCCGATAACCGAGAAGGAGAGCCGATAACCCTGGGGGAGAGCCGATAACCGAGAAGGAGAGCCGATAACCGAGAAGGAGAGCCGATAACCGTGAAGGAAAGCTGATAAACGTGAAGGAACACAGATAAAAAGAGAAGCAGAAAATTAGATGGGGAGTGAGCGATTGGGTCTCTTTACTAAAATATTAATTGCAAATAGGGGAGAGATTGCTAGAAGAATCATTCGCACATGTGAGCGTTTGGGAATTCAAACGGTTGCTGTCTATTCGGAAGCCGATCGGGAGGCGCCGTTTGTACAGGAGGCGACGGAGGCTGTTTATATTGGAGAAAGTCAAGCAAAGAAAAGCTATCTTAACATGGATAAGGTGATAGAAGCTGCAAGAGAAACAGGAGCGGAAGCGATTCATCCTGGGTATGGATTTTTATCGGAAAATCCTGAGTTTGTCGGGCGCTGTGAAGCAGAGGGGATAACATTTATTGGTCCAAGTGCTGATGTGATGCGCTTAATGGGAAGTAAATTGGAAGCAAGAAAGCAAATGGCTGAAGCTGGTATTCCCGTGGTTCCGGGAACAAATGAAAGGCTGGAAACGGTAGAGGACGCTTTAGCGATTGCTAGGGAAATCGGTTATCCGCTTATGGTAAAGGCTAGTGCTGGTGGTGGTGGAATTGGTATGAAACTGGTTCAAAATGAGGAAGAACTACAGAAGGCTTTTCCATCAACCAAAAAACAAGCGGTTACCTTTTTTGGAGATGGAGCGGTATTTTTAGAAAAGTGGATTTCTAATCCTAGACATATAGAGGTTCAAGTAGCTGCGGATCATCATGGAAATGCGGTTCACTTATATGAAAGGGAATGTTCCGTACAAAGACGGCATCAGAAGGTGATAGAAGAAAGTCCATCCCCATTTTTAAATGAAGCGCAAAGAGAAACCCTCTTATCTACGGCTCTATTGGGTGTAAAGCATTTGGATTACACGAATGTGGGTACCATGGAATTTATTTTTGATGAAGATAGGAATTTTTACTTCCTCGAGATGAATACGCGATTACAAGTGGAGCATCCCGTTACAGAGGAAGTGACAGGGGAAGATTTGGTGGAATGGCAATTAAGGATTGCGGCGAGAGAGTCTCTGCCTAAATCACAGGATGAGATCGTGAGAGAGGGTCATGCGATCGAATGCCGATTATATGCGGAGGACCCGAAAACCTATTTTCCATCGCCTGGCAAGGTTAAGCGGTTAACCTTGCCAGGTGATGAGGCAAGATTTGATTTTGGCATCGTGGAAGGAAATCAACTTACTCCATTTTACGATCCAATGATAGGAAAAATCATTGTTCATGCAGAAAATAGAAAAGCTACGATGGATAAAATGTGGAACGTTCTAGGAAAAATGAAGGTATATGGAATGAAAACCAATCTAGTTTTGCTAGAGGCGATTATGAAAAATGAATGGTTTCGGAAAGGGGAGTATACGACGACGTTTTTAGAAGAGGTGGATTTAGATTTAGAGGGAGAGCGGGGGAATTCATGATGAATCCCCCCGGGCTAATCAAAAATTAATGGAGCATATTGCGAACGGCTGTTCAATAAAGGAAATTGTCGAATCCCTCTCCATCAGCGAAGTAACGGTAAAACAGTATGTAAAAATGGCACGAGATAAACTTCAAGCAACTAATCGAGCGCATGCAGTAGCTACTATGTTTCGCTTAGGGATTTTGTAATTACTTTATACGATTCGGAGGGGAGTGTGCTTAATGGTGTGCTTCCCTTTATTGATGGAAGGTCAGCCTAGTTTGATTATATTATAACTGATCGCATGGCATACAGATCAAATTTAATGGAGATGAAGAGGGTGATGTAGAGTACGATTCTATTGTTGCTAATGTTTTGGTACATTGTGAACCACCCCCGCTATCACTTTACGACAAATAATAGTGAATATTTCCCAGGAAATTGTCGATGTTTTTCTGGAAATGTAAAGGGCTGTAGCAGTATGATGAAAAAAAAGAATCAAGTTAAACTATTGATATTATTTAACTTTAGCAGAGCAAACTGTTAAAATATTAAAAACACAGCAATGATTAAAATAAAATACCCATTAGTAAGGATATACATTGTAGTACTTTTCTACAAAAAGTAAAAGGAGGGTTAACTGTGGAAAATTATAGCGATCCTATCAGAAATGAAGGAAGATGTAAACATTATCATGGAGAAAATGATATCGTATTGATTAAATTTAAATGTTGTAACAAGTATTTTCCTTGTTATAAGTGCCATGATGAAAACCGTGAACATTTAACTCAGAAATGGAAAAAGGAGGAATTTCATAAAAAGGCTATATTGTGTGGGGCCTGCCATCGAGAGTTAACGATCGATGAGTACCTATATAAGAAAGAATGTAAGTACTGTCATTCAAATTTTAATCCTAATTGTTCAAGGCACTATAATATATATTTTGACATGCCTAGTTATGATACATATCAAGTAAAAAAGTAGCATTGCATGAGTAACTCTGCAATGCTACTTTTTGAATTTATATTTTTCCTTCTAGTTACAAGTCCCGAAAATATTTATATATAAGCATGTTTACATTTTTATGTATAAAAAGTTATACATAATTATTGATTTTAAGATAAATAGGAAGAAAACTTTGTAATAACAAGGTTTACAAAATATCTTTGCCTAACTTTTTATGAAAATCACATTCCTCTAATTAGAAAACGGCTGTTTTAATCAATTCTATTTTAAAATATCTTTCATTATCTGCTCTTTCGTTTCTTCGGCAAATTTTAACGTGTAATCACTGTGGAGATAGGAGTTTTCAAGAATATTGAAACAGATTTTTAGTTTTTCATATGTCTGTTCATCTAGCTTTTGGCTCTCTTCGGGAAAGTCTATCCGAACTTGTTCCATTAAAATCACTTCCTAGTTTATTCTTCATTAAAAATATGGTTAAAACTCATTCCATATCTATACGGTATCGTTTTGAATCGATTATTCAATACTCATCTAAAGCTCAAGCACTTGATGTAATTATTATTTACCTTCTCTACCTTTTTCTAACGTTTCTCTAAGGTTTTCTTCAAAGATTTCTTTGTTATTGTTCAACATTGCAATCACCCCTGCAACAGTATTTACCATAAAGGAGTCGTGTATACATGAATGAAGGTGAGCGAAGAATTCTATAATAAAAAAGTAGATGGATATCAAATTAAATTAATTGAAGTTAAAAAAATGAAACAAGATGACAAAGTATTTTCATCTATAGATTAATTATTAGACAGTGATAAAGAATCTAATCTATTGGATACCAGTTGTGATATGTCACAGACCGAATTGTTATCATTATTGGTTCATATTTCTTTAATAGTCCGAACTTATTAAGTAATCCAGTAGCAAATATTTCTTAAGTATTGGGTGTAATGTTACGGATATTATTTTTTAAAAGACCTAATCTCTCTATAAATAAAGAGAATTAGGTCTTTATTTTTTTATGATGTATGAAGCCCCCTAGAATATTCCGATTAGACGCAGTACTTCATAAAAAAAGCGGGATGAGACATTTGTACCTTTCCCATTAAGTAGTTATATTTTTGTCTGTTAATAGTTTGTTTAATTTATTCAGTCGTTTAATCGAGTGTTTGGATGTTCGTTGGCCAATTTCGATTACTAAGGCCTCAATCAGTGTGATAACTGGTACGATGGAATACTGAACATCACTAGACTTGATTGGAAAAATATACGTTGCATAATTCGATATAGAACACGAAAGATGGTCGGTGATCAAAATAATCGGAATGTCTTGTTTGTAACAATACTCGGCAATGTCTAACGTTAATGTTGTGTACGGCGATAAAGCAATAACAATCAATACGTTATCTTTATCAAGGTGTAAGATTCGATCATAAATAAAGTCACTATCATAGCTAAGTTGCCGTACATTTGGATAGAACTCTGAAAGCATATATTCAAAATAATACGTTGCCGCTTTAGAAGTCCTTAATCCAAGAAGGTTAACCGTAGACGAATTGATGATTAAATCAACGGCTTTATCGAAGGTATCGATTAATTGTTGACTCATGCTTTGATCCAGTAATGTTAAAACTTCATTCCATGTTTGATTAAGGGTTCCATCTTTCTCACCTGCATGAGTGAGCGACTTTTCTAGATGCCACCATGTAGGTTTGGTGGAATTTATCGTGAAATAGTGAAATTGTTTTTTGAAGTCATTATAACTATCATACCCAGCACTCTTCATAAACCGCATCACGGTTGTTTGTCCTACTCCAATTCTTTTAGCTAGTTCGGTAATCGATAGCACGCTTAACTCCTGATAGTTTTCAATTATATAATTACATACAATTTGTTGTTTTTTAGGGAGATCGTCCTTTATGGAAATTAAATGATTCAGGATGCTCTCATTACTCATTCTATCCCTTCCATCCTTTCTAAGAGGTCAATATTTTTAGAATAATTGAACTTAGTATACAATCATTATAATGTGAATATAGGAAAAATTAAACCTTTTTATTAAAAAAAGGATTGATTTTTCCTTTTCATGTGCTAAAATTAATAATATCAAATTATTTAAACCATTTGTAAAAGAAAGAAATTTGAATGTTAGGGTTTATATATTTGAGTCTGATATTTTATTTCGTATTTGTAAGCGCTTTAGAATGGTTTAATAAAAATAGACAAATTCAGTAAGTTGAAAGGGGATTATACTGTTATGTACCGCATTGGAGTAGATACTGGTGGAACGTTTACAGATGTTTCATTGATTGAAGAAAAGACGGGGAAATCGTATGTTACCAAAGTTCCATCAACACCAAGTAAGCCTTCTGTAGCTGTATTAAATGGTGTTGAGCAAATTATTAAAGAGGTTGGCATTGATACAAAAGATTTATCCTTTTTTATTCATGGTACAACGGTTGCGACAAATGCTTTGCTGGAGGAAAAAGGGGTAAATACAGCATTGTTAACAACCAAAGGGTTCAAAGATGTCTTGCAAATTGGAAGACAAACCCGTCCGAAGTTATACGATTTTCGTGCGCGCAAGTCCAATCCTCTTGTACCTAGGAATTTACGTTTTGAATTGGATGAACGTATTGACGCAAATGGAAGCGTTTTAAAAGAGGTTAGTCGAGATGAGCTGAAGGAGCTTGCTGCGTTACTGAAAGAAAATCAGATTGAATCATTAGCGGTATGCTTGATTAATTCCTATATAAACGCTTCACATGAACAAGAAGTGAAACGGATTCTTAATGAGCTCGTCCCAGAGATTTCTATCACGTTATCTTGTGAAATTTTACCGGAATTCAGGGAATATGAACGCACCAGTACGTCTGTTGCGAATGCTTATGTCTTACCAAAAATGAAGCATTATTTAGAGCATTTAGATGACAGTATCAAGGAAATGGAAATACCTAGTAATCTATATGTTATGCAATCAAATGGTGGGGTTATCAGTGCGGATACAGCTATGAATATGCCTGTACGTACGATGTTGTCTGGACCAGCAGGTGGTGTATTAGCTGGGCGTATCGTTGCTAAAAACACAGCCTATAAAAATATCATTACCATTGATATGGGAGGAACAAGTTTAGATACTGCTCTAATTGAGAACGAGGAACCACAATATACAACGATGAGTGAAATTGATGGTCGTCCTATAAAAGTGCCCATGGTGGAGATGCATACAATCGGTTCTGGTGGGGGAAGTATAGCTTGGATTGATGCAGGTGGGGCGTTAAGAGTAGGTCCACATAGTGCTGGTGCTGATCCTGGTCCAGTTTGTTATGGGAAAGGCGGAACAGAGCCAACCGTAAGTGATGCGAATGTGATCTTAGGAAGATTGAATCCAGATTCCATTTTAGGTGGAAGAATGAAAATGGATGTGGAATCTGCACGTAAAGCAATGAAAGAAAAAATTGCGGATCCTTTAGGAATCACAGTCGAAGAAGCGGCTGAAGGTGTTTTGCGAGTGATTAATGCCAACATGGTTCGAGGAATTCGAGTTATATCCATAGAGAAAGGGCATGATCCACGTAACTTCTCTTTAATGGCTTTTGGTGGAGCAGGACCTCTCCATGCGGTGGATATTGCTAAAGAGCTTGGATCGAAGGAAGTAATTATTCCTCCAAGTCCTGGGATTGCTTGTGCAATGGGAATGTTGATGGCAGATGTACGCCATGATTACGTTCAAACCTATTCTACTAAACTGTCGGCACTAGATTTTAATAAAGTGAATGAAATAGTAGACTCTCTTGCAGCTGAAGCGAAGCAAGATTTAGAAAATGAGGGATTTGCAGAGGGTGATATGGAACTAGAAGCTAGTTTGGATCTGCGTTACATCCGTCAAGCATATGAAATCAATGTACCTATTCATGATCTGAAAGTAACGGGAAATTCGTTAGCAGAAGCGACCAATCTGTTCCATGAAATACATGAAAGAGTATATGGTTTTAACCGTAAAGGAGAAGAACTTGAATTAATTAATGTCCGATTAATTGGAAGTGGAAAAATAAAAGAAGTGTCCACGGATCGAGAAGAGCAGTTAACAGATGGAAAGGTTGAAAAAATCGGAGAACGTGATATTTATTTCAATGATTCATTTGTTACTACTCCAATCTATGAGCGTACTAGTTTGAATAGCAGTGTATCTATTACAGGGCCTGCGGTTATTGAACAATTAGATTCAACCATCATTATTCATCCAGATCAACAAGTTACTACAGATCACACAGGAAATTTAATCATTGATCTTGCTGTCGAACAAACAAGGGAGGAAGTTCAGTATGAGTATTCAAAAAATTGATGGGGTAACCCTTGAGGTTATGAAAAATGCGTTTCACACTATTGCAGAAGAGATGGGGATAACCCTCATTCGAACAGCGATATCTACTAATATAAAAGACAGAATGGACTGTTCCACTGCCATTTATACAAAAGAGGGCGAATTAGTAGCACAAGCAGAGCATGTTCCACTTCATTTAGGTTTGATGCCGTCGGTTGTGAAGGAAGTATTGAAGATTTTCCCAACATCCGAATTAAAACAAGGAGATGCAATCTTAATCAATGATCCTTACATCAGTGGATCCCATCTTCCGGATATTTTTATGATCAGTCCAATCTTTTATGAGGGTGAGCTTGTAGCCCTAGCTGCAAATATTGCTCACCATGTGGATGTAGGTGGTTTAGTCCCGGGAAGTATGTCTGTTAAAGCAACGGAAATTTTCCAAGAAGGATTAAGACTTCCAGGCGTTCGAATTGTAAGAGAAGGAATCATTGATAATGAACTGCTTCGATTAATTGAAAAAAATGTTCGAACAGGTAGAGAAGTTGTCGGTGATATTTACGCGCAATTAGCAGCAAATAATGTTGCGGAAAAAAGAATGATTGATCTTATTGATCGTTATTCGGTGGACCATGTTTTCGCTAGTATGAAAGAAATTATGGACTATTCCGATCGTAGAATGAAAGCAGCTATTAGCAACGTTCCGAATGGAAGTTACCAGTTTGAGGACGTCATTGAAGGTGACGGGATCACGGATGACTTAATCAACGTAAAAGTAAACGTCCATATTAGGGATGAGGAAATTGAAGTTGATTTTACAGGTTCTTCTAAGCAGGCGAAAGGTCCAGTTAACTCTACGCATGGCGTAACGAATGCATGTGTGTACTATGCACTCAAATCGATTTTAGATTCAGAAGTGCCTCCCAATAGTGGAACCTATCGCAGCATTAGAATTATTGCACCGAAGGGAACGATTGTGAATCCTAATTTCCCTGCAGCGGTATCCAATGCGAATGTCAATACGTCTCAACGTATTACGGACACCATTTTTGGTGCGATTGCACAAATTCTTCCTGAAGAATCCATGGCAGCTTGTGCGGGGACGATGAATGGATTTGCTATTGGTGGATTTAATGCCGATGAAGATGAGTATTTCTCCTATGTAGAAACATATGGCGGAGGACAAGGTGGACTCATTGATTTAGATGGGATGGATGGGGTTCATACCAATATGACGAATACATTAAATACACCTGTAGAAGTGATTGAACAAACTTACCCATTACTCGTTAACCGATATGGTTTAGTTGATGGTAGCGGTGGCCCTGGAAAACATCGGGGTGGTCTTGGATTAATGCGTGATATCAAACTATTAGGTGATGACTTCACGGTTACGTTAATGTCGGATCGTCAGAAGCTATCTCCTTGGGGACTTTTTGATGGAGACGGTGGTCAAAACTCCGCTTGTACGTTAGTAACACCAGAAGGCGAGCGTGAAGAATTATCTTCTAAGGTCACGATTACAGCACCTAAGGGAAGTTCAATTATTCTATCGACATCTGGAGGTGGTGGTTACGGTTCCTCGTATGAAAGAGATCCAGAGGCTGTTTTACAGGATGTCATACTAGGTAATATTACACTAGAGCAGGCAAAGGATCAGTATGGTGTTGTGATCGATGCAGAGAATCGTACGGTTAATGAGTCAGAAACAGAACGTATAAGAAGTTGTGTAGAGGCGTAGTAGAAAGTATTGAAATTTGGACGATATGGAGGGTCAAATAATGAGTGATTTGAAAAAAACATATGATGGCTCTGAAATGGATGAAGTAGAATCTCCAGTTTTAAAAATGAGTAGTTTATTTATTCTAATAACAATAATTGGCTTTTTATATGCATATCTATGGGTGGTTTTGCTGATGCCATAGAATACTAAATAGGTGGTGAAGTGATGGCTCTAACATTTTTTATCGTGTATTTCGGGTTCATGATGGTTGTTGGTCCTCTAGCTGCTAAGAAAATGAAAAAGAAGGATTCCGGTGACTTCATTTTAGCTGGGAGATCGGTTCCCCTTTGGTTAGTGGTAGGCGGAATTATCGCTACATTAATAAATTCTGCCACCTTACTCGGGTATGGAGGATCTGGTTACGGCGTAGGAATTTCTGCCTACTTCTCAGCTATGGGCTATATGGTTGCCTTAGTGTGGATGGGGTATTGGTTTATTCCTAGGTTACGCCGAGCGAATCTAACAACAATTCCTGAGTTATTTAGTCGCTTTTTTGGCTGGAAACACAGAACGGTTGCAACGGTTCTAGTTATGTGTCGGGACATGGGCGTTACAGCTGGAGCATCGATTGGTATGGCAGTTGTTTTTGTATCTGTATTTGATATTTCACTAGATTTAGCACTGTTAATCACCCTTGTTGTAACCCTAACCTTTACCGTGCTTGGCGGTATGTGGGCAGTTATGATAACAGACACCATCCAATCGGTCATTATATTAATTGGAACGACAATCATGATACCATTAGGGATTGCTTATATTGGTGGGTGGACAGAATTTATCAATCGTATACCTGCCACACATGTGGATTTATTTAGTGTTGGTGGGTCGCAAACCTTCGCATGGTTTATTGCAGGAGCGCTAACCTTTATAGGTTATCAAACACTAATACAACGAGGATTATCAGCGGAAAGTGAGGCTGTAGCGAAGAAATCCTTTATTTATGGTGGGGTTATTGCCTTAGTTTGGTATATGGTTCCATTTCTGGTAGGGATTGTCGCTGTCGTTATTTTTCCAAATATAAGTCCTAGTGATGCATTTATTAGTATGACTGAATTATTTGGAACATTTGGAAGTCTTATTTTTGCAATCATCATTGTCGCTTCCTGTATTTCGACACTTAGCTCGTCAGTACTAACAACCGCATCCAATATTTCTTATGATATCTATCAACAATTTATTAATTCGAATGCATCCGAAAAACAACTTGTAATGGTTACACGGATTTCGGTTGTTGGTGTAGCAATTGTTGGGACATTAATTGGCCGCTCTTTACCATATATTCTCGAGTTACTATTAACGGGTGGAAAGATTATGGCTGGTTCTCTCGCTCCAGTACTGCTTGCTCTTGTATTTTGGAAAGCTGCTCGAAAGGCTTACTACTCTACAATTCTAGCGATGCTTCTTGGAGCAACAGGGGTAATAATAGGTGTTATTATTGGAAGTCAAGCAGCCTCAGGAAATGAAGGAGGAGTAGTGTTCGTTTGGGCATTAGATCCTATTTTATTAGGTCTTCCTATTACATTAGTCACTTTAATTGTCGGAACATTGATTGAAAACAGAATAAAGGGAAAAAGGGGAAAAAAAGGAAAAAAGGAAGACAACTCGAAAGATATGAAAATGATTAATTAACCTATAAATAATGAATTCCAGTTAGATGGTTTTGATAGTTTAATATGAAGGAGATGCTAAGGATGAATAAAGTAGAAGAAAAACAAGAAACTTCTCAAAGTATGAGGGTAGGTTTTTTATACTTATCCCAAGAAGATTGTATTAAGGCTGGTGGCCTTGACATGAATGGAACGCTTCAAGCCATTCAAAAGTCCTTTGAGCTACATGGAAAGCAGGATGTGGTCCAACCACCTAAGCCGGTTATTCGCTGGGGTGGCCCTGAAACGGAAGAAACAAGAGGAAGAATCATGACAATGCCATCTTACCTCGGAGGAGAATTAGATGTAGCAGGTATGAAGTGGATTCCTAGTATGCCACAGAATCCGAAAAAACTAGGACAGCCACGTGCATCAGCCATCATCATTTTAACGGATCCGAACAATGGATTTCCTTTAGCTATTATGGATGGGACGATTGTGAGTGCCATGCGAACGGGAGCATCTACTGGAGTTGCTGCAAAATATTTAGCTAATCCTGATTCAAGTCGAGTTGGTATTATTGGTGCAGGAGTACAAAGTAGAACACAATTAATGGCTGTTGTAGGTGTATTTGGAAAACAAATCGAAGAAATTAAAGTATTCGATTTAGATCAAGATAAAACCGAAAAATTTGCAAAAGAAATGACGGAGGAGTTAGGAGTAAAGGTAGTTCGTAGTACAAGTGCAGAAGAAGCTTTTCATAACTCAGATGTTGTTATTACTGCAACCATGTCAACCTTCCCATATGTTAAAGGGGAATGGTTAAAAAAAGGTGCTTTTCATTCGGAAATTTCTTTCTGGGATACCGATCCAGAAGAAGTGGCTTACTACGATAAAGTAGTGGTGGATGATTTCAACCATGTAAAAAGTCATGGTGTTGATGTAAGTTACAGAGCTGTACGAGACGGTTTTATTTCAGAATCAGCAGTAAGTAATTTAGGAGACATTATGATAGGGAAGAAAGTAGGAAGAGAAAATCCCGAACAAAAAATCTTATTTAACCCAATTGGGATGTCGATTCATGATGTTTCTGAAGCATATCGAGTTTACCAAAACGCGAAGAAAATGGGAATTGGAAGAGACCTGCCGTTGTGGGAAGCGCCGCACTGGTCTTAATGAAAAAATACGAAAGAAGGGATAGGTCTTTTGGGAGGCCTATCCCTTTTTTTGTAATAGTATTAAAAAGATCAATACAATAGTATTCCATGAGGGTTCGCACAGAAATGTAGGGTAATAAAGTGTTCCGTCGATGGTCATCTGATTTTAATATACCTACTCCCCAACATACCGGACGGTTTCAATATGGGTTCGTGATAATTTTATAACTTCTTCAATAAATTCCTCTTGGGAGACTGCAAAATCCGTATTAATCCAGTGGGTTAAAAGACCATAAAAGCCGTATGCTATGTAACGTGTGAAATACTCCATATCAACAGGTGTGTTATTAATGGTTTGAAATTGGAATTTTTTCTGATAGACATCCAAGATAGTTTGTGGAAATGTTGTATGCATGTTGGGAAGGCTATCTTGATAGTTTATCAATTCGAAAAAATTCCGATTCTCATATATATAGGATATAAACGCAAAGGATTTTGCACTTAGGTTCACTGTATGAATATTTTTATTCCATTTGTATGGTTTTTCGACAGCCTTCTCTATCCCTTTCATCATGGTATCCAACAATTCCTCTGCTAACTCAAATTTGTCATGGTAATGGGCATAGAAGGTGCTTCGGTTGTATTTGGAGTGCTGGACAATATCTTTGACGGTGATCGAATGGAAGCCTTTTTCCTTGATTAGATCAATGAGTGCTAGCTGAAAATGTTCTTTTGTTCGTTCTTTTCGTGGTGTTGTAAGCTGTTCCACCATTGAAATCCCCCCGATTATAAACAATTATATTCTATTTGTATTGTTAATAGACAATTTTGTATAAAATGTCTATTTAGTAGATTTTTCCTACATGAATGTTGGTGGCTTAAACCGAATTAGAACGGTAAAATAATGATGTAAGCCTTTTATAATAGTATAACAGGAGGCATCAACAATGGGAAAATTACAAGATAAAGTAGCAGTCATCACAGGTGGGGTATCTGGGATTGGTGCTGCAACCGCTCACTTGTTTGCATCTGAAGGAGCAAAATTAGTTTTAGTAGATATGAACGAAGAGAAAGGTACTGCTTTTGAAGCAGAATTAACATCACAAGGTATAGAAGCTTTATTTGTGAAAGCGGATGTAACGAGTGAAGAAGAAGTAAAAACTATTTTTGAAAAAACCTTATCTACTTTTGGGAGAGTAGATATTCTATTTAATAATGCTGGTATTGGTGCGGTAAAACCAACAGAAGAATTGACCTATCAGGAATGGAGAAAAACGGTCGAAGTTGACCTTGACGGCGTATTCTTAGTGGCACAAGCTGCGATTAAAGAATTCTTGAAAGCTGGTCGTGGTGTCATTGTTAATACAGCTTCCATGTATGGTTGGGTTGGATCACCAGGAAGTGCAGCATACAATGCAGCAAAAGCCGGAGTGATTAACTTAACTCGTTCCCTTGGCCTCGAATATGCAGAGCGTCAAATTCGTGTCAATGCCGTGTGCCCAGGATTTATTGAAACACCAATTTTAGGTGAAACAGATCGACAATTCCTAACAAACGCTACGCCAATGAAGCGTCTAGGGAAGCCAGAAGAAATCGCAAAAGCGGTATTATTTATGGCTAGCGACGACTCCTCCTTTATGACTGGTAACTCCATCGTCGTGGATGGCGGTTATACTGCACAATAATAATGGAGTGGGTAAAGTAGGGACGGCGCAAATGGATGCATTTGGAACTGTTTGAACGAATTTTTCTTTGAAACAAACGTTTGTTTTAAATGAGATAATGAGTGGAATGATGAAAAAGGATAGTTCTTTAGATGGATATATTTGCGTTAGAAGTGCTCTCCCTATCCAACTCAACGTTAGGTACAATTCATGAAAGGATGATACAACATGACGAAACGTTTTGATGATCAAGTCGTATTAATTACTGGTGGAGGTTCTGGTTTGGGTCAAGCGGCTGCTTTACAAGTTGCGAAAGAAGGGGCAAAACTTTCTTTGGTTGACTTGAATGAAAAAGGACTGGAAGAAACCAAGGCAAAAATCGCAGAAGTCGCTCCAGAAGCAGAGGTTCTTTTATTAACAGCGAATGTGGCGAATGAAGATGAAGTGAAGAATTATGTTGACCAGACGGTTGAAAAATATGGTCGAATTGATGGGTTCTTCAATAATGCAGGAATCGAAGGGAAACAAAACCTGACAGAGGATTTCGGTGCAGAAGAATTCAATAAAGTAGTTAATATCAATTTAAATGGTGTATTCTATGGGATGCAATATGTCCTAAAAGTGATGAAAGAACAAGGGTCAGGCTCTATTGTTAATACTGCTTCTGTTGGTGGTATCCGTGGTGTTGGTAACCAGTCTGGCTATGCCGCAAGTAAACATGGTGTAGTTGGTTTAACCAGAAACTCTGCGATAGAATACGGCCAATACGGAGTAAGTGTGAAGGCCATTGCACCAGGCGCAATCATGACGCCAATGGTGGAAGGATCCCTAAAACAAATGGGTGGAGATAACTGGGAAGAAGTTGGGAAAGAATTCGTTGAACCTAACCCAATGAAACGTTTTGGTAAACCAGAAGAAGTAGGATACTTAGTCGCATTCTTACTGTCTAACCAAGCAAACTTTATCAACGCAGCAGTCATTCCGATTGATGGTGGACAATCCTATAAATATTAATTGAACCTTGGACAGGCTAAAGCCGTCCGATATGCTCATATCCATAATGAAACCTCCTATGCCAATTGCTTATAGCGGTAGCGATTGGTGTAGGAGGTTTTGTGTTATCGTACGGAAAAGAACCGTTCCTCTGTCATACCCTTTTAACTCAAAAACCCGTCCTTCTTCCTATACTACTAATTCTTTGTATCTGCTAATCTAGAAGTAAATGGTAAAAAAGGAGATTAGGGAGAATGTCCTTGTTAGCGAGTTTATTAGCTAGGTTAGCAGAGAAAAGAGAAGATTTAAGACGATTGAATGCATGTGAGGGGCAATTAGGAAATTTGCAGGGTGAATTTGTTCAGAACCGTATGCTTGTAGAAGAACCAGAGCTTACCGCTCAGACATGGAAGGGCGTTTTAGCAAATGAATTCCTTGACATCCGGGATAAGATGGCGTTTGAATACGATGATATAAGCAATTCCCAAATATCACGTACACTAGAATTACTCCGCGCTAAGATTGGAGAGGTTCAAAGGGAAATAGAGGTCTTACAAGCTCGTATTGCGGCAGAAAGAGCCCGATTAGCTCGAGAAAGAGATGACTGATAGCGGCGTAACGCGCGCGGGACGTGTGGTCAGTTTATCGTCCCACTGCAATGGGGGATTTTAGAACATGTCATCAACATAAAAAGAAGTAATCACCCTACGATTAATCGCCCCGCGCTCACTACATAAAAAGAAGTAATCGCCCCGCGCTTAATCGCCCTACGCTTACTACAGGATGGATGGGAAAAGCGGTAGGGAGGATTCTTTTGTTGTAGAGCCAATCCGTTGCAAAAGAACCGCCCCCCAGCATACCAATCAAGCTTTTTGTTGGTTTTCTCCTCTTCGTCTATCTTTTCGAAGTGCTTTGTAGAACGATAGCAACATGATCACCATAATGATTGAAAATGGCAGGGCAGCGATGATTAATGCGTTTTGCAATGCCTGTAATCCGCCTGTATATAAGAGAATAGCAGCAATAGCTGACTGAAAGAAGCCCCAAACAAACTGAACGGACTTTGCTGGTGTTAAAGAGCCATTTGTTGTTTGCATTCCTAACACAAAGGTTGCTGAATCCGCCGATGTAACAAAGAAGGTTCCGATTAAAATGACAGCTAGAATGGATAGAATGACACTGAATGGAAAGGAATCAAACAACCCAAACAATACTTGTTCATCTGGAAGACCAGCAATGTCTATTCCACTATTTTGTGCATCAATCCCTGTTATACCAAAGGTTGCAAACCAAAGGAAACTTACCATCGATGGGACAAGCAGCACACCTATTAGAAATTCACGAATGGTACGACCTCTGGATACGCGAGCAATGAAAATTCCAACAAACGGCGCCCAGGCTATCCACCACGCCCAAAAGAATACAGTCCAGTCTAGTACCCACTGATGTTGCTCGGGATCATTAGGAGCAATTCGTAAACTCTCTGTTGGGATACTTTGGATATAGGTTCCGATTGTATGCGTAAAGGAATTTAAAATATATTGTGTTGGACCGAGAATCAAAGTGATTGCAAATAAAAATGTAGCGAGATACATATTCACATTACTAAGATACTTGATTCCTTTGCTAAGCCCGGTATAGGAAGAAATCATAAACAAGACGGTCACAACGATTATAATCACAAGCTGAAGCCAAAACGATTTTTCAAGTCCAAGTAAATACGTAAAACCTCCATTAACTTGCGCTGCACCAAATCCTAGTGTTGTCGCAACACCAACAATGGTTGCAGAGACAGCTAAAATATCAACTGTTTTTCCCCAGGGACCTTTCATATGTTCCCCAAATAAAGGTTCAAGAGTGGCACTAACTAAATTTCGTTTCCCATGTCGAAAGGTGAAATAGGCCAAAATAAGAGCGATGATACCGTAGATGGACCATGCATGAACTCCGTAATGAAAGAATGTCACGCGTAAGGAATCTTCTAATGCTGCTTTCGTGCCTGGATCTGCAATTGGTGGTGTTTTTAGATAATGGGAAATAGGCGAAGCAACCCCATAGAAAACCAGACCAATCCCCACACCAGCACTAAAAAGCATGGCAATCCAAGACGGATAGGTAAATTCCGGCTTTTCATCCGGTTTACCAAGACGTATTTTACCAAACGGACTAAAGATTAAGTACAAGCAGAACACGAGAAATAGGGTGACGATAATTAAATAATACCAACCAAAATGAACCGAAATATAATTCATTATGGCGCCAGAGATATTTTCAAAACCTACTGGAGCGAAAACACCGATAATGGATATGGATAACATGATAGCAAGTGTTATCCAAAAAACAGAAGTTACGTGTTTCATAAAACTCCCCTTTCTATGTAAAGTAAGATGCGATAGATTTGCAGTTAGTTTGCCATAAAAAGAGAAGTTTATACGATGAGCTGGGGGAAAGAAGGAAAAGGGAAGATTGATGATTCCTTTGAAGTGGATCTAGGAGGGTTTTTGGACGAAATTTTTAGGGGAGCGCCCTTTTTGCGCGTGGAGACTTCTTTCAAATATAGTCCTAAGTACATTTGAAAATTTGAAGAAAATATTCCATTTCTATATAAATAACGACAATTTCCCAGGTAATATTCATCTCAATTGTTGAACGATGACGAGGAAAGAAATGAGGGAAGGATATAGTGAATCAAAGCTGATGTAAGTGTAGCAAAGGGACGGTTTCTTTTCGAATCAAGAGAGACGGTTCTATTGAAACAATAAATTTGTTGCAATAGAACCGTCACTAGTTCTCCATTGTTACGCAGCAATGGATTGGTCTTCTGTTTTTCCGTTTAAGGCGAGGTGGATTTTTGGTGCTATGAGGCCGGCTGCTAGGATGGTCAGTGCGTCTACTGGTAAGTATGCGGCCATGATGACCCAGGTATGTACATAGCTGATGCCTTCTGGGTTTCCAAGTAAAAAGTTTAAGGCAAGATACATATGTCCTGTGCCAAGAACATAGTTGAACAGGAGCCCAATAAAGGATGCTGTTATAAATGTGATAAGATTTGTACGCTTTCGCCATTCCATCCATTTTCCTGTTGCATAGGCTACGAAGATGAAAGAAAGGATGAATCCGAACGTAGGGCTCATGACCGTACCAAGTCCCCCTTTGAATCCAGCGAAAATAGGTAAGCCAGCTAGTCCTAAAAACAAATAGACCGTCATCGCAATAGCTCCGAGTCGGCTACCAAGAATCGCTCCTGCCAGAATCGCGAAAAAGGTTTGTAACGTAATTGGCACACCGCCGACTTGCAGGAATGGGGCGAACGCCGTAATGTTTGCCCCGATTGCGGTTAGGGCCACAAAAATACTTATTCTTGTTAAATCAACCGTTCGGTATCTTGGTTTGGACTTCAACGTCATTCCCTCCTTCTACTATATAGTTTTCCGTTTCCCTTTATAGATGGGGTGGATTCTGCCAAGATTGGAATGTCACATGATTCTGGATTACTTGGCAGATGGTTTCGTTATCGGGATCTTGAACCCATGGAATCTCCCCAAGTATAGGGACATCCGTAAATTCGCTGATGGTTTCCGCATTGGTTTGTATACTTGGATCTTCTGATTTTTCCTTGGTCCCATTAATGATGAGACCTTCGATTTCTAATCCCATTTTTTGGGCATAGGATATGGTTAATAATGTGTGATTGATGGTGCCAAGGTTTGGTCGTGCCACAATGACTAATGGAAATCCGATTGCTTTTGCGACATCAGCGACAAGGTAATTTTCACCCAATGGGACGGCAAGCCCGCCAGCACCTTCTACAAGGAAAAACTCGTGTGTGAAACGAATATTGTCCCATGCAGAAAGGAGAGTATTCCATGTCACCAATCTCCCTTCCTCTTTGGCTGCTTGGTAAGGGGAGAGGGGCTCCTCGAATTGGAAAGGAGTAATTTGCTCTAACGGATTCCCGTCCTCTGCTAATGTTTTCAAAATCCAGGCGTCACTTCCTGGGTTATTTCGATCTTCTCCGCTTAACATCGGCTTAAATACGCCAACATCCACTCCTTGCTTCTTTAGTGCGGCGGAGATTCCAGCTGTGACAAACGTTTTCCCAATACCAGTGTCCGTTCCGGTGATAAAAAAGCCACCTTTTTTTCGAAGCTTGTCCTTTAATTTGTAGTTACTTTGCTGTGCCTGCATAAGCTTGGTTCCCCTCCGTTACGTTTTGAATGGCTACTTTGATAATGGAGACCATCGAGCGGATGTCTGCTTCTGTGCTTGACAATGGTGGCATGAATACAAGCGTTTCTCCAACCGGACGGGACAGCATTCCAAGTTCGCGCATCTTTAATGTGACGCGATAAGCCATACGCTCTTCAAATGGGAAATTTTCTCGTGTTTCCTTATCCTTCACAAGTTCCACCCCGGCCATAAACCCTAATTGTCTTACGTCTCCAACGTGATTTAATTCTAGTAATCCTTCTAATTCCTCTTTCATGATTTCTGATTTTTGTTGGACATGTTCAATGATATGTTCCTTTTCAAATAGTTCCAGATTTGCAAGGGCAACTGCGCATCCCAACTGATTCCCTGTATAAGAATGACCGTGAAATAATGTTTTCAGGTTGACATAGTCATCATAGAATGCCTGGTAAATTTCCTCGGTTGCTAGAGTAGCTGCGATAGGTAGGTAGCCTCCCGTAATTCCTTTTGCTGCCGTTAAAATATCCGGTGTCACTCCTTCATGCTCACAGGCAAACATTTTCCCCGTCCGACCAAATCCAGTAGCAACTTCATCGAGAATGAGGAAGACATTGTACTTTTTGCATAACCTTTCGACGCCTGATAAATATCCTTCTGGCATTAGGTTCATCCCACCAGCACCCTGCATCATGGATTCCGCTGTCACGGCACAAATATCTTCATGATGTTTGGCAAGAACATCTTCCAGCATGTCTAAGCATTCGTCTCGGCAAATTTTCGAATCTCTGCTCGGATGGTGATAGACATTGGGATAGGGAACCTTGAAACTATCAAAAAGGAGAGGTTGGTAGACTTTATGATAGATTTCCACTGCGCCTACACTAACCGCTCCGATTGTGTCCCCATGATAGCCATTTGTTAATGTCACAAACTTGTTTTTCCCTTCGTAGCCTTTGTTCTTCCAGTAGTGGAAGGCCATTTTTAGAGCAATTTCAACCGCTTCTGCTCCACTGTCCGAATAAAAAATACGCTCCAAGATTAAGTCAGTATAATTGTGTAAATAGAAAAAGGGTCTCATCAACCCTCAATTTGGTTACAATGATTTTCAACCACAAAAATACCGTAACTTAGGAGGAATTGATGATGACCCAGCTTAATTTTACACTAGATGTAGAAAAAATTAAAGGTGAAGTGATGCAATCCAGTCTCAATGACGTAGTTAAATCTTCAGTTGTGCTTATTCTAAATGAATACATGGAAATGGAAAGAGATCAGTATATGAATGATTCTTCTCATGATCGGAATCCATATCGTCATGATTACAGGAATGGTTACTATGAACGAAATATGATTCTTAATGTTGGGAAAGTAAAATTAAAAGTCCCACGTACCCGCAGCGGAGAGTTTTCCACGAAGGTTTTTGAAAAATATAAACGTTGTGACCAGGCCTTTTTACTTTCTATGCTAGAAATGGTGGTTAACGGGGTATCTACACGTAAGGTAACGAAGGTTGTAGAACAGCTTTGTGGAGAAAAAATATCTAAATCCATGGTGTCCGATCTAACAAAGAAGTTAGATCCTATTGTAAAAGAATGGGCTGAAAGACCATTGAACACCCAGTATTATCGCTATATCTTTGTGGATGCCATGTATATCAAGGTTCGGGAGTATCATAGAGTAGTATCTAAAGCTGTTTATATTGCGTTAGGAGTTAATGCAAAAGACAAACGTGAAATCATAGGTTTTCAAGTTTCTGATGCGGAGTCAAAAACAAACTGGAGTGAATTCTTTGATACCCTAACTGCCAGAGGATTACAGTCTCCTAAACTAGTTATTTCAGACGCACATCAAGGGTTAAAAGTGGCCATTTCGGAAAAATTTCTTGGGACAAGTTGGCAACGCTGCACCGTACACTTTTTAAGAAATATTCTTCAATCTATGCCTAAGAAGAATACCAAAGAAGCACGTACGCATCTTAAAGAGGTTTTTAAAGCCTCCAACAGTAAGATATCTAGAGCTTTAAAAGATGAATTTATTGAGAAATATGGGGGCGAAAAGAAGTTCGAAAAAGTGGTTGAAACTTTGGAAAATGGCTATGAGGACGCAGTCCAATTCTATGCCGAGCCAGAGGAGACATATAGGCACATTCGAACGACCAATGTACTAGAACGTATAAACTCTGAAGTAAGAAGAAGAGAAGCCGTTATTCGAATTTTTCCCAATAAAAAATCTGCATACAGGTTAATTGGTGCCGTACTGATGGAATATGATAAAAACATAGATCCAGGCGGAAGAAAATATATCTACAGAGTTAATTAATGTTCTGCAAAATCACAAAGCTCCACTAAAGGTGCTAAATGTTAGAAATCCCCCTAAATAGAGAATTTGACATGAGCCTCCGGCGAGTATGATTCCTTAGCCAGGAAGCCAGCTCAAATAGAACTGGCCCTGCCAGGGCAGGCTATCACACTCGCCTCTCATGTCAAATGGTGTCATAATGTTTAGCTGGATTTTAGCTTTGAGATTTTGCCTCATATGTCTGCCCATAACCGGTTAACATTGTAACTTGAATTTACACAGAATTATGGACTTGACT
>NZ_LT839646.1 GCF_900176885.1 Oceanobacillus senegalensis | reverse complement strand
CTCTGCTTTATCAGCTTTCCTTCCCATTTATCGGCGGTCTCTCCGGTTTATCAGCTTTCCTTCCCATTTATCGGTGGTCACTCCGGTTTATCAGCTTTCCTTCCCATTTATCGGCGGTCACTCCGGTCTATCAGCTTTCCTTCCCATTTATCAGCAATCCCCATCTTTTAGTAACCCATATAAAAACCGCTCCCCACTGCACCCAAGATAAAAAGAAGAGTAGAACAACATCTACTCTCCTTTTTTGTAATACTCCATAATCACAAATCTATCTACTATTTTTCTCTAGTAAGGGATGGCGCCAGTCTCTCTACTTGCCTCCGCAAATTTAAATATGGATACAGCTAGTTGGGCATAGGTGATGTGTTGATCTGGGTTAAAATGATTATCCTCTGCTGTGAGCAGGCCAAGTGCGTTTGCTAATGCGACGTAGCCAATATTTTCTTCACTTACCTTATCTTCATCTTCAACATCTAGTTGGTAAATGCCGCTAAGTTCCGCAGCTTGCTCCAATCCAATTCCACGAATATACCAAACAGCCAATTCTTCTTTGGTAAGCTTTTTGTCTATATCGAAGTTTTTACTTTCTGTATCGAGAATTCCCATGGATACCGCCTGTTCAATGAATGGATAGTAAGGATGATTGACATCGATATTTTCAAACGATTGTCTTTGTTCTTCCATTCCTGGATAATGTCCATCATAGAAAGGACGGATGGATTTTGCAATGACTTTTAATGCATCCCCTTGGGAAATTTTTGCATCTGCATCAAATGCGTCGACATCCTTGACATCTAAAATTCCCGCATACAGAAGGAAATTCAGTTCTTTCTCTGCTGTTGGATGAGAAACAGTTGGAACATCATTTGCTTCATCTTGCATAGTTATCCATTCCCCTGTACTTGCATCCAAAAAACTAAATTCATTCTCATTAAATACCGGTTGATAAACAAGGGAGTAATGGTTCTCTTTTTCCGAATCAGCCTGTACATAATGAAGGTCCACACTTAATGCCTTTTTAAATGATTGAAGCGCATCTTCTTTAGAAACCACCTCTTCTACAGATGGCCATTCTTTCACATCCTGCGCATTTACATTTAGAAACTGAAGGGAACCATCCGCTGCAACACCAACAGAAATCTGGTCACCTATAACAGGAATATCATTCACAACTCTTGGGAATGTAAAATGATAAACACCTCGCTCCTCTTCAAAAAAGGTCCCATTTCTTGGCATTGCATAGTTGTCTATGTGGGAAGGGGTAAGCTGTTTTAAATAGTTAACAGCCCTATCAAGCGCTTCGTCTTTGGAGATGTTATCTTTTTCATTTTTTTCACCAGATAATCCTGGTAGTTCCCTTCTCATGTCGTGATATTGAACGATTTCCCCTGTTTCTTTATCAATCTCTAAATTCGTTCCCATTCCACCATGTTGGTGCTGGTACATATAATGAATACTATAAACCTGCTGGCCATTTGGATTTTCGATTTCACTAATTGATTCAATCATCAATGTAACATCATCAGAATCCACGGCTAGAAATTCCTCTGCAAACGCTCTTACTTCTTTCATGCTAATGTCTTTATGCTTCGGTTCTAACGGTTCATCTATAATAGATTGAAGCCCTTTTTCTTCTGGTAGCTTCTCTTTCCATCCATCCGGTGTTTGCCAGTCACCAGATACAGCATGGACACCTTGCCCTCCATTCGATGGACTGTAAACGAGATTTACTTCACGATCCCCTGTCCGGTAATTATAATCGATTTGATATTGTAAACCGACAGAAAGATTGTTTTTTACTTTTTCCAGAACTTCCTTTTCTTCTTGAATATTGGTTATATCATCATATGTAAATGACTTACTTTTTGGTGAACGATGATAATAATCAACAACTTGTCCATTCCCTAAAACGGTAACATGTACATTTTGTCCAGAAACCGGTACATCCTTATTCGTACGGATAAAATCAAAGGAATAACGAATCGGCTCTAGTAGTGTCTGATTGCCTACATAGCTGAAAAAGTCTTCATTCAGCTGATAGGTTTCATCACCAGAAAAGTCTTTTAGAAAATCCAATGCAATCTGTTCTGCTTCATCCTTCGTTACTTCCGGCGGAAACGTTGCTCCATCCACGTTTGCAGGTTGATGATGGAATCGTTCAAGCTGTAAATCCTCCCCAACAAAGCCGAAATCACCATAAACATGCTCTCCATCTATCTCCTTTGAGAACATTAATTCATAGCGAGTCGTATCATCTCCAGGATGAAGCACTCGGTTCATATGAAAATCACTATCTTTTAAGGAATAACCCAACCCATCTGGAAACAATTCTTCTACTCTCTCAACCAAATCACTTTTAAGAATCGTAGAATCTACTCCCTGAATCTGAATCTTAGGACCTGCTTCTTCCTCCTGCAAAGCCTTCACAGGTGCTTTCCTTTCATGTAACTCCTTCCATGAAGTTTCCGCACTCACACCAGTTACCAACATCCCCGAGGACAATATCGTAGCCAATGATAACGTCCCAATCTTTTTCCAATTCCTCAAAAAACCCCTCCTAGAAAAAATTTCCATTTATCTAGTACTAGGCTACTACATTTAATTTAAATAGTAAATATGTTTTGATAATTAAGAAAGAGTGAATGGTGTGGCGAGTGGGATGATGTTGATCTAGATTAAGAGTGGTGCACGAAATACTTCTTCCAAAAGAATACTATTTTTGTAGTAAGAAAACGGTAGCCTTATTAGGGGATCATTTATCGGCGTTCCTTCTGGTTTATCGGCTCTCCTTTCGCTTTATCGGCTCTCCTCTCACTTTATCGGCTCTCCTATCACTTTATCGGCTCTCCTCTCACTTTATCGGCTTTCCCCTCGCTTTATCGGCTCTGCCCTCGCT
>NZ_LT839645.1 GCF_900176885.1 Oceanobacillus senegalensis | reverse complement strand
TTTATTGCAATTAACTATGGGGATTGCTCGTCGTGTTGCAAGGTTATTCGGTGAAGTTGCACTCCTCGCAAGCCTGCACCTAGTAGCATAATCGACGATGTGAGCGGCTTGCTCCACCCCGCGATGTGAGATATATGGTGGAGGATACAGGACTTGAACCTGTGACCCCCTGCTTGTAAGGCAGGTGCTCTCCCAGCTGAGCTAATCCTCCAACGTTAGTGATGACCCGTACGGGATTCGAACCCGTGTTACCGCCGTGAAAGGGCGGTGTCTTAACCACTTGACCAACGGGCCTATAATGGCGGAGAGCGAGGGATTCGAACCCTCGATACCGCGGTAGCGGTATACACGATTTCCAATCGTGCTCCTTCGGCCAGCTCGGACAGCTCTCCATTGGCTCCACAGGTAGGATTCGAACCTACGACCGATCGGTTAACAGCCGATTGCTCTACCACTGAGCTACTGTGGAATAATCTAATAAAATGTGAATAATATTGCCTGGCGGCGTCCTACTCTCGCAGAGGTTAACCCCAACTACCATCGGCGCTGGAGAGCTTAACTACTGTGTTCGGCATGGGAACAGGTGTGACCTCTCCGCCATTACTACCAGACAAGATTTAACTAATTTACAAAATCAGCGACAATCATTATTATAATTATTTATAGAGTTAAAGTCAAGAGTTTTTTAACTTTATACCTCAAAAACTAAATAAGAGTGAATCATTGACATCTTTTAAGAAGTTAGTTAAGTCCTCGATCGATTAGTATTCGTCAGCTCCACGTGTCACCACGCTTCCACCTCGAACCTATCTACCTCATAGTCCCTGAGGGATCTTACTCACTTAGAAGTGATGGGAAG